>CAWAGM010000022.1:0-69528 GCA_963781575.1 uncultured Actinomycetota bacterium | reverse complement strand
GACGTCCAGCATCTGCTGCCAGAGCTCCCTGCTTGTAGCGCTGCAGCTGGCCGCCGTTGAAGATTCCGGCGTTGTTGAAGAGCACGTTGAGCGAGCCGAACTCGGCGACGGTGAAGGCGACGGCGGCCTTCCAGTCGTCGTTGCTGGTGACGTCGAGGTGCACGAAGCGGGCAGCATCGCCGAGCTCCTCGGCCAGGGCCGCGCCCTCGTCGTCGAGCAGGTCACCGATCACGACCTTGGCGCCCTCGGCCACCAGCATCCGGGCACTGGCCCCACCGATGTTGCGTGCGCCGCCGCTGATCAGCGCGACCTTGCCATCCACTCGTCCCATGCGCGGGAAGGTAACACCATTTCTGCCACTGGTAGAACACGTTCTACTCCGGCACGATGCTCCGCATGACGATTCGAGTCGCCCAGGTCGCCACCGGCAACGCCGGCACGCTGACCCTGCGTCAGCTGATCACCGACGACAGGTTCGAGCTGGTTGCCGTCAGCACCTCGAACCCCGAGAAGGTCGGTCAGGACGCCGGGGAGCTCGCCGGGCTGGCGGTCACCACCGGCATCGCGGCGGTCGGCGACCTGGACGCCCGTGATCGCCGCCCCGCCCGGCTGTCGTCTACTGCGCGATGGGCGACACCCGGCCGGTCGAGGCGACCAGCGACGTGCGCGCTCCTCGAGGCCGGCATCGACGTCGTCGGCTCGGCGCCGGCACGCTGCAGTTCCCGTGGGGAACCATGCCGCAGAAGGTGATCGACAAGGTCGAGGCCTCGGCCCAGGCCGGCCACGCCAGCGTCTACATCACCGGCGTCGACCCTGGTTTCGCCAGCGACCTGGTCCCGCTCGCCCTGGCCAGCACCTGCCAGCGCATCGAGCAGATCAAGTGCTACGAGCTGGCCGACTACGCCACCTACGACGGCGCCGAGGTGATGTTCGACCTGATGGGCTTCGGCCACCCGGTCGACACACCCGCTCCTGTTCCTGCCGGGCGTCCTCGGGCTCGCCTGGGGCACCGCGATCCGGATGATGGCGACCGGTCTCGGCATCGAGGTCGACGAATCGTGGAGCACTGGGAGGCCGAACCGGCGCCGGAGAGCTACGACATCGCGGCCGGCCGGATCGAGAAGGGAACCATCGCCGCCCTGAAGTTCTCGATCAGCGGCATGGTCGCCGGTCACCCGGCGATCGTGGTCGAGCACGTCACGCGCACGCGCGACGACCTGCGCCCCGACTGGGCGCGACCCGCGGCCGGCGGCGGTTCCTACCGGGTCGAGATCACCGGCGAGCCCACTACGTCGTCGACATCGTGCCGACCAGCCGCACGGCGACCACAACTACGCCGCGATCCTGGCGGCGGCGGGCGGATCGTGAACGCGATTCCGGACGTGGTCGCTGCGGCGCCGGGCATCCGGACCACCCTGGAGCTGCCGCTGCCGACCGGCCACGGCACCTACGTGGGGCCGGGTCAGCGCGCGGCGTCGACGTAGGCGACGAACCGGTTGAACAACGCTGTCACTGCGGCGACGTCGACCTCGGCAGGTGTGGCGGGGCGCATCAGGTCAGCCACGATTTCTTCCGCGCCGATCGCCCCGCCGAGGCGGCAACGCGGGCACACACGGTGGCCGCCTCACGAACAGCTGTGGGGTCGACGGTCCAGATCGCCTCAAAGCGGCGGTCGGCGTCGGCCACGCCGTGCTGTCCGGGCAGCTCCCAGGCAGTGAGCGCCACTGGCAGGTCCGGGGCGTCGCACACGACGTTCCACTCACGCAACATCGCGTGCCCCACGGGCAGCGACACCAGGTGGACGTCTCCCGCCGCCTCGGTCTCGAGGGCGAAGTCGGCGATCGCATAGGTCGAGGACGTCGTGCGCGACACGTCGCGCCAGCGCGCCTCGGCCGAGCGGAAGTGGCGTTCGCTCTGAAAGGCGCCGAAGACCAGGGCCCGTCCGGAGCGCGCGCACAACTCGTCCTCGATCGCGTGCGAGAGACCGAGCAGGGTGGTCTTGCTCAGGCGGTGCGGCATCAGCTGCGGGTGGGTGCGGCGCAGCCGCGCGAAGACCGACGACGCCTCGACCGAGGTGGTCGGATCGTCGGCAGCCTGGGCCTGGGTGATCGCGACGTCGAGCCGGACGCCGTGGGCGCGACGGCGCACGACGTCCAGGATCGTGGAGACGTGGCGCTCGTCGTAGCGACGATGACCGCTGGCCCGTCGGTGCGGGACGGGGAAGCCATAGCGGCTCTCCCACACGCGCAAGGTCGCGGCGGTGACCCCCGTCTGCTCGACCAGGTCACCGATGGTCAGCGACCCGGTCAGTGCGTCGGCGTCGGGGGCCTCGGTCATCAGGACACCAGCGCCGCCGCCGGCTCCCCGCCCATGCCTCGCGCCAGGCCCCAGAGCACAGCCTGCGTGCGTCGCTCGACGCCCATCTTGCGGTAGGCGCTGCGAATGTAGGTCTTCACCGAGTTGATGCTCAAGGTCAGGGTGTCGCCGATCTCACGGTTGCTCATGCCGGTGACGATCAGTCCGACGATCTCGCCCTCACGCGGTGTCAGGCCGACGTCGTCGACCGGGTTCGCGGCAGCGGCGACCTGCGGGAGCGCAGACGTTGGCGCACCCGCCGGGGCGGGCTCGGTCTCGAGACGACCGCTCACGAGCTTCTCGACGCGCACCACGAGCTGCGAGGCCGTCAGCGACTTCGCGAAGTGAGGGTTGGTGGTCTGGGTGGGCAGGTCCTCGGGCTGGCCCAGCTGAAGACCGCGGCGCGGGCGCTGCTGGCCTCCTGCAGGTCGCGAAGCAACGAGCGAGCCATGCTCGACTGGTCGACTGGCTCGTAGAGCACGACGTCGATGTCGGCCGGGCGAGCGATGGCCTCGCGGTTGTCGACGACGATGACGCGGTCGGCGAACGGGGCGAGAAGCGAGGTGAGCCCGGCCTGGGCGAGATCACTGTCGTCGACGAGGGTCACGTGGAGCGGAGATGCGGACATGCCAACCTCCCGAGTAGGGCGGATCGCCGAATCTCGACGACGTGTTTAAGAACCTACGCAGTTCTTCGACACACCGTCCAGCAAGTCACCCCTATGGGCTACAGGTGGGAGACGCCGCTGCGCGGGTCGACGAGCACCTTGGCGTGCCGCTCCGGATCGCCGAGCGCGGTGAACGCGGCCGCGACGCCGTCGAGCCCGACGGTGCCGGTCACCAGTGGCGAGGGGTCGACGTCACCGTCGGCGAGTAGGCCGAGTGCCTCGCGGAACTCGGCCGGCGTGTAGCCGAGCACGAAGCGCAGGTCGATCTCCTTGTTGATGGCGATCGCCGGGCGGATCGTGTCGTCGCCCATGCAGACTCCCACCACCACGACCCGCGCGTAGACCGGCGAGGCCGCGATGACCTGGTCGAGGATGCCGGGCACGCCGACGCACTCGAAGACGACGGGCCCAGACGGGCCGGCGCCCAGCTTCTCGGCAGCGCTGAACACCTGGCGCCACGGCAGGAAGGGCACCGCCCGCAGCTTCTCCATGGTGCCGACAGCCAGCTCGAGCAGGCCGGGCGCGTCGATGAAGCGATCGGCGTGCACGTCGTAGGGCGACTCGTGGGTCGGGTCGACCACCACGTCCGCGCCCATCGCCTCGGCGAGCGCACGGCGTCCTGGGGAGAAGTCACTGGCCACGACCCGGCGCACCCCGGCGGCCTTGAGCATGGCGATGACACCGAGACCGATCGGACCACACCCGATCACGATGGCCACCTGCCCCTTGGCGACGTCGCCGCGCCGCAGCGCGTGCAGCGCGACGGCCATCGGCTCGGTGAGCGCGGCGGTGGGCGGCGCGAGCCCGTTGGGCACCGCAAAGGTCAGGGCGTCCTGCACGAGCACCTGCTCGGCGTACCCGCCGGGCGCCTTGGGCGTGAGGCCGGTCAGGTGCACGGCACCGGCCGCGCGCACGATGGGCATCGCGACCACGAGGGTGCCAATGCGCCACTTGCTGCTGCCCTTGCCGATCTCGGCGACCTCGCCGCAGAACTCGTGGCCCAGCACGACGGCGTCCTTCGGGCGCATCAGGTCGTGGTAGCCGGACGCCGAAGCCGCGTCGGCCACCTCGTCGGCGTGGTGGCGGGCGTGCAGGTCGGAGCCGCAGATGCCGCACGCGAGCACCGACAGCACGAGCTGGCCGCGGTCGGGGGTCGGCGCGTCGACGTCGCGGACCTCGAGCTCGCCGCTCTGGCAGACGACGGCCTTCATGAGACCGGCCGGAACTGGCTGAAGATGGTCTCGGGGAGCTCGAAGAGCGGGGCCTTGTTCAGCTCTGCGCGTGCGAGCGTGGTGAGGTGCGCCTCGTCGGGGCCGTCGAAGATCCGCATCGCGCGGTGCCAGCCGTAGAGCGCGGAGAGCACGGTCGCGTCGCTGATGCCGGCGGCGCCGTGCAGCTGGATCGCGCGGTCGATCACCGAGCACACGGCCCGCGGCACTGCGATCTTGGCGGCCGCGATCAGGTGTCGCGCCCCCTTGTTGCCCTCGGTGTCGACGACGTGCGCCGCGTGGTGGCAGAGCGCGCGAGCCTGGTCGAGCTCGACGCGAGACTCCGCGATCCGCTCGCGCACCGCGCTCTGCTCGGCCAGAGGGCCGCCGAAGGCGCGGCGCTCCTGGGAGCGCGAGACCATCATCGCCAGCGCCCGCTCACCGGCGCCGAGCGCGCGCATCACGTGGTGGATCCGGCCGGGCCCGAGCCGTGCCTGCGCCGCCGCGAAGCCACCGCCCTCCTCGCCGAGGATGTTGGCGACCGGCACGCGCACGTCGGTGAACTGCACCTCGCAGTGGCCGTGCTGGTCCTGGCGGCCGAACACCGGGTGCGAGCGCTGGATCTCGACTCCGGGCGTGTCCACCGGCACGATCAGCATCGACTGCTGTCGGTGGGTGGCGGCGTCGGGGTCGGTCTTTCCCATCACGATCAGCACCGAGCACCGCGGGTCGGCGGCTCCGGAGATCCACCACTTGCGACCGTTGACGACGTACTCGTCACCGTCGCGCTCGATCCGGGTCTCGATGTTGGTGGCGTCGCTGCTCGCGACAGCTGGCTCGGTCATCGCGAACGCCGACCGGATCTCGCCGTTCAGCAGCGGCTCGAGCCACGCCTTCTTCTGGGCGTCGGTGCCGATCAGGTGCAGCAGCTCCATGTTGCCGGTGTCCGGCGCCTGGCAGTTGATCGCCTCGGGCGCCAGCTCGTTGCTCCACCCGGAGAGCTCCGCGATCGGGGCGTACTCGAGCTGGGTGAGCCCGCCCTCGGACGGCAGGAAGAGGTTCCACAGGCCGCGCTCGCGCGCCTTGACCTTGAGCTCCTCGATCACCGGCGGCACCGTGTGGTCGCCCTCCCCGGCCGCGTGCCGGAACTGCTCGTAGGCGGGCTCGGCCGGGAAGACTTCCTCGCGCATGAAGGCCAGCATCGTGTCGTAGTGGCGCCGGGCCTGGTCGCTCGGCGGGGCGTAGGCCGGATACATGCGGATCCTCCTGCTGGTCGGCGCGCTGCACCGTGGTGGGCAGTGGGGGGGGCGGGCGGTGGGGGAGTCGTCACTATGTCAGCCGCCGCGACTGCTGAGCAGCGTCGTCCGGCAGTCATCTGAACGGCCCCCGACGCCCCAATCGCGAGGAGTAGGTTGCGGCCCATGCCTTCGCGTGAGCCCGGCGACGCCGAAGACCCAGCAGCGGAGCTGCTGAAGCGATGGCAGGATCACCTCGACGAGCGGCGACGACGGCTCCGCGCCGACCGCCGACCGCGCCCCGCGCACGCCGTCCCACCGACGCCCGCGACCTGACGTCGGCCCCTACCGCCCGCGGGACAGATCGACCGACGCAGTGTCGGCGGCCCGTGAGGTGCGCGAGGCGTTCGGGTTGACCACCGACGAGGACGTCGAGATCGACGTCGAGGCTGGCACCGAGTCCGGCATCGAGGCTGGGGGCGAGACCGGCGAGGCCGCGGAACTGCCGGCTGCGCCACCCGGCCCACCCGGCCCACCCGTCCCCTCCCGCCGCAGCCGGGTGACCGCGCCCGAGGCAGGGCTCTCGACCGACGTCCACTTCGCGCCCCGGCTCGGCAGCCGACGGATCGTCGGGCTGCTGCTGGTCGCTCAGCCTGGTCGCCACCGGCGGTGCGGGGTACGTCGCCTACGACGAGCCGCGCACGTTCTCGGTCGGGATCGCCGGCACGCTGCTCTTCGTGACGTTGGTGCTCTACGCGGTGCGCGCTGGCTCGTCGCCGACCCGGCTCACGATCCATGCCGGCCAGCTGGAGGTGGTGCGCGGCAGCAAGCGCGAGATCTTCGACCTGACCAGCCGCTACACGCGAGTGGAGGTGGTGGGGCGTCCCGGGCGGCGAGGCTGGAAGGTCTTGCTGGGCCGGTTCGGTCGAGACCCGCTGGTGATCGACTCCTCGGTCGTCGACCCCAGGGCCTTCACCGAGGCGTTGGAGCGGTTCCGCCCCCCCGACGATCAGTGACGGCGATCAGTGACGTCGATCCAGTATCGGCGCAGGCGGCGAACGTCCTCGAGCACACCGCCCGCGGCTTCGATCATGCGGCGCGATCCATCGTTGTCGTCGTCGCAGGTCACCAGGACGCGCTCGACCCCCAGCGCCGCGATGTGGTCGAGCCCGAGCTGGAGTGCGCGCGTCGCATGGCCCTCGCGGCGGCGCGACGGACGCACCGAGTAGCCGATGTGGCCGCCCTCCGCGAGCAGGGACTCGTTGAGGTGGTGACGCACGGCGATGAACCCGACGACGTGACCGGGCGGCGCCGGCTCGCCGTCCACGATCCAGAAGTAGCTGCAGGGAACGCGACCCTCGGGCACCAGCTCGTCCTCGCGACGACGGAGCACGTCGGCCAGGTACGCGCAGGCGGCGACCGTCGTCGACCCTCGGTGCTCTTCGTCGACCTCCCACGAGCCGGATCCGTGCAGCTGCTCCGAGCCGAACTCGAGCACGGTCTCGGCCCACGAGCCGTGCAGCCGGACGTCGGGGCGCAGCAATGCGGTCACGCCGACAAGAATAGAACCTGTTCTAGGATCGCGGGATGACCGACATCTCCGGCGGGTTCGTCCGCGACGAGGCGACGCCCGAGGAGATCGAGCGGCAGGTAGCGCTGTACGCGCCGTTCACCCAGGCCGTGCGCGAGCTGGTCGACGCCACGATCCGCACCACGGTCGACGACGACGAGATCCGTGCGGTGCAGGCCGAGGTCGAGGCGCTGGTCGCCCGCCTGCGCGCCAGCCAGATCCCGGGCTCGTACGGGGTGAAGTACGGCGCCGAGGGACGCGGACGCTCGTGGGGCAACGCCGTCGTGGGGGTGCGCAACCCGGTAGCGCCGCGGCTCGTCGTCGAGCACGACGAGAGCGCCAACGGTGACGTGTGGTGCGACTTCCACCTCGGCGCCGCCTACGAGGGCCCGCCCACGATGGTGCACGGCGGCGTCCTCGCGCTGATTCTCGACCAGATGCTCGGCGAGTCCGCCGGAGCGCGGGGTGCGCCGGGCATGACCGGCACGTTCACGTTGCGCTACCACCAGCCGACCCCGCTGGGTGACCTGCGCGCCGAGGGCTGGATCGACCGGGTCGAGGGCATCAAGACCTGGGCCAAGGGCCACGTCATCGGACCCAACGGGATGACGGTCGAGGCCGAGGGCGTCTTCATCCTCCCCCGCTGGGCTCGTGAACGAATCGCCGCCGGCAACCCCGAGGACACCCCCAAGTACTTCGAGTGACCCCACCCCGCCGAGTCGGCTCATCTGCACACAAAATTCAGCGCGAGTCGGCGCGACTGACGCGCCGACTCGGCCGGAAATGCAGGTGCAAACGAGCCGAGTCAGCCCGACGATCCGGACTGATCAGGGGGTTTTGACTCCGCGGGCGCCGGCGTCGGTGAGACGTGACTCCTCCAGCGCGGTGGCCTCGAGCTGCTCGCGGCGTGCGCGCTCGGCGTCCGCGTCGTACTCACCTGGGGCGCTGACCAGGTCAGTGGCGCCACGGCCGAGTCGTTGCAGCGCGGTGCGGGCGAAGATCTGCTGCTCGGTGGCGGTGCGCTCGGAGCGGCCGCGGCCAAGGAACGACACCGCCCAGTGCAGCACCGCCGTGACCCGGTTCTTGAAGCCGGTGATGTAGACGAGGTGCACCGCCAGCCACATCAGCCAGGCGATGAAGCCGGTCACCCGCAGCTTGCCGATCATGGCGACCGCCTTGAAGCGGCTGATCGTGGCCATCGAGCCCTTGTCGAAGTAGTGGAACGGCTTCTGACCGGGCTTGTTCTTCAGCCGTCCGTCAATCTCCTTGGCGGCGTACTTCGCTCCTTGGATGGCCACCTGCGCGACGCCGGGGAGGTTGTCGAGGTCGATCATGTCGCCGACCACGAACACCTCGGGGTAGCCCGGCAGCGTGAGGTCGGGGTTGACGCCGATCCGGCCGGCCCGGTCGGTGGGGGCCCCGGTCTGCTCGGCCAGGGTCGCGGTCAGCGGGCTCGCCTGGACGCCGGCTGCCCACACCTTGGTGACCGCGTCGATGCGCTCGACCCGGCCGTCCTTGAACCGCACCTCGAGCCCGCGCTCGTCGACGTCGGTGACCATCGCGCCGAGCAGCACCTCGACGCCTAGCTTCTCAAGTCCTTGCTTGGTCCAGTGCCCGAGCTTGGCGCCAAAGGGCGGCAGCACCTGGCCGGCAGCATCGACGAGCACCACCCGGGCGGTGCGGGTGTTGATGGCGTGGAAGTCGCGCTTGAGGGTGCGGTGGGCGAGCTCGGCGATCTGGCCGGCCATCTCGACGCCGGTGGGGCCGGCGCCGACCACCACGAAGGTCAGCAGGTGGTCGACGTTCTCGCCACGGGTGGCGCCGAGCTCGGCCAGCTCGAAGGCACCGAAGATCCGGCCGCGCAGCTCGAGCGCGTCGTCGATGCTCTTCATGCCGGGAGCGAACTCGGCGAACTGGTCGTTGCCGAAGTAGGACTGGCCGGCGCCGGCCGCGACGATCAGCGAGTCGTAGTGGTTGACCGTCTCGCGACCCAGCACGTGCGAGGTGACGGTGCGCGCCTCGAGGTCGACCTCGGTCACCTCGCCCAGCAGCACTCGGGCGTTTCGCTGGCTCGACAGCACCTCGCGGGTCGGCGGGGCGATCTCGCCCTCGGAGAGGATGCCGGTCGCGACCTGGTAGAGCAGCGGCTGGAAGAGGTGGTGGGTGGTCTTGGCGACCATCGTGACCTCGACGTCCGACCGTCGCAGCGCCTTGGTGCCGAACAGTCCCCCGAATCCGGATCCGATGACGACGACCTGGTGGCGTGCTTCGCTGGTGGCCATGCCTCATTGTCCCGCCTGGGGCCTGATGAGTTCCAACTCACGCGCGCGTCTGCTGCGTCACAGCCCCGGGAGGTGGAAGAATTTTCAAGAGTTCACGTTTTGCCCGGATCTCGATCGGGTAGATCCTGCGAGATTGCTTCGCCGCAGTCTCGTCCGTCCCTGACCACGTCTCGACCGACCGCCCGGAGTTCCAGTGCCGCTGAACAGGCCCGCCCTGTCGCTGGGTGCCGGTCCGCGCAGTGTTCAGGACGCCCGCCGCTGGGTGGTCTCCACGTTTGCCGAGATCGGACGTGACGACCTGGTCGAGTGTGCCGAGGTCGGGGTCTCCGAGCTGGTCACCAACGCGCTCCTGCACGGTGATTCACCGATCCAAGTTCGCGTGCGGGGCACACGCGAGCACCCCCGCGTCGAGGTGCGAGACAGCTCGGCCGAGCCACCGGTGCTGCCGGGCAGCGAAGACCACGGCGACGAGGAGGACGACGTCCTGCTCACGTTCGGGCGCGGCCTGAGCATCGTGGCCCGGGCCGCCGACGCGTGGGGCGCCGAGATCGAGGACGACGGCAAGACGGTGTGGTTCGCGCCGAAGTCGGAGTTCGCCGACGACGACGGTCCTGACGGCGCGATCACCGGCCTCGATCGCTTCGTCGAGAACACGGGCGAGCCGCCGGCCGACCTGATGGAGGTGGCACTCCACCACGTCCCGCTCGACGAGTACGTCGCTTTCCAGCGTCACTTCCGCGAGCTGCGCCGCGAGGTGCGGCTGCTGGCCCTGGCCCACGAGAGCGACTACCCGCTGGCCAAGGACCTCTCCGAGGTCTTCGACTCCCTCGGGCGCCCCCTGACGCTCGGCGTCGCCAACACCGAGGTGTCGACGGCGATCGAGGAAGGCCGCTCCACCACCGACCTTTGTATCGCGCTCAGCCGATCCGACGCCCGCGCCGTCGACCGGTTCATGCAGCTGCTCGACCTGACCGACGAGTTCTGCCGCGAGGAGCGGATGCTCTCGCTAGCGCGCACGCGCGGTCAGCGCGAGTTCCAGAACTGGTTTCTCGGCGAGTTCTTCCGCCAGGGGCACGGCGCCCCGCCCAGCTCGTGGAACCAGCAGACGAGTCCCGGCGCGTGGCGCAGCAGCGTCTCCTGAAGCCCCCCGTCAGACCTCCGGTCCGACCGACCGTCGGGCTGTGCCTCGCGGTGGCCGCCGGTGGGGCCGTCGGCGCGGTGCTCCGCTACCTGCTCGGCGATGCCTTCGCCGACGGCAGCGGCTTCCCCTGGACGACGTTCGCGGTGAACGTGGCCGGCTGCTTCGCCCTGGGTCTGCTCCCCCCGCTCGCGCGCGTCCGTGACCACCAGGCCCTGGCCGTGGCCCTCGGGCCTGGCCTGCTGGGCGGCTTCACCACCATGTCGACCTACGCCGAGCAGACCCGCGCCCTCCTGGACGACGATCGCGCGGCCCTCGCCGGCGCCTACGTCGGCGGGCACCCTGCTCGCCTGCCTGGCCGCCGTCGCGCTGGCTGGCCTCGTTGCCGCCAGCGCCATCCGACCTCAGGAACCACGCCCATGACCGTGCTCCTGGTGGCGCTCGGCGGGGCGATCGGCGCGCCGCTGCGTTTCGTCGTCGCCTCCTGGCTCGACCGCGACGTGCCGGTCGGCACGTTCCTGGTGAACGTGGGCGGATCGTTCCTGCTGGGCCTCTTCGTCGCACTGTCGCTCGGCGGCGACACCTACGCGTTCGCTGGGCACGGGCTTCTGCGGAGGACTGACCACCTACTCGGCCTTTGCCGTCCAGTCGGTGCGGCTCGGTCGCGCCGGGCTTCTCTACGCGGTCGTCACGGTGGTCGCCGCGATCGGCGCCGCCGCGCTCGGCTTCACGATCGGCGCCTGATCCTCACGCGTAGCCCAGCTCGTGCAGGCGGTCGTCGTCGATGCCGAAGTGGTGCGCCACCTCGTGGACGACGGTGATGCGCACCTCGCTCACCAGCTGCTCCTCGTCGTGGCAGAAGTCGAGCAGTGGGTTGCGGAAGATGAAGATTCGGTCGGGCAGCTGCCCGGCCCACATGTCGTTGCGCTCGGTCAGCGCGATGCCGTCGTAGAGCCCGAGGGTGTCGCTCTCGATGTCGTCGGGCGGCTCGTCCTCGACCAGCACCACGACGTTGCGCACGTGGGCCGCGATCTCGTCGGGGATCTCGTCGAGCGCCCGGTCGACCAGGGCTTCGAAACGCTCGGCGTCCATCTCCATCGGCACAGCACCAAGTCTGGCAGGCGAGGACCAACCGGGTTTCGACACGCGGTTTGCGACCTCCGCAAGCTCGGTCGAGGCGTCGTGAAAGCACGAACGCTCCGGATCTGTGATCCGGAGCGTCTGAGCGACCCTGACGAGACTCGAACTCGCGACCTCCGCCGTGACAGGGCGGCGCGCTAACCAACTGCGCTACAGGGCCTGGCTTTGCTCCCTGAGGAGCGGGTGAAACTCTAACCCACCGGCGGCACGCGCTCCCAATCGGGATCCCGACCGCCGATGTTCTGCACCCCCAACGGGATTCGAACCCGTGCTACCGCCGTGAAAGGGCGACGTCCTAGGCCGCTAGACGATGGGGGCCTGTGGCTCCTGAGAGCCGACAGCATCCTAGTGGGGCGGGCGGCTCGGCCCTACTTCGGCACGGTCGTGGTGCCCGAGCAGGTGAACCGCTTCTCCCCCGCCGCCATCCACCGGGCGTTGCTGACCTTGATGAAACGCCAGCACTCCGCCGTCCGCTTCGTGCCGACGTTCTGCGGCGCGTGTGCGCCGCCTGCGGTCCAGTTGCGGACGCCGCGCAGCTCCTGCAGCAGCGTCGCGCGGGTGAGGCGGCCGCCGAGTGCCACGGCCCGCTCGACGAAGAGCTTGGCCGCCGACCACGAGAAGAGGCCGTAGCTGGTGGGCTTGGCGCCGGGACGCACCTGGTCGAGCCAGCGCATGTAGAGGCTGATCTCGGGGTTGCCCGCCGCCTCGAAGAACGGCGTGTGGGTCACGAACACATGGGTGCCCTCGGCGGCAGCGCCGGCCTGCTCGATGTAGGTGTCCTCGTACATCGGCTGCGACATCATGATCAAGTCGGGCGAGTAGTCGTTCTGCTTCATCGCCTGCACCATCCGCACGGCGTGCTGCACGGAGCCGAGGAACTGCACGTACTCGACGTCGGCGTCCTTGAGCGCCTGCACGTGCGGGGTGTAGTTGAACTCCGAGATGTCGATCGGACGCCGCACCACGAAGTTCACGCCGCGCTTCTCCATGGCGTCAGCCTGGTAGTTGGCGTTGGCCGGCACCGCGCCGACGTTGATCCACACGTAGGCCGCGCGCTTGGCACCCTCCGGGTAGTTCTTGCGCACGAAGTCGGGGACGGCGTTCTCGAACTCGTTGGCGAGCAACGAGAACGCCCCGAAGCAGGTACCGCACTCGGTGCGCGCCAGGGTCGCCGAGGCGGCTCGCAGGTCGGGCAGCCCACACTGCTCGGCCGTCTTGGCGCCGCCCGAGTCGAAGGCCGACATCGACCCCACCGAGGCGAACGACTCCGCGCACGCGCGGGCGTAGGCGACCTGGTCTGCGGCGGCATCGGTCCTGCTGTCCAGTCCGAGCACCTCGAGCTTGCGACCGCAGATGTCGGAGGTGGAGTTGAAGTAGGCCGTATAGGCGCGCACCGCGTCCTGCGAGGCCTGCATCAGCCCCGGCACAGGTCCGGAGATGTCGACCGCGTTGGAGATCGTGATCGCGTCGTCGGTGATGCCGGTCTGGTTGGTGAAGCCGTCGCACGACCCGGCCGCGGTGTCGGGCTTCGGCTCCTACCGGTGCCGCCGGGTCGACACCGCTGTTGTCGGCGGGCTCGTCGCCCGAGGTCGCGGCAGGGGCGTCGCCCTGTGGGAGCGCCCCTGGTGCGGACGCCGGGTCGATGACCGCACCGGGGTCGCTCGACGGGGCGCTCGGATCGTCTGCGTTCGTCGACCTCGCCGCCCCCAACGACCGGCGCCGCAGCGGCCACCTGGTCGGTCCAGGACCGCCAGCGGCCGTCAGCGCCGCCGACCATCTCGTTCGGATCGAGCTGAGTGCCGCAGGCAGCGAGCAGCAGCGCCGCACAGGTCACGCCGACGGGCAGGGAGAGATGGCGTGGGAGCGATCGCACACGGGCTCAACGACCGCGAGCATCAAAGGTGACGTAGGTCACCCTGATGCCTCCGAATCGGGCGGCCGCACCGTGGCATGTATGCTTCCGAATCGCTTGGGCAGGTAGCTCAGTCGGTACGAGCGTCCGCCTGAAAAGTGGAAGGTCGGCGGTTCGACCCCGCCCCTGCCCACAAGCAAGAAGGGTCTCTGACCTGCGACGATGGCCTCCACCAGTCGGTGGGGGCCATCGCCGTTTCTGCTTTGGTTGCAAGTTTGTTTGTCATGGGGTTGCGTTCGCGGTGGCCCGAGATCGACACGTCTGGTCCCCTGCGGCGCCGTCTGATGCCACTCGAATGCCGCCGTTGAGACATCCACTCGCGGCGCGTTCCGTGCGAACGCGTTCATCGCAAACGCGTTCTTCCCGAGCCGACTTCGTCGAGCCTTGCGCTAGGCGTTCGCGTAGAACGCGTAGTCGTTGAGGAATTCTCGTTTCCAAAACTGATCGCGCTCTGCCTGGGTTAGACGGGCTTGGTCGCAGACGTCGTCCCATGAGTCGGTGATGGTGTCGATGACGTGGTCGATGACGTCTTGGCCTTCGACTTCGGTGAGGAGGAACTCGGGTGCTGCGGCGCGTGCGAGGCGGAACTGGCTAGCGCTCTCACCAGAGGCGGTGAGCTTGATGGCGTGCGACGCAACTGATGTTGACCTGGCCTGCGGCGAGACATCGTAGGAGGGAGTGAGGCGGAGTTCGTGGCCGTCCCAGAAGGCGGCGTGGTTGCGCAGGTGGTCATCGGTGTTGGAGATCGCGATGTTGAGGACGAGGCGGGTGTAGAGCTCTCGAAGTTGTTGGGCACTGTCGGCCCACCCTGGGTGGCGGATGGCTTGGGCGAGGTTGCCGTAGCTGGCGTAGCGGGACTCTTCTTCGCGGAGTCCCAGGACGGTGAGGGCGGAGACGACGGCTCGCCGGCCACCCTCGGGGGTGCGGTCGAACCGGTCGACGAGGAGTACGTCTTTGCCATCCCTGGTGTTGACGATTTCCACGGGTGCGACGTCGATGCCCACGCGTGCGGCCAGGAGCATCCCGACGGCTTCAGCTTTCACGACGGGGCGTGTGTCGGTGCTGGAGGAGAATTTGGCGACCATCTCGCGGTCTCCTTCGACCAGGAGGGCTTTGGGGCGGGCGCCCCCGATGGAGGTGCCATGACCGGCGGCCGCGACGAGCTCGTCGGGGATGGGCATGCCTTGCTCGATGAGATCCGCGGCGGCGACGAGCTGCTCGAGTGTCGCCTTCTCTCCGCGGGGGACGTACTTGGTGGGTGAGGCCTGGAAGTCGAGGTTGCCGGTGCGGTCGCTGCCAGAGCGGAGCAGGTACGTCATCTGGCTGAAGTCGATGTGTGGGGTGTCGGCCAGACGCATGTTGATGACGCGGCGTCCCCAGGCGTCCGGTGCGGCGTCACGAAGGCAGCTGGCCAGTGGGAGGGGGGATCGGTCGGCTGCTGATGGCGTGCCGGCCCAGGTCTGTCCGGGACCGGGGCCGGAGAGGCGGACGGTCTCGTCGGGTCTCGTTGGGTCTATCGCGCCGCTCCGTAGTGGCAGTTCGGGAGTGAAGAGTGAGATGGGATCGGGGCGCTCGCGGTAGCTGCGGGCGTAAGTGAACAAGATGACGGGGGTGTCGCCGAACCGTTGCTGAGTTTGGGTGATGCTGCCCGCGACGACGGGTTCGAGTGCGCCGGGCAGCCAGGTCCACACGTACGCCGTCGTCGGCGTCTCGTTCTCTGGAGGCCTAGAAGTCATCGTTCAGTTCGACTCGTTCGCGGCGTACCCGGCTGGGGATGAGGGCGAGCTGGGTGCGGGAGTTGGCTGCGAGGCGGCTGAGGGTGGCGGTGTCTGGCGCGAACAGGGGGACGCCACAGAGGACGGCTGCGTCGAACACGGTCCCGATCTGGGTGGTGGGGTGTCCGTTCTCGATGCGGCTGATCAGGGGCGCGCCGACGCCGACGCGATCGGCAAGCTCGGAGGCCGTCCAGCCGAGTTCGCGGCGGGCGACTGCGATTTGGGTGCCGAGGACTGCGAGAGCATCCTGCGTGGCAGGTAATGGTACGCGGGTCCTTCTGGCCATCAAACCCTCCATTTCCATACGATAAAACGACAATTAGCCGCTTAAATGTTGTTTTATAGTATCACCATCTCCAGGAGGCAAACCTGTTGCGGTCAGCGAAGCGAGTGACGTCTTGCATTCGCGCTGCCACCGACCTGCCAATGCCTCCGCGTCGGGTGTGCCGGCCGCATCGGCGCGAGATTCCGGCCGGCTGAGGGCGAGAGCGTGCGTGGGAGCGGCCAGGACGACCAGATCACAACCTACGATCTGGTGGACAACCGAGTCGCTCACGTCCGTCATGGTGACCCCGGCGCCGGCTTCGGCAAGTCCCGCGGTCACGTCGCCGCCCAGTACCTCGGTGTTGCCGAACATCGACTCGAACACCACTACTACCTTCACAAACCCACCTCTCCGTCCGCTACCTGCGGTGCGTTCAGCGTCGTCCAGCCGAGATGTGCGATGCAGAGTCGTAGGGCACTCGCAGTCGGGCCTCCCGACCCTAAAAAGCACGACGGGTCCGGGAGGCATCCTCTGGGGCCGCCGGCTCGTCCGTACGCTCTGGAGAAGGTCAAGGTCGCCCCACGCTGGATCGAGGAGTCCCTCGACCTCCTCCAACGCGGCGGTCAGGCTTGGACCGAGGCCGAACGCGCCAAGCTCGCCGACCTGAACTGGCGAATCGTCGCGCAGAAGCCGCAGGGCCGACCCGATCTCATTGGAGGTGCGGCCCCGACCCTGGCTTCGCCCGACAGGGTGAGAAGTCGCAACCGGGAGGCAACGCAACCGCCTCTCTGCCAGAGTTCGACCATGTCCGTCGATGGGGCCGAACCCGACGCCTCTCCTCCGTGCACCTTCGAGACGCGACAGGTCGGCGAAGCGATCCTCGTGACAGCGGTCGGCGAGATCGACATCGTGGGGGCGGCTGGCCTGCGCACCGTGTTGCGCGCGCAGCTGGATGCTGCTCGGCCCACAGTGATCCTTGACCTCAGTGAGATCTCGTTCCTCGACTCGAGCGGTCTAGGGGCGCTGATCAGTGCCCAGCGGCAGACTCGCCTGTTCCAGGGATCGCTGACGTTGCTCAGTCCGAGTCCGTTCGTGGCCCGCCTGCTCCACGTGACCTCGCTCGACAAGGTCTTTCGAGTGATCAACGACCTAGGTGAGTTCAACGGCGCAGAGCTGAAAACCAGGTCCGAGGAGTGACGACTCGCGAGCCACAGGCCATGGGCAAATTCCTCGCCTCGAGCGGAGAGGTCGGCGTCGACCTGCTGGACGTCGACTGGTCTTCCACGTCGGTCGGGCTCCCGGACTCCTGGCCGCTCAGCCTGCGAAACGCCGTACGGATCCTGCTCACGAGCAAGTTCTCGATGTGGATGGCGTGGGGGCCTGAGCTCACGTTCTTCTGCAACTCCGCCTACCGGCGCGACACCCTCGGCAAGAAGTACCCGTGGGCACTGGGTCGCCCCGCGAGCGAGGTCTGGTCGGAGATCTGGGACGACATCGGTCCGCGCATCGACCAGGTCCTCGCGGCGGGCGAGGCGACGTGGGACGAGTCGCTGCAGCTGTTCCTCAACCGAAGCGGGTACGTCGAGGAGACCTACCACACCTTCTCCTACAGCCCACTGGCCGACGACGACGGCGCGATCGCCGGAATGCTCTGCGTGGTCGCCGAGGTCACCGAGCAGGTGGTCGCCGACCGTCGCATGCGCACCCTGCGCGACCTCGGGGTCGGGCTGAGCGTCGCGGCGTCCGAGACCGAGGCCATCGAGGTCGCGTGCGACCACTTGGCTACCAATCCGGCGTCGCTACCCTTCGTGGCCGCCTACCTCTTCGAGGACGACGGCGAGACCGCCCGGCGAGCCGGCACGACCGGTCTCGGCGAAGGGCACTCGGCGTTCCCCACTCGGCTGAGCCGCACGGGCGACGGCGCTTGGCTCCTGCAGCCGGGGTGGAACGGCGAGTCGGTGCTCGTCGACGTTGCAGACGTGCCCGACCTACCGGTCGGACTTGGGACCGAGCCTCCGCTGCAGGTCTTCGCCACGCCCCTCCTGCAGCCGACGGAACCTCATCCGTACGGGGTGCTGGTCGTCGGGCTGAACCGGTACCGACCCTTCGACGACTCCTACCGCGACTTCCTCGACCTGGTGGCGGGCCACGTCTCGGCCGCCGTCACCGACGCTCGCGCGCTCGACGACCAGCGCCGACGGGCCGAGCGTCTCGCGGCGCTCGACCAGGCCAAGACCGACTTCCTGGCCAACGTGAGCCACGAGCTGCGCACTCCCCTCACTCTCCTCCTCGGGCCGGCTGAGGACGCCTTGGCCGACGAGTCCGACCAGCTGCCCGAACGCCAGCGCCGCAGGGTCGAGATGGTCACGCGCAACGGTCGGCGGATGCTGCAGCTGGTCAACTCGTTGCTCGACTACTCCCGCCTCGAAGCCGGCGAGGACGACGCCCGCTTCAGCTTGGTCGATGTCGGGGCTTACACCGCTGAGCTGGTCAGCATGTTCGAGTCGGTGGCCGAACGCGTCGGGCTCGACCTCGTGGTCGAGTGCGAGCCGGCGCGCGCCTTTCTCGATCGCGACCACTGGTCGAAGATCGTGGTCAACCTCCTCTCCAACGCCATGAAGTTCACGTTCGAGGGCTCGATCACCGTCACGGTCGCGCAGCAGGACGAGCACGTGCTGCTCTCCGTGCGCGACACCGGCACCGGCATCCCCTCCGACGAGATCCCCAAGCTCTTCGACCGCTTCCACCGCGTGTCTGGAGCCGCCTCGCGCACGCACGAGGGCTCTGGCATCGGCCTGGCACTGGTCGAGCAGCTGGTGTCCGCTCACGGCGGCACGATCGAGGCGGACTCCGCGGTGGGCGTCGGCACCACGTTCGTGGTCCGGATCCCCACAGGTTCCGACCACCTGCCGCCCGAACACCTGCAGCAGCCCGGCTCCGGGGACGAGTCGTGGACACAGCGGCACGAAGCCCGGGTGCTGACCCACGTCGCCACCTGGTCGTCCGAGCAGAGCGACTCCGTAGCGCCCGACCCGGCGTCCCGGGCGCCGCTCAGCGGTGACTCACCGGCTAGTGCACGCCATCGCGTCCTGGTGGTCGACGACAACGAGGACATGCGCTCCTACGTCTCCTCGCTGCTGCTCGACGAGGGCTACGTCGTCGATGTCGCTCCCGACGGGGTGGCTGCCCTCGAGCAGCTGCGCCGCCAGGCGCCCGACCTGGTGCTCACCGACGTGATGATGCCCCGGCTCGACGGCTTCGGACTGGTGCGCGCCATGCAGGCCGACCCCGCCCTCACGGCGATTCCGGTCATCATGGTCTCGGCGCGCGCCGGCGAGGAAGGCACGTTGGAGGCTCTGGACGCCGGCGTCAACGACTACCTCGTCAAGCCCTTCTCGGCCCGCGAGCTGATCGCCCGGGTGCGAGTGAACCTGGCGCTCGAACGTTCAGACCGACTGCGAGATGCGCTCGAACGCAGCAAGGACCTTCTCGACCAGGCTCAGCGACTCGCCGCCATCGGCAGCTGGGAGATCAACCTCGACGAGGACACGATCCAGGCCTCAGACCAGTTCGTGTCGATGCTCGAGCTCAGCGAGGCCGACCTGCGCGAGCACGGCACCACGCGCTTGATCACCGATCGAGTGCACCCCGAGGACGCCGAGCGCGTGCTCGACATCTTGCGATCCGCTCGGCCCGGGGACCCCGTGGCCTACGAGGCGCGACTGGTGCTGCCGTCCGGAGAACGCATCGTCGCCGTACGCGCCGACGTCCTCGCTCCGACCCAGGCCACAGGGCGCCTGATCCGCGGCACGTTCCAGGACATCACCGACCAGCGCCGCACGCAGGACCTGCTCGTCGCCGCGGAGGCCGCCCAGGAGGCAGCCGCCCGTGAGCGCACCATCGCCGACGCGCTCCAGAGGTCGCTGCTGCCGAGCCAGTCGGTGGACCTGCCCGGTCTGGACGTCGCCACGCACTACCTGGCCGGCACCGAGGGCACCCACGTGGGCGGTGACTGGTACGACCTGGTTGACCTCGGTGCCGGGCGAGTGCTGCTGGTGATCGGCGACGTGATGGGTCGTGGCGTACAGGCCGCCGTGGTCACCGGTCAGCTCCGCTCGGCGGTGCGGGCCTTCGCCACGATCGACCTGCCGCCGGCTGACCTGCTCGAGCAGCTCGACATCCTGGTGGCCGACCTCGAACGCGACCAGATCGTCACCTGCTTCGTCGGGGTCATCGACGTCATCGACAACGTCATCAGCTACGCGAGCGCCGGGCACCCGCCGGTGCTCATCACCGGTCCCAGCGGCGTACGACGTCTCTCGGCGACCGGACCGCCGCTCGGAGCCGGGTTCTTCGGGATCGAGACCGAGATGGCGCCAGTCCGGTCGGGCGAGTCCCTCGTCCTCTACACCGACGGCCTGGTCGAGCGGCGCGACAGCGACCTCTACGCCGACATCGATCGGCTGGAGGAACAAGCCGCGACCTTGTACGAGCTCGCGTCGACCGATCAGCTCGCACGGTTGCGTGACCACTTCGCCGCCGACGACAGCTCCGGCGACGACGTGGCGTTGGTGCTCGTGCGGCTGACCGACCCACCCACCGACGATCGGGTCGTTCTCCGCCTGCCGCACGACGAGACAGCGCCAGCGATGGGCCGCCGGACCGTCGTCGATCACCTGAGCTCGCGCGGCGTCCCCGAAGAGGTCGTCGCGAGTGCTGCCTTGGCGGTGAGCGAGCTCGTGACGAACGCCGTGCTGCACGCACGGCCGCCCATCACGCTACGGATGAGCTCGACGCAGAGCCGTGCCCTGCTGGAGATCAGCGACCGCACCCTGTTGCGTCCACGACGGCAGCGACCCGACGACGACGACGAGCACGGGCGTGGGGTCAACATCGTCGAGGCCGTGAGCTCGGCGTGGGGCATCCTGCGACACGACCGGGGCAAGACCGTGTGGTGCCAGTTCGACTGGAACCTCGACTCTCCTTAGATGCGCTCGATCTAGGTATCGGCGCCCCGGAGCCCGTTGAGCACGAGGTCTGCCAGGGCGCGGTAGGCCTCGGCGTTGTCGAGGCCGGTGGCGTCCTCGAGCGAGCCGCCCTGGATCGCGGTCATGACCTGGGCGACCACGGCGCCCACGAACGCGGCGTCGACAGCCCGCCATCCGCCGTCGTCGGCACCGTCGGTCACCAGCTCCTGCACGCGGCGGGCCGCGCGCTGGGTGTTGTCGCGGTAGATGTCACCAGCAGGTCGGTAGGCAGCGAGGTCGGCGTGGAATCGGGCGGACGCCGGCTCGAGCTCCTCGGCGACGGCGGTGAGGTAGACGCCGAGCCGGGCCCGCGGGTGCGGCTCGCTGACCACGCGCTCCTCGATCCGGGTGGCCGCGCGACGGAAGTAGTGGCGGATCGCGGCGAGCACGATCTGCTCCTTGCTCTCTGCGACCAGGTAGATCGTCGTCCGCGAGCACTTGAGCGTGGCGGCCAGGTCGCCGACCCCGAAGCTGAGGAACCCCTCGGCCAGGAACAGGTCGACCAACGCGTTCAGCACCTGGTCGCGCTTGGCTTGCCGCGAGGTCGACAGAGGGGCACTGGCCACCGCGTGAGAGTACCAGAACCGATACTGTAGTATCGCTTTGGTTCTGATCCTGGAGGAGACCGACATGCCTGCACGCCGCGTCCTGGCCACCGACGAGCACGCCGACCTGCTGCGGCTGGTGCGACAGATCGCGACCGAGGAGCTGTCCCCGATCGTGGCGCGCCACGAGGCCGAGGAGGACTTCCCGCGCGAGGTGTTCCGCATGCTCGGCACGAGCGGCCTGCTCGGGCTCCCCTACCCCGAGCAGTACGGCGGCGCCGGCCTCCCCTACGAGATCTACCTGCAGGTGCTCGAGGAGATCGCCGCTGTGTGGTCCTCGGTCGGCGTCGGAGTCTCGGTGCACGCACTGTCCTGCTTCGGCCTGGCCACCGCCGGCACCGAGGAGCAGAAGCAGAAGTGGCTGCCCGACATGCTGGCCGGTGACCTGCTCGGCGCCTACTGCCTCTCCGAGGCACACGCCGGGTCCGACCCTGCCGCGATGCGCACGACAGCGAAGCTCGTGGGCGACGAGTACGTGCTCGACGGCGCGAAAGCCTGGACCACCCACGGTGGACAGGCCGACTTCTACAAGGTGATGGCCCGCACCTCCGACGAGGGCGGCACTTCACGGGGAAGCGGGATCTCCTGCTTCCTCATTCCCGCCGATTCCCCCGGCCTGGTCTCCGACCCGCCCGAGAAGAAGATGGGGCTCACCGGATCGCACACCACGACCATGCGCCTGGACGGCGTCCGCGTACCGGTCGAGCGCCGGCTCGGCGCCGAGGGTGACGGCCTCAAGATCGCCCTGGCCGGGCTCGACTCCGGTCGCCTCGGCATCGCAGCGGTCGCCACCGGGCTCGCCCAGGGTGCGCTCGACCACGCGGTCGCCTACGCCAAGGAGCGCGAGACCTTCGGGTCGAAGATCATCGACCACCAAGGCTTGGCGTTCCTGCTGGCCGACATGGAGACCGCCGTGCACACCGCCCGCACCACGACGCTGGCCGCCGCGCGCCTCAAGGACGCCGGCCAGCCCTTCGGCCGCGAGGCGTCGATCGCCAAGCTGACCGCCACGGACGCCGCGATGAAGGTCACCACTGATGCCGTGCAGGTGCTCGGCGGCTACGGCTACACGCGCGACTTCCCCCTCGAGCGCTACATGCGTGAAGCCAAGGTCATGCAGATCTTCGAAGGCACCAACCAGATCCAGCGCCTGGTCATCAGCCGTTCCCTGGCCAAGGACGACCAGGGCCAGATCACCCACGTCTCCTGACCGCTCTCAACCCCACACCCCCCGATCCTCACCCCGTAAGGAACTCCCCATGCAGGTCCGCGACACCACCGCCATCGTCACCGGGGGCGCCTCCGGCCTCGGTGCAGCCACCGCCTCCGCTCTGGCCGGGGAAGGCGCCACCGTCATCGTGCTCGACCTCCCCGCAGCCATCGAGCAGGCGCCCGAGGTCGCCGTACCGAGACGCCCGCAGCCACACGGTCGTCGAGTAGCCGCCGAGGAACGAGGCGGCGTATCGAGGCGCCCGCAGCCCGAGAAACAACACCAGATGAACACGAGTCATCCACAGGTCAGCTTATGCGCGGTGTTCTCCACAACCCCCGTGGTTGAGCGGGATTCTCGCTCTTGACTGTCGGTGGCCAGTGGTTGACTGGACCACATGAAGGACGACGGCAGCACCACCGATCGGGGTCACCCGATCCGGTCTGCCGTGACGTCGCGCCGTCACGAGATGACGTCCGTGGCAGAGCAGGCGATGTGGTCGCTGGACGCCGCGACCACCCGTGCCGCACTGGTCGAGGTGACCCGCCTCCAGGCGCAGGTCGCCGAGCTCGAAGCCCGGCTCCTCTCGCACGCAGACGAGGTCGAAGCCGGCGTCGGGACGGGCGCGACGTCGACCGCGACCTGGCTAGCGGCGACCACCAAGCTGACCCGAGGTACAGCGCACCGCAAGACCCACCTCGCCAAAGCACTCCATGCCCATCAGGCGACCAGGGTCGCGTTAGGTCGTGGTGATCTCCTCGTCGAGCAGGCCGCGGTGATCACCCGCGCCGTCGACCAGCTCCTCGACGATGTCGCGGTGCGCGAGCAGTGCGAGAAGCACCTCATCGCCCTGGCCGAGCACCACGACGCCAAAGAACTCAAAATCCTCGGCCGCCGCGTCCTGGAGGTCGTCGACCCCGACCTCGCCGACGCACACGAAGCAGCCCTGCTGGAACGCGAGGAGAAGCAAGCCGCCAAGAAGACCTCGCTGCGGATGCACGACGACGGCCACGGCCAGGTCCACGGCCGCTTCACCCTCCCGTCGACCACCGCCGAGATCTTCAAGCGCGCTCTCTTCGCCTACGCCGCCCCGAAGCACGTCCGCGCCACCGAGGGGGCGGGCGCCTACGAGCACGAGCGGCCGACCCCGGAGAAGATGGGCCAGGCGTTCAAGGAGTACATCGAGAACTACCCGGCCGACCGGCTTCCCCGCTCAGGCGGCGCCAACGCCACCGTCGTCATCACCATGACCCTCGACACCCTGCTCGGCGGCATCAAGGCCGCGAGCCTGGACACCGGCGAGAAGATCAGCGCCGGCGAAGCCCGCCGCATCGCCTGCGAGGCAGGCATCGTCCCCGTCGTGCTCAACGGACACAGCAAGGTCCTCAACTTGGGCCGCAAGCGTCGCTTCCACACCCCAGCCCAGCGGCTCGCCATCATGCTGGAGCAGAAACATTGCCAACACCCCGGCTGTTCGACCCCCGCCGCCGGCTGCCACGTCCACCACACCGACCCCTGGGCTGCCGGAGGAAACACAGACACCCGCACCGCCAGACTCCTGTGCCCCCGACACCACTCCCTCGCCCACCGCGACCCACCCCTGCGGACATAGGCCGAGATCAGTCAGACATCCTGCGGCGAGCCACCCACCAGCCACCAGCGAGCAAGAGCGCCAGACCGACCCCGCCGACGGCGAGTCCCCACCCGCCGGCACCTTCGCCCGGCTCGTCGACCTCGTTCGGCGACGCCACCTCGACCTCAGGCGGCACGACTGGCGGTCCGGTGGGGGACGCTGGCGACGGCACTGTCGACGGCACTGGGTCTGCTACGACCACCGGAGACCCCGGACCCGTCACGCGTTCCAGGCTGGCGACGTTGCGGGGCGACGCGGGCGCGGTGCCGCTGCACAACCCGGACCCGAGCCGGTTCGGCGCTCCCCGATTGCCCATCGCCGCATACACGACGTAGTCCCGGCCGATCGTCATCCCCTCGAGGCCGCACGACGCACCCGACACGGCCGAGTCGACCGCGGTACGACTTCCGACGTCCCCCTTGAAGACCGCCTCGACCTCGAACTCGTACGTTGCTGGATCGCTCGAGCTCATGACCTCGGCCGCAGGCGGCGGCGTCACCTCGACCAACGTCCCGGCAAAGACGACGTCGGACCACTTCACGTACTGCTTCGCTCCGGCCATGGCACACGAGCACGCCCAGGCCGGCGCCGGCGGCAGGAGCACGACCACCGAGCCCAGCGCTGACACGACGGCGAGGACCAAGGACACGACGCGACGGCTCATGTCACGTCAGACGTGGCCACGGGTGCGATCGGTTCCCATCGCTCGGACGAACCCGGGGCGTGGCTCGGCGTCGGCGGAGGCCGCCATGATGTGCGCGTGACGTTCCGGCCCAACTCTCCGTCCGGCCCTGCGCGATCGAGGACGCCGTCGAGCTGGTCGGCCAGCTGCCGGAGGTACGGCGCACCGACTTCGACCGCTACTCGAAGTTCGAGGTGAGCGGTCGCACCTTTGGCTACCTGTGGGAGCCGACGCGCACGATCGGCCTGAAGCAGACCATCGCCGAACAGCTCGCGTTGGTGTCGGAGCGACCCGAGGTGTTCGAGATCCAGTTCACCGCCGGCGGGTTCGGGTGGGTCGTGGTCCATCTCGAGGGCGTCGAGCGGGACGAGCTCGCCGAGCTGATCTTCGAGGCCTGGCGGCTGAGCGCGCCGGCGTCCCTGGTGCACGAGCGCGACGACCGGCTGCCCACCTAGTACACGACCGGGGCCACGACCGGGGCCACGGCTCTAGGACGCCACCTCGACGTCCAGCACGAACCAGACGGTGGTGCCAACCGCATCGAGGTCGAAGCCCCAGCGGGCCGCGAGGGCGTCGACGAGCTGGAGTCCGCGGCCGTGCACCCGCATGAGGTCGGCGTCCTCGGTGGTGTCGGGCCGGTCGCCGCCGACAGCACCCTGGTCACGGACCGTGAGCGTGAGAACTCCCTCCCCCAGGGCGACGCGCACCTCGCTCGGGGCTCCGGTGTGGATCACCGCATTGGTGACGACCTCGGAGAGGC
This sequence comes from uncultured Actinomycetota bacterium, assembly GCA_963781575.1. Taxonomy (GTDB): domain Bacteria; phylum Actinomycetota; class Actinomycetes; order Propionibacteriales; family Nocardioidaceae; genus Nocardioides. The sequence goes on along the minus strand of CAWAGM010000022.1, from coordinate 44,064 downwards.
AGAGCAACGCCGTGTCGACGAGGTCGTCGTCGACCTCCCAGTCGGCGAGCACCGCCCGCACGGCGCGACGGGTGACCCCCACTGCCTGTGGGTCGCCCCCTGCCTCGAGCACTGCGACCTGCACGGCGTCCGCATTCTCGACCTCGACCAACGGTGTCGTCGCGCGAGGTGCGCGGAGCTGCGCCAGGCGCAGCTCGTCAGCGAGTCGTCGACCGTGCTCGGCCAGCGCCATCATCTGCTCGGCGTCAAACTGCTGCGCCCGGTCGTAGAAGAGGACGTACCCGCCGAGAGCGGGACCGCCGGTGGTCACCGGAAACGCCGCCATCGCTTCGACCCCCGCTGCGCGCTGCCGTGCCACCAGCTCGGTGTAGTGCGGCTTGAGCGCGTCGACCGAGCCGACCACCGGCTCGCCGGTGCGCACCACCGTGTTGAGCGGGGCGTCGTCGTAGGCGTCGATGTGGCACCAGTCGACGGCGCGTGCGTTGTCCCTGTCAGAGGCGGAGAAGCGGATCCGACGACCGCCGCCCTCGGTCAGGCCCATCCCAACACGGGTCACATCGGGGAGCTTCAGCAGCCTGGTCAATCGCCCGTCGCGCCACCTCGTCGATGTCGAGGGCACGCACTTCACCACCCGACGCCCCCGTCTCCATCACTCGAGGGTAGCCCCCAGGGATGACGTTCGTTCTTCCGCGCGGGCCGGGTGACGCATAGGTTCAGCGGGCGGACACTGCCGTCCCCGCGCATCAGGAGCTTCGATGGGTCTGATCTCGCCCCGCCTCCCGCCCCTCGACTACGACGAGTGGCGTGCGAAGCCGCGGATCGAGCGGATCAAGCCGATGGCCCAGGACTGGGCCGAGGGTGGCTTCGGCACGCCGGACGCCGTGCTGGTCCTGTACGTCGTGAAGATCGCCTTTACGCCGTTCGGGGCCGCCGCGGTCACCGCCGACCACGTCGGGCATCGGCATCGCTCGGCGACATCAGCGACTGGTGGACCGAGCCGATCTTCTTCCAGAAGGTCGTCATCTTCACCCTGCTCTTCGAGGTGCTCGGGCTGGGCTGCGGCTTCGGGCCGCTGACGCTGCGCTTCCTGCCGCCGGTGGGGCGCCGCTGCACTGGCTACGGCCCGGCACGATCCGGCTCCCGCCGTGGCCGGACGCCGGTGCCGCTCACCCGCGGCTCGACCCGCTCACTCGTCGACGTCCGCTCTACCTCGCCGTCTTCATGTCGGCCCTGTGGCTGCTGCTGTCACGGTACGGCGCAGGCTCTCGGGGTGAGCCCGGCGTCGGCACCATCGAGCCGCTGCGATTCCTGCCCCTCTTGCCGCCCTGGTGCTGATCGGGCTGCGCGACAAGACGATCTTCCTGGCGGCCCGCTGCGAGATCTACGGCACCATGGCGCTGATGTTCCTGTTCAGCGGCGCCGACCTGATCGTCGGGCTGAAGCTGCTCTTCCTGCTGATCTGGTGGGGCGCCGCGACGTCCAAGCTCAACCAGCACTTCCCGAACGTGGTGGCGGTGATGATGAGCAACAGCCCGGTGCTGCGCTTCAAGTGGTTCAAGCGGCGCCTGCACCGCGACTTCCCGGACGACCTGCGCCCGGGTCGACTCTCCACGAACCTCGCCCACGGCGGCACCGTCGTGGAGTTCTTCGTGCCGCTGGTGCTGTTCGTGTCGAACGGCGGCTGGGTCACCAACGTCGCGGCAATCATCATGGTCTGTTTCCACCTCCAGATCCTCACCTCGCTGCCGATGGGCGTGCCGCTGGAGTGGAACGTCTTCATGATCTTCGGCATCGGCTTCCTCTTCGTCGAGTACGCCGAGGTGGGGGTCGGTGACATGGAGAACCCCCTGCCGGTGCTGGCGATCGTGCTCGCGGCCGCCGCCCTGATCGTGGCCGGCAACCTGTTCCCGAAGTACTTCTCGTTCCTGCCGTCGATGCGCTACTACGCCGGCAACTGGGCGACGTCCATGTGGTGCTTCGCGCCCGGTGCGATCGAGAAGATGGACGAGCGGGTCACCAAGGTGGCACGGCTGCCCAGCCAGCAGCTGGTCACGCTCTACGACGAGCAGATGGCCGACCTGCTGAGCCACAAGGTCTACGCGTTCCGCGCGATGCACACCCACGGCCGGGCGTTGTTCGGGTTGGTCGAGCGCGCGTGCGGCCCCGACCACGAGCAGTACGCCCTCAACGACGGCGAGTTCGTGGCCGGCATCGCGCTGGGCTGGAACTTCGGCGAGGGACACCTCCACCACGAGCAGCTGCTCGCCGCGCTGCAGGAGCGCTGCGACTTCGAGCCCGGCGACGTCCGCGTGATCATGGTCGAGTCGCAGAAGTTCTGGGACCCGCGCCAGCCCTACCGGATCGTGGACGCCGCCACCGGTGAGCTCGAGCGCGGCATGGTGCACGTCGCCGACATGCTCGACCGGCAACCCTGGGCCGGCGAGATCCCGACCTACGACGTTGTGTTGGGTGGTTTCGAGGCTCGGGCCTAGCGGCCCTCACACCTCAACCAGCTGGTGGTTTCGGTCAGAGGCGGGAGAGGGCGGCGTGGGCAGCGTTCCAGCCGCACATGCCGTGGGCTCCGCCGCCGGGCGGGGTGGCCGCCGAGCAGATGTAGAGGCCGGGAGCACCCAGCGAGTACGGGTCGAGCGCGAAGCGAGGGCGGAAGAGCAGCTGCCGCGGGGTGTTGGCGCCGGTGACGACGTCGCCGCCCGACGTAGTTGGGGTTGTGCACCTCGCATGTCCGCCACCGACCGCACGTGCTTGGCGACGACCCGGTCACCGAACCCGGGGGCGAAGCGCTCGATCTGCGCCTCGATCGCCGACGTCGCGTCGCCGGCGTAGCCGTGCGGCACGTGGGCGTAGGCGTAGAGCGGGTTGATGCCGTTGGCCGACCGCGAAGGATCGGCCAGCCACTGCTGGCCCGCGAGCACGAACGGCCGGTCCGGCATCTCCCCGCGAGCGACCTGTCGTTCGGTGGACGCGATCTCTTCGAAGGTTCCACCCAGGTGCAGGGTGCCGGCCCGGCGCGACTCCTCGTGCAGCCACGGCACCTCGCCGTCGACGGCGAACTCGACCTTGAACGAGCCGGGGCCGTGCCGGTAGCGGCGCAGGGCGCGGTTGACGCCGCGCGAGAGCCGTCCGCCAGCCACGTCGGCCACCTGCGCCGGGTTGAGGTCGAACATCACGACGTCGGCGGGGTCGAGCTCGTCGAGGCTGGTCACCCGGCGTCCGGTCTCGAACGTCGCCCCGAGCGAGCGCAGCTTGGAGACCATCGCGTCGGCGATGCCCTGCGAACCGCCTTCGGCCACCGGCCAGCCATAGGTGTGTGCAGCGGTGCCGAGCGCGATGCCGATGGCCGACGACATGGGTGCGGCGAACGGTCGCATCGCGTGGGCGGCGACGCCCGCCCACAGCGCGCGACCCTCGTCGGTGCTCCAGCGACGAGCGTTCCACGAGACCGGCTGGGACGAATAGAAGCCGAACCGACCGAGCTTCAGGGGGTGCTCGGGCACGTGCAGCATCGGCTGGAAGAAGTCCTCGGTGATGTCGCCGAAGCGCGCGTCGAGCTTGCCGAAGACCCGGCTCCACCCACGCCCGTCGTCGCCCAGCCCGGCCGCGGTCTTCTCCACGGACAGGTACGCCGCGGCGCCGGCACCGCCGTCGAGCGGGTGCGAGTACTGCACGTCGGCCCACAGCCAGGTGAGCCCGTGAGCGGCGAGGTCGAAGTGTCGGCTGAAGGGGGTGTCGACCGCGAGCGGGTGGAAGCCCGAGCACTCGTCGTGCACGACCCCGGGCAGCGTCAGCTCGCTCGACCGGGTGCCGCCACCGAGGGTCTCGGCGGCCTCGACGACGTGCACCTGGACGCCGGCGTCGGCCAGGGTGAGGGCGGCGGCCAACCCGTTGGGTCCGCTGCCGACCACCACGGCGTTCGTCATGACTCCACCCTCCCAGACCTCAGCCCACCAGACCTCAGCCCAGCCTCAGCTGTTGCGCCACTGCGGTTCGACGCCGGTGAAGTAGGCCGCGGCGCCGAGCTGACCGTCGGTGCTCACCATCGCCTCGTCGGCGACCTGCGCGGGGTCGTCGCCGGCAAGCAGGCGCAGGCTCAGTCGCTGCGCCGTCGGCGAACCCTCCACGACCTCGGCCGCGAGCCCGAGCGCCACCTCGTCGAGCCGGCCGCTCGACGCGCTGCGGCTCACCAGACCCCAGCGCAGCGCCTCGGGCATCGACATGGCGCGGCCGGTCAGCACCAGGTCGCGGGTCACCGGCGGGGGCACCGCCGCGGTCAGCCGAGCGAGGGAGCCCGCTTCGGCGAGGTCGCTGTAGCGGACGCCGGGCAGCGCGAAAGTCGACGACTCGTCGGCGACCACCAGGTGGCAGGCCAGGACGATCTCGAGCCCGGCTCCGGAGACCTCGCCGCCGACCGCGGCGATGACCGGCTTGTGCAGGTCGTCGCGGCGGGTGAGTCCGGCCAGACCACCGATCGGTCGGTGGGCGTGGGCTTCGCCGGACAGCCCCTCGGGCGCGAGCAGCACCGCGACCCAGAGGTCTGCGTCGGCAAGGTAGGCGTCGACGATCGACTCGAGCTCGGCGTGCGCCACCGTGCCGAGCGGCTTCGCGCCGACCTCGATCTCGAGCACGTGCCTGTCGCGACGCACCTCGACGTGCTCGTAGGACGGACAGGAACCCCAGTAGGGCGGGCGGAGCGAGCTCGGCCATGCGCTCCTTGGTCAGGGTGGCGCGGTTGCCCGCGCCGGTCGTGCGCACGAACACCCGCGAACCCAGCACGTCGTCTCCCAGGAGGTGCTCGACGAGCTCGTCGTCACCGTCGATCCCGGTGGCCACGAGGCGTCGCCCGTCGTCGAGTCGGCCGATGACGATCGCGTGTCGGGCACCGCCGGAGTGCTGCACGGTCCACGTCTCGACGGTCGCCTCGGCCCCGTCGCCCTCGATGTGCTCGACGATCGACACCCGCTCGGCCGAGTCGACCTGGCGCTGCAGGGCGACGTCGTCCCCGGCCCGCCACGGCGACCGCGTCGAGGTGTAGATGCCCACCGAGTACTTGCTCAGCGCGCCCCCGTTCGCACCGACGAGCCCGTAGCCCGGCCCGCGGCGGGCTCGGTCGGCCACCTCGACGATCGCGTGCAGTGAGTAGTTGTTGCCTGGCCCGCCGAAGAAGGGCAGTCCTCCGGTGACCGTGAGGCCACGCGGGTCGTCGGCCGCGAGTCCGAGCCCGTCGCAGACCGAGCTCACCGCGATCGGGTAGCAGCTGTAGAGATCGAGCCACGCCACGTCGTCCAGCTCGATGCCGGCCATCGCGAGCGCCCCCTCGACCGCGAGCACCCCGGACGGTGAGGCCGCAAGGTCGGTGCGCTGCATGAACTCGACCTCGCGCAGGTCGGCGTGCCCGGCCAGGTAGACCCACTGCTCGCGCGGCACGCCGAGCTCGGCGGCCATCGCCTCGGTGGTCAGCACGACGGCCGCCGCCTGGTTGACCTTGTCGCGTGCGATCAGGCGCTTGGGGTAGGGGTCGGCGACCATCCGGTTGTCGTCGTCGACGGTCGTCAGCGCGGAGGCGTCGTACGCCGTGGGAGCAGCGCTGTGCGGGTTGGTCGCGGCCACCTCGCTGAACGGCGCGAACAGCTCGCCCATGGCCTGCGCGTGCTCGGCGCGGGTGAGCCCGAGTCGAGCGCGACGAGCGTTCTCGAACAGGGCGTACTGCGTCGTGGGGTCGGTGATGCCGTGGGTTGCCTGGTAGCGCGTGACCAGTCCGACCAGACTCGGGTTGCGGTCACCGCTCGGCCCGTCCACGTGCTCGGTGAGGTCGGGCGGCGACTCGGTGCGCGCCAGGTTCAGCACCGTCGAGATCGCCTCGGTGCCGGCCACGACGGCGACCCGCGCACGGCCGGCGACGAGGTCGCCACACAGCTCGGTGACCAGGTGCTGGGGTGACTGCCCGCCGGTGACCTCGTAGATCACGCGCTCGGGCTCGAGCCCGGCCCGTCGGGCGAGCGCCATCGGCAGGTTGTCGGGGCGGCCGAGTGGTGCGGCGGTGCCGGGGAACGACTCGTCGAACTGCCGGGTGCACGCCGAGCACGTCGATCGCCGCCGCGAGCGCACCGGCATCCACCCCGCAGTCGGCCAACGCAGCGGACACCGCGCGGCCACCCAGGTCGGCTGGCGACAACGCCTCGTAACCAGGCTCGCCGAGTCGTTCGGAGACCTGTGCGATGCCGATCAGGACCGGCGTGCGTGCTGCGTCAGACATGTGTCCGATTCTGTCCCACCGACCGGGCTCAGTGCAGGGCGACCAGCTCGTGGAGGGTCGACCCGGTCTCGACCGTTGTCTCGCCGTCCAGCGTCACCGTGAGCTCGAAGTCGGACAGGAAGCGGAAGTACCCCGGCTGCCCGATCAGCTTGCGCGCCAGCGGCTTGACCGCGCGACTGCGCACGACCGGCACGTCGTCGAGCAGGTCGTGGGCGTGGATCATCTGCTGCACGTCGAGCTTGAGGTCGATGGCGCCCGGCACCTGCAGACGCAGCGACGTCGGGTACGAGCGGTGCGCGATCTCGGAGTACGTCGTCGGCCCCTCGGTCAACGTCGACCTCGCCGGTGCTCAGCACGATCTCGCGACCCTTCGCGAGCATCAGCGGACGGAACTCGTGGAACCCGAACCGCTTCTGGGTCATCACGGTCGCGAACAGCAACGAGAACTGGTCGGTGTAGAGCCGACCCCAGTGCCAACGCTCGATGATGCGCGGCATGTTGCCGACGCCCCAGTTGTGGTCGTGGTAACCGCGACCGGTGACCGTCTGGGTCTGGCCGTCGATCGTGACCGTGCCGGTCACCGCGCAGCGCGGGCCGGGCACGACCCACCCGAACGTGTCGTTGTCGCCGATGTGCTGCAGGCCCCCGCCCGGCATCCAGGACGGCGTCTCGTTGGTGAAGGTCAGGTCGAAGACGAGGTCCTCCTCGGCGGCGTGGAGGTGGTGCACCGGGAGGTCGCCGCTGTAGTCGGAGTGGGCGTGGCTCGCGCCGATCGCCACCTCGCAGTGGTCCGACGACGCGGAGAATTCGGACTTGGGGTGGTGGATCGTCACCTGGCGACGTCGTCCGTCGGGGTAGTAGACGAGCAGCTCGACGATCGGCTTGCTGCCGGGAGGCTCCTCAGGCCGACGCTTCTGCAGGAACGCGACGACGGTGTGGCCGGAGTCGAGGTGGGCGTCGTAGTACCAGTGCTCAAAGGCCCAGCGGCTGTCGCTGGGGTGCAGGGCGTTGTCCTTCTCGGTGACGACGGTGAGCTCGCCGTCGCGCAGGCCGGGGCCGTTCCAGGCCTCGGTGATGGCGGGAGTACTTGGCACGCAATTTCCTCTCGATAACTGGGTCTCGATACGCCCGCGGCGGCTCGTTCCTCGCTCGCCCCGGGCTACTCGACCTACGTGTGGGGCTACTCGACCCACGTGTGGGTCAGCGGCGCAGCGCGCTGCTGGCGTCGAACTCGGCCTGACGGCCCTCCATCTGCGCGGCCCACCAGCTCTCGCGGTGCTTGTGCATCACCGAGACGTGGGCTTGCTTCAGGCCCGGCAACCTGCGCAGCAGCTCGGTGACCGTGATGAGGGGCCAGCGGGCGATCAGGATCAGGATCCAGGGGAAGGCACGCGGCAGGTCGTAGGCCTTGCGGGTCGGCGGCATCATCCACAGCGCGGTGTACGCCGAGTAGATGCCGTGGTTGTAGCGCGCACGCAGCTTCTTCAGGCCGGTCTGCCCCTCGCGCGGCGCGAACGCTGCGGGGAACGACTCGATGAGCTCCTTGCCGGCGGCGCCGGAGTCCCACGAGCGAGCGGCCGTCGTCATCATCACCGTCTGCAGGGTCTCGATGATCGTCTCGGGTGCCCAGCGCGGCTGGACGCCGAGCAGGTGACCCATGTAGCGGTTGAAGTGGATCAGCGCCCGAATCTCCTTGGGCGTCGTCTGGTAGCCGAGCAGCCACAGCGAGAGCGCCGGCACGGTGCTGCCACCGATCTGGGTCATCTGCTCGTAGGTCTGCGAGATCGGCAGGCCCCACGCCTCGGAGTCCCACTCCGGGTGGTCACCGACCCGCTTGCGCACGGCAACGTGCATGATCCGCACCTGCATCGCCGTGGCACGGCCGGCGCTGCCCTGCTCGAAGAGCGCGCCCGGCTCGGAGGTGTCGATCCAGAACCGCGACGTCTCGAGGAACCGGCGCAACGCGTTGTCGCCGGCGTAACCGCCAGCCAGCGAGAGCGGCATCGCCACGGCACCCTCGGTGTAGATCTCGAGCGTGATGACGCCGGCGACGCTGAAGAGCATCGTGCCCCAGCGCTTCCAGACCGAGGCCCCGAGCTCGACCAGCTCGCGGTCGACCCAGTCGGGCACGGTCTCGAACTCGGCGAAGAGCGCGCGCATGGACTCCGGAGCATCAGGCACCGAGTCGATGCCGTGGTCGAGCGCCTGGCGCACCATGTCGCGGCCGCGCTTGTGCCCGATCTCGCCGAAGAACACCTCCGCGACGAAGCGCTCGGCCACCGGGTCGCCGGCGTAGAGGTCCTCGCAGAGGGCCTGGGCCTGCTCGTCGGTCGGAAAGAGGTCCTTGCCAGTGATCCGCTTGAACGCCTTGCGGCGCTTGGCCCACGCCGGGGTGTCCTTCATCTCCCAGTAGCGGAACGCCTTCGGGCAGACACCGTGGTCGTCGGTGTGGACCTGGGTCGCCTGGGGAGTCACGTCACCGCCATCGGGACGGGTGGGGGGTCCTGGGGTCACGGCGGTGCCTCTCTGCGGCAGTTCGGGTCACGAAGATCGTGTGACGGGACGGTAACGCATCTCCGTACAATTGTGTATGGTCCGGACATGGAGCGCCAGCCGACGGACGCCGGACTTCGTCCGCGCAACCCCGGCACGCTGTCTATCCTCAGCGCACCAGGCTGCTCCCCCACCGCGGACCAGCGTTCGAGTGAGAGGGCGGGCCCGCGTGACTGACCTCGCCGTCCTCGCCCGACCGTTCCGTCCCGTCGGCGACCTCTTCACGTTCGCGCTCGAGGTGATCGCCTCGCTGTTCCGCCGTCCGTTCCAATGGCGCGAGCTCAGCGACCAGGCGTGGTTCGTCACCCGGGTCTCGCTCCTTCCGGCGATGGCGATCACCGTGCCGTTCGGCGCCGTGCTCGCTCTGCAGATCGGGTCTCTGTTCAGCCAGCTCGGTGCGCGCTCGTTCACCGGCGCCGTCGCGGTCGTGGGCATCGTGCAGCAGGCCGCGCCGATCGCGACGGTGGTCATCGTGGCGGGCGCGGCCGGCACCGCGGTGGCCGCCGACCTCGGGTCGCGCAAGATCCGCGAGGAGCTCGACGCCATGGAGGTGCTCGGCATCTCGGTGATCCAGCGCCTCGTCGTCCCCCGCGTGCTCGCGATGGCCGTCATCGCCTGCCTGCTCAATGCCGTGACCACGGCGGTCGGCACGATCGGCGGTTACGCCTTCAACGTCGGCGTCCAGGGCGGCTCGCCGGGTGCCTACGTGCAGTCGTTCACCGCACTCGCCCAGCTGCCCGACCTGTACGTCGGAGAGCTCAAGGCGCTGGTCTTCGGCCTGCTCGCCGGCATCGTCGCCACCCACCAGGGCCTCAACGCCAAGGGCGGCCCTCGCGGCGTCGGTGACGCGGTGAACCAGTCGGTGATCATCTCGTTCGTGCTGCTCTTCGTGGCCAACGCGGTGATGACGGCGGTCTACTACCAAGTCGTCCCGGTGAAGGGCCTCTATGGCGTGTCCTCAAGCCCGGACCTCCAGCCTCCGCCGGCGCGCACGGCCACCTACCAAGCACTCGGCGAGCTCGGTCGCCAGGTGCGCTTCTACGGCAGCAGCCTGGCCGGCCTCCCCCACACGCTGCGCTCCTACCGCGCGGAGGTGTGGCGACTGCTCGCCGAGGTCACCTTCGGTCGGGGGGCCATGGTGCTGGTCGCCGGCACCGTCGGCATCTTGATCTTCGAGGTCGTCGCGGTCGGCAGCGTCGTCGGCCTGGTCGGCTACCAGGGCCTGCGGCAGGTCGGCATCGAGCCGTACGTCGGGTTCCTGTCGGCCTACTTCAACACCCGCGAGGTCGCGCCGCTCGTGGCCGGCAACGCCCTGATCGCCACGGTCGGCGCCGGCTTCACCGCCCAGCTCGGCGCGATGCGGATCAGCGAGGAGATCGACGCCGTCGAGGTGATGGCGGTGCGCTCGGTCCCCTACCTGGTGACGCACCCGCATCGTGGCGTCGTTCCTGGCGATCATCCCGCTGTACTTCGTCGCCCTGATCGGCACCTATGCCTCCACCCAGCTGATCTCGGTGAAGTACTACGGGCTCACCAGCGGCACCTACGAGCACTACTTCGGCCTGTTCCTGCCGCCGATCGACATCCTCTACTCGTTCGGCAAGGTGCTCGTCTTCGCGGTGATCCTGACGATGATCTGCTGCTACTACGGGTTCAACGCCACCGGCGGCCCTGCTGGCGTCGGCGTCGCCGTGGGGCGTGCCGTCCGGCTCTCGGTCGTGATGATCGTGGTCGCCGACTTCTTCCTGAGCCTGGCGCTGTGGGGCTCGACCACGACCGTGCGAATAGCGGGCTGAACCGATGATCCGTCGACCGTGGTCGCGTCACGACCTGCCCCTGCTGGGGCTGGTCTACCTAGTGGTGCTCGCGGTGCTGATCGGCGCATCGGTGCTGACCTATCGCAAGGACCTGCCCTGGCAAGCGCTCGGTCGACGTCCGGTCTGTGACCGACCGACCCGGGCCTCGAGCTGAACCCCGGCTCGGACGTGAAGCTGCAGGGACGCATCGTCGGACGCGTCGACCAGCATCGAGTCCGACGGCACCACCGCGACCATCCACCTCGCCCTCGACCCCGACGACGCCGAGCTGGTGCCGGCCGACGTCGACGCGGCGATCGTGCCCAAGACCCTCTTCGGCGAGAAGTACGTCGACCTGCTCGCGCCCGCGCTGACTGATGGGGCCGAGACGATCGCCGACGGCGCCGTGATCACCCAGTCGACGACCGCGACCGAGCTCGGCGACATCTACGCCACCCTGGTGCCGCTGCTGCGCGCCATCGACCCGGCCCAGCTCTCCACGGTGCTCACCACCCTGGCTCGCACCCTCGACGGCAGGGGCGAGCAGCTCGGCCGCACCATCAGCCAGTCGTCCGACTTCCTCGCCGAGCTGAACCCGCGTCTCGACGTCGTGCAGCGCGACCTGGTCGACCTGACCCGCACGCTCGAGATCTACGACGGTGCAGCGCCCGACCTGCTGAGCACCCTGGCCGACACGGCCGGCATCAGCCGCGAGCTGCTCGTGCCCTCCGAGGCCCGCTTGGCCGGCCTGCTCGACACGCTCGTGACGACGAGCGACCAGGCGACCGACGTGGTCGACGAGAACAGCGATGCGATCATCCGGTTGACCGGTCGGGTGCGCCCGCTGCTCGCCCTGCTCGCGACCTACTCGGGCTCCCTGGCCTGCAGCCTCGACGGGCTGCACACCCTCGACAAGCTCGGCAACCAGGTCACTGGCGCCCGCGGACCCTTCACCCTGCTGAACGTCGACCTGCTGCTACAGGGCGACCCTTACGTCTATCCGCGTGACCTGCCGAGCAACCCCGACAGCGAGGCGAACAACGCCAACCTGCCCGACATCGTGCCGAGCTGGGACCCGCACTGCCCCCGGTTCGGCCGACTCACCCGCCAGGTGAAGGACGCCGCGCCGTTCTCGCTGCTGCCACTGCCGTTCCAGGTGATCCAGACCCCGGACGACGACGAGCCGCGGCCGAGCACGACGAACAGGGACGACTGACCGACCCGCGCCTCGCTGACGCCCTCGGAGACCTGCTCACCGGCGGCGGATCGTCCCCTGACCGCTCGCAGGGACCTGGTCTCGCCGGGCTGCTGCTCGGCCCGATGCTCTACGACGGGGAGGTGCGGATCCCATGACCACACCCGTGCCCGCCATCGCGCCACAGCGTCGAATCCCCAGCTCTGCTTACAAAGTGGCGCTCTTCGCGGTCGTCACGATCACGCTCTTCGGGCTGCTGGCCATGCTGATCGGCAACCTCTCCTTCGTCGATCGTCGCACCTTCCATGCCGACTTCACCGAAGCCACCGGAGTCACCGGCGGCGACCGGGTGCGACTGTCCGGCGTCGAGGTCGGCCGCGTCACCTCGGTCGAGTTGGTGCCCGACGGCGACGCGCAACGCGCGCGGGTGACGTTCACCGTCGAGGAGGGGGTGCCCGTCTACGGCGGCGCCCAGCTGGTGCTGCGCTACGAGAACATCGTCGGCCAGCGCTACCTGGAGATCCAGGAGGAGGTCGGCGACGGCGCCGAGACCGAGGCCGGCCACACCTTCCCGATCTCCCAGACGACACCGGCGCTCAACCTCACCGTGCTCTTCAACGGCTTCCAGCCCTTGTTCCAGGCGCTCGACCCCGCGCAGGTCAACGAGTTCTCCTACCTGATCGTGCAGGCGGTGCAGGGCGAGGGCGCCACCTACCAACAGCTGCTGAGCAGCACCGCCAGCCTCACCAACACGCTCGCCGACAAGGACGTCGTGATCGGTCGCGTCGTCGACAACCTCGGAGCGGTGCTGCGCACGGTCAACGAGCGCGACACCCAGCTGACCGAGCTGATCTCGACCTTCCGCCGACTGATGGGAGGTCTCGCCGACGATCGCGGCGACATCGCCGCCAGCCTGCCCGGCCTTGATGACCTGCTCACGGTCTCGACCGGGTTCCTCGCCGACGTCCGCGGCCCGCTGGCCGCCGACCTGACCGGACTCGACGACGTCGCGACGTTCCTCGACCGCGACCGGTCGCTGCTGGAGGAGTCGCTGCAGCGACTGCCGTTCCGCATGCGGCAGATGGCGCGCACCGGCAGCTACGGCTCGACCTTCAACTACTACGCCTGCGGCATCTCCGGGAACCTCCGACTGCTCGGCAGCGACTACCTCGTGCAGTCGCCCAACCTCGCCGCCAACGAGCGGGACACCATCTGCGGACGGGAGGACGTGCCGTGAGGCGCCTCATCGCCCTGGGTCGGCGGCGTCCGGCCCTGATCGGTTTCATCGGGGTGGTCGCGATCGCGCTGGTGCTGGGCGTCGCGCTCAACGCCTCGAAGCTGCCGATGTTCTCGGGCACCGAGTACCGCGCCGTCTTCACCGACGCCAGCGGCCTGCAGGTGGGTGAAGAAGTGCGGGTGGCCGGGGTCAAGGTCGGCCAGGTGCGGGCGATCGACCTTGACGTCGACGAAGTCGTGGTCACCTTCGACGTCGACGGTCCGCAGCTCGGTGAGCTGACCTCGGCGAGCATCGAGGTGAAGACCCTGCTCGGCTCGCACTTCCTCAGCGTGACGCCGGCCGGCTCCGGTGCGCTCGGGGAGGACGACGTCATCCCGGTCGAGCGCACCACCACCCCGCTCAACGTGGTGCCGGCGTTCCAGCGGTTGACCACCGACGTGCAGGAGATCGACACCCGGCAGCTCACCGAGGCGCTCGACAGTGTCTCCGGCGTGCTCGAGGCCGCAGCTCCTGAGGTGCGGGCGACGCTGGACGGCCTGGGTCGCTTGTCGACGTCCATCTCCTCGCGCGACCAACAGATTCGACAGCTCTTCCGCGATGCCGATGCCGTCACCGGCACCCTCGCGGCGCGCAACGACGACCTGGCCGCGCTGCTCGGCTCGACCGAGCAGGTGCTGGCCACCCTCGACTCGCGGCGCCGGGTGATCGCCCGGATCATCACCGAGACCAGCGCCCTGGCTCGCGAGCTCAGCGGACTGGTCGCCGACAACGAGCGCACCATCGGCCCTGCCCTGGCCAAGCTCAACCGCGTGCTCGACGTGCTGCGGCGCAACCGCGACAACATCGACGAGAGCATCCAGAACGTGGCGCTCTACGGCCGCGAGTTCACCAGCGTCGGCGGCACCGGCCGATTCTTCGACGGCGCGATCACGTTCCCGAGCGGGTTCGCGGTCTGCACGATCGACCCGCCCAACGCGCTCAACGACATCCTCGACCCGATCCTCAGCCAGCTGAACCAGGCCATCAACGGCAGCACGGCCCCGTGCCTGCCGCTCGGCCCGGCCGGCGGTGAGGACACACCGTGAAGACCCGTGTTCTCTCCACCCTCGGCGCGCTCGTCGCGCTCGCCCTCGTGGTCGGCGTGCTGCTGAGCGGCGGCTCCGACGACTCCGGACGCCGCACCCTCACCGCCACGTTCCCCAGCACCGTCAACCTGTACGACGGCGCCGAGGTGAAGGTGCTCGGTGTCGTGGTCGGCGAAGTCGAGTCGGTCGAGGTGGTCGACACCGCGGTCGAGGTCGAGATCACCTACAGCTCTGACGTCGACCTGCCCGGCGACGTGCACGCGATGATCGTGCCGCCGTCCATCGTCGGCGACCGGTTCGTGCAGCTCACGCCGGCCTACACCGGCTCGGGTCCGGTGCTCACCGACGGCGCCTCGCTCGGGCTCGACCGCACCGGCGTGCCCGTCGAGCTCGACGAGACCTACCGCCAGCTCACCGACCTCTCCGACGCGCTCGGTCCGCAGGGCGCAAACCGGGACGGTGCGCTCTCCCGACTCGTGCTGGCCACCGCCGGCACCCTGAAGGGCAACGGGAAGCGGTTCAACCAGCGGATCACCCAGCTGGCAGCCGCGCTCGACACCCTGGCCGCCACTGACGACAGCTACCAGGAAACCCTCGACCAGGCGGGCGCTCTCACGCGCACGCTGGTGGCCAACGACGGCACCGTGCGGCGACTCGTGCTCGCCCTGGCCCGGGTCAGCGGGCAGCTCAACGCACAGCGCGACGACATCGCCCGGGCCTCGACCGACCTGTCCGGCGCATTGCGCGACGTCGCCAGGTTCACGCGCACCAACCGGGCCGCGCTGACCGACGGCATCGCCGGCACGCGCGATGTCGCGATCACGCTCAACCGCCGTACTCGCGAGCTCCAGGACCTGCTCGCCCTCGCGCCTGTCGGGTTCGTGTCGGCGATGAACATCAACATTCCCACCAACTGGAGCTACGACGACCCCGGTGCGAGCTCACCCGACGGCCGGACGACGTCCTACCTGCAGCGCGGAATCTTCACCAGCAACCTCGGCGTGCAGCTCTCCTCGACGATGGTGCGGGTGTGCGCCACGGTGACGGGCGCCCAAGCCGCGCAGCTGTCGCTGTTCTGTGCCGCGCTCGCCGCGACCGGCAACGACCTCGGACTGCTGCTGAGCGAGCTGACCGCCATGTCGCCGCCGTCCTCAGGTGCTGCGGTCGCGACGATGTCGCGCGCGAACCTGCTCGCGCGACTGCGCGCCGCGGCTCGAGGTGAGGGCCGATGAGGCGGCCCGTCAAGCCGATCGCAGTGGCCGCCCTCGCGGCGCTCGCTCTCAGCAGCTGCGGGTTCGACGGCGCCCAGAGCCTGCCGTTGCCCGGCGCCGCCGGCGTGGCGGCGGCTACGAGGTGACGATCACGTTCAGCGACGCCACCAACCTGGTGCCCAAGGAGACATGTCGGGCCAACGACACGGTCATCGGCAGCGTCGTCTCGGTCGAGCTCGACGAGCGTCTGGACGCCGAGGTGGTCTGTCGCATCGAGGCCGACGTCGAGCTGCCGGCCAACGTCGAGGCGACGCTGCGGGAGACCAGCCTGCTCGGCGAGCGGTTCGTCTCGCTCGAGGTTCCTCCGGAGGAGGACCCGAATGGACGCCTCGAGGCCGGAGCCTCCGTGCCGGTGAGCTCGACGCTCGTGCACCCCAACACCGAAGTCGTGCTCGGCGCGCTGTCGCAGGTGCTCAACGGTGGTTCGCTCGGCAGCATCGCGACCATCTCGCGCGAGCTCTCGGCCGCCCTCGACGAGCGGACGGACGACGCGCGCCTCGGCGCACGCCGACTCGCCGACCTGGTGCGCAACCTCGACGACAACCGGGCCAACCTGGTCTCGACCCTGACCGCGCTCGGCGACCTGACCGCCACCCTCGCCGACCAGCGCGACGTGATCGCAGCGACCCTCGACGACGTGCCGGCCGGCTTGGCCGTGCTCGACCGCCAGCGCCCGGCGTTGACCCGCGCGCTCGCCCGGGTCAGCCGCCTCTCGCAGAGCGTCGTGCCGTTGCTGCAGCGCAGCCGGGCGAACACGGTGGCCGACCTGAAGCACCTGACCCCGCTGCTCTCGGGCCTCACCGACGCCGGCGACGACCTGGCGCTCACGCTGGAGCGGGTGTCGTCGTTCCCGTTCAACGGCAACACGCTCTACACGATCAAGGGCGACTACGCCGGCGCCTACATCCAGGCCAACCTCAACCTCGACACCTTCATCGCTCTGCTGGCCGACCTGGTCGACCAGACGCCAGGCATCGAGCCGGGGCCGCCCGGACTCCCCGACCTCCTCGATCCTCAGCTGCCTGAGCTGCCGGGGCTGCAGGTGCCGGGCCTGAGCGACCTCCCAGGCCTCGACGACCCGCTCGGCCAGCCGCTCGGTCGGGGGCCGATCGCCGAGGCGTTCACCGACCTGAACACCTCGCTCGGCCAGGCCGCTCACCGGTCGTCGCGCGGGCGTCGCCGACCGCACCCCACCGAGCTCGCTCGCCGAGCTGATCGCGGGAGGTGCGTGGTGATCACCAACGCCACACGAGCCAAGCTCGTCGCCTTCGTGCTCGTCGGCGCCTGCGCCCTCACCTACGGGCTCGTCGAGCTCTTCCACGTCGAGCGCCTGGTCAACCGCCCAGCCGTGGTGGAGGCCTACTTCGCCGACCCCGAGGGCGTCTACCCGCTCGCCGAGGTCGACCTGCTCGGCGTCCGCGTCGGCCGCGTGCGCGAGGTGATCCCGGGCCCGGGGGCCGCCTCCACTGTGATGCTCGAGATCGACGCCGGGTCGGACGTGCCCGCCGACGTGACCGCCGCAATCTCGTCGAAGTCGGCCATCGGCGAGCAGTACGTGCAGCTGACCCCGCGCTCGAGCGACGGCCCCGACCTGGCGGACGGTGACGTGATCACTCTCGACCGGACGACGTCCCCGCCCGACCTGGCCGAGCTGCTCGGCAGCCTGGGCCGGCTCGCCGGCTCGGTGCCCCCGGCGGCGTTGAGCACGACGCTGTCGGAAGCCTCGGTGGCCTTGGCCAACCTCTCGCCGACCCTGCGCGGGCTGCTCGACGACGTCGACACCCTGTCAGCCAGCGCCCTGCGCAACGTCGACGACCTGACCGCGCTGATCGAGGACGCCCAGACCGTGCTCGACACCCAGGTCGACCTCGACATGGCGACGACGTCCTCGCTGCGCAGCCTGGCTGGGCTCACTTCACGGTTGCGCGAGCTCGACCCCACCTTCGACGAGGTGTTCGTGCGCGGCATCGAGGCCGGGCAACAGGTGACCGGCCTGCTGCGCGACAACCAGGACGCGCTGCCGGTGCTGCTCAACAACCTGACCAGCCTGACCGACCTCGGCATCACCAACCTCGCCGGCATCCGCAAGTCGCTGGTCGTGTTCCCGTGGGCGCTGGAGTACAACGGCATGGGCTTGCGCTACTGCGACGAGATCGACCCGCAGACCGGCAAGGCCGTACCCGGAACGTGTCATTTCGACGCCGACGGGCTACCGGTGTGGAGCGCGCACATCGCCAACGTCATGCGCACACGCGGTGCCGGCACCTACAACCCCTGCTCGAAGGGCTACGAGGACACGAAGCGCTACCTGCCCAATGGCCAGCCGGCCTCCGGCTCGGGCCCGCCTCAACCCCGTGACTCGCCGCCGAACCCTGATGCAGGCTGCACGACGTCCCCGACCGATCCTGGCTCGCCGAACGTGCGCGGCTTCCAGAACATCCCGGTGCCCGGGCGCTCGCAGCCTCGCGCACGCACCGGGTGGGGCACCGCCGTCATGAACCCGACGTCCGGCGTGGTGGTCACGCCCGACGGCCTGCCGATCCAGCTGACGACCAGCGCGACCCCCGTGCCCACCGACGGCAGCGCCGACCTGGGCTGGCTGCTCACGATGAACCTGACCGAACGGCGATGATGCGGTCGTGAAGAGGGTGACGACCGCGGCTCGCGGACCTGTGACGGTGGCCGTTCTGGTTGCGGTGCTGGTCGCTGGGATGGTCGCGGTGCTCGCCGCCTGCGCCTGGGTGTGGGTCGAACGCACGGTTGGCCAGGATGGGAACCGTACGGCCGCCGCGGCCACCACCGGTCGCGAGGCGGCCAGCTTGTTCTTCAGCCTCGACCCCGCCGACGTCGATGCCGGCATCGACCAGCTGCTCGCCATCAGCACGGGCACCTTCGCCACCGACTACGCGGCCCAGCGCGACACCCTCGCCGAGCAGGTCGAGTCAAAGGGGCTCACCGTGACCGCAGCCGTGCCCGACGGCGGCGTCGCGCTCGAGCACGTCACCGACACGGTGGCCCAGGTGCTGGTCGCGGTCGACACCACCACCGCGCTCAGCAACGGCAGCACCGAGCTCGACAACTACCGAGTGCGGGTTCGTCTCGCGCTGATCGACGACCGGTGGCGGGTCTCCGGCGTGGAGCAGGTCGGATGAAGCGGCTGCTGCTGGGCGCGCTGGCATTGGTGACCCTGGTCGTCGCACTGCTGACCGGGCTCACCCTCATGCTGGGCGACGACGACGAGACCCCCACCGTGGCTCCCGAGCTGGCCGCCGACGGCACCTACCGCGCCGGGTCAGTTCCCGGCCGCGACCGGGACGCCGTTCAGGCTGCGGTCGACGCCGTGCCCCTGGCCCTCTCCTACGACTACGCCGACCTCGACCGCTCGCTCACCTCGGCGACCTCACGGATGACCGAGGCCTTCGCCGAGGAGTTCCGCACGACGTTCGAGACGACGGTGCGCCCTCTCGCGACTGACAAGCAGGCAGTGTCACAGGCCCGGGTGCGCGCGGCCGGCGTCGTCGAGCAGACCGGTAAAGATGCCGGTGACGCCGTGATCGTGCTGGTCTACGTCGACCAGGTGCTCGTCTCGAGTCGGGTGCTCGAGCGGGAAGGTGGCGGCGCGCAGGCCGAGCAACCGGTGAAGGTCGGGCAGACCCGGGTCACCGTGCGGATGGTGCGCGTCGGCGACAGCTGGAAGGTCGACGAGCTCCGCCCGCTGTGACCGGCTGGCGGGGTTTCGCCCTCAGGTGATCAGGGTGAGCAGCCGGTCGACCTCGTCGGGCGTGGGACGCGGCAGGCCGTGGTCACCGTGGGCGAAGCCGATGCCCGCGTAGACCAGGACGCCGGCCAGCACGCGGGCGTCGTCCGCGCTGCGGCCGATCTGCACCAGCGCCTGCTCGACAGCGGCAAAGACCGTGCGGTCGGCCTCGGCGACCGCCTCGGCCACCTTTGCGTCGGTGCGGGCCCAGTCACGCAGGGCGACCTCGATGCTCGACGAACCCTCGTCGAGCAGGTGCATGGTCATCGCCCGCACTCGCTCGACCGGCGGCAGCTGCTGCAGCACTCCCATCGCCTCGAGCAACCGCGCCGGTGTCGGCGCACCAGCGCTCGGTGACGGCTTCCTTGAGCGTCGTCGAGGTCGGCGAAGTGCCAGTAGAAGCTGCCGCGCGTGACGCCGAGGTGGTCGCACAGCGTGTTGATCGTGATGCCGGCGCGACCTTGGGTGCGCAGCACCTCGAGGGCCGCATCGGTCCAGTCCTCGGAGGCGAGTCGGGTCGAGCGCTTCGCGGAGGTGCTGCTCATCGGAGCCACCCTCCTCTCGCGACGACCGGTCGGTCCCAAGCTACCGGCCCAGGCAAGGCCACGTCCGGATCTACCGCTCCCGTGGTGCGTCGACGCCGCCGACGTGGTCGGATGAGCCGTGGTTTCTGCTCAACCGCCTCCCCTTCCCCGCCGCCCCTGCTCGACTTCGGCACCGCTGCCGGCCGATGGGCACTGCTTGCCACGATCCTCGGCTCAGCCCTGGCCGGCATCGACGCCACCGTCGTGAACGTCGCGTTGCCCGCGGTCGGCGCCTCGTTGGATGCCGACTTCACCGCGCTGCAGTGGACGGTGTCGGCCTACGCCCTGACCCTGGCCTCGTTCATCCTGCTCGGCGGCACGCTGGGTGACCGGTACGGTCGACGTCGCGTGTTCGTGGTCGGTGTCGTGTGGTTCGCCGCCGCGTCCCTCGCCTGCGGTCTCGCCGTGAACGTCGAGATGCTGATCGCGGCGCGAGCGGTGCAAGGCATCGGCGCGGCCCTGCTCACGCCCAGGCAGCCTGGCGATCCTGCAGTCCAGCTTCCGGCCAGCCGACCGGGCCCGCGCGATCGGTGCCTGGTCCGGCCTGGGTGGCGTCGCCACCGCTATCGGACCGCTGCTCGGCGGCTGGCTGGTCGACGTCGCCTCGTGGCGCTGGGTGTTCTTGATCAACCTGCCGCTCGCGGTCGTCGTCGTGATCGTAGCCCAGCGGCACGTCCCGGAGAGTCGTGACCCTGCGGCAGGCGGCGCCCAGGTCGACTGGGCAGGCGGCCTGCTCGGCGCGCTCGCCCTAGCCGGGCTGACCTTCGCTCTGCTGGAGCGGTCGGTGGCCACGTCGACACTCGTCGTCGCCGGCTCGATCGCCGTGGTGAGCGCCATCGCCTTCATCGCGCGCGAGCGCCGTGCTGCCTACCCGGTCCTGCCCTTCACCGTCTTCCGCTCGGCCCAGTTCAGCGCCACGAACGCCGTCACCTTCCTCGTCTACGGCGCGCTGGGCGTGCTGTTCTTCCTGCTGGTGGTGCACCTGCAGATCGTGGCCGACTTCGGGCCGGTGGCGGCCGGGTCGTCGCTACTCCCGGTCACCGTGATCATGCTGCTGCTCTCCGCCCGATCCGGCGCGATCGCCGCCCGGATCGGACCTCGCCTGCAGATGTCCCTCGGACCTCTCCGTCTGCGCCGGCGGCGTCCTGCTGCTGGCGCCGATCGGGTCGGACGCCGACTACCTGGTCGACGTGCTGCCGGGGGTCGTCGTCTTCGGTCTGGATCTGGCCGTGCTCGTCGCTCCGCTCACCGCCACGGCCCTCGCAGCCGCGCCGGCCGAGCACTCGGGGATGGCCTCAGGCGTGAACAACGCCGTGGCACGCACCGGCGGGCTGGTCGCGATCGCCGCGATCCCGGTCATCGTCGGCCTCGGCGGCGACGGGTACGCCGACCCAGCCCTGTTCGCCGACGGCTTCCGCCACGCCTGCTGGATCGCAGCGGCTCTGTTGGCAGCCGGCGGCGCGCTGGCCGCGGCGACGGTGCGCAACGACGTCCTGATCGACGAGCTGCCAGACCACGAGCTGGTCGTGGCGGGCTGAACCACCGGCAGAACCACGGGCTCAACCACGGGCTCAACCACGGGCTCAACCACGGGCTCAACCAGGGCTCACCACGGTGAGCCCAGTACGCAGGTCTCGCACTGCGGGGTCGGCGCCCCGCCGTTGACGACGTGCACCGACCCGTCCGCCAGGGGCCTTCACCCGGACGGGTGTCATTCGCAGGGCGACTGACACGGCCCGACGCATGAGACGATCACCGCCTCATGCTCCCTCCCCCCTGCCAGGTCAGCTGGCACCCGGACGCGCGCCTCGTCCACGAGCTCGGCGTGCCCGCCGTCGTGCTCGATGCCGGCCTGCGGGTCGTGCACGCGAATGCAGCGCTGACGCTGATCGACGAGCAAACCGCGAGCGGCCGAATGATCTGCCCGCCCGACGAAGGGGCGGTGCGCGAGGTGTTGGGGCTGGTGCTGGCCGGGTCGACCTGGACCGGCGAGCTCGACCTCGGCATCGACGCGGTCAGCGGTGGCGCCACGTGGTGGACGCCGGTCTGGGAGGCCGGCGAGGTCGTGGGCGCCCTGGCTGTGCTCAGCGACAACGCGGCCCAGCACCTCTCCTCCGCCGACTTCGCAGATCGCCTGGGCCAGCTGGCGTTCATCACCGGTGAGCTGCTCGTCGCGCGCAGCGTCGCGACCGTCACCGAACTCGTGGTGCACCAGGTCACCGCCGCGGCCGGAGCCACGATCGGGTCACTGTCGGTGCGGCTGGACGACGACACCCTCAAGCTCACCGGCCTGCGTGGCGCCGCTCCCGGCGCCGAGGAGCGGTGGGCGGTCTACCCGGTGGCCGGCAACACCCCGGCCGCCGAGGCGGTCCGCACTCGCCGCGCCGTGATCGTGCGCGGGCACGCCGAGATCCAGCGGCGCTACCCCGGCCTCGAGAGCTCGGCGCCCGGGGAACGCACCCTGCTGTGCCTCCCGCTGACGGTGGCCAACTCGACGATCGGGGTCATCTCCCTGTCGTTCCCTGGCCTGCGCGAGCTCGATCCAGCCGAGGACGTCTTCCTGCGTGTACTAGCCGGCACCTGCGCCCAGACGCTCGACCGGCTTCGCCAGGAGGAGCGGTCGGCCGACCGCGAGCGCAAGCTGCGCTTCCTCGCCGAGGCCAGCGCCCAGCTGGCCGGAGACCTCGACTACGAGTCGACCCTGACCGCGGTCGCCGAGCTCGCCGTCCCGTGGTTCGCCGACTGGTGCGTGATCGCGCTCGAAGGACGACGGCCGGCTGCGCACCCTCTCGATCGCGCATGCCAATCCCGAGCACATCGAGCTGGTCGAGCAGCTGCAGCGCGACTACCCGGCCGACCCGAGCGACCAGGAGCACGGGTCGTACGCCGTCCTGCGAACCGGCGAGTCCCAGCTGGTGCCCGACGTGACCGACGAGCTGCTCGTCGCCTCGGCGCAGTCCGAGGAGCACCTGCGGCTACTCCGCATCCTGGAGTTCCGCAGCGGACTGTCGGTGCCGTTGAAGTCGGCCGACCGCGTGCTCGGCGTCATCACCTGGGTGACCGGCCGCGGTGGCCGCCAGTTCACCGAGGACGACCTGGCTTTCGGCGAGGACCTCGCTCTGCGGGCCGCCGTCGCGATCGACAACGCGCAACTGCACTCGCAGCTGCGCGACTCGGCGCTGAAGCTGCAACACGCCATCCTCCCCCAGCAGCTGCCCGACCTACCGGCGTGGGAGATGGGCGTGCAGTACCTCGCCGCCGGTCGCTCGGGCGTCGGTGGTGACTTCTACGACGTCGTACGTCTGGACGAGAACCGGACCGCCTTCTTCGTCGGCGACGTCATGGGCCGCGGGGTCGAGGCCACCACGGTGATGGCGCAGATCGGTTCAGCGATCCGCACTCTCATCGCGATGAATCCCGATCCTGAGGTTGTGATGAACGGGCTCGACCGGGTCTTCGAGAGCTGGCACGTCGAACAGCTCGTCACTGTGGTCTACGGCGTTGCTGACGTCTCACGGGGGAAGGTGCAGATCATCAACGCTGGCCATCCTGAGCCGGTGCTGGTGCCCGCAGTCGGTCCGGTCGAGGTGGTCACCACGCCGACGACGTTGATCCTCGGCGTCGGCGGCGGTGACCGGGTGGCAGTGACCCGTCCACTCTCGGCAGGAGACACCCTGCTGCTGTTCACCGACGGGTTGGTCGAGCATCGTCATGAGGACCTGCAGGTGAGCCTGTCCCGGTTGGTCGAGCGGGCCGAGCTCTTGCGCGACTGCACCGACCTTGATGCCGCCGTGGCGCAACTGGTCGACGAGGTGGGCGACCCGACGCGCGATGACGACGTCGCTGCATTGGCGCTGCGGCGCCGCTGATCCGGGCGCCTGAAGTTCTCAAGCCAAGCGCGACCGGGTCAGCACCCGCATCCGGATCGACGCCGCCTCGAGGATGGCGCGGACGTCGTCCAACCAGCGACCGGCCGCCACTCGCCGCACGGTGCTCAGGCAACGGAGGTCTCCGAGATCGGCGCCGAGATCGGCCCCGAGTCGGCTCGGCGAGACCTTCGGTGATGCCCCAGATGACGGCCTGGGCGCGACGCTCGATGCCGATCTTGCGATAGGCCGAGCGGATGTAGGTCTTGACCGAGTTGATCGACAGGAAGAGCGTCGCGGCGATCTCCTTGTTGCTGTACCCCTGGGAGATCATCCGCAGCATCTCCTCCTCGCGACCGGTGAGGTCGTCGCGGCTGCCCACGACGACGAAGCCTGCCGGCGACATGGCGAAGCGGTCGGTCATGAGACTCGTCCGATCCGTGCACCCGCCGCGGGCGTGGCAACCCCGGCGAGGGAGGTGATGTCGCGCAGGACCGCGACGAGCGAGAAGAGGTCGAGCTTGATCATGTGCGTGACACCTGTCTCGAACGTGGGGGTTGGCTGCGAGGGCGCCCGAACGGCCTCCTGACACCAATGACGATGTCCACGAGCCACGACTTCTAACCCCCCGAAAGGGTGAATGTCCCGGCGCCTCGTTTTCCCGGGTTCCCGCGGCCACCGATAACGTCGGCGGGTGTCCGACTCCCGTCCCCGCCGCACCTTTGCGGTCATCAGCCACCCGGACGCCGGAAAGTCGACACTCACCGAGGCCCTGGCCCTGCACGCGCAGGTGATCACCGAAGCTGGCGCGGTGCACGGCAAGGGCAACCGGCGGGCCACCGTGTCCGACTGGATGGACATGGAGAAGGCCCGAGGAATCTCGATCACCTCCGCCGCGCTGCAGTTCGAGTACGGCGATCACGTCATCAACCTGGTCGACACACCCGGCCACAGCGACTTCTCCGAGGACACCTACCGCGTGCTCTCCGCGGTCGACTCGGCCGTGATGCTCGTCGACGCCGGTAAAGGCCTCGAACCTCAGACGCTCAAGCTGTTCAAGGTCTGCGCCCTGCGCGGGATCCCCGTGATCACGGTCATCAACAAGTGGGACCGGCCGGGTCTGGCCGCACTCGAGCTGATGGACCTCATCGAGAAGCAGATCGGGCTGCGCCCCACGCCGCTGACCTGGCCGGTGGGCGAGGCGGGCGACTTCCGCGGCGTGCTGGAGCGACGGTCAGGTGACTTCATCCAGTACACGCGCACCGCCGGTGGGGCGACCCGTGCGCCCGAGCGTCGGATGTCGGCCGGCGAGGCAATCGCCAGCGAGGGCGACGTGTGGGAGCTCGCGGTCGAGGAGCACGAGCTGCTCGCCGCCGACGGCGCCGACCACGACCAGGAGCGCTTCCTCGCCGGTGAGACCACCCCGGTCATGTTTGCCTCGGCGCTGCAGAACTTCGGCGTGGCCCAGCTGCTCGACCTCTTGCTCGACCTGGCCCCGCCGCCGCATGCGACGCCGTCCGTCGACGGCGCCGTGCGCGAGGTCGACGACGAGTTCAGTGCGTTCGTCTTCAAGGTGCAGTCGGGCATGAACGCCGCCCACCGCGACCGGCTCGCCTACGCGCGCGTCGTCTCGGGCACCTTTGACCGCGGCATGGTCGTCACCCACGCCGCCAGCGGACGCCCGTTCGCCACGAAGTACGCCCAGGCCGTCTTCGGCCGCGAGCTCTCCTCGATCGACCAGGCCCTGCCCGGCGACATCATCGGGCTGGTCAACGCCCAGGCCCTGCGAGTCGGCGACACGATCTACGTGGGCGACCCCGTCGAGTACCCCCCGGTGCCGACGTTCGCCCCCGAGCACTTCGCGACGTGCACCGCAGCCGACATCGGTCGCTACAAGCAGTTCCGCAAGGGCATCGAGCAGATCGACCAGGAGGGCGTCGTCCAGGTGCTGCGCTCCGACCTGCGCGGCGACCAGAGCCCGGTGCTCGCGGCGGTCGGCACGCTGCAGTTCGAGGTGGTCGAGGAACGGATGGCGAACGAGTTCAACTCACCCATCCGGCTCTCCCGGCTCGACTACAGCCAGGCGCGCCGCACCGACGCCGAGGGGGCGGCGGTGCTCGCCGGCGTCCGCGGCGTCGAGGTGCTGCAGCGTTCTGACGGCACCCACCTCGCACTGTTCGTCGACAAGTGGCGGGTCACCGCGACCACCCGCGACCACCCCGACATCATGCTCGAGGCGCTGCCTGCTGGCGGGGCTTGATCTCATGGCCTCGATGACGGTGGTCGAGCAGGTTCTCGCCCTCCCGCTGCACCGCTCGCTCGGACTTCGACTGGTCGACCCGCACGATCTCAGCGCGGGCCTCGAGATGGATGTCCGCGCCGGCACGATCAACCCGAGCGGCGTTCTGCACGGTGGCTTGGTGCCGCTGCTGATGGACGTGTGCAGCTATCTCACCCTGCAGGTCGAGCTGCCCGAGGGGGCCGGCGCGGTGACGGTGAGCTGCACGTCGTCCCTGCTCGCGGCGGTACCGGAGGGTCAGACCGTTCGTGCCACCGCCACTGTCGACCGGCTCGGTCGCACCATGGCCTACCATCTCCGCCCGCCTGCACAGCGAAGGTCGGCTGGTGGCTACCGGTCAGGTCGTCAAGTCCGTCATCGCACGCCGGGAAGATTGAGAGTTCAACCAGCGTTTCAAGGCTCATGAAGAAGATCGGCTTCCTGTCCTTTGGTCACTGGAACCCCTCACCGCACTCGCAAACGCGCTCGGCGTCCGACGTCCTGCTTCAGTCGATCGACCTCGCGGTGGCCGCCGAGGAGGTGGGGGTCGACGGCGCGTACTTCCGCGTGCATCACTTCGCCAACCAGCTGGCCTCCCCGTTCCCGCTGCTGGCCGCCGTCGGCGCGCGCACCAGCCGGATAGAGATCGGCACCGGCGTCATCGACATGCGCTACGAGAACCCGCTCTACATGGCCGAGGACGCCGGCTCGGCCGACCTCATCTCCGGGGAGCGGCTGCAGCTCGGCATCAGCCGCGGTTCACCGGAGCAGGTGATCGACGGCTACCGCTACTTCGGCCACCACCCCGCCGAAGGCCAGGACCACGCCGACATGGCGCGCGAGCACACCGCCGCGTTCCTGAAGGTGCTCGAGGGCGAGGGGTTCGCCGAGCCGAACCCGCGCCCGATGTTCCCGAACCCGCCCGGGCTGCTGCGGGTCGAGCCACACTCCCCCACCCTGCGCGACCGCATCTGGTGGGGCGCCGGCACGCGTGCGACGGCTGAGTGGACCGCACAGCAGGGCATGAACCTGATGAGCTCGACCCTGCTCACCGAGGACACCGGCGTGCCGTTCCACCAGCTGCAGGCCGAGCAGATCGAGCTGTTCCACAAGGCGTGGTCAGACGCCGGCCACACCCGCACGCCGCGCACGTCGGTGAGCCGCAGCATCTTCCCGATCGTCAGCGACCTCGACCGCGCCTACTTCGGTGGCGAGGGTCGCAGCAGCGACCAGGTCGGCATGATCGACGGCGGCATCGCGCGCTTCGGCAAGACCTACGCCGCCGAGCCCGAGCAGCTGATCGCCCAGCTCGCCGAGGACGAGGCGATCGCCGCTGCCGACACCCTGCTGCTCACCATCCCCAACCAGCTCGGCGTCGACTACTGCGCCCACGTGCTGGAGACGATGGTGCGCGACGTCGCTCCGGCGCTCGGCTGGCGCTGACCTTCCTCGCCGCGGGTGAGCGGTGAGTTGCGGGCGCTTCCGGTCGCAACTTCCGCCCGCAGGTCACCGCCAACCCGCGCCAACCCCGGTGAGCGGTGAGTTGCGGGCGCTTCCGGTCGCAACTTCCGCCCGCAGGTCACCGCCAACCCGCGCCAACCCCGGTGAGCGGTGAGTTACGGGCGACTACTGACGCAACTTTCACCTCTAGGTCACCGCCACCCAGCAGCAACCACTCAGTCGGCGGAGTCGATCGCCTGACGAATCCGGGGCAGCAGGCTCTCGACCGAGGCGCCCGATCGGAGCACCACCACCGTGGTGCCGGGCTCGCCGGCGGCCGCTGGGTCGAAGAGCTCGACGACGTCGCTGGATGGCGGCGTCGAACTCCGCGTAGGGCTCGGTCGTCAGCTCACGCAGCCAGCGCCGCAGCACGACGTTGTGCGCGGTCACGACGGCGTTGGCCATCAGCTCGGCGCGCAGCTCGGCGCCCGGTCGCAGCCGGCATCCAGGTGCGTGATGAAGTCGCGGAAGAGCTTCTGGTAGCCGTGCATGCCGGCGATCTCGCGGTCGCGCAGGGCCGGCACGGTGCGGGTCAGCCGGTAGCGGGCTGCGCGCCAGGTCGCCCTCGGCGAGGAAGTGGTCGAGCACCATCCGGGCGCCCTCGACGACCGCCAGGATGCTGCGTGGCGTCGTTCGGCCGCGGCCAGCCGGGCCTGGATGCGACCGTGCAGGTCGTCGTGGTCGGGGAAGATCACGTCCTCCTTGGAGGCGAACATCCGGAAGAACGTCGAGCGACTCACGCCGGCCCGCTCGGCGATCTGGTCGACCGTCGTCGCGGCGTAGCCGCGCTCGTCGAAGAGCGCGAAGGCCGCCTCGACGATCCGCTCGCGCGCGGCTTCGCTGGCTGCAGTCACGGCGGCATCCTCTCAGGCGGCGGGCTTGACATCTCAGTTCCACTGTGATGACACTGAGTATCACACACGTCGTGAGGAGAGATGGATGAGCGAGATCGCACGGGTCGGAGTCGTCGGCTGCGGCCTGATGGGCGCCGGCATCGCCGAGGTGAGCGCCCGCGCCGGGCTGGACGTCGTCGTCGTCGAGTCGACCGAGGACGCCGCGAAGGCCGGCCGCGCGCGGCTGGAGGCGTCGCTGCAGCGGGCCGCCGAGCGCGGCAAGATCGACAGCGCCGACGAGGTGCTCGACCGGATCCGCGTCGTCACCGACCTCGACGCAGCTGGCCGACCGCGACCTGGTCGTCGAGGCGATCGTCGAGGACGAGGCCGCCAAGACCGACGCTCTTCCGCAGCTCGACGAGATCGTCACCTCGCCCGGACGCGATCCTGGCCTCCAACACCTCCTCGATCCCGATCATGAAGCTCGCCGTCGGCACCAGCCGGCCCAGCGCAGGTCATGGGGATCCACTTCTTCAACCCGGTGCCCGGTGCTCTCGCTGGTCGAGCTGGTGCCGAGCCTGCTGACCGCCGACGAGACCACCGAGCGCGCCCGCAGCTTCGTGCAGGACCAGCTCGGCAAGCGCGCCATCGACTGCCAGGACCGCGCCGGCTTCGTGGTCAACGCGCTGCTGATCCCGTTCATCCTCTCCGCGATCCGGATGATGGAGTCCGGGCTTCGCCACCGCCGAGGACATCGACGAGGGCCTGGTGCGCGGCGCCGCCCACCCGCAGGGCCCGCTCGCGCTGGCCGACCTGATCGGCCTCGACACCACCAAGGCGGTCGCCGAGTCGCTCTACGAGGAGTTCAAGGAGCCGCTCTACGCCCCGCCGCCGCTGCTCGCCCGGATGGTCGACGCCGGCCTGCTCGGCCGCAAGACCGGCCGCGGCTTCTACACCTACGACACGCTGACACCGAGCGAACACCCATGACACCGCACGACTTCGACCTGTTCCGCACCACCGACGACCACGAGGAGCTGCGCGCCGCCGTGCGCGACCTGGTGGCCGACAAGGTCGACGCCGTACGCCGCCGAGGTCGACGAGACGCGCGACGTACCCGCAGGCCGCGCACGACGCGCTGGTCGCCTCCGACTTCCACGCCCCGCACGTGCCCGAGGAGTACGACGGCGTCGGCGCCGACGCGCTCGCCACCTGCATCGTGATCGAGGAGGTCGCCCGCGGCTGCGCGTCGTCCTCGCTGATCCCGGCGGTCAACAAGCTCGGCTGCCTGCCGCTGATCCTCGGCGGCTCCGAGGAGCTCAAGCAGCGCTACCTCCCGCGCCTGGCGGCGGGCGAGGGCTTCTCCTACGGCCTGTCCGAGCGCGACGCCGGCTCGCGACACCGCGTCGATGAAGACCCGCGCCGTCGCGCGACGGCGACGACTACGTGCTCAACGGGCAGAAGTCCTGGATCACCAACGCCGGCGTCTCGGAGTTCTACACCGTGCTCGCCGTCACCGACCCCGACGCCGGCCGCGGCAAGGGCATCAGCGCCTTCGTCGTCGAGAAGTCCGACGCCGGGCTTCACCTTCGGCGAGAAGGAGCGCAAGCTCGGCATCAAGGGCTCCCCCACCCGCGAGCTGCTCTTCGACGACGTCCGCATCCCCGCCGACCGGATGATCGGCGAGCCCGGCACCGGCCTGCCGCTCGCGCTGCGCACCCTCGACCACACCCGCGTCACCATCGGCGCCCAGGCCGTCGGCATCGCCCAGGGCGCCCTCGACTTCGCGCTGGGCTACGTCCAGGAGCGCCAGCAGTTCGGCAAGCACATCGCCGACTTCCAGGGCATCCAGTTCATGCTCGCCGACATGGCGATGAAGCTCGAGGCCGCCCGCCAGATGGTCTACGTCGCCGCCGCCAAGTCCGAGCGCGACGACCCCGACCTGCCGCTTCTTCGGCGCCGCGGCCAAGTGCTTCGCCTCCGACGCCGCCATGGAGATCACCACCGACGCCGTCCAGCTGCTCGGCGGCTACGGCTACACCCAGGACTTCCCGGTCGAGCGGATGATGCGCGACGCCAAGATCACCCAGATCTACGAGGGCACCAACCAGGTGCAGCGCATCGTGATGGCCCGCCACCTGCTCGCCGGCTGACGCCCGGCCCGCCCGACAGCTCACGGAGTTGCCTCGTGGCCGGGGCGACCCGGACTGCGGCGGTCTTCCTTCATCTCTGCCTCGAACAAGTGTCGCCGTCCGCCGACCAGCTCGTCGCGGGCGCGACGGTCCGCGGCCTTGAAGGCCGCGTAGTACCCGTCGTCGTACTCCTCGACGAGCTGGAAGCTCCAGCGTCCGTGCAGGATGTTGCGACCGACGAGGTCGCGTTGCGAGATCGTCGGCCAGCGTCTCGTGGCCGGCTTCGCGCAGCTGATCGACTGCGTCCCCCAGCTTCAGGTCGGCCGTGCCGCACAGCTGATGGAACGCGTACAGGTGACCCCGCGCCCGCTCCACGGTCTCGAGCGCCTCACTCAGCGTGCCGATCGCCTCGACGGTCGCGTCGCTCACCCCGTCAGGCCGTCGGTGGTCGGGTGACGGCTGGTCGCTCACGTGGTGGGACCGTCCTCGGGGTCAGAGGTCTCGGTCGCTGGCCCCTCCTCCACCGCACCTCCCTCGTCCGCCCACTCCGAGCCAGTCTCGTCATCGAGGCTGGGATCAGACTCGGTGTCGGGCGCGACGCGCGGCTTCTCCTCCGACTGCTCGTCTCGACCCGTCATGGCTCAGCCCACCCCCGTGTTCGGCTCTGGCGCGCCGCCGCCGGGGACGGCGTTGATGCTGATCCGTCGAAATCTCCGGTACCGAGCAGCCCGAGCAGCAGCGCGAGCAGGGGGACAGCCGTCTTCGCGTTCATGCCACCACCCTCACCGACGTGTACCCATCCGCCACCACCCGCAGCGGTGAGACCACCACCCGGAAGCGAGTCGCCCGTCAAGACCGTCGCTCGCACCTCGCGCGGAGCCGCTCGAACACCACATCCCCTGGCAGCCGATCCAATCAGGTGCCGGCCACCTGAGGCTGGGTCAACGGGTGTCCTTCACCATCGCGCCGTCTCTGCACGACGAGCGCGACCGGTCGCGCGGTCGGCGAACAGCTTCGGGTCGTCGAAGCGGGTCGCCGCGAGAACGCCACGAGGTCGGCCCGCTTGCCGACCTCGATCGTGCCGACGTCGTCGGCGATGCCGAGGATGTCGGCGTTGGCTGGTGGCGGCGACGAGCGCGTCCATCGGGGTCTCGATGCTCGGCCCGGAGCAGCAGCTCGCGCCCGCGGCCGTCCTGGTTCGGGCCCGATGAGGTCGGAGCCCGAGCCCGACGCGCACGCCGGCGGCGCGCGAGGTGCGGACGGCGTCGATCTGGCCCTGCAGGACGCGCCGACCGCGCGTCGCGCGATGTCGGGTCGAGAGTCCGGCCGTCGCCGGCGTCGTCGAGCAGGGCCTCGACGACGGCCAGCGTCGGCACGTGCGCGACGCCGTGCTCGCGCCATCAGCGCCGCCGTCTCCTCGTCGATCTCCGAGCCGTGCTCGACGCACTTCACGCCGGCCGGCACCGCGTTGCGGATGCCGGCGTTGTTGTGGGCGTGCACCGTGACGTAGGTGCCGCGGGCCGTCGCCTCCTGCACGGCGGCGGCGATCTCCTCGACCGCGAACTGGGTGTCGGTGAGCTTGTCGTGGCGCGACGACGACCCCGCCGGTGACGCACAGCTTGAGGAAGTCCGCGCCCCGCCGGAACGCCTCGCGGACGTTCTTGCGCATCTCGTCGGGCCCGTCGGAGAGCATCGACAGGCGCGCAGTCCCGGGATCGCGTGGTGGTCCCAGCGCTCGGTCGGCTCCCACTCGGCGCCGAGGTAGCCGTGGCCGCCGGTCTGGCACTGGACCGGGCCGCACTGCAGGATCCGCGGCCCGGGCACCTTGCCCGACGCGACGACGTCGGCGAGCCCGCCGTCGATGCCGCCGGTGTCGCGCACCGTGGTGAACCCGGCGTCGAGGGTCTGCGGCGCAGTTGTCGAACATGTCCGCCGCGATCTCGGCGACCGACAGCCCGTGGCGCATGCTGTCGTCGATCTCGCTCGAGAGGCCCAGGTGCACGTGGGCGTCGATCAGCCCGGGCGTGAGCGTCAGCCCGGAGCAGTCGACCACGTCAGCGCCACTCGGCGGGGTCCCCCCCAGCCCCACGATCCGGCCGTCCTCGATAACCACTGCTAGGTCCTCCACCGGGTCGGCGCCTGAGCCGTCCACGACCGTCGCTCCTACCAGCCACACGGCTGCCATCTGACCTCCTCGACTGGTGCTCGAACGCCTAGGCTCGCCGATCCGGGCGCCCGCGCCAAGCGACACCTGTCGAAGACACGCCCGTTCGTTTCGTCATCAGGAGCCCCTCGGGTCGGGGATAATCGCCAGGTGACCTCGGCCGACCGTGACTTGCAGGAGATCGTCGACGACCTGGCTCGCCGGACCTCGCGGTCGGTGGCGATCGACGACCGGCAGCTCCGTCTGTTGGCGCACAGCCGGCACTACGGGGACGTGGACGCGGCGCGACTCGACTCGGTACTGCAACGGGTCGCCAGCGATGAGGCCATCCGGGACGTTCGGAGCCAGGGGATCGAGGACGCCGACGGGCCGGTCCGCGTGCGCTCGACCCTCCTCGAGGGCTTCCTGCCTCGGGTCTGCGTACCGATCAGGCACCGTGGTCTGCACCTCGGCTACCTGTGGTTCATCGACGCGGACGAATCCATGACAGATGACCAACTGGCGTTGGGGGCCAAGGCCGCTGAAGAAGCCGGCATCAGCATGTACCGCCGAGACTTGTTGCACCACCGCGATCGGGGCCGGGAGCAGAGCTGGTTCGCGATCTCCTGGGCCTGGAGACAGACCCCCGCGAGCGTGCGGCGTCGAGCTGGTCGAGGAGGCGCTGCTGGTTCCGGGAGCCGTTCTCGTTCTCGTGGTCCGTGGCCCGGACCTGGATGGCCAGGCCACGTCGGGTGGCGCTCGACGGTGCCCTGATCGAGACGCGCCGTCGGCTGCCGAGCCGGCACTCCCTGCACCTGCTGCGGCACGACCACGGGGTGTTGCTCGTCGTCGAACATGGCAAGCTGCGACACCCCGACGTCCAGTCCACCCTGGCGCGCCAGCTGCGCGACAGCGTGACGACGGCAGGTCTCGACGTACCGCGGGTGGGCATGGGAGGTGTTCGTCCCGACCTGGTTTCTGCCATCGAGTCCTACGACGAGGCGGTTCTCGCCGTGCAGGCGGCCCACCATGTAGCGGCCTTCGATTCGGTGGCGCGGTGGGACGACCTCGGCGTCTATCGGACGCTGGTGCAGCTGCCGGCCTCGGTGGGTAGCGATCGTGGACTCGATCCAGCGTTTCGTACGCTCTTCGCCGCCGACGGGGACGGCACCCTGGTCAAGACGCTGGAGACTTACCTCGACATGGCGTGCAGCTCGCAACGGACAGCCGACGCGCTTCAGGTGCACCGCACCAGCGTCTACTACCGGCTGACCCGATCCAGGAGATCAGCGGTCTCGACCTCGAGAGCGGTGACGACCGTTTGTCGCTCCACCTCTCCGTGAAGCTCGCCCGGCTCTCCGGCTTGCTGGACGGGCGCTGAGCCCCCACCTCACGTGGTGACCGGGGGCGCCGAGTCCGTCGGCGCCTGGTGGGGTGTCAGCCCATCACCGTTCCGGTGGAGTCGGCGTTGCGCGGGCGGTGCCGGCTGAAGCCGTCAGGTCGATCTCCAGGCCGGTGTGCTCGCCGACGAGCGGTCGTCTCGCCCGTGATGAGCGCGGCCATGATCTGGCCGACGACCGGGGCGTTCTTGAACTGGTTGCCGCTGGTGCCGATCGCGACGAAGAAGCCCTCGCGCTCGGTGCCGTCGTAGATCGGGGTCCAGTCCTCGGTGACGTCGTAGACGCCGGCGATGCCGACCGGCTTGCCCGGCACCCGAGGTCGGGGAACCGGCGGGCCGCGCGCGTCACCTGCGCCTCGTAGACCGCCTGGCGTGGGGTTCGGGTTGCTCGCGTCGGGGTCCTCGACCCACTCCAGCGGGTCGCACTCGGGCTCGGTCGCCGCCGACGAGCAGCCCGTCGCCGGGTGTGCCGCGCATGTAGGTGCCGAGGTCGAGGTCGGCCGACGGCCGGACCCAGTGGCCGCCGCGTCGTTGTAGCCGGTGGGCGCCGGCACGTGGTGCACCTCCTGGCGCATCGGGCGCAGTGGTCACCGTCCAGTCGGCGCCGACACCGGCGAGCTGGTTGAGCTGACCCGACCAGGGACCGGCCGCGTTGACGACGACGGGGCTGAGACCAGTCGTCCCGTCGTCGAGTGCGACGCCCGCCACCGGCGGACTCCGTCGCCCAGGATGCGCGGTGACGCTTCGCCGAACAGGAACGCGCACCCCGGCGCTTAGCGCTGCTTGGCCAGGTTCGACCGCCGCCAGGGCGGGGTCGTCGACGAAGCCGGCATCAGGGGTCCACAGCGCGCCGAGCGAGCGCGTCGCGTCTCTCCCAGAAGGCGGGTCCTCGAGCCGGCGGGGCGGCCAGTACCTGCCCGACGTCGATGCCCGGCACTCGCCGGGCCAGCTCGGTCGGCGTCCCAGATCTCGTAGGGGATGCCGGCGGTGTCGAACTGCCGCAGCACCCGATCCTCGGGTGCCATGTCGACGTCGAGGAACACCATGCCGACCCGGTGGAACCGCGCCATGCCGGCCTCGTCCACGCCCTCGAGGTGGTCGGCCCACTTCTCCCAGCAGTGCTTGGCCTCCCACGCCGTGGCGATGCCGTCCCACGTCGAGTAGTTGAAGCGGATCGACCGCGCTCGACGCGCTTGTGGAACCCTGACCGGGGCCGCCCGCGCTTGCTCGACCACGACGACGGACAGGCCGTCGCGGGCCAGCTCTAACGCGATGGACGAGCCGATCACTCCGGCTCCGACAACGACCGCATCGGCAGTGGTGTTCATGGGTCGAGTCTCATTTCGAAGCGGTTGTGCTCACCAGCGCGGGTTGTAGAGGATCGGCCGCGCCTGGTTCGACATCGGTCGATACCGGGTGTCGGGTCGTAGACCGAGCGGTCCGATTCGCTTCTGCAGACGTTCGATCCGCCCAGCGTCGATGACCGCGTCGATGCCGACAACGGCCGAGCCCCCGTCCAAGAAGTCGCCATTGAGCGTCATGGAATGAGCAACCTCACTTGCAGCTCGGCCAGAAGTCGGTCGTCGGGATCGTTCAGGTGGAGGCCAGCGACTTCCTCGAGGCGGCGCATGCGGTAACGCACGGTGTTGGGGTGCAGCGCGAGGCGACGTCCGACCTCGTTGACGTCGCCGACCGCCTCGAAGTAGGCGCGCAGGGTGGGCAGCAGCTCGGCGGCGTGGCTACGGTCGTGCTCAAGCAGGCGAGCCGCGGGTCCGTCGAGCACGTTCGGGTGAGAGAGGGCGATCTCACGGAACTGGGCGAGCCGCAGCGAGGCCTCCATCGAGTCAGCATCGATCAGACCGGCCCAGCCCCGGCGGTCGGCCAACGCCAGCATCTCCTCCACCGACGCGCGGACCGCCGTGATCTCGTGCAGGTCCGCGAAGCCACGTCCGAGCATCGCCCGGTTGGGGATCGATCGGCTCAGCTGCTCCTGGAGGTCGGTCGACCACGCGGAGGGCTCGTTGGCGGTCGGCCGACGAAGCGCAGGGGAACAGGACGTAGGCGGTGTCGTCGACGAGCGGCGACCAGCGCGGCGGACCGGTAGGCCTCGCAGTAGTCCCGCGCCAGGTTCACCAGCCGCCGAGCCGTGATGGCGCGTTCGGCGACGTCACCACTCAGCGCCCGCAGGCCGGAGAGGGCGAACCCGTGGTCGGCCGGACGCCGAGACGTTCGGCGACCAGGCGATCGTGAGTGCGCGCCTGCCAACAGGGCGCCGAGCTCGGCGCTGTGGGCCTGCGACGAGGCGCTCGGACTCGGCTGACGAAGCAGGGTCGACGCCGCCACGACAACAGCACGTCGCACTCCCTCGCGGGTCTCTGCGTCGTTGAGACTGCCGCTCGGCACGGTCCAGATCGTGCCGAGCAGCTGGCCGCCCACCAGGATCGCTGCCCCGTAGCGCTCGTCCATGCCCGCTATGTCGTCGGAGGTGAGGTGCACGACGTCGCCGCGCATGACCCGCTCGATCGCGCCCACTGCGTGTAAGGCATCGAGGCGGTGCTGCGGCAGGCGGCGGGCAAGCAGCGCCTCGGTGCGCACCGGGTCGGTCTCGCCGCCGCCGGAGTAGGCCACGAGCTGCCATCCGGCGTCGTACATGACGACCGGCCCGCCACAGAGACCAGCCACGATGTCAGCCAGGGCAAAGGTAGGCCCGTGGTGGTGCGCCGACCGCCGGTGCCGACTCGGCCAGCGCCATCCGCGCCAGGGCGATCACCTGACCCCAGTCGGCGGCTCGGTTCGACCAGCACGACGGCCGGGCCGCCATCGAAGACGAACGGCATGGGGTGCCCTTCGAGTAAGATGGCGGAGGCTCCTGCTCGTGGGCGGCCTGCAGCAGGGCCGCGCAATCGCCGGTCGTGTGCCCAACGCGATCACCAGCGATCCCGCCCTGGCGGACGTCGGGTGAGCCGCGTCGGTCACCTCGACGCAGAGCACTCGGCGATCCAGGGCGCCGCGAGCACCCACGACCAGGTGGGGCCCCAGCTCTGCGACGATCGCTGCTACATCCCTGATCCGGGTCAGCCGCAACCGCAACCGGGCGGACGACCTGTGCTGCACGGGGCGTGACCATGAGCCCAGTCTGTGCGGTGCGACGGATCGGGACTATCGACGATCGTCCCGCGTTCCGGTGCGCGGGTTAGACGATCGTCGAGTTCACGACGGGTGCACCGCCGCCTGCTCGGCCAGCGAGCCCTAGCGAGCGCCGCTCGTGCCTCGCTCCGTCTGCTCGACCTCCGTCGTGTACTCCTCGACGCAGATGTCGAAGTCGTCCGCCAGGTCCGTCGGGTCGTCCACGAAGCCATCGATGGTGCACTGAGCGAGCGCATGGGCCAGGTCGAGCAGGTCGTCGACCGGCTTGATGTGGGTCGGCGGCAGCGTCGGCAACGACACGGGCGGCAGGGTGGGCCGCGGACCCGGCTCAGGTGCGGGCTCGGGGCTCGGCTCTGACGTCGACTCGGGCTCAGGTGTCGGCGCCGGGTCGTCGGTCTTCGGACCACGGTCTGGCCGACGAGGTCGGTCGTCGTCCTGCGCCAGCGGAGTGAGGAAGCCGGCCGAGGTGACGAAGTTGGGCACGGCCATGAACTCGCCGCTGACGTACTCACGCATCACGCCCAGCACGAGCGCGCCGTAGGACGTCGAGTGGTTGTAGCGCAGCAACGCCCGCTCTCGGCCGCCGCCCTCGGTGGCGAGGTCGTCATCGTCGGCGCACAGGTAGACCGCCGCAGCCAAGGCGGAGTCGTCGATGTCCTGCGGGTTGCGTGCGCCGTCGTCGTCGGCGTCGACGCCGACCTCCGACCAGGTGGCGGGGAGGAACTGCATGGGTCCGACCGCGTGGTCGAAGAGTCGATCGTCGTCGTGGACGCCGGCGTCGGTGTCGCGGATCAGCGCAGTGCCCCGGGTGCCGTCGAGCGCGATTCCGATGATCGCGGGCACGGCGACGCCGCTGCTGCTGAGCGTCGAGCCACCGAAGCGTCCGTGGTCGGACTCGATCCGACCCACCGCCGCCACGAGCTGCCAGGGCAGGTGGCACCCGGCGTCGGCGGCGTTGATGACAGTCTCCGCGCGCTGGTAGGCGGCCAGGGCGGCCGACGGGATGCCGTTGGTGCTGGACGCCTGGGTGATGCGGGTCGCCTGCCCACCGACTGCGGCCGCGGGAGCCGTGGAGCCGACAAGCGAGGGCGACGAGACCGAAGCCGGTGCGTCGAAGTCAGACGCCGCCGAGGCCAGGCTCGGCCGCGCCGGACGGAGCCGCTGGTCAGGCAGGCACGCTGCTGCCGCAGCCGGACAGCGCCATCAGGGCGGCCGCCGGCAGCAGGTAGCGCGCTCGTCGTGAGGTGCTGGCCATCAGGTTTCCCTTCGTCGGATCCGTGATCACCAGGGTCCGTCAGCGCAGCGCCGATCGGGTTGTGGCGATGGAAGAATCCGAGGTGCCCCGATTGTGAGTTCGGCCAGATGTCACTCGGCGACCGGCCCTCAGCTTCCGCAGCTCGTCGACGTCGACTCCCTCGGCCTCGAGCACGGCCAGGTAGCCGCTCGACGTTGGCCAGCTTGATGTCCTCGTAGCCACGCACCAGGTCGGGCGTCGCGGCGATGCGCACCGCCCGCTCGTACGTCGCCGGGCTGAGCTCGCCGACCAGCGTGTCGACCATCGTGAGGTAGTGCGCGACCAGGGCGCGCTCGACCCGGCGGACCTTCGCCCACCCGAAGACGTCGAGCGGGCGTGCCGCGCAGGAACTTCAGCCGGGCGAGCAGCCGCAACATCCAGTGCAGGCGCGGACCGAAGGCGACCTTCGAGTCGCGCCCCATCGCGCGCAGCGCCGGCGGGTGCAGCTTGAAGGTCAGCTTGCCGCCGGCCGGCACCTGGGCGCGTGCTGCCTCGGCGAACTCCGGATCGGTGAGCAGTCGGGCGACCTCGTACTCGTCCTTGTAGGCGGTGAGCTTGAACAGGTTGCGGGCGACCGCCTCGCTGAGCCCGGTGCCGGTGCCGGCGGCGCGCTCGGCGTCGGCGACCGCGATCACCGGTCGACGTACTGCTCGGCGGAGCGCTGGCCCTGGAACTGCACCAGCTCGGCGGCGCGCACCGCGACGATCCGCAGCACCTCGGCGTCGAGGCCGGCACTGGCCGCCCGCTCGACGGCGGGCACGCGCAGCGGAACGACGGCTTCGTCGTGGTGGCGCCCGCGGCGCGACGGTAGGCATCCGGGTCGGCGATCGACGGCCCGGCCCCAGCGGAACGCGGCGATGTTGGCGGCCACGGCGACGCCGTTGATCTCGATGGCCTCCTCGATGGCCGTCGCGGGGATCCCGAGGGCGCCGGTCTGGTAGGCCGCGCCGACGAGCAGGAAGTTGGCGGCGGCGGCGTCACCGAAGATCGCGTCGGCGGCTGCGAGGCCGTCGATCTGGTGCACGTCGTGCGCTGACCGTGGCCAGGCGGTCGAGCAGGTCGGCGGTCTCGGGGTGCCCGACCGCCGGGTCGTAGCACCATCGCGCCGGTCGGGGTCAGGCTCGTCGACACGACCGCGACCGTGCGCGACGGGTCGCCGTACTGCAGGTTGCGACCCTCCGCGAGCGTCAGCAGGTCGAAGCCGAGCAGCAGTCGGCCTCGCCGGGCGTGAGCCGGTTGGCCGGCTCGAGCCCGGTCGAGGAGAACCGCAGGTGGCCGGTGACCGGGCCGGCCTTCTGGCTGAGCCCGGTCTGGTCGAGCGACTCGACCTCGAGCCCCGCCCGCAGCGCGGCGGTCGCCAGCACCTGGTTGACGGTGACGATGCCGGTGCCGCCGATGCCGGCCATGAAGATGTTCCAGGTGCCGGTCGGCTGTCGCCGGCGTCGGCTCGCGCGACCTGCGGCGGCTCGGGACGCTCTCGGCGCTTGCGGCCAGCCGACGGGTCGACCTCGACGGTCACGAACGACGGGCAGTCGCCGTCGAGGCAGGTGTAGTCGGTGTTGCACGAGGTCTGGTCGATCCGCGTCTTGCGGCCGAACTCGGTCTCGACCGGCTGCACCGACAGGCAGTTGCTCTTCATCCCGCAGTCGCCGCAGCCCTCGCAGACGGCTTCGTTGATGATCACCCGCTGGGTGCGGGCCGGCAGCGTGCCGCGCTTGCGCTGACGGCGAGCGTCGGCCGCACAGGGCTGGTCGTAGATCAGCACCGTCACGCCGGGGGTGTCGCGCAGGGCGAGCTGAGCCTCCTCGAGCCGGTCGCGGTGCCAGATGTCTGTGCCCTTGGCGAACTGACGACGCTTGTGCCGCTTCGGGTCGTCGGAGCACACGATGATGCGAGCGACGCCCTCGTGGTGCAGCTTGTGGCTCAGCGGCGCGATGCCGAGGGCGCCTTCGGCGTCCTGGGCGCCGGTCATCGCGACGACGTTGTTGTAGAGCAGCTTGTAGGTGATGTTGACCCCGGCCGCGACGCAGGCCTGCACCGCGAGCTGGCCGAGTGGAAGAAGGTGCCGTCGCCGACGTTCTGGAACATGTGCCCGGCGTCGGTGAACGGCGCCTGCCCGATCCACTGCGCGCCTTCGCCGCCCATCTGGGTGACGCCGGTGACGGCGCTGTCCTCGCGGTCGGAGATCGTCACCATCGCGTGGCAGCCGATGCCGCCGCCGCCCATCGAGCCCTCGGGGATCGCGGTCGACCGGTTGTGCGGGCAGCCGCTGCAGAAGTACGGCGACCGCGACGTCTCGAGCAGCGGCAGGTCGATCCGGACCGGCGGCGCCGGCGCGAGCTCGACCGGCCCGCGAGCACCCGGCGCAGCGGAGCGAGCAGCCGACCGGCGGTGAGCTCGCCGTCGGCGGGCACGAGCCGACGTCCGGCGGCGTCCCGCTTGCCGAGCACCGCCGGCGCGTCGGTGGTGCCGTAGAGGAGCTCCTTGACGGAGGTCTCGATGAAGGCGGTCTTGTCCTCCACGACCACGAGCCGCTCCAGACCGGCCGCGAACTCCCGGATCGCGCTGGGCTCGACCGGGCTCATCAGGCCGAGGCGCAGCACTCGGATGCCGGCGGCGCGCAGGGCGTCGTCGTCGACGCCGAGGTCGGTCAGGCCCTGGCGCAGCGAGTCGTAGCAGCTGCCCGAGGCGACGAGGCCGAGCGTCGGCCTCGGGGCACGGGACGTCGACGACGTCGAGGTGGTTGGCTGCGGCGTAGGCCTCGACCATCGCGGTGCGCGGGCCGACCAGGTCGGCCTCGGCGGCCACGATGGCGTGCGGGCGCACCTCCATCGGGCGCTGCCGGTAGGTGAACGGGACGCCGTCCCACTTCAGGCTCGGCAGCGTCGACTCGACGCTGCGAGACGTGGTCGTCGACGACCCACGCACCGTCGGCGACGTCGGCGACGATCTTGAGCGCGACCGGGCAGCCGGAGGCCCGCGACATCTCGACGCCGTGGATGCCGAGGGTGACGATCTCGGCCGCGTTGCGCGGGAAGAGCACCGGGATGCCGAGGGCGGCCAGCGACCGCTCACTGACGGCGGGCACGGTCGAAGACTTTCGAGGCCGGGTCGTCACCGACGAGGATCAGCACCCCACCGCGGGGGTCGACGCCGAACATCGTCGCGTGCCGCAGCGAGTCGGTGGCCCGGTCGAGGCCCGGCCCCTTGCCGTACCAGAAGCCCACCACGCCGTCGTGGGTCCGCTGGCCGAGGGGCAGGGCGATCTGGCTGCCCCACACCGAGGTGGCGGCGAGCTCCTCGTTGACGCCCGGCACGAAGCGGACGTCGTTGGCGGCCAGCACGTCGGGCATGTCGCCCAGCATCTTGTCGAGCCCGCCGAGCGGGCTGCCCTGGTAGCCCGAGATGAAGGTCGCGGTGTGCATGCCGCGACGCCGGTCGTAGGCCCGCTGCTCGACGATCAGGCGGGCGATGGCCTGCACGCCGGTGAGCAGCATCGGCGGTGCGCCCGGTGCGGTAGCGGTCGGCCAGGTCGTAGGGGACTGCGGTGGGCCGGTCAGCAAGCTCGGTCATCAGAGTCCTTCTCAGGCGCGAGCGGCAGCAAGACGCTGCTCGACGAGGGTGCGGGCAGCGGTGCTGGTCGTGCTGTCGTGCTGACGAGCGAGGTCGAGCAGGTCGGTGACGGTCTCGGCGATCCGCGCGGTGTCGGCGAGCACCTGGTCGTCGGTGGCCGCGTGAGCTCGCCGCCCACCTGGATCAGCCCGCCGGCGTTGGCGATGAAGTCGGGAACCCACAGCACCTCGCGGCGGCGCAGCTCGTCGGCCACGGCGGGGGTCGCCAGCTGGTTGTTCGCCGCCGCCGCACACGACGGTGGCGCGCAGCCGCGAGACCGTGTCCTCGTTCAGGGTGGCGCCGAGGGCGCACGGCGCGTAGACGTCGACCTCGGCGTCGATGACGCTGTCGACGATGCGGACGTCCGGGTGCAGCTCGACGAGACGGGCCCGCGCAGCGGCATCGACGTCGGTCACCTGCACCGAGGCGCCGGCCCCGATCAGCAGACCCACGAGGTGCACACCGACCTTGCCGGCCCCTTCGACCCCGACCGTGCGACCGGCCAGGCCGGTGGCTCCCCACGTGTGCTCGGCCGCGGCGCGCATGGCGTGGAAGACGCCGAACGCGGTGGCGTAGCCGCTGTCGCCCGAGCCGCTGTTCGAGCCCGACGACGTACGGCGTCGCCCGGCGGACGACGTCGAGGTCGTCGGCGGTGGTGCCGACGTCGGCGGCCGTGTAGTAGCGGCCGCCGAGGGTGTCGACGAAGCGGCCGTAGGCCTCGAGCGCCGCCGGCGACGTGGCCGTGGCGGGGTCGCCGATGATGACGGCCTTGCCTCCGCCGAGCGAGAGGCCCGCGGCTGCTGCCTTCATGGTCATCCCGTGCGAGAGGCGTAGGACGTCGGTGAGTGCGTCGGCCTCGGATGCGTAGGGGTAGCAGCGGGTGCCGCCGAGCGCGGGGCCCAGCGTCGTGTCGTGGATCGCGATGATCGCGCGCAGCCCGGTGGCGGCGTCCTGGCAGAAGACGACCTGCTCGTGGGGCGTCGTGCCCAGCTCGAGGTGGCGGTCGAAGACCCGGTGTCCGCCCGCGGGGCCTGATGGCACTGCTACGGGTGTGGTGGGAAGGACTTCGGTGGACAGGGTCGCTACAGACATGAGGTGCTCCTTGGTCGACGCGGCCACAAGGGTGGGTGGACGCGATCTCTGAGGTGCGCCGGACGCAGGTCGTGCGCTGGCGCGGATGTGGTGGTGCGGGACGGTTCGTGCAGGTCGTGCGTGAACCGGTGCTGCAGGAGTGACGTCGTCTCCGAGTGTGGAGAGCGGACCAGCCCATGGTGCCACGCGATGACCCGATCGTGGGGCCACATGAAGCACAGCGCAGCCCGGGGCAGGGCTGGTGCTCGGCGGCGCGTGGTGTGCATGAGTGACCTCTCGGGAGACGTCACGAACGTAGGAGCCCACGAGCCCGTGCGTCCTTGTCCTCTCTCACCAATCGCGAGAGCCCTCCCTGTCTGGGGGGACCACCTACACGCCCGAGCGGCGACGAGGCCGCACGTGATCGTGAGGAGCGACAGTCCGACCCGGGTTGATTGGTCGCCGTTCACAACCCGGAGGGCGTCCTGCGCTCTTACGCTTTCGCCAACCCATCCGTGGGAATCGAAAGGACACCTCCATGCCGCACCTGCGACGCTCGGCCCTGGCGGCGATGCTCGTGGTGGGTGCGCTCAGCAGTGGGTGCGCCGACTACAGCGACATGCAGTTCTTCAAGGACGAGCGGCTCAGCTTCACCGAGCCCGAGGACTACGACGAGGTCGAGACCCCGCTCGTCGTCAGCTGGACGATGGAGGACTTCGAGGTGCTGGGCCGCGACGAGGCAGCGCCGCCGTCCGAGGAGGCCGGCTACTTCGGTGTCTTCGTCGACCGGGCGCCGATCAAGCCCGGGAAGACGCTCGCCGACGTGGGCAAGGGCGACAACCAGTGCGAGATCGACCCCCGCTGCCCGAACAAGACCTACCTCAACGCCAAGGGCGTCTACACGACGCGCCAGACGTCGATCACGCTCGACTACGTCGCGCCACTGTCGTCCAAGGAACGCATCCAGCTGCACCAGGTGACCGTCGTCCTCCTCGACTCCGAGGGCAAACGGATCGGTGAGTACGCCTGGTACCAACGCT
>CAWAGM010000021.1:0-82489 GCA_963781575.1 uncultured Actinomycetota bacterium | reverse complement strand
GGCGAGACGTAGGGGACGGACCCCTGCTGGCCAAGAACGAGAACGCGTTCTATTCTCGGGCGGTCGCGTGGAATTTCGGGAGGTGACCCGTGGCATTCAACCCAGTCGCGGTCATCCGTGGACCTGGCGAGATCGCGGTGATGGTCGTCGAGGTGGTCAAGCGTCTCTTCACCCGACCCTTCCAGTTCCGCGAGTTCGTGGAGCAAGCCTGGTTCATCACCAGCGTCACCCTGATGCCGACCATCCTCGTCTCGATCCCCTTTGGTGCGGTGATCTCGCTGCAGGTCGGCAACCTCACCGGCCAGCTGGGCGCCCAGTCGTTCGCGGGTGCCACCGCGGTGCTCGCCGTCGTCCGGGAGGCCGCGCCCATTGCTGCAGCCCTGATCATCGCCGGCGCCGCCGGCTCGGCGATCTGCTCCGACATGGGGTCGCGCAAGATCCGCGAGGAGA
The DNA here is from genome assembly GCA_963781575.1 of uncultured Actinomycetota bacterium. GTDB lineage: Bacteria > Actinomycetota > Actinomycetes > Propionibacteriales > Nocardioidaceae > Nocardioides. The sequence continues at coordinate 82,039 of CAWAGM010000021.1, read as the reverse complement.
TCGACGCCATGGAGGTCCTCGGCGTCGACCCCATCGAGCGACTGGTGGTGCCGCGGGTGGTGGCGACCATGTTCGTGGCCCTGATGATCATCGGCATCGTGATCGGCGCGGGCATCGGCGGCGGCTACTTCTTCACCGTCATCATCCAGGGCGGTTCCGCGGGCGCCTTCTTGGCCAACTTCACCGCGCTGGCCTCGATCTCCGACCTCTACATCGCGATCATCAAGGCAGTCATCTTCGGAGCCATGGCGGCCATCGTGGGTGCCTACAAGGGGCTGAACGCCGCCGGGGGACCCAGTGGAGTCGGCCGCGCGGTGAACGAGTCGGTGATCATCGCGTTCATGCTGCTGTTCTTCATGAACGCGGTGATCACGGCTATCTACTTCCAAGTCGTCCCACCGCCGGGCATCTGAGGACGACCTGACATGGCCAGCATCGGAGCCCTCGGCGGAGCCTTCCTACGTGAGCGCAGGCAGCGCCTGGAGGAGTACGGCGACCAGCTCATCTTCTACGTCAAGGCCCTGGCCTGGACGCCGCGCGCGATCCGCCGCTACCCGCGCGAGATCGTGAACACGCTGGCCGAGGTCACCTTTGGTGCCGGCGGGCTGGCGCTGATCGCCGGCAGTGTGGGTGTGATTGCCTTCCTGGCCTTCTTCGCCGGCACCGAGGTCGGCATCCAGGGGTACGCCTCGCTGAGCCAGATCGGCGTCGCTAAGTTCAGCGCGTTCATCTCGGCCTACTTCAACACCCGCGAGGTCGCGCCCCTCATCTCCTCCATCGCCCTCGCCGCCACCGTCGGGTGCGGCTACACGGCCCGGCTCGGTGCGATGCGCATCTCGGAGGAGATCGACGCGCTCGACGTGATGGGAATCCCGTCGCTGCCGTTCCTGGTCACCACCCGGATGGTCGCGGCCTTCATAGCGGTCATCCCGCTCTACATCGTGGCCCTGAGCGCGTCGTACTTGTCGCCCCGGCTGATCACCGTCTACATCTACGGGCAGTCGGCCGGCACCTACGACCACTACTTCCTGCAGTTCCTGCCGCCGATCGACATCCTCTGGTCGTTCGGCAAGCTGCTGTTCCTCGCGACGGCGATCATCTTGATCCACTGCTACTACGGCTACACGGCCTCGGGCGGCCCGGCCGGCGTCGGCCAAGCGGTGGGGCGCGCCATCCGAACGAGCATCGTCACCGTCGTGGTGGCCGACTTCTTCCTGAGCTTCGCCATCTGGGGCTCCACGACCACCGTGCGGATCACGGGGTAAGCGCCGATGCTGATCAACATCCAGCGCGACAGTGCCCGCGAGCATCGTCGACTCGTCGTCGCCGGGATCGGTTTCCTGGTCACGATCGCGCTCCTCATCGGTCTCTCGATCGCGATCTACAACAAGACCTTTGAGCGCAGCACGATGATCACGATCCAGGCCGACCGAGCCGGGCTCCAGCTGGCCAAGTTCGGTGACGTGCGGCGCAACGGTGTGCTCGTCGGGCAGGTCCGGCGGATCGACCAGAACGGTCAGCAGGCCGAGATCACCGTGGCGCTCGACCCCGACGAGGCGCGCAACGTGCCAGAGAACGTCGAGGTGCAGATCCTGCCCACCACGCTGTTCGGGCAGAAGTTCATCTCCCTGGTCTCGCCGGCCGAGCCGTCGAGCCGCGCCATCGCCGACCACGCCGTGATTCCGGCGAGCAGGGTGGAGACCAACGTCGAGCTGTCCCGGATCCTCTCCGAGCTGTTCCCACTCCTGCGCTCGGTGCGGCCGGCCGACCTCAACGCCACCCTGACTGCGCTCGCGACCGCCCTCGAGGGGCGCGGCGACGACCTCGGCTCGACCCTCGACGACCTCGGCGACTACCTCGGCGAGATCGAGGCGTCGCTGCCGACCCTGCGGGCCGACCTCATCGCGCTCGCCGACGTCGCCGACATCTACGACGAAGCGGCACCCGACCTGCTGCGCGTGCTCGACAACCTCACCGTCACCGCTGGCACCGTGCTCGACGAGCGTGGACAGCTGCCCGAGTTCTTCTCAGGCGTGACCGAGCTGGCCGACACCGGCGCTCGGATCCTGGGCGACCACGGCGACGCCCTCATCCGGGTCGGTGACCTGAGCGTGCCGGTGATCGGGCTCCTCGAGACCTACTCGCCCGAGCTGCCGTGCCTGCTCAAGGGGGCCGCCCGGTACGCCCCGATCCTGTCGAAGACGTTCGAGGGCAACCGGGTCAAGCAGTACATCGAGTTCGGCACGGCGCAGTACCGCGCCTACGACGAGGACGACCTCCCCGAGTACGGCGAGGTCGGTCACGGTCCGTGGTGCTCGGGCCTGCCGAACCCGCCGGTCCCGATCGGGCCCAACTCCTTTGACGACGGCACCGACATCGACGACCACCCGCCCACCTCCCCGCTGCCACAGCTGCCCCTGCCTCGTGCGGCGACCGGGTTCGGCGGGAGTCTGGCGCCCTCGTCGCTGTCCAGCGGATACGCCGGCACCGAGGCCGAGCAGCAGGTTCTCAACGCCATCCTGGCCGGCCGTACCGGCGAGGCTCCCGACTCCTACGGGTCACTCGGAGCGTTGCTGTTCGGGCCGGTCGTGCGGGGGGAGGTCAGATGAGCCGCGGCACCACGACCCTGGCGGCCGGCATCAAGCTCACCATCTTCAGCGTCGTCTCGCTCTTCGTCACCGGTCTACTTGCCGTGATCATGGGCAACATCGGCTTCGGCGACCGCTCCGAGTACAGCGCGGTCTTCTCTAGCGCCACCTCGCTCGAGAAGGGGGACGACGTCCGCGTTGCGGGGGTGAGCGTCGGCGAGGTCGAGGACGTCGAGCACTACGAACGCACGCACGCCCTCGTCACGTTCCGGATCGACGCCGACGTGCCGGTCACGACTGCCTCGCGAGCCGAGATCCGGTTCCTCAACCTGGTCGGCGACCGGTACCTCGCCCTCGAGGAAGGCCCCGCCGGCTCGGGCAGCCCTGCAGCCGGGCTCGAGGAGGGCGGAACGATCCCGATCGCGCAGACCCAGCCGGCACTCGACCTGACCACTCTCTTCAACGGCTTCAAGCCGCTGTTCGCGGCTCTGCAACCCGACCAGGTCAACGAGCTGACCATGAACCTGGTTCAGGTGCTCCAGGGCGAGGGCGGCACCGTGCGGCAGCTGCTGCAGCACACGGCGTCCCTCACCCAGACCTTGGCCGACCGTGATCAGCTGATCGGTGAGGTCGTCGACAACCTGGGCAGCACGCTCGAGACCGTCGACAGCCGACACGTGCAGCTCGACCAGCTGGTGCGCGAGCTCAAGGGTTGGCTGGGCGACCTGGCCCGCGACCGTTCGGAGATCGGCCGATCGGTCGCCAGCGCCGCCGACCTGACCGACGTCCTGGCCGACCTGCTGCGCGAAGCCCGGCCCGTGGCCGAGGAGGACGTACGCCAGCTGCGCCGGCTCGCGTCCCTGCTCAACCAGCCCCGCAACAAGGAGCTCATCGTCGAGATCTTCGACCGCCTGCCCGAGTCGATGACCGACCAGACCCGGACCGGCACCTACGGCTCTTGGTACAACTACTACGTCTGCGGGTTCAGCGGAAAGATCACCCTCCCCGTCATCAGCGGCCTGCCCATCATCAAGGAGCTGAACAAGGCGCTGAACAGCATCGAGTTCCGCAGCACGGCTCCGAGGTGCAACCGATGACCGCCTCACGCGACATCACGGATGCCCGCGTCCTGCGCTGGGGCGTGATCACCATCGCGCTGATGGTGATCATCTTGGCTGCGACGTTCAACCTCTCCCGGTTCCCGGGGTTCGGGGGCAACAGCTACCTAGCCGAGTTCAGCGACGCGAGCGGCATCCACCGCGGCAACGTCGTGCAGGTCGGCGGCATCCGGGTCGGTCGGGTGCAAGACGTGTCGCTCGACGGGCCGAAGGTCCTGGTCAAGTTCGAGCTCGATGGCGACGTCGAGCTCGGCCCCGACAGCGCCGCGTCGATCGAGGTGCTCAACCTGCTCGGCGAGAAGTACCTCCAAGTCACGCCCGCGGGCGAGGGCGACCTCGACCCCGACGTGCCGATCCCGCTCGAACGCACCAAGTCGGCCTACGACATCGTCGGCGTCTTCTCCGACCTCACGACCACCACCGAGGCGATCGACAAGCCTCAGCTCAAGCGGGCCTTCGACGTGCTCAGCAGCACCGTCGACTCCGCGGCACCCGAGATCCAGGAGAGCCTCGACGGCATCTCTCGGCTCTCGCGCACGGTGGCCTCGCGCGACGCCGAGCTTCGTCAGCTGCTGGCCAGTGCGAAGTCGGTCACTCGGGTGCTGGCCGATCGCAGCGACGACCTCGTCGACCTGATGGGAAGCAGCACGCTGGTCTTCGACGAGGTGCAGCGACGCAAGGACGCGATCCACCAGCTTCTGGTGAACGCGCAGGAGCTGGCGCGCGAGCTGCGCGGTGTTGCGACCGACAACCAGCGTCAGATCGGCCCGGCGCTGCGCGAGGTCGACGACCTGCTGGACACGCTCATCGGCAAGGAGAAGGAGATGAAGGCGACCCTCAACGCGCTCGGTCCCTACGTCTCGATCCTGGGCAACATCATCGGCACCGGTCCGTGGTTCGACGCCTACGCCGTGAACCTGGCCGCCATCGCCACCGGCGAGTTCGTGCCCGGGAGGTTGCCAGAATGAGCCGCGTCCCCATCAAGGCCCTCGGCACCGTGGTGGTGTTGGGGCTGCTTGCCGTCGCGCTCTTCGTCAGCACCGGTGGGGGAGCCGACCCCAAGACCGTGACGGCCCACTTCCCGCGCGCCGTGAGCATCTTCCCCGGCACCGACGTGCGCATCCTCGGTGTCAACGTCGGGTCGGTGTCGTCGGTGACACCGGAGGGCGACTCGGTGCGCGTCGAGATGGAGTACGACGCCGAGTACGACCTACCCGCCGGTGCGCAGGCCGTGATCGTGACCCCGACGCTGGTGGCCGACCGGTTCGTGCAGCTCACACCGGTCTTCACCGAGGGCGAGGTGATGGCCGACGGCGCTGACATTCCCCTGGCTGAGACAGCTGTGCCGGTAGAGCTGGACCGGATCTACGCCTCGCTACGCGACCTCACCGAGACGCTGGGACCCAACGGCGTCAACGCCGACGGCACCCTCAACAACCTGCTGCGAGCCGGCGCCGACGCTCTCGATGGTCAGGGCGCGCGCACCAACGCGATGATCCGCAACCTGGCTGCGGCCGCCGACACGTTCGGAGCCGGCGCAGGGGACCTGTTCACGACCGTGAGCCAGCTCGCCGAGTTCACCGCGACCCTGGCTGACAACGATCGGCTCGTACGCGCCTTCCTCGCCGATCTCGCCGGTGTCTCCGAACAGCTCGCTGGAGAGCGCACCGAGCTGGAGGGCGTCCTTTCTGCCGTGGCCGACACGGTCGGCACGGTGCAAGGCTTCGTGCGCGACAACCGAGAGGCCCTCGCTACCGACGTCCGCAAGCTGACGCGCGTGATCGGCACCATCAACTCCGAGAAGGACAGCCTCAACACCGCGCTCGACGTCGCGCCGGTCGCCATGGGCAACCTGGTGCTGGCGTTCAACACCGAGTCGGGGTCGATCGGGTCGCGGATCGGCTTGACCGGCAACGTGCAGGACGCCGACGGTCTGCTGTGCGCGATCGTGCAGCAGTCGGCCCTCCCCAAGATCACCAAGACGCTCGCCTGCCAGATCTTTGAGATGGTGCTCGAGCCGCTCGTGAGCCAGGCGCCTTCCGTCCCGCCGGAGTCTCCGGGACGCAGGACCTCCGGGTTCCAGGCGCCACCCAACCTGACCGAGCTGCTGGGGGGCCGATCATGACCGTCCCCTCGCGAACATCTCGATCGGGTGCCGCGGTCGCGGTGCTGCTGTTAGGGCCCGTGATGGCGCTGGTCTCGGCCTGCGACTTCGACGGCGCCTACGACCTCCCGCTCCCGGGCTCACCGGTCGACGCCGACCATTCCTATGAGGTGACCGCCGAGTTCGCCGACATCCTGAACGTGGTTCCCCGCTCGCCGGTGATGGTCGACGACGTCACGGTCGGCGAGGTCACCGAGGTCGACCGGGTCGGCTGGCACGCCCAGGTCACCCTGCGCGTGCGGGACGACGTCGAGCTGCCCGACAACGCGATCGCTGAGATCCGTCAGGTCAGCCTGCTGGGGGAGAAGTACGTCGCGCTCGAGGCGCCCGCCCGACCGACGACGACGCTGCTGGGTGACGGTGACGAGATCCCTCTGAAGCGGACGGGCCGCAACCCCGAGGTCGAGGAGGTGCTCGGCGCGCTCTCGTACCTGCTCAGCGGTGGCGGGGTCGCCCAGCTGGGCACGATCACCGAGGAGCTCAACAACCTCATGGACGGACGCGAGGCCGACCTGCGTTCCTTGCTCGACAACCTCGAGAGCGTGGTCGGGACCCTGGACGAGCAGAAGGCCGACATCGTCAGCGCGCTGGAGTCGGTGAACAGCCTGGCGGCGACGTTGAACCGGGAGAAGGAGACCGTCACCGGTGCGCTGGACGTCGTCGGTCCGGCCGTCCGCGTGCTGGCGCAGCAGCACGACGAGCTGATCACGATGCTGAGCTCGCTCGATCGACTCGGCCAGGTGGGCACGCGGGTCATCCGGGCAAGCAAGGACGACCTCGTCGAGACCCTCGACGACCTCGGCCCGATCGTGCAGCGCCTCGCAGACGCCGGCGACGCCCTGGCCCCAGGGCTCAACCTGCTGGTGAGCTTCCCCTTCCCCAAGGAGGCCTCCGAGATCGTGCTCGGCGACTACGCCAACACCTCGATCCGCGCCGATATCAGCCTCGAGAACCTGGTGTCGAAGAACGGGTTCGCTGGGTTGCCGAACCTACAGCCGAGCGACCTGCCCGACGACCTCGGTCTGACCGACCTGCCCGGCCTCAAGGGACTCTCCAGACTCACCACCGGGCTCCTCGGTGGCGCCTCCCCGGGTTCGACCGGACCGCTCGACCCGCTGCTCGGGGGGTTGCCGTGAACGGCGCAACCCGGGCGCGCATCCTCGCCTTCGTCGTCCTGTCGGCGGTTGGCATCGTCTACGTGGCCGCGACCTACCTCGGGCTCGTCGACAAGGTGCTCGGGCGTGGTTTCGCCGTCGAGGCGCAGCTGCCGACCTCGGGCGGGCTCTACGTCGGCAGCGAGGTGACCTACCGCGGTGTCGGCATCGGCGAGGTCTCGCAGATGCGGGCCACCCGCGACGGCGTCACGCTGCGGCTCTCGCTCGAGGAGGGCACCGAGCTGCCGCTTGACTCCTCCATGCAGGTGCACAACCTGTCGGCTGTCGGCGAGCAGTACCTCGACTTCCTCCCGCCCGACGAAGACCCGCCGTACGCGTCCGAGGGATCTGTGTTCGCCGGCACCGATCGCGCTCTGCCCGTCGACGAGGGCGCCCTGCTCGTGTCCCTCGACGACTTCGTCGGGTCGGTCGACAAGTCGAAGCTCCAGACGCTGGTGCGCGAGCTGGGTGACGCCTTCGAGGGCACGGGGTTGCCGCTGCAGCAGCTGATCGATTCGGGAGGCCGTTTCGTCGACGAGGCGTCTGCCCACACCGACGAGACCATCTCGCTCCTCGACTCGGCGCTCACTGTGCTCAACACCCAGCGTGAGCAGGGGCAGAACATCTCCTCCTTCGCCGACGACCTGGCCGCCCTCACCGCGTCGCTGCGCACCGCTGACGGCGACCTGCGCGAGACGCTCGAGGGCACCCCGCCGACCGCACGAGAGGTCACCGCGCTCCTGGAGGACATCGAGCCCTCGCTGCGGCAGCTGCTCGGCGACACCAGCAGCCTGATGGGCGTGCTCGGTGGCGGGGTGCACCTGGCCGGCCTCGAGCAGCTCCTGGTCACCTTCCCGCGGGTGATTGCCGGTGGCTTCACCGGATCACCCCCCGACGGATACGGGCATGTCAATCTGCAGTTCGACTACAGCGTCCCGCCGTGCACGCAGGGCTACAAGCCACCGCAGGACTGGCGCCGCGGCAACGAGCTCTCCGACGCTCCGATCTTCCCTGCCCGCTGCACGGCGGGGTCGCCGTTCGTCATGCGCGGCACGCCCAATGTGCCCGGCTCGAGGACGAATCCCTCGCCAGCTCGCAGCTACGTCGGCAGCTATGACCTGGATTCCGGCGAGGTGGCGCCGATGCTGGACGACGCCGGGGCGCCGGTGAGCTTTCGCGTGCCACCCGACCTGCGGTTGCTCGGCGACGCCTCGTGGAAGTGGCTGCTGATCGGCCCGGTGAACTCTCGATGAGCCGACTTCGCGCCCAGGCGACGTACGTCGGCGTGCTCCTGCTGGCCTGCGCCGTCGTGGTCGGGGGAGTGTTCGTCGTGCGCAGTCACCAGGACCGCTCCGACGCGACCGAGGCGCAGGAGCGCTACGGCGCCGTCGTGGCCGCCGCAGCGCGCTTCACGACCGCCTTCGTCAACCTTGACTACCGTGATCCCGACGCCTCGGCCGACGCCGTGAAGGCAACAGCTACCGGTGCCTTCCTCGAGCAGTACGACCAGGCCATCGCTCCGCTGCGTGAGGTCACGACCCGCAGCAAGGCGGTGCGCGAGCAGGAGATCGTCGCTTCTGCGGTGTCCAGCATCGATCCCGACAGCGCGGTGGTGCTGGTCTACACCTCCGGCACGGTGCGCAGCCTCGCCGACGACGCCCAGGACCCGTCCGAGGCGCAAGCCATCGCCGAGACCTTCCGGATCCGCCTCGGACTCGTCCGCGAGGGCGACCGCTGGCTCGTGAACGACGTGATCTTCGCGTGAGGCATCGATGACCGAGACCGTTCCTCCGAGTTCGCCGAGCCCGCGGCGACGCCCTACCCGTCCGGGACCTACCTCCGGCCCACGGCGCAGCCGAGTCGTCGCCGGGCATCGGCCGGTGCCCAGCACGCCCGTCGCACAGCCTCCGGTCGACGAGCCTCCCGTGAAGGACGTTCCCACGTCGCGACGTGGGCCGGCGGCGCTCGCCGCCCTTGTGGCGGCGCTGCTCCTCGCGCTCGCCGCCGAGGCGTTCTACCTCCTGGACGACGACCAGGCGACGCCGAGCGCAGCCCGCCCCGTGGTGGTCGACCGACTCGGTTACCAGCCCGCCGTGGACGCCGCCGCCGAGGCCGTCACCCGCGCCGGCTCCTACTCCTTTGAGAGCTACGCCGACGACGTCGACGCTGCCACGGCTCTGATGACCGACACATTCGCCGAGATGTATCGGGACACGGCTCAGCAGATCACCGACGACGTCACCGGGGGCAAGCTCGTGGTCGAGGTCGCCGTGGTCGACCAGGGGATCGTGCAGGCCACCGCACAGCAGGCCACGGTGCTGGTCTTCTTCGACCAGCGGGTCACGAAGGCCGGAGCCCAGACCTCGTACTCGCCCTTGCGGGCTCTCGTCACGATGCAGCGCGTCGGTGACGCCTGGCTGGCGTCCGACCTCCAAACTCGTTGAAGCCTGGCCCACTGGGCGGTGGACGGCCCTAGGAAACTAGAACACGTTTCAGTATTGTTGCGGAGTCGGTCTGGCGCCACGCCCGTCCGGTCCGTTGACTCTCGCGCGCCGAAGGGAAAGATCACTGCCCGTGACCACTCCTTCAGTCGAGACCGACCTGCTCATCATCGGCGCCGGGCCTACCGGCCTGTTCGCCGCCTACTACGCCGGCTTCCGCGGGCACCGGGTGGCCGTGGTCGACTCGCTTCCCGAGCTCGGCGGCCAGATCACCGCGATGTACCCCGAGAAGCAGATCCTGGACGTCGCCGGGTTCCCCTCGGTGAAGGGGCGCGAGCTGGTCGAGGGCCTGGTTGCGCAGGCCAACACCGCGAGTCCGACCTACCTCCTCGACCGCACCGCACTCACCCTGACCAGCAGCGACGCCGGAGTGGTCGTCGGCCTCGACGACGGCACGCAGGTGCACGCCGGAGCGGTGCTGATCACCGCCGGCATCGGCAAGTTCAGCCCTCGACCGCTCCCGGCCGGCGGTGAGTGGCTCGGCCGCGGCCTCGAGTTCTTCGTGCCCTCGTTCCAGCCGTATGCGGGCAAGGACGTCGTCATCGTCGGCGGCGGCGACAGCGCCTTCGACTGGGCGGTCCACCTCGAGCCCGTGGCCAGGTCGGTGAAGCTCGTGCACCGCCGCGACGCGTTCCGCGCCCACGAGCGCACGGTCCAGCAGGTGCGCGACTCCTCGGTCGAGATCATCACCAAGGCCGAGGTGAGCGCGATCAACGGCAACGGCACCGTGTCGTCGGTCGACATCACCGTCGGTGGCCAGACCACCAGGCACGAGTGCCAGGCCGTCGTCGCCGCACTCGGGTTCATCGCCGACCTCGGCCCGCTCCAGCAGTGGGGCCTCGAGGTCGAGAAGCGGCACATCGTGGTCAACCCGGCGATGCAGACCAACCTGCCGCGTGTGTTCTCCGCCGGCGACATCACCGAGTACCCCGGCAAGGTCCGACTCATCGCCGTGGGCTTCGGCGAGGCCGCGACCGCGGTCAACAACGCGACCGTGGCGATCGACCCGACCGCCAAGGTGTTCCCCGGCCACAGCTCCGAAAGTTCCTGACAGCGCCCGAAAGCACCGTCCCACGAAGGGGGATCCCCATGAAGATCAAGGTCGACTTCGACCTCTGCGAGTCCAACGCGCTGTGCGAGGCGATGGCACCGGAGGTCTTCGAGCTCGATGACGACGACTACCTCGTCATGAAGACCGAGGAGACGACCGACGAGAACATCGCCGACGTGAAGCGCGCGGTGGCCGCTTGCCCGCGCGCCGCCATCAAGCTGGAGGACTGAGAACCACATGCCAGATCTGGGCAGCACGAACCTCGACGGCCTGGTCGCCGTCGTCACCGGCGCCGGTGCCGGGCTCGGTCGCGCCGAGGCGTTGGCTCTCGCCGACGCCGGGGCGCGCGTCGTCCTCAACGACCTGCCGGGCGCAGCCGACGAGGCCGCCGAGGAGATCCGGTCGCGCGGCGGTGAGGCCGCGGTCGTGGCTGGCGACGTCTCGGAGCGCTCGACGGCCGACGCGATGGTGGCCGCCGCGGTCGACGGGTTCGGGTCGCTCGACATCGTCGTGAACAACGCCGGCATGACCCGCGACCGAATGCTCTTCAACATGAGCGACGAGGAGTTCGACGCGGTCATCAAGGTGCACCTGCGCGGGCACTTCTTGCTCTCGCGCAACGCGGCGTCGTACTGGCGGCAGAAGTCCAAGGATCTCGAGGGACCGATCTACGGTCACGTCATCAACACCGCCTCCGAGGCATTCCTCGGTGGGTCGCCCGGCCAGGCCAACTACGCGGCCGCGAAAGCGGGCATCACCGCGCTCACCCTGTCGACGGCGCGTGGGCTCGGCAAGATCGGCGTCCGCGCCAACGCGATCTGCCCGCGGGCGCGGACCGCGATGACCGCGCAGGTCTTCGGCGAGGACCAGTCCGGCCTCGACATCGACCCCTACTCGCCTGAGCACGTGGCACCCCTGGTCGCCTACCTCGCCTCGCCGGCGGCCGACGCGATCACCGGACAGGTCTTCGTGGTCTACGGCGGCATGGTCGCGCTCGTGGCCGCGCCCGTGGTCGAGGAGCGCTTCGACAAGTCGGGCTCCCTCTGGACCGCCGACGACCTCGACAAGCAGCTTGGCGGCTTCTTCGCCGACCGGGACCCCTCCGTCGGCTTCGCCGCCGACTCGATCATGAAGCTGGAAGCATGACGCACACAGGCAGGCTGAACGGAAAGGTCGCCATCGTCACCGGGGGCGCCATGGGTCAGGGGGCCGCGATCGTGCGCGACTACGTCGCCGAGGGCGCCAAGGTCGTCATCGCCGACGTCGCCCAGGAGGAGGGCCAGGCCCTCGCCGACGAGCTCGGCGGCGACACCCACTTCGCCCACCACGACGTCAGCGACGAGGTGTCGTGGGCCGCGGTGGTCGAGGACGCCAACACCCGCTTCGGCCCGGTCAACGTGCTGGCCAACAATGCCGGCATCCTCCGCTTCGGCGACATCGAGCGGATGGGCCGCGACGAGGTCGAGCTGCTGTGGAAGGTCAACCAGCTCGGCACCTTTCTGGGCATGCAGGCAGTCACCCGCACGATGCGCAAGAACGGCGGGGGCTCGATCATCAACGCCTCCTCCGTCGAGGGCCTCGCCGGGATGGCCAGCTGCACGGCTTACGCCGCCACGAAGTGGGCCATCCGCGGCATGACCAAGTGCGCTGCGATGGAGCTCGGTCCGAAGGGCATCAGGGTCAACTCGGTGCACCCCGGCATGATCGACACCCCGATGACGCGGATCCACGGCGGTGACGCGGCGATGGAGTATGGCGCCTCGAAGATCCCGCTTCGTCGCGTCGGCTACCCCGAAGACATAGCCCCGCTCTACGTGTTCCTCGGCAGTGACGAGTCGTCGTACATCAACGGCGCCGAGATCGCGATCGACGGGGGAGTCACCTCCACCCACGCGTTCGGCGGCTGACCGTGGCGAAGCAACGCGGTCAGATCGTCATGTCCGAGGCCGAGGTAGACGCGTTCCTCACCGAGCAGCGCTCCTCCACGGTCGCCACCCTCGGCCCGCAGGGCCAGGTCAACCTGGTCGCCATGTGGTACGCCTGGCACGACGGCCACATGTGGATCGAGACCAAGGCGAAGTCGCAGAAGGTCGTCAACCTGCGCCGCGACTCCACGATGAGCTTCCTCGTCGAGGCCGGCCACACCTACGACCAGCTGCGTGGCGTCGCGATCGAGGGCACCGGCACGATCATCGACGACCCCGACGTGGTGTGGGACGTCTGCGTGAAGATCTTCGAGCGCTACAACGCCCCCTACACCGACGAGCTCAAGCCGTTCGTCGAGCTGATGGCCCACAACCGCGTCGTCGTCCGTCTCGACCCGGCGCGCGTCAGGTCGTGGGACCACCGCAAGCTCGGGCTGGACCCGATCGAGCTGGGCGGCTCGACGGCTGGTTCCGTCTCCTAGGCCCGCGTCTAGGACTGCGTCGGCTCACTCGCCGCCGAGCAGCAGGCCGACAGCCGTCTCGACGTGGGCGGCGGTCTCGGCGGCGGTCGAGCGACCGGTGACCCAGGCCATCAGGGCCGAGAGCCACACGTCGCCGATGACGCGCGCGATGGCGATGTCGGACTCCGTCGGCTCCTCGTCGACGCCCGGTCGCATCGCCTGGGTGAGCATCGAGGTCAGGTGCATGCCCACCGTGTGGATCTCGGCGGCCACCGACGCGTCGGCGAACATGAAGGCGCGGGTCAGGGCCTCGGTGAGGCGCGGATCGCCCTGCATGCCGCGCGTGGTCCGCTTCATGATGTAGATAACGCGCTCAGCGGCGGTGTCGCCGGGGAGCGCCATCAAGCGGATGCCGGAGTCGTTGCGCTCGAACTCGCGCGCGAGTGCCGAGACCAGCAGGTGGATCTTGGAGGGGAAGTACCGGTAGAGCGTGCCCAGGGCCACCTCGGCACGGTCTGCGACGGCGCGCATCTGGACGGCGTCGAAGCCGCCCTGCGAGGCCAGGTCGTAGGTCGCGTCCAGGATCCGCTTGCGCCGGTCACGCTGGGCCGCGGAGCCGAGATCCTCGGCGGCCAGGGAATTGATGGCGGTGCTCATCGGGACCCCCATGGTCTCTGGATCACCAGCACGCTGCGTCAGTGGAATGCGCCGGGGACCGCGATCGTTCTGTGGTGTGCACGGGCCGGACTGCCGAACCGCCTCGCTAGGCTAGCAACCAGTGCCCCATAATAGGAACACGTTCCAGTTTGTGCGGCCTCGTGTCTGTACAGCACATCGAGTATGGAAGAGGTCGCGCGCATGCGTATCGCGATGTTGTCGTACCGCTCCAAGCCGCACTGCGGCGGTCAGGGCATCTACCTGCGGCACCTGAGCCGCGAGCTGACGGCCTTGGGCCACAGTGTTGAGGTGTTCTCCGGGCAGCCCTACCCCGAGCTCGACCCGGGCGTGGCGCTGACCAAGGTGCCCAGCCTCGACCTCTACCGCGAGCCAGACCCCTTCCGGGTGCCGAAGCTGCGCGAGTTCCGCGACCGGATCGACGTCGAGGAGTTCGCGACGATGTGCACGGCCGGGTTCCCCGAGCCGAAGACGTTCAGCAGCCGTATCTCGCGGATCCTCTCCGAGCGGGCCGCCGACTTCGACATCGCCCATGACAACCAGGTGCTCGGCTACGGCATGCTCGACATCGAGGGCTATGGCCTGCCGCTGATCACCACGCTGCACCACCCGATCACCTTTGATCGGCGCATCGACCTCGGCCAGACGCGCAACCCGTGGCGCAAGCTCACGCTGCGCCGCTGGTACGGCTTCCTGCGGATGCAGGGCAAGGTTGCTCGCCAGGCCCGTAAGGTCATGACGCCGTCGGAGACCTCCAAGCGCGACATCGCCAAGGACTTCGGCGTCGACCCCGCCAAGATGCAGGTGATCCTGCTCGGCGTCGACGACATCTTCGTGCCGCCGACCACGCCGCGCGTGCCGGGCCGGATCATGGCGATGGCCAGCGCCGACGCCCCGATGAAGGGCATCGCGACGCTGCTGGAGGCCTTCGCCAAACTGCGCACCGAGCGGGACGTCGAGCTCATCTTGGTCACCAAGCCGCAGTCGGGTGGCCGCACCGAGAAGCTGATCGACAAGCTTTCGATCGGTCACTGCGTACGGTTCGCCCACGGACTCACCGACGCCGAGCTGGTCAGCCTCATGGGCTCGGCCGAGGTCGCGTGCGTTCCCTCTCTCTACGAGGGCTTCTCGCTGCCCACGGCCGAGCTGATGGCGTGCGCCACGCCGCTCGTGGTGTCGAAGGCCGGCGCGATCCCCGAAGTCGTCGGCGAGGACGGTGTCTGCGCCGACATGGTGACCGCCGGCGACGTGGGCGAGTTCAAGCACGCGCTCGAGGCGATGCTCGACGACCCCGAGCGCCGCGAGCGCATGGGCCGGGCGGGTCGCCAGCGCGTCGAGGAGATGTTCAGCTGGCGCGCTGTGGCCATCAAGGTGGCCGCCGCCTACGAGGAGACGATCGCCGACTACCGGCGCGAGAAGGGGCTGCCGGTCGCGGAGTCGACCGGCGCCGAGCCCCAAGAGAAGGGAACCATCTGATGTTGACCGTCGACTTCGACCGACTTGGCCTGCGCGCGGGCGACCGGGTGCTCGACATGGGCTGCGGGGGTGGGCGCCACGCGTTCGAGATGTACCGCCGCGGCGCCGATGTCGTCGCCTTTGACATGGACGCCGACGAGCTGTCCGGCGTCCTGCGAGCTCTTCGGTGCGATGAAGGAGGCCGGCGAGGTCCCTGCCGGCGCCGAGGCCGACATCAAGCAGGGCGACGCCCTCGCGCTTCCCTTCGCCAACGACGAGTTCGACCGGGTCGTTGCTGCCGAGGTGCTCGAGCACATCCCCGCCGACATCCAGGCGATCGACGAGCTGGTCCGCGTGCTGCGTCCCGGCGGCACCTTGGCCGTCTCGGTGCCCCGCTGGTTCCCCGAGGTCGTCAACTGGAAGCTCTCCGAGGAGTACCACAACAAGCCCTACGGCCACATCCGGATCTACACCGACGCCGAGCTCATCGACAAGGTGAGCAAGTCCGGCATGGAGTTCGTCGGCAAGGACTACGCCCACGGGCTGCACGCTCCGTACTGGTGGATCAAGTGCGCGGTGGGTGTCGACAACGACAACCACCCCCTGGCCCGCGCCTATCACAAGCTGCTGGTCTGGGAGATCATGAAGCAGCCCAAGGCGCTCCAGCTCGCCGCCAAGGTGCTCGACCCGATGATCGGCAAGAGCATGGTCCTCTACTTCACCAAGCCGCTCGCCGGTGCTCCGGAGACCGATGACTGAGCCGCTCCCGCACGTGCGCGGCGTCATGACGGCCGGTCAGGTCGCCGACACCGCTGCCTCGATCGCGGCCATGCAGGAGCCGTGCGGCGCCGTGCCGTGGACGCCGGGCGAGCACGTCGACATCTGGAACCACGTCGAGGCAGCGATGGCCCTGCTCGTGGGCGGTCAGGTCGAGGCGGCCGAGAAGGCCTACGCGTGGGTCCCGACGATGCAGCGGGCCGACGGCTCGTGGCCGATGAAGATCGTGGACGGCGAGGTCGACGACGACCGTGGCGAGACCAACATGTCGGCCTATCTCGCGGTGGGCGTGTGGCACCACTGGCTGATGCGCCACGACATCGAGTTCGTGCACCGCTTCTGGCCCTCCGTGCGCGCCGGCCTCGATTGGGTGGTCTCGCTGCAGCAGCCCTTCGGCGGCATCCAGTGGACGCCGGTCGACGACTTCTGCCTGCTCACCGGCAGCTCGAGCATCTACCACTCGCTGCGCGCCGGTGTGGCACTCGCCGACCTGCTCGGTGACCCTCAGCCGGAGTGGGAGCTGGCCGGCGGCCGGCTCGGGCACGCCATCCGGGAACACCGCGACCTGTTCATCGACAAGTCCACCTACTCGATGGACTGGTACTACCCGGTGCTCGGCGGCGCGGTCCGCGGCAAGGACGCGCTCGATCTGCTCGCAACGCGGTGGAACGACTTCGTCGTGCCGGGTCTCGGAATCCACTGTGTCGACACCAACCCCTGGGTCACCGGCGCCGAGACCTGCGAGCTCGCAATGGCCCTGGACGCCGCCGGCGACCACGACCGCGCGCTGGCGCTGCTGGCCGACATGCAACACCTGCGGGGTGACGCCGGCGCCTACTGGACCGGCTGGGTCTACGAGGGCGAGCCGAAGAACGTCCACTGGCCCGTGGAGCACACGACCTACACCGCGGCGGCGGTGATCCTGGCAGTCGACGCCCTGGGAGAGACCTTCGGCCACAGCTCACCTGGCTCGGGCATCATGCGGGGCACCTCGTTGGCGCCGCACTTCGCCGAGCTCGCGCTCGAGTGCGGCTGCGAGTCAGCCGACTGGATCGCCCGCGGAGCCCGCTGACCTCTGCAGCACCCGCATCGAGCCGACCGTCTCGACGTCGGTGAAGCTGCCGCTCTCGATCGCGCGCAGGTAGACGTGGTACGGCGCCTGCCCGCCGTCCTCGGGGCGTTCGAAGACGTCGTGGATGACCAGGTGTCCGCCCGGCATCAGCCAGTGGGCCCACCCTGAGTAGTCGTTCTGAGCGTGCACCTCGGCGTGACCCCCGTCGATGAAGAGCAGGCTCAGAGGGATGGTCCAGTGCTTGCTCACCATCGTGCTCCGACCGATCACGGCGACGACGTGGTCCTTGAGCCCGGCGCGCGCGATCGTCCTGCGGAAGACCGGCAGGGTGTCCATGAGCCCGAACTCCGCATCGACCAGGCTCGCGTCGTGGTGCTCCCACCCGGCCTGGTTCTCCTCCGACCCGCGATGGTGGTCGACGGTGAACACGACCGCCTGGTCACCGCCGACCTCGCGGGCCGCAGCTCCGAGGTAGATGGCGGACTTGCCGCAGTAGGTGCCGACCTCGAGTGCCGGGCCGTGGGCCAGCCGCTCGCGAGCGACCCGATGCAGCAGCTCGCCCTCGTCCTCGGGCATAAAGCCCTTCGCGGCCAGCGCGTGGCTCAGCAGGTCTGGGGGCATTCCGGTGGTCAGGGCGGGGGTCGGCTCGGGCACGCGCGCACGCTACCTGGCTGCCGACCGGCTTGAGTCAGCCGCCGGCGATGACGTCGGCGACGATGCGGCCGAGCTCGGCGCCGGCGTCCTCCTGCACGAAGTGTCCGGCGCCGACGATGGTCGGGTGGCTGCGCCCACGCGCTCCGGGCACCCGCTCCTGGAACACCGTCTCCCAGCCACGGGTGGCCGGGTCGCCGTCGGAGTAGCAGGTGACGAACGGTCGCTCGAACGACTCCAGCGCGCGCATGGTGCGGCGTCCGATGCGCGCGCCGACATCGTTTCGGGTCAGCGGCAGCAGCGCGATCATCTGGCGCAGGCCCGCGGTGTGCGACGCGTCGGGGAACGGTGCGTCGTACGCCGCCAGCACCGCGGCGTCCGGCGTCGTGACGGTGGCGGCGCCGACGAAGTCGCTGGGTCGCAGCTCCGGTGCCCGCTGCGTGTAGAGCAGGTAGTCCAGGAGCCCCTCCTCGATGACCACGCGGGAGTCGCCCTCGCCGTGCACCGCCCAGGTGAGCCGACCGGCCAGTGCCGGGTCCGCCGTGTGCAGGATCGTGTTGGTCGCCACCACGGACGCGAACCGGTCGGGCTCGGCGGCCAGCACGCTGAAACCGATCGGACCACCCCAGTCCTGGGCGACCAACGTGATGTCACGGAGGTCGAGGCCGGTGACCAGGCTGCGCGTCCAGTCGATGTGCCGGGCGAACGTGTAGTCGGTGCGCTCGACCGGCTTGTCGGACCGGCCGAACCCGATCAGGTCGGGCGCGATCACGCGGACTCCGCGGTCGACGAGAACCGGGACGACATGTCGGTAGAGGTAGGACCAGGTGGGTTGGCCGTGCAGCAGCAGCGCGACCGGACCGTCTCCTGGGCCCTCGTCGAGGTAATGCATCCGCACGGGCTCGACGCCGTCCGTCTCGACCATTACGTAGTGCGGCTCGAAGGGGTAGTCGGGCAGGTCAGCGAAGTGCTCGTCAGGCGTGCGGGCGATGTGCATCTACAACTCCGGGGTCAGGGGCATTCGGCGCTCGCTGGTGAAGACACGAGCGCTTCCGTTGATGGGGTCGGTGAATCTCAGCTCGCTCGCAAGCAGCTGCAGTGGCCGGGAGAAGTCGTCGAGCGACACCTCGTGGACGACGGGATAGATCGGATCGTCGATGATGGGGATCCCCAGCCCGTGCAGGTGCACCCGGATCTGGTGGGTCTTTCCGGTGCGGGGCGAAAGTCGGTAGATCGCGTGCTCGCCCTGGCGCGACTCGAGCTCGACGAGGGTCTCGGCGTTCGCGGGAGCGTCCGGCACCACTTCGGCCTGAAGCTGTCCGCGGGTCTTGCGCAGGTGGTTGTGCACGGTCAACGGCAGTGCGAGGTCGTCGCGATAGGGGGCTAGCGCTCGGTAGGTCTTGGTCACAGCACGATGCTCGAACAGGGACTGGTAGGCGCCGCGCCAGCGCCGTTCGGTGGAGAGCATCAGCAGCCCGGACGTCACCCGGTCGAGGCGGTGGATCGGGGCCAGCTCGGGGAGGCCCAGCTCGGTGCGCAACCGCACCACCACGCTCTGCTGCACGTGCTTGCCGCGGGGGATCGTGGAGAGGAAGGGCGGCTTGTCGACCACCACGATTCGCTCGTCGCGATGCACAACCCGGATCTCCCCGGGCACCGGAGCCTCGTCTCGGAGGTCGCGGTGGAACCAGACGAACGTGTGCGGGGCGTAGGCGTCATGCTCGGCGACGGGGCGCGCATCGGCATAGACGAACCGTTCCTCGGCCAGCATGGAGGCCACGTCGACACGTTCTGGAAGCCGGTCGCGCAGCCAGGCGCCCATCGTGCTCCACGCGCCTGGGCGCGGCTGGTCTCGGTCGGGCGTGCGGATCCAGGCAGCGTCAAGGCCGTGGCGCTGGGGCAGCGGGGAGCGGGGAGGCATCTCGTGCCCGAATCTAACGGCTCGGGGCCGCCTCGAGCCGCTACGATTCTGGAACACGTTCTAGTTTTCCGCGCACCAGGAGTGACTCTCATGTCGATCGGCATCTCCGACGAGCACGTCGAGCTGGCTGCCAGCCTGCGCAAGTGGGCGGCAGCGCTCGGTGGCATCGAGGCGGCTCGCTCGGCCGAGGACGACCAGGTCGCGTCCTTTGACGAGACCTGGAAGGCCGTGGGCGAGATGGGAGTGGCGACCATCGCCCTGCCTGAGGCAGCTGGTGGCGGCGGGGGATCGGTGCTCGACCAGGCTGTCGCCCTCGAGGCCTGTGCGCGCGAGCTCGTTCCGGGTCCGCTGCTCACCACCGCCGTGGCCGTGGCGCTGCTCGGCGAGTCCGACGTCGCCTCCCAGATCGCTGCGGAGATCGGGGAAGGCGCCCGCGTGGCGCTCGCCCTGGATGCCTCGTTGCGCGTCGTGGCCGACCTGCCTGGCGCCACCCACGTGCTGCTGCCCGACGCAGCCGGTGCCTGGTCGGTCGTCCCGGCGTCCGCGCTCTCCCTCGAGCCGACCACCAACCTCGACCTGTCCCGCCGCAGTGCCTCGGCCACTCTCGCCGTCTCGGCTCCTGGCGTCGCGGTGCCCGACCTGACTGCCGAGCTGGTTCGCCGCACCCTGGTCACCTTCGCCGCGGCGGAGGCGGCCGGCATCGCCCGCTGGTGCCTGGCCACCGCGGTCGACTACGCAAAGGTTCGCGAGCAGTTCGGCCGCCCGATCGGCGGCTTCCAGGCCATCAAGCACCTGTGCGCGGAGATGCTGGAGACGGCCGAGGCCGTCACCGCCAGTGCGTGGGACGTCGCCTCGGTGGCGTTCGGTCCCGATGACGAGCAGTGGTCGTTCGCTGCCGACGTCGCGCTGGTGACGGCGTTCGACGGAGCAGTCGAAGTGGCGAAGTCGTGCATCCAGGTGCTCGGCGGAATCGGCTTCACCTTCGAGCACGACGCACACCTCTACCTCCGCCGGGCTCTGTCCTTGCGCGCCTGGGCCGGATCCTCGGACGCCGCCGCAGAGCGTCTGGTCGCGACCGCGGTCGGGGGCGTGCGCCGCTCGGTGCAGGTCGATCTCGAGGGCCGCGACGAGGTCGTGCGGTCCGACGTGCGCGCGCAGGTCGAGCAGATCGCCGGGGCCGACGACCGACGGGTCGCCCTGGTCGAGTCCGGCTACCTGACCCCGCACTGGCCGGCCCCGGCCGGCATCGCTGCCGACGCGGTCACCCAGATCGTGATCGACCAGGAGCTCGCGCGAGCCGGGGTCGAGCGTCCCGACATCGTCATCGCAGGCTGGGCGCTGCCGACGATCCTCGAGCACGGCAGCGACGAGCAGCGCGAACGGTTCGTGCGTCCCTCGCTGCTGGGCGAGCTGGTCTGGTGCCAGCTCTTCTCCGAGCCCGGCTCCGGATCTGACCTGGCGTCGTTGCGCACCAAGGCCGAGAAGGTCGACGGTGGGTGGAAGCTGACCGGTCAGAAGGTGTGGACGTCGGTCGCCGAGCGCGCCGACTGGGGCATCTGCCTCGCGCGCACCGACGCCGACGCGCCTCAGCACAAGGGCATCAGCTACTTCCTGGTCGACATGAAGAACTCGCCCGGCCTGGATGTCCGGCCTCTGCGCGAGATCACCGGCGAGGCGCTGTTCAACGAGGTCTTCCTCGACGGCGTCTTCGTGCCCGACGAGTGCCTGGTGGCCGAGCCCGGCGACGGCTGGCGGCTGGCCCGCACCACGCTGGCCAACGAGCGGGTCGCCATGGCGACCAGCCGGCTCGACAAGAGCACCGAGCGGGCCGTCGCCCTGGCCGGCGAGCGCGAGCTCGCACCAGGTCAGAGGCTCGCATCGGTCGCTCGGTCGCTCTGTCGACGGTCTGCTCGCTGCTCGGCGTGCGCACGGTGCTCCGCTCGCTCGCAGGCCAGGGACCGGGTGCGGAGTCGTCGGTCGCCAAGCTGCTCGGCGTCCGCAACCGGCAGGACGGCGTCGGAGCTCGTCGTCCAGCTCTACGAGGACGACGTCCTGGCCCCGAGCGACGAGGTGTTGGCCGCCACGTGGGAGATGCTCAACACCCGGTGCCTCTCGATCGCCGGCGGCACGACGCAGATCCTGCGCAACGTCGCGGGGGAGCGGATCCTCGGGCTACCCCGCGGCTGAGCGACCTAGTTCTCGGCGGTGCCGCCTGCCTCGACGATCTCCTCGGCGTGGTCGAGCCCGGCGCGCCACGTGTTCCAGTGCCAGTGCAGGTAGCGGTCGATCGCGCGCACGATGTGCGCGGACCGGATCGAGGGGAAGACGTCGAACGCGTGCTGGGTGCCCGGCAGCTCGGCGTACACGACGGTGCGCTTCGAGACCTTGCTTGAGCTCCTGCGACGAACGCCGGGCCTGGCTGACGTCGACCAGGGTGTCGTGCGCCCGTGCAGCACGAAGAAGTCCGGCGCGTCCGGAGTCGACCCGCAGCAGCGGTGAGGCCGCCTCGAACGCCTCGGGGTTCTCCGACCAGCGTCTGCTTGAGCACGCGCGGGGCGAGGAACCTGTCGCGCAGCAGTTCGCGCTCTTCGAGCCCGGTCGCGCCGGCGAAGTCGTAGACGCCGTAGTGCGGCACGCAGCCTGCACCGAGGTGTCGGCGTCCTCGAAGCCCGGCTGCCACGCGCGGTCGTTGGGCGTGACCGCGGCGAGGGCGCACAGGTGGCCGCCGGCCGAGCCGCCGGTGATGGCGATGTAGTCGGGGTCGCCGCCGTACTCCGCGATGTTCTCGCGGATCCAGGCGATCGCCTGCTTGACGTCGATGATGTGCGCGGGGAACGGGTCGCGCGGCGAGAGCCGGTAGTTGATGCGCGACGCAGACCCAGCCCTTGGCTGCCAGGTGCTGCATCAGCGGGATGCCCTGCTGGTCCTTGTTGCCGATCGTCCAGCCGCCGCCGTGCACCTGCAGCAGCACCGGGCGCCTTCTCGAGCGGCTGCTCGGCGGGCAGGTAGATGTCGAGCAGCCCGCGCTTGCCGTGGTCGTTGTAGGAGATGTTGCGCTCGACCCGCACCGCGGCGTCGCGCATCCGGAACGGGTTGACGAGCGGCGCCACGGGGTGGCCAGCTCGGCCGGGGTCGGCTTGGTCGTCGAGCTGCGTCGAGGTAGTCGACGCCGAGGCCCTCGGTGAGGGCTCTCCTCGGCCTGCGTCCTGGCCTTGCGGGCCTGCCTGATCAGGAAGGCCAGCCCGGCCGCGCTGGCGCCGGCCAGCGCAGGCCGGCGCGGGTCGCGACGCCGCCCGGTCGCGTGGGCCGCGGCGTCGGCGGCGGTGAGCGCCAGCAGGTGCGGCGCCAGCTCGCCGGCCAGCCAGCCCGCGAAGAACGCCGGGATGCCGGCGCGGAAGCCGGGCAGCGGCCGGATCGCGTTGGCGGTCAGGGCGGCCGTGACGACCTGGCGACGGCAGGAAACCCATGCGGCGAACTCTAGGTGAGACCAGGATCGAGACGAGCGCCATACTTCGCACGATCACTACCCCGTTCCAGAAACTAGAACACGTTCTAGTTCGACTCTAGGATGACCCCATGGACCGACTCTCCGGCCTCGACGCCAGCTTCCTGTACCTCGAGACCCCGCGCAGCTGATGCACGTGTGCGGTCGATCGTGCTCGACCCGAGCACGATGCCGGACGCCGTACTCCTTCGAGGCGATGCAGGCCGAGATCGACGGCCGGGTGAACGACGTGCCCGCGTTCACCCGCAAGCTGCGCCGGGTGCCGCTGGGGCTCGACCACCCGATCTGGGTCAAGCGACCAGCAGTTCGACATCGAGCGGCACGTGCACCGGCTCGCGCTGCCGCAGCCCGGCGGCTACGACGAGCTGGTCGCGCTCGACCGCGCACCTCGCCGGCCTGCCGCTGGACCGCTCACGCCCGCTGTGGGAGATGTGGATCATCGAGGGGTACGACGACGGCAAGATCGTCGTGCTTCTCGAAGATGCACCACGCGACGGTCGACGGCGTCTCCGGCTCCAACCTGATCTCGCACCTGTGCGCGCTCGAGCCCGACGCGGAGCCGCTCGCGCTCGGCGACGACGCCGAGCACGGCCGCGACGCGCGGCGCCCGCGAGCTGCTCGGGCCGCGCCGTCGTCTGCAGGCTGGCCGCGGCCGTTCACGCGGTCCGCTGCTTGGCGCCGACCGCCGAGACGGTCGACCAAGACGATCGGCCGGGCCCGCGCAGGCACCGCGATGGCCGCGCCGTTCACGGCACCGCGGACCTCGTTCAACGGCACCATCACCGGCCACCGCGCGATCGGTCTGGCCGACATCAGCCTCGACGACATCAGGGCGTCAAGAAGGCCACCGGCACCACGGTCAACGACGTCGTGCTGGCCGTCTCCGGGGGAGCGCTGCGCGCCTACCTCGAGGAGCGCGGCGAGCTGCCCGACTCCTCCTTGCTCGCCACCGTGCCGGTCAGCGTCCGCGAGAGCTCGAAGCGCTCGAGCGGCGCCAACAAGGTCTCGGCACTGTTCGCCAAGCTCGGCACCGACGTCGAGGACCCGCTCGAGCGGCTGGCGGACATGGCAGAGGCCAACAGGAACGCCAAGGAGCACCACAACGCGATCAGCGCCGACTCGCTCCAGGACTGGGCGGAGTTCGCGGCGCCGCGCACCTTCGGCCTCGCCGTGCGTGCCTACGCCGGGCTCCGGCTGGCCGAGAAGCACCCGGTGGTGCACAACCTGGTGATCTCCAACGTGCCCGGCCCGCCGGTGCCGCTCTACTTCATGGGCGCCGAGATCGAGGCGCTCTACCCGCTCGGCCCGGTCTTCCACGGCGCCGGCCTGAACCTGACGGTGATGTCCAACAACGGCCACGTCCACGTCGGCGTCATCGCCTGCCGGGAGTCGATGCCGGACGCCGACGCGCTGGTGCGGCACTTCCCCGAGGAGCTCGACCGGCTGAAGCAGGCCGTCGCCGCCTCGAGGGCGGCGCCACCCCGATCACCAAGGCCCGAGTCAAGCGGTCGCTGACGTCCTAGGACGGGTCAGCGGTCGGCGTCAGCGCGCGAAGTCGCGGCGGCGCGCGTTGACGGTGGTGATCGCCTCGAGCAACGACGGGCACGAACTTCTCCGCCTCCAGCACGCACGCCGCGTGGCCGGCCGCGACGTCGTGGATGGTGGCGCCGCGGGATCGCGCGGGCCAGGCGCGAACTGCCGCGACGGGCGGGATCACGTGGTCCTTCGTGGTCGACGACGACCGCCGTCGGGACGTCGATCCTGCCGAGCCACGGGCGGGAGTGGTGCCGGCCGAGGGCGGCGAGCGCCTGGCCGACCGCCCAGGGGCTGGTGGAGCGGAACTCGCGCAGCGCCCATTCGTGGATGTCGGAGGGCTCCAGGTCGAGCGCCTCGGCGGCCGCGCGGGCCGCGCGCGAGCGCGGTGCGGGAGCGCGAGATGCCGCGAGCGCCGAACATCGCGGCGCCCATGCCGGTGAAGAACACGCCGCTCGGCGAGGTTGAGCTGGAACCGGTCGGTGGTGGCGCACAGCACCAGCCCCTGGACCTTCTCGCGGGTGCTGGCGCCAGACCCGCTGGGCGACGATCGAGCCCATCGAGTAGCCGCCGACGATGACGTCGTCCAGCTCGAGCACGTCGATCAGCGCGGCGACGTCGTCGGCGCAGTCGTAGAGCGAGAACTCCTCGCTCTGGATGCCCTGCCCGTGCCAGCGCAGGTCCAGGGTCACGACCCGGTAGCGCCGCGAGAGCGGCTCGATCGCGGGGAACCAGGTCAGCAGGCCGGTGCAGCCCAGCGCGTGCAGCAGCACGATCGTCGGCGATTCGGGCGTCGGGCCCGGGGTGTCGGTGACGTACGTCGCCCCGCCGCGGCCGGGCAGCTCGACCATCTGGCCCTGGCGGGATCTGCGCCCACGGCATGTAGACCTGGCTGGCACGGGCGGTCATCAGCACATCATTCGTGGACGACCCTGCAGTCCGGTACACGACCGTCGGCATCACTAGAACACGTTACAGTTTCGACCGTGAGTATCGATGGTTTCACTCCCCCTGACCAGGAGTCGATCGAGGCGGTCCGCTCCGTCGTCACCGAGGCGCTCAACCGCGACGCCGCTGGCACGGCGCTGGCCGGCGCCGGCCTGCTGCCGGCCTGCGCGGTGCCCGAGGCGTACGGCGGTGAGGGGCTCGGCCTCGACGAGGTCGGCGTGCTGCTGCGCGAGACCGGCGCCCGGGCCGTGCACCTGCCCGTCTGGGAGACGCTCTGCTGCGGCGCGCTGACGCTCGCCGCGAGCGGCACCGACGAGCAGCAGGCAGCGCCTGCTGCCCGGCGTGGCCACGCGGCGACGTCTGCTGACGCCGGCCCTGCGCGAGGTCGGCGCCGGCATCACCGACGCCCCCGCGACGACGTACGCCGACGGCACGGTGACCGGCCGCAAGATCGGCGTCACCCGCGCCGAGCGAGGCCACCCGCCTGCTCGTCACCGCGCGCCGACGGCGACGAGGACGTCGTCGCGCTGGTCGACCCCAATGGCCCGGGCGTGCAGCTGCTCGCGTCCGGCGTCCTCGAGCGCGACTCACCCAGCACACGGTCGTCCTCGACGGCGCCCCGGCCGAGCTGCTCGGCGACGGGCGCCGCCGCGTGCTCACCGAGCACGCCGTTGCCGGGCTGGCCCTGACGGCCGCCGGCCTCGTCGCCGGGGCCCGCGACCTCACCGCCGACTACATCAAGGGCCGCGACCCAGTTCGGCCGGTCGCTGGCCGAGTTCCAGGCCGTCGCGATGCAGATCGCCGACGTCTACATCGCCTCGCGCACCCTCGACCTGGCCGCCGCCAACGCCGCGTGGCGCGTCGAGAGGGCCTCGACGCCGCCGACGACCTGGCGGTGGCGGCGTACTGGGTCGGCCAGCGAGGCGCCCAAGGCGCTGCACACCTGCCACCACCTGCACGGTGGCATGGGCGTCGACGAGACCTACCCGCTGCACCGCTACTTCTCCTGGGTCACCGACATCGCCCACGCGCTCGGCACGTCTGGCCGACCGACGTGCACGATCGAGGACCCGACCGCCAAGAACCTCGAGCTCACCGAGGCCCAGCGGGCGCTCAAGGCCGAGCTCCGCGCCTACTTCACGGGTCTGGCCGACCACGACCAGCACGGCGACATGGGGCCAGCGACCGGCACGGGCCGACGTACCAGCGCGATCGGCGGCAGATGGGCGAGGACGGCTGGATGGGCGTCGGCTGGCCCAAGGAGTACGGCGGCCACGGGCTCGGCGAGATCGAGCAGACGATCTTCGCCAACGAGGCCCAGCGCGCCGACGTCCACCTGCCGGCGGTCACCCTGCAGACCGTCGGTCCGACGCTGATCCGCTACGGCACCGAGCAGCAGAAGGACCTGTTCCTGAAGCGGATCCTCGAGGGCGACGTGCACTTCGCGATCGGCTACTCCGAGCCCGACGCCGGCACCGACCTGGCCTCGCTGCGCACCACGGCGCGCCGCGACGGCGACCACTACGTCGTCAACGGGCAGAAGATGTGGACCACGGGCGGCCACCAGGCCGACTACGTCTGGCTCGCGGTGCGCACCGACCCGGACGCGCCCAAGCACAAGGGCATCTCGATCCTGATCGTCGACACCACCGACCCCGGCTACTCCTGGACGCCGATCATCACCGCCGACGGCTCGCACCACGTGAACGCGACGTACTACAACGACGTGCGGGTGCCGGTCGACATGCTGGTCGGCGAGGAGAACCAGGGCTGGAAGCTGATCACCACCCAGCTCAACCACGAGCGGGTCATGCTCGGCCCGGCCGGCCGCATCGAGGGTCTGCGCGACCGGGTCGCCGCAGTGGGCCACGAAGGCCGGCGTGCTCGACCGAGCCGACGTGCAGGACGTGCTCGGGCCGCGTGACCGCGGCCTTCCGCGTCAACGAGCTGCTCAACTGGGAGGTCGCCCGGGCGGCCGCCGTCGGGCGAGATCTCGGTCGGCGACGCGTCGTCGTCGAAGGTGTTCGCCGCCGACCAGGTGCAGCACCTCGCCGCCGACCTGGTCGCGATCGTGCACCGCTACGGCGACCCTGCGGACGAGGAGACCGGCGGCTGATGCGCTACTTCGACGCACCAGGCGAAGCGGAACCTGGTGCTCACCTTCGGCGGTGGCGTGCAGGAGGTGCAGCGCGAGCTGATCGCGATGTTCGGCCTCGGCCTGCCGCGGGTGCCGCGATGACAGTGGCATCGGACCAGACGCCACGACCGGATCATGGCCGAGGCCGAGCGCATCAAGGCGCTCGGAGAGGCCGCTGAGCGGGACGCCGCGACCCGGTCAACCAGCCGACGATCAACAACTGGGTCGAGGCGATGGGCTAACACCAACCCGCGCTGGCAGGGCGGCGAGGCGCCGCCGTCGATGGCCCAGGTCTGGACGATGTACGGCCAGGCCGGCAAGCCGCCGGCCGACGACCCGCTGCACGCGATGATGAAGTGCTCACCGAGCCGGCTTCACCGCGGTGCTGGGCACCAACTGCGAGCAGGACTACCACCGCACCCTGCAGGTCGGCGAGCAGGTGCGCGTCACCACCGCACTCGACTCGGTCGTCGGGCCCAAGACGACCGGCGATGGGCGTCGGCTACTTCGTGACCTCGCGCAACACCTGGTACGTCGGAGAGCGAGGTCGTGGCCACGATGCTGTTCCGGGTGCTCAAGTTCGTGCCCGACGCGAAGGAGGCGGACGCATGAGCCTGACCCGCCCGATGATGAACCGCGACTCGCAGTTCTTCTGGGACGGCACCGCCCTCGGCGAGCTGCGCATCCAGAAGTGCAACGCCTGCGGTGCGCTGCGGTTCCCGCCCGGACCGTCCTGCCCCGACTGCGGCGCCTTCGACCGTGGCCACGTCGTGGCCTCCGGCCGAGGCACGGTGTTCTCCTACGTCGTCCATCGGCACCCACCTGTGCCCGGCAAGGAGCTGCCGATCGTGATCGCGCTGGTCGACCTCGAGGAGGGCCTGCGCATGCTCGGCGAGCTGGTCGACATCGATGCCGACGACATCGAGCGTGACGTCAGATCGGCATGGCGCTGCAGGTCGACTTCAACCGCATCGACGACGAGCTCACGCTCCCCATCTGGAGGCGCGCATGAACATCGGCGACACCATCCCGGCTGGAGCGTGCCGCTCACGCCCACCCTGATCGTCAGCACCGCGATCGCGACCCGCGACTTCCAGGACGTGCACCACGACCGTGACCTCGCCCAGTCGCACGGGTCACAGGACATCTTCATGAACATCCTGACCTCAACCGGACTGGTCGAGCGGTTCGTCACCGACTGGGCCGGAGCCAACACCGACGTGAAGGGAATCGCCATCCGCCTCGGCGCACCGGCCTATCCCTACGACACGTTGACGTTCACCGGCGAGGTCAGCTCGAGTCGAGGACGGCGTGGCGACCATCTCGGTCACCGGTGCGGTCTCGCTCGGCGGCCACGTGACCGGCACCGTCAAGGTGGCTCTCTGATGGGCACGCTGAGCGGGCAGGCCGCGATCGCAGGCATCGGCGCCACCGAGTTCTCCAAGGAGTCGGGTCGCTCCGAGCTGCAGCTCTCGGTCGAGGCGGTGCGGCACGCCATCGAGGACGCCGGCCTCTCGGTCTCCGACATCGACGGCCTGACGACGTTCACGATGGACACCTCCTCCGAGATCGCGGTCGCCCGCGAGCTCGGCCTCAAGGAGCTGCGCTTCTTCAGCCGGATCAACTACGGCGGCGGCGCTGCCTGCGCGACGATCCAGCAGGCCGCGATGGCGGTCGCCACGGGCGTCGCCGACGTCGTGGTCGCCTACCGCGGCTTCAACGAGCGCTCCGAGAGCCGGTTCGGTCAGTTCTCGCGTCGCGGCGGCCACCCAGGTGAACACCAACGGCCTCGACAACGCCTGGTCCTACCCGATGGGCCTCGGCACGCCAGCCGCGACCGTCGCGATGCAGGCCCGGCGCTACATGCACGAGTACGGCGCCACCTCGGCCGACTTCGGCGCCGTCGCGGTCGCCGACCGCCGGCACGCGGCCACCAACCCGAACGCGTTCTTCTACGGCAAGCCGATCACCATCGAGGACCACCAGGCCTCGCGGATGATCGCCGACCCGCTGCACCTGCTCGACTGCTGCCAGGAGAGCGACGGCGCGGTGGCGATCGTCGTGGTCTCTGCCGAGCGTGCCAGGGACCTGCAGCAGAAGCCCGCCGTCATCAGCGGCGGCAGCGCAGGGGAGTGGCGCCGACCAGTTCGTGATGACGTCGTACTACCGCGACGACATCGGCATCCCCGAGATGGGCGTCGTCGGTCGCGAGCTGTGGCGGCAGTCCGGGCTCACCCCCGCCGACATGCCGATGGCGATCCTCTACGACCACTTCACGCCGTACGTGCTGATGCAGCTCGAGGAGCTCGGCTTCTGCGGCCGCGGCGAGGCGCCCGGCTTCATCGCCGACGGCGCCATCGAGGTCGGTGGTCGGCTGCCGCTGAACACGCACGGCGGTCAGCTCGGTGAGGCCTACATCCACGGCATGAACGGCATCGCCGAGGGCGTCCGCCAGATCCGCGGCACCTCGGTCAATCCGGTGGAGTCCGCCGCGTCGTCCCACGTGCTCGTCACGGCCGGCACCGGCGTCCCCACCAGCGGCGTCATCCTCAGCGCCTGAGCTTCTCCTCGAAGAACGCCAGCACGCGTTCGACGCCCTCCTGGCGCCGGTGCTCGGTGACGGTGGAGTGACCCTTGCCCGCGAGCTCGACCTTGATGAAGGCGTCCCCGAGCTCGCGCTCCAGCGTGCCGAACCGCTGGCCGGTCATCGGGTCGGAGGGGAACTCCAGCCCGAGCACTTGGCAGCCAGCTGCCGCCCGACGCTTCACGACATCCAGGTCGGCAGGGGAGAGGTTCAGGTCGCGAGCGCGCGCCTTGCCCACGACGAACGGCACCGAGGGCTGGCACAGCACCGGGGCGGCGACCGCGTCGTCGACCATCATCGCCAGCGCGAAACCCCCGGTGAAGCACATGCCGAGCGCCCCGACACCAGGCCCACCCAGCTCGGCGTGCAGCTCGCGCGCCAGGCTGCGCAACCAGCCTGCCATCGGGCTGGTCTGACGCGTGGCGAGCTTGGTGAACTCCTTGCTGACGCAGACCTGGCGAAGTGAACTGGCCACGGTGAGGGCGTTCATCGGCGCTTCGGGCTTGCCGAACAACGACGGCATCACCACGGTGAACCCGGCTTCGACGATCTCCTCGCCGAAGCCGATCACGCCGGGGGTGAGCCCAGGGATCTCGTGGATGACGATGACGCCCGGGCCTGTTCCCTTTCGATAGGTACAGAAGGTCTTTCCGTCGGCGCTGTGCTCAGCGGGCGCCCAGCTCGCGAGGAGGCTCATGGGGTGAGTATGCCGAAGCGGCATAGGGTCGGTTGCGTGACCGACTTGCCTGTCCTGACCGTGGAAGAGCAACGGGTGCTCGGTTCCTTGCTGGAGAAGGAGGTCACCGTGCCCGGGTCGTACCCGATGTCGGTGACCGCGGTCCGCACCGCCTGTAACCAGACCAGCAGCCGCGAGCCGGTCGTGGACTACGACGAGCGACTGGTGCACGAGACGCTGCGCGGCCTGAAGGAGAAGGGCCTGGCCGGGGTCACCTGGGAGGACCGCGGCAAGCGCACCCTGAAGTACGTCCAGTCGCTGGTCGCCACCCTCGGCCTCCAGGACGACGAGCGCGCGCTGCTGACGGTTCTCCTGCTGCGCGGCGCCCAGCCGCCCGGGGCGCTGAAGAGCCGCACCGAACGGCTGCATGCCTTCGTCGACCGCGCCGAGGTCGAGCAGTGCCTGGCGCGGATGGCGGCGCTCGACCCGCCGCTGGTCAGCGAACTGCCACGCCGCGTCCGCGAGCAGGACAACCGCTGGATCCACCTGCTCGGACCTGTCGAGGCATCGGCAGACGCCGCACCTCCAGGGGAGGCCGACGTCGACCGCGAGTCGGTGCTCGCCGCCGGCAGCGAGGCCCGTGATGCCAAGATCCGCGCGTCCTACGGCACGGTGGCGGCGTCGTACGCCGAGGCGCTGACCGACGAGCTGGCAGGCCTTCGGTTCGAACGCTGGCTGCTCGACCGGATCGCCGCCGGCCCGGGTCCGGTGGTGGAGGTCGGGTGCGGACCTGGCCACGTCACGGCCTATCTGACCGCGGCCGGAGCGGACGCGACCGGAATCGACCTCACACCCGAGATGGTCGAGCAGGCGCGGCAGCGCTTTCCCGAGGGCCACTACGAGGTGGGCGACCTGCGCCGGCTCATGCGGCCCACGAACGCCGAGGGCTGGGGCGCCGTCCTGGCGTGGTACTCACTCATCCACCTGGCGCCCTCCGAGCTACCTGATGTGCTGACGTCCCTGCTGCGTCCGCTGCGGCCCGGCGGCTGGCTGCTGATTGCCGGGCATGCCGGCCACCACGTGCGTTCCAACAGCAGCTGGTTCGACCACGAGATCGATCTCGACTTCGTCTTCCACGAGCCGGCCGAGCTAGTCGCTCGCCTCCGCGAGGCCGGGTTGACGGACGTCGAGTGGTACCACCGCGGCCCGTTCGCCGAGCGTGGCGAGACCACCGAGCGGCTCTACGTCCTGGGCCGCACACCCCACGTGCAGGCCTGATCGATCGGCTGATTGCAACCTTTGTCCGAGCACCTGCGTCTGGTCGGTATGCGAAACACACTCATCACCCTGTCCGCCAGCGCAGTCCTGGCCGCGGCCACCACGGCCGCCCTCATCGGCCCCGCCTCGGCCGACGGCATCGGCGTCAAGGACCCTCGCGACACGTCGCACGGCTCTGACCTCCGGTCGGTGCAGGTCAAGCACGGGCGCGAGAACGTCAAGATCATCACCACCCACGAGAACCTCCGCCGTGACCCGTCGTCCGGCTCGGGTGGCGTCATCTACCTCGACACCGACCCGGAGGACAAGGGGCCGGAGTTCGCGTTGGTCGGCGGCTACTTCGTCGGCACCGACTACCAGCTTGTCGAGACCGAGGGGTTCGGCACCAAGAACTGGGAGCAGCCCGTGGAGTTCGGTGACTACCGCCAGACGGTCAACTACACGAAGGAGCACGTGCGCACGCAGATCTCACGGGCGGCGCTCGGCAACCCCGACGAGGTCCGGGTCGCGGTCCGTGTGGCCGGCCCGCGGGCCGCCACGGTCGACTGGCTCGGGGAGCCCCGAAGCTTCACGCAGTGGGTCGCCCGGGGCTGAGCTCCGGCTGTGCCTCAGGCCAGGTCGACGACGCAGTCGGCCAGCACGGGCGACCCGTCGCGCTCGCCTCCGACGATGGCGGCGGACGCGACGATGCGGCCGTCCTCGCGCCAGCCGCGCACGCCGATCGTCTCGCCCGGGAACACGACGCCGGAGAAGCGGCCGCCGAAGCCGGACACCCGCATCGCGTCGCCGTCGAGCAAGGCGTCGGTGAGCTCACGCAGCACGATCCCGTACGAGCACAGGCCGTGCAGGATCGGCGCGGGGAAGCCCGCGGCCTTGGCGAACTCAGGATCGGAGTGCAGCGGGTTGCGGTCGCCGCAGAGGCGGTAGAGCAGCGCCTGCTGGGGCGTGACGGCGTACGACACCTCGGCGTCCGGCGCCCGCTCGGGCAGCTCGACCGTGGTCGATCCGCCGCGGTCTCCACCCCAACCGCCTTCGCCCTTGACGAAGATCGACGAGCGCACCCGCCACAGCTCTTCGCCGGTGGGCGACGTGGCCACACCCTCCTGCCAGATGACCGCGGCCTTGCCCTTGTCCCAGACGTCGGTGAGCGTCGTGGTCAGCGTCGCCGAACCCGACGTCGGCAGCGGTCCGTTGAGGGAGATCGACTGCGCGCCGTGCACCACCTGAGCCAGGTTGATGTCACAGCCAGGCAGGTCGAGCGGCGGCGGGTCGGTCTCGTGGAACGTCGGCACGACCACGCCGAACGACGGCAGCACCTGCAGCGACGCTCCGTCGCTCGTGTAGGCGAGAGCGGCGGGGGAGACGTTGTCGCCCACGCGCGAGCCGGCGCCGATGCCCAGGTGGTAGAGCAGCACGTCACTCTGTGACCACGAGAACTCCTTGGTGCCGACGTGGGCACCGATGGCAGCTGCTGGGTCGATCGGCATGTCAGGCTCCTCGGGCGATGTGCTCGGCGGCGAGGTAGCCGAAGACCAGCGCGGGGCCGATCGTGGCACCGGGGCCGGCGTAGGTGTGGCCCATGACGGCCGACGACACGTTGCCCGCAGCATAGAGACCGTCGATGACCGAACCGTCGGCGCGCAGCACGCGAGCCCACTCGTCGGTGACGAGCCCGCCCTTGGTGCCCAGGTCGCCGGGCACGATCTTGACGGCGTAGAACGGCGCCTGGTCGATCACGTTCAGCGACGGGTTCGGCTTCACCCGGGGGTCGGAGTAGTACTTGTCGTAGCCCGACTCGCCCCGACGGAAGTCCTCGTCGTCGCCGGTTCGCGCGAACCCGTTGAAGCGTTCGAGCGTGGCCGTCAACGCGTCTGCCGGCACGTCGATCTCGGCGGCGAGCGCCTCGATGGTGCTGGCCTTCTTGACCGTGCCGTGCTTGTACCAGCGGCCCGGGAAGGGTTGGCGGGGCATGAGGCCGGCGAAAAGGTAGCGGTTGCGGTAGCGCTGGTCGATCACCATCCAGGACGGCACGTGGCCGACGCCGGTGGCCTCGCCCTCGTACATCGCGTGCACGGCCTCGACGTAGGGCAGCGCCTCGTTCATGTAGCGCTGACCGGCCTGGTTGACGATGATCGAGCCGGGCAGGTTGCGCTCGGCCAGGCAGAACCACGGGCCGCCCGGCAGGGGGATCGTCGGACCCCACCACGCGTCGTCGAGCAGGCCCGGTCTCGGCGCCCGCGGCGATGCCGGCGAGGATGCCGCCGCCGGTGTTGAACTCCGAGCCCGTGGTCCAGTCGACCGAGGTCGGCTGCGGCTGGTACTTCTCGCGCATCTCGAGGTTGCGCTCGAAACCGCCGCTGCCGAGAATCACACCGCGTCGGGCTCGGACGACGTGCTCGGTGCCATCACGCAGCACCTTGACCCCGCGACCCGCCCGTCCTCGATCAGCAGGCCACTGAGCTCGGCCTCGTAGTGCACCGGCACCCCGGCGTCCATCAGACCCTTGCGCAGTCCGATCACGATCGCGTTGCCCATCGCGTACATGCGGCGGCGCAGAGCGAGGCTGATGATCCGCTTGACCAGCACCTTGACCATGGTGACCGGACCGCGGATGGTGCGGATGCCGAGGTTGATCTTCCGGAAGTCAGCCTGCGTCACGATCATGTTGGCCGGCGCCTTCGCGTACTGCGGGTGCAACCGGTCCAGCTCGTCGCCGAGGAACCGGGCGTCCATCGGGATCGGCTCGCAGCTGCGGCCCTTGAGGCGGCCGCCGGGTGCCTCGGGGTGGTAGTCGGCGTAGTCCTTGACCCACTCGAACCGCAACGGGGTGTTGGCCTTCACGAAGTCCATCACTTCCTCACCGCGGTCGATGAAGGTGTCGCGGCGCACCTTGGGCACCTCGTCACCCACGATCGCGTCGAGGTACCGCTTGGACTCCTCGAGGCTGTCGGCCTGGCCGGCCGCCTTGAGGGCGTAGTTGCCGGGGATCCAGACGCCGCCGCCGCTGCGCGCCGTGGAACCGCCGAAGTAGCGCGCTCTTCTCGAGCAGAACGGTCTCGAGGCCGTGCTTGCCGGCGGCCAGGGCAGCGCTCATGCCAGCGCCTCCGGCACCGACGACGACGACGTCGACCTCGACCGGGAGCGAGCCGGCAACAGGGGTGCTCATGGCGCGAAACTGTAACAGGTTCTAGTATTGGATCGTGACCTCTCAGGACGCCATCTCGGACGCCGTGCAGCGCCTGGCGCAGGCCTTGGAGACCCGGGTCCCGTGCGCCGCCGTGCGCGACCTGATCGGTACCGACGACCTGCGCAGCTGCGTACGCCGTCCAGCAGGGCCTCGTGCAGGCGCGACTGCAGGCGGGGGCCACGGTGGTGGGCCGCAAGATCGGCGCCACCTCGGAGGCGGTGCAACGCCAGCTCGGCGTCGACCAGCCCGACTTCGGCTACCTGCTCAGTGACATGGACGTGAGCTTCGGCGCGGACGCCGACGGGGCGCCCATCTCGATGCGCACGCTCGTGCAGCCCCGCGTCGAGGCCGAGGTCGCGTTCGTGCTCGCCCGCGACATCGACCCGGCCACCGAGGACGACATCACCCTCGACCTCGTTCGCGAGGCGGTCGATGTCGCCCTGCCGGCTCTGGAGATCGTCGACTCGCGGATCGCCGACTGGGACATCGAGTTCACCGACACGGTTGCCGACAATGCATCCAGCGGTCTCTACGTCGTGGGCCGCGAAGGCCGTGCGCTCGACGAGCTCGAGCCCCGCGACGTCGTCATGTCGTTGACCATCAACGGCGAGGAGCGCTCCAGCGGCACCGGGGCTGCCTGCCTGGGCGACCCGCTGGAGGCGCTGCGGTGGCTGGCGGTGCAGGCGTACCGTTTCGGTGATCCACTCCGAGCCGGCCACCTGATTCTGTCCGGGGCCCTGGGCCCGTTCGTGCCGTTCTGCCCCGGGTGACCGGGTGGAGGCGTCGATCAGTGGCTTCACGCCGTTGGCCGTCACCTTTGCCGAGTAGTGCCTCGACTGAGCTTCAAGGAGTAGACGTGACCAAGCTGACCGCCGCCATCGTCGGGCCGGGCAATATCGGTACCGACCTGATGTACAAGCTGTTGCGTTCGGACGTGATCGAGCCGCGGTGGATGATCGGTGTCGACCCGTCCTCGGAGGGGCTGAGGCTGGCCGCGGCCCAGGGCCTGGAGTCGACCCACGAGGGTGTCGACTGGTTGTTGAAGCAGGACGTGCTGCCTGACCTGATCTTCGAGGCCACCTCGGCCTACGTGCATCGCGAGTACGCGCCGCGGTACGAGGAGGCTGGGATCGTCGCGATCGACCTCACTCCCGCCGCGGTCGGGCCGGCGGTGATCCCGCCGGTCAACGGTGAGGAGCACGTGGCCAAGATGAACGTCAACATGATCACGTGTGGTGGTCAGGCGACGATCCCGATGGTGGCTGCGGTCACTCGCGGGGCGGCTTCGTCGGGGGGAGTGTCGTATGCCGAGATCGTCGCGTCGGTGTCCTCGATGTCGGCCGGTCCGGGCACGCGGGCGAACATCGATGAGTTCACCGCGACCACGAGCGCTGGGGTGATGTCGATCGGTGGCGCCGAGCGGGGCAAGGCGATCATCATCTTGAACCCGGCAGAGCCGCCGATGATCATGCGCGACACGATCTTCTGCGCGGTCTCGCCGGATGCTGACCGCGACGCGATCGTCGCCTCGGTGTTCGCGATGGAGAAGGCGGTGCAGGAGTACGTGCCCGGCTACCGGCTGCTCCAGGAGCCGCAGATCGACGACCCGTCTCCTGCGACGCAGGGCCAGATGAAGGTCTCGATCTTCGTGGAGGTCGAGGGTGCCGGAGACTTCCTGCCGCCCTACGCCGGCAACCTGGACATCATGACCGCCGCCGCCACGCAGGTCGGCCAGAACATCGCCCGCGCGAAGCTGGGAGCATCCGCATGACTGACACCACGACCATCGTTACGAACGGGGCCACTCGCGACACCCTCGCCCGCACCTGGTCCGACACCGACGCAGCCAGCGGGCTCGACCTGCGCCTGACCGACACCTGCCTGCGCGACGGGTCGCACCACAAGCGGCACCAGTTCACCGCTACCGAGGTGCACGACATCGTCGAGGCGCTCGACAACTCCGGTGTGCCGGTGATCGAGGTGACCCACGGCGACGGGCTCGGTGGGTCGTCGTTCAACTACGGCTTCTCCCGCACGCCGGAGCAGGAGCTCATCAAGATCGCGGCCGAGACGGCCAAGCGGGCCAAGATCGCCTTCCTGATGCTGCCCGGGCTCGGCACCAAGGACGACATCCGCGCCGCCCAGGACAACGGTGGACAGATCTGCCGCATCGCCACCCACTGCACCGAGGCCGACGTCTCGATCCAGCACTTCGGTCTGGCCCGCGAGATCGGCCTGGAGACGGTCGGGTTCTTGATGATGAGCCACACCCAGCCGCCCGAGGTGCTCGCCAAGCAGGCGCGGATCATGGTCGACGCCGGTTGCCAGTGCGTCTACGTCGTCGACTCCGCCGGCGCGCTGGTCATGGAGCAGACCGCCGACCGGGTCTCCGCGGTCGTCGCCGAGATCGGCCACGAGGCCACGGTCGGCTTCCACGGCCACGAGAACCTCGGCCTGGGCGTCGCGAACACCGTCATCGCCGCCCGCGCTGGCGCCACCCAGATCGACGGCTCGGTGCGCCGCTTCGGTGCCGGTGCCGGCAACACGCCGCTCGAGGCGTTCGTCGGGCGTCTGCGACAAGCTCGGCTGGAAGACCGGTATCGACTTCCTCACCATCGTCGACGCCTCCGAGGACGTCATCAAGCCGGCCATGCCTGAGGAGTGCCAGCTCGACCGGATGACCCTGATGATGGGCTACGCCGGGGTCTACTCCTCCTTCCTCAAGCACGCCGGCAACGCCGCCGACCGCTACGGCGTCTCCGGCGCGAAGATCCTGCTCGAGGCCGGACGCCGCAAGCTGATCGGCGGCCAGGAGGACCAGCTCATCGACATCGCGCTGATGCTCAAGGCCGAGCAGGACAAGGCAGCCGCCAACTCGTGACCCGCAGAGGTGTGGTCAGCGGCCTCCCGGTGGTCTACTGTGACGCCGTGTCGCAGACAAAGTCGTCCGCTCGGCGAAGCCGCAGGCTCCGCACCCTGAGTCGCGTGGCCACCCCTACCGCGTCGGTACGTCGCGGCACCGGGGAGCCACTCCTCCTGATCCACCCCTTCACCACGTCGCACGACGTGTGGAGCGAGTTGATCCCCACGCTTGCGCAGGAGTACGACGTCGTGGCGGCGACCTTGCCGGGCCACTGGGGCGGGCCGCACGCTGCGCCGTCGCGACGCCTCGATCGACGGCGTTCGTCGACGGTGTCGAGAAGCTGCTCGACGAGCTGGGCTGGGACACCGTGCCATGTGGCCGGCAACTCGATCGGCGGCTGGCTGGCGCTCGAGCTCGCTCGTCGTGGTCGCGCGCGGAGCGTCGTGGCGATCGCGCCAGCGGGTGCGTGGACGAAGTTCTCGCTCAACCAGGTCGAGGTCGGTCGTCAAGTTCGCTGGCATGGTAGCCGCTCGCCGTGTCGGCCACCTTCTGCGGCGAGGCAGCGCACCCGGATCGGCCCGCTGCGGGCGCCGGTGCTCAAGGTCGTCAGCCACCGACCGGCCCGCGTCTCCCGGGAGCGCGCCGACAACTTTGTCCGGGCAGCCGCCAACTGCTCGGCGTTCCTGCCGTTCATGTGGGCCGACCTGCGCGACGGCGGCTCGGCGATCTCGCCGGTGTCGACGAGACCGTCCCGGTTCGACTCGTGCTGTGCGAGCGCGACCTGCTCGATTCCGCCCGACGCGGTTCGGCACCGCCCTTTGTGACCTGGATGCCAGGGTGCGACCTCGTGACTCTGCCCGACGTCGGGCACGTCCCGATGTTCGAGGCGCCAGAGCTGGTGGGCGAGACGATCCTGGAGCACGTGCGTCGGCACTCCGAGGTTCGGCACGCCGACACAGCCTGAATCTCCCGTACGTACGTCGAGTAGCGGGGAGCGAGGCACGAGCGAGCCTCGATACGTCACGCGCTCGTTCCTCACGCGGGACTACTCGACGAACGAGTCCACCTGCGCGCCCTCTGGACCAAGACTAGAACGTGTTCTAGTCTTGCGCCGTGAAGTTCCCAGACAGGAGTTCGTCCCATGACTGCATCGGCCCAGGCTGTCCTCGACGGCGTCCGCGACCTGCTTCCCACCCTGCGCGAGCGGGCCGACGAGACCGAGCGCCTGCGCGTCGTCCCCGAGGCGTCGGTCAAGGAGCTCGAGGAGACCGGGTTCTTCAAGCTGCTCCAGCCGCAAGCGCTTCGACGGCTTCGAGGCCGACCCGATCGACTTCTACACCGCGGTGCGCGACATCGCCTCGGCCTGCGGCTCGACCGGCTGGGTCTCCAGCGTCGTCGGCGTGCACCCGTGGCAGGTCGCGCTGTTCGCCGACGAGGCGCAGCAGGCCGTGTGGGGCGAGGACACCACCACCCGGCTGAGCTCGTCGTACGCGCCGACCGGCAAGGCCACGGTCGCCGAGGGCGGCTACCAGCTCTCCGGCAAGTGGAGCTTCTCCTCCGGCTGCGACCACTGCTCGTGGGTGCTGCTCGGCGGGCTGGTCTTCAACGCCGAGGGCCAGGTCGTCGACTTCAAGACGTTCATGGTGCCCCGCGACAAGTACACGATCGTCGACGTCTGGCACATGGTCGGGCTAGCCGGCACCGGCTCCAACGACATCGTGGTCGACGACGTGTTCATCCCCGAGGCCTTCACGCTGAGCATGGGCGAGACCGGTCAGTGCCGCGGCCCGGGCCAGGAGCAGAACACCTCCGACCTCTACAAGCTGCCGTTCCACTCGATCTTCACCGGCACCATCACCACGCCGATCATCGGCATGGCCATGGGCGCCTACGCCGAGCACGTCGAGATGCAGCAGAAGCGCGCGCGTGCGGCCTACCTCGGCGAGAAGGCCTCGCTCGACCCGTTCGCCGCGGTCCGGATCGCGCGGGCGTCCTCCGAGATCGACGCCGCCTGGGCGCTGCTGGTCAACAACATCCGCGAGGAGCAGGCGCACGTCGCCAAGGGCGAGAAGATCCCGCTCGCGCTCGCGGCTGAAGGTCCGCCGCGACCAGGTGCTCGGCAGCCAGCGCGCGATCGACGCGATCGACGCGCTGTTCGAGGCCTCCGGTGGCCGGGCGCTGACCAACGGCACCTACCTCCAGCGCGCCTGGCGCGACGCGCACGCCGGCCGCGTGCACGCCGCCAACGACCCCGAGCGGGCGCTGCAGATGTTCGGCGCCCACGAGTTCGGCCACAAGGTCGACCCCGGGATGTACTGAGCCGATGCGATCTGCTCGAAGGAGGCGACCCGCCGCTCGGCCAAGGCCGGCGACATCACCCTCAACTACTACGAGGCCGGCGAGCCCGCGCCGAGGTCGGCGGCGGCCTGCCGCTGGTGATGCTGCACGGCGGCGGACCGGGCGCCAGCGCCTGGTCCAACTTCGGCCCGGCGCTGCCCGCACTTCGCGGCGACCTTCCGCACCCTGCTGGTCGACCAGCCCGGGTTCGGCGGCTCCGACAAGCCAGAGGTCGTCGGCAACTACTACCGGCACTCGCGCCGACCACGTCGTGCAGCTGCTCGACGAGCTCGGCATCGAGCGGTGCACCTGCTCGGCAACAGCCTGGGCGGCGGCACGGCGATGCGCCTGGCGCTGACCCACCCCGACCGGGTCGGCCGGCTGGTGCTGATGGGCCCGGGCGGGCTGTCGCCTCAACCTGTTCCACGCCGACCCCACCGAGGGCGTGCAGCGGCTGATGGACTTCAGCGCCAACCCGACTCGCGAGGCGCTGCGTGCGTTCATCTCGACCATGGTCGTCAACCAGTCGCTGGTCACCGACGAGCTGGTCGAGGAGCGGTTCGCCGACGCCACCGCCCCCGGCGCCCAGGAGGCGATGCGCTCGATGGGCATGAGCTTCTGGAACCCCGAGACCGCCGAGGACGGCATGCTCTGGCGCGAGGCGCACCGCCTGCGCAAGCACACGCTGCTCACCTGGGGCCGCGAGGACCGGGTCAACCCGCTCGACGGCGCCATGGTGGCGCTCAAGCTGATCCCGAAGGCCCAGCTGCACGTGTTCCCCAACTGCGGCCACTGGGCGCAGATCGAGGCGGCCGAGGAGTTCGCGGAGATCACCACGGCCTTCCTGGCGCGGCACGGAGCGAGACGGGAGCGCCATGATGATCGACATCAAGTCCATGGGCTACGTCCGCGTCGCCTCGACCGA
Source organism: uncultured Actinomycetota bacterium (assembly GCA_963781575.1). GTDB lineage: Bacteria > Actinomycetota > Actinomycetes > Propionibacteriales > Nocardioidaceae > Nocardioides. The sequence goes on along the minus strand of CAWAGM010000021.1, from coordinate 40,553 downwards.
CCTCGACCAGTGGACGACGTTCGCCGGCAAGGTCCTCGGCCTCGCCGCGGGCCGCGGACCGAACCCCGAGCACCAGTACTGGCGCATCGACCAGGTCTCTGCTCGGCTCGTCGTCTTCCCCTCGGACGTCGACCAGCTCGCCGCCACCGGCTGGGAGGTCGCCGACCACCGCGCCCTGCAGGAGGCTCGCGAGCACCTGCAGAAGGCGGGCGTCGCCTTCGAGGAAGGCACCCCCGAGGAGCTCGCCGAGCGGCGCGTGCAGGAGCTCGTCCGCTTCTCCGACCCCTGGGACAACGTCTTCGAGCTGTTCCACGGCATCACCTACGAGTCGCGGCCGGTCGTGACGCCGTACGCCGCCACCTTCGTCACCGGCGACCAGGGGATGGGCCACATCGTCCTGCCGGTGCTCGACGACGTCGAGGCGCTGCGCTTCTACACCGACGTGCTCGGCTTCCGGCTGCGTGACTCGATGAGCATGCCGGGCGAGTTCGTCGGCAAGGAGCCGGGCTCGAAGGTCTGGCTGCGCTTCCTCGGCGTCAACCCGCGCCACCACTCGCTGGCGTTCCTGCCGATGCCCAACCCGAGCAAGTGCGTCCACATCATGCTCGAGGTCGACGAGCTCGACCACGTGGGCCGCGCGCTGGAGCGGGTGCGCAAGCACAAGGCACCGCTCTCGGCCACCCTCGGGCGGCACATGAACGACGAGATGGTGTCGTTCTACGTGAAGTCGCCCGGCGGCTTCGACGTCGAGTTCGGCACCGACGGCCTCGCAGGTCGACGACGCCCGCTGGGTCGCGCGCGAGTCGACGGCTGTCTCGTACTGGGGTCACGAGTTCGGCGGCGGGGCCTGATCGAGCTCACAGCGTGAGCGCCATGTCGACTCGCGTGCCGGGTGACCCGAGATCCCCGAGGGGATGAGCCACGACGCGCGCGAGACCTGGCCCAGCCCCGAGCTGATCAGCTCCTGGCTGGGCGACGTCGACTTCGACGTCGAGTGGCGCCCCGGCGAGGGCAGCGGCGTCGCGGCCGACGACCCCGAGGCGGTCGAGGCGGCCCGCCGGTTCCGCGACGTGCTCGGACGGTTCGCCTCCGGGCGTCACCGTCGTCACCGCGATCAGCAACGGCGAGCCGGTCGGCATGACCTGCCAGTCGTTCTCGAGCGTCTCGCTCGACCCGCCGCTGGTGCTCTTCATCCCGGCCAAGACCTCGCGCGCCTGGCCGCTGATGCAGCGCGCCGGCAAGTTCTGCGTCAACTTCCTCGCCGACGGCCAGGCCGACCTCTCCAACACGATGGCCAGCCGCGGCACCGACAAGTTCGCCGGGGTCGACGTGGACGCCGTCCGCGGCCACCGGGTCTCCGGTCTTCGCCGGCACGCTCGGCCACGTCGACTGCACGATCCACGCCGTGCACGAGGCCGGCGACCACTACGTCGTCATCGGCCGGGTCGTCGACCTGCGTCGCGACCGACGCCGAGCGGCCCGCTGCTGTTCTTCCAGGGCAAGTACCGCACCACCACCTGAACGGTTCAGGCCACCGCTAGTCCTCGATGACGTCGAGTCCCTGCTCGCGCAGCTTCGCGAGTGAGGCCAGCATCTGGTCGAGCACCTCGGGTCGAATGGCCCTTCCAGTCGGTGAGCCTCACCGACGACCCGCAGTGGGTGTCGCGAGCGGTAGGACCCCGTCGGATTGCCTGGGAACTTCTTGTCGGTGACGTTCGGGTCGTCCTCGAACGGGCCGCTCGGCTCGACGACGTAGACCCGACCCCGGTCGGCAGGCCCAGCGTCATCTACGGCGGCAGCGAGGGCGGTGGCGAGCTCGGCACCCCAGACCGCGGTCTCGAGGACGTCGGCGAAGTAGATGTTGTTCGAGACGCGTCCGGTCTGGAAGTTCGATCCCCGACCGGCGACCAGCTCGTCGCCCACGGAAAGTGCCGACCGGGTCCCGTGAAAGAAAGGGCCAGTGACGTGCGAGTGCTGCCGAGCGTGACCGGCACCTGGCCGTGGTCTGGGTGCACGCTGTGACTCCTGTTGCGCGACGACTTCGCTCCACAACCTAACCGAGCGGAGACGCCGCAGGAGCCCGCTGCACATCCGCTGGCCGCGGCCGTCACGAAGTCTCGCCATGGAGACAATCACGTTCGACAGCCACGGCGACCGCTGCGAGGCGTGGTACGTCGCGCCGACCACTCGACGGCCTCACCACCGACGGCCGGTCGGCCGTGCGTGGTGATGGCGCACGGGTTCGGCACCACCCGCGACTCCGGGCTGCTGCCGTTCGCCGAGCGGTTCGCCGCGGCCGGGTGCGACGTGCTGCTCTTCGACTACCGCGGGTTCGGCGGCTCCGACGGGTCGCCGCGGCAGGACGTCGACCACCGGCGGCACCGCGAGGACTACCACGCCGCGGTCGCCGCCGCGCGGGCCCGCGCCGGGCGTCGACCCCGACCGCGATCGTGGTGTGGGGCACGTCGTACTCCGGCGGGCACGTCGTCGTCGTCGCCGCGCAGGACCACGCGGGTCGCGGCCGTGTGAGCCAGGGCGCGGCCGATGGACGGGCTCGCCGCGCTCACCGGCCGGGGCAAGCGCCCGACCCGGCTGCGCCGGCGCAGGCAACGGGCCGCGGACAGGGCCTGGGCATCGCCGCGCGGTCGTCGCCGACCTCGTCCGCGCGGCGACCCGGACGGCCGCCGCGTGATGATCCCGTTCCTCGGCCCCGCCGGCTCGGGCGCGATGATCTCCGGAGCCGGGCGCCGAGGCGTTCGAGGCGATCACCGGGCCGACGTTCCGCAACGAGATGTGCGCCCGGGGCATCGCCCGGATCGCCTTCAACCGACCGGTCCGCCGCGCCGGCGACGTCGCGTGCCCGACGCTGCTGGTGATCGCCGAGTACGACGAGATCGCGCCGTCGGCCGCGGTGCCACGAGGTCGCTCGCCGGATCGGCGACCGCGGCCGAGGTGGTCTCCTACGACTGCGGCCACTTCGCGATCTACGCCGGCGCCGAGTTCGAGCGCTCGATCGCCCGCCAGGTCGAGTTCCTGCGTGCGCGTACCCGGACGCAGCACGACGCCCGCATCAGGACGCGTTCGGTCGGGTGGTCAGTCAGTGAAGCGAGTCGATCAGAGCTGGATGCGGGTCGGGCTGCCAGCATTCCGGTGGGGAAGTCGTCGTCCTGGACAGCGTCTGTCGGCGTGGTCGATGTCGTACTGGGCCTCGTCGATGATGTTCATGCTTCCAACCTAGAGAACCGACGATGTCCACAACGGCCACGACACGGCAACAGCCGGTCAACATCACATGTCGCCTGCGTCACATTTCCCAGTCCCCAGTAGGGTTTCGAGCATGACCACTGCGCCGCAGAGCGAGCCCGACCTCGTCGGTGCGATGTTCGCCAGCCGCTCGGACGACCGTGCACTGGGCGCGCGGGATCGCCGGCCTGCGTGCTGCTGGTGCGCGGCCTTCGCGCTGGTGCATCGATCGGCGCTCTGGCTGCTGCTCGCTGTCGGCAGCGTCGTGCTGTGGCGTGGCTGCGTCTCGTGCTGGACGCTCGGCCTGATGGCGACGAGGGCCAAGACCTGCCGGGTCCCGGCCAGCTGAGCTTACAGCTCGATCAGGGCCCGGTGCTCGTGGGCCGCGCCGAAGAGCTGGCCCAACGCGTGGGCGCGCTTGAAGACCAGCTGGGCGTCGTGCTCCCAGGTGATCGCGATGCCGCCGTGCAGCTGCACGGTCTCGGCGGCGATCCGGTCGAGGGCGTCGGAGCAGTACGACTTCGCCACGTGCGCGAGGTGCTCGGCGTTGTCGGCGCCGGGTCGCGACGGCGTACGACGCCGACCAGCTACGCCGAGCGAGACATCTCCTGCAGCACGAGCATGTCGGCCATCCGGTGCTTGAGCGCCTGGAACGACCCGATCGGCGCGGCCGAACTGCACGCGCTCCTTGGTGTAGGCGACCGTCATCTCGACCGCGCGAGCGGCTAGGCCGGCCTGGAGCGCGGCGGCACCGACCCAGCTGACCTGGCGGCCGCGGACGACGGCCGCAGTCGCGTCGCCGAGCAAGCGTGGTGGACGCACCGGCCAGGTCGATCGTGCCGAGGCGCAAGGTCTGGTCGACGGTCTCGACGGCGGTGGGTTGCGCCGTGCTCGGGTCGACCTCGACCAACCCGTCGGGCGTGATGGCGAGCAGCACCGTCGCACGGTCGGCGTCCAGGGCGGGCACGATGCTGGTCGACCAGTGCCGCGACCTCGCCGGCCGCGATGCGTGGCAGCAGTCGCTCCATCGCGGCGGCGTCACCGCCGGCGAGGAGCGCCTCCGACGCGATCAGCGAGGACAACAGCGGGCTCGGAGCCAGCGATCGACCCACTTCCTCGAGCACGATCAACGACTCGAACAGGCTGAAGCCGGCGCCGCCATACTCCTCCGGGATGTTCAGTGCCGCCGCGCCGACCTGCTCGACGAGGGTGCTCCACAGCTCGAGGTCGTAACCCGCTGCTGACGTCGAGGCACTGCGAACCGCGGCGCTGTCGGCCCGCTTGGCCAACAACGACCGCACGATGCTGGCCAGCTCCTGCTGCTCCTCGGAGAGCCCGAACTCCATCAGCGGGTCAGCTCCTCGAGCACGACGGAGCGGTGGAAGGCCGGCGTGCCCCAGGCGGTGACCAGGGCCCGGATCTTCGTGATCCACACGCGAGAGGTCGAACTCCTGGGTGTAGCCGATCGCCCCGTGCACCTGCAGGGCCGTGCGCGAGGCGAGGTAGGCGGCGTCAGCGGTGGCCACCTTCGCGGCCGACACGTTACGCCGGTTCGGGTCGAGCGCGGCTCCGAGCACGAGCGGCCGCGCGAAGTCGAGAGCTATGCGGACGTCGGCCAGCGCGTGCTTGATCGCCTGGTAGCTGCCGATCTCGCGGCCGAACTGCTTGCGCTGCTTCACGTAGGTGACCGAGTCGGCGAGCACCCGCTCGCCGGCCCCGAGCAGCTGGGCCGCGGTCGCGAGTGCGGCCAGGTGCGAACGCCGCGTCGTGCGTCTCGCCCTCGCCGGTCGACCTCGAACAGCGCCGGCTGCGGTCGACCGAGGCGCGCAGGTCGCCCACGGACGTGGCCGGGGTGGTGCCCACGTAGACGTGGTCGGCGACGTCGGCGTCGAGTGCGAAGGGCACGTGCGGCGGGAGCGCCACCGTGGCGACGCCCTCGACCTCGGCGCCGAGGGCCAGCGGCAGGTAGGCGGCCGACTCGACCCAGGGGCCGGGGACGGCGTGCCGACCGAGCGCCTCGAAGGCGATCACCAGCTCGACCGGGGTCGCCTCGGTGGCGAGCATCAGCAGGCCCTGCTCGGCCAGCCGGTTCCACAGCTCTGAGGCCGGGCTCGTGGTCGCCCTCGGCCCAGGCGCGGGCCACCGCGACGGTGTCGGAGGAGGCCGAGCAGCTTGCTCGAGCGAGGCAGCGAAGTCGCGCTGGTCGGCGGTGAGCTCGAACTTCATCGCTGGGCTCCCTGGTTGGGCTTGGGCTCGCGGGGCAGACCGAGGATCCGCTCGGCCACGATGTTGCGCTGCACCTCGTTGGTGCCGGCGTAGATCGGACCCGACAGCGAGAACGTGTAGCCGTCGAGCCACCGCGACTCGGTCTCGGCCTCGGGGCCGAGCAGGTCGAGCGCGGTCTCGTGCAGGGCGATGTCGAGCTCGGACCAGAAGACCTTGTTGACCGAGCCCGCGGCACCCATCTCGCCGCCGTCGGCCAGCCGGGTGACGGTGCCCCAGGTGAAGAGTCGGTAGGCCTGCGCCTTGATCCAGGCGTCGACGACGCCGTCGGCCGCCGAGGGCACGACGTCCCCGTGCTCGCGCCACAGCTCGACCAGTCGGTCGGCAGCCGCGCAGAAGCGCCCGGGGGAGCGCAGCGAGAGCCCGCGCTCGTTGCCGGCGGTGCTCATCGCGACGCTCCAGCCGTCGCCGGGGGCGCCGAGCACGTCGGCGTCCGGCACGAAGACGTCCTCGAAGAAGATCTCGGCGAACCCGGCCTCGCCGTCGAGCTGGGCGATCGGGCGCACGGTGATGCCCTCGCGGTCGAGGGGGAAGAGGAAGTAGGTCAGCCCGTTGTGCCGGGCGGCGCTCGGGGTCGGAGCGGAAGAGCCCGAAGCCCCAGTGGGCGAAAGAAGCACGCGACGACCACGTCTTCTGGCCGTTCAGCACCCAGCCGCCCCGCTCGTCGTCGCGGCGGGCCGTCGACTTCAGCGAGGCGAGGTCGGAGCCGGCCTCGGGCTCGGACCAGCACTGGGCCCAGATCTTCTCGCCGCTGGCCATCGACGGCAGGAAGCGGTCCTGCTGCTCCGAGGTGCCGTGGTCGAAGATGATCGGCGCAAGCAGGAAGATGCCGTTCTGGCTGACCCGTCCGGGTGCGCCGGCGCGGTAGTACTCCTCCTCGAAGATCACCCACTCGATGAGCGAGGCCTCGCGCCCGTGGTAGTCGCGTGGGCCACGACACGACGGAGTAGCGGGCCTCGGTGAGCTTCGCCTCCCACTCCTGGTGGAGGGCCCAGCCCTCGGCGGTGTCCATCGACGGCAACGGTTCGATGGGCACGTTGCGCCTCGAGCCAGGCTCGCGCCTCGGCCTGGAAGGCGAGCTCTGACTCGGACAGTTCGAGATCCATTACTTCCTCAGCTCGTTCTTGAGCACCTTGCCGGACAGGTTCCGCGGCAGGACGTCGACGTGCTCCACCGTCGCGGGGCACCTTGAAGTTCGCGAGCCGCTCCTTGGCGAACGCGATCACCTGCTCGGCGTCGGCTGTGCCGACGACGTAGGCCTTGCCGACCTCGCCCATCCGCTCGTCGGGCACGCCGACGACGGCGACGTCGTCGACGCCGTCGAGGCGCATGAGCGCCTGCTCGACCTCGGCGGGATAGACGTTGAAGCCGCCCGAGATGTACATGTCCTTGAGCCGGTCGGTGATCCGGAGGTTGCCCTGCTCGTCGAGCACGCCGATGTCGCCGGTGTGCAGCCACCCGTCGGCGTCGATCGCCTCCGCGGTGGCCTCGGGGTCGTCGAGGTAGCCGAGCATCACGTAGTCGCCGCGCACCAGCAGCTCGCCACCCTCACCCAGGGTCGACCTCCATGCCGGGGATCGACCGACCGCACGTGGTGGCGACGGTCTCGGCCGAGTCGTCGTCGCGGCACATGGTGACGACGACTGCCTCGGTCATGCCGAACGCGGTCACCACCTGGTCGATCTGCAGCTCGTCGCGCATGCGCTCGATGAGCACCACCGGCACCACCGCGGCGCCGGTGACCGCCAGGCGCAGCGAGGAGAGGTCGAAGTCGGCGCGGTTCGGGGCGGCGAGCAGTGACTGGTAGATCGTCGGGGCGCCCGGAAGCACCGAGATCTGCTCGTTCTCGATGAGCTTCATCGTCTCGTCGAGGTCGAAGGTGGCGACGGGGTAGAGCGTGGCGCCGGTGAGCAGGCCGACCACGATGCCGATCTTGTAGCCGAAGGAGTGGAAGAAGGGGTTGATCACCAAGTAGCGGTCGTCCTGGCGGACGCCGCCGAGCTCGGCCCAGGCGCGGGCGACCCCGATCGTCTGGCGGTGCGCTGACATGGCGCCCTTGGAGCGACCCGTGGTGCCCGAGGTGAACAGGATGTCGGCGACGTCGTCCGGCGCCACGCTGTCGGCGCGTGCCTCGACCTCGACGAGGGTGACGTCAGTGCGCAGAGCGCGCTCCTCGCCGCGGTGGTCGAGGGTGAGTCGGGCCAGGTTGCCGAGCGAGCGCACGGACTCCAGGTCGCTGGCTGCCCTGAGATCGGCCAGCTGGCTGCGCCCCAGGAATCCGTCGGCCACCATCACGATGCGAGCCGACGTGCGATCGACGAGCTCGGCCACCTCGTGCGCCGTGTAGCGCGAGTTGGCGGGGACGACCGTGCCGCCGGCGTAGGTGACGCCCAGTGCGGCAACGGCCCAGTTGATGCTGTTCGGGCCCCAGATCACCACGCGCTCGCCCGGGTCGAGTCCGTGCGCGAGGTAGGTGGTGGCCATTATGCGAACGCGGTCGAGGAGCTCGGCGTACGAGACCCGGGTGGTGCCCTCGACGTACGCGGGGTGGTCTCCGTAGGCGGCTGCGGCGGTCCGCAGGAGGTGGGGGAGTGTCACGCCGCTCCTTCGCCATCGATAACCAACCAAGCAATTGCTTGGTAGGGTAGCACTCGTGGACCTCCGCTACTCCGACGCCGATCTCGCGTTCCGCACCGAGATCCGCGAGTGGTTGGGTGACCACCTGGCCGGGGAGTGGGGCGAGCTCAGGGGCCTCGGTGGCCCGGGCCGTGACCACGAAGCGATCGACGAGCGGCTCGCGTGGAACCGGCACCTCGCCGCGCACGGCTGGACCTGCGTCGGCTGGCCGACCGAGCACGGTGGCCGCGGCCTGAGCCTGTGGCAGCAGGTGATCTTCCACGAGGAGTACGCGCGAGCCAACGCGCCGCACGGCGTCAACCACCTCGGCGAGACCCTGTTGGGTCCGACGCTCATCGCGTTCGGCACCGACGAGCAGAAGCAGCGCTTCCTTCCGAAGATCGTGGCCGTCAACGAGCTGTGGGCGCAGGGCTACTCCGAGCCCAACGCCGGCTCCGACCTCGCGAACGTGCAGACCAAGGCCCGGTTGACCGACGACGGCAGCCAGTGGGTGATCGACGGCCAGAAAGTGTGGACGTCCAACGCGCACTTCTCGCAGTGGGTGTTCGTGATCGCGCGTACCGAGGCCGGATCCAAGCGCCACCAAGGTCTCTCGTTCCTGATGGTGCCCCTCGACCAGGACGGCGTCGACATCCGGCCGATCGAGCAGCTCACCGGCGGCTCGGAGTTCAACGAGGTGTTCTTCACCGGCGCCACCACCGACGCCGACCTCGTGGTGGGGGAGCCCGGTCAGGGTTGGGGCGTGGCGATGGGCCTGCTCGGCTTCGAGCGAGGCGTCTCCACGTTGGCCCAGACCGTCGACTACGCCCGCGAGCTGGACGCGGTCATCGAGCTGGCCCGACGCAACCACGTGCTCGATGAGCAGCCGGTTCTGCGCGACCGCCTCGCTGGGCTGAAGGTCGAGCTCGAGGTGATCAGGGCCCAGGGACTGCGCGGTCTCTCCACGGTCGCCGGCGGCGAGGACTCCTCGGCCGGCGGCGGTGCCGGCTCCATCTTCAAGCTCGTCTGGGCCAACTGGCACCAGCGCCTGGGCGAGGTGGCCATGCAGGTCGCCGCCCACGAGGGTCTGCTCACCCGCGGCTCCGACTACGACCTGGACGAGTTCCAGCGGCTCTTCCTCTTCTCCCGCGCCGACACCATCTACGGCGGCAGCGACGAGGTCCAGAAGAACATCCTCGCCGAGCGTGTGCTCGGCCTTCCCCGTGAACCGAAGGGCTGAACCATGACCACCCAGCGCATCGAGCAGCCCGCCCCCGACTACGTGCCCGGCCACGACCTGCTGGCCGGCAAGGTTGTCGTCGTCACGGCGGCGGCGGGTGCCGGCATCGGCGCGTCCGTCGTCCGCCGTGCGCTGGAGGAGGGCGCCAAGGCGGTCGTCTTCTCCGACACCCACGAGCGCCGCCTCGCCGAGGCCGAGGAGGTGCTGGCCGCCGAGTTCGGTGCCGAGCGGGTGCGCCAGCTTGTCTGCAACGTGACCGACGAGGCTCACGTGACGGCACTGCTCGACGCCGCCGAGGAGTTCGGCGGCGTCGACATCATGATCAACAACGCCGGTCTGGGCGGCACCTCGAACGTGCTCGAGATGACCGACGAAGACTGGCTGCGCGTCCTCGACATCACCCTCACCGGCACCTTCCGCTGCGTGCGCGCGGCCGGTCAACGGTTCGTCGCGGCCGGCAAGAAGGGCGTGATCGTCAACAACGCCTCGGTGATCGGCTGGCGCGCCCAGGAGGGGCAAGCGCACTACGCCGCGGCCAAGGCAGGCGTGATGGCGCTGACCCGCTGCTCGGCCATCGATCTCGCCCCGCACGGCATCCGGGTGAACGCCGTCAGCCCTAGCTTGGCCATGCACCCGTTCCTCGCGAAGGTCACCAGCGACGAGCTGCTCGCCGAGCTCAAGGGCCGGGAGGCCTTCGGGCGAGCAGCCGAGCCGTGGGAGGTCGCCAACGTGATGGTGTTCCTCGCCAGCGACTACGCCTCGTACATGACCGGCGAGGTCGTCGCCGTCAGCTCGCAGCAGGCCTGAGACATCCGACGATGAGTGCCGAACCGGTGGCATCGCGGCGCGAGGAGCTCCTCGCGATCGCGGCGTCGCTGTTCGCGCGCAAGGGCTTCAAGAACACCACCGTCCGCGACATCGCTGAGGCGGCCGGCATCCTCTCGGGCAGCCTGTACCACCACTTCGACTCCAAGGAGTCAATGGTCGATGAGATCCTGCGTACCTTCCAGGACGAGCTCTTCGGCAAGTACGACGCCATCCTGCTCAGCGGCGACGACGCTCGCACCAAGCTCGAGCGAGCGGTCACCGTCTCGTTCGAGGCGATCGACCGGCACCCGGACGAGGTCGCGATCTTCCAGAACGAGGCCGGCTATCTCGGCGAGTTCGACCGCTTCGCCTACCTCGCCGAGCGGAACCGACAGTCGCGAGCCGTGTGGATCACGCTGCTCGACGACGGAGTGCGCTCCGGTGCCCTGCGCAGCGACCTCGACGTCGAGGTCGCCTACCGCTTCATCCGTGACACCGTGTGGGTGGCAGTGGCTTGGTACCGCCCCGGCGGCAAGCTCACCTACACCGACATCGCCCACCAGTACCTGACCATCCTCCTAGACGGGATCTCCCATGCCTAGCTCGACCAACGAGGCATTCATCGTTGACGCAGTCCGTACTCCGGTCGGCAAGCGCGGGGGAGCCCTCGCCGCCATGCACTCCGCCGACCTCGGAGCTCACACGCTGGCGGCGCTGATGCGGCGCACCGGAGTCGACCCGGGCGCCGTTGACGACGTCATCATGGGTTGCTGCGACACGATCGGCTCGCAGGCCGGCGACATCGCACGCACGGCCTGGCTGGTGGCCGGTCTGCCCGACCACGTGCCCGGCGTGACCATCGACCGTCAGTGCGGCTCCTCGCAACAGGCGGTGCACTTCGCCGCCCAGGGCGTCATGTCCGGCACCCAGGACCTCGTGGTGGCTGGCGGTCTGCAGAACATGAGCACCATCCCGATCTCGGCCGCAATGTATGCCGGCCAGCAGTACGGCTTCAGCACGCCGTTCGCCGAGTCGCCGGGCTGGACGGCTCGCTACGGCGACGTCGAGGTCAGCCAGTTCAACAGCGCCGAGATGATCGCCGAGAAGTGGGACATCAGTCGCGTGGAGATGGAGGAGTTCGCTCTCGCATCGCACGAGCGGGCCCGCGCAGCCATCGCCGAGGGCCGGTTCAAGAACGAGATCGAGCCTGTCGAGCTGGCCGAGGGCACGTTCGACACCGACCAGTGCCCGCGCGAGACGTCGCTGGAGAAGATGGCCGGCCTGCAGCCGCTGGCTCCCGGCGGTCGGATCACCGCGGCCGTGGCCTCGCAGATCTGTGACGGATCGACCGCGATGTTGATCGCCTCCGAGCAAGCGGTGAAGGACCACGCCCTCACGCCTCGTGCGCGCATCCACCACCTCTCGGTGCGCGGCGACGACCCGGTCTGGATGCTCACCGGGCCGATCCGCGCCACCAAGCACGCGCTGGAGAAGACGGGCCTGTCGATCGACGACATTGACCTCTTCGAGTGCAACGAGGCGTTTGCATCCGTCGTCCTGGCCTGGATGAAGGAGACCGGCGCTCCGCACGAGAAGGTCAACGTGAACGGCGGCGGCATCGCGCTGGGTCACCCGATCGGCGCAACCGGCACGCGGCTGATGACCACGTTGCTCAACGAGCTCGAGCGCACCGGCGGCCGCTACGGCCTGCAGACGATGTGCGAGGGCGGCGGTCAGGCCAACGTGACGATCATTGAGCGGCTCTAGGTCTAGGGGCGGCGGCCCTTGGCGACGATGAAGAGCACGTAGAGCAGCGCAGCCAGCACGACCAGGAAAATGATGATCTTCATGGGTGCGTCCTACCCTCCAGCGCAGCGTTGACACCTGGCTGGTCGCCGCGATCGATGATCAGGGCGATCAGGAGGGCGAACCAGACCAGGAAGATGACCAGGCCGAACGCCATGGCCAGCACGAATGACGTGTCGTAGAGCTGGTCGCTGTAGCCGAAGACCTGGGTGAGTGCCGAGGTCGCGCTGTCTTCGGTGTCCCCGAAGTCCGGCATGAACAGACCGCAGCCGAACATCGCAGCCCACAGCAGCAGCTGCAACGTCGTCTGGACGCCGGACAGGCGACGAGGCCGGTCGCGTCGCGTGTAGGCCAGGATCGTCGTCGTCACCAGCGCGAGGGTCATCACCGCAGCGACGGGCAGCAGGATCAGGAAGAACCAGCCTCCGACGCCGAACAGGATCCGACCGAACCAGACCCACAGCACGAGCAGCAGCCCGAGCGGCAGCATCGCGTGCAGCGTGAAGCGACGCATCAGAGCACCAGGAACAGGCCGACGACGCCGGGCAGCAGCCCGAGCGCGATCCACGGCGAGTAGAGCGACCGACGGTGGATCGCGAGGACCGCCGAGACCGCGACGACCCCGAAGAGTCCGCCGAGCACGCACAGGCCGACGCGGGCGACCGTCGCGGCCTCGTCCACGAAGGTCGCACCGATGACCAGGCCGACCGAGAGGTGGAAGATCGTCGTGCCTACCAAGACCGACATCACGACGCGCTGCACGTGGGCGAGCCGCTCACGCTCAGCGGCTGTCGAGACCTTGCGCGGGGCTGCCGGATCGATCAGGTGCTTGGCGCGGCGCTGCGTCGGCTCCTGGGTCACGCAACAACGATACGTCGACGCCCACCGAGGCCACCGGCTCGGCGCACTGTTGAAGATCGACATGCTGCTCTGGCTGGCCGAGACCCAGCCGCAGCTGCAGACGGTCGACACCTGGAACGCTGAGTCGAACCGCTTCATGATCGACGTCAACGAGGCGCTCGGTTATCGCGTCGTCGGGCGCGGCTACGACCTGCAGAAGGTCACTGCGAGCCGCTAGGGCGTGCCTCAGACGAGGTAGGTGGCGCCACGCTCCAGCTCGGCCACGGCCTGGGTGACGATCCGGTCGATGAGCTCCTCGCAGGTGGGCAGGTCGTCGATGACACCGACGACCTGGCCCGAGGCGAGCACCCCGGCGTTCGTGTCGCCCTCGACGAGGCCGGCCTTGAGCATCACCGGGGTGTTCGCGGCGAGCGCCATCTGGCCGAGTGAGCGACCCTGCGTCTTCTTCATCGCGCGACCGTCCTTGGCCAGCGTCAGCCACGACATGCCGGAGTCCTTCTTGAACTCCAGGGTTCGGCGCATCGTCGGGCCGAGGCGCTTCATGGCGCTCTCGCCCTCGACCGACTCCACGAGGTCGGTGCGCAGCATCCGGTGCGGCATGCCGTCGACCTTTGCGGTCACCACGGTGCCGTTGAGGTCAGTGGCCAGGTAGCGCTCCTTGACCGCCTGCGGCACCGCGCTGTCCTGGGTGAGCAGGAAGCGCGTGCCCATCCCGATGCCCGCGGCACCGTACGACAGTGCGGCTGCGAGCCCGCGCCCGTCGAAGTAGCCGCCGGCCGCGATCACCGGCAGGTCGACGGCGTCCAGCACGGTGGGCAGCAGCAGACTGGTCGGCACCGAGCCGGTGTGGCCGCCGCCCTCGCCGCCCTGCACCATCACGGCGTCCGCGCCCCACGAGGCGACCTTGACGGCGTGCTTGGCCGCACCGATCGAGGGCATCACGACGATGCCGTGGTCCTTGAGCTTGGCGATCAGGTCCTGCTTGGGGGCCAGGGCGAACGAGGCGACCTTCACGCCGTGCTTGATCAGCAGGTCGCACCGGTCGCCCGCATCACCGGCGTCCGCACGCATGTTGACGCCGAACGGCTGGTCGGTGCGGCTCTTCGTGTCGACGATCGCCCTCTCCAGCTCGTCGAACGTCATCGTCGCGCTGGCCAGGATGCCGAGGCCGCCAGCGTTCGCGGTACCGCTGACGAGCCGGGGTCCGGAGACCCAGCCCATGCCGGTCTGCACGATCGGGTGCTTGACGCCGACCAGCTCGGTGAAGGGCGTCTTGATCTGCTGCTCGATCACGTGCTGGCCTCCTCGGGGACCTCGCGCAGGCGCAGGCCTCTGGGGTCGAGCACCTCGCGAATGATCACGAGCTCCTCGGTGGTGGGCAGCCGTGTCTCGGGGACGCTGCTCAGGTCGCCCAGGTCGAAACCGGTCTGCTCCTGCACCTGGTCGGTGGTCACGCCCGGGTGCACCGAGAGCAGCCGGACCGTGCGGTCGGGGCCGTTGACGTCGAAGACGCCGAGGTTGCTGACGATCCGGTGGATGTCGTTGTAGCGAGAACCGCCGGGGCCTGACGCCGCCGCGCGCTTCGGGCCGACGCCCGAGACGATGTCGACCTGCTCGACGAAGACCCGTGGTGAGTGCTTGGGCACCCAGTAGGAGGTGCGGTTGTTGGCCGTGTTGCCCGGGGCGCCGCGCGAGCCGAGCAGCTGGCGCTTCGGCTGCGCGAACGGACCGATGGCGGAGATGTTCTGGTTGCCGTCGCGGTCGACCTGCGTGGCGCCCATCATCACGTGACGCTTGCCGTAGGCCACGACGTCGAAGACCTTGCGGAAGGGGATCCAGCCCTCGACCACGTCACCCTTGGCGAACAGCGGCGGGACGCCGGCGAGGAACAACGACTCGCCGTCGGAGATGACGAGGTCGGGGTTGCTGGTCAGCTTGGCCAGCCGCGACGCCGAGCATCGGCATCGTGCCCATCGGGCTGGCGAAGATCTCACCGTCGTCCTTGAAGGCATCGGCGACGGCAGCGGCGCACACGTCGGCGCGGGTGACCCCGGTTGTCGAGCCTGTCGAGACACTCATGCCTGCTCCTCCTTGAACTGCTGCACGGCGGCTTGGTAGGCGGCTTCGTCGCCAGCGAGGAAGCGCTGCTCGAAGGCGGCCCAGTCGTCGTCGGAGCCAGACGCCGCAGCGGCGTAGGCCTTCTGGAACTTCTCGTCGCGCTCGTAGTCGGGCACGCAATTGGTGAAGTGCGCGCCGTTCGGGGTCTCCACGACACCGGTGACCATCATCCGGTTGAGCAGCAGGCGCTGGACCGGCGTGTCGACCGTGAGGCCGGCCGTGTCGACGATCTGCTCGACGCTGAGGTACGTGCGGTCGGCGGCCATCGCGAAGAGATCGTCGAAGTACGGGTCGGGCCCGAGGTAGGTCGCGTTGCCGTGCCTGTCGGCCCGGTTCAGGTGGACGAGGGCGACGTCGAGCTTGAGCGCGGGCACGGCGACGAGGTCTTCGAAACCGACGCCGTCGTCGTACGGGCTCGTGACCGTCCTGATCCAGGGGTTGTTGACGAGCACGTCCGAGCCGAGGCCGGCGCGCATCGGGAGGAAGGGGAGTCGCTCGGCGGCCGCCTTGAGGCCGGTCTGGAACATGCCCTCGTCGAGCTCGACGACCTCGGGGATGGTTCCCTCCTGGCGAGCCTTCTGGAAGTTCGGCTCCAGCGGCACCGTGTCGAGGGAGACGAACGCGTAGACCAGCTTGCGCACCTTGCCTGCGCGCACCAGCAGGCCGACGTCCGCGCCGCCCCAGCTGACCAGCGTGAGGTCCTTCAGGTCGGAGCGGAGGATCGCGCGCACCAGCGCCATCGGCTTGCGCCGTGGACCCCACCCGCCGATCCCGATCGTCATGCCGTCGCGCAGCTCGGCGACGACGTCGTCGATGCTCATCCGCTTGTCGCGGGGTCCCTTGCTCACTTCTTGCCCTTCTCTGCCTTGTCGGTGCCCGCGAACTCATCGCGCAGCTCGTCGCTCACGCCCATCAGGTTGAGCTCGTAGGTGAAGCCCTGCTCGAAGCGGTAGCTCTTGTTGACGTCGATCGGGTCGATGCCGTTGAGGCACTCCTTGGCGGCGCGGACGACACGGGTGTCGTGGGCGGCGATGTCGGTCGCGACCCGCAGCGCGGCGTCGTCCAGGTCGGCGCGGGGGACCACCTCGAGCACGGAGCCGAACTGCACGAGGTCGGCCGCCTTGATGGTGCGGGCGGTGAAGTAGAGGGTGCGCATCATGTGCGGCGGCACCAGTCGAGCCATGTGGGTGGCCGCGCCGAGTGCGCCCTGCTTCACCTCTGGGCACGCCGAAGTACGCGTCGTCGCTGGCGACCACGCAGTCGGCGTTGCCGACCAGGCCGACTCCGCCGCCGAGGCAGAAGCCGTTGACGGCCGCGATCACCGGCACCGCGCACTCGTAGACCGCCTTGAAGGCGGCGAAGCAGCCCTTGTTGGCGCCGAGCAGCGCGTCGAACCCGACGGTGTTCTGCATCTCCTTGATGTCGACGCCCGCGTTGAAGCCGCGGCCCTCGGCGCGCAGGATCACGACCTTGGTGGCCAGGTCGGCGCTCGCCTCGTCGAGGGCGGTCGCCGACGTCGAACCAGCCCTGCACGGTGAGGGCGTTGACCGGCGGGGCATCCATCGTGATGACGCGGATGCCGTCGTCGCGCAGCACTGAGGTGACTGTCATGGGACTTCCTTCAGGGGTGGTTGAGCCATGTGAAACCAACCAAGCAATTGCTTGGTAGGGTAGCAGTCATGTCGCTCGCGTTGGACCTGTCCGGTCACGTCGTTCTGGTGACCGGCGGCAACAAGGGCATCGGCCGGGGCATCACCCAGACCTTCCTGGACGCCGGCGCCACGGTGGTGACCTGCGCGCGTTCCGAGTCGCGCCACCGTGGATGGCACTGACCACCGCGTGTGCGACGTCCGGGACGCCGAGGCGCTGAACGCCCTGGTCGACGACATCGTGGCGACTCATGGCCGGTTCGACGTCCTGATCAACAACGCGGGCGGTGCTCCGGCGTCCGACGCGGCCACCGCCTCGGCGCGCTTCCACGAGAAGATCGTGGGGCTCAACCTGCTCAGCCCGCTCGTGGCGGCCCAGGCGGCCAACCGCGTGATGCAGCAGCAGGCGTCGGGTGGCTCCATCATCAACATCTCGTCGATCTCGGCCAGCCGTCCGGCGCCGACGATCGCGGCCTACGCAGCGGCGAAGGCGGGCCTCGACTCGCTCACGACGTCCCTCGCCATGGAGTGGGGGCCGAAGGTGCGGGTCAACTCGATCGCGGTCGGACTGTGTCGCACCGAGAACACCGATGACCACTACGGCGGCGACGAACGAGTCGCTGCCATCGAGCGCACCATCCCATTGGGGCGGATGGCGCGTCCCGAGGAGGTCGGCGGTGTCGCGGTGTTCCTCGCCAGCGACCTCGCGTCCTACGTCTCGGGTGCGTCAGTCGGCTGTCACGGCGGTGGCGAGCCACCGGTCTTCCTCCACATCACCTAACCCTAGGAGTCCTCACATGTCTGATCAGCCCCGCCTTCTCGAGGGCCGCGTCGCGATCGTCACCGGCGCGGGTCGCGGTATCGGCCGCGCTCACGCCCTCGAGCTCGCCTCCCACGGGGCCAAGGTCGTCGTGAACGACTACGGGGTGTCGTTGGCCGGTGAGGGGACAGGTGAGTCACCAGCCGAGGAAGTGGTCGCGCTGATCGTGGCGGCTGGGGGAGAGGCCGTCACCAACGGTGCCGACGTCGCCGACTTCGACCAGGCCGCCGCCATGGTGCAGCAGGCCATCGACACCTTCGGCGGCCTCGACATCCTCGTCAACAACGCCGGCTTCGTGCGCGACCGGATGCTGATCAACACCTCCGAGGAGGAGTGGGACGCCGTCATCCGCGTGCACCTCAAGGGCCACTTCGCCCCGCTGAGGCACGCCGGCGCGTACTGGCGCGCCGAGGCCAAGGAGGGCCGCCAACGCGCCGCCCGAGTCATCAACACCTCCTCGGGCGCCGGCATGCAGGGCTCGGTCGGCCAGGCCACCTACTCCGCCGCAAAGGCCGGCATTGCTGGCCTCACTTTGGTGGCCGCTCAGGAGATGGGTCGCTACGGCGTCTGTGTCAACGCCATCGCCCCGGTCGCCCGCACCCGCATGACCGAGGGCGCCTTCGACACCTCCGAGATGGCTCTGCCCGAGGACAACTCACCCGATCGTCGCCTGGCTCGCCTCCGAGGAGGCCGCCGACGTCACCGGCCGGGTCATCGAGATCGACGGCTCGGTCATCACCGTCGAGGACGGCTGGCGCCATGGCGCCTCCCGAGACGCCGGTGCCCGCTGGGTCGCCTCCGACGTCGGTCCTGCACTGCGCGACATGTTCGCTGAGGGTCCGACGCCTGAGCCGGTTTACGGCGCGTAGCCGGATCAACAGCAGCGTCAGACGCGCTCGAGGATCGTGCCGGTCGCCATGGCGCCACCAGCGCACATCGAGATCAGGGCGGTGGACTGGTCGCGGCGCTCGAGCTCGTGCAGGGCGGTCGTGATCAGCCGCGTTCCGGTTGACCCCACGGGGTGGCCGATGGCGATAGCGCCGCCGTTGACGTTGACCTTGTTCATGTCGACGTGGTGCTGGCCGGCCCAGGACAGGACGACTGAGGCGAAGGCCTCGTTCACCTCGAAGAGGTCGAAGTCGGAGATGCTCATGCCGGTGCGGTCGAGCACTCGCTGGCGTCGCCTCGATCGGGCCGTCGAGGTGGTAGTACGGGTCGGAGCCGACGAGGCAGTGGTTGACGATCCGGGCCCGCGGGGTGAGTCCGAGCGAACGGGCCTTGTCCTCGTCCATGATCAGCACGGCGGAGGCGCCGTCGGAGATCTGGGACGACGTGCCGGCGGTGTGCATGCCCTCAGGCAGAACGGTGCGCAGCGAAGCGAGCCCCTCGAGGGTGGTGTCGCGCAGTCCCTGGTCGGTGTCGACGACGCGGGTCTCGCCGGTGGGCTTGCCCTCGGCGTCGAACACCGGAGCGGTGACGGGGGCGATCTCGCGCTTGAAGCGGCCCTCGTCGACAGCGACTCGTGCCTTCTGCTGCGAGGCAAGACCGAAGGCCTCGAGGTCGGCGCGGGTCAGTCCGCGGTTAGCGGCGATCCGGTCAGCGGCCTCGAACTGGTTGGGCATGTCGATCGCCCAGTCGTCGGGGCGCGGGTCGCCGAGCCCGGGCGGCACGTTGCCTCCGAGCGGGATGCGCGACATCGACTCGATGCCGCACGCGATGCCGACGTCGATGGTTCCGGCCGCGATCATGTCGTGCACGAGGTGGGCCGACTGCTGGCCGGAGCCGCACTGGGCGTCGATCGCGGTCGCGCCGGTGTGCTGGGGGAGTCCGGCGTAGAGCCACGCGCGCCGGATCATGTCGTTCGACTGCTCGCCTGCCTGGGTGACGCAGCCGCCGACGACCTGCTCCACGAGCGCGGGGTCGATGCCGGCTCGCTCGATCACTTGGGCCTGCACGAAACCGAGCAGCTGCGCGGGGTGCAGGCCGGCGAGCCAGCCGTTGCGCTTGCCGAGGGGGGTGCGGACGGCGTCGATGATCACAGGAGTACCCATGTCAGCAAAACTAGAACGTGTTCTCGTTCGGCACAAGAGAACTCGTGTGAAGTGGGTCTCAGAAACGCGTACGAAACCCTTTCGTTTAATACCGAGAGTATGTAGTCTCGAGCTACTAGAACGTGTTCCAGATCGAGAGGGAGATCCTTGACCACGACCGCGGTGCCCACGCACTTCGACCCCACCGACCCCGACGTGATGTCGCAGCGTTTCCCGCACGACGAGCTGGTAGCCCTGCGGCGGACCAGCCCGGTCACGTTCGTGACTCAGCCTGAGGCTTCGCGCGGTGGTTTCCCCGACCACACGGGCTACTGGGCCGTCACCAAGCATGCGGACGTCGCTGCGGTCTCGAAGGACCAGGTCAACTTCTCGACCAACGAGACCGGCGTCATCATCAGGTTCGCGCCGGAGATGACCAAGGAGGCGCGGGAGCAGACGAACTTCCTGCTCATCAACCACGACGCTCCCGAGCACACCAAGCTGCGCCAGATCATCTCTCGGGCCTTCACGCCGCGGGCCATCGGCGCGCTCCACGAGAGCCTCGAGGCCCGCGCACGGAGCATCGTCGAGCAGGCGGTCGCAGAGGGTGAGGTCGACTTCGTCGAGAAGGTCGCTGCTGAGCTTCCGCTGCAGGCCATCGCCGACCTGATCGGCGTCCCCCAGGAGGACCGCGGCAAGCTCTTCGACTGGTCCAACCAGATGATGAGCTACGACGACCCGAGCGTCGAGGGCGACCAGGAAGTGGCCTTCATGGAGATCCTCGGCTACTCGATGGCATTGGCCGACGAGCGTCGACAACGGCCGCAGGACGACCTGATCACCCGACTCGTCTCCGCTGACGTGGACGGTCGTGGACTCACCGACGACGAGTTCGGATTCTTCATGATCCTGCTCGCCGTCGCCGGCAACGAGACCACGCGCAACGCGATCACCTGGGGCATGCACGCATTTCTCGCCAACCCCGACCAGTGGGAGCTCTACAAGGCTGAGCGACCGGCAACGGCCGCTGACGAGATCATCCGCTGGGCGAGCCCCATCACCGTCTTCCAGCGCACTGCCCTCAACGACGTCGAGGTCGGGGGCACGCTGGTGAAGAAGGGCGAGCGGGTCGGCCTGCTCTACGCCAGCGCGAACTTCGACGAAGACGCCTTCGACGACCCGTTCACCTTCGACATCACGCGCGAGAAGAACCCGCACCAGGCCTTCGGGGGCCACGGCGCGCACTACTGCATCGGTGCCAACCTGGCTCGACTCGAGGTCGACCTCATCTTCAAGGCCCTGGCAGACCTTGCCCCGAAGATCACCCTGGTCTCAGAGCCCAAGCGGCTGCGAAGTGGCTGGGTCAACGGCGTGAACTCCATGCGCGTCGCCTTCGGCTGAGCCACGCTGGTCACCTAGCACCTACCCGTCAACGACGACTGCACCACGAAAGGCACCAACCGTGACCGCCACCGACATCCTGCCCGAGGGCTACGACTTCACCGATCCTGACGTCAACCTTGCCGCCATCCCGCACGAGGAGTTTCGCGGCGCTGCGGGAGAGCTCCCCGGTGCACTGGATCGAGCAGCCCCAGCCCTCGCGCAGCGGCTTCGCTGACGAGTCGGGCACTGGCTACTGGGCCGTCACGAAGCACGTCGACGTCGCTGCGGTGTCCAAGGACAGCAAGAACTTCGGCACCTCCGAGAACGGCGCGATCATCCGGTTCAGCGACGGCATGGAGCGCGAGCAGATCGAGATGCAGCGCGTCATGATCATCAACCAGGACGCGCCCGACCACACCGCGATGCGCCAGATCGTCAGCCGTGGCTTCACCCCTCGTGCGATCAACGCACTCGACGAGATCATGACCGAGCGAGCGCACCAGATCGTCAAGGACGCCGTCGCCAAGGGCGGCGGCAACTTCGTCGAGCAGATCGCCGCCGAACTTCCGCTCCAGGCGATCGCCGAGCTCCTCGGTGTCCCGCAGGAGGACCGGTTCAAGCTGTTCGACTGGTCGAACCAGATGCTGGCCGCCGACGACCCGGACGTCGGGGGAGACCCGGCCCTGGCCAGTGCGGAGATCCTCGGCTACTCGATGGCGATGGCGGCCGACCGCAAGGCCACCCCGCTCGACGACATCGTCACCAAGCTCGTGCACGCCGACAAGGACGGCCGCGGACTGACCGACGACGAGTTCGGGTTCTTCGTCATCATCCTCGCCGTGGCCGGCAACGAGACGACGCGCAACGCGATCACCCACGGCATGAACGCCTTCCTCGAGCACCCGGAGCAGTGGGAGCTGTGGAAGCGCGAGCGGCCGGCCACGATGGTCGACGAGGTCGTCCGCTGGGCGACTCCGGTGATCTCCTTCCAGCGCACCGCGCACCACGACGTCGAGGTGGGTGGGCAGCTGGTCAAGAAGGGCCAGCGTGTCGGCCTCTTCTACTCCAGCGCGAACTTCGACGCCGACGTCTTCGAGGATCCGTTCACCTTCGACATCACCCGCGAGAAGAACCCGCACCTCGGGTTCGGCGGCCACGGTGCGCACTACTGCCTCGGCGCCAACCTGGCACGGCAGGAGATCAGCCAGATCTTCAACGCGTTGGCCGACCACGCGCCGAACATCACCAAGCTCGGTGAGCCCTCACGGCTGCGTCACAGCTGGATCAACGGCATCAAGGACCTGCAGGTCAGCTACAGCTGACGGGCGGTCAGCACGAGCGGACCGGACTCGGTGACGGCCACGGTGTGCTCCATGTGAGCACCCCGTGAGCCGTCGACGCTGCGCAACGTCCATCCGTCAGGGTCGGTGAAGATCTGGTCGGTCGTGTGCATGAACCACGGCTCGATCGCGATGACGAGACCCGGCCGCAGCTTGAGCCCGCGGCCGGCCCGGCCGTCGTTGGGAACGTGCGGGTCGCCATGCATCGTGCGGCCGACGCCGTGGCCGCCGAACTGAAGGTTGACCCCGAGGCCGGCGCTGCGCGCGACGGCGCCGATGGCGGCCGAGATGTCACCCAGGGTGGCTCCCGGGCCGCACCCACTCGATGGCGTCGTCAAGCGCCTTGCGGGTGATCTCGATGAGCTGGAGGTCCTCCTCGCGCGCCCGGCCGACGACGACCGAGAGCGCCGAGTCGGCGACCCAACCGTTGACCGAGGCGGCGAAGTCGACCGAGAGCAGGTCGCCGTCCTGCAGTGTGTAGTCGTGGGGGAGCCCGTGCAGCACGGCGTCGTTCACCGAGGTGCAGAGCACCTTGCCGAACGGCGATCCTCCGAAGGAGGGGTGGTAGTCGACGTAGCAGGACTCCGCGCCAGCGGCGCGGATCATGTCGTGGGCGAGCGCGTCGAGCTCGAGCAGGTTGACACCGACGTCGGCCTTGGCCTCGAGTGCGGTGATGACCGAGGCGACGAACGCCCCAGCGGGCTTCATCTCCTCGATCTGGGCAGGCGTCCTGAGCTCGATCACGAGGCGAAGCCTACGGTCGTCCGCTCACGGCAGTCGCCCGGCTCCTCTCGCCGAATGACCGCTCACCTCGGACCTCGCGAACCGCTCCATCGCCTCGCTGCGTGACCACCACGACCAGCTCACCGCCCTTGTCGCTGCGCTGGGTCCTGACGAGCTGCGGGCACCGAGCGCGGCGTCCGAGTGGCGAATCTGCGACGTGCTGTCCCACCTCGGCAGTGGGTCCGAGATCGCCATCGGCGGCCTGATCGCAGCGCGGGAAGGTGTGCCCGCAACGCCGATCGACAACGAGGCGATCTGGGCGCGCTGGAACGCAGCGACTCCCGAGGAGCAGGCCGCCTGGTTCGTCGTCCACGACGCGCACCTGGTCGAGACCATCGAGGAGCTCACGGCGGAGCATCTCGCCACCGCCCATGTCGAGATGTCCTTCCTGCCCGCGCCGTTGCCGATCGCCGGGGCGCTGGGCATGCGGCTGAACGAGGTCGCCCTGCACGCGTGGGACGTGCGCGCAGGACTCGACGCCACCGCTGAGGTCGATGCCGACGCGGCCGAGATCCTGCTCGACCTGTTCGCTGGCCCGCTCGGTTTCATCCTCGGGTTCGCGGCCAAGGCCGACCAGCTGGCCCAGCCGGCCGCGATCGACGTCGCGGGTCGTGGCTTGGCGATCGACGAATCGGTAGTCCTGCTGGCCGAGCCACCGGTGGCACCCACGGCCACGTTCGCCGGGTCGGCGGAGGCCGCGATGCGGCTGCTGAGTGGGCGGCTGTCCCCGGCGTACACCCCGGAGGGACGTCGCGGTCACCGGAGACGTCAACCTCGACGACCTGCGCCGGGTCTTCCCCGGCTACTAGTTGGTCGGCTTCTCCGAGCCCACGACCCACATCGCGAAGAACTGCGACCCGCCCCCGTAGGCGTGGCCCAGCGCCTTGCGTGCTCCGTCGACCTGGTGCTCGCCGGCCAGTCCGCGCACCTGCAGTGCGGCCTCACCGAAGCGGAGCATGCCGGAGGCGCCGATCGGGTTCGACGACAGCACGCCACCCGAGCAGTTGACCGGCATCCGCCCGTCGAGGGCCGTCGCGCCAGACTCGGTGAGCTTCCAGCCGGCACCTTCCTCGGCGAAGCCGAGCGATTCGAGCCACATCGGCTCGAACCACGAGAACGGCACGTAGATCTCGGCCATGTCGATCTCGTCGATCGGGCTGGTGATGCCCGCCTGCTTCCACAGGTAGGCGGCCGCGTCACGCGAGGCCTGGGGGTTGACCTGGTCGCGCTCGGCGCCCGAGGTGGCCTCCGAACGCATCACGGTTCCGTGGATCCACGCCGGGTTCGGGGACGAAGCGGCGACGTCCTCGGCAGCAATCACCAGCGCACAGGCGCCGTCGGACGACGGGCAGGTCTCGTCGTAGCGGATCGGGTCCCAGAGCATCTGGGAGGCCATGACCGACTCGACCGTCGTGCCCTCGTTGTGCAGGTGGGCGTAGGGGTTCTTCAGCGCGTTGTTGCGGTCCTTGGCGGCCACGATCGCGCCGATGTGGTTCGGCGCGCCGGAGCGGCGGATGTAGGAGCGCACGTGCGGGGCGAAGTAGCCACCCGCGCCAGCGTGCACCGGCATGTTGAACGGCACCGGCACCGAGAGGGCCCACATCGCGTTCGACTCCGACTGCTTCTCGTAGGCGACGGTCAGGACCTTCTTGTGGACGCCGGACTGCACGAGGGAGGCGGCCACGATCGCGGTCGAACCCCCGACCGAACCAGCCGTGTGCACCCGCAGCAGCGGCTTGCCGGCGGCACCCAGCGCCTCGGCGAGGAACAGCTCGGGCATCATCACGCCCTCGAACAGGTCCGGGGCCTTGCCGACGACGATCGCGTCGATGTCGTCGAGGGTCATGCCGGCGTCCTCGAGCGCGCGGTCCATGGCCTCACGGCACAGACCCGCCATGGAGACGTCTTCGCGCTTGGCGCGGTGGTGGGTCTGGCCGATGCCGATCACGGCGGCGGGCTGCTTGGCCATCAGGCACCAACCTTGCTGTTGGGGGCGTCCTCGAGAACGCACACGAGGTTCTGCTGGAGGGCCGGACCCGAGGTCGCGTGCCCGAGGGTCTTGGCGGCGTCCCCGGCCCAGATCTTTCGGGCCGCCTCTCCGACCCTGATGCCTCCGCTGGAGAACATCGGGTTGCTGGCGAGGGCACCTCCCGACGGGTTGATAGCGACGTCGGCGCCCAGGCCGAGCTCGCGCCGCAGGATGAGCTCCTGGTGGCTGAACGGTGCGTGCAGTTCGGCCACCTCGACACCATCGGTGCCCGCTGCCTTCGCGGCTGCGGCCGCCGATGGCGAGCGGGTCAGGTCGCGTGTGCCCATGCTCATCGGGTCGATGAAGTGGCTGAGGCCGGTGATCCAGGCTGGACGTTCGCGGACGTCGCGCGCCCGGTCGCCGGCCGCCAGCACGATCGCCGCGGCACCGTCGGTGACCGGGCGCGCAGTCGTGCTTGCGCAGCGGGTCGGCGTACATCGGGCGATCCAGGAGCTCCTCCACGGAGGAGCCACCCTTGCGCACGGCGTACTCGTTCTTCTCAGCGTCGGTGAATGAACGGTTGACCACCCCGGCCATGGCAGCCTCGTCCCACAGCCCGGCGTCGAGCCCGGCGCGGGCCTGCAGCCCGGCCAGCGACACGGTGTCGGGCCACAGCGGGGTCATCATGTAGGGCTCGAGCTGGAGCGCGAGGATGCGGCGCAGCATGCCGGCCGAGCTCTTCCCGAAGGCGTAGACGAGCGCCGTGTCGACCTCGCCGGTCTGGATCTTGATCCACGCCTCGTACATTGCCCACGCCAGGTCCATCTCGACGTGCGACTCGTTGACCGGCGGGGTGACGCCGATGGCGTCGACGGCCTGCACGAACGAGAACGAACGTCCGGCGAGGTAGTCGGAGGAACCCGAGCACCAGAACCCGATGTCCTTGCGGGTCCAGCCGGTCTGCTCGTAGCACTCCTTGAACAGGGGAACGAGCAGCTCCACGCACGTGGGCGACCCGTCGAACTCCTTCATCTGTCGCTGGGCGAACCCGACGACCGCAACGTCTCTCACAGGTGCACCTTGTAGGTCTCGTAGTCGGCGTCCGGCTCGTCGGCCGGAGCGAAGTGGCTGATGTTCTCGATGGTGGTGCCCCACTCCTCGCGGGGCTTCCACACGGCCTTGACCCGCATGCCCATCCGCACCTCGTCGGCAGGGATGTCGAGGATCAGGTGGAGGAGCGCGATGTCGGCGCCGTCGAGGAGCACGTACGCCGAGACGTACGGCGGGGTGATCTTCTGGCCCAGGAAGGGCACGTTGACGATGCAGAACGTCGTGATGGTGCCGATGTCGCTGAGCTCGACCTCGTCGGTGGTCGGCGTGCCGTCGGAGGGGCACGCGCTGCGCGGTGGCACGTAGACCTTCTCGCAGGTGGGGCAGCGCTGGCCGAGGATCTTGCCCTCCGCCAGACCCCGGTAGAACGCGGACTCCTCGGGCGAAGCGGCGTAGACGTAGTCGAGCTCGACCGGGGTGACGATGCCGGTGACCGGGTGGTCCTCCAGGATGCCGCTGCCCGAGGGGCGGGCGGCCGACTCGTCGTGCACGGGCTCGAAGCAGGCGATGTCGTTGATGTGGCCGACCCGCTCCTCGGCCCAGCGGACCTGCACCCGCATGCCGGTGCTGACCTCGTCGGCCGATCCGGCGTCGAGGGCGTGGAGCATGGGGGCGTCAGCGCCGTCGAGGGTGACCAGGACGAACGCGAACGGACGGTCCAGCGGCTGTCCCTTGACTGGCTCGGACACCCAGCTCCAGGACGTGACGGTGCCGACCGAGGAGACCTCGACGAAGTCCGTCATCTGCTGGTGGGTGACCGGGTCGTACTCCGGGGGCGGGACGACGACTTGGCCGGTGCGACGTGCGACCACCGATCAGGACACCGTCGCGCAACCCGGTCAGGAACCGACCGAGGACCGGACCGGTCGAACGCGTGTAGTCGAAGGCGACGGTCACCGGCGCCGAGAGTGTGCGGGAGGACATAGGCACGAAACTAGAACACGTTCTATCTTGATGACAAGGTTTCTGAGAAGGTGTCGGCATGAAACTTGGACTGCAGCTCGGTTACTGGCAGGCGCAGCCGCCCGACCGGCGTCGGTGAGCTCGTCGCGGCGGCCGAGGATGCCGGCTTCGATGCGATCTTCACCGCCGAGGCCTGGGGCTCGGACGCCTTCACGCCGCTGGCCTGGTGGGGCCGCGAGACCTCTCGGGTTCGGTTGGGCACATCGATCGTGCAGATGTCGGGTCGTGCGCCGACGTCCATCGCCATGCATGCGCTGACGCTGGACCACCTCACGGGCGGCCGGGTCATCCTTGGCATGGGCGTGAGCGGCCCGCAGGTCGTCGAGGGTTGGTACGGCCAGCCCTTCTCCAAGCCATTGGCCCGCACGCGAGAGGTGGTCGACATCATCCGCAAGGTGCTGGCCCGCGAGGCGCCGGTCACCAACGATGGCCCGCACTACCCGCTGCCGTTCAAGGGCGAGGGCTCGGTAGGTCTCGGCAAGCCACTGAAGCCGATCGTGCACCCGTTGCGGGCCGACATCCCGATCTGGCTCGGTGCCGAAGGGCCGAAGAACGTTGCGCAGACCGCCGAGATCGCAGACGGCTGGATCCCGATCTTCTACACGCCGAAGTCGGCTGGCATGTACCAGCCGTGGCTCGACGAGGGCTTCGCCCGGCCGGGAGCGCGACGCACCCGAGCCGACTTCGAGATCGCCGCGACGTGCCACCTGCAGGTCGTCGCCAACGCCGAGCCGAGAAGCAGGCCGTGATCAACGGCATGAAGCCGATCGTGTCGCTCTACATGGGCGGCATGGGCGCGGCCGAGGCCAACTTCCACAACCAGGTCTTCATCCGGATGGGCTACGAGGACGTCGCCACCGAGGTGCAGAAGCTCTACCTGAGCGGCGAGAAGGAGCGCGCCACGGCGCTGATCCCCGACGAGCTGGTCGACGACATGCACATCATCGGTGAGGCCGCGGAGGTCAAGGAGAAGGTCGCCGCCTGGGAGGAGACCGGGGTGACCACCCTGATGCTGAGCTTCAAGGGCGCCGCCGAGCTGCGTCAGGTCGCCGAGCTGCTCGCCTGACCTTGCGGGGGTCCGTGACAGAAACTGGAACACGTTCTAGTCTCGGCGCCATGTCTGACGCGATGCGCACCCCGACCCACAACGGCAACCTCATGGTGGCGGCGCTCAAGCGCCACCACGACAAGCCGGTGATGCACCTGGGCGAGACCACGCTCACGGGCGGCGAGACTGCGGCCCAGATGAGTCGCTACGTGCAGGCCTTCGAGGCGCTCGGGGCTGGCACGGGCACCCACGGTGCGCTCCTGGCGCTCAACCGGCCCGAGGTGCTGTTCATCCTGGGCTCGGGGCAGACGCAGGGCTACCGGCGCACGTCGCTGCACCCGCTCGGCTCGGCCGACGACCACGCCTACGTCATCAACGACGCTGGCATCTCGTTCCTGATCGTCGACCCCTACTTCGCCGAGCGCGCGCTCGCCCTGCTGGAGAAGTGCCCCGGCCTGACCAAGGTGCTGACCATCGGTCCGGTGCCCGAGTCGCTGGCCCACGTCGGTGTCGACCTGGTGGCCAAGGCTTCCGAGTTCGAGGCGCGCCCTCTGACCGCTGCCGTCCTGCCGGCCGACCACATCGTCTCGATCACGTACACCGGCGGCACGACCGGCAAGCCCAAGGGCGTCATCGGGACGTCGTCCGCGATGAACACGATGAGCCAGATCCAGCTCGCTGAGTGGGAGTGGCCGGAGAACCCGCGCTTCTTGATGTGCACCCCGCTCTCGCATGCCGGTGCGGCGTTCTTCGTGCCCACGGTCATCAAGGGCGGCTCGCTCTTCGTGCTCTCCAAGTTCGACCCGGCCGAGGTGCTGGAGACGATCGAGCGGGAGAAGATCACCGCGACGATGCTGGTGCCGTCGATGCTCTACGCGTTGATGGACCACCCCGACTCGCACACCCGCGACCTCAGCTCGCTGGAGACCGTCTACTACGGGGCGTCGGCGATCAACCCGGTGCGCCTCAAGGAGGCGATCGACCGGTTCGGACCGATCTTCGCCCAGTACTACGGCCAGTCCGAGGCGCCGATGGTCATCACCTACCTCAGCAAGGCCGACCACCTCACCGGAGGCGACGCCCGCCTCTCCTCCTGCGGACGCCCCTCGGCGTTCATCCGGGCGGCTCTGCTCGACGAGGACGGCAACGAGGTTCCCGTGGGCGAGCCGGGCGAGATCTGCGTCAGCGGCTCCCTGCTCGCCGGCGGCTACTGGAACCTGCCCGACGAGACCGCCGAGACCTTCCGCGACGGTTGGATGCACACCGGCGACATCGCCCGCGAGGACGAGGACGGTTTCTGGTACATCGTCGACCGCACCAAGGACATGATCGTCACCGGCGGGTTCAACGTGTTCCCGCGCGAGGTGGAGGACGTCGTGGCCGAGCACCCGGCGATCGCGCAGGTCGGCGTCATCGGCACGCCGCACGAGAAGTTCGGCGAGGCCGTGACGGCGATCGTGGTGCTTCGCGACGGCCACGAGCTGACCGACGCCGTCATCGCGGAGATCCAGGAGATGGTCAAGGACCGCAAGGGGTCGGTGCAGGCGCCCAAGCAGATCATCGCCACCGCGGCGCTGCCCCTGACCGGGCTCGGCAAGCCCGACAAGAAGGCGCTGCGCGCGCAGTACTGGACCGGCGAGCGGTCGGTCGGATGAGCAGCCGCTTCGCCAGTCTGTCCCGCGACGAGCTCGCCGTCGTCGTCCCCGAGCTGCTCCTGATCGGGCAGCTCATCGACCGCTCGGGCATGGCCTGGTGCATCTCGGCGTTCGGACGCGAGGAGATGGCGCAGATCGCCATCGAGGAATGGGCTGGCGCGTCGCCGTTCTACACGCGGCGCATGCAGCGAGCACTGGGCTACCAGGGCACCGACATCATCACGATCTTCAAGGGCCTGCAGCTCGACATCGGGGCCCCACCGCAGTTCATGGACTTCCGCTACCACGTGGAGGACCGCTGGACCGGCGAGTTCTGGCTCGACCACTGCGGCGCCCTGATGGACGTCGAGCCGATGGGCGAGGACTACGTGCGCTCGATGTGCCACGACATCGAGGACCCGACCTTTGACGCCACCGCTGTGG
Source organism: uncultured Actinomycetota bacterium (assembly GCA_963781575.1). Lineage (GTDB taxonomy): Bacteria > Actinomycetota > Actinomycetes > Propionibacteriales > Nocardioidaceae > Nocardioides. The sequence continues at coordinate 10,406 of CAWAGM010000021.1, read as the reverse complement.
CAACGAACCCGAAGGCGCAGGTGCGGCCGATCCACCGACCGCCACGCAGCTCGCCGACCCAGAATCCGCACTGCCGCTGGACGGTGAAGATCGACGAGTCGTACCCGCCGGTCACCCCGTTGCCGCCGTACTACGAGGTGGAGGCCAAGCGCGCCGTGACGATCGAGCTGGACCCGATCGAGCCCGGTGGCGGGGGAGCCGACGACTACGCCGGTGACCTCGTGAGCGACCTGGTCTTCGCCGATTTCTCGCACTCGGCACTGGTGCGGATGGCTGACGAGATCTGCCTGCAGATGCACCTGTTGAACCTGTCGTTCGGCATCGCGGTCGCCAAGCGCGCCGAATCGGTGGAGCAGGGCGCTGAGATCTGCACCAAGCAGCTGGTCGGGATCGCCGGGATCGCCGCGGAGCGCTTGCGCGACGCGCTCGGACTGGGCGTCTGACGAGGCCGCGGCGCTCCGCGTGCTCGAGCTGCACCCGCTGCTGAACCCGCTCACCTACACCGGGGGAGTCATCAGCGACACGGTCAGCGTCGAACCGTCCGCGGCGAGTGCCGACGGAGGCTGGATCACCTTGTGCGGGCCGGGCCGCGAGGCACCCCTGCAAGCCGTCGTCCGTGCGGTCGACCCGCACCTCGACGTCGAGATCACCGGCTCGGACGACAGCTGGACGGCCACGATCATCCGCCGGGACGAGCCGGCCAAGGAGTTCGGCGAGGTCGCGGTGACGCGGTTCAGCACCGGCGCCACGTTCGAGTTCGAGGAACGCCGAGCCTTGCCGCTCTTCGTCGTCTGACCCTGCTCGCCTAGCGCCCCTGGAACTCGGGCTTGCGCTTCTGCAGGAAGGCCTTGGGGCCTTCCTTGGCGTCGGCAGAGGAGAAGACGGCGGCACCGACGATGGCGTCGTCCTTCCAGGCGTCCTCCTCGTGCTTGCCCTCGGAGTCACGCATGGTCTTCAAGATGGCCTGCACCGCCAGCGGACCGTTGGCCGCGACCATGTCCGCGAGCTCGTGCGCCTTGGCCAGTGCCTCGCCGTCCGGGACGACGTGCCCGATCAGGCCGAGCTCCTTGGCCTCGGGCGCCAGGATGGGTCGGCCGGTCAGCAGCAGGTCGGCGGCGACCGTGTACGGGATCTGGCGGGGGAGTCGCACGGCCGAGCCGCCCATCGGGTACAGGCTCCAGCGGGCCTCGGCGATGCCGAACTTGGCCGACTCGCCCGCCACGCGGATGTCGGTTCCCTGCAGGATCTCGGTGCCACCGGCGATGGCTGGCCCTTCGACCGCGGCGATCAGCGGCTTGGTGAGCCGGAAGCCCTTGAGCAGACCCTTGATGACGGTCGGGTCGAACTCGCCGGACTCGAAGCTCTCCGACGGCGGCTTCGCGTCAGCGGTCTTGAGGTCCATGCCCGCGCAGAAGAACCCGCCGGCACCGGTCAGGATGCAGACCCGGATCTCCGGGTCGGAGTTCACGCGGTCCCACGCGTCCTCCATGATCCGCAGCATCTCGCTGGACAGCGCGTTGCGGCGCTCGGGGCGGTTCATCGTCACGATGAGCTTGTGCCCGTCCTGCTCGACGAGGCAGTGCGGCTGGCTTCGGGCTTGAAGTCGATTCCGGCGTCTCGGTCATGGAGCGGCACGCTAGCGAAAAACGAGAACGTGTTCTAGTCTCGCGGCCGTGGCCCTGAACATTGCTGACCTCTTCGAGCACGCCGTCGACGCCGCCCCCGAGAAGCCCGCCGTCAAGGTGGGCGACCGGGTGGTGACCTTTGCAGAGCTGGAGACCGAGTCCAACAAGCTCGCTCACTACCTGCAGGCACAGGGCGTCAAGCCCGGCGATCACGTGGCGATCTACGCCAAGAACAGCGTCGAGCACGTGCTCGCGGTGCTGGCGACCGTCAAGATCCGTGCGGTCACGATCAACGTGAACTTCCGCTACGTCGAGGGCGAGCTGAACTACCTCTTCGAGAACGCGGACGTCGTCGCGCTCATCCACGAGCGTTCCTACGCGCCCGTTGGTGGCCGCGTGCGCGCCCAACCACCCCAAGCTCAAGACGTTCGTGGCGTTCCCCGACGTCCTGGACCCCGACAACGACGCTGACATCTCCTCCTACGGCGGCGTGCTGCTCGAGGACGCGGTGGCCGACCAGAGCTCCGAGCGCGACTTCGGCGAGCGCAGCAACGACGACATCCACATCATCTACACCGGTGGCACCACCGGGTTCCCGAAGGGCGTCATGTGGCGCCACGAGGACTTCTGGCGCGTGCTCGGCGGTGGCATCGACTTCTACACCGGCGACCCGCTCTCGGAGTACGACCAGTCCGAGCAGGCCAAGCTCGACGGCCGGATGATCACCTTCCCACTCAGCCCGCTTGATGCACGGTGGCGCCCAGGCCGGTCTGCTCATGCACCTGTTCGCGGGGCACCTGACGATCCTCGAGCCGAAGTTCGACCCCCAGCGCACCTGGGAGATCATCAACGACGACAAGGTCCAGCTGATCTTCATGACCGGTGACGCCATGGCGCGTCCCCTCATCGAGGAGTACGACCGCAAGGCTGCGACGGGCGAGCCCTACGACGGCTCGAGCCTGTTCGCGATCTCCAGCAGCGCCGCGATCTTCAGCCCGCCGGTCAAGGAGCGCTGGATGGCCGCGTTCCCGAACGCGTCTTCACCGATTCGGTCGGTGCGACTGAGACCGGCTTCCAGGGCATGGGCATGCAGGACAAGGACTCCATCAGTAGCGACGGCCCGATCGTCGGGCTGGGCCCGAGCAGCGTCGTCCTCGACGACGACAACCGGCCCTACGACCTGGCCACCAGCGTCGGCAAGATCGGCCGGCTCGGACGCGGCGGTTCGGTGCCGGTCGGCTACTACAAGGACCCCGAGAAGTCGGCGGCCACGTTCCTGGAGGTCGACGGCGAGCGTTTCTCGGTGCCCGGCGACTTCGCCCGGATCGAGGAGGGCAACCGGGTCACCCTGCTCGGACGCGGTTCCAACTGCGTCAACACCGGCGGGGAGAAGGTCTACCCCGAAGAGGTCGAGATGGCGATCAAGCGGCACGAAGGTGTCTACGACTGCCTCGTGGTCGGCATCCCCGACGAGAAGTACGGCCAGGCCGTCGCAGCCGTCGTGCAGCCTCGTGAGGGAGCGACCGTCGAGCTGGAGGAGCTGCGCACCTTCCTGCGCGCGCACCTGTCCGGCTACAAGCTGCCCCGCACCCTGACCATCGTTCCCGAGATCCCGCGCAACGCCACCGGCAAGGCGCAGTACCCCCGGGCCAAGGAAATGGCCCTCGAGACCCAAGGAGCGACTGCCTGATGCGCACCCCACTCTGTGATGCCTTCGGCATCGAGTACCCGATCTTCGCCTTCACCCCCTCCGAGCACGTCGCAGCCGCAGTCTCGCGCGCCGGCGGTCTCGGGCGTGCTCGGCTGCGTGCGGTTCAACGAGACCGAGGAGCTCGAGCGGGTCCTGACCTGGCTCGATGACAACACCGACGGCAAGCCGTACGGCGTCGACATCGTGATGCCGATGAAGATCCCTACCGAGGGCACGTCGGTCGACCTCGGCGCGATGATTCCCGAGGAACACAAGTTGTTCGTCGACGAGACGCTGCTCAAGCTCGGTGTCCCGCCGCTCGCCGAGGGCGAAGGTCGCGAGGGTGTGCTGGGCTGGTTGCACTCGGTCGCGCGTTCGCACCTCGACGTCGCCCTCCAGCACCGCCCGGTGCTGATCGCCAACGCGCTCGGCTCACCCCCGGTCGACGTCATCGAGAAGTGCCACGAGCACGGCATCCAGGTCGCTGCTCTGGCCGGTGCGGCCAAGCACGCGCTGAGCCACGTCGCCAACGGCGTCGACATCATCATCGCCCAGGGCTACGAGGCCGGCGGTCACACCGGTGAGGTGGCGAGCATGGTGCTCACCCCCGACATCGTCGACGCCGTCGGCCCTGACGTGCCCGTGCTCGGTGCCGGCGGCATCGGCTCCGGCCGTCAGGTCGCCGCCTCGCTCGCACTCGGTGCGCAGGGCGTGTGGACCGGCTCGATCTGGCTCGGCACCCAGGAATACCGCGGCATGGGCCCGAACAGTGAGGCGTGGGAGACCGCCTTCACCCGGGCGACGAGCAGCGACACCGTGCGCACCCGCGTCTACACGGGCAAGCCCGCGCGGCTGCTCAAGACCAAGTGGACCGAGGCCTGGGCCGAGGAGGGCGCTCCGGCACCGTTGCCGATGCCGCTGCAGAACCTGTTGGTCTCGAACGCCCACAACCGGATCAGCGCGTCGAACAACCCCGACGTGATCTCGATGCCGATCGGTCAGATCGTCGGGCGGATGAACGAGGTGCGGCCGGTGGCCGACGTCGTCGCCGACCTGGTGCGCGAGTTCGAGGAGACCGTCTCCAGGCTCGACAAGATCCGCTGACCGACGTAGACGTCAACGCCGACCGGTGCCCCCAGCACCAGCTCTGACTGCTCAGGGGTGAGCCGACGGGTTCCGTTCGGCTCGCGCAGCAGGCAGAGCCCGTGGGGGGTCTGCCACAGGTAGCGGCCTGGGCCGGCCTGTCTGACTCGGAAGCCGGCGAAGGTCTTCCAGCGGTGATGTCTTCGCCTCAGCGGACCCGAGTTGTGGGAGCCGGTCTGCCCGGGCGGGCCGCCGTGGTCGGGTGGCTCGTAGGGCTGGCAGTGGTCGAAGTCGACCTGGCCGCGGGTCGCCGTCTGCGGGCTGTAGGGGAAGACGTCACCGCCGGCAGCGAGCCACGCGTGGTCCTTGAGCGGCTCGGAGTGCTCGTAGGCGTCGTGCCTGGGACGCAGGTGCAGGTCGATCACCGGCGTCAGCCGGACGTCGGCGTGGCCGAGCAGCTCGGCGAGGTGCTGCACCCACATCGGACCGTCGCCCTCGACGCGGGCAAGACCAGCCTGCCGTCGGAGGGCGGACTCGGTGAGGTGGACGTAGACCGTGCCCTTGCCGCGCAGCGCGGCCAGCTGGCGCACGCTCATCTCGGCGAGGCGGGCCAGGGTGCGGTCGAGGTGGGAGGGCTGCCAGACAGGACGCATGTCGTCCGGCTCTGCAGGATCGCTCGGATCGCTGAACTCCTCGGAAGCCTCGGACGCCACCGTGTGCTCGAGCAGAAGCCTGAGCAGGTCCGCTGGCCGTGCGAGCCACCCGAAGGCCATCGACAACAGCTCGTCACGGTTGTGGTCGTGTCCGTGCTCGACGCTGAGGATGTCGGCGACCCGCTCGAGCATCGCCATCACCCACGCGGCGTCGCCGGCGGTGACCCGGGCGATGACGTGGCGGTAGCCGTCCTCGTCCGACCGCGAGAGCCGCACGTAGCGCTCGTGCCGGCGCTGCTCCCGACGCCGGGCATCGGCCTCAGGGTCGGCGCCCTTGATGGCGGCGGTGGCGGTGTCGAACACGGTCTTCGCCGCGTGGCCGCCGGCCAGGACCGGCGCCACCGCGGCGTCTACCCGGGCCGCCTTGTCCGCGTCGAGGAAGCGCGACTCGACGGCGACCTTGCGCGCGATCCACGGCTCGCAGCGACCGTTCACCACGACGTTCCAGATGCGGGGGAGTCGATGGATCAGGTCGAGGGTGTCGGCGATCAGCGCGCGCGTCGTGGCCGGGTGGGTCTCACGCGCCATTGCGAGCTCGGGAACTGCACAATCCCGCACCAGAGGCGTGCCGTCGCCACCGGGCTGGGTCATCGGGTCGAGGCGCTCGGAGGCACGTGTTGGCTCACCGTTGATGGCGGCCCACTGCGCCGCAATCCGCATCTCAGCGACCTCCGCTATCCGGCGCGCATGGAGTGCTTCGGTCGCGGCATCGAGCAACCCGCGCGCGCTCAGCTCGTCGAGAGCTTGCGGCTCTGCAGCGGGGGTGAGGGCCATGGTGAGTCCCGAGGTGGCGAATCTTCGTTGTGCTGACCACGCTAGCCGTGACCACCGACAGTCAGCTGTCGGCGGATGCATGGGCAGATGTGCCACCGCTTGGGGAACGCGGTGTCGCGTTAGTGAGGGCTGCGAAGAGTTCGACCGGCTCCGGCAGTCCTTTCAGTTCATGTCGGCCCCGCTCCTCGAACGTGATGTTCGGCTCGGCTACCAAGTAGGCGACTGAGTCGGATACCAGGACCTCTCCGGGCCCTGCTTTGGACATCACTCGGGCGGCCGCGTGAACTGCTAACCCACCGACGTCGCCGTCCTGTCTGACGATGATGGGCCCTGCATGCAAACCGAGGCATACGTCCAACCCGACGGCACCAACGTCCTCCCGGATAGCAATGGCGGCATGAATGGCACGACTCGGAGAGTCGAATGTTGCCAGAATGCCATCGCCGGTCGACTTGATGAACTTGCCACCCCAGGTCGATACCGCCCCTCGCGAAGCGGTGTCGTGGGCATCGAGCAAGCGGTGCCATCTGCTGTCACCCTCGGCCGCGGCACGTTCTGTCGAAGAGACGATGTCGGAAAACAGAACAGTCGCAAACTGACGACCGTCATCAGCGGGCCTCGGGCTGGCGCCGAGAAAGGCGCCGATACGGGCCACTGAATCGTCGAGACCTTGGGTATAGATCGGCGCATCAGTGCCAGGGATCTCTACGTACTCGGCATCGGCGATGTGTTCGGCGAGGAACCTGCCCTGGGCGGGCGGGACAGTGGTGTAGTCGCTCCGGTGCATGACCAGTGTCGGGCAATGAATCTCGGACAGGACGTGTCGCGCGTCGAGGTGCAAGATCCCGAGGATGCTGTCAGCCATCGCCGTCGGGGTACAGGCCGCGCGCTGGAACCGGGTGTACCAACGGCTGAAAGGCGCATCCGCCTGAAGGCTAGGTGCGAGGAGCCCGACTGAAGCTTCGGTGCCCCACATCTCGCGAAGCGCGCCAGCTACAAGGTCGATGACCTCGGGTGGATGTCCCTCGGGATAATCCGGCGCGGAGGTGAACCGGGCGGTTGTGTTGAACAGCACGAGTGCCCGAATCCTTGATGGCTGAGATGCCGCGAACAGCAACCCCGGCGCGCCTGCATCATTCGTCGCGACGAGAACGGCATGAGCGGAGGCCGCATCGTCGAGCACCGCGGTCAGGTCGTCGACCCAAAGCTCCCAGCTGCCCGGCGTATCCGCGCGCGTTGAATCAGATATCCCAGTTCCACGTCGGTCGAACCGAATTACCCTGCCGTATTGGGTGAGCCCCTCGACGAAGTGCCGATAGCGAGGCTGCTCCATCGTCATGTCGAGATGACTTGCAAGGCCAGGTGAATAGACGATGTCGATGTCGCCGCTGCCGTGAGTTTGATAGCCGACACGCGTGCCGTGCACCTCGACGAACCTCAGGTCCCCATCCATGATCAACGGTAGCGCGCCCTCTTGTGGACGGCGCTCGAAAATTGGCCGATTCCGCTTGGGTAGCGCGGTCTCTCAAAGCTGGACGGCCATGACGGACTCTGAACCAGGACCGGGCCCGGGTCAAAGCGCCCACTATGACGCTGGTCGCACCCGCCAGCCGAAGCGAGGAATGGGGGACGACTGCATCGACCGAAAGGCCGCGTTTGGTGGGGTAATTACTGGCTGACTTCGGTTGTCCTGCTCTGAATGGCGACCTGGTACATCTGCATTCACTATCGTCCAGTGGTCTATCGCCAACAGGGGGTCCTTGAGTGACTACCGATCTTCCGTACATGCCGTCCATCGGCAATGTCGCCGCGATCCTCGAAAAGGTCCGAGGTGCTGGGACGCCGCCCAAGTTCACGGGCGAGTTCGTTAAGACGACGCTGGGCTTCACCGCGTCGCAGGATAGGTCCTTCCCTCGGATGCTGAAGCAGTTGCGCTTCATCAGCAACGATGGGGTCCCGCTCGCGCGGTACAACGAGTTCAAGGCCTCTTCGAGCGGTGGCCAGGGCCATGGCAGATGGGTTACGCGAGGGCTGGGCGCCGATCTTTATGGCGGACCAGTCCGCGCACAGTCGATCGGCAGGTGAATTGACGGACATCTTCAAGACCGTTACTGGCCAAGGCGATGCCGTCGCCAAGAAGATGGCTTCGACGTTCAAGGCCTTCGCGGCCCATGCGGACTGGTCCGTCGGTGCCGACGGAGAGTCCTCTCCCCTACAGGCGCCGACTAGCGATGTACAGGACGCAAGTGAGCGAACCCGGCACGAGCGCACCCTCCGCCCAGCAGGCAACAGGGGTGGCGGGTTCGGTCAACCTTCACCACGATATTCACCTGCACCTCCCCCCCGTCCTCCGACGTGTCTGTGTATCGAGCGATCTTCCGAGCGCTTCGAGAGGAACTTCAATGAGTCATGACGGGGCGATTCGCGACTGGTTGTTCAAGGGAATGGCCGTTGAAGACCTGCTGGACAACCTCGAGTTGGAGGGCCTGCCGGTCCGGGCAGCCGAAGACCCAGGCGCGGTGCAGCGCGTTCTCCCCCTTGAGGACTTCTCGCCCGCTATCCGGCGCACCGCAGTACAGGCTTTGCCTGCCTACCTCGCGTTGTTCTGCCTTGAGAACTCGGTCCGAGAGCTCGTCGTCGAGCGCATGCAGGACGGTCTAGGTGTTGACTGGTGGGGCATCGGAACCTCCTCTGAGCTGCGTAAAGAAGGTGGAACAGCGGCAAGAGAAGGAGGGGGCGAATCGATGGCACATTCGCCGTGGCGCGCAGGAGATCTACTACACCGACTTCGGAGACCTGATCAGTATCATCCGCAGAAACTGGGGAGCCTTCGAAGATCTCTTCCCTGACCAGAACTGGGTAATTAACCGCCTCACTGAACTAGAGGCTTCACGTATCATACGTCGCCCACAACAACAGTTTGGACGAGCGCGAATTGCTGCGCATCCGGATGTACTTGCAGGACTGGACACGCCAAGTCGGATAGCCGGGTCGAACCGCCGGCGTCAGGGACACGCCCGGATCTGCCGCGACCGAGCGCCTAGAGGTGCGTCTATCCGCCGCGACTGCGCCCAGCTACGTCGCGCGCTCATGTCGATGAGCGGGTGTCAGAATGCCGAGACGGAGCCGGCTGCGCGCTCGTGCCGGCTCAGGGCACGCAGCACCCCAGTCTGGCCCCGACGCCGCGCGGCCAGTGCCGCGAGCACGGCGAGCACCGGTTCGAGCGCCTCCGGACCGAACGCCGGGGGCGGAAGGTCGACGCTGCACGCCAGGTCGTCGGCGTGCACCACGATCTCCATCAGCCGGACCACGAGAAAGTCATCGGTTGGCAACGCGCAGTCCTGCCACGGCACGTACGTCACGAGACCAGCCGCGTCGATCGCCGGGCCGAGATCCTCGCGTGACCTCGCGAGCACCTTGAGGCACTCCGCGTGCCCGGCCAAGCCCATCTGGTTGAAGTCGTCGCGGATAGAGGTGTTCTCAGCCGCATCGACCGGCGCTTGCCACCAGTCGACCCGGTCGTAGTGCCCGACCAGGCTCAACAACGGGGCGTTCGGAGGCCCGGGCGTGGTCAGGAACTTGACCGCACACTCCGCCTGGCTGGCCAGGTGACGGGCCAAGCCACCCACGGTCATGCCCGGCAGCGCCGACTCCTGCCCCCAAGCAGCGGCCACCTCCGCTGACCTGACCAGATCCAGGATCTGATCAACTGCGGCACTCACAGCGGAGCGGTCAAGATTTCCGACGAAGGTCAACGGCATGCCGACACACTGCCACCCGTTCCGGACGTTCACCATCCGCAATCTGTCGGCAACAGACGACCTGGCCTAGATCGATACCGACGTCCGCTCATGCCGCCAGGAGGGCTCCGCCCGACCATGCCGCGGAGCGCGCTCATGACGCGAGTCGCGCGCACTTCGAGGTGCGTCCTTTCGCCGCGTCTGAGCCCAGGCGCGACGCCCCCTCTCATGCCGAGTTGAGGGCCCCTTGGACCTGCGTGGAAGCATCGCCCGCATGACACATCACCAACCCGTCGTCGGAACCGGCAACAGTGAACTTAACCAACGCCTCAGCGACGAACTGGACGCCTACAACGCTGCCGCCACCCCCGGTGTCGCACCAGCTGAGGAACTCACCGTGCGCATCGAAGAGGACGGTGAGTTGCTCGCTGGGGCCTCAGGTTGGACGTGGGGCGACGCAGCCGGAATCGCAATGACGTGGGTCGATGCCAAGAACGTGGCTCGGGCTTGGGTTCCGCTCTGCTGGACGCCTTCGAGAGCGAAGCCCGACGACGGGGCTGCACACACGTCTTCGTAACGTCCTTCACGTTCCAAGCCCCAGCGTTCTATCAACGAAACGGCTACCGGGAGATTTTTCGCTGGGAATCCGTGCCGTCGGCGGGCCTCGACGACGTGCACATGCGCAAAGACCTCTGAAGTCCCGAACGCCGACACTGCCGCGTGAGGGCTCCGGCCCACTGATGCCGCAAATGGCGCACACTCAAGGCACGTCAATCCACCG
>CAWAGM010000020.1:0-92106 GCA_963781575.1 uncultured Actinomycetota bacterium | reverse complement strand
GGGTCAGCTTTCGCACCGGGTCGACATCCCGTTTCCGCTGTTCGACGCGGACAACCACCTCTACGAGCCCCGGAGGCGATGACCAAGTTCCTCCCCAAGGAGTACAAGGACGTCGTCCAGTACGTCGAGATCAACGGGCGCACCAAGATCGCGATCAAGGGCCAGATCAGCAACTACATCCCGAACCCCACGTTCTCGGTGGTCGCCCAGCCGGGCGCCTGGGAGGAGTACTTCAAGTTCGGCAACCCCGACGGCAAGAGCAAGCGCGAGCTGTTCGGCGAGCCGATGCGGGCCATCCCGGCGTTCTTCGAGCCCGGCCGCGCATGGAGAAGATGGACGAGCTGGGCCTCGACCGCTCGCTCATGTTCCCGACGCTGGCCAGCCTCATCGAGGAGCGGCTGAGTCGACGACCCGGTCGCCATCCACGTCATCGTGCACGCGCTGAACGAGTGGCTGGACGAGGTCTGGGGCTTCAACTACAAGAACCGCATCTTCACCACGCCGGTGATCACCCTGCCGATCGTCGAGAAGGCGATCGAGGAGCTGGAGTGGGCGGTCAAGCGCGGTGCCCGCGCCATCCTGATCCGCCCGGCGCCGGTCCCCGGTTTCCGCGGCCCGCGCTCGTTCGCGCTGCCCGAGTTCGATCCCGTTCTGGCAGCGGTGCGTCGAGCACGACGTGTTCGTCGGCATGCACTCCTCCGACAGCGGCTACTCGCGCTACACCTCCGAGTGGGACGGCGGCGCGCAGGAGATGCTGCCGTTCCAGACCAACGCGATGTCGATCCTCAACGAGTGGCGCCCGATCCAGGATGCGGTGGCGTCCTGGGTGATCCACGGCGCGCTGTTCCGCTTCCCGAAGCTGAAGGTCGGCATCGTCGAGGCCGGCTCGAAGTGGATGTTCCCGCTGCTCGACTCCATGGCCGAGGTCTAGAAGAAGGCGCCGGAGGCGTTCCCGGGCAACCCGATGGAGGAGATCAAGAACCGCATCTACGTCAGCCCGTTCTACGAGGAGGGCATCGACGACCTGATCAACCTGATCGGTGTCGACCAGGTGCTGTACGGCTCCGACTGGCCGCATCCCGAGGGCCTGGCGGAGCCGACGCACTACGTGACCGCGCTCGAGCACCTCTCCGTCGAGGATCAGGCGAAGATCATGGGCGGCAACCTGGGTCGCCTCGTCACGACATGACCTACGCCAACAGTGGCAGACCATCCCCGAGATGGTCCTGAGCGCAGCGGACCGGTTCGGCGACGCCGAAGCGGTCGTCGACGGTCCGCTGCGCCTGTCGTTCGTCGAACTCGCCGACCGCATCCGCACGGCCGCGGGTGCGTTCGCCGAGTTCGGCATCGCGCAAGGGTGATCGGGTCGCGCTCTGGGCGCCCAACTCCGCGGAGTGGATCATCGCCGCGTTCGGCATCATGACCGCGGGCGGGTGCTGGTCCCGGTCAACACCCGGTTCAAGGCCGAGGAGGCCGCCGACGTCGTGGCGCGCAGCGGCGCCAAGGCGGTGCTGGTGCAGCAGGGTTTCCTCGGGCAGGACTACTCGCGTCGCACTCGACGTGCCGACGATCGACCTGAAATCCGACTTCCTCGCCAGCGGAGCGCCGTTCGACCGCGACCGGCGGAGTGGCTGTCGGGTGACGACGTCTCCGACGTCATCTACACCTCGGGCACCACCGGCAGGCCCAAGGGCGCGATGATGTGCCACTCTCAGACACTGCGGATGTACGAGGAGTGGGCGACGCTAGCGGATCTGCGCGAGGGCGACCGCTACCTGATGATCAACCCGTACTTCCACACCTTCGGGCTAAGGCGGGCCTGATCGCGTCGTTCCTGCGCGGCGCGACGATGCTGCCGGTCGCGGTCTTCGACGTCGACGCGGTCGTGGATCTGATCGAGCGCGAACGCATCACGATGCTGCCCGGTCCGCCGACGCTGTATCACTCGCTGCTCGCGGTCGCCGACAAGTCGCAGGCTCGCGTCGCTGCGGGCGGCGGTGACCGGCGCCGCGGACATCCCGGTGGAACTGATCCGGCGCATCCGCGACGAACTGCCCTTCCAGTCGCTGATGACCGGCTACGGACTGACCGAGGCGGGCAACGTCACGCTGTCGCGTCCCGGTGACTCCTCCGAGGACGTCGCCACGACGGCCGGCGTCCCGTGCGAGGACGTCGAGGGCCACCTCCGTGGCTACACTGGCCCGTCGGTCGGCCGGTGGATCCCATCTGCCGACGTTTCGTCTGTTCTGAGAGGTCTGTTTTCGTGGAAGGGCTTGCCGGTCTTTTGCCCCTGGTGGCAATCGCACTGCTGTTTTGGTTCCTGATCATCCGACCGCAGTCACGGCGGCAGAAGGAGCAGGTGCGGATGCAGTCGTCCCTCGCTGTGGGAGACGAGGTGCTGCTCACCTCGGGCTTCTACGGCACGTTGACGACCCTCCTCGACGACCGTGTGGAGGTCGAGCTCGCACCCGGCACCGTCGTGACCGTGGCCCGCGGGGCCATCGGTGCAGTCATCCCCGAGCCCATCGAGGACGAGCCTGAGCTCCACGCCGACGCTGAGTACCTCTCGGACGCGCGCCCCCCGACGCTGAGACCGAGCCGAAGACCGGGGAGAACTGACATGGCCAAGCGTCAGGCTCGACCGGGCCGCACCCTGGTCGTCTTCTTCCTGATCACCGCGGTCCTCTACGGTCTCGTGGCCCTAGCGGGCTCGTGGAAGCCCAGCTCGGCCTCGACCTCCAGGGCGGCACCCGCATCACCCTGGACGCCAAGGGTGACCCGAGCCAGGCCAACCTCAACGAGGCCCGCGACATCATCGACCAGCGGGTCAACGGGTCCGGCGTGACCGAGGCCGAGGTCGCCACCCAGGGCGGCGGCGTCATCGTCGTCGAGATCCCCGGCAAGAACCAGCGCAGCCTGGTCGACACCGTCGAGCGGCAGGCGCAGCTCCGGTTCCGCCTGGTGGCCTGCTCCGAGGCGGACCCCTGCGTCGCCGGCGCCGGCCAGCAGTCTCCCGAGGTTCAGATCCCGCCGACTGCCGAGGTCGCCCGACGCCCCGGCTCGCCACCGCGACCGTCGACCCGAGCGCACCTGCGGACGCGCCCTCGCAACGCTCCCTCGAATGCTCCGACCAGCAACCGGGTCGCGCCGGGCTTCGCCCAGGCGCCGACCGACACCCCGACTGCGTCCCCGACCCAGAAGCCCACCCAGAAGCCGACGCAGAAGCCCACCCAGAAGCCAACCCAGAAGCCCACGCGACCGCCGACGGCGGACCCGAGCGCCTCGCCGACCGGCGAGCCGGCCGCCGCGGCGTTCGACGAGACCGCGGTCGGGTCGCTCGACGAGGAGCTCGCCTGGATCCGCGGCGGCTACTCGCAGGCCGACGTCGACCTGTTCAACTCCTACACCTGCAGCGAGGACGGCGCCCTCCTGAAGGCCGACGGCACGCCGGCCGCGCCTGGCCGACAACCCGCTCAAGCCGCTGGTGGCGTGCTCGCGCGCCCGAGGAGGCCGTCGGCGACGGTCAGGCGACCGCCGTCGATCAAGTACCTGCTCTCGAAGTCGATCATCGAGGGCACCGACCTCGACAGCGCCGACTACGGCATCCCGCAGGACCAGGTGCAGTACGTCGTCACCCTCGACATCGGCGGCAAGGGCAAGGACGTCTTCGCCCAGGCCTCGACCGACCTGACGCGCGACGTCGAGCAGTTCGCGATCGTGCTCGACGGCGAGGTCATCTCGGCGCCGACGTTCCAGGGCCGCATCCCCGACGGCTCGGCCCAGATCAGCGGCAACTTCACCGAGGCCGGCGCCAAGAGCCTGGCGACCAGCCTGAAGTACGGCGCGCTGCCGATCGCCTTCGAGGACCCGAGCGTCGTCGGTGATCGGCCCGTCGCTGGCCGGCGACCAGCTCTCGGCGGGCCTCACCGCCGGTTTGATCGGGCTGCTGCTGGTCATGCTCTACTGCCTGATCTACTACCGCGGCCTCGGCCTCGTGGTCCTCGCCTCGCTGGCCATGGCGGCCGCGATCACCTACGCGATGGTGCTGCTGCTGAGCGAGACCGCCGGGCTTCACGCTGACCCTGCCGGGCATCGCCGGACTGATCATCGCGGTGGGCATCACCGCCGACTCCTTCATCATCTTGTTCGAGCGCATCCGAGACGAGATGCGCGACGGCAAGTCGATGCGCGTCGCCGTCGAGTCCGGCTGGACCCGAGCCACGGAACACCAGTCTGGCGGCCGACGCGGTCTCGCTGCTGGCTGCGATCGTGCTCTACATCTTCGCCTCGGGCGTGGTGAAGGGCTTCGCGTTCGCGCTCGGCCTGACCACCCTGATCGACCTGGTGGTGTTCTTCTACTTCACCAAGCCGATGGTCTCCTACCTGGCGCGCTACCGTTCTTCAACACCGGGCACCGGTTCTCGGGCCTCAGTGCCGAGACGCTCGGCATGGACCGGATCACCGCGGGAGGTAAGGCCTGATGGGCAAGTTCTCTCGGCTCGGCAACGACCTCTACACCGGCGAGCGGTCGATCGACTTCGTCTCCAAGCGGCTGGTCTGGTACCTCGTCTCGGTGATCCTGGTGCTCGGCTCGGCCGGCATCGTGGTCGGCAAGGGCCTCAACCTCGGCATCGAGTTCACCGGTGGCACGCAGTTCAACGTCGCGTTCGCCTCCGACGAGGTCAACCAGGACACCGCCGACCGGCTGCGCGAGTCCGTCGCCGAGCGCCGGCATCGCCGACGCCGGCGACCCGATCGTCACCACCTCGGGCAACGAGTCGATCCTCGTGCAGACCGAGAAGCTCGACAACAACGAGCCGACGCGCTGATCGCGGCCATCGCCGACCGGTTCGACGTCGACCCGGCCGACATCTCGCTCGACCGAGATCGGCGCGAGCCTCGGCGCCCAGATCGCGCAGCGCGCCTGCCCTCGGCGTCGTGATCTTCCTGTTCCTCGTGGTGCTGTTCATCTGGGCCTACTCCCGCGAGTGGAAGATGTCGGTGGCCGGCCTGGTCGCGCTGTTCCACGACATCGCGCTCACGGTGGGGGTCTACGCGCTGTCGGGCTTCACCGTCACCCCGGCCGCGGTCACCGGTCTGCTCGCGATCCTCGGCTTCTCGCTCTACGACACCGTGGTCGTGTTCGACAAGGTGCGCGAGAACACCAAGAACCTCCGCCAGTCGCGCACGACGTACGCCGCGGCCGCCAACCTGGCTGTCAACCAGACCCTGGTGCGCTCGGTGAACACCGCGATCGTGGCGCTGATCCCGATCGGCTCGATCCTCTACGTCAGCGCCACCCAGCTCGGGTGCCAGCTCGCTGCAGGACCTCGCGCTGGCGCAGTTCGTCGGCATGGGCGTCGGGCGTCTACTCCTCGATCTTCCTGGCGCCGCGGGTGCTCGTGCAGCTCAAGTCGACCGAGACCGACGTCAAGATGGCCGAGAAGCGGGAGAAGGCCCGGGCCAAGGCCCAGGCCGACCGCTACGCCTCGGTGCCGAGCTTCACCGAGGACATGCCGGTCGGCGAGCGAACCCGACGACGGACCTCCGGAGAGCGGCGACGACCGGCGCCTCGTGGCAGCGGCCCGGTGGCTCCGCCGCGCAGCCCCGAGACGATGGGTCGCGGTCGCACCGCGCCGCCGGCCGAGGTCCGAGGTGCGGCAGAGCAGCGCGGCCGGGCGGCAGCAGCCGACCCGGCAGCCGAAGTCGCAGCGCGGCAAGAAGTAGCCCTCGTCGTGGACGCTGCCGAGGTGCTGGCCAGCCTGGTGCGTCGACGTGCCGGACTTCCCCGAGCCCGGCATCGTCTTCAAGGACATCACGCCGCTGCTCGCCGACCCCGACGGGTCTGCAGACCGTCGTCGACGCCCTGGCCGCCGCCGGCCGCGAGCGCTCGCAGACCGTGGTCGACAAGGTCGTCGGCATGGAGGCCCGCGGCTTCATCTTCGCCGCGCCGGTGGCCCTGGCCCTCGGTGTCGGGTTCGTGCCGGTGCGCAAGGCCGGCAAGCTGCCGCGCGAGACGCACGCGGTCTCCTACGCCCTCGAGTACGGCGAGGCCACCCTGGAGATCCATCGCGACGCCATCGCGCCGGGGGAGCGGATGCTGCTGGTCGACGACGTCCTGGCCACCGGCGGCACGGCTGGCGGCCACGCGCGAGCTGGTCGCCGGTGCGGCGGGGTCGTCGCGGGCGTCGCGGTGCTGATGGAGCTCTCGTTCCTGCCTGGCCGCGACGCGGTGGGCGACATCCCGCTGACCGCGCTCGCGACCATCTGACCGCGTCGAGCTCCGACCGCGCTCGTAGACTGCACGAATGACCGAGGAGCGCACGGAAGCGCCGCCTGCTGGCGGCCGCGCTCCGGCGTCCTGCTCGCCGCCGACCTGGTGCGGTGGTTCCGGTCGGGGCATGCGGGCCCGGCTGGCCCGGATGGGCACCCGCGGCCCAGCGGGCAACCCGGTGCTCGAGCCGCTGTTCCGCGCGGTGCGCGCCAACCACCCGAAGGCCGACCTGGTCCTCCTCGAGCGTGCCTACGTCACCGCCGAGACGGCTGCACGGCACGCAGATGCGCAAGAGCGGCGACCCCTACATCACCCACCCGCTCGCGGTCACGACGATCCTCGCCGGCATCGGCATGACCGAGCCGACGCTGGTGGCGGCACTGCTGCACGACACCGTCGAGGACACGCCGTACACGCTCGAGCGAGTGCCGCGAGGACTTCGGCGACGAGGTCGCCCAGCTGGTCGACGGCGTGACCAAGCTCGACAAGGTCGTCAGTACGGCGACTCGGCGCAGGCCGAGACCATCCGCAAGATGATCGTCGCGATGTCGCGCGACATCCGGGTGCTCGTGATCAAGCTCGCCGACCGGCTGCACAACATGCGCACGCTGCGCTACGTGCCGCTGAAGAGCCAGGAGCGCACCGCGCGCGAGACCCTCGACATCTACGCGCCGCTGGCCCACCGACTCGGCATGAACACGATCAAGTGGGAGCTCGAGGACCTCGCGTTCGCGACCTTGCACCCCAAGATCTACGACGAGATCGTCCGGATGGTCGCCGAGCGGGCGCCTTCGCGCGACCAGTTCCTCGCCGAGGTGATCACCCAGGTCGAGGCCGACCTGCGCGAGGCGAAGGTCAAGGCCACCGTCACCGGGCGGCCCAAGCACTACTACTCGATCTACCAGAAGATGATCGTCGGAGGCCGGGAGTTCTCCGACATCTACGACCTGGTCGGCATCCGGATCCTCGTCGACGAGGACCGCGACTGCTACAGCGTGCTCGGCGTCCTGCACTCGCGGTGGAACCCGGTGCTGGGGCGGTTCAAGGACTACGTCGCGATGCCGAAGTTCAACATGTACCAGTCGCTGCACACCACGGTGATCGGTCCGTCAGGGCAAGCCGGTCGAGATGCAGATCCGCACCTTCGCCCAGCACCGGCGCGCCGAGTACGGCGTGGCCGCGCACTGGAAGTACAAGGAGGACGGCCGCGAGGGCCGCGACACCGACGCCAAGCTCGGCAGCGAGTCGCAGGGCGCCGACATGTCGTGGGTGCGCCAGCTGCTCGACTGGCAGAGCGAGATCGACGACCCTGGCGAGTTCCTGGAGTCCCTGCGGTTCGAGATCAACCGGGCCGAGACCTACGTGTTCACCCCGCGCGGCGACGTGATCGCGCTGCCGGCGGCGTCCACACCCGTCGACTTCGCCTACGCCGTGCACACCGAGGTCGGCCACCACACCATCGGAGCCCGGGTCAACGGCCGCTTGGTGCCACTCGAGTCGACGCTGGAGAACGGCGACGTCGTCGAGGTCTTCACCTCCAAGTCGGCCACGGCCGCGCCCTCGCGCGACTGGCTGACCTTCGTGAAGTCGCCCCGCGCCCGCTCGAAGATCCGCCAGTGGTTCACCAAGGAGCGCCGCGAGGAGGCCATCGAGCAGGGCAAGGACCAGATCGCCCGGATGATGCGCAAGGAGGGTCTCCCGCTCAAGCGGCTCCTCTCCCACGAGTCGTTGTCACTGGCCGCCGCCCACTTCAACATCGCCGACGTCACCGCGCTCTACGCCGCCGTCGGTGAGGGCAACATCAGCGCCCAGGCCGTCGTCCAGCGCGTCGTCGGCCTGCACGGCGGCAACGACGGTGCGCAGGAAGACCTCTCCGAGGCCGTCACGATCACCGGACGCCGCGGCAGCTCGCGCCAGGCGGGCGCTGGCGGCGACTCAGGCGTCATCGTCAAGGGCTCACCCGACATCTGGGTGAAGCTCGCCAAGTGCTGCACTCCCGTGCCGCCCGACGAGATCCTCGGCTTCGTGACCAAGGGCGGCGGTGTCTCGGTGCACCGCAAGGACTGCACCAACGCCGGAAACCTCCTCGAGCAGCCCGAGAAGGTGCTCGAGGTCGAGTGGGCCCCCACCGGCTCCTCGACGTTCCTGGTGAACATCCAGGTCGAGGCCCTCGACCGCGCCCGTCTGCTCTCCGACATCACGATGGTCCTCTCGGACGCCCACGTGAACATCCTCAGCGCGAACCTCTCCACCACCCGCGACCGGGTCGCCAAGTCACGCTTCACCTTCGAGATGGCCGAGGCCAAGCACCTCGACACCGTGCTCAAGGCGGTTCGCTCGGTGCCGGGCGTCTTCGACGCCTACCGCGTCACGCAGTAGCCGACGCTGGTCGAGCCGTGAGGAGCGCAAGCGACGAGCGTGTCGAGACCACTCGGCGAAGCCGTGCTGCAGTGCTCACTGGGTCTCGACACGCGGGTCGCGACTTCGTTCCTCAGTCGCGCCGCTTGCTCGACCACCGATGACCACACCGGCTGAGAGCGCCCTCGTGCCTCGGGCGGATCTCACCCGCTGTAGTCGGCGCTCGCCCGCTTCGCCATCTCGAGGAACGACTGGCGCGACTCGAGGTTCTCCTCGAGCTCCTTGATCTTCTTGTCGTTCCCGGCAGCGCGGGCCTTCGCCAGGTCCGCCTCCACCTTGGCGATGGCGACCTCGAGCTTGGTGACCATGTCGTCGGCGCGGGCAGACTTCTCGGGGTCGGACTTGCGCCACACCTCGTCCTCGGCCGACCGGATGGCCTGCTCGACGGTGCGGATGCGGCCCTCGAGCTCCTTCATGCGGTCTCGGGGAACCTTGCCGGCGGCCTCCCAGCGATCGGCGATGTCGCGGAACGCCTTCTTGGCGGCGTCGACGTCGGTGATCGGCAGCAGCTTCTCGGCGTCGACGAGAATTGCCTCCTTGACGACAGCGTTCTCGGCGAACTCGGCGTCCATCGCGGCGTTGGCCGCGTCGCGGGCGCCGAAGAAGGCGTCCTGCGCGCCGCGGAAGCGCTTCCAGAGAGCGTCGTCGACGTCCTTGGGGGCGGGGCCGGCGGCCTTCCAGTCGCGCATGAGGTCGCGGTAGCGGCCAGCGGTGGGTCCCCAGTCGGTGGAGGTGGCCAGCGCCTCGGCGTCCTTGGCGAGCTTCTCCTTCACCACGCGCGCGCCCTCGCGCTGCTCGTCCTGCTCGGCGAAGTGCGACTTGCGTCGTCGCGTGTACGTCGTGCGGGCGCCGGAGAACCGCTTCCACAGCGCGTCGTCGGCGGCCCGGTCGATGCGGGGGAGCACCTTCCACTGGTCAAGGAGGTCGCGGAGCTTCTGGGCACCGTTGCGCCAGTCGTTGCCGGCCGCGATCTTCTCGGCCTCGGCGACGAGCTTCTCCTTCTGCTCCTTTGACTCCGCGGTCTTCTGCGCCTTCTCGGCGCGCTTGGCCTCACGGAGCCGGGCGATCACCGGGCCCGAGGGCGTCGAGCCGACCGGTGAGCGAACCGAGATCACCCACGGCGTTCGCGTCGACCACCTGGCTACGCACGGTCTTGACCGACTCGGCGGCCTCCTCCGGGCTGAGCTTGGCGCCGTTGACCCGCTGCTCGAGCAGCTGGACCTCGAAGGCGAGCGCGTCGTACCGCTCGGTGAAGAACTTCAGGGCCTCCTCGGGGGTGCCGATCGGGTAGGAGCCCACGGCGCGTTCGCCGTCGGACGTCTTCACATACACGGTGCCGTCGTCTGCGACGCGACCCCATTCGCTGCTCGTCACTGCGTTTCCCTCTTCGTCGGTGCTGGCGCAGGGACACACTCTAGGGGAGAGAACCGATGCGACTCGTCGGCCGCCTCCTCGCTACCCTGACCGGGTGTTGATCGCCGGCTTCCCCGCAGGTCCGTGGGGCACCAATTGCTACGTGGCCGCCACCGGGCCGGGGGCCGAGTGCGTCGTGATCGATCCCGGCAAGGACGCCGCTCCGGGTGTGGCCGAGGTCGTGCGCGAGCACAGTCTCAAGCCGGTCGCCGTCCTGGTCACCCACGGGCACGTCGACCACATGTGGTGCGTGGCCCCCGTCGCGGGCACCTACGACGCCACGGCCTGGATCCACCCGGCCGACCGTCACCTGCTCGCCGACCCCATGCAGGGCATGTCTCGCGAGACCACGGCGATGTTGCTCGGCGGCGCGTACGAGTTCGCCGAGCCGGACGACGTCCGCGAGCTCGCCGACGCCCAAGAGCTCGAGCTGGCCGGGCTACGCTTCGTCGTCGACCACGCCCCCGGACACACCGCAGGCTCGGTCGCGTTCCGAGCCCCGTACGCCGAGCACGCCGACGTCTCCCAGGTGATGTTCTCCGGCGACCTGCTCTTCGCCGGCTCGATCGGCCGCACCGACCTCCCCGGCGGCGACCACGCCACGATGCTGCGCAGCCTGGCCACGAAGGTGCTGACCCTGCCCGACGACATCGTCGTGCTTCCGGGCCACGGGGAGCAGACCTCGATCGGTCGGGAGCGGCAGGTCAACCCGTTCCTGCGCGACATCATCGAGAACGGCGTCGAGGACCCCAGCGCCCCTCCGGTGATCAGGGGCCTCTAAACCATGAACGCCAAGCCCAGCCCGCTCAGCGGGTTCCCTGAGCTCCTGCCCGCCCCGCGGGCGGTCGAGCGCGCCGTGATCGCGTCGCTGTCAGAGACGTTCGAGCTGCACGGCTTCGCCAACATCGAGACCCGCGTGGTCGAGCCTCTCGACCGCCTGGCCAAGGGCGGCGAGATCGACAAGGAGATCTACGCGCTCCGCCGGCTGCAGGCCGAGGGCGACGGAGACGGCGGCTCCACCCACCAGCTCGGGCTGCACTTCGACCTGACGGTGCCGTTCGCGCGCTACGTGCTCGAGCACTCGGGCAAGCTGGAGTTCCCGTTCCGGCGCTTCCAGATCCAGCCGGCCTGGCGCGGCGAACGACCGCAGATCGGCCGCTACCGCCAGTTCACCCAGGCTGACATCGACATCGTCGGCCAGGGAGAGCTCGGCTTCCACCACGACGTCGAGGTCATGCGCGTGATGGTCGAGGCCCTGGGGGCGCTCCCTCTGCCACCGGTCTCGTTCCAGTTCAACAACCGGAAGCTGATCCAGGGCTTCTACCGGGGGCTCGGCATCTCCGACGTCACCGGCGCCATCCGGATCATCGACAAGCTCGACAAGCTTCCGGCCGAGGTCGTCGCCCAGCAGCTCGTCGACGAGGCGGGTGCCACAGCCGAGCAGGCGCAACAGTGTCTGGCGCTGGCCACGATCCGGGTCGGCGACACGAGCTTCGTCGAGCAGGTCCGCGCCCTCGGGGTCACCGACGACCTGCTCGAGACGGGTCTGGCCGAGCTCGCCGCGGTCGTCGACGGCTGCCTGTCCGCGACGAGCGAGCAGGTCACCGTCGAGGCCAACCTGCGGATCGCCCGCGGCCTCGACTACTACACCGGCACCGTCGTCGAGATCTTCATGGAGGGCTACGAGCACCTCAAGTCCGTCGGCGGTGGCGGGCGTTACGACGCCTTGGCCGACGACGGCAAGAACGTCTACCCCGGTGTCGGGGTCTCGTTCGGCGTCTCCCGCACCCTCGTCCCGCTGCTTGCCGACGGCGTGCTCGAGGGCAGTCGGTCAGTGCCGAGCGCCGTCCTGGTGGCGGTGAACGACGAGGAGTCGCGCTCGGCCAGCGAGGCGATCGCTGCAGCCTTGCGCTCGCGCCGCATCCCGACCGAGGTGGCCGCGAGTCGCGCAGAAGTTCGGCAAGCAGATCCGCTACGCCGAGCGCCGCGGCATCCCGTTCGTGTGGTTCGCCACCCCGGAAGGCACCCACCAGGTCAAGGACATCCGAAGCGGTGACCAGGTGGACGCCGACCCGGCCACCTGGACGCCACCCACCCAGGACCTGCGACCGCAGGTCCTCATCAAGGAGACAGAGAAGTGATCCGCACCCATGACGCCGGCGCCCTGCGCGCCGAGCACGTCGGCCAGACCGTGACCCTCGCCGGATGGGTCGGACGTCGCCGCGATCACGGGGGAGTGGCCTTCCTTGACCTGCGCGAGGCCAGCGGGGTGGTCCAGGTCGTCGTCCGCGACGAGGAGGTCGCGCACAGCCTGCGCAGCGAGTACTGCCTCAAGGTCACCGGCGAGGTCGTCGCCCGCAAGGACGGCGCCGAGAACCCCAATCTCGCGACGGGTGAGATCGAGGTCGTGGCCATCGACGTCGAGGTGCTCAATGCCTCGGCGCCGCTGCCCTTCCCGATCGACGAGACCGGCCACGGAGGGGGCGAGGTCGGCGAGGAGGCACGCCTCAAGCACCGCTACCTCGACCTGCGCCGCCCCGGCCCGGCGGCCGCCCTGCGCCTGCGCAGCCGGGTGAACAAGGCGGCCCGCGACGTGCTCGACCGAGCACAGCTTCGTCGAGATCGAGACGCCGACGCTCACCCGCAGCACCCCCGAAGGTGCTCGCGACTTCCTGGTGCCGGCACGCCTGCAGCCCGGAAGCTGGTACGCCCTGCCGCAGAGTCCGCAGCTGTTCAAGCAGCTGCTGATGGTCGCCGGCATGGAGCGCTACTTCCAGATCGCGCGCTGCTACCGCGACGAGGACTTCCGAGCTGACCGTCAGCCCGAGTTCACCCAGCTCGACATCGAGCTCAGCTTCGCCGACCAGGACGACGTCATCGCGCTGATGGAGGACGTCCTGGCTGCGATGTGGGCGTTGATCGACGTCGAGATCCCGCGGCCGATCCCGCGGATGACCTATGCCGACGCGATGCGCCGGTTCGGCTCCGACAAGCCCGACCTGCGCATGGGCCTCGAGCTGGTGGAGTGCACCGACTACTTCAAGGACACCTCGTTCCGGGTCTTCCAGTCCGAGTACGTCGGCGCGGTCGTGATGCCCGGTGGCGCCAGCCAGCCGCGCAAGCAGCTCGACGCCTGGCAGGAGTGGGCCAAGCAGCGTGGCGCGAAGGGCTTGGCCTACGTCCTCGTTCGGTGAGGACGGCGAGCTCGGCGGGCCGGTGGCCAAGAACCTGTCGGAGGAGGAGAAGGCCGGCCTGGCCGCCCACGTCGGCGCCGAGCCGGGCGACTGCGTCTTCTTCGCTGCGGGTGCCACCAAGTCCAGCCGCGCCCTGCTGGGCGCCGCGCGCCTGGAGATCGGCCGCCGCGGGCGGACTGATCGACGAGAGCGCCTTCGCCTTCACCTGGGTCGTCGACGCGCCCATGTTCGAGCCCAGCTCGGACGCCGTCGCCAGCGGCGACGTGGCGGTCGGTGCCGGGGCCTGGACCGCGGTGCACCACGCCTTCACCGGTCCCAAGCCGGAGTTCGCCGACACCTTCGACACCGACCCCGGCAGCGCGCTGGCCTATGCCTACGACATCGTGTGCAACGGCAACGAGCTCGGTGGCGGGTCGATCCGAATCCACCAGGAAGACGTCCAGAAGCGGGTCTTCGCGGTCATGGGGCTCTCGGAGGACGAGGCCCAGGAGAAGTTCGGCTTCCTGCTCGACGCATTCAAGTACGGCGCGCCGCCGCACGGTGGCATCGCGGTCGGGATGGACCGGATCTGCGCGCTGCTCGCCGGCACCGACTCGATCCGCGACGTCATCGCCTTCCCGAAGTCCGGGGGCGGCTTCGACCCGCTGACCGAGGCCCCCGCCCCGATCACGCTGGAGCAACGCAAGGAAGCGGGCGTGGACGCCGAGCCGACGAAGGATCTTGCGTCGGACGTCTGATCCGCCGTACGGAAAACCGCTTGACGTCGAAATCGGATCGTTACCGTTACGTACCCATCCCTGCGGTCCAGGTCACATAGAGTCCCTGACGGCGCTGAAGCGCGCCGGGCCCCATGGGGCGTCCGGTCGGTGACGTAGGGACCGGGCTGTCGGTCCACGAGGTGAGCATGTCGAGCCAGCTGAGTTCCGATGTCGTCGAGGGCTTCGGAGAGGGCGAGTCGCCCGCCGAGCCGGAGTCGACCAAGGAGCTTGCGGGACGCTCGCCGACCCGGATCGCCTTCGACCGGCTGCGGCAGGACAAGGTCGCCGTCGTCTGTTCGGTCATCCTGCTCGTGATGGTCCTGCTGGCGCTCTTTGCGCCACTGATCAACTCTGCACTCGGAATCTATGCCGACCTCCGCCCTGGCGCCCCGCGCCCTAACGAGGTGCTCGAGTTCGACGGCTTCCCTGCGATCGGTCCGCCGTTCCATGGCTTCACCTGGGACCACCCGCATCGGCCTGGCGCCGAGCACCGGCTACGACAACCTGGCTCTGCTGCTGCTCGGTCTGCGCACCTCGCTGCTCGTCGCGGCCGCTGCCACCGTGATCTCCACCCTCGTAGGAGTCACCCTTGGCCTGGTCGCCGGCTACGCCCGGGGCTGGGTCGACTCGGCGCTGTCGTTCTTCATCGACTTCTTCCTCTCCTTCCCGTTCATCCTCGGTGCCCTGGCGCTGGCCCCCATCGTCACTACCCGATTCGGTGGCAGTACCGAAACCCTCAAGCGGGCCGAGCTCATCACCGTGGTCGGGGTTCTGGTGGTCTTCGGCTGGATGGGTATCGCGCGCCTGATCCGGGGCCAGGTGCTGTCGCTGCGCGAGCGCGAGTTCGTGCAGGCCGCTCGGGTGATCGGCGTGCCGACCCGCTCGATCCTGTTCAAGGAGCTGCTGCCGAACCTGGTCGCTCCGATCGTGGTCTCGGTCTCGCTGTCCCTCCCCGGCTACGTGGCGGCCGAGGCCGGGCTCTCCTACCTCGGCATCGGACTCACTGAGACACCGTCGCTCGGCCGAACGATCAACAAGGCGGTCGACTACAACGAGCCGTACCCGCTCTACCTCTGGGTGCCCGTGATCACCGTGATGGTCCTGGTGATCGCCCTGAACCTGGTCGGCGACTCAGTGCGAGACGCGTTCGACCCCAAGACTCGCCGATGAACGACCCCGGTCATCGGGAGACACACAAGATGGAAAAGAAGGGTGGGCTGACGATGCGGTTGCACAAACCGATCATCGCCGTGACCGTCGTGGGTGCTTTCGTGCTCGCGGCGTGTGGCGGAAGCGATAGCAACAACGGAGACGGGCCGGACAGCAACGTCGACACCGACAACCTGGCCAACACCGGACGCGCGCAGGACCCGACTCGCGAGGGCCCGGTCACGATCGAGGGCGCCACCGAGGGTGGCACCGTCAAGGTGATCTCCTACGCCGGTCTGAACACGATGGACCCGACCGAGGCGTACTACCAGAACACGAGCTCGATCCTCACCGGTCTCGTCACGCGCTCGCTCACGCAGTACGTGTACGACCCCGAGCAGAACTCGATGGTCCTGGTTCCCGACCTGGCCACCGACCTCGGCACGTCGAACGACGACTTCACGGAGTGGCAGTTCACCATTCGCGAGGGCATCAAGTACGAGGACGGCACCCCGGTCAAGCCCGAGGACTTCGCCTTCGCGGCGGCTCGCTCCTTCGACCGCACGCAGTTCCCCGAGGGTCCTGCCTTCTCGAACGACTACTTCGTGGGCGGCGACACCTATGGAGGCCCGTACACCGACCCGAAGGGCACCTTCGAGGCGGTCGAGATCGACGGCAACACGTTGACCTACAAGATGTCGACGCCGTTCCCCGACATGCCCTACTGGGCCTCGTTCGCCGCGCTCGGCCCGATCCCCATCGGCGCCAAGTCCGACCCGGAGAAGTACGCACGGCACCCGCTGGCCACCGGCCCCTACATGTTCGGTGACTACACCCCCGAGAAGTCGCTGACCCTGGTCCGCAACCCCGAGTGGGACCCGGACACCGACCCGGGCCGCACGGCCTACCCGGACGAGTACGTCATGGACTTCCAGGTGGCTCAGGCCAAGATCGACCAGCTGCTGCTGAACGACTCTGGCGACGCGCAGAACACCCTGACCTACGACGACGTGCAGGCCTCGAACTACCGCAAGTTCCAGGAGACCGACCGCGTCATCACCGGTGGCTTCCCGCTGACCTCCTACTGGGGCCCTGACTACCGCAAGATCACCGACGTCCGGATCCGCCAGGCGATCGCCTGGGCGTACCCGTACAAGGACGCCGACCTCGCGGGCGGCTACATCGCGGGCGTCACCTCGGTGCCGGCCACTGGCCTGCTGCCCCCGGGCACGGCCGGACGCGTGGAGTTCAACCCGATCCCGGACCACGAGCCGCAGACGACCGACACGGCCGTCGCCAAGCAGCTGCTCGAGGACGCGGGCGCGCTCGGCTACGAGATCAAGTGGCCCTACGCCAAGGACGACGAGGCTTCGGTCGCGGTCAAGGACGCCGTCGAGGCGTCGTTGAAGGAGGCCGGATTCAAGCCGAGCCCGGTGCCCACCACGGTCGCCGACCTCTCGACCCTGCGCGCCGACCCGAACGCCGACCTGAACGTCCGGTCGGCCGGCTGGATCGCCGACTGGCCGTCGGGTGCCTCCTGGTTCCCGCCGCTCCTGCAGAGCACCAACCTGAAGGCCGAGGGTGTCGGCTCGAACTACTCGGTGTTCAGCGAGCCCGAGGTGGACGCCCGGATCAAGGAGATCCTGGGGCTGCCGGTCGAAGAGCAGGCCGCAGCCTGGGGCGAGCTCGACGAGAGCGTGATGACCGAGTACATGCCGCTGATCCCGATCCGCTACGGCGGCGTGGCGCAGGCCTACGGCTCGAAGATCAACGGTCACTTCATCGACAACACGATCGGCATGCCGACGTGGAAGAACATCTGGGTCTCCCAGTAGTTCCTGTGTGACAGCCGGGGCGGGGTCGGTTCTGCCGGCCCCGCCACCGGCTGCCCGCAACAGGTCAGCCACCGGCTGCTCTGCTCGACACGTCGCTCATCTGTAGGGAAAGGACCGCACCATGGTCGGGTTCGTGGTACGACGGCTGCTGTCGTCGTTCCTGGTCATCATCCTCGCGTCATTCGTCGTCTTCGCGATCTTCTACCTCGGCCCGAGCAACCCGGCCCAGCCGGTCTGTGACGGGTCCGGTCGTGCGTGCACGCCGGAGAAGCTGGCACTGATCGAGAAGCAGATGGGCCTCGACAAGCCGGTGATGTCCGCCTACGGCGAGTTCATGGGCGGCATCGTCAACGGTCGCACGATCAACGTCGGGCGCGGCGCCCTACGACTGCGACCGACCCTGCTTGGGCATCTCCTACTCCACTCGGGCCGAGGTGACACCCGAGCTCGGGAAGCGCCTCGTGCCCACCATCTTGATCGCGGTCGGTGGCTCCATCGTCTATCTGTTGATCGGCGTGACCATCGGCGTCCTGGCCGCCGCCCGCCGTGGCTCGGTGGGCGACCGGATGCTGGTGAGCGGCAGCCTGGTGCTGTCCTCGATCCCGTACTACCTGTTCTGTCTGCTGGCCTGGATCTTCCTCACGCTCAAGACGCAGATCTTCCCCGAGACCGGGTACTTCCCGATCGCCGACGACCCTCTCAAGACCTTCTCCGGGCTGCTGCTGCCGTGCCTGGTGCTCGGCATCGCTTCGTCACCTGCCTATGCGCGGTACACCCGTGGCCAGATGGTGGAGACCCTCGGTGACGACTACATCCGCACGGCGAGCGCCAAGGGGCTGACGGGACGCAACGTTCTCTTCAAGCACGCGCTGCGCGCTGCGATCGTCCCGATCGTGACGATCTTCGGTCTCGACTTCGGCGTCCTGCTCGCCGGCACCGTGTTCACGGAGACCATCTTCGGCATCGACGGCATCGGCCGGTGGGGCCTTCAGGCGCTCACCTCGCCGCTGGACCTGCCCATCGTCACCGCCACGGTGCTGGTCGGCGCGCTCTTCATCGTGATCTCCAACCTGCTGGTCGACCTGGCCTACGGGTTCCTCGACCCGAGAGTGAGGCTCGCGTGACGCAGACGACCGACCCGACCCTGGCGGCCGGCGCGGCGACGGCGTCAGGCGACCCCTACCTGGTGGTCGACGACCTCACCGTGAAATTTCCGACGGCCGACGGCCTCGTGAACGCCGTCACCAACCTCAGCTACAGCGTGCACCTCGGGCGCACCCTCGGCATCGTGGGTGAGTCGGGGTCGGGCAAGTCCGTCTCGAGCATGGCCGTGCTCGGGCTGCACGACACCCGATCCGCGCGCATCACCGGCTCGATCACGCTCGGTGGCACGGAGGTCGTCGGGCTCAGCGAGGCGAAGATGCGCGAGATCCGGGGCAACTCGACCGCGATGATCTTCCAGGACGCGCTCGCGGCCCTGCACCCGTTCTTCCGCATCGGAGCCCAGCTGGCCGAGGCCTACCGGGTGCACCACCCCTCGGCCTCGAAGCGTGAGGCGCGCAACCGCGCGATCGAGATGCTCGACCGCGTGGGCATCCCCGAACCGCAGAGCCGCGTCGATGACTTTCCGCACCAGTTCTCCGGCGGCATGCGTCAGCGGGTGATGATCGCGATGGGCCTGATCAACGACCCCTCGCTCCTGATCGCTGACGAGCCCACCACCGCGCTCGACGTCACCGTGCAGGCGCAGATCCTCGACCTGCTGCAGGATCTCCAACGCGAGTTCAACTCCGCGATCATCATCATCACCCACGACCTCGGCGTGATCGCCGAGATGGCCGACGACGTGCTGGTCATGTACTCCGGTCGGGCGGTCGAGTACGGCACCTGCAAGGAGATCTTGACCCACCCCGAGATGCCCTACACGTGGGGCCTGCTCTCCAGCGTTCCCGACGTCAGCTCCGACCCGAACGCGCGGATGATCCCGATCCCCGGTACGCCGCCGAGCCTGCTCAACCCGCTCCCGGGCTGCGCGTTCGAGCCCCGCTGCGTGCACCGTGACAAGGTCGGCGGGAACCTGTGCGCCACGGTCCTGCCCGAGATGCGCCCCGGTGGACGCGGCGCCGCTCACCTCAAGCGGTGCCACCTGCCCGACCCCGACGCCGTCTACGAGGCCGAGGTGCTACCTGAGATCGTCCCGGCCACCATGGTCGACCCGGTGAGCCAGCCGGCAATGGATCCCGAGACCAGGAGTGGGGAGGAGCGCTGATGTCGCACATGCGACCCGAAGAGCCCGACTACCCCGACGCTCCGCACGACAAGAAGGAGCGGAAGGTCTTCACCAAGGGCGCGCGCCCCGACCCGGTGGCCGACCCGTCGGTCGACATGACCCAGCGCCAGCAGCACGAGACCGAGGTGCCCCGCTCCGAGCCGGCCGGGCTCCTACCAGACCTACTCCGAGCTGCTCGAGCACTCCCACACCGCGACCAAGCTCGACCCGGATGCCGAGCCGGTGCTGGTGGTCGACAACCTGCGGATGTACTTCCCGGTCAGGTCCGGTGGGGTGATCCGACGCAAGATCGGTGACGTCCAGGCCGTCGACGGCATCTCCTTCGAGGTGCCCCAGGGCGGATCGCTCGGACTCGTGGGCGAGTCGGGCTGCGGCAAGTCGACGACCGGTCGGCTGATCACCCGGCTCTACACGCCGACCTCGGGTTCGATGATGTTCGACAACCACGACCTCGCCCAGCTGTCGGAGAAGGAGATGAAGCCGCTGCGCCGTGAGGTGCAGATGATCTTCCAGGACCCCTACAGCTCGCTGAACCCCCGGCACACGGTCGGCAGCATCGTCGGCACGCCGTTGCGCGTGCACAACATGGTGCCGAAGAACAAGGTGCTCGACCGGGTGCAGGAGCTGCTCGAGGTCGTCGGCCTGAACCCGGAGCACTACAACCGCTACCCGAGCGAGTTCTCCGGCGGTCAACGCCAGCGCATCGGCATCGCACGAGCTCTGGCTCTGCAGCCCAAGATCATGGTGGCTGACGAGCCCGTCTCGGCGCTGGACGTGTCGATCCAGGCGCAGGTGATCAACCTGCTCCAGGACATCCAGAAGGAATTCGGTGTCGCCTTCCTCTTCATCGCCCACGACCTAGCGGTGGTGCGGCACTTCTGCCCCGAGGTGGCGGTGATGTACCTCGGCAAGATCGTCGAGATCGGTGATCGGGAGAGCATCTACGACAAGGCGCGGCACCCCTACACGCAGGCGCTGCTCTCCGCGGTGCCGGACATCAAGCAGGCGGCGACCGGTGGGCGGCGCGAGCGGATCCGGCTCGAGGGCGACGTCCCGAGCCCGATCAACCCACCGTCCGGTTGCCGGTTCCGCACCCGCTGCCCGATCGCGCAGGAGATCTGCGCCAAGCACGAGCCACCGCTGCTGCAGATCGGCAAGCGGCACAAGGTCGCCTGCCACTTCCCGGGAGCACTTGGCGCGCACCCCACCGAGCCGCTCACGGCCCGGCTGCTGGGTGTCGACAACTCGGGCAGCCCCGACCCCGGCGCCACCCCGAGCCAGGAGCTGGTCACCAAGCCTGGCTACGACGACACCTGGTTCGACCTGGACACGAAGACGTTTGGACGAGCCTGACGGTCTGTTCGCCGACCCGTCACCTTCCCGCGCCGCCCCCAGCGGAGCAGGAGGCGGCGGGTCGCTGAGCGCGACCACGCACGCTTCTGCGCCGCTGGCGGTGCGGATGCGACCACGGACCCTCGACGAGCTGGTGGGCCAGGAGCAGCTGCGCGCCCCTGGGTCGCCGTTGCGCCAGCTGATCGAGGGCGACCAGTCGATGTCGCTGCTGCTGTGGGGCCCGCCCGGCACCGGCAAGACCACCATCGCCTCGATCCTGAGCGGTCAGACCGGACGCCGGTTCGTGGAGGTCTCCGCGGTCTCGGCCGGGGTCAAGGAGGTCCGGGCCGCGATCGACGCCGCGCGTGCCGACCTCGTGCGCACCGGCAACGAGACCGTGCTGTTCGTCGACGAGGTGCACCGGTTCAGCAAGGCCCAGCAGGACGCGCTGCTCCCGGGTGTGGAGAACCGGTGGGTCACCCTCGTGGCCGCCACGACCGAGAACCCGTTCTTCTCGGTGATCTCGCCGCTGCTGTCCCGCAGCCTCCTGCTCACCCTCCAGTCGCTGACCGACGACGACATCCGAGGAGTGATGCAGTCGGCGCTGACCGACGAGCGTGGCCTGGCCGGTGCCTTCGACGTCGACGACGACGCGCTCGAGCACCTGGTGCGGCTGGCCGGGGGAGACGCCCGCCGTTCACTGACCTACCTCGAGGCGGCCGCGGGTGCCGCGACCGCACGCGACCTCACCGTCATCGACCTGGCCACCGCCGAGACGGCCGTCGACCGGGCAGCGGTGCGCTACGACCGGCAGGGCGACCAGCACTACGACGTCATCAGCGCGTTCATCAAGTCGATCCGCGGCTCCGACGCCGACGCCGCCATGCACTACCTGACCCGGATGATGGAGGCTGGTGAGGACCCGAGGTTCATCGCGCGCCGACTGGTGATCCTCGCCAGCGAGGACATCGGTCTGGCCGACCCGACAGCCCTGCAGACCGCCGTCGCGGCCTCGCAGGCGGTGCAGCTGATCGGCATGCCTGAGGCCTCCTTCAACCTGGCGCACGCCACGATCGCGCTCGCTGTCGCGCCCAAGTCGAACGCCGTCGCGCTCGCGCTAGGAGCGGCCTCCGCCGACGTCCGCGCCGGCAAGATCGGTGTCTGTGCCGCCGCACCTGCGCGACGCGCACTACGCGGGCTCGCAGAAGCTGGGTCACGGCGCCAGCTACAGCTACAGCCACGACGCGCCCTTCGGCATCGCCGAGCAGCAGTACGCCCCCGACGTCGTGGCCGACGCGGAGTACTACCGGCCCAAGGAGATCGGGGCCGAGGCCGGCATCAAGGAGCGTTGGGAGCGGGTCCGGCGGATCATTCGCGGACGATAGAGTTGCCGACCGTGAGCGAGGAGTGGAGCGTGCCTGTCTGGGCGCTGCTCGCGACCCTCGCTCTTCTGGTCGTCGTCTTCGGCACGCTGGTGCTCGTGCTGCGTCAGACCCGGGCGCCGCGGCGACGAGTTGATCGCCAGCACCCAGGCGGCCACCGAGGCCCTGCAGGCCCAGGTCGTCCGACCTCGAACGACGCCTCGCGTCCGAGCCTCGCGGGCACGACCAGCACGAGTACAAGATCACCATGCTCGGCGAGCAGACGCCCGCGCCCGAGCCGGCACCCGGTCGTGCCCGGTCCGCTGTTCGCCGACCTGGTGCTGCGCGAGAGCGCTGTGCACGCCGCCTCCTTCGCGGCCGGGCTCCGTCGGGCGCTGGCGCCCGAGACCCGCAACCGGATCCGCTTCGAGATGCGCCGCGAGGTCAAGCGCGCGCGGAGTCAGCGGCGGGCCGACCTGCGCCAGGCCAAGCGCGAGTTCGATGCCCGTCAGCGCTCAGCGGAGCTGAGACAGCATGAGCCGCTCCCTGTGGTTCGCCGCGGGGGCTGGCGTCGGCGTCTACGCCGTCGTCCGCGCCCGCCGAGCGGCCGAGATCCTCACCATCGACGGTCTGCAGGACCGCATCGGCGCTGCCGCCGTGGGCCTTCAGATCTTCCGCGGCGAGGTGGCCCAGGGCAAGGCGGAGGCCGAAACCCAGTTGCGCGAACGGATGGGGCTCGCGCTCCATGGCAGCGAGAGCACCAGAGAGCTGGAAGCACCGGCTCGGACGATCGACAAGGAAGTAGGCAGCAGCTGATGGACACCGCGGAGATCCGACGGAGGTTCTTGGCGCACTTCGAGCGCGCCGGGCACACTCCCGTCCCCTCGGCCTCGCTGCTGCTGGACGACCCGAACCTGCTGTTCGTCAACGCCGGCATGGTGCCGTTCAAGCCGTTCTTCCTGGGGCAGGAGACGCCGCCGTACGCCCGCGCCACGAGCGTGCAGAAGTGCGTGCGCACTCCCGACATCGAGGACGTCGGCAAGACGACGCGGCACGGCACGTTCTTCGAGATGTGCGGCAACTTCTCCTTCGGTGACTACTTCAAGGAGAAGGCGATCGAGCTCGCCTGGGACCTGGTCACCAAACCGGTCGCCGACGGCGGATGGGGCTTCCCCGAGGACAAGCTCTACCCGAGCGTCTACGTCGACGACCCCGAGGCCGTCGAGCTCTGGCGCAAGGTCACCGGCCTGCCCGACGACCGGATCGCCCGGCTCGGCAAGTCGGAGAACTACTGGTCGATGGGCGTGCCCGGCCCCGGTGGCCCCTGCTCGGAGATCCTGATCGACCGCGGCGCGGCCTACGGTGCCGACGGCGACTTCTCCGCCGAGGACCGCTACCTGGAGTTCTGGAACCTGGTCTTCATGCAGGACGAGCTCAGCGCCGTCCGCAGCAAGGAGGACTTCGACATCGCGGGGTCGCTCCCGAAGAAGAACATCGACACCGGCATGGGCCTCGAGCGGGTCGCCTTCATGACCCAGGGCGTCGAGAACATGTACGAGATCGACGTGATGTTCCCCGTCATCGAGCGGGCCATGGAGCTCACGGGCAAGAAGTACGGCGCCGGCGGCAGCCAGGGGCACGATGACGACGTCCGCTTCCGTGTCGTCGCCGACCACGTGCGCAGCTCGATGATGCTGATCGGCGATGGCGTCACGCCGGGCAACGAAGCGCGCGGCTACGTGCTGCGACGGCTGCTGCGGCGTGCGGTCCGCTCGATGCGGCTGCTCGGTTACGAGGACCCTGCGCTGCCCGAGCTCATGCCGATCAGTCGCGACAAGATGGGCGAGACCTACGGTGACCTCCACACCGACTGGGACCGCATCGCGCGCGTCGCCTACGCCGAGGAGGAGGCGTTCCGCAAGACGCTCCAGGCCGGCACCAGCATCTTCGACCTCGCCGCCACGTCGGTGAAGGAGTCCGGCGGCACCCAGCTGGCGGGCGCCCAGGCGTTCCAGCTGCACGACACCTTCGGGTTCCCGATCGACCTGACCCTCGAGATGGCGTCCGAGGCCGGACTCACCGTCGACGAGGCGGGCTTCCGTGGGTTGATGGCCGAGCAGCGAGATCGCGCCAAGGCGGACGCGAAGTCGAAGAAGGGCCAGCACGCCGACACCAGCGTCTACCGCGCGGTGCTCGACGAGCACGGACCCACGACCTGGCTCGCCTACGAGACCCTCGAGACCGAGTCGCGCACGCTCGCCCTGCTCAGCGGCGGCTCGCCGGCGACCGTCGCTGCGCCCGGGTGAGGTCGGCGAGCTCGTGCTCGACCGCACGCCCTTCTACGCCGAGTCGGGTGGGCAGGTCGCCGACGCGGGCATCATCGAGTTCGACGGCGGCCGGCTCGAGGTGATCGACGTCCAGCGTCCGGTGCGCGGCCTGGTCGTGCACCAGGTGCGCGTGGTCGATGGCGAGTTCACGCCATCGGCCGGCGACCTGCATGCTCAGGTCGACCCCGAGTGGCGGATCGGCGCACGTCAGGCGCACTCCGGCACCCACGTGGTGCACGCGGCACTGCGCGAGGTGCTCGGCCCCAGCGCTCTTCAGTCGGGGTCCTACAACCGTCCCGGCTACCTGCGGCTCGACTTCGGCTGGACCACCGGGCTCAGCCCCGAGCAGGTCGCCGAGATCGAGAACGTCTCCAACCGCGCGCTCCGTGCCGACCTGCCGGTCGGCTGGGAGTACATGACGCTCGAGCAGGCCAAGGAGTGGGGCGCGGTCGCGCTGTTCGGCGAGACCTACGACTCCACCAAGGTGCGGGTCGTCGAGATCGGCGGGCCGTGGTCACGCGAGCTGTGCGGTGGCACGCACGTCGACCACGCCTCGCAGATCGGCACCATCGTCGTGACCGGCGAGGCGTCGGTGGGGTCGGGCAACCGCCGCATCGAGGCGTTCACCGGGGTCGAGGGCTTCGCCTACCTGGCCAAGGAACGCGACGTCGTGGGCCAGCTGACCACGCTCCTCAAGACCCAGCCCGACGACCTGGTCGGGCGCGTCGGCGACCTGGTCGAGCGCCTCCGCGCGGCGGAGAAGGAGATCGAGAAGGCCCGCGTCCAGCAGCTGCTCGCGGGTGGGGCGACCCTGGCCGCACAGGCCCAGGACGTCAACGGCGTCCAGGTCGTCGCCCACCGGGTGGACGGCGCAGCAGCGGGCGACGTCCGCACCCTCGCGCTCGACGTGCGGGGCCGGCTGCCCCAGGGCGCTCCTGGCGTGGTCGTGGTGATCGGCGTGACCGATGGCAAGGCGGCGGTCGTCGCTGCCCTCAACGACGCGGCGCAGCAGCGCGGGCTCAGTGCCAACGACCTCGTGCGCGCGGCCGGTGAGTTCGTGGGCGGCAAGGGCGGCGGCAAGGCCGACGTCGCGCAGGGCGGCGGCACCGACGTCACCCGCATCGACGAGGCGCTGGCGGCCGTGACTGCCGTCGTCGCCCGCGGCTGACGGCCGTGCGACGAGGCGTGCGGCTCGGTATCGATCCGGGCGATGCCCGGATCGGCGTCGCGCGCAGCGACCCCTCCGGGTTCCTGGCGACCCCGGTCGAGACCGTGCGGCGCGGCAAGGGTGACCTGCGCCGGATCCGTCAGCTCCTCGCCGAGATCGCAGAGGAGTCGGAGGTGGTCGAGGTCGTCGTCGGGTCTGCCGCGATCCTTGGCGGGCGGTGAGGGGCCGGCCGCGCAGAAGGTCCGGGAGTTCACGGCCCGACTCGCCGATCAGGTGGCGCCCGCTGCCGGTGCGGCTGGTCGACGAGCGCCTGACGACCGTCAGTGCGGAGGCTATGCTCCGCGATCGTGGCACCAAGGGGACCAAGCGCCGCGCCGTGGTCGACCAGGCCGCTGCGGTGCTGATCCTTCAGCACGCCCTCGACACCGAACGCGCGACCGGCATCCCGCCCGGCGAGCTCGCCAAGGAGACCGATGTCTGAGCTCGACCCACCGAACGGTACCGACGGCACCTCCATCGGCCCGTTGGGCGTGACGTCGCGTCGCCGGAACCGCCGCTTCTCGGGATGTCTCCCGATCCTGATCGTCATCGCGATCATCGCCGTCGGCGGCTACTACGGCGTGACCAAGGGCATCGACGCCATCCAGGACCAGTTCGGACCGGCCGAGGACTTCGACGGCCCCGGCAGCGGCCAGGTCAGCTTCCAGGTGACCAGCGGCGACACCATCTCGGCGATGGGACGCAACCTGGAGGCCCAGGGGGTGGTGGGCTCGGTCGAGGCATTCACCGACGCTGCTGCCGACAACCCGGGCGCGACCGGCATCCAGGCCGGCTTCTACGCCCTGAAGATGAAGATGAAGGCTGCCGACGTCGTGTCGATCCTCGTCGACCCCGCGAACATCATCTCCACGACGGTGACCATCCCCGAGGGCCTGACGGTCGACCAGATCGTCGAGACCCTCGTTGACAAGACCGACCTGAAGGCCAAGGCCTTCACCAAGGTCCTCGACGACCCGGCGTCTCTCGGCCTGCCCGACTACGCCGAGGGCAACCCGGAGGGCTACCTCTTCCCGGCCACCTACGCGTTCGGGCCGGACGCCAACGCCGAGTCGATGCTGCGGGCGATGGTCACCCGCTGGGAGCAGGCCGCCTCCGACGTCGACCTCGAGCGGGCCGCCGAGCGGCTCGGCTACACCCCCCACGAGCTGATGACCGTGGCCAGCCTGGTGCAGGCCGAGGGCCGTGGCGACGACATGCCCAAGGTCGCCCGCGTCGTCTACAACCGGCTCGAGATCGACCCGAACCCGACGGCCGGGTTCCTGGAGATCGACGCCACCGTCAACTACGCGCTGGGCCAGTCGCCGATCGCGAGGCTGACCCTCGACCAGATCGCCTCGGTGGCCGACTCGCCGTACAACACCTACGAGCAGAAGGGCCTGCCGCCGGGGCCCATCGAGGCACCGGGCGACGACGCCATCGCGGCGGCCGCCAAGCCCGCCGACGGCCCGTGGTACTTCTACGTGACGGTGAACCTGCGACACCGGCCAGACCAAGTTCACCGACTCGTTCGAGGAGTTCCAGTCGTTCCGCGCCGAGCTCGACGACTACTGCGCCACCCAGTCGGATCGCTGCTGACCATGGCGCGCCCGTGAAGTGCGCGGTGCTGGGCGACCCGATCGCGCACTCCCTGTCGCCGGTGCTGCACCGGGCGGGATACGCCGCGCTCGGGCTCGAGCACTCCTACGACGCGATCCGGGTGCCGGCCGGGGGGCTGGCCGCGTTCCTTGCCACCGTGGACGACGAGCTGGCGCGGCCTCTCGCTCACCATGCCGTTGAAGCGCGAGGTGCTCGACCTCGTGGCTGATCGGTCCGACCGGGTGACCTTGGCCGGAGCGGCGAACACGGTGGTGCTCGAGGGCGGCACGATGCGGCTCGACAACACCGACCTTCCGGGGGCCGGGGCCGCGCTGAGCGAGCGGTTCGGCGGCCCGATCACCGCGGCGACCATCGTCGGTGCCGGTGCCACGGCGGCCTCCGTCGGGCTGGCGCTCGTCGACCTGGGTGTCGAGCGGCTGCGGCTGCTGGTCCGCAGCCCCGAGCGGGCCGCCGAGACCGTGGCAGCGCTACGACGCCATCCCGGCTGCTCCCGACGTCGAGATCGGCTCGCTCTCTCGACGCCGGTCACCGGCGACGTCGTCGTGTCGACCATCCCGGCCGAGGCCCAGGACGCCGAGCCTGGTCACGCGCTGCCTGGCCGCACCGGTCGTCTTCGAGGTGCTCTACGACCCCTGGCCCACGCCGCTCGCCGCAGCCGCGACCGGGGCGGGGCTGGTCGTCGTGAGCGGCCTCGACCTGCTCGTGCACCAGGCGGCTCTGCAGTTCGAGCTGTTCACCGGTCGGCCGGCGCCGCTCGCGGCCATGCGCGCAGCCGGCGAGTCGGCCCTGGCGGAGCGTGCCCGTGGATGACCACGTGCTCGCCGCGCTGCTGGCTGGGCTCGGCTGCGCACTCGTCGCCCTGCTGGTGCCCCGGCTGATCGCCGCTATCCCAGAGCCCGTAGCCCGATCCGAGCCGGACGGGGCCGATCCGACGCCGAGCCGATGCCGGTCGCGGAGCCCAAGGTGCTCTACCGCGAGATCGCGGCCGGCGAGAGGTCTGGCCTGGCGGCTCGGCGCTGGTCGCCGCCGTGGTCGGTGGCGCGCTCGGAGCCACGCTGGGCGGCGCGTGGGAGCTGATGATCGTGCTGCCGCTCGTGCCGATCGGGGTGGCCCTCGCCGTCGTCGACTGGCGCACCCAGCTGCTGCCCAAGTACGTCGTCGCCCCGACGTACGGCGCTCGCGATCCCCACCTGCCTGGCCTGCGCCGCGATCACGCGGGGAGCCGGAGCACCTGCTCGGCGCCGCGATCGGGTGGGCGGTGCTGGGCGGCCTCTACCTCTTGCTGTGGTTCGTCTACCCGCCTGGCATGGGGTACGGCGACGTCCGGCTCGCCGGGATCCTCGGCATCGCGCTCGGCTACCTGGGCTACCAGCCGAGCGTCTACGGACTGCTGCTCGGGTTGATGTTCGGCGGATTCGGCGGTGCCCTGCTCTCGGTCCTGCGGGTGGTCGACCGTCGCAACTGCCCGTTCGGACCGTTCCTGCTGGCCGGCGCTGCCGCCGGCATCGTGGCTGCCGGTCTCGTCGCGGGGTGACCGTGCGCGCCGCCGGACGCGTCGATGGGAGACTGTCGCCATGTTGCGCTGGTTGACCGCGGGTGAGTCCCATGGCCCGTCCCTGGTCGCGATCCTCGAGGGGCTCCCGGCCCACGTCGAGGTCACGACCGACGACATCTCCGACTCCCTGGCCCGCCGTCGCCTCGGCTACGGCCGCGGCGCCCGGATGAAGTTCGAGCAGGACGAGGTGACCATCACCGGCGGCGTCCGCCACGGCAAGACCCAGGGTGGACCGGTCGCCATCCAGGTCGGCAACACCGAGTGGCCGAAGTGGGAGACCGTGATGTCGGCCGACCCGGTCGACCCGTCGTTGCTCAAGGACACCGGCCGCAACGCCCCGCTGACCCGTCCGCGCCCCGGACACGCCGACCTGGCCGGCATGCAGAAGTACGCCTTCGAGGAGGCCCGCCCGATCCTCGAGCGTGCCTCGGCCCGCGAGACCGCCGCGCGGGTGGCGCTGGGCCGAGTGGCCTCCAACTTCATCGAGCAGTCGGTCGGCGCCCGCATCGTCTCGCACGTCATCGAGCTCGGCGGCGTCCGCGCCCCGTCAGGACTGTGGCCCGAGGCCGACGACGTCGAGCGCCTCGACGCCGACCCGGTGCGCTGCCTCGACCCCGACGCCTCGGCCGCGATGGTGGCCGCCGTCGACCAGGCCCACGACGACGGCGACACCCTGGGGGGCGTCGTCGAGGTCGTCGTGCACGGACTCCCGCCGGGCCTCGGCTCCCACGTGCACTGGGACCGCCGTCTCGACTCGCGCCTCGCCGGTGCGCTGATGGGCATCCAGGCGATCAAGGGCGTCGAGGTCGGCGACGGCTTCGAGCTCGCTGCCACGCCGGGCTCGAAGGCCCACGACGAGATGGTCCCGACCGACGACGGCATCCGCCGGGTCTCGGGCCGCTCCGGCGGCACCGAGGGCGGCATGAGCACCGGTGAGGTGCTGCGGGTGCGCGCCGCGATGAAGCCGATCGCCACCGTGCCCCGAGCGCTGCGCACCGTCGACGTCGTCACCGGTGAGGCCACGGTCGCGCACCACCAGCGCTCCGACGTCTGCGCGGTGCCGGCCGCCGGCATCGTCGCCGAGGCGATGGTGGCGCTCGTGATCGCCGATGCGATCGTCGAGAAGTTCGGCGGCGACTCGGTCGGCGAGACCCGCCGCAACGCCCAGAGCTACCTCGACACCCTCCAGTACCGGTGAGCCACCCGGTGAGCACCGCACCACTGGTGGTGCTGGTCGGTCCGATGGGCGCCGGCAAGACCACCGTCGCGCCGCTGCTGGCCGAGGCCTACGGTGTCGCTGCACCGCGACACCGACGAGGACGTCGAGGCCGCCGAGGGTCGCAGCATCTCCGACATCTTCGTCGACTCCGGTGAGCAGCACTTCCGGGCGCTGGAGCGCGCCGCCGTCGCCGACGCGCTGGCCACCCACAGCGGCGTGCTCTCCCTCGGTGGAGGCGCGGTGCTGGACGAGGCCACGCGTGAGCTGTTGGCCGGCCACCGGGTCGTGTTCCTCCGAGTGGGACTGAGCGAGGCGGTCAAGCGCGTCGGCCTCGGCACCGGCCGCCCCTTGCTGCTGGGCAACGTGCGGGCACGGATCAAGGCCCTGCTCGACGAGCGCACCCCGATCTACGAGTCGGTCTCGACCGTCGTCGTCGACACTGACGATCTCGATCCAGCCGACGTCGCCGCGCGCATCCAGGAGGCGCTGACATGACCGACCCGACCGACGCGGCGAGCAGGCGCACGGCCACGCACCCGAGGCGGTGCTGCACGTCGGCGGTGCCTCGCCGTACGACGTCGTGGTGGGCCACCACCTGGCCGGGCACCTGCCCCGCATGGTCGGCGACGCCCTGCGGGTGGCGATCATCTGCCCGGATCCGCTCGAGCACCTCGTCGACGACATCGTCGGACCGTTGGTCGACTCCATGCCCGAGCGTGACATCACCGTGCTCGGCATCCCCGACGGCGAGGAGGCCAAGACGGCCGAGGTCGCCAACGCCTGCTGGGAGGCCCTGGGCGAGGAGGGGTTCACCCGCTCCGACGTCGTGGTGACGCTCGGCGGGGGAGCCACCACCGACCTCGGCGGCTTCGTGGCGGCGTCCTGGCTGCGGGGCGTGCGCGTCGTGCACGTGCCCACCACGCTCCTGGCCATGGTCGACGCCGCGGTCGGCGGCAAGACCGGCATCAACACCGAGGCAGGCAAGAACCTCGTCGGTGCCTTCCACGAGCCGGCCGGCGTGCTGTGCGACCTGGCGCTGCTCGAGACCCTGCCCACCGACGAGCTGGTCGCCGGGCTGGGCGAGGTCGTCAAGTGCGGTTTCATCGCCGACCCCGAGATCCTGCGACTCGTCGAGTCCGCCGAGCCCGCCGACCTGCTTCCGTCGTCGCCGGTGCTGCGCGAGCTCGTCGAGCGGGCGATCCAGGTGAAGATCGACGTCGTCGTGGCCGACCTCAAGGAAGCCGGAGGCTCCGAGCTGACGGGCGGCCACCCCGGGCGTGAGGCGCTCAACTACGGGCACACCCTGGCGCACGCCATCGAGCGCGCCGAGTCCTACGGCATCCGGCACGGCGAGGCGGTCTCGATCGGCTGCATCTTCGTGGCCGAGCTCGCCCACCGCGCGGCCGGGCTGCCCGCCGAGCTGGTCGAGCGGCACCGACATGCCTTCGGTCGCGTCGGCCTGCCCACGACGTACGACGCGGCGCCCTTCGACGAGCTGCTCGCCACGATGCGCGTCGACAAGAAGTCACGCGGCAACCAGCTGCGTTTCGTCGTCCTCGCCGACGTCGGCAAGCCCGTCGTGCTCGCCGGACCCAGCGAGGAGCACCTGGCGGCTGCCTACGCCGCGATCGCCCCGGTGGGGGCTGCATGACGCCCGTGCTGGTGCTGAACGGCCCCAACCTCGGTCGGCTGGGACGTCGTCAGCCGGAGATCTACGGTTCGACCACGATGGCCGAGCTGGGAGAGCTGTGCGTGGGCTGGGGCACCGCCCTCGAGCTCGAGGTCGAGGTGCGCCAGACCAACCACGAGGGCGTGCTGCTCGACTGGCTCAACGATGCCGCCGACGCCGCGACCCCGGTCGTGCTCAACGCCGCGGCGTGGACCCACTACTCCTACGCGATCTTCGATGCCTGCGCCCAGCTCGTCGCTCCGCTCGTCGAGGTGCACATCTCCGATCCCCACCAGCGCCCCGAGGAGTTCCGCCACACCTCGGTCGTCACCCCCCACGCCGCCGAGGTGATCGCGGGACACGGATCGACGGCTACCGGATCGCGCTGGAGACGATTCGGCGCCTGCTGGGATAGTGCGCCACTGGGTCGACCTTCTGGACGCGTGAAAGGTCGACCCAGTGGCGCACTATCCCCACCACGAAGCGTGCACAGGGAGCCCGACACAGCCGGTCGTCCACAGGGAGGAACACCGGACGAGTGAGCTCGTAGCGCTGGAGGCACGGCTTGGTGCATGTCCGCCCATCCAGCAGTCCGTCTAGCCTCCTTCCCGAGAACGCTTCCCTCCGACCTGTCAGCCGAGGCTTCGGCCGGTCACCCCGTCGAAGCGCTGGATGGAGCCTTCGACCCGGTCAGTGACCTTCCCGATGACATCGTCTGGCCGGTGCGGGTCGGCCGCACGCGCTCCGACCCATCTGTGCCGACCTGGCGCATGGCAAATGGACCCCGCTACGAGCGGGTCGGCAAAGGGTTGTACGTCCCAGCTGCGAGGCCCCGGCACGTCGAGCAACGAATCGTCGATGCAGCAGCTCGTTTGTCGCCCGATGGTCGGGGCGGGTGCGTCAGCGGGTGGGCAGCGCTGCGCTGGCTCGGCGCGGCCTACTTCGACGGACGGGGGGCTGATGGCCTCGGCGAACTCCCCGTCGAGCTGGTCATGGCAGGTCGCGGAGCGCACCTGACGACGACCAGGCTGGCCCGCGTCCATCGTCGGAACCTCGCTCCGAGTGAACGCCAGGTGGTAGCGGGGCTGCCGGTCACCACGGTGCAGCGCGCGCTCTTCGAGGAGATCCGGCGACGCGGCGAGCTGTGGGGCGCCGTGCAGGCCATCGACATGACAGCGGCCGCCGGATTGATCAGCACCTGGCTGTTCGCGCGCTACGTGGGCGACTGCAACTCGGTCAACGGCGTCCCCCTGGCCCGGCACGCGGTCTCCTTGGCGGTGGACGAGAGCCGCTCACCACGCGAGACCTGGCTGAGACTGGTCTGGATGCTGCTTCTGGGCCTCTCGGAACCGTTGGTCAACCAGCCGGTATACGGACCTGACGGCCAGTTGATCGGCACTCCTGACCTGCTCGATCCTGACGCTGGCCTGGTCGCTGAGTACGACGGCGGACTCCACCTGCACCACCGCCGACGACGTCGCGACGTCGATCGGGAGACGCGCTTTCGTGACCACGGGCTCGAGTACGTAGCGGTCGTCCGAGGTGACAGTCGTCGGGCTGCGGCGGTCCGCATCGAACGAGCACGCTCCCGAGCGATCGCGCGCCCGGTCCGAGCGACGACGTGGACCATTGAGCCTCCGGCGTGGGTCCGTGCACCCGAGACTCTGGACGCGTCCTTGGAGCGTCGCGGACTCGTCGCCGACCTCACCCGCACGTAGGCACCAGATGCCGGATTCGGGCGTCCGCGCGCCGCCGTCAGTAGACTTCGCGGCTGTTGCCCGCACCAGCTGGGCGACCCCCTCGACACGAAGGCTGACGCACGCGCATGGCAACGACGAACGATCTCAAGAACGGCATGGTCCTCAACATCGAAGGTCAGCTCTGGGCTGTCGTCGAGTTCCAGCACGTCAAGCCCGGCAAGGGCCCCGCGTTCGTGCGCACCAAGCTGAAGAACGTCGAGTCCAACAAGACCGTCGACAAGACCTTCAACGCCGGCACCAAGGTCGAGACCGCCACGGTCGACCGCCGCACCATGCAGTACCTCTACAACGACGGCACCTCGTTCGTCTTCATGGACGTCTCCAACTACGAGCAGCTCGAGATCGCGCCCGAGATCGTCGGCGGCAACGCCAACTTCCTCCTGGAGAACCAGGAGGCCGTCGTGGCCACCAACGAGGGCCGCGTGCTGTTCATCGAGCTGCCGGCCTCGGTCGAGCTCGTGGTCACCTTCACCGAGCCCGGCCTGGCCGGCGACAGCGCCACCGGCCGCACCAAGCCGGCCACGCTCGAGACCGGTCACGAGATCCAGGTGCCGCTCTTCATCAACCAGGGCGAGAAGGTCAAGGTCGACACCCGCGACTCCTCCTACATGGGCCGCGTCAAGGGCTGAGGCCCGACACCCCGTGGGAGCCCGATCCAAGGCCCGCAAACGCGCGCTCGACGCGCTCTACGCCGCCGACCTGCGCAACGAGTCGGCCGGCGAGACCCTCGAGCGCGCGCTCGCCGACGGCGAGGGCCCGTCGAACGACTACACCGCAGTCCTGATCCGTGGCGTGGTCGAGCACCGCGCACGCATCGATGAGCTGCTCGCCGGCTACTCGCAGGGCTGGACCCTCGACCGGATGCCTGCGGTCGACCGCAACGTGCTCCGCCTCGGGCGTCTGGGAGCTGCTCTGGGCCGAGGACGTCCCCGACGGCGTCGCGGTCAGCGAGGCGATGGCCCTGGTGCGCGACCTCTCGACCGACGAGTCGCCCGCGTTCGTCAACGGCATCCTCGGCGCGATCCAGCGCGACAAGCCCAGCCTGGTCTGAGCCGCAAGCCTGGGAAAGTCCGCCACTGCGTCGACCTCG
The DNA here is from genome assembly GCA_963781575.1 of uncultured Actinomycetota bacterium. GTDB lineage: Bacteria > Actinomycetota > Actinomycetes > Propionibacteriales > Nocardioidaceae > Nocardioides. Next base: position 57,638 of record CAWAGM010000020.1, on the reverse strand, counting down.
TCTGTTTAGGTTGATCCAGTGGCGCACTATCCGCCTCGCACCACCTTCGGCGGGATTGGACGGCCGCGACGGTTGGCGGATGACGATGGGGCATGCTGACCGCATGAGCGATGAGCACGTCGACCTGGTCGTCATCGGCCTCGGCCCCGGGGGAGAGGCGCTCGCGACCGGTGCGGCGCGAGCGGGCCTGGACGTCGTGGCCGTCGACAAGCACCTGGTGGGCGGGGAGTGCCCGTACTACGGCTGCATCCCGTCGAAGATGATGATCCGGGCCGGCGACCTGCTCGCCGAGGCGCGACGGGTCGAGGGTGCGGCCGGCACGGTCACGGTGACGCCGGACTGGACGCCGGTCGCGACGCGGATCGCCGAGGAGGCCACCGACCACTGGAACGACCAGGTCGCGGTCGATCGGCTCGCTGATGCCGGCGCCACCGTGCTGCACGGGGTCGGCCGGCTCGACGGGCCGCGGCGGGTGGTCGTCACGCTGCCCGACGGCTCGACAACGCACGTTCGTCGCAGCCACGGGCGTCGTGGTCAATCCCGGCACCCGACCGGCCGCGCCCCCGATCGAGGGGCTCGCCGGCACTCCCTACTGGACCAACCGGGACGCCGTGCAGGTCACCGACCTGCCGGCTCGTTGGCCGTGCTCGGGGGCGGACCCATCGGTTGCGAGCTCGCCCAGGTCTTCGCCCGGTTCGGCGTCGAGGTCACGGTCGTTCAGCGCGGCGACCGACTCCTGCCCGCCGACGAGCCAGAGGCGGGCGCGTTGCTGGCCGACGTGCTCGCTGACGAGGGCCTCACCGTCATCACCGGGGCCGAGACGACGTCGGTCGACCACGCCGATGGCGGCTTCCGCCTCACGATCGCGGGCGGCGAGCCGGTCGTGGTCGAGCAGCTCCTGGTCGCGGCCGGGCGCACTCCCAACCTGGACGACCTCGGGCTCGAGACCGTCGGGCTCGACCCGTCGTCTCGCACGCTCGACGTCGACGAGCGGCTGCGTGCCACCGACGGTCTCTGGGCCCTGGGCGACGTCACCGGCCGGGGTGCGTTCACCCACGTCGCGATGTACCAGTCGGCGATCGCGCTGAACGACATCCTCGGCCGCGAGGGTGCGCCGGCGAGCTACCACGCCCTTCCGCACGTCACGTTCACCGACCCTGAGGTGGCCGGCGTCGGACTCACCGAGGCCGAGGCCCGCAAGACCGCGGCGCGGGTGCGGGTCGGCACCACGCCCCTGGAGCAGTCGTCGCGCGGTTTCACCCACGGCACCGGCGTCCGCGGCCTGATCAAGGTGGTCGAGGACGCCGAGCGCGGGGTCCTGGTGGGCGCCAGCGTCGTCGGTCCGGCGGGCGGCGAGATCCTCGGCTTCCTGGCCGTCGCGGTGCACGCCGCGGTTCCCGTGAGCACGCTGCGGACGATGATCTACGCCTACCCGACCTTCCATCGCGCCATCGAGTCAGCCCTGGCCGATCTCGCACGACGGCACCAACGAGAGGAACGCACCATGAAGGGTCTCGCGCACGCCCACCGCAGCGACTGGGTCGACCGGATGGCCGTCGCCGGCCTGATCGCGTTCGGCGTCGTCCACCTGGTCATCGGCTGGCTCGCGGTCCAGCTGGCCCTCGGCGACCGCGCGGGTGGCGCGTCGTCGACCGGCGCTGTCAAGGAGCTGGCCCAGAAGCCGCTACGGGGAGGTGCTCGTCTGGCTGGTCGCCGTCGGCATGGTGCTGCTGGCGCTCTGGCAGGCGCTCGAGGCCGCCGCTGGCCATCGCCACGAGGACGACACGGCGCGAGTGCGCAAACGGGTCACCTCCGGCGGCAAGGCGGTGGTCTACGCCGCCATCGCGCGTCAGTGCCTTCTCGGTGGCGACGGGGTCGTCCGGCGGCGGGAGCGGAGGCGGTGGAACCGACAGCTTCACCGCGCGGCTGATGGACCTGCCCGGTGGCCAGGTCCTGGTGTTCGGCGTCGGCCTCGCGGTGCTCGGCGTCGGGGTCGCGCACCTCGTGACCGCATGGCGGGAGTCGTACCTCAAGAAGGTCGACGCTGACGGCCGTTCAGGTCACACCGGTTCGGCCTACCGCGTGCTCGCCCGGGCTGGCTACAGCGCCAAGGGGGTCGCCCTGGGTGTCGTCGGCGGGCTCTTCGGGTACGCCGCCGTCACCCACGAGGCCAAGAAGTCCGGCGGCCTCGACCAGGCCCTGACCCGGGTGCTCGACGCGCCTGCGGGTCCGGTCCTGCTGGTGGCGATCGGTGCCGGCTTCGTGGCCTACGGCCTCTACTGCTTCGTGCAGGCGCGCTACCTCGACCGCTGAGGGCTTCAGGCAGCGTCTGGTTGGCTGACCGCATGAGCGCACCGACCAGCCACGCCGTCGACGTCGTCGTCGTCGGCCTCGGTCCCGGCGGCGAGTACGCCGCCAACAAGCTCGCGAGTGCCGGTCTCGACGTCATCGGGGTCGACGAGCTGCTGGTCGGGGGAGAGTGCCCGTTCTTCGGCTGCACCCCCTCGAAGCTGATGATCCGTGGCGCCGACGTCCTGGCCGAGGCCCGGCGGGTCGAGGGGCTCGGGGGACAGGCGCAGGTACGGCCCGACTGGCGCACTGTGGCCGACCGGGTCGCGAAGGCCACCAACGACTGGCACGACCACGGCCACGTCGAGCGTCTCGAGACCGCCGGGGTGCGGATCGTGCGCGGCACCGGTCGCCTCGACGGACCCGGTCGGGTGCTGGTCGACGGGCCCGACGGCGCCGGACCGAGGTGGTCGGCCCGCCGCGGCGTCGTGCTCAGCACCGGCACCCGCCCCGGGGTCCCGCCGATCGACGGACTCGCAGGCACTCCCTTCTGGACCAACCGGGAGGTCGTCCGCCTCACCGACCTGCCCGACAGCATCATCGTCATCGGTGGTGGCCCGATCGGCTGCGAGCTCACCCAGACCTTCGCCCGCTTCGGCGTCGACGTCACCCTGATCGAGGCCGCCGACCGGATCATGACCCCCGAGGAGCCCGAGACCAGCGCGGTGATCGAGCGCGTGCTCGTGGCCGACGGCGTCGACGTGCGCACCGGGGTCGAGATCGCCCGCGTCGAGCACGACGGCTCCTTCGCGGTGCACCTGAGCGACGGACGTCGCCTCGAGTCGGCCGCGCTGCTCGTGTCGGCCGGTCGACAGACGAACCTCGACGACGTCGGGCTCGAGACCGTCGGGCTGGACCCTGAGTCGACGTCGATCGACACCGACGAGCGGATGCGCGCCGCTGACCGGCTCTGGGCCGTCGGCGACATCACCGGCAAGGGTGCGTTCACCCACGTGCGCGCTACCAGGCGGTGGCCGCGGTGCGTGACCTGCTCGACCAGGACGGGCCTTGGGCGGAGTACCACTCGGTCAGCCGAGTCACCTTCACCGACCCCGAGGTGGGGAGCGTCGGGCTCACCGAGCAGCAGGCACGCGACGCCGGTCTCACCGTCGTGACCGGGCTGGCGCAGATCGAGAAGTCCAGCCGAGGCTGGATCCACGGCGACGACACCTTCGGCATCATCAAGGTCGTCGCCGACGCCGACGCCGGCATCCTCGTGGGAGCCAGTGCGGTGGCGCCGTACGGGGGCGAGGTGCTCGGCCTGCTGGCCGCTGCCGTCCACGCGCGCACTCCGGTGAGCACCCTGCGGGGGATGCACTTCGCCTACCTGACCTTCCACCGAGCCATCGAGAGCGCGCTGAACGACCTCGGGCTCTGAGTCGGGTCCAGGCTGCAGACGCCTGAGGTTTGAGATGTGCTCCCACGGGTCATGACCCTCCGCATGAGCGAGCGCTCCCGACCGCCCTGACCGTGCAGAGACCAGCGACCGCGTCTACACCCCCGAAGAGCTGGAGGCCTACGCCCGTCAGCAGCTGGAGCCGGCCGCGGCCAACGGACGTCGGCAGATCGCCGCTCAGCGACCAGCTGGCCGACCCTCCCGCACGCCCGGACCCACTGTCAGACCCGCTCTGTCCGACCCGCTGCCAGGGTGGCCGCAGGCGGTGCACGACGCGCCGGCGGTGACCCCGCCGCCGCGGGGCCCGGCGCCCAGCTGGACGCCGACGAGTCCGCCGCCCACCGGGCCGCCCCCGTCCGCTGCGTCCGGCCCGACGCCCTGCCGCCGTCTGCCCCGCCATCTGCCCCGCCGTCCGTGCCGCCGACCGCGCCCCCGAGCCACGCCGCGCCGCCGATCCGGCCGGTGCCGGTGCCCGCGAGCGATCCCGATGGCCAGTCCGAGGTGCGCCGCTTCATGACCGCCACCGACTTCCTCGACCGGCGCGACAACGACAAGGAGCTGGGCCCGGCGTCCTGGGGCTGGCGCGGCCGCGTGCGACGCTGGTCGGGAGGGCTGATCCAGCCGGCCATGGGCCCCAAGGAGGTCGAGTACGAGAACGCACCGGGCGCAGATCCAGCGCGACTTCGACGGCCCCCGCACGATCGCTTTCATCAACCCCAAGGGCGGCGCGGCCAAGACCACCGGCGTGCTGGCAGCCGGCTACACGTTCGGAACGGTCCGCGGTGGCGGGGTCGTGGCGTGGGACAACAACGAGACCCGCGGCACCCTCGGCATCCGCGGCACCGCAGCTCGCACCGCAACACCACTCGCGAGCTGCTGGAGGACCTCGAGCGCTTCAAGGACGTCTACCAGTCGCGCATCGGCGACCTCGGCGCATTCGTGCGCTCGCAGGGCGACGCGCACTTCGACGTGCTCGCCTCCGACGAGCGCCCCGACGTCACCGGCACGATCCGCGCCGACGACTTCAACGAGGTCCACTCGCTGCTCGAACGGTTCTACCGGGTGATCCTCGTCGACACCGGCAACAACATGCGCGCCGAGAACTGGCTCGCCGCGGCGGAGGCCGCCGACCTGCTCGTCGTGACGAGCACGGTCCGCGAGGACACCGGCTACAGCGGGCTCTGGATGCTCGACGCCCTCCAGGACGCCGGCATCCAGAACCTCAAGTACAAGTGCGTCACCGTGCTCTCCGACCCGTCGCCGCAGGTCGACGCGAAGCTGGCCGCCGACCTGGTGTCGGTCTACGAGCAACGCACCCGCGCGGTCTTCCGCGTGCCGTACGACCCGGTGCTCGTAGCCGGGTCGGTCGTCCCCTACGCCCAGCTGTCCCACCAGACACGCATGTCGTGGTTGCACGCCTGCGCTGGGATGGCCGCGGCACTCTGAGCGACGCCGTCCGACCTTCGGGACGCGACTGACCAGAGGCGCGATCTCGGTTCACCAGCTGCTAGTCTCAGCGCCGTTCGACATCCTTTAACGAGCCGTCCTGTGAGGCGGAGAAGGAGGTCCGGCAGCACTCGTGTGTGCCCAGCCAACCCCTGACGACCCGACCACCGACCCGGTGGACCCCGAGGTCGGCACCGTGGTCCTCGACGCCCGTGACATCGCCCGGGCCCTGACCCGCATCTCCCACGAGATCCTCGAGCGCAACAAGGGCGCCGCCGACCTCGTGCTGCTCGGCATCCCGACCCGGGGCGTCGGCCTGGCCCGTCGGATCGGCGCCCGCATCGCCGCCACCGAGGGAGTCGAGGTTCCGGTCGGGGCGCTCGACATCACGATGTACCGCGACGATCTCCGCAAGCACCCGGCGCGGTCGCCGCAGCCCACCGAGCTGCCGCCCGGAGGGATCGACGGCAAGACCGTGGTGCTGGTCGACGACGTGCTCTACTCCGGCCGCACCGTGCGCGCCGCGCTCGACGCCATGAACGACGTCGGCCGCCCGGACGTCGTCCGCCTCGCCGTCCTGGTCGACCGCGGCCACCGGGACCTTCCGATCCGAGCCGACCACGTGGGCAAGAACCTCCCCAGCGCTCGCACCGAACGGGTCATGGTCCGGCTCGAGGAGCTCGACGGCATCGAGGAAGTGAGGATCGCATCCTCGATGAGGACGTCATGAAGAAGCACCTGCTCTCCATCGACGACCTGGACGCCGACGACATCGCCACGCTGTTCACGACCGCGGCCGAGATGCACGACGTGCAGCACCGCCAGGTCAAGAAGCTGCCGGCCCTGCGCGGACGCACCATCATCAACCTCTTCTTCGAGGACTCCACGCGCACCCGCTCGAGCTTCGAGATCGCCGGCAAGTGGCTCTCGGCCGACACCATCAACATCACCGGCAAGGGCAGCTCGGCGTCCAAGGGCGAGAGCCTGCGCGACACCGTGCTGACCATCGCCGCGATGGGCGTCGACGCGCTGGTGATGCGGCACGCGCGCCAGCGGCGCGGCCACCAGGTCGCCAGTGGATCGACGCGGCGGTCATCAACGCCGGCGACGGCACCCACGAGCACCCCTCGCAGGCGCTGCTCGACGCCTACACGCTGCAGCGCCGCCTCGGCACGCTCGGAGGGACGCCACGTCGTGATCGTCGGCGACCTCACCCACAGCCGGGTCTTCCGCAGCAACGTCCTGTGCCTGACCAAGCTCGGCGCCGAGGTCACCGTGGTCGCGCCGCCGACCCTGATGCCCAGCGGCGTCGGCAGCCTGGTCGACGCGAGGCCGGCTTCGCCACGGCCTACGACCTCGACGAGGTGCTGCCCAAGGCCGACGCCGTGATGATGCTGCGGGTGCAGCGCGAGCGGATGAGCGGCGGCTACTTCCCCAGCGCACGGGAGTACACCGTCGGCTACGGCCTGACCCGCGACCGGCTGCGCCAGCTCGGCCCCGACGTCCCGATCTGCCACCCCGGCCCGATGAACCGCGGCCTCGAGATCGCCGCCGACGCCGCCGACGCGGCGCAGTCGCTGGTGCTCGACCAGGTCTCGGCCGGCGTCGCGATGCGGATGTCGATCCTCTACCACCTGCTCGCCGGAGAAGGGGCCGACGCATGACCGACCAGATCCTGGTCACGGGTGCGCTCGCCTCCTCGGCGCCGAGTCCGCCGACGTGCTCTCGAGCGACGGCGTCATCGCCGAGGTCGGCACCGTCTCGGCCGCTGGGCCCGCGTGATCGACGCCGACGGACTGGTCGCGCTGCCCGGCCTCGTCGACCTGCACACCCACCTGCGCGAGCCCGGCCGCGAGGACGCCGAGACCGTCCGCACCGGCTCGCAGGCCGCCGCGGTCGGCGGGTTCACCGCGGTGCTCGCGATGGCCAACACCAGCCCGGTCACCGACACCGCCGAGGCCGCCGAGCGGGTGCTCGACCTCGGCCGCGCCGCCGGCCTCGTCGACGTCCAGCCGGTCGGCGCGGTCACCCGCGGGCTCGGCGGCGAGGAGCTCGCCGAGCTCGGCCTCATGCACCGCTCGCGCGCCCGGGTCAGCGTCTTCTCCGACGACGGCCGCTGCGTGGCCAACGCCCGGGTGATGCGGCGGGCGCTGGAGTACGTCAAGGCCTTCGGCGGCGTGGTCAGCCAGCACGCCCAGGACCCCGACCTGGCCGGCCCGACCTCGTGCTGCCACGAGGGCGAGCTCTCCGGCCGCCTCGGGCTGCCCGGCTGGCCCGGCGTCGCCGAGGAGGTCATCGTCGCGCGCGACGTGATGCTCGCCCGCCACACCGGCAGCCGGGTCCACGTCGCCCACGCCTCCACCGCCGGCACCGTCGAGGTGCTGCGCTGGGCCAAGGCTCGCCGGGCATCGACGGTGACCGCCGAGGTCACGCCGCACCACCTGCTGCTCACCACCGACCTGCTCGCCGGCTACGACCCGACCTTCAAGGTCAACCCGCCGCTGCGCCCGCAGGAGGACGTCGAGGCGCTGCGCGCCGCGCTGGCCGACGGCACCATCGACGCCGTCGCCACCGACCACGCCCCGCACGCGCGCCACGACAAGGAGCACGCCTTCGTCGACGCGGCCTTCGGCATGCTCGGGCTCGAGACCGCGCTGCCGGTGGTCGCCAAGGTGATGGTCGAGTCCGGCCTGCTCGACTGGGCCGGCGTCGCCCGGGTGATGTCGACCAACCCGGCCCGCATCGCCGGTCTCGACGGCCCACGGGCACGGTCGCGCTCGCGGTCGGCCAGCCGGCCCACCTGACCCTCGTCGACCCGGCCGCGCCGCTCACCGTCGACCGCGACGCCTCGGTCTCGCTCTCGCGCAACAACCCCTGGCACGGCCGCACCCTCGGCGCCGCCGTGCACGCGACGCTGCTGCGCGGCGTACCCACCGTCCTGGAAGGGAAGCTCGTCGATGACACGCGACCAGCCAGCCCACCGGCCCCACCCCTGCGCTGCTCGTCCTCGAGGACGGCCGCACCTTCACCGGCGAGGCCTACGGCGCCGCCGGCGAGACCTTCGGCGAGGCGGTCTTCAACACCGGCATGACCGGCTACCAGGAGACCCTCACCGACCCGTCCTACCACCGCCAGGTCGTCGTGATGACCGCCCCGCACGTCGGCAACACCGGCGTCAACGACGAGGACCCCGAGTCCGTCGCGCATCTGGGTCGCCGGGTACGTCGTGCGCGACCCCGCCCGGGTGCCGAGCAGCTGGCGCTCGCAGCGCACGCCTCGACGACGAGCTCGTCGCCCAGGGCGTCGTCGGCATCTCCGGCATCGACACCCGCGCCCTGACCCGGCACCTGCGCGAGCGCGGCGCGATGCGGGTCGGCATCTCCTCGACCGAGACCGACCCGCCGCGCTGCTGGCGCGGGTGCGGCCTCCGGCGAGATGGCCGGCGCCGAGCTGAGCAGCGAGGTCTCGACCGACCGAGGCCTACGTCGTGCCGGCGCAGCCGGCGAGTGGGGCGAGAAGCGCTTCACCGTCGCCGCCCTCGACCTCGGCATCAAGACGATGACGCCGCACCGGATGGCCGAGCGCGGCATCGAGGTGCACGTGCTGCCGGCCACCGCGACGCTCGACGACGTGCTCGCCGTCGGCGAGGGCCCCGACGGGCTGTTCTTCTCCAACGGCCCCGGCGACCCGGCCGCCACGACCCACCAGGTCGACGCTGCTCCAGGCCGCCCTGAGCGCGGACCTGCCCTACTTCGGCATCTGCTTCGGCAACCAGCTCTTCGGTCGGGCGCTCGGGTTCGGCACCTACAAGCTCAACTACGGCCACCGCGGCATCAACCAGCCGGTGATGGACCGCACGACCGGCAAGGTCGAGGTCACCGCCCACAACCACGGCTTCGCCGTCGATGCCCCGCTGATGCGCCGCCGACCGCACGACGCCGTACGGCACGGCGACCGTCAGCCACGTCTGCCTCAACGACGACGTCGTCGAGGGCCTCGAGCTGCGCGACGCCGACCCGGCGACCTGATGTCCTTCTCGGTGCAGTACCACCCCGAGGCCGCCGCCGGCCCGCACGACGCCGGCTACCTCTTCGACCGCTTCGTCGACCTCATCGACCACCGACGCGGAAGGAGGCCTGATGCCCAAGCGCGACGACATCAAGACGCGTGATGGTGATCGGCTCCGGCCCGATCGTCATCGGCCAGGCCTGCGAGTTCGACTACTCCGGCACCCAGGCCTGCCGGGTGCTCAAGGCGGAGGGCCTGCGGGTCATCCTGGTCAACTCCAACCCGGCCACGATCATGACCGACCCCGAGTTCGCCGACGCCACCTACGTCGAGCCGATCACTGCCGGAGTACGTCGAGATGGTGATCGCCAAGGAGCGCCCCGACGCGCTGCTGGCCACCCTCGGCGGCCAGACCGCGCTCAACGCCGCGATGGCGCTCGACGCGGCCGGCGTGCTGGAGAAGTACGACGTCGAGCTCATCGGCGCCTCCATCGAGGCCATCGACCGGGGCGAGAACCGCCAGGTCTTCAAGAAGATCGTCGAGGACCTCGGCGGCGAGTGCGCGCGCAGCGCCATCTGCCACTCGATGGACGACTGCCTGGCCGCGGCCGGCGACCTCGGCTACCCGATGGTCGTGCGCCCGTCGTTCACCATGGGCGGCACCGGTTCGGGCATGGCCTACAACGAGGCCGACCTGCACCGCATCGCCGGCGCCGGCCTGGCCGCCAGCCCGACCACCGAGGTGCTCCTGGAGGAGTCGATCATCGGCTGGAAGGAGTACGAGCTCGAGGTCATGCGCGACACCGCCGACAACGTGGTGATCATCTGCTCGATCGAGAACGTCGACCCGATGGGCGTGCACACCGGCGACTCGATCACCGTCGCCCCGGCGATGACGCTCACCGACCGTGAGTACCAGGACATGCGCGACCTCGCGATCGGCATCATCCGCTCGGTCGGCGTCGACACCGGCGGCTGCAACATCCAGTACGCCGTGAACCCGGCCGACGGTCGGCTCATCGTCATCGAGATGAACCCGCGCGTCTCCCGCTCGAGCGCGCTGGCCAGCAAGGCCACCGGCTTCCCGATCGCCAAGATCGCCGCCAAGGTCGCCATCGGCTACACGCTCGACGAGATCCGCAACGACATCACCCAGGAGACGCCGGCGAGCTTCGAGCCGAGCCTCGACTACGTCGTGGTGAAGGTGCCGCGGTTCGCGTTCGAGAAGTTCCCGGGGGCCGACCCGACGCTGACGACCCACATGAAGTCGGTGGGCGAGGCGATGGCGATCGGCCGCAACTTCACCGAGGCTCTTCAAAAGGCGTTGCGGTCGTTGGAGTCAAAGGATGCAGTCTTCGACTGGGAGAAGGACTGGGTCGAGCTCGACAAGGCCGCGATCCTCGAGAGCATCAAGACCCCGCACGACGGCCGCCTGAAGGAGGTCATGGACGCGCTGCGGGCCGGTGCCACGCCGGTGGAGGTCTTCGAGGCCACCAAGATCGACCCCTGGTTCATCGACCAGCTGTTGCTGATCAACGAGATCGCGGTCGAGCTCACCGCCGCTCCCGAGCTCACCCCCGACATCCTGCGCACCGCCAAGCGGCACGGGTTCTCCGACGTCCAGATCGGCAAGATCCGGGGCATGACGCCCGACGTCGTGCGGGGGGTGCGGCACGCACTCGGCATCCGCCCCGTCTACAAGACCGTCGACACGTGCGCGGCCGAGTTCGCCGCCAAGACGCCCTACCACTACAGCTCCTACGACGAGGAGACCGAGGTCGCGCCGCGGGAGCGGCCTGCCGTGATCATCCTCGGCTCGGGGCCGAACCGGATCGGCCAGGGCATCGAGTTCGACTACTCGTGCGTGCACGCCTCGCTGGCGCTCTCCGAAGCCGGCTACGAGACCGTCATGGTCAACTGCAACCCCGAGACGGTCTCCACCGACTACGACACCTCCGACCGCCTCTACTTCGAGCCGCTCACCCTCGAGGACGTGCTCGAGATCGTGCACGCCGAGACGCCTGGCCGGCCCGATCGCGGGCGTCATCTGCCAGCTCGGCGGTCAGACCCCGCTCGGGCCTCGCTCAGGGCCTGGCTGCCAACGGCGTCAAGATCGTCGGCACCTCGCCCGACGCCATCGACCTGGCCGAGGACCGCGGCGCCTTCGGCCGGGTGCTCGCTCGAGGCCGGCCTGGTCGCGCCGAAGCACGGCACCGCGACCTCCTACCCCGAGGCGCAGGAGATCGCCACCGAGATCGGCTACCCGGTGCTCGTACGGCCCTCCTACGTGCTCGGTGGGCGCGGCATGGAGATCGTCTACGGCGACGAGTCGCTGCAGGCCTACCTCGAGAAGTACGTCGCCGCCGGGCTGATCAGCCGCGAGGCGCCGGTGCTGGTCGACCGGTTCGTCGACGACGCCGTCGAGGTCGACGTCGACGCGCTCTTCGACGGCGAGGAGCTGTTCCTCGGCGGCGTCATGGAGCACATCGAGGAGGCCGGCATCCACTCCGGTGACTCCTCGTGCGCGCTGCCCCCGATCACGCTGGGCGAGCGCGAGATCGACCGCATCCGCAGGCCACCGAGGCCATCGCCCGCGGCGTCGGGGTGCACGGTCTGCTGAACATCCAGTTCGCCCTCGGCTCCGACATCCTCTACGTGCTCGAGGCCAACCCGCGCGCCTCGCGCACCATTCCGTTCGTCTCGAAGGCCACGGCCACGCCACTGGCCAAGGCGGCCGCTCGCGTGATGCTGGGCGAGTCGATCGCCGACCTGCGCGCTGCCGGAGTCCTGCCCGCCACTGGCGACGGGGGAGCGCTTCCGGCCGACCAGCCGATCGCGGTCAAGGAGGCGGTGATGCCGTTCAACCGGTTCCGCGCTCCCGACGGCTCCCAGGTCGACACGGTTCTCGGCCCCGAGATGAAGTCGACCGGCGAGGTGATGGGCCTCGACCGCGACTTCGGCACCGCGTTCAGCAAGTCCCAGGCGGCCGCGTTCGGTCCGCTGCCCACCAGCGGCAAGGTCTTCGTCTCGATGGCCAACCGCGACAAGCGCTCGATGATCTTCCCGGTGAAGGTGCTGGCTGACCTGGGCTTCGAGATCCTCGCCACCCAGGGCACGGCCGAGGTGCTGCGTCGCAACGGCGTTGCGTGCACGGTCGTGCGCAAGCACTTCGAGGGCACCGGCCCGCACGGGCGAGCGAACGACCGTTCAGCTGATCCACGACGGGGAGATCCAGCTCATCGTCAACACCCCCTACGGCGCCGGCGGCGGCAACGCCCGGCTCGACGGCTACGAGATCCGCACGGCGGCGGTGATGGCCAACGTGCCGTGCATCACCACGGTGCAGGGCCTCGGCGCGGCGGTGCAGGGCATCGAGGCCATCCGTCGCGGCGACATCGGCGTACGCAGCCTGCAGGACTGGGCGCGCCAGAAGGCATGACCGTCTACCGCCGCCTGTTCGAGCACGGCTTCGCCAAGATCGACCCCGAGACGGCCCATCACCTCGGGTTCCGCGGCATCAGGGCGGCGGCCCCGCTGCTGACCCGCGCGCCGGCACCGGATGCCGTGCCCGTGACCACCATGGGCCTGACGTTCCCGCACGCGCTCGGACTGGCGGCCGGGTTCGACAAGAACGGTGTCGGCATCGACGCGCTGGCCGGCCTCGGCTTCGGCCACGTCGAGGTCGGCACGGTCACCGGACTGCCTCAACCGGGCAACCCGCAGCCACGGCTGTTCCGGCTCGTCGCCGACCGGGCGGTCATCAACCGGATGGGCTTCAACAACGACGGTGCCGAGGTGGTCGCCGCCCGCCTCCAGGCACGTGGCCGCCGCCGCAACGGGCCTGTGCTCGGTGTGAACATCGGCAAGTCGAAGGTCGTGCCCGACGACGACGAAGCCGCGGTGCTCGCCGACTACGGCACGAGCACGCGCCTGCTCGCCCCGCACGCCGACTACCTCGTGGTCAACGTCAGCTCCCCGAACACCCCTGGCCTGCGCAACCTCCAGGCCGTCGAGAAGCTGCAGCCGCTGCTCGAGCACGTGCGTCGCGTCGCAGACGGTGCGACCACGCACCGGGTGCCGCTGCTGGTGAAGATCGCACCCGACCTCGCCGACGAGGACGTTGTTGCGGTGGCGCAGATGGCGGCGGCGATCGAACTCGACGGGATCATCGGCACCAACACCACGATCGGCCGCGCCGGCCTGCGCAGTCATCCCGCCCAGGTCGAGGAGATCGGGGCCGGCGGGCTCTCGGGCCGGCCGCTGCGCGACCGCGCCCTCGAGCGTCCTGCGCCTGCTGCGTGACACAGTCGGTCCGGACCTGACCCTGATCGGCGTCGGCGGCATCAGCACTCCCGAGGACGCCCGGGAGCGACTCGCCGCTGGAGCCGACCTCCTGCAGGCCTACACCGCCTTCATCTACGAGGGCCCGCTGTGGCCGAGGCGCATCGTGAAGGGACTGACATGAGTTTCGATACGCCGGTCGCGAGCTCCTACGTCGCTCGCGCGACATACTCAACCTCCCCGCGTGACCCACCCCCTCGCGAGCTCGGAGGTGGCGCGGTGACTTTCGGCGACTACCAGATCGACCTCTACCTCAGCGCGCTCGGCGGCACGCTCCCGGCGCACCCGTTCGACTACGCCGAGCTCGAGCGCAATGCCTTGGCCGCGCTGCCGCCCGAGCTGCGCACCTACGTCGCGGGCGGCAGCGGCAACGAGGCCACCCAGCGTGGCAACGTGGCCGCCTTCGAGCGGTACGCCCTCATCCCACGCATGCTGCGCGCTTCGGCCGAGCGTGACCTCTCCGTCGACCTCTTCGGCTCGCGACTCGAGAGCCCGCTGCTGATGGCCCCGGTCGGCGTCGTGGGTCTCTGCACCCCCGACCAGCACGGCGACATCCATGCCGCCGAGGTCTCCGCCGCCACCGGCGTCCCCCTCATCGGCTCGACGTTGATGAGCGACCCGCTCGAGGACGTCGTCGCCGCCACCGGGGATACCCCGGCGTGGTTCCAGCTCTACACGCCGAAGAACCGCGAGCTGGCCGCAAGTCTGGTGGGCCGGGCCGAGCAGGCCGGTTACGAGGCGATCGTGGTCACTCTCGACACCTGGGTGCCCGGCTGGCGCCCGCGTGACCTGGCCAGCGGCAACTTCCCCCAGTTGCGCGGCAAGGCGCTCGCCAACTACACCTCCGACCCCGTCTTCCAGGAGATGACCGGTCCCGACCCTGATCTCGGCACGGTCGTGTTCACCTGGGTCGGCACCTTCGGCCATCCGGTCACCTGGGACGACCTCCCGTGGCTGCGCTCGCTGACCAGCCTGCCGATCGTGCTCAAGGGCATCTGCCACCCCGACGACGCCCGCCGCGCCATCGACGAGGGCGCCGACGGCATCTACTGCTCCAACCACGGAGGCCGCCAAGCCAACGGCGGGGGAGCAGCACTCGACTGGCTGCCCGACGTCGTCGCCGCGGTCGACGACCGTGCGCCGGTGATCTTCGACTCCGGCATTCGCTCCGGCGCCGACGTGGTGAAGGCCCTTGCCCTGGGCGCGGACGCCGTTGCGATCGGCCGGCCCTACGTCTACGGCCTCGCGCTCGGAGGCGTGGCTGGCGGCGTGCACCAGCTCAAGGCGATCCAGGCCGAGGCCGACCTGATCATGGCCGTCGACGGCTACCCGACACTCGCCGATCTGACCCCCGACGCGCTGAGGAGAACCTGATGCCCAGTTTCGAGACGCCGGTCGCGAGCTCCTTCGTCGCTCGCGCGGCTCCTCAACCTCCCCGCGTGATCCACCCCCTCGCATGCTCGGGGGTGCCGCGGTGACGTTCGGCGCCCGCTTCCACGCCGCTCTCGCCGAGCGTGGACCGTTCTGCGTCGGTATCGACCCGCACGCTGCCCTGCTGCACGAGTGGGGCCTCGACGACGACGTCGCCGGGCTGGAGCGGTTCGCGATGTCGGTGGTGGAGGCAGTCGCGCCGCTGTGCTCGGTGGTCAAGCCGCAGTCGGCCTTCTACGAGAGGTTCGGCTCGCGGGGCGTGGCCGTGCTCGAGCAGGTGATCGCCGGATCGCGAGCGGCGGGGGCCCTGGTACTTCTCGACGTGAAGCGCGGTGACATCGGTTCGACGTCGCAGGCCTACGCCGACGCCTACCTCGACCCGGCCAGCCCCATCGCCGCTGACGCGGTCACCGTCAGCCCCTACCTCGGCTTCGGCTCCCTCGACCCGTTCGTCGACACCGCGCGCAAGCACGACGCAGGCCTGTTCGTGCTCGCCCTGACCTCCAACAAGGAGGGTCCGGAGGTGCAGCACGCGACCGTCGAGACCGGCGAGAGCGTCGGCCAGCGGATGCTTGACCACCTGCGCCAGCTGAACGCTGACGCCGAGCCGCTCGGCTCGTTCGGCGCGGTCGTGGGCGCCACGATCGGCGACACCGGCATCGACTTCGACTTCAACGGCCCGATCCTGGCCCCCGGGTTCGGGGCGCAGGGGGGCACGCCCGCCGACATCCGCCGGATCTTCGGAGCAGCCGCCGCGCACGTCACGCCGAGCTCCTCGCGCGAGGTGCTGGCCGCCGGTCCCGACGCGACTGCCATGCAGGACGCCGTCCGGCGAGCCAACGACGCACTGCGCGCCCTCGCGTGAGGATCGCGGTCTGGGCGCTGGTCGCAGGCGCGGCCCTCGCAGGGTTGGCCGGCTGTGGCGACGACGACCCGTACGGGGGGTACTGCGACGAGGTGAACGAGCAGCAGCGACCGCTCACCGAGGCCCTCGCCCAGGGCGCGCCGAGCGGGCTGCTGGCGGCGCTGCCCAGCTTCCGAGCGCTGGCTGCGAAGGCGCCGGACGACTTGGTGGACGAGTGGGCGGTGGTCACCCAGCGGCTCTCGACGCTGGAGCGGGCGCTGGAGGCCGCCGAGGTCGATCCGGGCACCTACGACCCGCAGCGCCCGCCATCGGGGCTGAGCGACGCGGAGCGGACAGCCATCGAGACCGCCGCGATCGGGCTGGTCGCGCCGGCCATGTCGGCGGCGCTCGACGGCGTGCAGCAACAGGCCCGCGATGTGTGCAAGGCCCCGCTCAGCCTGAGCTGACCCGGTACCGAACCGAGGGGCGGGCACGTTGCCGCCCCCGGAAGCATCTGGCTACATTGACCCCTCAGCGGCCGCCCATGCCGCAGAACCAAAGACCGAAGGACCTGTGCCCGTGGCTCTGCCCCCGCTCACCCCCGAACAGCGCCAGGCAGCGCTGGCCAAGGCGGCCGCATCCCGCCGCGAACGGGCTGAGGTCAAGAACCGACTGAAGAACGCCGGGGGCTCCATCCTCGACGTGCTCTCCGAGGGGCAGAGCAACGAGGTCATCGGCAAGATGCGGGTCGTCGACCTGCTCCAGTCGATGCCGGGACTCGGCAAGGTCCGCGCCCGCCAGGTCATGGAGCGTCTGGGCATCGCCGAGTCACGCCGCGTCCGTGGGCTCGGCACCAAGCAGGTCGCCGCGCTCCAGCGCGAGTTCGCTCCGGAGTGACCGCGCCGACCCGGCTGATCGTGCTGGCCGGCCCGACCGCCGTGGGCAAGGGCACGGTGGCCGCTGCGGTGCGTGAGCGTCACCCCGACGTGTGGATCTCGGTCTCGGCCACCACGAGACGTGCGCGACCCGGCGAGGTCGACGGCGTCCACTACCACTTCGTGAGCGACGCCGAGTTCGACCGGATGGTCGCCGACGACCAGCTGCTCGAGTGGGCCACGGTGCACCAGGTGGCCCGCTACGGCACGCCACGTCGTCCCGTCGAGGAGATGCTGGCCGCTGGCCGACCCTCGATGTTGGAGATCGATCTGCAGGGCGCTCGGCAGGTGCGTCAGACCATGCCCGAGGCGGTCTTCGTCTTCCTGAAGCCGCCCTCGTGGGACGAGCTGGTGCGTCGCCTGGTCGGCCGCGGCACCGAGACCGCCGAGGAACGGGAGCGCCGGCTGGCCACCGCGAGGCTCGAGCTGGCCGCCGAACCGGAGTTCGACATGACCATCGTCAACCACGAAGTTCACGCTGCGGCCGACGAGTTGGTAGCCTTGATGATGCTCTCCGAGCACAGCACATCAACCGGACCACCGGATCCAGAACATCACTGAGTGAGGCTCACGCGTGTCTGCGCCCAACATCACCGCCGAAGGCGTCACCAACCCGCCGATCGACGACCTGCTGACCAAGACCGACAGCAAGTACAAGCTGGTGCTCTACAGCGCCAAGCGCGCGCGGCAGATCAACGCCTACTACTCCCAGCTGGGCGAGGGCCTGCTCGAGTACGTCGGCCCGCTGGTCGACACCCACGTCCAGGAGAAGCCCCTCTCGATCGCGCTGCGCGAGATCGCCGAGGACAAGCTGACCTGCGAGGACGTCGACCCCGCTGAGCTGGCCGCCGAGGAGGCTGCTGCCAAGCAGGCCGCGCTCGACGCGTCCTACGGCAACGAAGCGTGATCCGCTGAGCACCACCGATGCATCTGAGGCCGGGGCCCCCACGGGGCCTCGGCACTCTGCTGTTCGGCCCCTTACCGTCAAGCCCAGGGTCGTGCTCGGGGTCTCGGGCGGCATCGCGGCCTACAAGGCCTGCGAGCTGCTGCGCCGGCTGACCGAGTCCGGCCACGAGGTCACCGTCGTGCCGACGGCCGCGGCGCTGAGCTTCGTCGGTGCGCCGACGTGGGCGGCCCTCTCGGGCAACCCGGTCTCGACCGAGGTCTGGAACGACGTCCACCAAGTGCCCCACGTGCGCATCGGTCAGACCGCCGACCTGGTGATCGTGGCTCCGGCCACCGCCGACCTGCTGGCCAAGGCCGCCCACGGTCTCGCCGACGACCTGCTCACCAACACCTTGCTGACCGCCCGCTGCCCCGTGGTGGTGGCCCCCGCGATGCACACCGAGATGTGGGAGCACGCAGCCACGCAGGCCAACGTCGCCACCCTGCGTGCGCGCGGCGTTCTGGTCATCGAGCCTGCCGAGGGTCGACTGACCGGAGCCGACACCGGCAAAGGGCGGCTGCCCGAGCCCAGCGAGCTCTTCGAGGTGTGTCTCGAGACGCTCGCGCGTGGATCAGCGACTGCAGACCTGGCTGGCAAGCACGTCGTCGTGTCGGCCGGCGGCACCCGCGAGTACCTCGACCCGGTTCGGTTTCTCGGCAACCGCTCGTCGGGTCTGCAGGGCTATGCGCTGGCCCGTGCGGCGCTGTCCCGCGGAGCCGAGGTCACCCTGATCGCGGCCAACGTCACTCTCCCCGACCCGGCCGGGGTCAAGGTCGTGCGGGTCGAGACCACCGCGCAGCTGCGCGACGAGGTCGTCGCGGCGGCGGCCAGCGCCGATTCGGTCGTGATGGCGGCCGCGCCGGCCGACTTCCGGCCGACCGCGGTCAGCGACGCCAAGATCAAGAAGGCCGACGATGGGTCGTCACCCTCGATCGAGCTCACCCAGAACGCCGACATCCTGCACGAGATCGCGACGCAACGGGTTCGCACCGGACAGGTGATCGTCGGGTTCGCGGCCGAGACCGGCGACGCCACAGGATCCGTCCTCGACCTCGCGCGGGCCAAGCTGGTCCGCAAAGGATGCGACCTCCTCGTCGTGAACGACGTCAGTGGTGGAGCGGTCTTCGGCAGTCCCGACAACGAAGCCGTCATCCTGGGTGCCGACGGACGCGCCACCGAGGTCGCCCGAGGGTCCAAGTCCGCGCTCGCCCACGTGATCTGGGACGAGGTCACGCGCCGATTCGGTGTGTGAGACGTCGATCTTGCATGCTGGTCCTCACCTAGGATTTGGTGGCGTCGGCACGGGTTGCTGGCGGCGCAGGTCCACCTGCTGTGGCGTATGCCTGAACGAGAGCGAGCATCGACGTGACTGGACGTCTCTTCACCTCGGAGTCTGTGACCGAAGGTCACCCCGACAAGATCGCTGACCGCATCAGCGACACCGTCCTCGACTACCTGATGGCGAACGACCCCAACAAGGCCGACCTCCGGGTGGCCGTCGAGACGCTGCTCACCACCGGACTCGTCGTCGTGGCCGGCGAGGTGCGCACGGAGGCCTACGCCCCGATCGCCCAGCTCGTGCGTGAGGCCATCCTCGACATCGGCTACGACAGCTCCGAGAAGGGCTTCGACGGCGCCTCGTGCGGCGTCCAGGTCGCCATCGGCGCGCAGTCGCCCGACATCGCGCAGGGTGTCGACCAGGGCATCGAGGCCCGGGTTGAGTCGTCGGTCGACGAGCTCGACATGCGCGGCGCCGGCGACCAGGGCCTGATGTTCGGCTACGCCTGCGACGACACCGACGTCCTGATGCCGCTGCCCATCGTGATCGCCCAGCGCCTGGCCGAGAAGCTCACCGAGGTGCGCAAGAACGGCACCATGGACAACCTGCGTCCCGACGGCAAGACCCAGGTCACCGTCGAGTACGACGAGGACGACCGGCCGGTGCGCATCGACACGGTGGTGCTCTCCACGCAGCACTCCGAGGACACCGACCTGGTCAAGCTCGAGGCCGAGATCAAGCAGAACGTGATCGACCCCGTGCTCGCCACGATCGACCTCCCCTCCGACGGTTACCGCCTGCTCGTCAACCCGACCGGGCGCTTCGTCGTCGGCGGGCCGATGGGCGACGCCGGGCTCACCGGCCGCAAGATCATCGTCGACACCTACGGCGGCATGGCCCGTCACGGTGGCGGTGCGTTCTCCGGCAAGGACCCCTCGAAGGTCGACCGCTCGGCCGCCTACGCCATGCGCTGGGTCGCCAAGAACGTCGTCGCGGCCGGTCTCGCCCGTCGCTGCGAGGTGCAGGTCGCCTACGCCATCGGCAAGGCCCAGCCTGTAGGCGTCTTCGTGCAGACCTTCGGCACCGGCGTCGTTCCTGACGAGCGCATCCAGAAGGCCGTGCTCGAGGTCTTCGACCTGCGTCCCGCTGCGATCCTGCGTGACCTCGACCTGCTCCGCCCGATCTACGCCAAGACCTCGGCCTACGGCCACTTCGGCCGCGAGCTGCCCGAGTTCACGTGGGAGGCCACTGACCGGGCCGACGCACTCAAGGCCGCGGTCGGCATCTGAGCCCGAAGCCCCTGGGCCCGGATGCCGGGCGACGCCCGCGTCGGTGGGCGCTGCTAGACATCGGCATGTGACCACCACACCCAGCCACCCCGGCGCCGGGGAGGAGCAGCCCGAGCTGCTCCCGGGGCTGGTTCGCGCCACGGTCAAAGAGTCGCAGGCCAAGGCCCGAGCCACCCGGGCCCGCAAGGCGGCTGAGGCCGAGCTCGCCGACGTCGCTCCGGTCGCTCAGGTGCTGGTCGACGTACCGCTCGCGCACCTCGACCGCACGTTCGACTACGCCGTCCCCGCCGCGATGGCCGCAGACGCCGTGCCCGGCACGCGGGTCAAGGTCCGCTTCGCCGGCAAGGACGTCGACGGCTACCTCGTCGCACGCGCCGAGTCCAGCGACCACACCGGGCGGTTGGCCCCGTTGCGCCGGGTCGTGAGCCCCGAGCCCGTCCTGGCCCCTGCAGTCGCCGCGCTCGCGGGCGAGATCGCTGAGCGCTATGCGGGCACGCGCTCCGACGTGCTCCGGTTGGCGCTGCCGCCCCGGCACGCCACCACCGAGAAGGAGACCTCCCCGCCCGAGCCGCCGCTGGCCGACGCAGGGTTCGAGGCCGGCTTTGAGTCGGGATGGGCGGCCTACCCCCAGGCCGACGCGTTCCTGGGCCACGTGCGCGCCGGGTCGGCTCCTAGGGCCGTCTGGGGCGCGCTGCCGAGCGAGCAGTGGCCGGTCCGGCTCGCCGAGGCCGCCGCGACGGCCCTCGCGGGTGGCCGCGGAGCCATCGTGTGCGTGCCTGACGGCAAGGACGTCGCCCGCCTCGACGCAGCACTCACCGCACTGATCGGCCCCGACCACCACGTCGTGCTCACCGCCGAGACCGGACCGGCTCCGCGCTACCGCGCTTTCCTGGCTGCGGCGCGGGGCACCCGGCGCATCGTGATCGGCACCCGAGCTGCCGCGTTCGCCCCGGTCGCCGGTCTGGGGCTGCTCGCGATCTGGGACGACGGCGACGACCTGTTCGCCGAGCCGAGGGCGCCCTACCCGCACACCCGCGAGGTGCTGCTCCTCCGTGCCGCCCGCGAGCAGGCGGGCCTGCTGATCGGGGGCCACGCCCGCAGCGTTGAGGCCGACCAGCTCGTGCGCGCCGGTTGGGCGCACGAGATCAACGCCCCCCGCGAAGAGGTTCGACGTCGTGTTGCGACCACCATCAGCGGGGCCACCGAGCACGACCTGCGCCGCGACCCGCACGCCGGGGCGGCCCGGATCCCGCGCCAGGTGCACGAGCTGATCCGCGACTGCGTCGGCTCCGGTCCGGTGCTCGTGCAAACCCCCCGCGCCGGTTACGCGCTGGCGCTGGCGTGCGACCGCTGCCGCTCCCAGGCCACCTGTAGCGCCTGTCACGGACCGCTCGCCCTCACCTCCCCGACCAGCCCGCCCGCCTGCCGGTGGTGCGGCACTGTCGCTCCGTCGTGGCGGTGCGGCGAGTGCGGCGGCGCTGGCCTGCGCGCTCCGGTGCTCGGCGAGGCGCGTACCGGTGAAGAGCTCGGGCGCGCCTTCCCGTCCGTCCCGGTCCGCACCTCGGCCGGTGGCCACGTGCTCGCATCGGTGCCCGACAAGCCGGCCATCGTGGTCGCCACTCCCGGCGCAGAGCCGACGGCCGCGCAGGGGTACGTCGCAGTCGTGCTGCTCGACACGTGGCTGCTGCTCGGCCGAGACGACCTGCGCGCCGAGGAGGAAGCTCTGCGCCGGTGGAGCAATGCGGTGGCGCTGGTTCGTCCTGGGGGCTCGGCCATGGCCGTCGGCGACGCAGCCCAGCCAGCGCTCCAAGCGCTGGTGCGGTGGGACCATGCCGGGTTCGCGCGTCGTGCTGCCGACGAGCGAACGGAGGCTCGGCTGCCCCCCACGGTGCGCCTGGCGACGATCACGGGCGAGCCGGGAGCCCTCGACGACGTGGTCACGCTGCTCGGACAGCCGACCTTCCTCGACGTCCTCGGCCCGGTCCCGGTGGGTGACAGCGTCGGCGACGGCCTGGAGCGTCTCGTGGTTCGCGCGCCTCGCAGCCACGGCGCCGAGCTCTCTCGCGCGCTCGGTGAGCTGCAACGGGTGCGTTCGAGTCGCAAGCTGGACGCCGTCCGGGTCCAGGTCGACCCGATCGATCTGTGACTCCTCAGTAGACTCGCGGGTTCACCCCACCAGAGGAGTTCTGTGGCCATCCAGCCGATCCGGCTCTTCGGCGACCCGGTGCTGCGCAAGCCGGCCCTCGAGGTCGTCACCTTCGACAAGGAGCTGCGCACGCTCGTCGCCGACCTGAGCGACACCATGCTCGACGCGCCCGGCGCTGGCCTGGCAGCTCCTCAGATCGGCGTCAGCCTGCGCGTCTTCACCTGGCACGTCGACGGTGAGGCCGGCTACCTGATCAACCCCGACCTGACCCTGTCGGAGGAGATGCAGGACGGGCTCGAGGGCTGCCTGTCGCTGCCTGAGCTGACCTACGAGTGCCGTCGTGCCATGTCCGTGGTCGCGCGCGGGTTCGACGTGCACGGTGAGCCCGTCGTCATCGAGGGTTCCGAGCTGCTCGCTCGCGCGATCCAGCACGAGACCGACCACCTCGACGGCGTCCTGTTCATCGATCGGCTCGACACGGCCGCCCGCAAGGCTGCGATGAAGGAGATCCGCGAGTCTGAGTGGTTCGGCCTCGAGCAACCGCGGGTCAAGGTCAGTCCCCACGCCACCGGAGGGTTCGGCATCTGATGCGCGTCGTCTTCGCCGGCACCCCCGAGGTGGCCGTTCCCTCGCTCGACGCCATCGCTGCGTCCTCCCACGACCTGGTCGGGGTCGTCACCCGCCCCGACGCGCCGGCCGGGCGGGGACGAAAGCTGGTCGCCAGCCCGATCGCCGTCCGCGCCGAGGAGCTCGGCGTCCCGGTGCTGAAGCCCGAGCACCCCCGTGACCCGGGGTTCCAGGAGGCCCTGCGCGTCCTGGCGCCCGACTGCTGCCCGGTGGTCGCCTACGGGGCGCTGCTGCCCCAGTCGGCCCTCGACATCCCGCCGCTGGGCTGGGTCAACCTGCACTTCTCCTGCCTCCCGGCCTGGCGAGGCGCGGCCCCCGTGCAGCACTCGCTGTGGGCCGGAGACGAGGTCACGGGTGCCACGACGTTCCGCATCGTCAAGGCGATGGACGCCGGTCCGACGTTCGGCGTGATGACCGAGCTGGTGCGGCCAGCCGACACCGCCGGCGACCTGCTCGGTCGATTGGCCGAGGGGGGCGCGGGGCTCCTCGTGGCCACGCTCGACCACCTCGCGAACGGCACCATCGAGGCTCGCGAGCAGCCGACCGACGGTGTCAGCCTCGCGCCCAAGATCACCGTCGAGGACGCCCGCATCGTGTGGTCCGAACCCGCCGAGGCGGTCGACCGACGCATCCGCGCCTGCACGCCAGGCCCCGGCTCGTGGTCGACCCACGAGGGCGAGCGGATCAAGATCGGCCCGGTGACGCTCACCGACGTCGTCCTGCCAGTAGGTGAGCTGCAGGTCGGCAAGCAGGAGGTGCTGGTCGGCACCGGCACGGTCGCGGTCCGGCTCGGCGAGGTGAAGGCGTTCGGCAAGAAGCAGATGCCCGCCGCCGACTGGGCACGCGGCGTCCGGCTCGAGTCGGGCGTGTGCTTCGGCGACAAGCCCGAGGCCGGCGATGGCTGAGGCGCCGCGTCGGCCCCACGCCTCTCGGAAGCAGCCCGCGCGCGCCCAACCCGCTCGGGCGCGATCCCCTCGGGGCAAGCGTGTCGTCGACAACCCGCGTCAGGCCGCCTACCAGGTGCTGCGCTCGGTGCGGGTCGAGGACTCCTACGCCAACCTCGTCCTGCCCGCCGTGATCACCCACTTCTCGCTCGACTCTCGCGACGCGGCCTTCACGACCGAGCTGGCTTCGGGCACCCTGCGATGGCGGGGCACCTACGACGCGATCCTCGCTGCCTGCGTCGACCGCGCCCTGTCGAAGGTCGAGGTCAAGGTCCTCGACGTGCTGCGGCTCGGGGCCCATCAGCTGCTCAACATGCGCGTGCCGACTCACGCGGCCATCAGCACGTCGGTCGACCTCGTGCGTGCGCTCGGCAACGAGGGAGCCGCCGGGTTCACCAACGCGGTGCTGCGCAAGATCGCGGCCCGCGACCTGGAGGGGTGGATCGCCGAGGTGGCGCCGGATCGCGAGACCGACCCGCAACGCTTCTGCGAGGTCGCCTACAGCCATCCGGCCTGGGTGGTCGACGAGCTGCGGCGGGCCGTGGGCGTCGATGAGGTCGAGCTGCTGCTCGCCGCCGACAACGTCGCGCCGCAGGTCACGCTGGTCGCCCGTCCTGGGCGAGCGACCCGTGACGAGCTGCCCGGTGAGCCGACACCGTTCTCGCCGTACGGCGTCACCCTGTCCGGGGGCAGCCCGAGCGCCATCCCTGCGGTCGTCGACGCACGCGCCGGGGTGCAGGACGAAGGTTCCCAGCTCGTGGCACTGGCACTGGCCCGCGCCGAGGTGACCGGCACCGACCGTCGATGGCTCGACCTGTGTGCAGGCCCCGGTGGCAAGGCCGCGCTGATGGCTGCGCTGGCCGCAGAACAAGGCGCCGGCGTCCTCGCGGTCGAGCGGGCGCCGCACCGAGCGGGACTGGTTCGTCGCACCGTCGCCGGCGCCGACGGGATGCTCGGCATCATCGCCGCCGACGGTGTTCGCCCACCGCTGCGGCCCGCCGACTTCGACCGGGTGCTGGTTGATGCCCCGTGCACGGGCCTGGGCGCCCTACGTCGCCGACCGGAGGCTCGTTGGCGGCGCAAGCCCGATGACCTGCTCGAGCTCGTCCTGCTGCAGCGCGCCTTGCTCGGCAGCGCCCTCGACCTGGTGCGGCCCGGCGGGGTCGTGCTCTACGCGACGTGCTCGCCGGTGCTGTCCGAGACGTCAGAGGTAGTGCGCACCGCACTGGAGGCGCACCCCGACGTCGTGCTCGAGGATGTCGGCCCTCTGCTTCCCGACGTCCCGGACGCCGCCGGGCCGCTGCCCGGCACCATGCAGCTGTGGCCCCACCGGCACGGCACTGACGCAATGTTCCTCGCCTTGCTGCGCCGCACTGCCTGAGCCGATGAATCGGGACCGTTCGCCCGGTCTGTCCCAGCACATCCAATGAACAGGGGTCACCATGGGCAAGCTCGTCTCCAACTGGTTCATGTCGCTCGACGGTGTCGTCGAGGCGCCGGACCAGTGGCACTTCGACTACTTCAGCGACGAGATGGGCGCGGTCATCGGTGCGGGGATGACCACGGCTGGCGCCTTTCTCATGGGACGGGAGATGTACGACCAGTGGTCGCAGTACTGGCCCGCCGACGAGGGTGAGGATTTCGGGCCGTTCATCAACGCGATCGACAAGTACGTCGTCTCGAGCACCCTGGTCGACCCCACCTGGAACAACACCACCGTCGTGGCCGGCGACCCCGACGAGATCCGTCGGCTCAAGGCTGCGACCGAGGGTGACCTGATGATGTCGGGCAGCATCCGCACGGTGCGTTGGCTCCTCGCTGAAGGACTCGTCGACGAGGTGCACCTGCTCATCCACCCGGTGATCGTGGGGAGTGGCGAGAAGCTCTTCGTCGACGGCCCCAAGATCCCGCTGCGCCTGGTCAGCTCGGCGGCGATCACCTCGGGCGTGCTGCACCTGGTCTACGCGTCCACCTGACCCGCCTGAACCCACCTGACTACCGTGGTGCCGTGCCGAGCCAGTCACCCGCAGTCGAGATCGAGGTCGACGACCGCGTCGTACGGGTGAGCAATCCCGACCGGATCTACTTCCCCGAGAGCGGAGCGACCAAGCTCGACCTGGTCGAGTACTACCTGTCCGTCGGCCCCGGCATCGTCAACGCGCTCTTCGAGCGTCCCTGCATGCTGCATCGGTTCCCGAAGGGTCTGGCTGGCCCGAAGGTGCATCAGAAGCGGCTGCCGGCCGGTGCCCCCGACTGGGTCGAGACGGTGCAGCTGCACTTCCCGCGCTGGAACCGGACGGCCGACGAGCTGTGCGTCACCGAGCTGGGCAGCGTGATCTGGGCCGTCCAGATGTCGACCGTGGAGTTCCACCCCTGGAACAGTCGGCGTGCCGATCCGGAGATGCCCGACGAGTGGCGGATTGACCTAGACCCCGGACCGCTGTCCGACTACGCGCAGGTGCGTCGGGTAGCCGCGGTCGTGCACGAGGTGCTCGACGAGCTCGGCATGGTCGGCTACCCGAAGACCAGCGGTGGCAGCGGGTTGCACGTCTACGTGCGCATCAAGCCCGAGCACGGTCACAAGGTGGTCCGCCAGGCGGCGCTGGCCTTCGCCCGCGAGGTCGAGCGGCGGGCGCCCGACGACGTCACCACGACGTGGTGGCGCAAGGACCGCGACCCGCACCACCTGTTCGTCGACTACAACCAGAACGCTCGCGACCACACGATCGCAGCGGCGTACTCGGTGCGCGGCTTCGGCGATGCCCGCGTCTCGGCACCGGTCGAGTGGCACGAGATCGACGACGCCGAGCCGAGGACTTCACGATCTTCACCATGCCGGAGAGGTTCGCCGAGTTGGGTGACTTGCACGAGGGCATCGACTCCGTCGACCACGACCTCGCAGCCGCTGCTCGAGTGGTTCGCCCGCGACGAGGCGGCTGGGGCCGAGACCCCCGAGACCCCCGAGGTGCCCGGCGACTGACCCGGGGCCTGACCAGCTACCCGCCGGATCACTACGCTGCGGGCGTGGGTATCCAGATCACGCCGAGCATCTTGAACGCCGACTTCGCCTCGCTCGGGGCGGAGGTCGCCCGCATCGGCAACGCCGACTGGGTGCACGTCGACGTGATGGACAACCACTTCGTCCCGAACCTCACCTTCGGACCGGCCATGGTCGAGGCACTGGCACGTTCCACGTCGATCCCGCTGGACGCCCACCTGATGATCGAGGACGCCGACAGCAACGCGCCTGCGTACGTCGAGGCGGGCTGTGGCTCGGTGACCTTCCACGTCGAGGCGACGAAGGCGCCGGTGCGCCTGGCCCGCGAGATCCGGGCGGCCGGAGCACGCGCCAGCATGGCGCTGAAGCCCGCCACGCCCATTGAGCCCTACGAGGACCTGCTCCCCGAGCTCGACATGGTGCTGATCATGACCGTCGAGCCCGGCTTCGGCGGCCAGAAGTTCCTCGATCTCTGCCTGCCCAAGATCCGCCGCGCGCGGCAGATGATGGACAAGCACGGCGTCGAGACCTGGCTCCAGGTCGACGGCGGTGTATCCCTCGACACCATCGAGCGCTGCGCCGAGGCGGGCGCGGACGTGTTCGTCGCGGGCAGCGCGGTCTACTCGGCTGACGATCCCGACCGCATGGTCGCCGAGCTTCGTGCCGCGGCCGAGGCCGCCGCGGGGGAGTGACCACCCTGTACGGCGGAGCTCGGTCGCCGTACCCCTTCCGCCGTCACCAGCAGGAGGCGCTGACGGCGCTGGTTGCTGCCCGGGCTGATGACCGGCGGCGCGCCTGGGTGGTGCTGCCTCCCGGCGCGGGAAAGACACTCGTCGGTCTCGAGACCATTCGTCGCGAAGGCGTACCGGCACTCGTCCTCAGCCCAAACACCGCGATCCAGGGGCAATGGGTCCGGGGCTGGCGGCGGATGGACCCTGACGCCACCACGACGGTCGGCACCGAGCGCGAGCTCAGCGCCGACGTCACCTCGCTGACCTACCAGGCGCTGGCGGTCTTCGACGACGAGCAGTCCGAGGACGCCGCGGAGCTCGGCGAGGAGCCGTCCGAGCTGTCGCCGCTTGCACCCCAACGGTCGCGCGCTCGTCGAGGCGCTGCGCGACCGCGGTCCGGTCACGGTCGTCCTCGACGAGTGCCACCACCTGATCGAGACCTGGGGCCGCCTGCTCGCCGAGGTGCTCGACCTCCTGCCGGACGCGACCGTGCTCGGGTTGACGGCCACCCCTCCCGCTTCTCTCTCCGCCGAGCAGAGCGCGCTCGTCACCGACCTGTTCGGCGACATCGTCTACGCCGCCTCGATCCCGGCCGTCGTCCGCGAAGGGCACCTGGCCCCTTTCGCGGACCTGATCTGGCTGACCGAGCCCACGGCCCACGAGCGACAGTGGCTCGATGAGCAGAGCCTCCGCTTCCGCGAGCTGACCACCGCGTTGATCGATCCGGCCTTCGGGTCGCTGCCCTTCCTACAGTGGGCTGATCAACGATTCGACGGCGAGGCGCCCCTCGACACGTTGCGCCAGCGCGATCCGGAGCTGGTCGACGCCGCGCTGCGGCTGGCCCACGTCGGACTCCTGCGCCTGTCGCCGCACGTGGTGCTCGCCGAGCAGCACCGGCGCGAGCCGAGTGGTGACGACTGGGCCCGACTCGTCGGCGACTGGTACGTCGGGCAACTTCGCGACAGCGTCGACGACCGCGACCTGGACGTCCTGGCCGCACTGCGCCGCGTGCTCCCGTCGGTCGGCTGGCTGCTGACCAAGCAGGGCCTGCGGCGCGGGCGCAGCCCGGTCGACCGAGTGCTCGCCCGCAGCGAGGCCAAGGCGACGGCCCTCGTCGAGATCGTCGGCGCGGAGCACCGTGTGCTGGGTGACCGACTGGCGATGCTGGTGATCTGCGACCACGAGGCGGCGTCCGCCACCGTGCCTGCTGACCTCGAGGGCGTCCTGCCGGTGCGCGCCGGATCGGCCCGGCAGGCCTTGGCCCACCTGCTCGCAGACCCGGCCACCGCGCCGCTGTGGCCATTGATGGTCACCGGCCGCACCGTGGCCGCCGCACCTGAGGTCCTCGAGCGGCTGCGAGCCACCTGCCCCGACCTCGGGCTCGTCGTCGCGGAGCCCGACTCCGATGGGATCGCAGAGCTCACGGGCTCGTGGTCGAGTCGTCAGTGGGTGCCGATCGTCACCGGCGTTCTTCACTGAGCGGCGGTGCCAGGTACTGGTGGGCACCCGGGCGCTGCTGGGCGAGGGGTGGGACGCACCGGCCACGACCGGGCTGGTCGACCTCAGCACCACGACCACCCCGGGCTCGATCGTGCAAACCCGCGGCCGCGCGCTGCGGCTCGACCCCGAGGCTCCCGACAAGGTCGCCATCAACTGGACCGTCTGCGCGATCAGCGAGGCTCATCCGCGCGGCGACAACGACTGGCAGCGCACGGTGCGCAAGCACGAGGGCTACTTCGGAGTCGACGACACCGGTGACGTCGTCGACGGCGTGGCGCACGTGCACCCCGACTTCTCGTCGTTCGCCCCGCCACCCGCGACGACCTTCGGCGAGACCAACGCGCACATGCTCGAGCGCGCCGAGCATCGCGCCGACATCCGTGCGGCCTGGGCCGTGGGCACGCCGTACGTCGACCAGGCGCGACGCACCATCTGGGTCCGTCCGCGGCGCTCATCAGCGCGGGCTGATCTCGTGCCGGCTGCCGCACCGACCGGAACGATCGCGCTCCCGCCACGGATCGTGCTTGGGCCGGACGGCGTGCGCGGCGGGGCCCGCATCTGGACCGGTCTGCCCATGACAGGACTGGGCCTGGCGATCCTGACCGGCGCCGCCGCCGTTGCGGCGCCGCCCCTGGCCGTGGTCGTCCCGGTGCTGGCGGCCTTGGCGTGGTTCGCCACCGCACGTGGCCGACGTCGCGTGATCGACGAACTCGGCCGCGCGCCGGACGTCGTGCGCCTCGGGTGTGCGCTGGCCGATGCGCTCGCCGCCGCTCAGCTCACCCGCACCGGAGCCGGTTCGGTCACGTGGCGGGTCGCCAACGACGGCCAGGTGCGGTTGAGCCTCGAGGGCGACGAGAGCGACAGCCGACTCTTCGCCGAGGCGATGGCCGAGGTGCTCGACCCGATCGCTGCCCCGCGCTACCTGGTGCCCCGCTACGTGGCGGACCCGCCCACCAGCATCTCGGCTCTCAAGCCTCTGTCCGCCCTGCGCGCCGGTGGCACGGTCTGGCACGCGGTGCCGACGGTGCTGGGTGTCCGTGCCGAGCTCGCGCAGATCTTCGCCGAGCAGTGGGCTCGCTGGATCGGCGGGGGAGCCGCCCTCTACACCGGCAGCCCGGAAGGGGCGGGCGTCCTCGCAGCGGTGCGCGGCCAGGCGCCGCTCGAGACCTCGGCTGTGCTGCGCGTCGGCTGGCGGTGACTCACGTCACGAGACGGTCCGACCATCGGGCCTGCGCGATGTGGCACCCTTGTCCCGACGAGCGAAACGCTCGCGTGCTCTGGGGTCGGTGTAATTCCGAGCCGGCGGTGAAAGTCCGCGACCCGGCTGCAGCCAGCAGTCGGTTGATCAGGTGAGATTCCTGGACCGACGGTGAAAGTCCGGATGGGAAGCGCACGCAGGTGGTCGCCGCGGCACGTGCAGACGTGTCGCGCGTCCACGTCAGCCCCGGAGTCCGTGAGCACCATCCGGACCGGAGGCGACGATGGCGCTTCAACCCGGCAGAGCACGACGGCGATGGAACGCGCGCTCGCTGCTGGCGGCGTCCCCCGGCGTGCCGCTGGGCCCTAACCCGCGCGTCGGCTGCGTGCTGCTCGCCGCCGACGGCGCCACGCTCGCCGAGGGCTTCCACCGTGGCGCCGGACACCGCCCACGCCGAGGCCGACGCGCCTCGCTGAGCGCAGGAGTCCGCGGCCAGCGGCGCGACCGCCGTGGTCACCCTCGAGCCGTGCAACCACACCGGCCGCACCGGCCCGTGCGCCCAGGCGCTCATCGACGCTGGCGTCCGCCGGGTCGTCTACGCCCAGACCGACCCCAACCCGGTCGCCGCCGGCGGGGCCGCGACGCTGCGGGCAGCCGGCATCGACGTCGACGTCGGGCCTGCTGGCCGACGATGCCGCGCGCCTCAACCGGCGTGGACCGTTCGCGGCTGAGCGACGAGCGCCCCTTCGTGACCGTGGAAGTTCGCCACCACCCTCGACGGGCGCAGCGCCGCGGCCGACGGCACCAGCCGCTGGGTCTCCGGCCGTGCCGCCCGGCTCGACACGCACCGGCTGCGCGCGCTCATGCGACGTCATGCTCGTCGGGACGCAACACAGTCGCCGTCGACGATCCTCGGCTGACCGTCCGCGACGAGCACGACCGGCCCGCTGCCCCACCAGCCGCTCGCGTGCCGTGATGGGGGAGCGCGACCTTCGACCCCGACCGACGGGTCTTCGACGACCAGGCGAGTCGGTGCACCTGCGCACTCGTGACCCGCACGCAGCGCTCGCCGAGCTGTTCGGCCTGGACCGGCAGCACGTCTTCCTCGAGGGCGGGCCGACCCTTGCCGCAGCTTTCCTCGGGCCGGGCTGGTCGACGAGATCGTCGCCTACGTCGCGCCGATGCTGCTCGGCGCCGGCACGTAGCGCCGTCGCCGACCTCGGAATCACCACGATCGCCGACGCGTTGCGCCCGAGGTCACCGACGTCGACCGTTCTCGACGGCGTCGACGGCGAGCAGCCCAACGTCCGCCTCACCTTGACCCCACAGCCCCGACACCACAGGAGACCTGATGTTCACCGGGATCGTCGAGGAGCTCGGCACCATCGAGGCTGTCGAGCACCAGGGTGACGCCATCCGGCTCACCGTTCGAGCGGCCACCGTCCTCGAGGACGCCGGGCTCGGCGACTCGATCGCGGTCAACGGCTGCTGCCTGACCGTGGTCAGCCACGACGGCGTGCTCTGGACCGCCGACGTCATGCAGGAGACGCTCGACAAGACCAGCCTGCCGGCGTCGAGCCCGGCGACCGCGTCAACCTCGAGCGTGCGGTCACCGCCGAGAAGCGGCTGGGCGGCCACATCGTCCAGGGTCACGTCGACGGCGTGGGCGCGGTCCTCGGCCGCACCCCCAGCGAGCACTGGGAGGTCGTGGAGATCTCGCTTCCACCAGAGCTCGCCCGCTACCTCGTCGACAAGGGCTCCATCACCGTCGACGGCGTGAGCCTCACGGTGGTCGAGCGCCGGCCCGACGTCGTTCACCGTCAGCCTCATCCCCGAGACCCTGGCTCGCACCACGCTCGGCCTCACGCCAGCCCGGGGACCGCGTCAACCTCGAGGTCGACATCCTCGCCAAGCACGTCGAGAAGCTGCTCGCGGCCCACCTCACCGCACCCGAAGGAGCCAACCCATGATTCAGCCGACGCCACAGCACGCAGGTGTCCGCCTCGACACCGTCGACGACGCGATCGCCGACATCGCGGCCGGCAAGGCCGTGATCGTGGTCGACGACGAGGGCCGCGAGAACGAGGGCGACCTCATCTTCGCCGCCAGCAAGGCGACGCCCGAGCTGATGGCGTTCACGATCCGCCACTCCAGCGGCGTCATCTGCGTGCCGATGCCCGGCCACATGCTCGACCGGCTCGAGATCCCGCTGATGACCCCGCACAACAAGGACGCCTACCGCACGGCGTACACGATCTCGGTCGATGCACGCGACGGCGTCTCCACCGGCATCTCGGCCGCCGACCGCGCCCACACCGCCCGGGTGCTCGCCGACTCGGCGACCGAGTCGTGGGAGATCACTCGCCCTGGTCACGTCTTCCCGCTGCGCTTCCGCGAGGGTGGCGTGCTCGCCCGCCGCGGACACACCGAGGCGGCCGTCGACCTCGCCCGCCTGGCCGGGCTCACTCCCGCCGGCGTCCTCGTCGAGGTCGTCAACGACGACGGCACCATGAAGCGGGCCCCCGAGCTGCGCGCGTTCGCCGACGAGCACGGGCTGACGATGATCTCGATCGAGGACCTCGTCCGCTGGCGGCGTCGCAACGAGAACCTGGTCGAGCGGGTCGCCGAGACCCGCCTCCCGACCCGGCACGGTGACTTCACCGCCTACGGCTACCGGATGACCGTCGACGACTCCGAGCACATCGCGCTGGTCTTCGGCGACGTCACGGGCACCGAACCGGTGCTCACCCGCGTGCACTCCGAGTGCCTGACCGGGGACGTGTTCGGCAGCAGCCGGTGCGATTGCGGCCCGCAGCTCGACGAGGCGATGGAGCGGATCGTCGCCGAGGGTCGAGGCGTCGTCGTCTACCTGCGCGGCCACGAGGGTCGGGGCATCGGCCTGGTCGCGAAGCTGCAGGCCTACCAGCTGCAGGACGGCGGCCGCGACACCGTCGACGCCAACCTCGACCTCGGGCTGCCCGCCGACGCGCGCCACTACGGCGCGGCCACCCAGGTGCTGCAAGGACCTCAAGGTCGAGTCGGTGCGGCTGCTGACCAACAACCCCGACAAGGTGCAGAACCTCGAGGACTACGGCGTCCCGGTGGCCGAGCGGGTGCCACTGACGCCGCACCCCAACGACCACAACCTCGCCTACCTGCTGACCAAGCGCGACCGGATGGGCCACCAGCTGCCCGACCTCGAAGGAGACACCGTATGAGCGGCCACGGCGCCCCCACCGAAGCCCCGATCGACTGCCACGACCTGAAGGTCGCCGTCGTCGCCGCCAGCTGGCACACGACGGTGATGGACGGGCTGCTCGCCGGAGCGGCCCGTGCCTGCGCCGACTTCCAGGTGGTCGACCCCTCGATCATCCGGGTGCCAGGCACCTTTGAGCTGCCGGTGGTCGCCTCGGCCCTCGCAGCCCAGGGGTATGACGCCGTGATCGCGCTAGGCGTGGTCATCCGCGGCGGCACGCCGCACTTCGACTACGTCTGCAACGCGGCCACCGACGGCCTCACCCGGGTCGCGCTCGACCACACGGTGGCTGTCGGATTCGGCGTCCTGACCTGCGACGACGACCAGCAGGCCCTCGACCGGGCCGGGCTGGCGGGGTCCAAGGAGGACAAGGGCTACGAGGCCACCGCGGCCGCGCTCCACACCGCTCGTACGCTCGGGCAGATCCGCGTCTGAGACCGGTTCGCAGGGCAGGGCGCCCCAGCACCTAGGCTGCTCACCGTGAAGACGTTCGACGGCCTGTTTGCCGAGTTGTCCGAGAAGGCCCGCACCCGGCCCGACGGCTCGGGAACCGTGGCTGCCCTCGACGCCGGCGTCCATGCGATCGGCAAGAAGCTGGTCGAGGAGGCCGCCGAGTCCTGGATGGCCGCCGAGCACGAGGGCAAGGAGCGCGCGGCCGAGGAGATCAGCCAGCTGCTCTACCACGCCCAGGTGCTCATGATCGCCAGCGGCATCGAGCTCGACGACGTCTACGCCCACCTCTGACCAGAAGGTCACCATGACTCTCCTCAGGATCGCGATCCCCAACAAGGGCTCGCTCTCACAGTCAGCCTCCGAGATGCTGCGCGAGAGCGGCTACCGCCAGCGCGAGGACTCCAAGCAGCTGACGCTCACCGACGCCGAGAACGGCGTGGAGTTCTTCTACCTGCGGCCCCGCGACATCGCGCTGTACGTCGGTGAGGGCACCCTCGACGTCGGTATCACCGGCCGCGACCTGCTCCGCGACTCCGCTGCCAAGGCCGACGAGGCGCTCTCGCTCGGCTTCGGCAGGAGCACGTTCCGGTTCGCCGGCCCGCACGGTGTCTTCACCGACCTCACCGACCTCGCCGGCACGCGCATCGCCACCTCCTACGTCGGCATCGTCCAGGCGTTCCTGGAGGAGCGCGGCATCGATGCCACCGTGACCCGCCTCGACGGAGCCGTCGAGTCGAGCATCCAGCTCGGGGTCGCCGACGTGATCGCCGACGTCGTCGAGACCGGCTCGACGCTGCGGCAGGCCGGGCTCGCCACGTTCGGTGAGCCCGTGCTCGAGTCAGAGGCCGTGCTCATCACCCGAGCGGGCGCCGAGCTCCCGACCGGCTTCGACGTCTTCCTTCGTCGCCTCGAGGGCGTGCTGGTCGCGCGCAGCTACGTGATGATGGACTACGACGTCGCCGAGCCCGATCTGGCAGCCGCGGTGGCGCTGACGCCCGGCATCGAGAGCCCGACCATCGCGCCGCTGGCATCGTGAGGGCTGGCACGCCGTCCGGGCGATGGTGCCGCGCGAGGGTGCCCACAAGCTCATGGACGAGCTCTACACGCTGGGTGCCCGCGGCATCCTGCTGACCGACATCCATGCCTGCCGGCTCTGACCCCGGCGTGAGCGCTTGCCGCACACCTGGCGACCACTCGGACCCCGCATCGCCGCAATCGCCGCTGGCGGCTCGGTGCTCGTGCTGATGATCCTGCTCTGGGTCGGCTTCGACGACGAGACCCGCGAGGCCGTCACGCCGTTCCAGCGCGGGCACCGCACTCGCCATGTTCCTGCTCGGGTTCGCCTGCCTCCACGCCTTGGCGCGATCGCGCGTCGAGGCGCGCCCCGAGGGCCTGGTCGTGGTCAACGGCTACCGCCGCCACGACTTCGAGTGGGCCCAGGTGGTCGCGGTCCGACTGGGCCAGGGCGCGCCCTGGGTCACCCTCGACCTGGCCGACGGCACGACGGTGTCGGCCATGGGCATCCAGGGCTCGGACGGCGCACGCGCCAAGCAGGCCGTGCGCGACCTACGCGCCCTCGTCGACCGTCCGGATCCCCCAGGACACTGACACCTCGTCGCCGTCCTCACCTGCGGGCGCGAGGGTCGATCAGGTCGTCGCCACTGCGGAACGCGTCGGCCCCGGCGGTCATCGGCTCGACCGCGATCGATCGCCGGCGGGCGTGCGGCACGTCGTCGGCGGTGTAGACCTGCAGCCACCGGTGGGCGGCGTCGACCCACAGGGCCACCGCTCGGCCGGTGTCCGGGTCGCGGACGACGGTGGTCGCCGTGCCATGCGCGTCACGCACCAGGTCGGTGAACCCGTGGTCCATCGCGACGTCGCGCAGCGGCCTGGCCATGCGGAAGTCGTAGTCGGTGTCGTCCACCGGCTCACGGCTGACCGGCAGCAGTCGATCATCGGCCAGCACCCTGGTTGCGGCGGGCAGCGTCAGCTCCCACGTGTCCACGGGGCCGGTCCCCACGCTGAGGTAGGGGTGGGCCCCGCTGGCATAGGGAGCGGGCTCCGGCCGACGTTCGTCGCCGTCTGGGTCACGGTGAGACCGTCGGCGGACAGGTCGTAGAGCACGTGCAGGTCGAGGGTCCACGGGATAGCCCGACTGAGCGATGAGTCGGTACTGCAGGGACACGGAGTGGGCGGTGTGCTCCTCGAGGGTCCACGCAGCCCAACGGACCAACCCGTGCGAGGCGTTGGCGCGGGTCGGCTCCGAGAGCGGCAGCTGGTGCTCGGCTCCGCCGAAGGAGTAGCGCCCGTCGCCGATGCGGTTGGGCCACGGCGCGAGCAGCTGACCGCGACCGCGCCACGGCATCTCGTGCTCACCGAACCCGTCGATCAGGTCCGCGCCCGCGTGCCGAAGCGAGCGGAGCGTGGCTCCGCCCTCGGTGACGACCGCGTCATAGCCGCCTCCGGAGATCGCGTACTGCTCACCACTGGGTGCGACCACCTGCCCGGACATGGCCTCAGACAACCACGTCGGCCCGCTGCGCGGGTCCGCTCGTCCGCGAACAGGACCTGCTCGTCGGCCATGAAGCGCACCCAGTGCTCGCGCATCTCCTCGCCGTCGCGCGCCATCCCTCGACGCAGGCGCTCCTCGGCGTCGGCGACCTCGACCCACACCAGGACGCTGCACCGCTCGGCGTGGCGCCGGGAGCCGGCCCCCACGCCCTCGAGCACCAGCAGGGGAGTGGGCTGGATCGACACCCACTCGGCCGGCCTCGACGTCGCCCAGTCGTAGCGCTGGTAGGCACCCGGCCGACCCTGCGGCCAGCGGGTTCAGGAGCGGGTCGAACTGCTCGGCCAGGCCTGGCAGGCCTGACCAGCCCTCGAGCAGGTCGTCGACGTGGACGACGGTGCAGTCGGGCTCGAGGCGCGCGATGGCCCGGGCCAATGTCGTCTTGCCCGAGCCGGCCGGTCCGTCGATGCAGACCAGCCGCCCGCTCCCGAGGGTCGGGGGGCGAGACCGTGCGAGTGCCACGACCGTCGTCGCCACCTCTGCGACGCCGGGCGGCAGCTCGCTCCCGCGATCGGCGCTCAGGTGATGCCGCGCTTGCGCAGGAGGGCCTCGATGTCCGCGAGGTCGTCGTCGATCGCCGGGGTTCCCTTGGCGACGGCTCTTCGGGCGGGCAGCTGCTTCGACGCGCGGCCGGGGCCGACGCGGCGCTCGACCGACCCTCCCGGCGCCGACCAGCAGCACCGCCAGTCCGGCGACGACGACGCCCAGCCACACGCTCGGGCTGAAGACCAGGCCGGTGGCCCAGTCACCGATCGCGTCGCCGATCCGGGTGACCATGCGCAGGGTGTCGGTCAGGTACGCCGCCGCGGGCACGAGCGTCAGGCCCGCGCCACGTAGGGCGGGGCCCAGGCCACGCCGTTGGAAGGCCCACCAGGTGTAGGTGCCGCCGACCAGGGTGAGGGCCAGGGCCAGCACGCCGTAGCTCACGTCATCCACCTCTCCAGGCTCCCACATGGGCGGTGGCCGACCGCTGGCAGACGATGGGAGAATCGCGAGCGTGACGTCGCCCGAACGCCAGCTGCTCGCGCCGGCGTTCCCCGACGACACCGGGGAGGTCGACCCGGCGCTCGCAGCGGCTCTCGGCGAGTTCGCCCGCGACCCGGCGCGCTTCCCCGAGGCCCTGGCTGCCCTGCAGGACGCCCGCGTGCTGGTGCCCGTGGTCGCCGTCCTCGGTGAGGTGGAGATCGACCAGGCCGGTCTGGCCC
Organism: uncultured Actinomycetota bacterium; assembly: GCA_963781575.1. Lineage (GTDB taxonomy): Bacteria > Actinomycetota > Actinomycetes > Propionibacteriales > Nocardioidaceae > Nocardioides. The sequence goes on along the minus strand of CAWAGM010000020.1, from coordinate 19,747 downwards.
GCGACAAGTCGGCCGACATGGCTGCGGTGCTGCTGACCGGCGCCGACGGACGGCTCGCGCTGCTCGGGTTCAGCAGCACCGACGACCCTGACGGCCTGGGACCCGGAGGCGCGTCCGGTGCCCGTCACCGCCCGTACCGCCGCGCACGGCGGCCATCCAGGAGGGTGCCGCGGCGCTGGTGCTGGACGTCGCCGGGCCGGCGCGCCTGGTCGTCGAGGGCGAGCACCTGCGCGCGCTCGCGTCTGGCTGGCGGTTGGCCCGGGTCGACGGAGAGCTTGCCTGGTTGCAGCCGGGGGCCGGGCCGTGATTGGGCGGCGGCGGAATCTTGCCCTAGGATCTGGTGTTGACCGGATCAGTACCCGCACGCCTGCAGCCGCACCTGGCCTGCCGACAAGCGAGTGCCGATCCCACAAGCGGAGATCAGGCTCGATCATCTCCCACCCGCATCGACCGCCGTTCCACCAGATCCACCGCTCCACCTAGGTCGTCGGGTCCGGTCCAAGGCTCCGGCCTGGTTGGTGTTGCCGTGCATTTGAACGGCCGTGCCGCCCAGTTCAGGTGGTCGTGACTGGCTTCCGCTTGTGCGCCAAGCGGAAGCCTTTGTGCATTTGCCCTCGCGCAGATGCCGACGTCCTCCGCGGCGATCACACCCACTGCCTGACTACTGGAGGACACATCAGCACCGAGCTTCGTATCAACGATCGGATCCGCGTTTCCGAGGTCCGACTCGTCGGTCCCAGTGGCGAGACCGTCGGCATCGTGCCGACGGCCGACGCCCTGCGCCTTGCGCAGGAGGCCGACCTCGACCTGGTCGAGATCGCCCCGATGGCGCGCCCCCCGGTCTGCAAGCTCATGGACTACGGGAAGTTCAAGTACGAGAACGCCCAGAAGGCCCGTGAGGCGCGCCGAAACCAGACGAACGTGATCATCAAGGAGATGAAGCTTCGTCCGAAGATCGACGCCCACGACTACGAGACCAAGAAGGGCCACGTCGTCCGCTTCCTCAAGGCTGGCGACAAGGTCAAGATCACCATCATGTTCCGCGGCCGCGAGCAGCACCGGCCCGAGCTGGGCTTCCGCCTCCTGCAGAAGCTCGCCGAGGACGTCACCGAGCTGGGCTTCGTCGAGTCGTCGCCCAAGCAGGACGGCCGCAACATGATCATGGTGCTCGGCCCGCACAAGAAGAAGGCCGAGGCCAAGGCCGACCACCTGGTGCAGAAGGCCGAGAAGGAGGCCGAGCGCGCCGCGATCGTGGACGCCGAACGAGCCGAGCGCGACGCCGCGCACGCTGCTGGACCGGTGGCCCAGAAGAAGGAGCGTGGCCGCTCCGAGAACCTCGATCCCGAGATCGAGGCCTGAGACCTGACCGGGGCCACCACGCGGTGGCCCTGTCGAGAACGTGCAGCACCCCTGCATCAACGAGGAGAGAGACACAATGCCGAAGAACAAGAGCCACAGCGGCGCCGGTAAGCGCTTCAAGGTGACCGGCTCGGGCAAGATCCTGCGCGAGAAGGCTGGCAAGCGCCACAACCTGGAGAAGAAGGCCTCCAAGGTCACCCGCCGCCTGTCCGGCACCGTCGAGGTCGCCAAGGCTGACGTGCCCCGCGCCAAGAAGATGCTGGGTCTCTGACTCACACGCACACCAACCCCGTTGGTCGAGCCTGTCGAGACCACGAACTGAGCACCAAGGAGTAACACCATGGCACGCGTCAAGCGGGCAGTGAACGCACACAAGAAGCGTCGGGTCGTCCTCGAGCGCGCCAGCGGCTACCGCGGGCAGCGCTCGCGGCTCTACCGCAAGGCCAAGGAGCAGGTCACCCACTCGCTGGTCTACAGCTACAACGACCGGAAGAAGAACAAGGGCAACTTCCGTCGCCTCTGGATCCAGCGCATCAACGCCGCCGCGCGTGCGCAGGGCATGACCTACAACCGGTTCATCCAGGGCCTGAACCTGGCTGGCATCGAGGTCGACCGCAAGATCCTCGCTGACCTCGCGGTCAACGACATCGCGGCGTTCAACCACCTGGTCGAGGCAGCGAAGGCGGCACTGCCGGCCGACGTCAACGCGCCCAGGGTCGCTGAGGTCGCAAGCTGAACCACGTCGCCGTCCCCTTGACCGCGGGCAACGCCCGCGTCAAGGACGCGCGAAAGCTCAGCCGCCGCTCGGAGCGATCCGAGCGGCGGCTGTTCCTTGCTGACGGCCCCAAGGCTCTCGAGGGGGCCCTGGGGCTCCCCGGTTGCGTCGTCGAGGTCTTCGCGACGCCGACCGCAGCCGAGCAGTTCCCCGACCTCGCCGCGGCGTCACCGGCTTGGACCCTGGTCGAGGAGCGCGCGCTCGCGTCCCTGAGCGACGCGGTCAACCCGGCCGGTCTGGTGGCAGTGTGCCGATTTCTCGACCGTCCCGTCGAGCACGTTCTGGACAACGACCCCCGCCTGGTGGCCATCTGCGCCGACGTCCGCGATCCCGGTAACGCCGGCACCGTGATCCGCACCGCCGACGCGGCCGGCGCCGACGCCGTCGTCCTCGCCGGCAGCTCGGTCGACGTCTACAACGCCAAGACCATCCGGGCCAGCGTCGGAAGTGCGTTCCACCTTCCCCTCGCTGTCGTGCCGGACGCCGCCGCAGCGGTCGCGGCCGCGCAGGCGGCCGGGCTGACCGTGCTCGCCGCCGATGGCGCGGGCGAGGTCGACCTCCTGGGCGCCGCCGAGCTCTTCGGCCAGCCGACCGCGTGGTTGTTCGGCAACGAGGCCTGGGGCCTGCCGTCCGAGCTGGCCGAGCTGGCCGACCACCGGGTGCGCATCCCGATCCGGGGCCGAGCCGAGAGCCTGAACCTCGCGACCGCCGCCGCGCTGTGCCTCTACGAGTCAGCTCGCCCACCAGTCCTCTCTAGGCTGGTCGCGTGGTCACCGCCCAGGAGCTCGCTGACGCGCTGCCCGACGGGGTGGTGCTCGCTGACGCGCAGGGGTCCGTGACGCTGGTGTCGCGGGTTGCCGCCCAGATGCTCGGCGGTGCGATCGACGACCTCGTGGGACGTCCGCTCGCCGAGGTGCTGAGGCTCCAGGACCAGGACGGGCAGGCCTGGGTGAGCGTCAACGCCCCCTACGCCGGTCTCCGCACCCGCACCGGGGTGCCCGAGCAGTCGTGGCTGCTGCCCGACGGCACCGAGGTGCTCGTGGCGGCCCGCCTCGAGCGGGCCGACCCGCTCGGCCCGGTGACCGGTGTCGCCATCACGATCCGCAGCGGTCGCGGTCGAGCCAGGCTCGATCGGGAGCGCTCCGACCTCGTCGCCACCGTGGCGCACGAGCTGCGCTCCCCCCTCACCGGGGTCAAGGGGTTCGTGCAGGCACTGCTGAACCGCTGGGACAAGCTCAACGACGAGCAGAAGAAGCTGATGCTCACCACCGTTGCGGCTGACTCCGACCGGCTCAGCCGGTTGATCGCCGAGCTGCTCGACGTCGCGCGCATCGACACCGGCCGACTGCAGCTCTACCCGCGGCCCAGCGACAGCACGGTGCTCGTGGGTCGCATCATCGACTCGGTGGGGGCCGGCACCCATCGCGACGATCCGGCTCACCTCGTCCGAAGGTCTCCCACAGGTCTGGGCCGATCCGGACAAGTTCACGCAGGTCGTGACCAACCTCGTCGAGAACGCGGTGCGCCACGGTGAGGGAGTGGTCGCGGTCGACCTCCGCCGCGAGGCGCACCACGATGCGCGCGGACGGCGTCCGCGTCACGGTCGACCGACCAGGGCGAGGGCATCCCGCCCGACCTGCGACGGCGGGTGTTCACGAAGTTCTGGACCGGCGGCGTCAGGGGCGGCTCGGGCCTCGGCCTGTACATCGTCAACGGACTGACCCGCGCCCACGGCGGCACCGTGACGATCACCGACGCCGAGGGCGGCGGAGCCGAGATCGCCTGCACCTGGCCCGGCGTACCGCACTCGCTGGGTTGAGCGGAACCGGTTCGCCCCGGCTGCGCAGTCGTCACTACCCTCAACCACATGTCCGGACCCAACACCGACTACGACCCCGTGGAGGTCACGCCGTTGCAGCCCGCCGAGGTCGACGCCGCGCGTGAGGCCGCACTGGCGGCAATCGCTGCCGCCCCCGACCTCGAGGCGTTGAAGCAGATCCGGATCGACCACACCGGCGACCGGTCGCCGTTGGCGCTGGCCAACCGGGAGATCGGCGCGTTGCCGCCGCAGGCCCGCAAGGAGGCCGGTCAGCGCATCGGCCAGGCTCGCGGTGCAGTCAACCAGGCGCTCGGACAGCGACAGGCGGTGCTCGAGGTCGAGCACGAGGAGCGGATGCTCGCCGAGGAGACCGTCGACGTCACGTTGCCCACCGACCGGACGCCCTCCGGTGCACGGCACCCCCTCACCACCGGCTCCGAGCTGATCGCCGACATCTTCGTGGCGATGGGCTGGGAGGTGGCCGAGGGCCCCGTCATCGAGGCCGAGTGGCTCAACTTCGACGCTCTCAACCTGGGTCCCGACCACCCGGCGCGCACGATGCAGGACACGTTCTGGACCGACCCGCAGGACCACGGCCTCGTCCTACGCACCCACACCTCGCCGGTGCAGGCCCGCACCATGCTGAGCCGCACGCCACCGATCTACGTCGTGTGCCCGGGCCGGGTCTTCCGCACCGACGAGTACGACGCCACCCACAGCCCGGTCTTCCACCAGGTCGAGGGACTGGCCATCGACGAGGGCATCTCCATGGCCCATCTCAAGGGCACCCTCGACCACTTCGCGACCGCCATGTTCGGCTCGGGCATCACTACCCGGTTCCGGCCGTCCTACTTCCCCTTCACCGAGCCCAGCGCCGAGGTCGACCTGGTCTGCTTCGTCTGCCGTGGGGTCGAGCCGGAGTCCTGCCGCACGTGCCGGGGCGAAGGGTGGATCGAGTGGGGCGGCTGCGGTGTCGTGAACCCGCGCGTCCTGCGCGCCTGCGGCATCGACAGCGAGCGGTACTCGGGCTTCGCCTTCGGCATGGGCATCGACCGCACGCTGATGTTCCGCCACGGCATCGAGGACCTTCGCGACCTCTTCGAGGGCGACGTCCGCTTCACCTCGGCCTTCGGAAGCGAGCTGTAGAGCATGAAAGCCCCCGTCTCCTGGATCCGCGAGCACGTCGACCTGCCCGCTGAGGTCTCCACCGAGCAGCTGGCCGCGCGACTCACTGCTCTCGGGCTCAAGCTCGAGGCCATCGAGCGCCCGGCCGACCAGATCACCGGCCCCCTCGTCGTCGGCCGCGTGCTCACCTGCGAGCCCGAGCCGCAGAAGAACGGCAAGACGATCAACTGGTGCAGCGTCGACGTCGGTGCCGCCAACGGCTCTGGGACGCCCCAGGGCATCGTCTGTGGCGCACACAACTTCGGGCCGGGGGACCTGGTCGTCGTGATCCTGCCCGGCGGCATCCTCCCGGGCGACTTCCAGATCAGCGCCCGCAAGACCTACGGCCACGTCTCCAGCGGGATGATCTGCTCGGCGGCCGAGCTGGGCCTCTCCGCCGACCACGAGGGCATCATCGTGCTGCCGGCCGACGCCGGAGCTCCTGGCGACGACGCGTTCGCGGTGCTCGGTCTCGATGACGAAGTGATCGAGTTCGAGATCAACCCGGACCGTGCCTACGCACTCAGCCTGCGCGGCGTCGCTCGGGAAGCTGCTCTCGGGTTCGACGCGCCGTATGTCGACCCGGCCGACCGTCCCGTTCCGGCTGCCAACGACCGGGGCCACCCCGTCGTGCTCGACGACCCGTCCGGCTGCCCGCTCTTCGTCGCCCGCACGGTCTCCGGCTTCGACCCCAGCTCGTCGACCCCCGACTGGATGGCCAAGCGGCTGACCCAGGCGGGCATGCGGCCGATCTCGCTGGCGGTCGACGTGACCAACTACGTGATGCTCGAGCTGGGTCGACCGATCCACGGCTACGACGCCGACAAGCTGCAGGGCGCCATCCGGGTGCGGCGGGCCACCGCGGGGAACGGCTCACGACCCTCGACGGCACCGATCGCGCCTTGTCCGAGGAAGACCTGGTCGTCACCGACGACTCCGGCATCATCGGCCTCGGTGGCGTGATGGGTGGTGAGACAACTGAGATGTCGGCCTCGACGACGCGGATCCTCGTCGAGGCGGCCCACTGGGACGCCACCTCCATGTTCCGCACCGGCAAGCGGCACAAGATCTCCTCCGAGGCCGGCAAGCGGAACGAGCGAGGAGTCGACCCACTCATCACCGAGGCGGCCGCCGATCGAGTCGTCGAGCTGCTCACGACGTACGGCGGCGGAACCGCAGAGCCCGGCGTGACCGTGGTCGGGACGGCTTCGGCGGCTGCAACCGTCTCGATCGACCTCAGACCTCCCAGCACGCATCAGTGGCATGCCGATCGCCGCCGAGACCACGATCGCCGCGCTCGAGGCCGTCGGGTGCCGCGTGGTCGTCGACGGCGCCGCCCTCACGGTCGAGGCCCCGTCGTGGCGTCCGGACATCGCCGACCCCTACGACCTCGTCGAGGAGGTCGTCCGGATCGTCGGCTACGACCAGGTTCCCTCGGTGCTGCCCACGCCCGATGCCGGCCGCGGCCTGACCCGCGAGCAGCGACTCCGACGCCGGGTTGGCCGGACCCTCGCCGGCGCCGGTTGCGTCGAGGTCATCAGCTTCCCCTTCATCGGGCAATCTGCCTTCGACGCGCTGGGCCTCGCCGCCGACGACCCGTTGCGCCATACCGTGCAGCTGGCGAACCCGCTGTCGGCGCAGGAGCCTGGCGTACACCACGACGCTGCTGCCGGGGCTGCTCAAGGCGGCCGCTCGCAACCTGGGTAGAGGCGCCCCTGGCGTCGCCCTCTTCGAGACCGGCACCGTGGCCTTCCCCGCAGACCGGGGTCCGGCGCCCATCTACGGCGTCGAGTGGCGGCCTACCGAAGCCGAGCTCGACAAGCTGATGCAGGCCATCCCCGACCAGCCGCTGCATCTCGCCGTGGTGCTCGCCGGTGAGCGCGAGCGGGCCGGCTGGTGGGGGGCGGGCCGCGACGCCAGCTGGTCCGAGGCCATTGCCCTGGTTCGCCGTCTGACTGACGAGCTCGGTGTCGAGATCGAGGTGCGGGCCGCCGTCCGGCCGCCGTGGCATCCCGGCCGTTGTGCCGAGATCGCCGTCGGTGACGTCGTCCTCGGTCACGCTGGCGAACTCCACCCGAAGGTGTGCTCCGCCTTCGGTCTGCCGGCCCGCAGCTCGGCGGTCGAGGTCGACCTCGACCGTCTGCTGGCCCTGGCGCGCGCCGTCGTGCCCGGCCCGGACTTCTCGTCCTACCCGGTGGCCAAGGAGGACGTCGCGCTGGTCGTGGCCTCCGACGTCACCGTGGCCGCTGTCGAGGCCGCCCTGCAAGGAGGCGCGGGGGAGCTCCTCGAGTCGTTGCGACTCTTCGACGTCTACACAGGCGAGCAGGTCGGAGATGGCAAGAAGTCGCTCGCCTTCGCGCTGCGCTTCCGCGCACCCGACCGCACCCTGACCGAGGACGAGACGGGCGCCGCGCGCGAAGCTGCGGTCGCCTCGGCGGTGGAGCGCTGCGGAGCCGTCCGGCGCTGAGCACGCGTGGTCTGCCTCGTTCTGGGCGGCAGGTCCTCTAGCATCGACCGACCGTCCGAGCAGAGAGGCGAATCGACATGGCGCGACTCGCCCGACGGGTGCGGATCTTCCGAGGCTTCCTGCTCGTCCTCATGGCGGCGCTGGTCGGCGTCTTCGTCGGGTTGATCGTCCTCGGCGCGACCCAGGACGACGAACCCGTAGCGCCGCCCACCCTGGCCGTCTGGACCGTGGGCGACTCCATCACCTTCGGGTCGTCCTCGGATGGTGGGTCGATCCCGGGTGGCTACCGCGGAACCCTGGAGACGGACTCGTCGAGGACGGGTTGAACCCTGTCTTCATCGGCACGTCGGTGGCCAACCCTCCGACCCTGCGCTCCACCATGGGCGACTTCGGCCATGACGGGTGGCCCGGCCAGCGCATCGATCACCTCGAGGACTCACTCCTGGGAGAGACGACGCTCTCCGGTGGGCACTGGCTCGACGGGCTTCCCGGGGGCGACGGGGCGGAGAAGCGCCCACCGTTGCGGCCAGACGTCGTCGTGGTCCACCTCGGCACCAACGACATCGTCGAGTCGCGCGACCCCGACTCCAAGTACCCGGGCGGCTACACGGCCACTGATGACAAGGAACGCTCCCGATTCGCCCGCCACCTCAAGTCGCGCCTCGTCGACTTCTTGGCAGCGATCCATCGAGTCAGGCCCGAGGCCGCCTTCGTCATCTGCACGATCGCCCCACTCGGACCGAACGAGCCGACGAGCACGGACTACAACCAGCTGCTCCGCGACGACGTGGTGCCGAAGCTGGCCGCAGCCGGCATCGACGTCGCCCTGGCCGACGTCGAGGAGTCGCTATCTACGCTGCCGGGATCGGTCGGGGACGATGGCGTGCACCCCACCGAGGCTGGCTACCGGCTGATGGGGCAGACGATCGCTAGATGCCGTCGCGCAGCTTGCCGAACGCTCCTGCCACCTCGTGAGTCCGGCCCGGAGCTGGAGTCAGTTCAGCGCGGGGTCCATCGCGGTCATCAGCTCGTCGAGGGCGCCGGTGTCGCCCGAGCGGGTCACGCGCGAGCCGTCGGTCCGCTTCCAGAGCCAGGCGTCGAGGTCGCCGGCAGTGCCGTGACGACGGCGCTGGGCTCGACGCCCGGGTCGGCGACCGCGAGCACGTGCGGACCGTCGTAGTTCTTGCCCGAGTCGGGGTCGGTGCCGAAGAACATGCACGGCTGCGCCCACAACGAGGTGCCGACGTCGGTCAGGTCGATCCGCACGTGGTGCTGGCCGCGCTCGATCCGGCCCCATTCCGGGGCCTCGCCGCCGTACATCACCTCCAGCAGCTCGGCGACCCCGTCGGCGGCGAGCGCGGGGTCGAGCGGGGACGTGGTCGCCGACGCCGGCGGTCTGCTCGGCGTCGAGGCGGTGGATCGAGCGCCTCGTGGGCCTGGCGGCGGAAGGTGAAGCCCACCGTCTGCTCGGGTGCCCACGACCAGGCCGGCTCGGCCGGGATCGGCCCGCTCGAGCTGGCTCACGAGCTCGGCTGAGTATTCGTCGAAAGCCTCGAGGAGGCCGGGTAGGAGTCGGGTCGCTCCGGGGGCGCCTCGGAGTCGTCTCGGGGGCGGTCGGTCGCAGTCGCATCCGGGTGCCCCAGAACCACTGCACCTCGGCGAGGTGCCACAGCAGGTCGGCGGCGACCCAGTCCGGACAGGCCGGCACCTGTGCGCTGCGGGTCGCAGCCGCTCAGCACTGCGCGGAATCGGGCGGACTCGGAGCGGATGTGGTCGAGGTAGACCGGGAAGTCGAGGCGCGTCATGCTGCGAACCTAGAACCCGCGCGCCGACATCACCCGACCGAGATCCGGACCCGAAATGAGTGATCATGCAGCTTCATGTATGTTCATACGCATGACGACGAAGTCACGGGTAGCGGTAGCCGGCGCCAGCGGGTACGCCGGCGGCGAAGTACTGCGGCTCCTCCTAGGTCACCCGGGGGTCGAGATCGGCGCCCTGACCGGCGGGTCGAACGCTGGCGCAGGTGTTCGGCACCCTCCAACCGCACCTGGTGCCCTTGGCCGACCGGGTGCTCGAGTCCACCGACGCTCGCGACCCTAGCCGGTCATGACGTCGTCTTCCTCGGACTCCCACACGGACAGTCGGGAGCCCTCGCCGCCCAGCTCGGTGACGACGTCGTCGTGATCGACTGCGGCGCCGACTTCCGGCTCGCCGACCCCGCAGCGTGGAACCAGTTCTACGGCAGCGACCACGCCGGCACCTGGCCCTACGGCCTCCCCGAGCTGCCCGGCCAGCGCGAGCAGCTGCAGGGAGCTAACCGGATCGCCGTCCCTGGCTGCTATCCCACCGTCTCGACGCTCACGATGGCCCCGGCCCTGGGTGCCGGCCTCGTCGAGCCGGACGTCGTGGTGGTGGCGGCCTCCGGCACCAGCGGAGCCGGCAAGGCAGCCAAGACCAACCTGCTCGGCAGCGAGGTGATGGGCAACGCCAGCGCCTACGGTGTCGGCGGCGTCCACCGGCACACGCCCGAGATCGTCCAGAACCTCACGCCGGTCGCCGGCACGCCGGTCTCGGTCAGCTTCACCCCGATGCTGGTCCCCATGTCCCGCGGCATCCTGGCCACCTGCTCGGCGCCGCTGCGCGGCGACGTGTCGGCCGAGGATGCCTACGCCGCCTACGCCAAGGCCTACGCCGACGAGCCGTTCGTGCACGTCCTTCCACCCGGACAGTGGCCGCAGACGCAGTCGGTGCTCGGGTCCAACTCCGTCCACATCCAGGTCACCATCGACGAGGCCGCCGGTCGCCTCGTCGCTGTGGGCGCCGTCGACAACCTCGCGAAAGGCACAGGTGGAGCCGCCGTGCAGTGCATGAATCTCGCCCTCGGAATCGACGAGGGCCTCGGCCTGACCAGCGTCGGGATCGCGCCATGAACGACCCCACGCAGGTGCTCGCGCTGGAGCAGTTCCCCGAGAAGCTCGCCGTCGTCAAGCTGGCTGCCGGTGCCGACATCCCGACGTGGGCCGAGTCGTCGTCGATCTTCTCGATCACCGCGTCCGCGACCGAGACTGCCCTGGTCTGTGCCGGGCGCAGCGTGCCGACGAAGGCTCCGGCCGTGCGCGGACTCATCGGGTTCGCCCTGGCCGGCGACGGTGACCCGACCGCCGTGGGTGTCGTGGTCGAGCTGCTGGCGCCGCTGGCCGAGGAAGACATCAGCGTCATGACTCTCACTACGTACGGATCCGTCTGGGTGCTCGTGCCCAGCCCGGACGTCGAGCGCGCGACGCAGGCCTGGCGACGACGAGGGCACAGCGTCGAGCTCGCCGTCCCCGTCCAGTCGTGAACCCAGAACCAGGATCCCCGTCCATGAGCATCACAGCACCTGCCGGCTTCGTCGCCGCCGGCGTCCCCGCCGGCCTCAAGTCCACCGGCGCCAAGGACCTCGCCCTCGTCGTCAACCAAGGCCCCACCTTCGACTCGGCCAGCGTCTTCACCAGCAACCGCTGCAAGGCCAACCCGATCCTCTGGAGCCAAGAGGTCGTCAAGGACGGCATCGTCCGCGCCGTCGTCCTGAACTCCGGGGGGGCCAACTGCTACACCGGTCCCGACGGCTTCCAGACCACCCACGCGGTGGCGGAGCGTGTCGCCGAGCGAGTCGGCATCGGCGCCATCGACGTCGTGGTCTGCTCGACCGGGCTCATCGGCCTCGCCAACTCTCGTGACGCCCTGCTCGCAGGCGTCGACGCAGCACACGCTGTTCTGGCCGCCGACGGGGGAGACGACGCTGCCCACGCCATCATGACCACCGACTCGGTCAGCAAGCAGGCCGTCGTCGAAGGCGCAGGATGGTCGATCGGCGGCATGGCGAAGGGCGCCGGCATGCTGGCCCCACAGCTCGCCACGATGCTCGTCGTCCTCACCACCGACGCCGTGGTGCCAGCCGCCGACCTCGACCTCGCGCTGCGCGCTGCTACCCGGGTCAGCTTCGACCGGCTCGACTCCGACGGCTGCATGTCCACCAACGACACGGTGACCGTGCTAGCCAGCGGGGCGAGCGGCATCACACCGTCGTTGCCCGACTTCACCGAGGCCCTCACCCAGCTCTGCACCGACCTTGCGATGCAGCTGCTGCGCGATGCCGAAGGCGCCGACCACGAGATCGCGATCACCGCCGTCAACGCGGCCAGCGAGGACGACGCGGTCGAGGTGTGCCGCAGCGTGGCCCGCAGCAACTTGTTCAAGGCCGCCGTGTTCGGCAAGGACCCCAACTGGGGGAGGGTGCTCGCATCGATCGGCACCACCGACGCCGTCTTCGACCCGGCCGACCTCGACGTCGCCATGAACGGCGTGTGGGTCTGCCGTCGGTCGACGCCCGCCGAGGACCCCTCGCAGGTCGATCTCGATCCGCGGGAGGTCACCGTCACGATCGACCTCAAGTCCGGCACTGAACGCGCCACCGTCTGGACCAACGACCTCACTCACGCCTACGTCCACGAGAACAGCGCCTACTCCTCATGAATCCTCACCTCAACGACTCCAGCATCCCGACCGGCGAATTCGACACGAGCAAGCCCGACCAGGCGAAGGCGCGCACGCTCGCGGCGGCGCTCACCTGGTTGAAGCGCTACCACGGCAAGGTGATCGTGGTGAAGTACGGCGGCAACGCGATGACCGACGAGCACCTGAAGCGCGCGTTCGCCGAGGACATCGCCTTCATGCGTTTCGCTGGCTTCAAGCCCGTCGTCGTGCACGGCGGCGGCCCGCAGATCTCCGCGATGCTCGACCAGCTCGGCATCGAGTCGGAGTTCCGCGGAGGCCTGCGCGTCACCACGCCCGAGGCCATGGAGGTCGTCCGCATGGTCCTGGTCGGCAAGGTCCAGCGTGAGCTGGTCGGGCTCATCAACGAGCACGGCCCGTTGGCCGTCGGGCTGTCCGGCGAGGACGGCGGTCTCTTCACCGCGACCCAGACCAACACCGTCGTCGACGGCGAAGAGGTCGACCTCGGCCTGGTCGGCGAGGTCACGAGCGTGCGTCCCGAAGCCGTGCTCGACCTGATCGAGGCCGGACGGATACCCGTCGTCTCGAGCGTCGCACCCGATGCCGACGGCCTGGTGCACAACGTGAACGCCGACTCGGCTGCCGCCTCGCTCGCGATCGCGCTGGGCGCTGAGAAGATGCTGGTGCTGACCGACGTCGAGGGGCTCTACCTCGACTGGCCGAGCTCCGAGGACGTCATCGGCGAGATCAGCCCAGAGGCGCTTGAGCAGATGTTGCCGAGCCTGGCCAGCGGCATGGTCCCGAAGATGAAGGCCTGCTTGCAGGCCGTGCGTGCCGGCATCCCGCGCGCCACGGTCGTCGACGGCCGCGAGCCGCACGCCGTCCTGCTCGAGCTGTTCACCAAGGAAGGCGTCGGCACCCAGGTGCTGCCGGGCGTCGAGACCAAGACGCGGAAGGCGCGGGACTCCTGATGACGACCTCCCACAGCTTCGCCGGTCGGTACGCCGACGCGCTGATGAACACGTTCGGCCCGCCGAAGCTCACGCTCGTGCGCGGCGAGGGCGCCCACGTCTGGGACAGCGAGGGTGTCGAGTACGTCGACCTCCTCGGTGGCATCGCTGTCAACGCGCTCGGGCACGCCCACCCGGCGTTAGTGCAAGCGGTCACCGACCAGCTCTCGACCCTGGGCCACATCTCCAACTTCTTCGCCTCCGAGCCGCAGATCGAGCTCGCCGAGCGGTTGCTCGCCCTGGTCGACGCCGGCCCCGGCAAGGTGTTCTTCACCAACTCGGGCACCGAGGCGGTCGAGGCCGGGTTCAAGCTCACCCGGCGCACCGGCCGCACGCACGTCGTGGTCGCCGAGGGTGGCTTCCACGGCCGCAGCATGGGCGCTCTCGCGCTGACCTCGAAGGAGGCCTACCGAGCCCCGTTCGAGCCGCTCCCGGGCCACGTCACCTTCGTGCCGTTCGGTGACGCCGAGGCGCTAACCGCCGCGGTCACCGATGAAACAGCGGCCGTGCTGCTCGAGCCGATCCAGGGCGAGGCCGGCGTCGTCGTCCCTCCTGCCGACTACCTGGCCGAAGCACGCCGCATCACCACCGAGCACGGTGCCCTCCTCTGGCTCGACGAGATCCAGAGCGGCATGGGTCGCACGGGGCTCTGGCTCGAGCACCACCGCAGCCGGGGTCACGCCCGGATGTCGTCACGCTGGCGAAGGGCCTGGCGGGCGGCTTCCCGATCGGCGCGTGCGTCGCGCTGGGCGGTGCCGCCGACCTGCTGCAGCCGGGCAACCACGGGACGACGTTCGGCGGCAACCCAGTCGCCTGCGCCGCCGCGCTCGCCGTCGTGCGCACGATCGAGGCCGAGGGCCTGCTCGAGCGGGTCACCCTGGTCGGGCAGAAGCTCCGCGACGGGCTGCTCGCCGACCCGCGGGTCAGTGAGGTACGCGGCGAAGGTCTCCTGATCGGTCTCGACCTGACGGCAGAGGCGTCCGCCGACGTGACCGCTGCCGCCCTGGCTCGCGGCTTCATCGTCAACAACCCCACCCCCCGTCGCATCCGGCTGGCTCCGCCGCTGGTGCTGACCGACGTCGACGTCGACGCGTTCCTCTCCGCGTGGCCGCAGATCCTGGACGACGCGATCGGGGAACCGTCGTGACCCGCCACTTCCTGCGCGACGACGACCTCAGTCCGGCAGAGCAGGCACGCGTCCTCGACCTCGCTGCCGAGCTCAAGCTGGCGCCGTTCTCCCACCGCCCGCTCGAGGGTCCGCGGTCGGTGGCGATGATCTTCGACAAGCCGACGCTGCGCACGCAGGTCACCTTCGGTGCCGGCATCGCCGAGCTCGGCGGCAACCCGATGCTCGTCGAGGGCAAGCTCGCCGGCATCGGCGTCCGCGAGTCCGTCGAGGACGTCGCCCGGGTGCTGGGCCGTCAGGTGTCAGTGGTCGTGTGGCGCACGTTCTTCCAGTCCGACCTCGAGCAGATGTCGGTCCACGCCGGCGTCCCCGTCGTCAACGCGCTCACCGACGACTTCCACCCGTGCCAGCTGATCGCTGACCTGCTCACCGTCCGCGAGCAGAAGGGCGATCTGCCCGGACTCACCGTCGCGTTCGTCGGCGACGGCGCCTGCAACATGGGCAACTCCTGGCTGCTGGCCGGCGCGACCGCCGGCATGCACGTGCGCATCTCCGCACCGGAGGGCTACGTGCCCGACGCCGCGATGTTCGACCGGGCCAACGAGATCGGCGCAGCCACGGGTGGGTCTGCCGCCGCCTTCCTCGAGCCCGAGAAGGCGGTCGCCGGCGCTGACGTCGTCGTCACCGACACCTGGATCTCCATGGGCAAGGAGGCCGAGGAGGCCGACCGTGGCCACGTCTTCGCGCCCTACTCGCTCACCACCGAGCTGATGGCCCTCGCCCGGCCCGACGCGATCGCCATGCACTGCCTGCCCGCCTACCGGGGCAAGGAGATCGCGCCCGAGGTGATCGACGGACCGCAGAGCGTCGTGTGGGACGAGGCCGAGAACCGCCGTCACGCGCAGAAGGCCGTGCTCGCGTTCCTGCTGGAGGAATCGGCATGAACCGAGTCCCCGCCACCAAGAGCGCCCGTCACCAGCGCATCATCGAGCTGGTCACCCATCACGAGATCCACTCCCAGACCGAGCTCGCCGACCTGCTCGCCGGCGAGGGCCTCCGGGTCACCCAGGCCACGCTCTCGCGCGACCTGGTCGAGCTCGACGCGCTCAAGGTCCGCTCCGCTTCCGGCGCCCTGGTGTACGCCGTGCCGGGCGAGGGCGGCGATCGGCGGATGAGCGCGCCCAGCGAGACTGCGGCCGCGTTGCACAGACTGACCCGGCTCTGCGGTGAGCTCCTGGTCAGTGCCGAGGCGAGTGGCAACCTGATCATCCTCCGCACCCCGCCGGGCGCCGCGCAGTACCTCGCATCCGCCTTCGACCGGGCCGAGCTTCCCGACGTCCTCGGCACCATCGGCGGTGACGACACGGTTCTCGTCATCGGCCGTGACCCGTCCGGCGGCGACGACCTCGCCCGACGATTCGTGGCGCTGGCAGCCTCGTCGCCCGCGCCCGCCATCTGACGTTCCGCCCAACCCAAGCACGTTCCAACCCAGCACGTTCCAACCCATAAGGAATCACTCGTGAGCAAGGTCCTCACCTCGTTGCCCGTCGGTCAGCGCGTCGGCATCGCGTTCTCCGGCGGTCTCGACACGTCGGTCGCCGTCGCCTGGATGCGCGCCAAGGGCGCCGTCCCGTGCACCTACACCGCCGACATCGGCCAGTACGACGAGCCCGACATCGCCAGCGTCCCCGACCGGGCCCTGCAGTACGGCGCCGAGATCGCCCGCCACGTCGACATCAAGCCCCAGCTGGTCGAGGAGGGTCTCGCAGCGCTGGCCTGTGGTGCCTTCCACATCCGCTCGGCCGGACGCACCTACTTCAACACCACCCCGTTGGGTCGCGCCGTCACCGGCACGATGCTGGTCCGCGCCATGCATGACGACGACGTCGACATCTGGGGCGACGGGTCCACCTTCAAGGGCAACGACATCGAGCGGTTCTACCGCTACGGCCTGCTTGCCAACCCCGACCTGCGCATCTACAAGCCCTGGCTCGACGCCGACTTCGTGCACGAGCTCGGTGGCCGCGCCGAGATGAGCCAGTGGCTCGTCGAGCGCGGGCTTCCCTACCGCGACTCCACCGAGAAGGCGTACTCCACCGACGCCAACATCTGGGGCGCCACGCACGAGGCCAAGACCCTCGAGCACCTCGACGTCTCCCTTGAGACCGTCGAGCCGATCATGGGCGTCAAGTTCTGGGATCCCGCAGTCGCGATCGACGCCGAGGACGTCACGCTGCGCTTCGAGCAGGGCCGCCCGGTGGCCATCGACGGCAAGGTCTTCGGTGACCCGGTCGAGCTTGTGCACGCGGCCAACACGATCGGTGGGCGGCACGGCCTGGGCATGTCCGACCAGATCGAGAACCGGATCATCGAGGCCAAGTCGCGCGGCATCTACGAGGCGCCGGGCATGGCGCTGCTGTCGATCGCCTACGAGCGGTTGGTCAACGCGATCCACAACGAGGACACCATCGCCAGCTACCACGCGGAGGGACGCCGGCTCGGCCGGCTCTTGTACGAGGGCCGTTGGCTCGACCCGCAGGCGCTGATGATCCGTGAGTCCATCCAGCGGTGGATCGCATCCCTGGTGACCGGCGAGGTCACCATCCGGCTCCGGCGCGGTGAGGACTACACGGTGCTGCGTACCGACGGCCCGGCGTTCTCCTACCACCCCGACAAGCTGTCGATGGAGCGCACGGATAACGCTGCCTTTGGTCCGACCGACCGCATCGGCCAGCTCACGATGCGCAACCTCGACATCGCCGACTCCCGCGCCAAGCTCGAGCTCTACGCTGCCCAGCCCATCGACCAGGGCCAGGTCCTCGTCGAGAACGGCACCCTGTTCGGCGAGCTACCGGCCGGTGGCGCCGACCGCATCACCGACAACCCCCCGGCGCCGGGCGACATCGACGACGAGGCGCTGGACGCTGCGGCCATGGAGTTCGGCACCGACTGATGGCAGCACACGCATCGGGTCACCGCTCGGGTGGTGCCGGTCAACGACGCGGGGGAGGTCCTGCTCCTGCAGGACCAGGATCCCTCGGCCCCCGGCATCCTGCGCTGGGGCACCATCGGCGGCGCTGTCGAGCCGGGGGAGGCCCTCGTCGAGGCCGCCGTGCGCGAGATGCACGAGGAAACCGGCATCGTGGTCGCCCCCGACGAGCTCGGGCCGGCCTTCCACAGCGACTCGGGCGAGTTCTCCTGGGACGACGTCACGCTACTCGTTCGACTCGACCTTCTTCCCGCTGCGTCTGCCGCGCGACGTCGTCGTGAGCTTCGAGCACCTCGAGACAGCGGAGATCGGCAACGTCCTCGCGGCGCGCTGGTGGCTGCCCGACGACCTCGAAACCGACGGCACGGCCGTCGTCCCCCACCTCCCCGACATCCTGCGCGCCGCAGTGGTGGCGGTCAGCGCAACGGAAGGACTGACGTGAGCAGCACCAACGAGGGCAAGCTCTGGGGCGGCCGATTCGCCGGCGGACCCTCACCCGAGCTCGAGGCGCTCTCGCGCTCCACCCACTTCGACTGGCGGCTGACTCCCTACGACGTTGCCGGCTCGCGAGCGCACGCCAACGCGCTGCACCGGTCGGGTTTGCTCACGGACGCCGACCACACCGAGCTCCTTCGAGGGCTGTCTGCGCTGGGGGAGCGGTACGCCGCGGGCGAGCTGCACCCCGACCCGTCCGACGAGGACGTTCACGGTGCTCTTGAGCGGCTGCTGCTCGTCGAGGTAGGGCCTGACGTGGGTGGTCGCCTGCGCGCCGGACGCAGCCGCAACGACCAGATCGCCACCCTGTTCCGCATGTACCTGCGCGACCACGCTCGCTCGGTCAGCGCGGCTCTGCTCGACCTGGTCGATGCCCTCGTCGCGCAGGCAGCCTCGCACGGTGACGCCGTGATGCCCGGCCGCACCCACCTGCAGCACGCCCAACCGGTCCTGCTCGCGCACCACCTGCTCGCGCATGCACACCCCCTGCTCCGTGACGTCCAGCGGTTCCTCGACTGGGACGCCCGCGTCGCCGACAGCTCGCCCTATGGTTCGGGTGCACTCGCCGGCCAGACCCTGGGTCTCGACCCGACCCTGGTGGCAGCCGAGCTCGGCTTCACCGGCTCGACCGCCAACTCCATCGACGGCACCTCGGCGCGCGACTTCGTGGCGGAGTTCGCCTTCGTGTGCGCACAGGTCGGCGTCGACGTCTCTCGGATCGCCGAGGAGGTCATCTTCTGGTCGACGCGCGAGTTCGGGTTCGTCCGGCTGCACGACTCCTGGTCGACCGGGTCGAGCATCATGCCGCAGAAGAAGAACCCCGACATCGCCGAGCTGGCGCGTGGAAAGGCCGGCCGCCTGATTGGCAACCTGACGGGACTCCTGGCCACGCTCAAGGCGCTGCCGCTCGCCTACAACCGCGACCTCCAGGAGGACAAGGAGCCCGTCTTCGACTCCGTCGACACCTTGGAGGTGTTGCTGCCCGCTTTCACTGGCATGGTCGCAACCCTCGAGTTCGACGTCGACCGGATGGCGGAGCTAGCGCCCCAGGGGTTCTCGCTGGCCACCGACATCGCCGAGTGGCTGGTCCGTGAGGGTGTTCCCTTCCGTGTCGCCCACGAGGTCGCCGGAGCGTGCGTGCAGCGCTGCGAGGAGCTGGACATCGAGCTCCACGAGCTCACTGACGAACAGTTCGCCGAGATCTCTCCTCACCTGACGGCAGAGGTGCGATCGGTTCTCACCGTCCAGGGCTCGGTGGCCGCGCGGGATGGCCGCGGGGGCACCAGCCCTGTCCGTGTTTCGGAGCAGCTGGCCGAAGTCTCTGCGCACGTGACGTCGCTCCGTGCACGACTGGCCTGACCTGGTAGGCGAGCCCCACGAGGTGGCTCCCCGGCTCCTCGGTGCGGTGCTTCGTCATCGCGACGTAGCCCTCCGGATCACGGAGGTCGAGGCCTACGCGGGCGCGGACGATCCTGCGTCGCACGCGGCCAGGGGGCAGACCCCACGCAACAGCACGATGTTCGCGGCCGCCGGCCACCTGTACTGCTACTTCACGTACGGGATGCACGTGTGCGCCAACGTCGTCGTCGGAGGTGAAGGGTCTGCCGGGGCAGTTCTCGTCCGAGCAGGCGAGGTCGTCGACGGGCTGGCGGTGGCGCGAGCCCGTCGGTCCGGTAGCTCTGACCGGGATTTGGCGCGGGGGCCCGCTCGGTTGTGCCGGGCCCTCGACATCACCCTGGAGCACGACGGTTTGCAACTCGGCCAGGAAACGAAGTCACGCTCGAGCTCGGCCAGCCCCTGCTGCGCTGGGACTCCGGCCCGCGCGTGGGCGTGCGACTGGCGGCAGACCTTCCGTGGCGCTTCTGGGTGTGCGGAGACCCCTCGGTGTCGGTATACCGCCGCCACCAGAGCGCACCCTGATGAGCAACACCCACCCGATTTGGCATCGAACGCGAGCGTGTCCTAGAGTTCGACTCGTTGCGCGAGCGACTCCCGGACGGGCCTGATGGCCAGTGTCTACGAGAGCTCACGCAGCCGCCCCGATCC
>CAWAGM010000019.1:0-33945 GCA_963781575.1 uncultured Actinomycetota bacterium | reverse complement strand
CTCTCGTCGTGCTCGACGACAAGCCGCGGCGCCACCGGGTTGCGCAACCCCACGACGGCGTTGCCCCACGAACGTCCGCGACCCTCGGTGCTGTACTTCACGCCGAACGAGCCCGGGATCTGGCTGGTGCGCAGGCGGGCGACCAACGCCTCCACCGCGGCCTGCACCGCGCGGATCTCGTCGTCGTCGACCGTGGTGCGGATCGTGGCGTCGACCAGCTCGCGCACGGCCTGGGTGAAGGGCGCGTACAGCGCGACCTGACGCTCGATCTCCTCGGGCGTCGCCTCGTCACGGACGAACCCGCCGGAGATGTCGGTCATTCCGCGATCCTAGAACAGGTTCCTATTCTGGACGGCGTGACCGCGCTGGTGCGCCCCGACGTCCGGCTCCACCGCTCGTGGGCCGAGGCCGTGCTCGAGTTCGGCCCGGAGCAGCCTCCCACGGCTCTGGCTCGTGGGAGGTCGACGAGGAGCACCGGGGCTCGACGACGCTCGCGGCCTGCACGCACCTGGTCGACGTGCTGAGTCGGCGCGAACATGAGTCGGTGCCGGAGGGTCGCATTCCCTGCAGCTACTTCTGGATCGTGGACGGCGAGCCGGCGCCGCCCGGTAGCTGGTCGGGTTCATCGCCGTGCGTCACCACCTTAACGAGCTTCTGCTCGCCGAGGGCGGCCACGTCGGCTTCTCGGTGCGGCCCTCGCGCCGCCGCGAGGGCCACGCGACGCGTGCGCTCCAGCTCGGGCTCGACCACATCGCGGGGCTCGGCGTCGAGCGCGTGCTCGTGACCTGCGACGACGCCAACGAGGGATCGCGCCGCACGATCGAAGCCGCCGGTGGTGTGCTCGAGGACGTCCGCCCCTTGCGGCGCTACTGGATCGACGTCACTGATCGTCTCAGTGATCGTCTGGGGGGCGGAACCGCTCCAGCGCCTCGGTGAACGCGCCGGGGTCGACGACCGAGGAGTCGATCACCAGCGGGTCGCGACCGAATCGCCCCAGCAGGACTTTCCAGCCGCGCCGCCCGGGGCGTCCCACCACCTCCACCGCGTGTAGCGGCTGGTCAGGTCGAAGATCTCGCGCTTGCTGCCGCGCACCACCTCCAGCTGGCCGGCGTGGATCGTGAGCCGGGTCGGCGACGAGCCGGCGCGTACCGCGTAGAGCACCAACGTCACGAAGAGCAGCGTGCCGGCGATGCCGACCGAGAACGTGCGCGGCTCGTCGTAGGCGACGTACCCGGCGCCGCCGGTGGCGACCAGGCAGACGATCAGCAGCAGCCCGACGATCCGTCGGCTGCCGAGCCGGGGCGCGAAGTGGACGTCGGTCGAGAGCCCCTCCTCGGGCGCGGTCACCCGGCTGCGGCGTGAGGGGACGGGCGGGCCGGGTGGGCCGGGCGGCGCAGCCGGCAGTTCCGTCGGCCTCGCCGATCTCACCCCCAGCCTCGATGCCAGACTCGGTGCCAGTCTCGATGCCGATCTCGACGTTCTCGTCGGTGGTCAACCCGAACGCCTCGCGCACCTCACGGGCCGTAGACACGGCGTCGGTCGACCTGTCCGCGGGCGGTAGGGGCCGACGTCAGGTCGCGGGCGTCGGTGGGACGGCGTGCCCGGGGACGGTCGGCGGTCGGCGCGGAGCCGTCGTTGCCGCCTCGAGGTGATCCTGCCATCGCTCAGCAGCACCGCTGCTGGGTCTTCGGCGTCGCCGGGCTCACGCGAAGGCATGGGCCGCAACCTACCCCTCGCGATTGGGCGTCGGGGGCTGTTCAGATGACTGCCGGACGACGCTGCTCAACCGTCGCGGCGCCTGACATAGTGACGACTCCGACCGCCGCGCCCCCACCACGCCCACCGACGCCGCAATTCAGCGCGCCGACCAGCAGGGATCCCCGATGTACCCGGCCTACCCCGCGCCGAGCGACCAGCCCGGCGCCACTACGACGCGATGCTGGCGTTCATGCGCGAGGAGGTCTTCCCGGCCGAGGCGGCCTACGAGCGCCTCCGCCACGAGGCCGGCGAGGGCGACCACACGGTGCCGCCGGTGATCGAGGAGCTGAAGGTCAAGGCGCGCGAGCGCGGCCTGTGGAACCTCTTCCTGCCCTCCGAGAGCGGGCTGACCCAGCTCGAGTACGCCCCGATCGCCGAGCTGTCCGGGTGGAGCAACGAGCTGGCGCCCGAGGCGATCAACTGCCAGGCGCCCGACACCGGCAACATGGAGCTGCTGCACCTGATCGGCACCGACGCCCAGAAGAAGGCGTGGCTCGAGCCGCTGCTGAACGGCGAGATCCGTCGGCGTTCGCGATGACCGAGCCAGCCGTCGCCAGCAGCGACGCCACCAACATCGAGACCCGCATCGAGCGCGACGGTGACGAGTACGTCGTCAACGGTCGCAAGTGGTGGATCTCCGGAGCCGCCGACCCGCGGTGCTCGGTGCTGATCGTGATGGGCAAGACCGACCCCGCCGCCGCCACCCACCGACAGCAGTCGATGCTGATCGTGCCGGTGGGCACGCCCGGCCTCGAGATCCAGCGTTCACAGCCGGTCTTCGGCCGTCAGGACCAGCACGGCCACTGCGAGGTGCAGTTCACCGACGTGCGCGTGCCGGTCGCCAACATCCTCGGCGAGGAGGGCGGTGGCTTCGCGGCGGCGCAGGCACGGCTCGGGCCCGGCCGCATCCACCACGTGATGCGCGCGCTCGGCGCCGGTGAGCGGGCGCTGGCGATGATGGTCGTCGCGCTCCCAGCAGCGCCGCGCCTTCGGTGGCCCTCTCGCCGAGCAGAGCGCGGTGCGCGAACGGATCGCGGAGTCCCGCGTCGAGCTCGACCAGGCTCGCGCGCTGTGCCACCACGCGGCGCACGTCGTCGACACCGAGGGCAACAAGGGGGCGCGACACCTGATCGCGGCCGCCAAGATCGCAGTGCCGCGAGCCGTGTGCTCGGTGATCGACCGCGCGATCCAGCTGCACGGCGCCGCCGGCATCAGTGACGCGACGTGCTCTCCTCGCTCTACGGCTGGCACCGCGCGATGCGGATCTTCGACGGCCCCGACGAGGCGCACCTCACCACGCTCGCACGCGCAGAGCTGAACAAGGCCCCGCTCTTCGAGCTGCCCGAGACCATCTTCAGCCAGTTCGGCCGGTTGATGAAGGCCGTCGTCTGCCAGAGCGGCGAGCTCGAGGTCCGCGACGTCGACGCGCCGACCCCCGACCGCGGCCAGCTCGTGCTGTCGGTGCTCGCGTGCGGCATCTGCGGCTCCGACCTGCACGCCCGCCACCACGCCGACGAGGTGGCCGACGCGGCGTCGGCGTCCGGCTACCACGACCTGATGCGCCCGAAGGACGCCGTCGTGCTGGGCCACGAGTTCTGCGGCGAGGTCGCCGAGATCGGCAAGGGCAGCAGCAAGTGGCGCATCGGCACCCTCGTGGTCGCGATGCCCATCGTGCGCGCGGCCGGTGCCGTGCACCTGACCGGCCTCACGCCCAAGGCGCCTGGCGGGTACGCCGAGCAGGTGCTCGTGCAGGACGCCCTGACCTTCGCGGTGCCCAACGGGCTCGCGCCGACCACCGCGGCGCTCACCGAGCCGATGGCCGTCGCGCTGCACGCGCGTGCGGCGCGGCGACGTCGCCAAGGGGCAGGTGGCCATCGTGATCGGGTGTGGTCCGATCGGTCTCGGTGTCATCGCCATGCTCAAGGCCGCCGGCGTGCGCCGGGTCGTGGCCAGTGACTTCTCCCCTGGACGCCGTGCGCTCGCCGAGGCGATGGGCGCCGACGTGGTGGTCGACCCGGCCCACGAGTCGCCCTACGACGTGCACGCCGACCGCTTCATCGACGCGTCCGGCCTGCTCGAGCTGGCCGTCGGCACGATGGAGAAGCTGCGGGCGGTGCCCTTCCTGCCGTGGCGCCAGGTGTTCAGCGCTGCGGAGAAGCTGGGCGCCGGACCATCTGGGCCGGTCGTCTTCGAGTGCGTCGGCGTGCCCGGCATCCTCGACCAGGTGATCGCGGCCTCGCCGGTCTACGCCCGGGTCGTGGTCGTGGGCGTCTGCATGGGCAACGACACGATTCGTCCGGCGATCGCCATCAACAAGGAGATCGACCTGCGCTTCGTGCTCGGTTACACGCCGGCCGAGTTCCGCGAAGCCCTCGGGCTGCTCGCCGACGGCGACGTCGACCCCTCGCCCCTGGTGACCGCCACCGTCGGGCTCGATGGCGTGGCGGCGGCGTTCACCGCGCTCGGCGACCCTGAGCAGCACGCCAAGGTGCTCGTCGACCCGCGCAGCGGCGTCTCCCGCCTGTAGTCCTTAGGGGTGAGTAACTAGACGGCATGTCGAAGAACTGCGTAAGTTCTTCAACACGACGTCGAGATTCGACGATCGCTCCACTCGGGAGGTTGGCATGTCCGCATCTCCGCTCCACGTGACCCTCGTCGATGACAGCGACCTCGCGCAGGCCGGGCTCACCTCGCTTCTCGCCCCGTTCGCCGACCGCGTCATGGTCGTCGACAACCGCGCCGCCATCGCTCGCCCCGACGACATCGACGTCGTGCTCTACGAGCCGGTCGACCAGTCCAGCATGGCTCGTTCGCTGCTGCGCGACCTGCAGGAGGCCAGCAACGCACGCGCCGCGGTCTTCAGCTGGGCCAGCCCGGGCGGCCTGCCCACGCAGACCACGAACCCCCACTTCGCGAAGTCGCTGACGGCCTCGCAGCTCGTGGTGCGCGTCGAGAAGCTGGTGAGCGGGCGGCTCGAGGCCGAACCCGCACCTGTGGCTGTCGATCAAGCGCCTGCGCTCCCCGAGGTCTCCGCCGCGACTGCGAGCCCGGTCGACGACGTCGGCCTGACGCCGCGCGAGGGCGAGATCGTCGGACTCATCGTCACTGGCATGAGCAATCGCGAGATCGGCGACGCCCTGACCCTGAGCATCAACTCGGTGAAGACCTACATCCGCAGCGCCTACCGCAAGATGGGCGTCGAACGCCGCACCCAGGCGGTGCTGTGGGGCCTGGCGCGAGGCATAGGCGAGGCGCCTGTCCCGGCACTGGTGTCCTGATGATCGAGGCCCCTGAGGCCGACGCACCAACAGGGTCGCTCACCATCGGTGACCTGGTCGAGCAGACGGGGGTCTCGGCCGCGACGCTGCGGGTGTGGGAGAGCCGCTATGGCTTCCCGGTTCCGCACCGCCGCGCCAGTGGACATCGGCGCTACGACCAGCGCCACGTCTCCACGATCTTGGACGTCGTGCGCCGCCGCGCCCACGGCGTCCGCCTCGACGTTGCAATCACCCAGGCCCAGGCGGCCGACGATCCGACCGGGGCGGTCGACGCGTCGTCGGTCTTCGCGCGGCTGCGCCGCACCCACCCACAGCTGATGCCGCACCGCCTCAGCAAGACCACTCTGCTCGGCCTCTCGCACGCGATCGAGGACGAGTTGTGCGCACGCTCTGGCCGGGCCCTGGTCTTCGGTGCCTTTCAGAGCGAACGCAACTTCCGTTCGGCCGAGGCCCGCTGGCGCGACGTCGCTCGAACGACGTCCTCGACCTATGCGATCGCCGACTTCGCATCCGAGGGCGAGCCGGCGGGCGCCGTACGTCTGGTCTCGTTGCCCGAAGGGCATGCGATGTTGCGCGAGTGGAACGTTGTGAGTGACGCACCCGATCTGCCGGTGGCGCTCACTGCCTGGGAGCTGCCCGGACAGCACGGCTTGGCCGACGCCGACCGCCGCTTCGAGGCGATCTGGACCGTCGACCCCACAGCTGTCCGCGAGGCGGCCACCGTGTGTGCCCGTGTTGCCGCCTCGGCGGGTGCGATCGGCGCGGAAGGAATCCTGGCCGACCTGATGCGCCCCGCCACACCGGTCGAGGTCGACGTCGCTGCAGTGACAGCGTTGTTCAACCGGTTCGTCGCCTACGTCGACGCCGCGCGCTGACCCGGCCCCACGTAGGTGCCGTGGCCGGTCGGCAGCGGTAGCTCGAGGGTGGTGCGGATGCCCGGCGCCGCAGCAACCACGTCCGGGATCGCGTTCACGATGCGCCCGCACGCCGCCACGATGGCCGCGTGGTTGTGGTCGCCGTGCTCGCTGCTCGGCACGATGTCGACCACGTAGTTGGGCTCACCGGTGATCTCGACCCGGTAGGAGCCGCCACCGGCCGCGGGTCGTGCCCAGTCGGGGCGCAGGTCGTCACGGGTGCGCGTGACGTGCTCGACCACGATCGCCGGGTGACCGGCGACCATGCCGCTGATCGAGAACTTCAGGGCGGCGATGGTGCCCTTCTCGATCCGGCCGGCCGCGATGTCGTAGCTCTCAGGTGCCGGCTCGGCCTCCCAGTGCTCCACGATCTCGTCGACCTCGATGCCGAGACCGGTCGCCATCATCCGAATCGCGGTGCCCCAGGCGAGCCCGAGGACGCCGGGCAGGAAGAGCAGCGGCGTGCTGTCGACCGGGTGACCGAAGCCCATCAGGTCGAACATCACCTCGGCACCGTCGTAGGTGGCGTAGTCAGCCAGCTCGTAGCACTTGATCTGCTCGACGCGCTGGCACGTGCTGGCCAGGGCGAGGGGAACCAGGTCGCTGGCGAAGCCCGGGTCGACGCCGGTGATGTAGACGCTGGCCTGGCCGGCCTGGGCCGAGGCCTCGACCTTGTCGATCACCTTCTGCGGCATGGTTCCCCAGGGGAACTGCAAGCGTGCCGGGCGCCGAGCCGACCACGTCGATGCCGGCCTCGAGCAGCCTGCGGACGTCGTTGGTGGCCTCGACCGGGCGCGTGTCGCCCATCGCGCAGTAGACGACGCAGTCGGGCTGGGCCGCGATCACGCCGTCCAGGTCGGCGACCGCGGCGATGCCGGTGGTGACCGCGAGACCGGCGAGCTCGCCGGCGTCCTGGCCGACCTTGGCGGGATTCGTCGTGCTGACGGCGACCAGCTCGAACCTGTCGTCGGTGATGAGCTGGCGCAACGTCAGCGCTCCGGCGTTGCCGGTGGCGACCTGGGCGACTCGAATCGTCATGCGGAGCATCGTGCCGGACTAGAACGTGTTCTACCAGTGGCAGAAATGGTGTTACCTTCCCGCGCATGGGACGAGTGGATGGCAAGGTCGCGCTGATCAGCGGCGGCGCACGCAACATCGGTGGGGCCAGTGCCCGGATGCTGGTGGCCGAGGGCGCCAAGGTCGTGATCGGTGACCTGCTCGACGACGAGGGCGCGGCCCTGGCCGAGGAGCTCGGCGATGCTGCCCGCTTCGTGCACCTCGACGTCACCAGCAACGACGACTGGAAGGCCGCCGTCGCCTTCACCGTCGCCGAGTTCGGCTCGCTCAACGTGCTCTTCAACAACGCCGGAATCTTCAACGGCGGCCAGCTGCAGCGCTACAAGCAGGAGCTCTGGCAGCAGATGCTGGACGTCAACCTGACCGGTGCGTTCCTCGGCATCCGCGCCTCCGCCGACGCGATGATCGCTGCCGGAGGCGGATCGATCATCAACACGTCCTCGATCGAAGGACTGCGCGGCACGCCCTGGGCGCACGGCTACGTCGCCTCCAAGTGGGGACTCACCGGGCTCACCAAGTCGGTAGCGATGGAGCTCGCGCCGCACGGCATCCGCTGCAACTCGCTGCACCCGGGCCGCATCAGCACGCCCGCCACCGACCAGATGCCCGACGACCTCATCCCGATCCCGCTCGGCCGCCCCGGGCGGGTCGACGAGGTGGCTCCGTTCGTCGTCTTCCTGGCCTCGGACGAGTCGTCGTTCACCACCGGCTCCGAGTTCGTCATGGACGGCGGCACCGTCATGCACATCCCCACCAACATCTAGCAGGGCGTCAGATCGCCTCGAGCACGAAGAAGATGAAGCAGATGAACGCGGTGCGTTCCCCGATCCCCGGCGGGAGCAGCTCGGGTGGGGTGTCGGGGGAGAAGGGTGGCTCGCTGATGACCGCGATGCGGAACCCGGCCTCGGTGAAGGCGTCGCTCATGGCGTGCAGAGGCCGATGCCAGAACGTCAATACCGCCTTCCGATCCCCGAAGTCGTACTCGTCGGAGTACTGGGTGACGGAGAAGTAGTCGGCGTCGGGGTCACTGGCCTCCAGGATGCGTGGGTGGTTGACCGCCAGCAGCAGCCGACCGCCTGGTCGCAGCACACGTCGCAGCTCCCTCAGCGGTGCGGTCCAGTCCCGCAGGTAGTGCAACACCAGCGAGACGACGACGTCGTCAAAGGCAGCGTCAGGGAACGGCAGCGGCTGGCCGATGTCGGCGACCAGCAGGTCGGCATCATCCCCGAGGCGCTTGCGTGCGAGGTCGACCATGGCCGGGCTCGAGTCGAAGCCCGTCACCACGGCGCCTCCGGCTCGCAGGTCCTCGATCAGTGGACCTGAGCCGCAGCCGCCATCCAGCACCCGATGACCGGCGACGTCGCCAGCAAGCCGGATGATCGCCGGCCGCGCGTAGTGGGCGTTGAACAACCCGCTCTCGTTCGTCGCTGCGTAGGCCTCGGCGAAGTCGTCGTAGTGGTCGGATCGCACTGCTGATACTCCCTCTCGGTGCCACTCCTCCCGGCAGGAGCGGCTCGCTCAAGACTGGCACACCTCGAGGAGCCAGAGACGGGTCAGCCCGGGCCTCCGGCCGAACTGACGCCCACTGGGTGCTACTGGTACGGAGTGGCTGCGCACCTCGCCAGGAGAAACGCGCTCACATGCCGCAGCGACTGATGGCGGGCGACTACTGCAGCGACGAGGATGTCGACGGATCGGTGGGCGATGTCTCGACGCGAAGTCTCAGTGTCTGCAGGGCGGCCCGGGCCATCTCCTGTTCCGCGCCGTCGGCCACGGCCGCGACTGTTGCCCGCCACGCTGCGGCGAGCACCTGGCCCAGGATCGGCGAGGTGACAGAGTTACCGATCACCTCGACGAGCCGGTCGTGCTCCGCCACGTCTGGCGGTGCTCCCAGCAGTCGGGGTAACCCCTCCCGCACGGCGAAGTCGAACCCGACCAGGAGCGCCTGCTCCACCGAGCCGTCCGTGCGCGGGCCGGCAGCGAGAGCACCCTCGATCCGGTCGAGCAGCCGTCGTTCGACATCGGCCCGCACGAACTCGTACAGCCCAAGCTTGCTCCCGAAGTGGTGGTAGATCGCACCTGTCGTGACCTCAGCGGCGGCTGCCAACTCACTGACCGTGACCTCGTCGAAGGACCGAGCGCCGAACTCTCGTATCGCCGTCAGCGCCAGCTCTCTTCCCCCTTCTTCCTCCTTCTCGGACCTCAGCGCCACCTTGGCTCTGTACCGCGACGGGCTCGGCTTCTCCGAGGTCTGGCGAGAAGGGGAGACCACTGCCGCCGTGACCCTGGCCGGCAGCGGGGTCCAGCTGATGCTCGACCAGGATCCGGATGCGCCCGCCGGCCCCATGTTCACCGTCGACAGCGTGACTGAGTTCCACGCGTCGCGGCCTGCTGAGCTCACCGTCCTGAGCGCCCCCGCCGAGATCCCGGGCGGTCTCCTCGCCCTCTACGCCGAGCCCGGCGGCAGCACGTTCTACGTCATCGACCAGTCCAGCGACCAGTAGCGCGAGCGAGGTGGGCCTCCCACACATGCGGGGAGGGAGTCGTGTTGGTTGAGACGCCCGCTCGTCGGCAGAAGCGCGCGCGTACCAACCCCGAAGCGGTGGCAACGGGTAACTGGTCGCTTGCAAGCAGTAGACACCAACACTTCTCGCACAGCAGGCGTGTGTTGCCGGCCGCGATCGCGCGACGAGTCCAGGTCGCCTCTAGGTCCGCATGGGTGGGTCTCGATGGGCCAGCGTGTGGTGTCGTGGGCACAGGAGCCGCGCTGTGCGGGTGTCGGTGTTGCCGCCGGGGTCCCATGGATCGTCGTGGTGCACGTGGCAGCCTGCGGCCGGCGTTGCGCATCCGGGGTGTTGGCAGTGCTTCTGCTCCAGGCCGATCGCTAGGCGTTGGGCTGGGGTGTGGAAGCGACGCTTGCGGCCCAGGTCGAGCACGTGTGACTTGCCGTCGAGGACGGCGGGCACGATGCCTGCCTCGCACGCCATCCGGCGCGCTTCACCAGCGCTGATCTTGTCCCCGGTGCTCAACGATGCTGCTTTCAGGTCGCCTAACAGCGTTTCAAGGGTCATCGTGACGACCACGGTCGCGTTGAGGCCACCGGCGTTGGGGAGTCGGTCGGTGGGGTAGCGCTCGATGTACTCCTTGAACGCCCTGCCCATCTTCTGCGGGGTGGGCTGCTCGAAGTGGAACGCACCAGCGCCCTCCTTCGCGCGGACGTGCTTGGGGGCGGCGTTCGCCAGCAGTGCTGCTTTCAAGATCGCACCGGTTGCGGCGGGCAGGGTGAAGCGGCCGTGGACCTGGCCGTGGCCGTCGTCGTGCATCTTGAACGACATCGCCTTCTCGGCCTTCGCCTCCTCATCAGCCAACAACGCTGCTTCGTGGGCGTCGGCCAGATCGGGGTCGACCACCTCCAGCACCCGACGACCGAGGATCTTCAACTCTCTCGCGTCGTGATGCTCCGCGAGGGCGACGAGGTGCTTCTCGCACTGCTCCCGCACCGCGGGATCCTCGGGCAGCTGCTCCACCGCATGGACGATCACCGAGGCCTGCTCGACGTGGACGTCACCACGACCGAGCGCCTCCCGGGTCATCGGATGCAGTCGAGTGCTTTCGCGAGCGACGCTTTCCGGGCCGCACCTGGCCGGGTGAGCTTCGTGGCGTGCGCCAGCCACGTCGCGGTCGACGTCGCACCGGTCGATACGCCAGCCTCGACGTCATCGGCATGGGTCATCACGCGGGCTTCGAGCTCGGCCACCGGGCGTGCAGCGCGGGTCAGCTCGACCAACGAGGTCGCGGGTCTCGGCCGGCGTTCAGTGACCACATCGCCTCTCGGTGATCGCGTGAGATCTCGGCGCAGGCACGCGGTCACGGCAGCGCGATCGGGTGACCCCGATCGGTGCTGCTGCCGTCGTCCTTCATGCCTCCATCAAAGCACCGAGCGCCGACAGTCCTGAGCGAGAATCCCGCTCAACCACAGGGGTTGTGGACAACTCTCTGCATCATCAGGGCTGTGGATGACTCGTGGTCATCCAGCGTCGATTCTCGGCCTACGAGCGTCTCGATATGCCCCCCTGTTCCTCGGCGGCTACTCGACGAATGTGGGGGTTGCCGTGTGCTTCTCGACGAACGGGGGACTCGGCGAACGTGGGCGTGGCGGCTACTCGACGGCCGGTGTCGGAGTCAGCGCCAGCATCGGCACCAGGCCGGTGAGCGCGACCCGGCGCAGGTTGTCGTCGTCATCGATCACCGACCGCACCGCCGCCCCACCGCCCCACCGCCCCACCGCCCCACCGCCCCACCGCCCCACCGAAGGGCTACTGGGCGATGGATGAGTTCCTCCGCCTGGCGGTGCTCTTCTTCCTGGGCGAGGGCAAGACGATCAACATCACGATCCCGACGGGCAACAACCCGAACTACAGCTGACGGTTCGGATGGGCCAGCACGTTGTCGCGGAGGAACAGCAGGACGTCGCGCAGCAAGGCGTGCGCCTGCTCGCGGGTCAGCGTCTGCTGGCGCGCCCACTCGCGCACGGTCGCCTTGGCCATGCCGCCGTAGCAGCGCACCATCGCCCGGGCGAGGTCGTCGTGCTCGTCGAGGCCGACCAGCTGCAGCACCCGTCGCGCGGCGAGGTCGTCGGCCTCGTCGAGGATCGCGGCCACCTCGTCGTCGACGCCGACGCCCTCGCTGCCGAGCACGGTGAAGTAGGAGGACGGCCTGCGCCTCGACCGAGTCGAGGAACCAGCCGACGGCGGCGTCGAGCTGCTGGCGCGGCGTGCCCGGCACGGTGGCAGCGAGCCCCTCGAGCAGCGGGAGGAGCACGGCGCGCCGGACCACCTCGAGGTAGAGCCCGCGCTTGTCCTTGAAGTAGTGGTTGAGCAGCCCGCGGGCGACGCCGGCCTCGCGGGCGAGCTCGACGGTGGAGACCTGGGCGTAGGGGCGCTGCTCGAAGAGTCGCGCGGCGGCGTCCACGATCAGGTCGCGCCGCTCGTCGGGCGCCAGTCTGCGGCGGCCGGCCGGGGCGTCGACCCGGGTGGAAGCGACGTCGGTCATGGCTGCAGTCTCCCATGTTGGCCAACCGCCAATTTGAAGCTGCTACTTCTGTTGGCAAGAGCGCCAACAGAGGGCTACCCTCAGCGTCAGCACCTGCCGACCACGGGAGATCCATGACCACGACATCCGGCACGACTGGCGCCGCGCGTCTCCGCGAGTCCCCGCACGTCCAGCCAGCCCGGCCCGCGTGGCGCGCGACGTCCCCGTGCCCGCTGGCTTCGACATGCGCCGCCATCTCTCGATTGTTCGGCCCCCAGTTCGCGGGCCCCGCCAACGTGATCATGCAGCTGAGCTGGCCGGGTGTCGGCTACGGCGTGATGAACAGCCGGGTGCACGACGGCTCGGCGATGCTCCACCCGATCAAGCGGGCACGCACGACGTTCACCTACCTCGCCGTCGCCATGCTCGGCACCGACGAGGACCGCACGGCGTTCCGCAAGGCCGTCAACGGCCAGCACGCGCAGGTCGTCTCCACCGACGACGAGCCGGTGACGCTACCGCGCCATGGACCCGCGGCTGCAGACCTGGGTCGCGGCCTGCCTCTACTACGGCACCCGCGACATGATCGAGAAGATGCACGGCCCGCTGCCGCGACGCCGAGGCTGACGCGCTCTACGCCCACTGCGCCCGGCTTCGGCACGACGCTGCAGATGCCCGCCGAGGGCTGGCCG
Organism: uncultured Actinomycetota bacterium; assembly: GCA_963781575.1. Classification (GTDB taxonomy): domain Bacteria; phylum Actinomycetota; class Actinomycetes; order Propionibacteriales; family Nocardioidaceae; genus Nocardioides. The sequence goes on along the minus strand of CAWAGM010000019.1, from coordinate 21,195 downwards.
GTCGACCGGGCCGCCTTCGACGAGTACTGGGAGCGCGTCGCTGGCCGAGGTGCGCATCGACCCGCCGGTGCGCGACTACCTGCTGCGCGCTGACCATGTTCGAGAACCTGCACCGCCCGATGCGCCGCCTAGCGGCGTTCAACCTCTTCGTCACCACCGGCTTCCTGCCGCCGATCTTCCGCGAGGCCATGGGGCTCCCGTGGAACGCGGACCAGCAGCGTCGCTTCGACCGGCTGATGCGGCGGGCCGGTCGGGTCGAGCGGGCCCTGCCCGGGCCGTTCCGGCGGGCGCCGTTCAGCCTGCTGCTGCAGGACATGCGGCTGCGCAGACGCTTCGGCCGCAGGCTGGTCTGAACCGCTTCTTGGCCGATCGCCAATGAGGCGAGCGGAACGTAACCTGCGTCACACCGCGTCGTTGACCGGCTGACGACGACGAGTGCTCCCCGTGCCTCCGGGCACTCCCTCTACTGCGCCAGGAGGTCTGGATGAGTCAGGCGGTCAGCACCCGCATCACCCGGCCGCTGGTGCCGGTCGGGCGCCTCTTCGCGTTCGCGCTGGAGGTGTTTCGGGCGATGTTCGCCAGGCCGTTCCAGTGGCGTGAGCTCAGTGACCAGGCGTGGTTCGTCACCCGGGTCTCCCTGCTGCCGGCGATGGCGATCACGATCCCGTTCGGTGCTGTGCTCTCGCTGCAGATCGGCTCGCTGTTCAACCAGCTCGGCGCGACGTCCTTCACCGGCGCGGCCGCCGTCACCGGCATCGTCCAGCAAGCCGCACCGGTGGCCACGGTGGTCATCGTCGCCGGCGCCGCCGGCACCGCGGTGGCCGCCGACCTCGGCTCGCGCAAGATCCGCGAGGAGCTCGACGCGCTCGAGGTGCTCGGCATCTCGCCCGATCCAACGGCTGGTGGTTCCACGCGTGCTCGCCATGGCCCTGGTCGCCGTCCTGCTCAACGGCGTGGCCACCGCAGTCGGCACCGGCGGCGCCTACGGCTTCAACGTGCTCGTGCAGGGCGGTTCGCCCGGCGCGTACGTCAACGCGTTCACCGCGCTCGCCCAGCTGCCCGACCTGTGGGTCGGTGAGCTCAAGGCCTTCATCTTCGGGTTGATCGCCGGCATCGTCGCCGCCTACCAGGGCGTCAACGCCAAGGGCGGCCCCCAGGGCGTCGGCGACGGGGTGAACCAGTCGGTCGTGGTCTCGTTCGTGCTGCTCTTCATCGCCAACACGATCATCACCGCCGTCTACTTCCAGATCGTCCCGCCGAAGGGGCTCTGACGATGGCCCTGCTGACCCAGACCCGCACCGCGCCGCAGCGCGCCGCGCGATCGGTGACCGCCGGTCTCACCGAGCTCGGCGACCAGGTCGCGTTCTACGGACGCAGCCTGGCCGGCATGCCTCGCGCGGTCACCCGCTACCGCGGCGAGGTGCTGCGCCTGCTCGCCGAGGTGAGCCTCGGACGCGGCGCCATGGTGCTGGTCGCCGGCACGCTCGGCATCATCATCTTCGAGGTGCTCGCGGTCGGCAGCGTCGTGGGTCTGGTCGGCTACCAGGGCCTGCGGCAGGTCGGCATCGAGCCGTACGTCGGTTTCCTCTCGGCCTACTTCAACACCCGCGAGGTCGCGCCGCTGGTCGCCGCCAACGCCCTGGTCGCCACGGTCGGGGCCGGCTTCACCGCCCAGCTCGGCGCGATGCGCATCAGCGAGGAGATCGACGCCGTCGAAGTGATGGCGATCCCGTCGATCCCCTACCTGGTCAGCACTCGCATCGTCGCCGCGTTCGTCGCGATCATTCCGCTCTACCTGGTCGGCCTGATCGGCACCTACGCCGCCACCCAGGCCGTCTCGATCCACTACTACGGCCTCACCGGCGGCACCTACGACCACTACTTCACGCTCTTCCTGCCACCGATCGACATCATCTACTCGTTCGGCAAGGTGCTCGTCTTCGCCGTCGTGCTGACGCTGGTCTGCTGCTACTACGGCTTCACCGCCTCTGGTGGTCCCGCCGGTGTCGGCGTCGCCGTGGGTCGCGCGGTTCGGATGGCGACGGTGCTCATCGTCGTCTCCGACTTCTTCATGAGCCTTGCGCTGTGGGGCTCCACGACGACGGTCCGGATCGCCGGATGAGCGCACTCCAGCCCAAAGGTCGCGTGCCCCGACCAGTTCTGGGCCTCGGCTACATCGTCGTCGTCGCCCTGCTGGTGGCCGCGAGCATCGCCACCTACCGCGACGCACTGCCCTGGCAGAGCAGCGCCGACGTCGAGCTGCACACCACCCAGGCCGGCCTCGGCCTACGGCCGCAGTCGGACGTGAAGTTCCAGGGGCTGATCGTGGGGGAGGTGCGCGAGGTGCGCACCACCGGCACCGAGGCCACCGTGAAGCTCGCCCTCGATCCCGATCTCATCGACCAGATCCCCTCCGACGTCGACGCGATGGTCGTGCCGAAGACGCTCTTCGGCGACAAGTTCGTCGACCTGCGCTCAGCGACCGGGCCGGCCGACGGTGCGCCGGCGCTGAGCGACGGCGACACGATCACGCAGTCGAGCACCGCCGTCGAGCTCGGCCAGATCTTCGACACGCTCGTTCCGGTGCTGGAGGCGCTCGAGCCCGAGCGGGTCTCGGCCGTGCTGAGCTCGCTCGCCGACGTGCTCGACGGGCGCGGGGCCGACATCGCCGAGGCTCTGCGCACCACCGACACCCTGCTGGGGGAGCTGGCGCCGTCCTACGACGACCTGGTCGCCGACATCGGCCTGCTGGCCACCACCGCCGATGTCTACACCGAGGCAGGCCCCGACTTCGTCCGTGCGCTCGAGGACGCCGCCGCCATCTCGAACGAGAACCTGGTGCCCCACGAGGCCGACCTGGCGGCTCTGCTCGACTCGGTCACTCGCACCGCGCGCCACGACCGGCGACGTGCTCGCCACGAACCGTGACGACCTGGTCAGGCTCTCGGGCCGGGCCCGTCCGGTGCTCGAGGTGCTTGAGCGCTACTCCGGCGTGGTGCCCTGCGTGCTCAGGGCTCTCGAGGCCGGCAACAAGCTGGCCAACCTCGCCTCCGGCGTTCGCGGCCCCTACATCGGGCTGACCATCGACATGGTCGTCGACCAGGACCCCTACACCTACCCTGACGACCTGCCCGACGACCCGCGAGCTGACAGCAACCTGAAGAACCTGCCCCCCTCGGTGCCGAGCTTCGCGCCGCACTGTCCGGTGCTGCCCAAGCGGGTGACCGATCGCTCGGTCAGACGCCGTTGCCCTACTCCCAGCAGCCCTACGCACAGACCTTTGACAGTCGGCGCGGCGACGAGGAGACCTCGACGTCGGCGAGACCCCGGCCCGTGACGTGCTGGCCCGTGACGTGTCTGGCCCGGGCGATCGCGGCCGAGGCGCTGGGTGTCGATCTCCCCGACGTGCCGGGCTACGCCGCGCTGCTGATGATGCCGCTGACCCAGGGAGAGGTGGTGCTGCGGTGAGCATGCAACCACCTACCAACGTCGGACGCCGTTCCCACATCCCGTCGTCGGCCTACAAGATGGCGGTCTTCACCGCCGTCACCGTGCTGCTCATCGGGCTCCTCGCCACCCTGATCGGCAACATCTCGTTCTCCGACACCCGCACCCTGCAGGGCCGCTTCACCGACGCGACCGGCGTGCTGCACGGCGACCGGGTGCGGCTCTCGGGCATCGAGGTCGGCCGGGTCACCGAGGTCGAGCTCGTCGAGGTCGCCGCGGCTGATGGTGGTGGGCACGAGGCGCAGGTGACCTTCGAGGTGCGCGCGGACGTGCCGGTCTTCACCGACGCCCACCTCGAGCTGCGCTACGAGAACATCGTCGGCCAGCGCTACCTGGCGATCGAGGAGAAGCCGGGCGGCGACCCGGCTGACGACGGCACCATCTTCCCGGTCGCCCAGACCACGCCGGCCCTGAACCTCACCGAGCTCTTCAACGGCTTCCAGCCGCTGCTGCGGGCGCTGGAACCCGACCAGACCAACGAGCTGAGCTATCAGATCGTTCGTGCCTTCCAGGGCGAGGCGGCCAGCATCGCCGGCCTGTTGAAGGACACCGCGTCGCTGACCTCGACCTTGGCGGACAAGGACGTCGTGATCGGCGACGTCGTCGGCAACCTGAACGACGTCCTCACCACGCTCGACGTCCGCGACGACGAGCTGACTGCGCTGATCGTGCAGTTCCGCGACCTGATGGTCGGATTGTCGTCCGACCGCGACACCATCTCGGTCGAGCTACCTCGTCTCGCCGATCTACTCGAGGGCACCACCGGCCTGATCCACGACGTCCGCCCGCCGCTCAAGTCCACGGTCCAGGGTCTTCAGCACGTGATGCGCGTGCTCGGTGTCGACCGCGACGTGCTGGCCGCCTCGCTGCGGGAGATCCCGCGCAAGCTGAGGCTGATGGCGCGCACCGGCTCCTACGGCTCGTGGTTCAACTTCTACGTCTGCGGCGCCGAGGTGCGGGTGCGGCTGCTCGGCGACGACCTCTACCTGGGCACGCCCGGCATCTCGGCGAACGAGCGGAACTCGGTCTGCGCTCTGACCGACGCCGCCGCACCGAGGGAGGAGGAGCGATGAGCCGACGCCGCACCTCCTTCACCGAGCGCGACCCGGTGCCGATCGCGGTTGTCGGCCTGGTGCTGATCGCCGCCGTGCTCGCCGCTCGACGGCCAGCTGGCAGCGGCTGCCGTTCGTCGACCACAGCACGACCTACCGCGCGGCCTTCACCGACGCCGCCGGCCTGGTCGCCGGGCGAGGAGGTGCGCATCGCGGGGGTCAAGGTCGGCAAGGTCACCGACCTCGCGCCTCGACGGCGACACGGTGGTCGTCGAGTTCACGGTCAGCGACGCCCGACTGGGTGATCGCAGCGAAGCCGGCATCGAGGTCAAGACCCTGCTGGGTCAGCACTACCTGAGCGTCACCTCGGCCGGCGACGACGAGCTGAGCGACGGCGCGCACGATCCCGCTCGACCGCACCCGCACCCCGGTCAACATCGTGCCGGCGTTCAACCAGCTCGCGGAGCAGACCGCGCGCACCGACACCGACCAGGTCGCCGAGGCGCTCGACTCCCTCAGCGCCACCCTGCGCAAGACCGCCCCGGAGATGGACGGCGCGCTCGACGGGCTGAGCCGCCTCGCCCGCACCGTCACCAGCCGCGACGACGAGATCGCCGAGCTCTTCGACCGTGCCGACCGGGTCACCGGCGTCGTGGCCGACCGCGACGACGAGCTGGCCGAGCTGCTCACGGCGTCCAGCGAGGTGCTCGAGACCCTGAACGACCGCGCGTGACGTGATCCGTGCGGTGATCCGCGAGACCGGCAACCTCGCCCGCGAGCTCGAGGGCCTGGTCGGCGACAACGAGGCCGCGCTTGCGCCCGGCCCTGCGCGACCTCCGCACCGTGACTCGCGTGCTCCGCAGCAACGAGCGCAACCTGGAGACGTCTCTCTGACCTACGCAGCCCCTTACGCCCGTGAGTTCACCAACGTCGGCGGCACGGGACGGTGGTTCGACGCCTCGTTGAAGTTCCCGCGCGGATTCGCCCTGTGCAGCACCAACGACTCGACCGACCCGCTGCGCGGACTGCTCGACCCGCTGCTCAGCGCCCTCAACAGCGCAGCCAACGACAGCGACGCGCCCGTGCCTCCCGCTGGGTCCGGCCATGTCGTCGCGGCTCGAGGACAAGCTTCCCGTGCCCGCCACCTCCGGACGGAGCCGGCCGTGAAGAAGATCCTCGTCACGAGCGTCATCGCGCTCCTCGTCCTGGCGGGCCTGGCGGTCCTGGTGCCCTCGCTCGACGAGGACCGACCCGGGCTGACGGTCATGTTCCCGAGCACCACCAGCCTCTACGAGGGCGCGCAGGTCAAGGTGCTCGGCGTCCGCGTCGGCACCGTCGAGTCGATCGAGGTCGAGGGCACCCAGGTGCGCGTCTCGATGACCTACGACCCCGACGTGAAGATCCCCGCCGACGTGCACGCGGTCATCGTGCCGCCCTCGGTGGTCGGCGACCGCTTCGTGCAGCTCACGCCGGCCTACACCGGCGGCGAGGTGCTGGCGGACGGCGCAACGCTCGGCATCGAGCGCTCCGGCGTCCCGCTCGAGCTCGACGACACCTACCGGGCGCTCGACCAGGTGGCCGGCGGCGCTCGGTCCGCAGCGGCGCGAACGACAAGGACGGCGCGCTGTCCGGCCTGATCGCCTCGGCGCCGACAACCTGCGCGGCCGCGGCCAGCTGCTCAACACCACGGTGCGCAGCTGGCCGACGCCATCGGCGTGCTGGCCGACAGCAGCGGCGACATCAACGGCACCACCTCCGAGCTCGCCAGGCTCAACCGCCGCCTCGTCGGCTCCGACGAGACGATCCGGCGGCTCGTCGGCAACCTGGTGGCCGTCGCCACCGAGCTCAACGGCCAGGGCGACGCAGCTGAGCGCCAGCGTCACCACGCTCGACCGGGCGCTGGGCCGGCGTCGCCACCTTCGCCCGCGACAACCGCACGAACCTGCGCGACAGCCTGGCCGACCTCACCAGCGTCAGCGTCGCCCTGCGCCGCCACACGCGCGAGCTCGAGGAGATCACCGACCTGGCGCCGGTCGGACTGGTCAGCCTGATGAACACCTACGTGCCGCGCAACTGGGACCCGACCAACCCGCAGGGCACCTCGATCGACGGGCCGCACCGGCTCGCAGAACCTGCACGCCGTCGACGCTCCAGGAGCTCGACACCCAGCTGTCGTACACCTTCGAGCGCCATGTGCGCGTCGCTCCCGAAGCCCGCGGCCACCGAGCTGGCGCCCGTTCTGCACGGCGCTGGAGGACGCCGGTGGCGAGCCTCGGTGCGCTGCTCGTCGAGATCTACCGCACCGGTCCGGGCGGCCCGGGGCTGCTGAACCCCAGCCAGCGCGAGCTGGCCCGAGCCACGGGGAGCACCCGATGAGGGCCCGCGCGCTCGTGACGGCGGCGCTGCCGTGCTGGTCGCGCGGCGTGCCTGGTGCTGACCGGCTGCGACTACCGCGGTGCCTCCAGCCTGCCGCTGCCCGGCGGAGTGGGGGGCGACGGCTACGAGGTCACCGATGGTCTTCGACGACGTCACCAACCTGGTGCCCAAGGAGACCTGTCGGGCCAACGACGTCGTCATCGGCACCGTCAGTCTCGATCGAGCTGCGCGACGACCTCAAGGCCACCGTGGTGTGCCGCATCAAGCGCGACGTGAAGCTCGCCGGCAACGCGGTGGCGACGCTGCGCGAGACCTCGCTGCTGGGGGAGCGGTTCGTCGCGCTCGACCCGCCGCCGGGCGAGTCGGCCGAGGGCACTCTGGCCCAGGGCGCCACCCTCGACGAGGCCGACCTCCACCGTCGTCCCGAACGTCGAGGTGGTGTTCGGCGCGCTCTCGGCCGTGCTCAACGGCGGCGGCCTGTCGAACGTCGACACCATCAGCCGCGAGCTGCACGGCAGCGCTCAGCGACTCCGACCTGGGCGAGACCACCGACGGACTCGCCCGCCTGCGTCGGCACGCTCGACGACAACCGCGACGACATCGTCGCCGCGCTCGACGCCGTCGACCGACTGACGTCGTCGTTGAGCGCCCAGCGCCAGGCGATCGGCACCGCGCTCGACTCGCTCCCGGCCGGGCTCGCCGTCCTCGAGCGGCAGCGGCCGCGCCTGGTGCGCACCCTGACCGCGGTCGGTGACCTGTCGGCGGTGGCGTTGCCGCTGATCCGCGACACCAAGGAGGCCACCGTCGCCGACCTGCGGCTGCTCGGCCCGATCCTCGACGACCTCGCCCGCAGCAAGAACCGCCTCGCGCTCGCGCTGGAGGGCATCATCACCTTCCCCTTCCCGAGCTACACGAAGTACGTCGCCCAGGGCGACTACGCCGGCATGTTCGCGACGATCTCGTTCGACCTCGACTCGTTCAACAAGGTGATCGCCGCGCACGCAGGCGACTTCCCGGCTCCGTCCGCCCGGGGCCCTCGCGAACCCGCTGGTCGACTCCCTCGACCTGCCGGACCTGCCTGAGCTCCCGCTCGACGAGCTGCTCGACCTGCTCCCGAACCTCCAGCTGCCCGACCTCGGCCTGAGCCCGGGCCGCGGGCTGCTCGGCCGTCGCGCCGCCGACGACCCGGAGCGGATCGGCGCCCACTTCGCCACCGAGCCCGCCCGCGACCTGGGCGACCTGCTGACGGGTGGTCTTTCGTGATCACCCGTCGCGTGCGCATCCAGCTGTTCGTCTTCGCGCTGATCACCCTGCTCGTGGTCTGGTACGGCGCCACCCGCTTCCTCGGGGTCGGCGACGTGTTCAACCCGCCCTACGAGGTGCGGATGCAGGTGACCAACCCCGGCGGGCTCTACCCCCGCGCCGACGTCGATGTGCTCGGCACCCGGGTCGGTCGGGTCGCCTCGCTCGAACCCGGCCCCGGTCAGGCCACCACCGTCGTCATGCGCATCGACCAGGACGTCGACATCCCGCGCGACGTCCGGGGCGCCGTCGGGGCCAAGTCGGCCATCGGCGAGGGCTACGTGGCGCTGACTCCACTCTCCTCCGGCGGCCCGCTGCTCGAGGACGGCGACGTCATCAGCCTCGAGAACACGACGTCCCCGCTGCCCCTGGAGAACCTGCTCGGCCACCTCGACGAGCTGGCCAGGTCGGTGCCGCTCGACGACCTCGAGGTCGCTGCTCACCGAGAGCGAGGCCGCCCTCGACGGACTCGGGCCCAGCGTCGGACGGCTCGTGGACGGCGGGCAGCGGCTCGCCGAGGACTCGCTCGCCAACATCGGCGACGTCACCGCGCTGATCCGCGACGCCCGCACAGTGCTCGCGACCCAGACCGAGCTCGGCTCCTCGACCCAGCAGGCGGCCAGCGAGGTCGCCGGTCTCATCGCGACCCTGCGTCGGATCGACCCGACGCTGGTGAGCCTCTACGACACCGGGCTGCGCGCCTCGACCCAGGTGACCAACCTGCTCGCCGACAACCAGCCGATCCTGCCGGTGCTGCTCGGCAACCTCGTGACGCTCACGACCATCGCGCAGGAGCGGGTGCCGGCGCTGCGCAAGACGCTCACCGTGTTCCCGTGGGTCCTCCAGAACCAGGTCAACTCCGCCCGGTTCTGCGACGACTACGACCCGAAGACCGGCGAGGCGGTGGAGAGCACCTGTCACTACGACGACGACGGCCTGCCGATCTACACGCTCCACCTGGCCCAGCAGGTCGACCATCTCGGGCTCGGCCCCGACAACGGCGCCGACCAGGCTGTCTTCACCTACCAAGCCTGCACGAAGGGCTACCAGGGCACCAGGCGCTACGACCCGGACGGCCGGGCGGTCGACGGTGGTCGGCGTCAGGCGCCGCACGAGGAGCCCAACCTGCGGGTGCGGTGCGCAGCCTCGCCGAACGGACCCGATCGCGCCCAACGTCCGCGGCGCGCAGAACATCACCACGCCGGCGTTCGAGCGCGGCTGGCAGCGGTCCGTCGCCGCGCCCCGACCTCGGCCTGACGGCCTACGACCCGTCCACCGGCCTGCTCACCGACGGCCAGACGACGGCTGCGGATCGAGGGTCCACGCGGTGCCGACGCCCGCCGTCCGGACTGGCCGGGCTGGAGTGGCTGCTGACGCTGCCCCTGGACCGCCGGTGACCGGTCAGCACGAAGCGGCGTCCACGCCGACGGAGCGCCGCCGCGCGCTGGCCGCCTGGCTGCTGGTCGCCGCGCTGGCTGTGGCTGTCGTCGTCGTCGGCCTGGCGGCGCTCGACCGCACCCGCGACGACGAGCCCGCCGGCCTGGCCGACGTCCCGGTCGAGGTGGCCCAGGACGCCGCCCGCAACTTCTTCACCCTCGACCACCGCACGCTCGACGACGACATCGACCGGGTGCTCGCGATGGCCACCGGCGACTTCCTGGAGCAGTACGAGTCGCAGTCGGCCGACCTGCGCGAGACCGTGGCCGAGAAGCTGCTCGCCATCAGCGCGACCGTGCCCGAGATCGGCACCGCCGTCGAGCACGTCGCCGACGACGAGGTGTGGGTGCTCGTGCCGGTCGACGTCCACACCGAGCAGGACGGCGCCCCGACCGAGGACGTCCGCTACCGCACCCGGGTCGTGCTCACCCGTGCCGACGACGGCTGGCTGGTCTCCCGGCTCGAGCAGGTGGGCTGATGCGTACCCCGCCCCGCCTGCTGGCCGTGCTGCTCGGCGTCCTCCTCGTGGCCGTTGGCGCCGCCTACGTGGTGATCGGGGACGACGAGCCCGCGACGGCGTCCGGTCCACCGCCCGTGCTCGCCGCCTCGGGAGAGACCTACGTCGGCGGCTCGCTGCCCGGCAGCGGCGCCGACCCGGTGGCGGTCGCCGTCGAGGTGCTGCCCCTGGCGCTCGGCTACGACTACCGCAAGCTGGCCGAGGGTGCTCGACGCCGCGACCGCCCTGATGACCGACGACTTCGGCGCCGACTTCAGCCGTACCTTCCGAGACTCCGCCGCCCGGCTGGCGCGCACCCAGAAGGCCGTCACCCAGCGCCACCGTGCGCGCGGCCGGTCTCGTCGACGATCGACGACGTGCGGGCGCTGTGCCTGGTCTACGTCGACCAGGCGCTCGTCTCCAGCACCACCCTCGAGAACGCCGAGGCGCCGGTGCGCGTCTCCCAGAACCGCGTGCTCGTCGGGCTCGTCCGCGTGGACGATGCCTGGCGGGTCCAGTCCATCGAACCCTTCTGACCCGCCCACATGGGCAGCGGCCTACTCAGCCCAGAACGGCAAGGTCGCGGCGGATGTAGCGCAGGTGCGCCCACTCCTCCTCGAGGATGACGCGCAGGCAGTCGCCGACGCTCGGGCGCCAGTCGTCGCCGCCGCCCCACGGGTTCGCGCGCTCTTCGGCGAGCAGCTCGTCGGTGACCCCGGCTAGGAAGTCGGTCACCTGTTGCTGCCGCTCGGCCCGCACCTCGAGCGACCTCCTCGAACGACGGCGGCTCCGCCCGGAAGATCGACATGTCGAAGCCCATCCCGGCTGCCCCGGTGAAGATCTGGCCGAGCTCGTGGAACGGCTGCTCGATGCGGAGGATGCCGCCGCGCAGCCAGGCGTCGGTGGCCAGCACGAGGTGCCGCAGGGTCTGGGCCAGCGACCACTCGTCCTCCACGTGCGCGTCCCGCAGCTCAGCAGGCGTGTGCTGCACGGTGTCGTGCCACGCGGCCTGAACCGCGACCCACCCCTCGCGCAACCCGTCGGGGGTCTGCGACTTCTGCAGCTCGCGACCGGGGAACTGTCGGTTGAGCTCGGCCTCGACGAGGGGTACGACGTCGACCCCGTTCACCATCAGGGTGCCGAAGAAGAGGTCGTGGCTGTCGATGTCGAGCCCGCCCACGTCGACGCTGCGCATCGTCACGCCGCTGAGGTCGGAGTAGCGGAACCGGGCGCCCTTCAGGCTGGCCTGCTCGAACGACGAGCCCTCGAACTCCTTGCCGGAATAGGTAGTCATCACGCCAGTATCAGCGAGCCCTCCGACATGCGGCCCACGACGATTGCGAGCCTCGCTCAGAACGGGGAGCGCTGGCACCTGGTGAAGTATGGAAGCGTTCCCAGGTCGGCCGGAACGCGGACTCTGCCGCCACCGCGGAGCGTGCGCCCGGTGGGTGCGTAGCGCCAGCAACCACGGGGCAGCAGGAGCGACCGGGTGCGGGCGCCCGCTCGCAGCACCGGAGCGACCAGGACGTCGGGCCCGAGCATCCATTGGTCCGAGACGGCCTCGAGGCGCGGCTGGTCGGGGAACGCGAGCCACAGGGGTCGCGTCGGAGGGATGCCGGTCCGCAGGGTGACCTGCGCTGGAGCCTGCGCAGGTAGGGCAGCGCCTGCGCATGCAGCTGAGACATCCGTCGGAAACGGGCCAGGGCCGTGGGACCGAAGTCCCAGGGCATCTTGACCCCGGTCGACGACGAGTTGTGCACCCGGAAGTACGGCGTGAGGGCGGCCGCTTGGTGCCACCGGGTGAAGAGCTCCTCGGTCGACGGCGCCGGACAGGTAGTCGAAGTAGCCACCGATGTCGGTGGTGAATCCCCAGCGCCGCCGACGGCTCGGTTGAGCATGTCGGGAACGATCGAGGGCAGCCCACTGGACACGTGAAGTCGGTGGTCTCGTCGCCCGGGAAGTTGGCGCCCTCGTAGGCGGCCGATCCCGGCCGTCCGGAGAACCCGGCGCGGGTGAAGAAGAAGATCTTGCGCCGCGGGTGCTCGCGCTCGTAGCGCGTCGACGACCCGACGGGTGGTGCGGTGGTAGAGGGTCGGGTAGGCGTTGTGCATCGTCTCGCCGGTGGAGCCGTCGGCGAACTGCATGTCCGCCAGCACCTGCTCGCCGAAGTCCTGCATGAACCCGTCGGCGCCGAGGTCGAGCATCTCCGCACGCGGCCGTTCCACCAGCGCACGGCGGCGGGGTCGGTGAAGTCGATCAACGCGGCCACCCCGGCGATGAAGGTCGAGCCGAAGAGATAGGGGAGCCGCCGCGGGCGTGGTGGTGGTGTAGCCGCGCGCTCAGCGCTTCGACGAACAGCTCCGGCGGCTCGGTGTTGGCGGCGTCGGCGCTGACGTAGCACCGGATGTAGAAGACGACCTTGATGCCGCGCTGGTGGAGCTCTCGACCAGGCGCGAAGGACCGGGCGCCCGAGGATCGCCCACCCCTCCAGCCCGTAGACGTGACGTCGAGGTCGTCGCGGTCGATCCGACGCAGGTCGGCGCGTACCTTGGCGGCGTAGGACTCCGGGGTGTCGGCGTCGGCGCTGAGCACCTTGACGCCTCGGTACAGGGTCGTGCCCTGGGCCCAGGCCGGCGGCATCCTGTGTCGTCCGTTCCGAGCGCTCACCGAGCCCACCGCCGGCGGACACCGCCGGCGGCGAGGGTGAAGTCCAGGCCCGTGTCCGCCACGTCGACCTGCCAGGCGTCCCGCCGGTCGTCGGCCATCCGCCACTGGCTCAGCTCGGTGTTGTCCAGCATGAAGCCGTAGCCACGCGAGGAGATAAAGAGTTGTGTGCGTAGTAGGCCGCGCTCGGTCCGTTGGGGAAGAGGTACTCCTCCCCGCTGGTGCCAGGCGTCTGGTCGGCCACCGGCTGAAGCTGACCCGCCGACAGGTTCTGCGCCTGGATCCATCCGGTCAGGGTGCGGCCGCGTTGGTCGACGCGGGTGTGGCGTCCACCGAACCCGTGGAAGGCCTCCCCGGCGGGGCTGGCGAAGCTCGTCGAGACGGCGGAGACTCCCGCGTCGGGGGTCACGCGCATCGAGACGGACAGGTTTCCCCGTTGTGCGTCAAGCACCCGCACCACGAGCTGACGACCGAGGGGGTCGTTGGTCGGCAACGCTCAGCTTGCAGGCCGCCTCTACCGATCGAGCGGTAGGAGACGACGTCGCGCGGCGAGTACTGGATGCCTCCGCCTCCGGCGCCGATGAGCACGCCGATCCAGGGGCTGGCCGGCAGTTGCGTCGTGGCCCGCAGGCCCACCTCGAACGTGAAGGGGGAGTACAAGGCCCGGTCCTCGATCGGGTCTGTGCCGCCCGGCTGCTCGAGGGTCGTGCCGACGAAAGGAGCCGGCCGGGTGTTCTCGACCTGGTTCACGACGGTCCGACCCTTGCCGTCGACCACCGAGAGTCGGAACGGGCGCGTCGAGATGACCGCGCGGATGCCGTCGCCCTTGACGACCAGTCGTGCGGGCACGGCGCGAGCGGCGACCACGCTGACCTCGGTCGAGGCACTCGACCCCGGGGTCGCGACGGCGAGCAGCCCCATGACAAGACTGATGAGGCTGAGCAGGACACCGCGATGGTTGGAGATCGTCACGCGGTCTCAACGCGTGGGGTGGCCACCAGTTACGGAAATGTGTAACTCAATGTTTGACACGGCGTTACATGTTCATGCGACCCGTCATTCTGCAACGCCTCTGGTCACCCCTGTCGTGTCTTGGGTCGACGTCATGACGCGACGTGGTCGGGCCATGGCGACAGCGCTCCTCGTGCTCCTGGCGCTGCTCGTTCCGGCGTCGGGACCGATCTCATGGAGTCCTGCCGTAGCCGCAACCGCAGAGACGCTGTCTGCGCCGTTCGCCAAGGCCGGCTGTGCCGGCCGACACTGGGTCGGATCGTGGGCTGCGGCGCCGAGCGACGGCGGTGCGAGCCGGCTGCTCCTCGCCCGACAGAGCGTGCGCATGATCGTGACTCCCCACCTCACCGGGGGCCGCGTACGCATCCGCCTGTCCAACCGGTTCGGCAGTGCCCCCGTCACCCTGGGACCCGTCACGATCGCAAGGCAGCGCGACGGTGCGTCGGTGGTCGAGGGCACCCTGCGCCCAGTGAGGTTCAACGGCCGGTCGACCGTCACCGTCCCGGCCGGCGCGGACGTCCTCAGCGACGCCGTCCGGCCCCGATCCGGGCGTTCTCGCCGGTGGCCGTCACCGTGGTCGTGCCGGACGTCGTCCCGGCGCCGACCGAGCACTACATCACCCGCCAGCGAGCGACCTGACGCCAGCAGGGTCCGGCGACCACGCCGCCGACGTGGGTGGCGATGCGTTCACCGAGACCTCGGAGGTCAACGGCGCCTCGAGCGGGTGGTACTTCCTGGCCGGCATCGACGTGCGGGCACCGCGAACCACGGCACCGTGTCACGTTCGGCGACTCGATCACCGACGGCTTCCAGGGTCAGCCGAACGTGGTCAGCGAAGACCTGGCAACGGTGAACCAGGACGTGCGGTACCCAGACTTCCTGCAGCGTCGGTTGAACCGTCCGGGATGCCGCTCTCGGTGCTCAACGCGGGCATCGGAGGCAACCGCGTGCTCGCCGACGGGCCTGCAGTCTCAGGGTGGGCCCAGTGCGCTCAAGCGCTACCGCATGGATGCACTCGCCCAGGCCGGGGCGACCCATGTGATCGTGCTCTAGGGCATCAACGACATCGGGCAGGGACACGCCGGCATGAACGACCTCCCCGCGATCGACAGCCTGGAGGGCGGCGTCACCGCCGAGCAGCTGATCCGCGGGTACCGCCGACTGATCCAGCGAACCCATCTGGCCGGCCTCCGAATCTCCTTGGGCACCATCGCACCGTCGGGCGGCATGCTCGTCCCGACGTACGGCAACAGCTCTGCCAACGACCTCCGGCGCGAGGTGAACCGGTGGATCCGCACTCAGGACCTCTCCGACGGCGTCATCGACTTCGCCACGGCCGTGCAGGACCCCCGCAGGACCAGCCGGATCAAGCCCCGGTTCGACGGGGGAGACCACCTGCACTTCTCACCCGCCGGGTACCGGGCTCTGGCGAACACCATCAGCCTCTCCACGCTGACTCGTGCCACGTGTGGCAGGCGAGTTGCCCCGTGACCTACTGCGTCACCACGCGACCGACGTCGGCTGACCCGACGCTGACTTCACGAGGTCACGAAGGGTGCTACGGGAAATTCGACATCGGTAGGCCCCGTGGGACTCGAACCCACAACCAAGAGGTAGGGCGATAGGCACCGACTGCCTTCCGGTTCCCACATTTACGCCAAACGGCCATGATCGAACCGCCAGCCATCAATGTGTGGCGTTGGTTGGCGGGGTTTGATGGCGAGTTTATGGCGACCAAATGGGGTGATCGAGGACCGCCGTTCAGTGGGGAAGATTCCTCGAACGACAGACTCCTCCAGGCTACCTCCGCGGGTGACCCATTGCGCCCAGATCAGACGTACGTGGATCGCGGCCGGATCAGCCTCGACGACAAGGCCCCGCACCGCCACACTTCGACGGACCGTCGGTCATAGGTGTGATGCTCGTGTCTGTGGCAGTACGCGGGTCCAGCAGAAGCGGCCCTCTCCGGACCTTACCGGCACCCCGACGAAATTCCGGGAACTCAACCCGCGACTTTTTGGTGAGGAGCGTGGGCCGCACGTCTTCCTACTTCACCGGTTGCGCGGCGCACTCCTCGCCGCCTCAAACGCGCCAGAGGTGGTCCGAGCGATGGACGCGGGCTTGACGCGCTGGGTCACCGTGATTGCGATCCGTAACCGAGTTTCAGTTCGATGAGGATGACGTGAAGGAGTTCATGGCCCTTGAGAATCCGCGCCTTCGACCATGCAGCTGAGACGCTCCTACGGCTCTTCTTCGCGCTCGACGGTCAGCCCGCGTGCCCTTGGCTTGAGGTCACAGGTTGGCCAAACCGGTGCGCTTCAACCAGAAAGTGACCGGACCTTCGTAGTCGTTCGAAGAGTCCGGAAACACTGGACAGTCTGGCTGCCGTGTTCTACGACGCTCCGGCCTGGAACCGGGCCCCGGTCGGCTACGAGACTGCACGCTGGCAAGGAATCGGTGGTGGCGCTCCAGCGCCTCGTCATCAACTGCGCTATCCGCGTGCAGGATGAAGCGGCCATGTACAACTCTGCCAAGCACGGCTTGACTGCCGTGACTGGCCAGGCAGGCATCGCCTTCGGGATCCGACGACGCCGCTCTTCGACCTCGAAGGGGCCATCACTGACCTACCTTGAGACGAACTACCGATCGTAGGCGCTGGTTTGAAACGACCTCATCAATTAAGTCGGATCGCGATCTGGGCCTCGTCTTATTCTATCGCCGACCAACTGCAAACCTCTGGGCCGTACCCGAATGCGATATGCCGATGGAGGCGCGGCGTCCATCCGTCCTCTGTCGCTCAGTGACCTGGAAAGGCTCATGAGCCCCCTCTCCCAGAGGGGGAGACCGGTTCAAAGTCCCCACTTCTCCCGGCCACTGGAATACACGGACTTCCCCGAAGACGTACAGGCTCAAGTCGGAATCGACGCCACACGATGCGCGAGAGGCGATAGCTGACCTTGTCCAGTTGCGTTCGCGACATCCTGGGGCAAGGGAGTTCCTCAGTGCTGGCGTCGACGCGGATCCCGTCCGGTGCACGGCTGACCGCGGATGGAGCGAGTGCTTTCAGAGGCAGAGCGCGTCTGTCACCGCGTCTGATCAACTTGTCGGAACGGCGACTGCAGTATCGGCCGCGACCGCGAGGGAGGAGATGACTCCAGCGACGTCAATCGTCGGCACTCGGTCCAGCCACAGAAGCTCATACAGAGCAAGCCAGCGTGCCGCAGTTCGAGCTCGCATATGGCGTAGTTGAAGATGGGCAGCTCAATCTGTCAGTCTTTCGTGGCGGCGCACCGACCATCTCGCGTTTTGTACCCCTAAGTCGGCAAGTTGGTTGTGCACACTCCACTCGTTCCAGCTCGACATCCGGCTTCCCGTAGTCACCGTCCGGCAGCTCGAACTCGTCCTTGCGCCCAATCGCCGAGAGCAACACAAACTGAGTCCACGTCAGGCTCTCCGCCGTGACAATCGCCCAGTTCGCAACGCCCGCGTCAAGAGTGTCGTCGAAGGCGATGTTGGCCATCATGTATCCCAAGTGAGGGATCTTCCGCTCTTGGTGTTCGGCCTTGGCCGCCAAGAACACGCCTTCGAAGATCTCCTCGGCCGAGCTTCTATCTCCCTGGCCCGCATTGAAAAAATCGTCCGCCCGCAGGGTCGCCCCCGTCGCCAATAGCTCTTCGTAGGCCGTCGAGGCAGCGATGAAACTCCCCCAAGGCGTTTCTCTTCGCGCCGGCTAAGAACGCGATGGATGAAGTCTTTCATGACCGAAGCTACGGCTGGTCCAGCGGCTGCCCCGGCGAACGCGCCGGGGGGCCCGCGAGAGCGAGTCCCGCTGCGACCCCGGAGGCCCCGCCGACAATGTCTGCTCCAGCATCGAGGATGCGTTTGAAGCGGTCGTCGTCTGGTCCCTGGCGATCCCCTGCGTGCATCTTGCGTGCTCCTAGACGACGAGCCGAAGGCGAGAGACCAATAATGAACGTCCCTCCATACCGAACCTACCGATGCGAAGGCTGTCTGAGCCCATCTGCGACGAAGGCAAAACACCTATCCGCGCGAGTCGGAGCACGGAATGTGGTCTGACACGGACCGGTGCGCTCTGCCCCAGCGTCTTTCCGCCGCCTTTGTGCGGGCAATCGTCGCTGCACCTCGCATTCGGGGCGGCGCTGACACAAGGGGTGCTTCGCGTCGGCCGCTCCGTCGGGCGGCCGCCCCCCTCCGGCGGCTCGCGGCCCCCATCGACACGTGCGCTCTCCGCCGCGGTGATCGGCACGCGGTCACCTAGACATCCGTCTGCCCGGGCGAAGCACGCTGAGTGCTCCTAAACGAGTAACCAGACAGCGCAGCGGGCCACTGTGCCGTTGACGTTGGACGCGGGTCAGGCGTCGATGAGTTCGACGACGGTGCCGCGCTGGTCAACACGAACGGTCAGGATGCCTGCACAGGCGAGTCGCTCAAGAGTGCTGATAGACGGCTTAACCTCACCACTCTCCAGGCGCGCGACCTGCGGCTGTTTCCAGCCCATCGCGATAGCGAACTGGGTCTGGGAGAGGGACTGGGCCATGGCCTGCGGCCTGCACGGAGCGTCAACGGGCGGGCCTTTCCACGCTGGGCTCCCACGCGCCCAGGAGGGAGTCGATGGCTTCCGCGACGTCGTTGATGTGGGCTCGGCGGTCGAAGTAGGCGCTTTCGGTGATTCCGGTGCTCGCGTGGCCCAGGAGTTTTGAGCCGGCGATGAGGCCGTGTTCCTCGATGGCTGCGGTTCCGGCGGTCTTGCGGAATGTGTGGGGGCGCACCCAGCTTAGGTCCACATCGGTCGAGAGAGCGCGGGCGTCGCGCAGCGCTCGCCGGGCGTTGTGTGGCCACATCCAGGTGCCCCTCGAGGATGGGAACACAGGGAACTCGCCGGAGGTGGGCCAGATGCCGCTGCGTTGACGACGCTCAAGCATGGCGACAGCGGTCTGGGGGAGTCGTATGACGCGCTCTCCGGCATCGGACTTCGTGGCGGCGACGCGCTTCACGCCCCCGGCAGGCATCGTCAATGTCGCCTCCACGACGAGGGTTTGAGCCTCGAGATCAACAGAGTTCCAGGCCAGCGCCAAGAGTTCGCCGATCCGCAGACCGGTGGCCAACTGCAGCAGCACCATGTCGGCCAAGGGGATCGAGCGGTTCGGTTCAGCGGTCTCCCACTCGTTGACCGCGCGGCTGAGGGCAGCGATCTCGTGCGCTTTCAGCGCACGCGGAAGAGCTACGCGTGGCCGGGACTCGATGTCAGAGAGTGGGGCGGCCATCAACACCACGTTGTGTTCGGCCGCGCCCTCAAGGATGGCGTGCTTCATGATGTGGCTGGCTACGGTCCGGCACATTTTGCGGTTCCCCTCGCGGCTCCTGAGCCACCGCGTGATCCCGGCCGCGGTGACCTCGTGGACCCGCAGGCTGCCCAGCTCGGGAAGCACATGCATCTTCACCACCCGCTCATAGCTACTGATCGTGCCTTCGGCTCTCCTGGTCTGACGCAACTCGATGAGCCAACTCTCGGCGACCGCGGCCACCGTTGATGCTCCGTTGAGTCGACCGCCGTGCAGGTTCGCGGCATCGGTGAACTTCTCACGGAGACGGTTGATGGCCTTGGCCTTGGTGGCACCGTGCGCGGTCACCGCTCGGCTCTTCCCGTTGGCGCCACGACGCCGTCCCCGCGCAGTCCAACTGCCGTGGGGTTCTGGGTGCCGAGATCGCTCCGTGTGCCCCGATCGGGGTAGGCGGGCGGGGCATCAGGAAGCCTGCCCGTCAAGCCACGCCTCGACTTCTTCGCGCCGGTAGCGGAGGTGGCGGCCGAATCGGTATCCCTTGGGTCCGATTCCCTTGGAGCGGTAGCCGTACAAGGTTGCCGGGGGAACTTTCAAGAAGTCCGAAAGGTCCTCGACCGTCAGTAGCGGTTCAGGGCTGTGCTCGTTGCGAGCCTCAGGCTCGTTGTGGGTAGTCATGAACAAGCGGTGCGGGGCGAAACGAAAACGATCCGCTCGCCCGCACTTGGTTCAGAGGGTGAATTAGGGACATGCATCTGCTGTGCCAACGGTTATGGAACGGGAGTGGAGGCGACCATACGCACGGCCCGTCTAATCCCACCCGAAGCAGGGGTCAGTCGTCGATCAATATCCGCATTCGGCCGTGCCTGTCTTGGGTCGCCTCCAGTTGGCCGGCTGAAACTCGTGCGTAGACGGTGGGTGGGAAACGCCGAGGCGACGTGCTGCTTCGGTCACAGAAATACCCGGTGGCTTAGGCGCAGGCTGCGCGTTGTTGCGAGCCCAAATCCTGGCTCGGTTGCCGTCAGGGAATCCGCTCGATTCGGCGATGCGCCCCCACGGCACGCCGCGCGAGTGGATGAACTGCATCGTTGATGCCAGGTCCCTGGTGAGCTGCTCCAGGATCTCTCGGGTCTTCTTCGAGGACGGGCGCCACTTCCTGGAGGTGCTCCAGTCGCTCCTGGAGTTCGGGCCCGTGCTCGCCACATGGGTCGGGCTTCCTTGGCGGGCTGGGTGGCACCCCTGCATCTTCCCAGACCCCGAAGCCCTGGTTCGGGGACGCGCTCCAGCGTCACAGGTTTGCAGAACACGAACGCGGCGCCGAAAGCGACCGACGTTGAGATCGAGTTTACAGTAGACTCGGAGAATCCCTACCGACTTCGAAGTCACCTTGGAGATCTGATGTGCACTGAAGACCGCGATCCGTTGGACGATGATCACGCTGCGATTTTGATTTCATCCTTGATCGGATCGCCATCGACGAACAGTTCGCGATGGCTGCACCCTTGAATCCGTCCGCGGATGGGCGCGCGTCGAACGACTCTTGAAGGGCCGCGCCAGGTTCGGAGCTGACACGGTGGTTCCCTTGAGCAAGTACGACTTCGCGACTTCTCTCATGGAAGCGAAGCTGGTTATGGCGGCCGCACAGGTGGCGGAGATGCTTCGAAGGATCCGACGCGCACGCAACTCTTGGCAGAGATAGCTGTGCGCTGGCGACACGCACCGACTTTCAGGACCGGGTGGCTCGACCATTGGCACGCTGGCACCGCAGGCATCAAGTGACCGCGGCGCCTGAATTCGCTGAAGGCGGAAGAGTCGAATACTGGAACGACGATCTCCGGTCGGTCCGGGTGGGGGACGAGTGGTCGTGTCTGGACGACAGTGTGGGTGGTGTGTGGCTGTTGGTCACGGATGGCGGCGTCTATCGGTGGGATGAGGAGCACGGGTTCATCGACCCTGTCGATGGCGCGCCGTGGTGGCCGCGGGCTTCGCGGGTGGTGTCGGAGGTCAATATACCCGGTGGTTGGTTCGCGTGCGGTGGTGTGGATGGAGT
>CAWAGM010000018.1:0-295255 GCA_963781575.1 uncultured Actinomycetota bacterium | reverse complement strand
GGAGAGCGAGCTGTTCGGCGCCTTGGCGCGGGCGCTGAAGTAGGCGTCTCGTGCGCGGACGTACCCGTCGCCGCCACGGATCCCTGCAGTCATTCAGTTCAGGACTCGCCACTATCTTGACAGTGACTGTCATGTTTAGAACACTGCAGAGATGATCCTCGAGAAGTTCGCGGTGACCGACAAGGTCGCCATCGTGACCGGGGCGGGCCAAGGCATCGGCCGTGCCATCGCGATCGGTCTGGCCGAGGCGGGGGCCGACGTAGTCGTGGCGGCACGCACCAAGACCGACCTCGACGAGGTCGCCGCCCGCATCGAGGAGACCGGGCGCCGAGCTCACGTGGTGCCAACCGACGTGATGGAGTCAGACCAGCTCGAGTACCTGGTGGCCGAGACCCTGCGCGTGTTCGGCCGCCTCGACATCTTGATCAACAACGCCGGCGGCACGGCCCCTCGGCCCGCGATGATGACCTCAGAGCGCTTCTTGCACTCAGCAGTGCACTTCAACGCGATCGCGCCGTTCCTGCTGACCAAGCTCGCTGCGCAAGCGATGGTCGACACCGCAGGCAGCGGCAGCGTCGTCAACATCTCTTCACGCGCTGCCGACATGGTGCTGACCTCGTTCGTCGCCCATGGGGTCGGCAAGGCGGCCCTGACACACCTGACCAAGAACATGGCCGCGGAGCTCGCCCCTTTGGTGCGCATCAACGCCATCGGCACCGGAGCCATCGACACCCAGGCCCTCGCCACCGTCATGCAGGACGAAGAGGTGCGCCGCAACTTTCTCGATCGCACACCCATGGCGCGCGCAGGCACTCCCGAGGACATCGCCTGCGCAGCGCTCTACCTCGCCTCCCCGGCCTCGTCGTGGGTGACCGGATCCATCATGAACGTCGACGGTGGGTCCAGCGTGCCAGCCATCGAGATTCCCTCCCCACCCCTTCAACCCCGACTCGCGAGGTGACCATGCCGAGCAGCACTCCGATCCCGCTCCGCGAGCGGCAGCGCAACGCCCTGCGTGCCGACATTCAGCAAGCGGCCCTGCGTCTCTTCGCCGCCCACGGCTTCGACAACGTCACCACCGAGGCGATCGCTGAGGAGGTTGGCATCTCGCCGAGCACGTTCTTCCGCCACGTTGCGAGCAAGGAGCTCTTGCTGCTCGGGGCGACCCAACGCGGACGAGCACAGATCGTGGCGAACTTTCATGCGCGCCCGCTCAACGAGGACATCGCCGAATCCTTGACGGCTGCCATCCTCACCCGCACCTCACAGTTCGCGGACGACACCGAGACCATCGAGCTGTGGCGGCGTGCCATGGCCTCGGCTCCGGCCGAGCTGCGACGAGCATCGCTGCTCAACCGCGCGGAGTGCGACGAGCTCATCGGCGCGGTCGCCCTGCGTCTCGACGAGTCCGTCACGCCGGCTGACATGCGAGCAGGTGTCTTGGTCCGCGCCGCGGTTGCGGCGGTCGAGTACGCCTACGAGTGGTGGCTCCTCGACGACCAGACCGAGTCGTTGCACGACCTCACCGAACGCGCGCTCGGCCTCGTCACCGGTGGGTTCTCGAGCTCTCCACCGAACGCCCGGCGCCACACCACGAAGGGCACACCATGACCCACACCCACACCCCTGGTTCGACGTCGTCTCGACTACGTTCTGCTGCCAGCGTTCATCCTGGGAATCGTCAACGCCATCGCGTTGAGCCTGCCTGAGGGGCTCGGGGTCGCGGTCTCCCCCGACAGCCCCTGGCCACCGTTGCGTGCGCTGCACACCTGGGCCGTCGAGCAGGAACCGCAGCACCTCGAGATGCCCCCTGCCTTGCAGGCATCACTCTTGTACGACGGCTTCGTGCAGCTAGCCCTCCTGGTGGTTCTCACCGTCGGTGTCTGGAAGCTCAAGTCATGGCCGTGGCTCGGCACCCTGGCCCTGGTCTATGCAACCAGCGCCACCATGAACATGTACTTCTACTTCATGCAGACGTTCCTCGGACCTGACAGCCCCCCGCACCTCGGCACGTATCTGCCGATCAACCTGCCCTGGGCCGTCGTTCCGATCCTGGTCGCCTACCGCTTCTGGCCACGTCGCACGCCGCGGTAGAAGCCGCGCCGCACCACCCAGGGCAGCAGGATCCGGTGGATGACCCAGGCCGGGATCTGGATGGCCCGACCGTCAGGCGCGAAGAAGAGCAGCCCGTCCTTCTGGACTCCGAGCACCGAGCCCCATCGCGAGCGCGACGGTTCGTACCTCTTGAGGCGATCGCCCGTCAGGAAGGCACGGACGTTCTCGGCCAGTAGGCGATCTGCTCGGTTGCGTGCCGAGGATCGCAACGGGTCCGAGGCTGCGACGTCACCGATCGCGAAGACTTCCGGCCGCCACGTGCTCTGCAAGGTGGGACTCACGGCGACGAAGCCGTCGTCGTCCAGCAGGGAGTCGGGTAGCCAGCCAGTGTTGGGCGATGCGTTGCCGATCGCCCACACGACTGCCTCAGCGAGGGCCGGCTCCTGCCCGGTGCTCCATCGAACGGGCTCGGTCGTGATCTCGTTGTGGGCGAAGCCGTCTGGCACGACGGCGCGGTGCTCTGGGTGAAGACCCACGCCGAGGTCGAGCAGCCGACGGCGGACGTGCTCCCAGGTCTTGGGGTGGTGGTCGCGTAGAGCCTTCCCCCCAGGAAAGTAGAGGTCGACCTGCTTGTCGGACCAGCGGATCCGAAGGTTGGCGGCCACGCTGACCGCGGCTGCTCCCCCGCCAACCACGATCACCGAGGCCGCGGCGGCCATCGCTTCGTGGTGGGAGCGAATCTCGGCGTCGATCTCTCCGTGAGATTGAAGGTCCGGTCTTCGCCAGAACCCGTTGGACACACCAGTGGAGATCACCAGTGCGTCATAGCCCTCGACGACCGAAGCCCCATCAGCAAGCCTGACCGTGACCTCATGAGCGTCGAGGTCGACACCGATCAACGAACCGTGCACGCGACGCACTGCGTCGAGCCGTCGAAATCGGTCGAACCCCAGCCGGTTGTCGCGCGCCCAGTCGTCAGGACGAGCCAGGCGAACGCCGAGCTCCTGACCGCTCACCAACCCGGGCTTGGCCGAGACCCCCACGACCTCGACGTGCCGCGCCAGATGGATGGCGGTGAGGAGCCCGATGTCACCCAACCCCGCGATGACGACTCGAGACGTGGGGCGACTCGTCCTCACTCGCTGGGGGTCATTCGCTGGGGCGCAACGGCGGAGTCGGCACGTCCATGGCGGGCCGCTCGCAGCCGCCGTCCACGTGGAGGAGCTTGCCGGTGACCCAAGCCGATGCTGGAGAAGCCAGGTAGAGCGCTGCGCAGGCGATGTCGCGGGGCGTTCCCGGGCGACGCATCGGAGTGTTGTCCTCGAACTGGGTCCTCAGCTCTTCGTTGGTCAGAACCACTTCGAGGCCACGGGTGGCCACGCCGCCCACCACGATCGCGTTGACCCGCACCAGGGGCGCGAACTCTCCGGCGAGGTTGCGCGTCAGCTGGTTGAGTGCCGCCTTGCCTGCGCCGTAGGCGGCGAACGAGCTCAACACCATGTCGGAGGAGCGTGAGGAGATGTTGACGATCGCTCCGCTTCCCGCGGTGTCGACCATGCGCTGTGCGGCGAGCTGACTCATCAGGAACGGCACGGTGACGTTGAACTTCATCGCCATGTCGAAGAAGCGCTCGGACGTCGTCATCGCAGATCGCGGACCGGTGCCACCGGCGTTGTTGACGAGCACGTCGAGCTGGCCGAACTCCTCGATCGCCGAGTCGAGCAGCCGGTTCCGATCGTCCTCGACCAACACGTCGGTGACCACGCCGATGGCACGTCCTCCGACCTCCTCGATGCGCTGCACCACCTCATCGAGGTCGGCCTTGGTCCGGGCTCCCACCACCACGCTGGCGCCTGCCTCGGCCAGGCCGATCGCGATGCCGCGCCCGATGCCCTGCCCGGCGCCGGTGACGACTGCCACGCGGCCATCGAGGCGAAACTCGTCGAGGATCACTTGGCGCGCCCAAGACCGAGCTGCGGTGCCGCACGCCCGGCTAGGAGTGGAAGGTCCAGATAGGTCTTGATACCTGAGTCGGCGGCCACCACGTAGGGAATTGCGCTGACGCAGTGGTTGGCAGTGACGACGACCCCGGGGTTCTTGATGAGCCCCTCTTCGATCGACTCGGGCTGCAGGCCCTTGAACGTGAGCTTCACGTCAGGCTCGCCGGTGATCTCGACCTCGAAGCGCTCACCCTCCGGACCGAAGTTCCAGGCGGGCTCGAGGTTCTCCTCGCCCATGAGCCAGTTGACGCTGGCAGTGACGACGGGCGTCCCGTCGACCAGGGCACGCCAGTGGAATCTACGAGCCGCGACCTGGCCAGGCTCGATCACGCCGACGGGCGCCTCGATGGGTGCCGTGGCGACCGCGATCTCCTGCACGGTGTCGAGCTCGGGGTCGACGTCGAATCCCATCTCCGCCACGATCATCCGCACCGAGGCCTTGAACCCGGCACCCAGCAGTCCGACGATCGGACCGGCCATCGCTTCTTCGGGCGAGACTCCGAATCCCATGATGTGGCGCACCACGTCGGGGGCGTTGTAGGTGCGGATGTCGCTGAACTCCTCGGACCGCACGTGGGTGACTCCGGCGCTCAGAGCCGAGACCATGAGCGGGAACCGCTCGGTGATGCCGCCGGGGTGGATCCCGGTGCCGTGCAGCGTCGTCCCGCCCTCGGCGCAGGCCTCCAGGATCGCCGTGCAGTTGGCGAGGTCGGGGTAGACCCAGCCGACCGGTGTCACCACGTTCTTGCCCGACCGAAGCAGCGCGACCACTTCATCCTCGTTGGGCATCAACGGGCTGTACACCACGCAGTCGGCCTCGAGGGCCAGGATGTCGTCCATGCTCGTCGTGGCGCTGACTCCGATCGGGTCCAGGCCGACCAGCTCGCCGAGGTCTTTACCGTGCTTGCTGGCGGAGTGCACCCAGGCACCAACCAGCTCCAGCTCAGGGTGCGCCAGCACTGCCTCGATCGCCGCCTTGCCCACGCCGCCTGTCGCCCACTGCACCACTCGAATTGTCATGACCCGATTCAGCCACTTCTGACAGTGACTGTCAAGATCCCAGTTTCTGTCACGTCCAAATGGATCAGACGTCAGATGCCTGAGCGTCGACGGCTTGCGACTTAGCCCACCTGTAGTCGGCCTTTCCTGACGGAGATCGCTGGACGAGCCTGCAGCGGACGATCGCCTTGGGAAGCTTGTAGCGGGCGACGTGACGCCCACACTCCTCGAGAAGCGCGGCGTCGGTGACGTGGCTGCCCTCGACCACCTGCACGACAGCGACCGCCTCGCTCCCCCACCGCTCGGACGGTCGCCCGACCACGACGACGTCGCGGACGGCGGGGTGAGCAGCGATCGCGCGCTCGACCTCCTCCACGAAGATCTTCTCGCCGCCCGAGTTGATGGTGACGCTGTCGCGACCCAGCAGGAGGACCCGTCCGTCCGCGAGCAGCTCGGCCCGATCGCCGGGCACTGAGTACCTGACGCCGCCGATCATCGGGAACGTACGGGCGGTCTTGTCCGGATCGCCCAGGTAGCCGATCGGCACCCGACCGCGCTGCGCTAGCCAGCCGCTGCCCTCGCCGGGCTCCAGGGGGCGGGTCAGTCCTTCGTCCACCACCGTCGTGGTCGGGACCGGGGTGAACGTGGCCGTCTCCGACTCCATGCCCTTCATCGACATCGTGCTCATCTGCAGGCCAGTCTCGGAAGCGCCGGCCACATCGGTGACAACGATGTGCGGTAGCGCCTCGAGCAGCTGGGCACGCACGCCGGGAGTCAGTGGCGCGCTGCCGTTGTTGATGGCTGCCAGTCCCGACAGGTCGTAGCTGCCTCGCCTGATCTCGTCGAGAAGGGGGCGGGCCACCGCGTCTCCGACCACCGGGATGCTCACCACCTTCTCCCGGATCGCGAGCGACAACGCATCGGCAGGGTCGAAGTGCTGCACGTTGTCGAGAATCACGACCTTGCCGCCGAGCGTGATCATGTGGAAGGTCGACCACTGAGCAGCCCCGTGCATGAACGGAGGGACCATCAGCAGGGAGACGGTGCCCTGGGCCTTGGTCGCCGCCTCGGCCAGCTGATCGTACGACTGCAGCGGCTCTGAGGAGCCGTACGGCGTTCCGCCCATCGAGGTGATGAAGACGTCGTCATGGCGCCAGAGAACGCCCTTGGGCATTCCTGTCGTCCCACCCGTGTAGAGAATGAACAGGTCGTCGCCCGAGGGTTCGGGCATCCCGCTGACTGGCGGTGGGGTCCTCACGACCGATTCGTAGTCCACGGCTCCCGGTAGCAGGTCGTTGCCGCTCTCGTCAGCGACCTGGATGAGAACCACGAGATCTGGGACCCGATCACGGATCGCTGCCACGTGGGGGGCGAACTCCGCGTGGTAGACGAGCGCCTTCGTCTGGGCATCGAGAAGCAGGTAGAGCAGCTCCTCCTCTACGTAGCGGTAGTTGACGTTGAAGGGGGCTACTCGCGCACGGAATCCGGCTACCAGAGCCTCGAGGTACTCATTGCCGTTACGCAGGTAGATGCCGAGGTGATCTTGGCCGGACAGGTGACCCGCCAATCCGCTCCGCTCCGTGTGACACCCCAACCCCTGCTCCACTAGGTAGTGGGCGACTCCGTCGATACGCGCGTTCATCTCGCCATAGGTCAGTCGGAGGTCGCGCCAAACAAGAACCTCCTGATCTGGCACGGCTCGTGCCACCGTGTCGAACACTGCGGACAGGTTGAATCCTGCCTCCGATGTCACCATGGGCTTGGTCCTGTCGCCTTCATCTAGGGGGAGGTCAGACGCGGTGGCGTCACGTTGCGATCGGGGTCGGGTCCGGGCACCGACAATCCCGGCCCGGGCACCCAGGCGGACTCGCGGAGCAGGTCGTGCACCTCCGCGATGTTCATCAGATCGAGCTCGTAGTCGAACAGGCCATTGCCGGCGTAGTGGAGCACCGAGAACGCTGGCGCCTGGTACTTCGATCCGTCGGGACGTTCACCCGACAACCTGTTCCACCAGAAGGTGATGACCCGGTCACCGTCCGCGACGGTCCACTCCTCCGGAAAGGTCCAACCCTCGAATCCCGCCATCGAGTGGTTGAAGAAGTCAGCGATCGCGTCGCGACCCTGCACCCGCCCCCAGGCAGGGTCGATGAAGACTGCGTCCTCGGTGAACCAGGCGCCGATCGTCGACCACGGTGCGTCTCCACGCACACATAGCTCGCGCTGGGCGACGTACTTGCGGTACGACTCCAACGCCTCGAGCTCGCGCTCGCTGTGCTCGGCCATCGTTCCTCCTCATGTGAACAAACCGGGTTCTGGCCGCGCCGGGGTCGGCAACGGGGTGGGGCTCAGGAGAAGAACGAACCGCCGCCATCGACCGACAATGTGCACCCGGTGATGTAGGAGGCATCGGGGCCGGCCAAGAAGACCGCCGCACGACCGACATCGGCCTCGACGTCCGCAGAGCGTGGAATCGACAGCTGCCGGTACATCGCCTCGACGCCTCCCGGCCGCTGGGCCAGGTCTGCCTCGGCGCTCGGGCTCAGCGCGAACGGCACCAAGGCGTTGACCGTGATTCCCTTTCGACCCCATTCGCGTGCCGCGGCCCGAGTCAGTCCGCCGATTGCGGACTTCGCCGAGACGTAGGCGCCGTACCCCGGCATCGCTTGGTTCTCAGTGCCAGACCGCAAGTTGATCACCCGTCCACCGTCCTGCAGGTGCGGAAAGCAGGCACGCATGAACCAGAACGAGGCGAACGGACCGCTGGTGAACGAGATCAAGAACTGCTCGTCGTCAGCCTCTTCGAGGGGAATGCCAACCGCGGCGTCCACCGCGTTGTTGACCAGGATGTCGACTGTTCCTAGCTCCGCGACGATGGCGGCCACACAATCGTTCACCTCGGCGGAGGCCCGGACGTCGCAGACGTGAACAACGCCGCGACCACCCGCGTCCTGGACGAGTCCGAGCGTCTCGCGCGCCGTGTCGCTGTTTCGGTCGACGACGGCGATCGCAGCTCCCTCGCGAGTCAACGCCATGGCGATCCCGCGACCGACACCCTGCCCAGCCCCCGTGACGAGTGCCACCTTGCCGTCCAAGTTACCCATAGCTCGAAACTAGCCCAAAGTGACAGCGACTCTCAAGATGCTTGCCATTGTCAGCCTGGACATCACAGCGAGCGTGATAGGCCCAATATCGGGCCTCGTGCTCGTGATCCCCGGTCCCCTTACCGCAGGCCAGAGTCACTTTTCACGAGATGCGCACGCACTCGACATGGTGCGTCATCGGGAAGACCTACATGACCCTGAGCGTAAGTGCGATCGTTTGCGGTCGCCTGCGCTCATGAGGCCGAACGAGCCCGTGACCTGCGGCGATACCGTTCTCGGACGCGCGCTGGCGTCGGCGTCCAACTGCGGGTGATTGCGAATGAAAGCGAGCCCAATCCGAGCCCTCCGGCAGACGGGCGCCGACGGTCGCAAACGACCGCAGCGAGCGCACGAGGCTGGCACCGTGCATCGAGCCAATTCGAACTGAACTTACGAGATCTGATTCCGTATAGATGTGCCTGCGGCCCAGGCCGCGCAAGGAGTCGAGCAACGACCCCTGACCAGCGAAGACACCGTTCAACGTCTTCCAAGGTCAGGAGGCATTCTTGGTTGGTTCTACCTCCATGTGCTGCCCCAGCCAGGCCCAGACGCCGAGCGAGAATCAGCGCAAGCACCACGAGCCTAATCGTCGACTCACCGACCCGATTCGTGCCGCGCTAACGCGCCCGCTCGTGCAACATCCTGGAGCGCGTGTCCGCGCGTGTCATCGACGTTACGCCCTGCTGCGCGCCAGAAGGGAGCTGACCGAAGTCGGTGGGCGACCGAGGTACGCCTCCGCGGCCGCTGAGTCGATGCTCGTCGAGCGTCGACCGACCAGGGCTTGGACCGCAAGCAGGTGCCCGGCTGTCGGGCTGATCGGGCGCAGTGCGCGTGACAGGACGGCGAACGGACCCGACGGAATCCGGACGCAGCGGATCTGCCGTTCCAGGGCCCGTCCATGAAGCTCGGCCACCTCGCGCCAGGTAAGTGCTGCCGGCCCACCGAGTTCGACCTCCCCAGGAACCGATCCGGCCGCGAGGGCGATGTTCGTGACGATCGCGGCGACATCGTCGACATCGACGAACGAATGGCGAACGTCGCGCCGTCCTGGGACCTGGGCGATGCCCCAACGGTCGATGCTGCGGTGCAGCACGGCTCCGGCGAACCGGGATAGCCAGAAGCCTCGATCGAGGGTCGCCCGTGACGCACCCGAAACGGCGAGACGTGAACCAACAGCCGGGAGCCAGCTCTGCATGAAGAGCGAGGGGCGAACCACGCAGAGCTCGAACCTCCGGCCACCCAAGGCCGACTCGACCTTGGCCTTCTGGTCGAACTCAGCGGCGCCGCGTCCCATCAGATCCGTCGGCACGGACACGAACACGAAGCGCCGTACGCCGGCATCCTCGGCCTTCTCGGCCAGTCGGCGGTAGCCCTCGGTGAGGGCCCGGCAAGTTGTCCGCTCTCCCCTGCGCGGGACGATGGTGCTCGCAGTGGCGACGACAGTCTCGACGCCGACGCACACCTCATCCAGCGAGGCGAGATCGGTGAGATCGCCCCGCACGACGTCGACTCCCAGGGCAAGCAGATCCTCGACTGCGGAGCCCGGACGAGCGAGCACGCGTACGTCGGCGCCTCCCACCCGCAGGTTCCGAACAATCTTTGAGCCGAGCTCCCCGGTCGCACCGATCACCAGCAACATGGCCGCTCCTCTCATCAGTGGGTGGGCTTGCCACCCAGCCTGCTGCGTGCAGGACGACGGCGCATGCGGGAGCGACCCTGATAGTTGGAGCCGTTTTCCGGGGAGCCTCCCTGATGCCCACGAGCGACCCCGTTCGCGACGCTGATGGCATGACCGCGACCACACCCGAGCTCCTGCAGGCCCTGATCCGCAACGCGTGCGTCAACGACGGCACCCCGGGGTCTGGCCATGAGTCCCGCAACGCCGACGACCTCTCGGCGGTTCTTGACTGGCCCGGGCATCGACCTGGAGCGTTACGAGGCCCTCCCTGGACGCGCGTGCCTGGTCGCCCGGATCGATGGCTACGACCCCGATGCCCCGTCACTGCTGCTGATGGGCCACACCGACGTCGTGCCTGCCAACCCGGAGGCCTGGCAGCGCGACCCGTTCGGCGGCGAGCTTGTCGACGGCGAGATCTGGGGACGCGGCGCCGTCGACATGCTCAACCACACCGCCTCGATGGCGGTGGCGTTGCGCGAGCTCGCGGACAACGGCTTCCGTCCGCGGGGCTCGCTGATCTACCTCGCCGTCGCCGACGAGGAGGCCGGCGGGACGCACGGCGCGGAGTGGCTGCTGGAGCACCAGCGCGAGTCGGTCGCCGCCGACTACGTGATCACCGAGACCGGGGGTATGGCGCTCCCCGTGCCGGGCTCGAGCGAGACCCTGCTGCCGGTGATGGTGGGCGAGAAGGGCTTCAGCTGGCTCACCCTCGTCGTCTGCGGCACCCCGGGCCACGGATCGATGCCGCTGCGCACCGACAATGCGCTCGTCAAGGCCGCCGAGGTCGTGCAGCGGATCGCCGCGATCCAGCACTCCCCGGCCATCGAGGGTCCGTGGCGCGCGTTCATCGAGGCCTGCCGGCTGCCGGAGCAGGTGCAGCGGATGTTCCTCGATCCCGACGCCCTCGCCGCCTATTGCGCCGCCGAAGAAAGCGATCTCGGGCTGGCGCGGCTGATCCATGCGACGACCAGCACCACCATCGCCCCGACCGTGGTACGCGGCGGCGTGAAGACCAACGTGATCGCCGACCGGGTGGAGATCACTCTGGACGTCCGCACCCTGCCGGGGGTCGCCGCCGCGGATGTGATGGATCTGCTCACCGAGGCGATCGGACCGGACCTGATGGCGTCGGTCGCCATACGCACCGACAGCTTCCACGCTGCATCGTCCTCCCCGGCCACAACTCCCCTGTGGGACTCGCTGGGCAAAGTCACCCAGGCGCTCCTGCCCGGCGCGCGGCCGGTTCCGTTCCTGCTCGTGGGCATAACCGACGCACGCTTCTTCCGCGACGCCGGATCGGTGGCCTACGGCTACGGCCTCTTCAGCAACCGGATCTCCTTCCGGGACTTCGCAGCGATGTTCCACGGCAACGACGAGCGCATCGACGTCGACTCCCTCGATCTCTCCACGCGCCTGTGGGCCGGGATCGCGCGCGACTTCCTCGGATGACCTGACCGGTCCGGCTGCGGCTGAATAGGCTCCGACCATGGACGAGGCGCTCGAGCGTCAGCCAGAGCTGGCAGCGGCTGCCGCGGCCTACGACGCGGCACGTGCCGGCGTGGGCACGCTGCTCTTCGTCGCCGGGCCGGCGGGCATCGGCAAGACGACGCTGCTCGATGCGTTCGCCAACCGGGCCGGTGACCTGCGGGTCCTGCGCGCTCGCGCTGACGAGCTCGAGACCGATCTGCCGTTCGGGGTGGTGCGCCAGCTCTTCGAGCGCCTGCTGGTCGGGGATCCCGAGCTTGCCGACCGGGTTCTCGTCGACGCGGCCACCGTCGCGCGCACGGTCGTGACGCCGATGCGCGACCGCGCCCCCGTCTCACCCCAGGAGGCGACGTACGCCCTCACCTGGTTGACCGCCAACCTCGCCGCAGAGCGTCCCCTGCTTCTTCTCGTCGACGACGTGGGCTGGATCGACAAGGCCTCGGTCCGCTGGCTGCACCACCTCGCGCTGCGGCTCGACGAGCTGCCGGTCGTGGTCGCGACCGGCCTGCGGACCGGTGAGAGCATGCCGCCTGAGGCTCTGACGCTCGCCGACATCCCGCGGGCTGTCGAACTCTCCCTCGCGCCGCTCTCGCGTGACGCGGTCGTCGCACTCGTGCGCGCCTCACGCGAGGAGCCCGTGGACGAGGAGGTGTGTGTCGCGTGCGCCGACCTGACCGAGGGCAATCCCTTCCTGGTGCAGGAGCTGCTGCGCAGCCTGCGCGACCTGCCGCGGGTCGACGTTGCCGACGTCCTCTCCGCCCGGCCAGCCGCCGTTGCGCGCAGCGTCGGGCAACGGCTGGGTGCGATGTCCTCGGCCGCCCAGCGCGTCGTCGAGGCAGCGACCGTGTTCGGGGACGGAGTCGAGCTGCGCCACGCCGCTGCGCTCGCGGACCTCGACCTCGCCGCAACTGCTGAAGGGGCCGACGAGCTCGCCGGCAACGGGATCCTTCGCCCGGGAAGACCGCTGGCGTTCGTGCACCCGCTCGTCCGGACCGCAGCCTACGACCGCCTCGGCGCCCAGGCCCGCGCGCATGCCCACGCCCGAGCGGCCCGGGTGCTCGCCGCCGAGGGTGTCGACGCCCAGCAGGTCGCCAAGCACCTGATGCTCGCCCCGCCGACGGC
Source organism: uncultured Actinomycetota bacterium (assembly GCA_963781575.1). Taxonomy (GTDB): domain Bacteria; phylum Actinomycetota; class Actinomycetes; order Propionibacteriales; family Nocardioidaceae; genus Nocardioides. The sequence goes on along the minus strand of CAWAGM010000018.1, from coordinate 282,776 downwards.
CGACCGCTGGGCTGCCGAGCAGCTGTTCGCCGCCGGCGTCGCAGCCCTCACCGGCGGCGCTGCTACGAGCGCCAGGGCCCTCCTCGAACGGGCCCTGCTTGAGCCTTCTCCCCCGGACCTGTCCGCGCGCATCGAGCTCGCCCTCGGTCGGGCCGAGCTGCATCTGCTCGACGAGCGTGCCGAGGGGCGGTTCCAGCACGTCCTGGACACCAGTGCGGACCCGCGCACGCAGGCGGAGGCGGCTGGCTCTCTCGCCATGCTGCGGACACTCCTTGGCAAGGCGCCGGACCCCACGACCTCCGAGGAGATCGCCGCGCGTCTCGGACCCGACGACCGGGAGCTCGCTCTCGACCTGCACGCGCAGGCGGTCGCGGCAGGGTTGCTGCAGTACGACGAGATGCCCGACGCCGGGCACCGCATCGAGCAGCTCGCCATCGGCCTGGCCGGCAACACCCCAGCGGAACGGCGGCTGCTCGGCGTGCTCGCCTACCACCTCGTCGTCGACGGGCGCGCCGGTGGCGCCAGGTGCGCCGAGATCGCCGCGCGGGCGCTCGGCGGCGGCCGGCTCGTGGACGAGTCCGGCGACACCTCGGCGGCCTGGCAGACCGCGATGGTGCTGCTCGTGACCGGGCGCCACGACGAGGCGGCGCACGCGGTCGAGGCCGCCCTTCGCCGCGCGACCGAGCACAGCTCGGAGGTCACGTTCGCGATCTGGTCCGTCGTCGGCTGCTACGCGGGCTGGCTCACCGGCCGGCTCGACCACGGGGAGGCTCACGGGCGTGCAGCCTGGAGGGTCGGCCGGGAGTCCGGGCTGTGGCTGCCCCGGATCGCCGCCGCGGCCTACCTCGGCCGGGTGCTCGTCGACCGCGACGAGCTGGCGGAGACCGAGGAGCTGCTCGCGGCAGTGGCCGGCGAGGGACCGGGCGGGACGACCGCGCACGACGCGGCGGCGTATACCGAGATGCTCCTGCGCGCCGAGCTGGGCCAGTGGTCCCGGGTGGTCGACCTCGGCCACGGCATCGCCACACGCAAGGGCGGGGCCGCCAATCCCGGGTTCCGGTGGCGTCTCACGACCGCGATCGCGATGGCCCGACTCGACGACCGGGCCGGCGCGCTTGACCTGCTCGCCGACCAGCGGAGCGCGACACAGCGGTGGGACGTCCCGCGCGACCACGGCTTGCTGCTGCTCGCCGAGGGCCTCGTGCGAGAAGGGCGTCCCGCTCTCGAGCTCGTCGAACGAGCCACCGCCGTGCTGAGGGAGGCGGACGCGCCGCTCGAGCTCGCCCGGGCGCTGCTCGCCCAGGGCCGGCTGCTGCGCCACGACCGGCAGCGGTCCATCGCGCGCGAGGTGCTAACCGCTGCCCTCGACCTCGCCGACCGTTGCGGCGCCCTGCGCGTGGCCGGCCTGGCCGAGCACGAGCTCGCCGCGTGCGGGGCGGTCGTCCGACGCCGCCGTACGACGGGTGTGGAGGCCCTCACCCCGAGCGAGCTGCGCGTGGCCCGCCTCGCGGCCGACGGTCTCAGCAACGTGCAGATCGCCCAGAGGCTCTTCGTGACCCGCAAGACGGTCGAGTCGCAGCTCAGCGCGGTCTACCGCAAGCTCGGCGTGTCCTCGCGCCACGACGTCGCTCCGGCACTGGTCGCGGACCTGGCGTCCCGTTGATCTTCGGGGACCCTCCCTGATGCGAAACAGCCTCGCGAGGCCGAGACTCGACAACGAACCTGCTCCGAAGGGGGACATCATGCGGACCACTGCGACGAACTGTTGGGAGACGTACGTCGCCGCGTTCCGCGCCACTGCGCGCGGGCTGACCGGCGGTATCCACCCGGACATCGACCTCCCGCACCTGATTGGCGTGCAGGGCTCGGCCGAACACGCGAACGGCCGGATACTGGTCACCGACGACGCAGCCTCTCCCGCACTGCGGGACCTGGACCTGCAGCGCACGAGCATGATCGTCGTGGTGTCTACGGCAGCACGCTGCCTCGACCTCGCCGGCGAGCTGCCCCGGTTCGTGCGCGAGAGCGGGACCGCGATGGTGAGCCCCACCCTCGATGACCTGCCGGATGCCCCCGTCGACCCGGCGCTGACGATCCGCAGACTCGGTCCCGCGGTCGGCGAGATCCCGTTCGAGACCGCTGCCGCGGCCAACCTCGCGGCCGAACAGGGCGACGGCGACCTCACGCCGTCCGAGCTGGGCGCCTACCTGCGCTCGATCCCGGGCGCGTCCCTGTTCGCCGCCACCGATCGAGACGGCGCCGTCCGCGCGACCGCCGGATCCGCGGTGATCGGCACCAACGCCCGAGTCTTCTTCGTCAGCACCGATCCGGCCTGGCGCCGCCGCGGCATCGGTACGGCGATGACCGCACACGCCGTACGAGTCGCGCGCGACCGCGGAGCCGAGCGCGCCTGCCTCGAGGCCTCAGCCGCGGGCCGAGCGATCTACCTGCGTCTCGGCTTCCTCGAGACACGCTCGGTCGAGCTGTTCTTCCGCGCCTCCTGACGTCGGCTCAGGTACGTCGGCGAGGACGGGCGCCCGTCCCCGGCCTCGAACTGGAAACAGCCGTGCTCCCACGCGAGGCCTTCTTCGCCGAGGTCGAAAACGTCCCGATTTCCGATGCTGTTGGACGGTGATCGCTGCGATTGGCTACGGTGAGCGTCGCTCGCCGGTAGCAGTCTGTTCACCTGTGCGGGCGGGTGATACCGGGGGTGAGCGGGCGTCAGGACGGCATCGAGCCCGCGGGAGACTCCTCCTTTGAAACCAAGCGACCTCTCGCCCGTTTCCTGCAAGGGAGCCGGGCGTCACCAAAGAACACGAGAGCTCGAACCCGCTACGGATTGCGTCGAGGGTCCGCCACTCGCACATCCCGTTGCGGCCCCAGAGCGGCCCAGCTGGCGCAGATGCCCGAGTTACCGCAGGCCAGAGCAATACGGACTTAGAACATTACGACATCTGCTTCGGGGTTCTGTGTGCCGTGGCGCTCTCGCGCTGGTCATCGCAGTACGGCTCGATCGCAGGCAGGAATCCGGCCGTAGGTGCTTAACTCTTCACGAGGTGCGCAACGCACTCCATATGGAGGTCTGAAATCTCGTTCAACGCAGCCGCGCGCAAACGGCCGCAGGCTCCAGCAGCGCAACGCATTCCGTGTGGCTGGTCATCGGGAAGAGGTCAAAGGCTCGCAACGACGTCAACCGGTAGCCGTGCTCGGCGAAGATCGCGACGTCGCGGGCCAGGGCCGCCGGGTCGCAGGCCACGTAGGCGACGGCTCGTGGGCGGCGCGCCACGACCTGCTCGACCACCGGCGCGCTTGGCGCCTTCGCGCGGCGGGTCGAGCACGACCAGGTCGACCGACGTGGTCGACCAGTGGGTCAGCACCTCCGCCACGTCGCCCGACCAGTGCCTCCACCCCAGGACAGTTACGGGTGGTCAGCGCCGAGGCCCGACGGTCGCCCTCGACGGCAGTGACGCTGACCAGCTGCGCCGACGGCGTCCTGGAGGAAGCGGGAGAACAATCCCACCCCTGCGTAGAGGTCGATCGCCGACTCCCCCGGCTGCGGGTCGAGCGCGGTCAGCACGGCGTGCACCAGCGCCTCCGGGGCTCCCGGGTGCACCTGCCAGAAGCCACCGGGGGCCACCTCGAAGCGATGGCCGCGGACGACGTGCGACGGGTCGGGCCCCTCCAGCAGGCAGGCCTCGATCGGCGACGACGTCGCGCGAGCGGTGCTTGCGCATGCCCAGGCTGCCGTCGCCGAGCTCGACGTAGCGCTGTCGAGTGCGCCAGTGCAGCCCTGCGTCGTCGCCGGGCACGGCCTCGACGGTGACAGTGACGTCGAGTCCGGCCAACCGCCGTAGCTGTTCGGCGACGACGGCGCCCTTCAGCCGCCGCTGGGCCGACGACGTCGACGTGCTGGAAGTCGCAGCCTCCGCAGGCGTCCGGTCCGGCGTACGGGCAGGGCGCCGACGACCCGGTCGACCGAGGGTTCGAGCACCGAGATGGCGTCGGCCCGCCAGAACCGGTCGCCTTCTGTGCCCTCGGTGATCTGGATCAGCACCCGTTCACCGGGCAGGGCGTGGCGAACGAAGACGGCGCGGCCGTCGACCCGGGCCACGCAGTGCCCGCCGTGGGCGATCGGACCGACCTCGACCTCGTGCTGCTCCCCCACCCGGGAGCGACCACGGGCCGCCTTCGGCCTCGCGGTGCGTTGACGCGACCGCCTCGACCGACCGGTCACCGGTTGATCTGACGGCGGTCGGAGCGCTTGCCCACCCGTCCGCGGCGCAGGTCGCCGGGTCGAACGCGCAAGTCGTCGCGCTCCTCGCGCTCACGGGCGATCTCGGAGGAGCGCAGCTGGAACGGCACCGAGATCACCATGACGCCCGGCGTGAAGAGCAACCGTCCCTTGAGGCGCAGGGCGGTCTGGTTGTGGAGCAGCTGCTCCCACCACTTCCCGACGACGTACTCGGGGATGTAGACCGCCACGACGCCGCGAGGGTTCGCCTTCCGGATCTCGGTCGTGTAGTCGAGGATCGGACGCACCAGCTCGCGGTAGGGCGAGTGCAGCAGCTTCAGCGGCACCCCGAGGTTGCGCTGGTCCCACTCGTCGACGAGACGCGTCGCGTCCTCAGAGTCGGTGGCGACGTAGACACCCTCGAGAAGGTTCGGCCTCGAGGCCTTGGCGAAGGCGAGCGCACGCAGCGTCGGCTTGTGGACCTTGGAGACGAGCACGATCGCATGCACGCGAGTCGGCATCACCTTGTCGTCCTCGTCGGCGACCAGTTCGAGCTGCACCTGGTCGTAGTGGGTCTTGATCCGCTTCATCACCGCGAAGAAGAAGATCATCGCCAGGATCGTGATCCAGGCCCCGGCCAGGAACTTGGTGATCAGCACCACCACCAGCACGACGGCGGTGAACGAGAGCCCGATGGCGTTGATGACGCGCGAGCGCTGCATACGACGCCGAGCGCCGGCGTCCCGCTCGGTGAGCAGCAGCCGGGTCCAGTGCCGGATCATGCCGAGCTGGCTCAGGTTGAACGAGACGAAGACGCCAACGATGTAGAGCTGGATCAGCTTCGTGGTCTCGGCGTCGAACGCGAAGATCAACACGATCGCCATGACGGCCAGGAAGACGATGCCGTTCGAGTACGCGAGTCGGTCGCCTCGCGAGCCCAGCGCCCGCGGGGCGAAGCCGTCCTTGGCCAGGATCGACCCGAGCACCGGGAAGCCGTTGAACGCCGTGTTGGCCGCGAGCACCAGGATGATGCCCGTCACCGTGACGACGAAGTAGAAGCCCGGAGAGAAGTCGAGGAAGACCGCGCGGGCGATCTGCGCGATCACGGCGTGCTGGTCGTAGTCGTCGCCCAGCGGCTCGCCGTTCAGCGTGAGCCGTTCCAGCTCGTGCGGATCGACGTACTTCAGACCCATCTGCTTGGCCAGCACGATGACGCTGACCATCATCGTGATGGCGATGACGCCGAGCAGCAGCAGCGTGGTGGCTGCGTTGCGGCTCTTGGGCCGCTGGAAGGCCGGAACGCCGTTCGAGATCGCCTCGACCCCGGTCAGCGCCGCACAGCCGGACGAGAACGCACGGGCGAGCAGGAAGAGCAGCGCCGAACGTCGTGAGCGAGCCGTCGTAGTCGGGTGAGGGCTCGATGGTGTAGATCGCGCTCTCGACCTGGGGCAGCGTGTCGCGGGCCAGCTGGATCAACCCGTAGCCGCACATGCCGAGGATCGCGGCCATGAAGGCGTAGGTGGGGACGGCGAAGAACGTGCCGGACTCCCGGATGCCGCGCAGGTTCATGGACATCAGGAGCAGCACCATGACGGCGCCGAACATCGCCTCGTGCCCCTGCAGGAACGGGATTGCCGACGCGGCGTACTGCGAGGCCGACGAGATCGAGACCGCCACGGTGAGGATGTAGTCGACGAGCAGCGCGCTGGCGACCGTGGTGCCGGCCGTCGGCCCGAGGTTGACCGTGGCCACCTCGTAGTCGCCGCCGCCACTGGGATAGGCGTGCACGGTCTGCCGGTAGGAGGCGATCACCGCCGCCATGACGAGCGCGACCGCGATCGCGATCTTCCACGACCACACGTAGGCCGACGCGCCGGCCAGCGACAGCATGATGAAGACCTCGTCGGGCGCGTAGGCCACCGACGACAACGCGTCACTGGCGAAGACGGGCAGGGCGATGCGCTTGGGCAGCAGGGTCTCCCCCAGCTGCGCACTCCGAAGCTTGCGCCCCAGCAGGATTCGCTTGGACACATCGCCGACACCCACGAGCGGAACACGGTACGTGGGTCCCCTACGGTGATCCCGTGCACGTAGTGATCATGGGTTGTGGCCGCGTGGGATCCACGCTTGCCCGCAGTCTCGAGGACCGCAACCACACGGTGGCTGTGATCGACTCCGAACCGGACGCGTTCCGTCGGCTCGGCCCGGCGTTCAACGGGGACAAGGTCACCGGCTACGGCTTCGACCAGGAGGTGCTCGAGAAGGCCGGCATCCGTCGGGCCGACGCGTTCGCCGCGGTGTCCAGCGGTGACAACTCCAACATCATCGCCGCGCGCGTGGCCCGCGAGACCTTCGGGATCCAGCAGGTCGTCGCCCGCATCTACGACCCCGGCCGCGCCGAGGTCTACCAGCGGCTCGGCATCACGACGGTCGCCACGGTCAAGTGGACCTCCGACCAGGTGCTGCGCCGGATCCTGCCGGTCGGCGCCGAGCCCGACTTCCGCGACCCCAGCGGCACCATCCGCGTCGACCAGGTGCCGGTGCCCGATGTGTGGGTCGGCCACCGCACCATCGACTTCCAGCTGCAGACCCAGTGCCGGATCGCCTGGATCGACCGGCTCGGCGAGGGCATGCTGCCCAACCGCGAGTCCGTCATCCAGGAGGGCGACCTCATCCACCTCGTGATGCGCGAGGAGAAGGCCGCCCGCGCGTTCCAGGTCATCAAGAACGGGCCCGGAGGAAGCATGAGAGTCGCCATCGCCGGGGCCGGAGCGGTCGGGCGCTCGATCGCCCGGGAGCTGATCCAGAACGGCCACGAGGTCCTGCTCATCGACAAGAACCCCGGCTCGGTCATGCCCGAGCGGGTGCCGGACGCCGAGTGGCTGCTGGCCGACTCGTGCGAGATGTCCTCGCTGGAGGAGGCCCGGCTCGACAAGTGCGACGTCGTCATCGCCGCGACCGGCGACGACAAGGTCAACCTGGTCACCTCGCTGCTGGCGAAGACCGAGTTCGGCGTGCCCCGCACGGTGGGCCGGGTCAACCACCCCAACAACGAGTGGCTCTTCACCGAGGCCTGGGGTGTCGACGTCAACGTCTCGACCCCGCGCATCATGTCGGCGCTCGTCGAGGAGGCCGTCACCGTCGGCGACCTGGTGCGGCTCTTCACGTTCCGCCAGGGCAACGCCAACCTCGTCGAGATGACGCTGCCCACCGACTCCCCCTACGTCGGCAAGCCCACCGGGCTGATCCCGTTCCCGGAGAACTGCGCCCTGGTCACGATCCTGCGCGACGGCCAGGTCTACGTGCCCGACCCCGAGCAGCCGGTCGAGGCCGGCGACGAGCTGCTGTTCGTCATCCCCGCCGAAGGCGAGGACGAGCTCGAGCGCCTGCTCGCGCCCTCCAGCCACCCCGGCTGAAGCTGGATTTCGACGCGCCTGGCGCGGCTTCGTCCCTCAGCCGCGGGCTTGCTCGATCGGCGTCGAGTTCCGGGCGAGGAGCCAGATCATCGCCGACCACGACGCGATGCGCAGCGGCCAGCCCAGGCCGTAGCGCAGGAACGCGATGATCGCGACCGCGAGGTCGGGGTCGATGACGTCGCGCCAGCCGAGGAACCACACCGGCCCCTGGCAGCAGGACGCCGACCCGCCCGGCGCGGCGAGCAGCCAGGTCAGCCGGGTGCAGAGCCGCACCACCTGTCGGTCGGCGTGCCAGGCCGTGGCGTCGCCGGTGACGCTGCCGAGCATGAAGCCGACCAGGGGCCAGCTGGACGAGGCAGGAGCCGACGAGCACGATCGTGTAGACGAGGCTGTAGATGATGCCCGGCAGGAAGAACGCCAGTGCCTGGTCGGACTCCGAGCCCCCGCTGTTCGCCGCGATGCGCACGAAGAGCCAGCCGATGCCGATCGAGAAGACGGCGTTCATGACGTACTGCACGGTGCTGCGCTGGGCCAGTCGCACCGCCGAGCGCAATGCCCGCGGCGACCAGGCTGACGACGAGCGCGAGACGCAGGTCCTTGGTGGGCAGCCAGATCGCGGTGAACAGGATGCCGGGCACGCCGGCCTCGATCATGCCGCGCCGACCGCCCAGGGCGGTCGACATCTGGGCCCGCACCATCGCCTCGACCGTGGCGACGGTGGGCGCCGGTGCGCCTCGGCCAGGCGGCCCGGTGGACCCTCTCGGTCACGAGAGCAGCTCGTAGCGCGGGTTGTAGATCACCCGGACGCCGTCGTGCACGCCGATCCGACCCTGCACCCGCATCGAGCGCCCCGGGTCGATGCCGGCGATGCGGCGTCGTCCGAGCCACACGATGGTGATGACACCAGAGCCGTCGAAGAGTCGGCCTCGAGGGCCGGGACGCCACCGCGGGGGCGGACCGTCAGGGAGCGCACGCTGCCCTGCAGCACGACCATCTCCCGGTCGACGGCGTCCGCGATCGAAACGCCACCCTCGCCGACGTGCTCGGCCCGCATGTCACGCGCGTGCTGGTCAGTGGTGTTCGCCCACTTGCTGATCGAGCGCCGCAGCTTGCTCTTATCGGCCATCGACGCGACGGGCATTCTCGGGCAGCACCAGCGGAAGCGGATCGCCGACCGGCAGCGCGTGCTCACCGCGACGCACCGCGACGCGGGTGAGCAGGTCCTCCCAGTCGGTGCTGGTGTCGAACTCGCGGGCAGGTCGACCCAGCAGGGTCGCGCGCAGCAACCACCGCGGGCCGTTGACGCCGAGGATGCGTGAGGCCTGAGCGACCGTGCCGTCGGCCTGGTTGACCTGCACCTCGCACACGAGCTCGGTGCCGAAGCGGCCCTCACGCTCGGTGGCGGTGCCGCCCCGCTGGGCCATGTCAGCAGCGATCTGGGGGCGCACCTCGTTCCAGAGGTCGCCGTTGCGGGGTGCCGCGAAGGCCCGGATCTCGATCGCGCCGTCAGGACCGGCGAGCATCACCGACTGCACGTTGCCGCTGGCCTCGTCGACCTGTAACCGCAGCTCGTGGCTGGCGGTGGGCGCGATGAGCAGCGAGCCGAGGTCGACCCGCTCGAGCCCGTCATCGGGCAGGTCGTCGACGTCGAAGGGTCCCGCGACCGCGTCATCCTCCTGGGCGTGGCCCGCGGTCTCCTCGACCGTGGCCTCGGGGGCTGACTTGCGACCGAACTTCACGTACTACTCCTTCAACTGCTGAACGCCGAATCCTCCAGTAGAACCGTAGCCCCCATCACCACGCGCAGTGTCGGTGAGTCGGTCGGTCTCTACGAACCGCGCGTGCTCGACGCGCTGGATCACGAGCTGGGCGACCCGATCACCTCGACACAGCTCGACCGGCTCGCGGGGGTCGAGGTTCACCAGCAGCACCTTGATCTCGCCGCGATAGCCGGCGTCGACGGTGCCTGGCGTGTTGAGGATGGAGAGTCCGTGCCGCGCCGCCAGCCCCGAGCGGGGATGCACCAGCGCGACGTACCCGACGGGCAGGGCAATCGCGATGCCGGTCGGCACCAGCGCACGCTCCCCCGGCTGCAGGGTGACGTCGATCGTGGTGAGGAGGTCGGCTCCGGCATCGCCGGGGTGTGCGTAGTCGGGGAGCGGAAGATCCGTGTCGAGACGGACGACCTGGATCTCCACGTGGCTGTTGGGCTCGGTCACGCCCGGACCCTAGAGCATCTCGGACCAGCCCGGGTGGGAGGATTCTGCTCGTGAGCAGCGCCCCCGACACGCCCCTCTACCGGGAGCGGCTGACCGTGCCGCTGCGCTGGTGGGTGCAGGGCACGATGCTCATCGCAACGCTCTGGCTGGCTCTCGTGGTCGCCGTGCCCGCGGCTGTCGCCTGGTCGGTCACGCTGCTGCTGCTCGCGCTGCTCGCGGCGGCCCTCAACGGCTACGGGGCTGCCGAGATCCGGATCGCCCACGGCGAGCTCGTCGTCGGCCGCGCGCACATCGGTTCACAGTTCCTCGGCCTGCGCCGAGTCGCTGGACGCCGAGGAGGCACGTCGCGCCGCCGGCGTCGAGGCCGACGTGCGCGCGTTCCTGATGCTGCGGCCCTACCTGAGCCGCGCAGTGCGTGTCGCGATCACCGATCCCGCCGACCCAGCGCCGTACTGGCTGATCAGCACCCGGCGCCCCGACGACCTCGCCGCGGCGCTCGCCGTCCTCACCCGTGGGGCGGGGCCGACGCCCGAGTCATCCCGCTAGGGTCGACCCATGGCCAAGAAGAAGCAGTCGGGATCAAAGGACAGCTCCAAGGTCTGGACGATCTTCTCCACCGTCTCCGCCCTCGGCGCGGCCACGGCCGCCAAGAAGGGGCTCGAGACCGCATGGAAGGCCGCCACCGGCAAGCAGCCGCCGGCGAACCCGGCTGACCCCGACGTCAAGCTCAGGGAAGCGGTGGCCTGGGCAGTAGCCAGCGGCACGTTCGTGGCCCTGGCCCGAATGCTCGCCCAGCGCGGAGCCGCTGGCTACTTCGCCAAGTCGACCGGCCACCTGCCGCCAGAGCTGCAGAAGGACGGCGCCTGAACGACCGGGCGATGACTGCGACTTCGTACCTCAGTCGCAGTCGCGACAGATCATCTTCTTCTCGTTGGCGAGCTGGCTGCGGTGGTGCACCAGGAAGCAGCTCATGCAGGTGAACTCGTCGTCCTGCTTGGGCTTCACCTCGACGGCGAGCTCCTCGTGGGAGAGGTCGGCGCCGGGCAGCTCAAAGGCTTCAGCAGCCTCGGTCTCGTCCTCGTCGACCTTGCCGGAGTTCTTGTCGTGACGACGCGCCTTGAGCTCCTCGATGCTCTCCTCGGACTGGTCTTCCTCGTTCTTGCGCGGTGCGTCGTAATCAGTTGCCATGGGCGTCGCTCACTCCCTTCTTTTGCTTCGTGCGTGCTGGTCGGTGGCGCCAGACGGTGACCCGGGCTGGCGCGGCAGATTGTGCACCATGTCGCCAAACGGAGGAACACCGGGATCTGCGTGGTGACCAGAACACCGCGTCAGGGCGCGCTATTCCGCCCAGAAACCGGCTTCGCGGGTGGCCTGACGCAGTTCATCGAACCCGTGTGACGGGGCACACAGCAGGAGTGTGAGGCCGCCCGCACCACGACCGACCTCGGTACGGGCTCCGGCCGCCCGAGCCAGGAGCCCGCCGGCTGCGTGGTCCCACAGGTGCACCCCCTCCTCGACGTACCCGTCGAGCCGTCCCTCGGCCACGTGGCACAGGTCGAGCGCGCACGAACCCATGCGACGCACGTCGCGCACCCGCGGGAGCAGGCGCGCGACGGCGCGCGCCTGGACCACCCGGACGTCGGTGACGTAGCTGAACCCGGTGGCGATCAACCGCCGGTCGAGCGGAGCGGGTCCGCGCACAGCGAGCCGGTGGCCGTCGCGCAGGGCGACGGTGGTGCCCGTCCTCGTCCGGCCGGGCGACGTACTCGACGCCCTTGGCGACGTCGACCACGACCCCGGCGACCGCTTCGCCGTCGACCTCCGCGGCGATGGAGACGGCGTACTGCGGAAGGCCGTAGAGGAAGTTCACCGTGCCGTCGATGGGATCGATGACCCAGCGGACGCCGCTGGTGCCGCTGACGTCGTCGCCCTCCTCGCCGAGCACCGCGTCGTCGGGTCGCGCAGCGAGCACCCGGTCGCGAATCAATGCCTCGGTCGCTCGGTCGGCCTCGGTGACTATGTCGATCGGGCTGGTCTTGGTGTCGGCGACCTCGACGCCTCGGGCCGCGTAGCCGCGCACCAGGTCGGCAGCCTCCCGCCCCACCACGAGAGCCAGGTCCGCGAGCTCGGCAGCGAGCAGGCTCACGTGACGTCGCTGCACAGCGCGGGACGGTCGCCGCGGGCGTTGGGGCAGCAACCGACGGGGCAGCGGTCCCAGCGCGGACCGATCGCGCCGACGGAGGTGCGCACGACCTCGGACCCGCGTTCGACGGCCGCTCGCTCGACCAGGAGGTCACGCACCACGGCCACGAAGCGAGGCTCGTCGCCGGCGGTGGCCGATCGGCGGGCGACCAGACCGAGCTTGTCAGCGGTAGCCAGGGCCTCGGTGTCGAGGTCGTAGATGACCTCCATGTGGTCGGAGACGAACCCGATCGGCACGATCACCACTGCCGGGCGCCGGCACCGGCCAGCGTCTCCAGGTGGTCGTTCACGTCCGGCTCGAGCCACGGCGTGCGCGGGGAGCCGGAGCGGGAGCAGTAGACGAGGTCGTGCCGGCGGGTGACTCCAGTGCGCGTGGCGACCCGGTCGGCGACCCAGGTCGCGGCATCGAGGTGCTGCGCCACGTAGGCACCGCGCGCGTCGGGGGCGCCGCTGGTCTCGGCCATCTCGGTGGGCACCGAGTGGGTCACGAAGACCAGTGCCGCGTCGTCGCGGACGTCGTCTGGCAGGTCGGCCAACGCCGCCTCGACGCCGTCGGCGACCGGCTCGAGGAACCCGGGGTGGTTGAAGTAGTGGCGCAGCTTGTCGAGCCGCGGGGCACCCTCGAGGTCGGCGACCGCGTCGAAGAGGTTCTCGCGGTACTGCCGACAGCTCGACCACGACGAGTAGGCGCTCGTCACGAAGCACGCCGCTCGGGTGACGCCGTCGGCGGCCATCGTGGCCAGGGTGTCGCGCAGGTAGGGATCCCAGTTGCGGTTGCCCCAGTAGAGCGGGACGTCGATGCCGTGGGCGTCGAGGTCGGAGCGGACCGCCGCCAGGAACGCCCGGTTCTGGTCATTGATCGGCGAGCGGCCGCCGAAGAGGAAGTAGTGCTCCCCGACCTGCTCGAGCCGCTCGCGAGGGATGCCGCGACCACGGGTGACGTTCTCGAGGAACGGCACGACGTCGTCGGGTCCCTCTGGCCCCCCGAACGACACCAGCAGCACCGCGTCGTAGGGCGAGACATCGTGCGGGTCTGGATGCACGGCTGAGTCGTCCATCCTGTCATCGTAGGGACGCCATGATCACGACCTACCGCCGGATCCTGACGCTTCCCGGCACTGCACTGTTCAGCATCACCGGCCTGATCGCCCGGCTGCCCATCTCGATGGTCGGCCTCGGGATCGTCCTGCTGGTCGAGGCCGAGACCGACTCCTACGGGCTGGCTGGGGCGGTGTCGGCTGCTCACCTGCTCGCCAACGCCGCTCTCGCCGTGCCCCAGGGGCGGCTGATCGACCGGCTCGGCCAGTCCCGGGTATTGCCCGTGGTGATCGTGGTCTGGGGCAGCGCTCTCTCCTTGCTGATGCTCTCGGTGGAGCAGGAGTGGCCACTGGCCGCGAGCTACGGGCTGGCCGCGTTGGCCGGTGCCGCCCTGCCGGGCGTCGGTGGATGCGTCCGGGCCCGCTGGGTGCACGTCGTGAGCGACCCGGCCCAGCGACAGACGGCGTTCGCGCTGGAGGCGGTCGCCGACGAGGCCGTCTACATCACCGGCCCGCTGCTGGTGACGATCTTGGCGACCGCCGTGCACCCCGTGGCGGGGCTCGGATCGGCGATCGTTGCCGGCGTCCTCGGCACCCTCGTGTTCAGCGCCCAGCGACGCACCGAGCCGCCGCCGCACCCGCGCGTGACGGCGCGGGCCGACCGGCCCGGTCTGCCCTGGGCGACGCTGCTGCCGCTCACCGTGGTCTGCGCCTGCCTGGGGCTGCTCTTCGGAGCCGCCGAGGTCACCACGGTCGCCTTCGCCGAGGAGCAGGGCAGCAAGGCGTACGCCGGCCCGTTGCTCGCCCTCTGGGCGGCCGGGAGCCTGCTGGCCGGCGTGATCAGCGGGGCGGTCACCTGGCGGCGCAGCGCGCTGGAGAGGCTGCGCGTGGGTGCCTTCGCGATGGCCCTCGCGATGGTGCCGCTCGCCCTGATCGACTCGGTGCTGGTGATGGGCGCCGTGCTCTTCCTGGCCGGCTTCGCGATCGCGCCGACCATGATCGCCTCGATGACGCTCGCCGAGCAGACGGTGCCGCCGTCCCGGCTGACCGAGGGCATCGCGTTCCTCACCACCGGCATCGTGGCCGGGGTCGCACCGGGCGCCACCATCGCCGGCCTGATCATCGACGCGCACGGCGCGGCACCTGCCTACCTTGCCTCGGTCGGTGGCGGCGTCGTGGCGCTGCTCGCCGCTGTCGCCACCCGAGTGCCGGGGCGCGCCGCTGACCTGCGAGAGGAGACGCATCTGCTGGCGTAGGGTCGAGCGGAAGTGTTCAGACCTCAGAAGGCAGACCTCAGAAGGCGGGGACCATGGCAGCGCCGGCACCCCTCACGCTGGTGAGCGTGAGCGCCGACGGCACCCGGTTGCTGCTGGTCGACGCCCAGGGTGCCGAGTTCACCATGGACGTCACGCCCGACCTCCGTGCCGCGCTCCGCGGCGACGGCTCTCGCCTCGGCCAGTTGGAGATCACCATGGAAAGCTCGCTCCGTCCCCGCGACATCCAGGCCCGCATCCGGGCCGGTGAGAGCCCCGAGGCAGTCGCCCAGGCGGCCCAGACCAGCGTGGAGAAGATCCTCCCGTTCGTCGGTCCGGTGCTCGCCGAGCGCCAGCACGTCGCCGAACGCGCCCAGCGCTCCAACGTGCGCCGTGCGGCCGGCGCGGAGGCGACCGCCCGCACGCTCGGCGATGCCGTCACCGCCCACCTGCGCAGCCACAACGTCGACCCCGACGGCGTCGAGTGGGACGCGTGGCGTCGCGAGGACGGCCGTTGGACCCTCATCGCCTCCTACTCCTCCGGCGCCCGATCGGGCATCGGCGAGTTCACCTTTGACGTGCCCGGCAACTACGTCGTGCTCGACAACGAGGACGCACGCTGGCTGGTCGGCGAGCAGGTCACCGTCGTCAAGGCCGAGCGCCGCGACGACCTCCAGTCACTGCGCGAGCGTCGGCTGACCGCCGTGGCCGAGGACGAGCTGCCCCTGGGTGACGAGCCGATCGATCCCGCCGAGCGCACCGCGGAGGCACCGGCGCCCGCGCGTGAGGCCGGCGTCGACGTCCAGGCTGAGGTGGACGTCGAGGCCGACCTGGACATTGACAGGGACGTCCAGCCCGAGGCCGAGGCGGTCGTCGAGCACGACCCTGCGGCCGACGAGCCGCCGTCGCGGCGTCCAGTGGCCAAGAAGAAGGGCCGCGCGTCGGTGCCCAGCTGGGACGAGATCATGTTCGGGGGGAGCGACCAGTGACCCGTGAGGAACGAACGGGGCACGTAGGTCGCGAAGATTGAGCAAGCCCGCTGGCCGAGCTTGCGAGACCGGAACGGGCGCGTCGAAATCCAGTGAGGTCCGCAGGACGCTGGCTCTGCCGCTGAGCCCTACTTGGAAGTAGGGTCACGCCATGTCGTACTTCGTGACTGGCGCCACAGGGTTCATCGGCCGACACCTCGTCGAGGAGCTCGTCGACCACCGCGAGGGCGAGATTTTCGTGCTCTGCCGGGCCGGGTCGATGGGCCGGATGGAGTCGCTGATCCGGCGCTGGGGGTCGAGCCGCGTGGTGCCCGTGGTGGGTGACCTCTCGCAGCCGGGCCTGGGCGTCGACCCGCAGTGGGTGGCTGACCACAGCGGCTCGATCGAGCACTTCTTCCACCTCGCCGCGATCTACGACATGACCGCCGACGACGCCACCAACGAGGTGATGAACGTCGGCGGCACGCGCAACGCGGTCGAGCTGGCGGGGGCCCTGAAGGTCGGGCGGTTCCACCAGGTGTCGTCGGTGGCGGCGGCGGGCGAGTACCGCGGCCGCTTCGACGAGACGATGTTCGACGAGGGGCAGCATCTCCCGTCGCCGTACCACCGCACGAAGTACGAGTCGGAGAAGATCGTTCGCGAGGAGCTGCCGCTGCTCGGCGTCCCGTGGCGGGTCTACCGACCGGCCATCGTCGTCGGCCACTCGCAGACCGGGGCGATGGACAAGATCGACGGCCCCTACTACTTCTTCCCAGTCATGAAGATGCTCCGCGACCGGTTGCCCGCGTGGCTGCCGCTGGTCGGCGTCGATCTCGGCGACACCAACGTGGTGCCGGTCGACTACGTCGCCAAGGCGATGGACCACCTCGGTCACCTGCCCGACCGCGACGGCGAGGCCTTCCACCTGGTCAACCCGGAGCCGCAGTCCACGGTCGAGATGATCAACGCCTTCTGTGCCGCAGCCGGGGCTCCCCAGTTCGCCACGCCGCTGTCGATGCCCTCGTCGGTGCCCAGCATGCTCACACCGGCCGCCTTGATCGGAAGTCTGGTGCGGGCCAAGCCCGTGCAGATGGTCCTCGACCAGACCATAGGGCGCCTCGGCATCCCGGCCGAGGTGCTCGCGCACACTGGGTTCACCGCCATCTTCGACTCCGTCCACACCGAGCAGGCGCTGGCTGGCTCGGGGATCGCCGTGCCCGACCTCGAGAGCTATGTGCGCACGCTGTGGGCCTACTGGGAGGAGAACCTCGACCAGTCGACCGGCCGAGACGCCAAGACCCGGGCGGCCTTGGCCGGCAAGCACGTGGTGATCACCGGGGCGTCGTCCGGCATCGGGCAGGTCACCGCACTGAAGGTCGCTCAGGCCGGCGGCATCCCGGTGCTCGTGGCCCGGGGCAAGGACAAGCTCGAGGAGACCAAGTCGACGATCGAGCTGCGCGGCGGCACGGCGCACGTCTACCCGTGCGACCTCTCCGACCTCGAGGCGATCGACCGGCTGTGCGAGCAGCTCTCCACCGAGCTGCCGTCGGTCGACTTCGTCGTCAACAACGCCGGGCGCTCGATCCGCCGGTCGTTGCGACTCTCCCAGGACCGCTTCCACGACTTCGAGCGCACGATGCAGCTCAACTACTTCGGTGCGATCAGGCTGATCATGGGGCTGATGCCCGCCATGCAGAAGCAGAAGTCGGGCCACGTCGTGAACATCTCGTCGATCGGGGTGCAGACCAACCCGCCGCGGTTCTCGGCCTACGTCGCCTCGAAGGCCGCGCTCGATTCGTGGAGCAACGTGGTGGCCTCTGAGGTCGTCGGCAACGGCATCACCTTCACCAACGTGCACATGCCTCTGGTGCGGACGCCGATGATCGCCCCGACCAAGATCTACGACAAGTTCCCCACCATCTCCCCGGCGCAGGCTGCGGACGTCGTCATCGACGGCCTGGTGAACAAGCCGCACGAGATCAACACGATGCTCGGCAACGTCGGCGCGGTCGCGCACACGGTGGCCCCCAAGCTGGCCTTCCGGGTGCTCAACATGGCCTACCACGTGTTCCCCGACTCAGCTGCCGCGAAGGGTCAGGCTGGCGAAGGCGGCACCCGCGAGACCGAGCAGATCATGCTCGCCAAGCTCTTCAAGGGGATTCACTGGTGAGCGCCCGGCCGTCGTGCGACGAAGTCGAGCGAAGGCCGTCAAGGCGCGACGGTTGAGGAGGCGCGGGCAAGCCCGAACGGAGTGAGGGGTTGCCCGTCGCCGTCTCGAAACCGAGTCAGCTCAGCACAACATCAACCGGATTCCACCGGCCGCGACGGATCTGTGATCCACCCGCTCCAGCTGCCTGGGTAGAGCGCAGCGGTGACGCCCGCGATCTCGAGCGCGATCAGGTCGTGGACGGCGGTGACGCCCGACCCGCAGTAGACGGCCACGTCCGCGCCTGGAACGGCACCGACGGCGGCGTAGAGCTCACGCAGCTCGGCGGCCGACCTGAAGCGGCCGTCATCGCCGAGGTTGCCACTCGTCGGCACGTTCACTGCGCCAGGGACGTGTCCGGCAACTGGGTCGACCGGCTCGACCTCGCCGCGGTAGCGCTCGGCCGCCCGGGCGTCGATGATCACGTCGCGGGCGAGCACCGTGTCGGCGTCCACGACCAGAAGCTGACCCGGCAGGGCCACGAAGTCGCCCGTTTCGTGTCTGGGGTCTCCGCGCTCGATGGGGCCATAGTCGTGCTGCCAGGCGGTCCAGCCGCCGTCGAGCACACGCACCTCGGGGTGCCCGTGGTGGCGCAGCAGCCACCAGCAACGGCCTGCGGCGTGGGCCGACCAGTCGTCGTAGACGACCACAGGGCGGCTCGCCGTGACACCGCAGCGACGCATCGCGGCGGCGAACACCTCCGGGTCGGGCAGCGGGTGTCGACCACCGTCGCCGGGCGGGGCGGCGAGGTCGGCGTCCATGTCGACGTAAGCCGCGCCCGGCACGTGGCCGGCAAGGAACTCGCCAGGCCCGGGCGGGCCACCCATCCGGTAGCGCACGTCGAGCACGGTGACGTCGGCAAGGCGCTCGCGCAGCTCGGCGGCGGAGATCAACGGGCTCACCGACCCATCGTCACAGACGCCGGAGCAGTGGGCGTCGCGCATGCAAAGAGGCTGGTGGTCCCGCAGCACACTTTCGGGGAGAGAGTTGGGTGGCAATCGCGGTCACTCGAGGATTCCCATAGGACCGGCGTCTGGCCAGACTCGGTCTAGGTGGCCGACGGGCGGCTCTGATTGCGCTTGCCCACCAGCGCGTTGGGTGTGGCCCTCTTTAACCGATGCGCTCGATGCGCACTCGATCGGCGGATCCATGGGAGCCCTCGCGGTACATTGCGCCGCACCGCTCCGCGGTTCCATGCCCTGACAGGAGACCTCATGACGCACGACCCGAGCCAGTCGAAGTTCGTCCGGCCCTTCACCCGCCAGTCCACCGTGCTCGAGCTGGCCTCGACCCTGCCCGGGCGCGCGTTCAAGGCGATGATCGTGCGCCAGCTCCCACCGGCAGCCACCGAGGAGGAGCGTCAGGCACTGGAGGACCTCACCGTCGGTCTTCCGCTGGAGACCCTGGTCGAGCTGTCCGAGGGCAAGCTCACCTGGGGGATCGCCGATTCCGTCGTCGATCTCGCGAACCGCAAGCCGCACCGTCTGGTCCCCCGTGGTGTCGGCGCCGGCAAGGGTGTCCTGAAGCAGGTCACGCGCGTGGTTCGCCGCTGACGGACGGCGTGCACGATCGCCTCGACAGCGAACCGCGGATGATGCTCGACACGGTCGCGTCGTGGTGGGCTACAACGACGCACGGTCCGGTCCGGTCCGCGCGGGCGAATCCTCAGGAGGGGTCAAGGAGCAATCGGAGGGACGTGTATTCGTCAGGTGAGACCTCACCACTGGCCAGCCGGAGGTCGAGAACCTGCCGCGGGCCAGGCGGCGCAACGGGCGAGTCGGACACGTGAGCGCGGCTTCGCATGGTCAGGATGGAAGGCCACCTGCGCCTCTGGAGAGTCGAGGCTAGACAAGTGCCGGCACGGAGGGCACTGGTGCGAATTCGAAGACGAGTCGGGCAGGGATCTTGCCCGACAGGACCTCGGTGACTGCTTCGTTGACCTGGTCCAGGCTGCGGGTCTCAGCGATGACACGGGTCCGTCCGGCCGCGTGAAGGGCGAACACCTCATTGAGGTCCTGCCGCGGTTCCGACGATGGATCCGATGATCGAGATTCCCTTCACGACGGTGTCGAAGATGGGGATGTTCATGGCCCCGCCGTCTGCGGGCATCGCTACGCATACGAGTCGACCGCCTCGGCGCAGCGATGCAAAGGCCTCCTCGAATACATGCGGGGATGCGGCTAGCACGACCGCGACGTCGAGTCCTCCGAGCGCTCTGATCGCCGCGATCGGCTCTGTGCTGCCTGCGTTCACGACATGCTCGGCACCGAGCTCGGTAGCGAGATCGAGCTTGGCCGGCTCGATATCGACCGCGACCACGGAGCCGCCCATGATGCGGGCGTACTGAACGGCCAAGTGGCCGAGACCACCGATGCCGAAGACACCGACGCGTTCAGTGGGCTGGATGCTGGCCACCTTCATCGCCTTGTAGGTCGTGAGGCCAGCACAGGTCAGCGGAGCCGCGTCCAGCGAGCTGATGCCGTCGGGCACGGGCACAACATAGGTGGCATCCGCCACCGCGTATTCGGCGAAAGCTCCGTCCATCGAGTAGCCGCTGTTCTGCTGCTCTTCGCAGAGCGTCTCGCGTCCGTCGATGCAGTACCGGCATGATCCACAGGCCGATCCAAGCCAGGCGATAGCAACGCGCTCGCCGATGCGTCGTTTCGTGACCTCGGCGCCGAGCTGCTCGACAATCCCGATTCCTTCGTGTCCAGGCACGAAAGGCGGGGTCGGCTTCGCCGGCCAGTCTCCGCCGGCGGCGTGGATGTCGGTGTGGCACAACCCGCAGGCCTCCATCCGAATCAGGACCTGACCTGGACCTGGTGTGGGAGTCTCCCGTTCGAGGATCTCGAGTGGTGCGTGGAACGCGGTGACGACTGCTGCCTTCATGGCCGACCTTCCTGTGATGTCGGCCCCGACGGACCAACTCTTCTCCCACCGTGGTCGGTCTCGGCCGGGGCAGGCAGAGCCGATGGGCGGGGAGAGGTAGGACCTTCGGCACTGGGAGGACAAGGAAAGCCTGGGGCGACCAGGTGAGCGCCTGATGACAACCACGCACGCCTTCAGCGAAACTGCCCCCAGGTCTCGAGCGGAGGGGTAGCGGATCCGCGGCCTCGTCCGATCAGCCGCCCGCTGCTCGGTTCGCCACAAGCAGGTGGAAGGCCCGCTGACCCTCTCCGACCCGCTCGTGCCGAGGTTCATCGAATCCCGAGGTGCGGAGAAGCAGCTTCAGGTCGTCGATCGGACGCAATGTAAAGCCGTGTGCGGCGAAAGGCATGTCGGCCATAGCGATCGGATCCCCCACGCCGATGACGACTCGGCCATGGGGACGCAGTACGCGAGCGATCTCCGCGATCGCTTGCTTGAGGTCATCCACGAAGTAGATCGTGTTGACGCTGATGGCTGCGTCGAGCGAATCGCTCACTAGCGGCAGATCGACCATGTCACCCGCGTGAAGAGTGACCCTTCCCGCAGCCACTTCTTGGCTGAACCGCCGGCGAGCCATCGCCAGCATCGTGGCCGACAGCTCAACACCATGGACGTGTCCCGCATCGCCCGCGCGGTCGAGCAGGGGACGCAGCCCGACGCCACCCCCGAAGCCGATGTCGGCCGCTACCTGACCCGGTTCCAAACCGGTCGCTGTGACCGCGGCGAGCACGACGTCGTGATTCCCCCGATTGAGCCCTCGTGCAGTGAGCCTGCCCCGGATCCCCTGAGGCTGACGCAGCTGCCGCGCGACGCCGGCCACCAGCATGTCGCGTAGTCCCATGGGGCATCTTGGCACGCCTTCAGTTCGCGGCCCCTGGCTAGTGCTCCATCGTCCAGACCGCGGCGATCGTCACCTACTCGAGTCAACCTGGGCGAAACGACCCTGGCCTTGCCTACGTCCGCATCGGGGGGTCGCGGTGGGCGAGCGTGTGGTGTCGGGGGCACAGGAGCTTCGCTGATCGGACGTCGGTTCGGCCGCCCGTCGACCACGGATCGTCGTGGTGGACGTGGCAGCCGGCGGCGGGGGTGGTGCATCCGGGGTGTTGGCAGTGCTTCTGCTCCAGCCCGATCGCGAGCCGCTGGGCTGCGGTGTGGAAACGACGCTTCCGACCCAGGTCCACGACCTTGCTCTGGCCGTTGAGGACGACGGGGACGATGCCTGCCCCGCATGCCATCCGGCGCGCTTCACCGGCGCTGATCTTCTCCCCGGTGCTCAACGAGGCGGCTTTCAGGTCGCCCAGCAGGGTCTCGAGGGTCATGGTCACCACGACGGTGGCGTTGACGCCACCGGCGTTGGGGAGCCGGTCGGTGGGGTAGCCCTCGATGTACTCCTTGAACGCCCTGCCCATCTTCTGCGGGGTCGGCTGCTCGAAGTGAAACGCACCAGCGCCCTCCTTCGCGCGGACGTGCTTGGGGGCTGCGTTCGCCAGGAGTGCTGCCTTCAAGATCGCCCCCGTCGCGGCAGGCAACGTGAAGCGGCCGTGGACCTGGCCGTGGCCGTCGTCGTGCATCTTGAACGACATCGCCTTCTCGGCCATTGCCTCCTCATCGGCGAGCAACGCTGCTTCGTGGGCGTCGGCGAGGTCGGGGTCGACGACCTCCAGAACGCGACGGCCGAGGATCATCAACTCTTTCGCGTCGTGATGCTCGGCCAGGGCTACGAGGTGCTTCTCGCACTGTGCGCGCACCGAGGGATCCTCGGGCAACTGCTCCACGGCGTGGAGGATCACAGAGGCCTGCTCCACGTGCACGTCGCCACGACCGAGCGCCTCCCGGGTCATCGGATGAACGTCGAGTGCTTTCGCTAGCGACGCTTTCCGGGCCGCGGCTGGGCGGGTGAGCTTGGTGGCGTGCGCCAACCAGGTCGCGGTCGACGTTGCACCGGTCGATACGCCCGCTTCGACGGCGTCGGCGTGGGTGAAGATGCGGGACTCGACCTCGGCCAAGCGGGCGGTGGCGCGGGTGAGCTGGACCAGCAGGTCGCGGGTCTCGACGGGGTTGAGCGACCAGGTCGCCACGTCGGTGATCGCGTCGAGGTCGTCGTGCAGACGCGCGGTGAGCACGGCGATCGGGTGACCCGACCGAGTGCTGCCGTCGTCCTTCATGTGGTCTAGTCAAGCACTGCCCACCGACAACGAGGATCGAGAATCCCGTTCAACCACAGGGCTGTGGACAACCCCGTCATGGGAGTGCCGGTGAATGACTTCCGGCTTTCGACGACATAGCCTTTGACAATGATTCTCAACTGACTGAGAATCGTTCTCATGCGACGTCTCTTCGTGCTTGTTGCGGTGCTCCTCAGCTCGACCGGCTGCACTGCCTTCAGCGACGACGAGGGCACCCAGGTCGCAGCCGCGTTCTACCCGTTGGAGTTCGTGGCTGAGCGGGTCGGCGGTGGGCTGATTGAGGTTGAAGAGCTCACCACGCCTGGCAAGGAGCCGCACGACCTCGAGCCGACGATCAAGGAGACAGCGTTGATCGCCGGGGCCGACCTCGTCCTCCACGAGCGCGGCTTCCAGCCCTCGATCGACAACGCCGTCGACCAGAACGCGACCGGAATCGTGCTGGACGCCGCGGAGATCGTCGGGCTCCAGCCGTTCGACGAGGGTCTCGAAGGGGACGACGATCACCACGGGGACGACGGGCACGACCACGATGGCGACCTCGATCCACACTTCTGGCTCGACCCGCTCCGGCTCGCCGACCTCGGGGACGCCGTGGCGGACGCACTGATCGAGATCGATCCCGATCACGAGGACGACTTCCGTGCCAACGCGGCGTCCTTGCGCTTCGACCTGGAGGAGCTGAACCGCAGCTTCAGCGCGGGCCTGGCTGACTGCGACCGTCGCACCATCGTGGTCTCGCACGACGCGTTCGGCTACCTGGGCAAGTACGGCCTCTTCATCGCGCCGGTCGCCGGGCTCTCTCCGGAGGCGGAGCCGACGCCGGCCGACCTCGGCGAGCTGCAGCAGCTGATCACCGAGGCGGGCATCACGACCGTCTTCGGCGAGCGCCTGGCCAGCCCCCGCCTGACTGCGACACTGGCCGACGACATGGGCGTCAGCACGGCGATCCTCGACCCGATCGAAGGGCTCAGCGACGAGACCGCCGACGAGGACTACCTGTCCCTGATGACGAAGAACCTGACCGCGCTGCAGGAGGCCAATCGATGCCGGACGACGCCGTGACCCCCCTGCGCCTGACCGGCGGCGCCGTCGCGATCAGCGGCCGCCCAGTGCTGCGCGGGATCGACCTGCGCGTCGAGACCGGAGAGTTCCTCGCGCTGCTGGGCGCCAACGGGTCCGGCAAGTCGACGCTGGTGCGGGCACTGACCGGCCTCCGCCCCTTGGCGAGCGGCTCGTTGGAGATCTTCGGCACCCCCTTAGACCGGTTCACCGACTGGCACCGGATCGGCTTCGTGCCCCAGCGGGCATCGGCCGGCTCGGGCGTCCCGGCCTCCGTCTGGGAGATCGTTGCCTCGGGAGACTCACCCGACGTCGGCTATTCCGTCCGTTGCTGGCCGCCGACCGCCGGGCGATCGCGGAGGCCATCGACCTGGTAGGACTCTCCGACCGGGCGCGCGACGGCGTCGGCCAGCTCTCTGGCGGACAGCAGCAGCGAGTGCTCATCGCCCGTGCCCTGGCCGGCGAGCCCGAGCTCTTCATCCTCGACGAGCCCACCGCCGGCGTCGACCTGCCCAACCAGCAGGTGCTGGCCGACGCGCTGGCAGCGCTGAAGGCACGCGGCGCGACGATCGTGCTCGTCGCCCACGAGCTCGGCCCGCTCGCCCCGCTGATCGACCGCACCGTGGTCATGCGCAACGGCCGGATCGCCTACGACGGCCCACCCATCTCCGACCACGAGGTGCACGCCCCCTGGCTCGGCGACCCGCACACTCACCATCACCACCACGCGATCGATGATCGGAGGCCGCACATGACGCCGCCGAGGTTGCTGCCATGAGTCCGGCCGAGCTGTTCGGCCTCGAGTTCATGCAGCGCGCCATGCTCGCGGCCATGTTCACCGGTCTGGCCGCCCCCGCGATCGGCACCTACCTCGTGCAGCGCCGGCTCGCGCTGATGGGCGATGGCATCGGCCACGTCGCCGTCACCGGCGTGGCACTCGGTCTGCTCACCGGCTACTCCCCCACGTGGACCGCGATCGTGGTGGCGATCCTCGGCGCCGTCCTGATCGAGATCATCCGCGAGCGCGGCAACACCAACGGTGACCTGGCGCTCGCGCTGCTCTTCTACGGCGGCTTGGCGGGCGGCGTGCTGCTCACCGGACTAGGCGGACAACGGGCGACCGACCTGCAGCAGTACCTCTTCGGCTCCATCACCACGATCTCCAACGCCGACGTCGTCGCCACCATGGTGCTGGCGGCGTTCGTGATCGTGGTCGGGGTCGGGCTCGCGCCCCAGCTGTTCGCGGTGGCGCAGGACCCTGAGTTCGCGCGCGTGGCAGGGCTGCGCATCCGTGTCTACAACGTGCTGGTCGCGGTGCTCGCTGCGGTGAGCGTGACCGTGGCGATGCGTACCGTGGGCCTGCTCCTCGTCTCGGCGTTGATGGTCGTGCCGGTCGCGACCGCCCAGCAGCTCTCGCGGTCGTTCCGGTCGACGCTCGTGGCCGCGATGCTCCTGGGCCTGCTGGCCTCGGTCGGCGGCCTGGTGATCTCGGCCTTCGCCTCCTACCGAGCCAACGTCGCTCCGGGCCCCACTATCGTGATGCTGTCCCTGGCCTGCTTCATGGTGACCTGGCCGCTCGGCATCTGGCTGCGCCACCGTGCGCGGCTGGAGGAGCCGTTCTCCGACGACACTCCGGAGACGCACGACGTCACCGACGACCACCCGCACGACCACGGGCCCGGGTGCGGCCACCTCGCGGTCCCGCACGACGACCACGTCGACTACGTCCACGACGGGCACCGGCACGCCGCCCACGGAGAGCACTATGACGAGCACTGACGGCACCAGCGCGGACGTCGGGGCGCTCCGGCCGACCCGCCAGCGCACCGCCGTGATCGAGGCGATGACCTCTGTCGACGACTTCCGCTCGGCCCAGGACATCCACGACCCTGCTCGCCGACCGGGGCGAACCGGTCGGGTTGGCGACGGTCTACCGCACGCTGCAACGGCTCGCCGACGCCGGCGAGGTCGACCTGCTCCGCACCGAGGGCGGCGAGGTCACCTACCGCCGCTGCTCGGGAACCCATCACCACCACCTGGTCTGCCGCAGCGTGCGGTGCGACCGTCGAGGTCGAAGGCCCGACCGTGGAGCGCTGGACGCGATCGGTAGCCGAGCAGCACGGCTTCACCGACGTCAGCCACACGCTCGAGGTCTTCGGCACCTGCGCCCGCTGCCAGTAGCGGGTCGAGTCGGCGTACGTTTACGCCGACTCGGCGCACGGTCGGGTCTGACGAAGGAGAACGCAGCATGGTGGCGAGCCGGTCGGCGCGGGAGCGCAAGGCGCAGGCCGAGGCGGGGCCGTTGGCGCGGGTGAAGATCGACGTCGACGCGCAGGATCAGTTCGTCTACAAGGTCGCCTGCACGGAGTGCAGGGTGAAGAGTGGCAAGGACGCCGCGCGCCCCATCCCGTGGTCGGTCTACCGCAGCGGCGGCGACAACGGGTTCATGGCCGCGATGGACCGCTGGATCTTCCACCTCGTCGAGAAGCACCCGGACGCCGAGGCGCCGTGCCTGGCCTACCTAGGGGCCGCCCAGCAGCGCCTCCACGACCGTCGGACCGGCTCGGTGGGAGCGGAGTAGCATCGAGAGCATGTCGGTGACCGCCCGTTTCGAGCAGCTGCCTGAGCCGATCCGGCTCGAGGACACCATCACGTCCGAGGAAGCACACCAGGAAGAACCGATCATCGACCTGGTCGTCGATGCCTGGCTACTCAAGAACGCCGCGGGTTAGACGGTAGAGGTCGCCCAGCAGCTAGGCCTTGCCGTACCGCCGGTCGCGCTCGGCGTAGATCTCGATCGCCCGCCACAGGGCGAGCCGGTCGACGTCGGGCCACAGGATGTCGGTGAAGACCATCTCGGAGTACGCCGCCTGCCAGAGCATGAAGTTCGAGAGCCGCTGCTCGCCCGAGGTGCGCCAGACCAGGTCGGCGTCCGGCAGCTCGGGCACGTAGAGGTGCCGCGCGAACGTGCGCTCGTCGATCTTGTCGGGGTTGATCCGGCCGGCCGCGACCTCGCGCGCGATCGACCGGGCGGCGTCAGCGAGCTCGGCGCGGCCGCCGTAGTTGACGCACATCGTCAGGGTGAGCACGTCGTTGTCGCGGGTGAGCTCCTCGGCGACCTGCAGCTCCTTGATCACCGACTTCCACAGCCGCGGCGCGCGGCCGGCCCAGCGCACCCGCACGCCGAGCTCGTGCATCTCGTCGCGCCGGCGGCGGATCACGTCGCGGTTGAAGCCCATCAGGAACTTCACCTCGTCGGGCGAGCGCGTCCAGTTCTCGGTGGAGAAGGCGTAGGCCGAGATCGCCTTCACGCCGATCTCGATCGCGCCCTCGACGACGTCGAAGAGCGACGCCTCCCCCATCTCGTGGCCGCGGGTGCGCGGCAGCCCGCGCTCCTTGGCCCAGCGACCGTTGCCGTCCATCACGATCGCGACGTGGCGCGGCACCAGCTCGGCGGGGATCGCCGGCGGGCGGGCGCCCGAGGCGTGCGGCGTGGGTGGTCGGACGGCGCGCTTCACGCGAGGCACGCTATTGCAGGCCTAGCGCTCGACGTACTCCAGGGAGCGCAGCGACCGCTCGAGGTGCCATGCGAGGAAGGCCGCGACCAGGTTGCTGGCCTCCTTCAGGTGGCGCGGGTCGGCGGCCTCGACCACCGGCCAGTCGCCGGCCAGCAACGCCCCCATCACCAGCACCGACTCGGCAGCCGGCGACGCCGACCCGGGCAGCCGGCAGGTGGTGCAGAGCATGCCGCCCATCGACGGGTTGAACCACCGGTGCGGCCCGGGCCGACCGCAGTGCGCGCACACCTCGAACGAGGGCGCGTAGCCCGCCACCGCCAGCGAGCGCAGCAGGTAGGAGTCGAGCACCTGACCCGGACGCCGTTCACCCGCGGTCATGGCTCGCAGACCGCCGACCAGCAGCAGGAACTGCTGCACGGCGGGCTGCTTCTCCTCGGGCACGAGCCGGTCAGCCGTCTCGAGCATGGCGGTGCCGGCGGTGTAGCGCTCGTAGTCGTTGCCCAGCCCACCCGAGAACGGCGTGCGGGTCTCGGCCTGGGTGATCACGTCGAAGGTGCGGCCCTCGGCGAGCTGCAGGTCGACGTGGGTGAACGGCTCGAGCCGCGAGCCGAACTTCGACGTCGTCCGCCGCACGCCCTTCGCCACCGCCCGCACCCGCCCGTGCTGACGTGTCAGCAGGGTGATGATGCGGTCGGCCTCCCCCAGCTTGTGGGTGCGCAGCACGATCGCCTCGTCGCGATAGAGAGGCACCCGACCATTGTGGCGCGGCAGCGGCAGCTGCGTCAGGAACCGGTGCGGCGAGCCCGCCGCGGCGTCTTCCAGCACCCCAGCGCGAACCCGACGGCCGCTCGGTTGAGCCGGTCGGGCCAGAACCGCCACTCGAGCAGGGAGTGTGCGCGCACGAACGTTGCCTGGGGCATCTCGGCAGCCAGCATCGCGGCGTCCGCAGCCGGGTGGATCGGGTCGGCCGGGTGACCGACGACCAGCGCGGGAACGGTGATCGCGCGCCGCTGCTTGGCCGAGGGCGCCAACCGGCCGAAGAAGAGCCCGTGGACCACTGCGGCGACCGAGTCTGGTCTCTGGTCGAGCGTGTCGAGCACGATCCCGGCCCAGAACGGCACCAGCCCGCGCGGCACCGGTCGGGTGACCATCCGCGCGGCGGTCACGGTGAAGGGCAGGTAGCGGGCCGCGAACATCAGCGGCGCGAAGGCCATGATCCCGGCGTCTACGGCGTTGTCGAGGACAGGCATCTCGATGATGAGGCCCCGCACTCGCGTCGGCGCGAGGGTCGCGACCTCCAGCGAGACGTTGGCGCCCAACGAGGTGCCGCCGACGACGGCCTGGGGCGCGCCCAGGTGGTCGAGGAGCGCGATCACCTGCTCGGCGAAGGCCGTCATGGAGTAGACGAGCGGATCGGCCGGGCGGTCGGAGCGGCCGTGCCCGAGCAGGTCGAGCGTGACGACGTGCAGCCCCTCGGCGGCCAGTGCCCGAGCCAGCGGCTGCTGCATCCGTCGCGGCATCAGCTGGCCGTGCAGCAGCACGACCCATGCATCACCCGAGCCGTACTCGGTGTACTCGAGCCGGTCGCGCCCCGAGTCACCCTCGAGGAAGAACTGGCCGATGCGCTCGGAGACCAACATGCTCGGGCACCCTACTGACCCCATCGACCCCTTGCGGTCTAGACCAGAAGAGGCGAGGCTGGCGAGTGCCCCCACGCACAAGCGTGGGACAGGAGAGACTGCCATCCGTGAACATGTGGGGGGCCCGATGTTGAGTCGGCGCGGAAGTGCCGCGCTGCTGGTCGCGCTCGCCCTCTTCCAGGTCGCTCAGGCCCTCGAGCCGGCCGCTCATGCCGGAGATCGCGTCGTGGTGGACCTGGGTCGGCCTCGGTGTGGCCCTGCTTGCCCGCGCTCCGATCGGGCGCTGGCCCGTGCTCGCGGTCGCCGTCGCGGCGCTGACCTTCGTGGTCACCTGGCTCGACGGCGCTCCTGCGCTTCCCGCCGTCCTGACGGCCCTCGAGGCGGTCGTCGTGTCCGTGGGCGGGGCCGTGATCCTGACCGACCGCCTTCGCAAGGAGGTGAGCTTCACCTCGCTCGCGGACCTCGGCCGGGTGGTGGGTGCCGCGTTCGCCTGCGGGCTCGTGGCAGCCGCCACCCTGCCCTTCGTCGACGTCGACCTCGCGCGCGTCAGCCAGGATCCGCTCGACCTCTTGGCCCAGCACAGCGTGTCGAGCCTGATCCTCATCTCGCTCGGACTGGTGGGAGACCGGATCGCGGTCAATCGGCCCGGCGGCACGGCGTTGGTGATCCAGACGGTCGTCCTGTGGGGCCTGATCCTGCCCGTCTTCGTGTCCGACACCGTCGCCCCGGTGGCGTACGCACCGCTTCCCGCGCTCATCTGGGCAGCGCTGGCCTTTGACAGCAGTGTCGTCGTGGCGCAGCTGGCCGTCTTCGCGGCCGCGGTGCTCAGCGCGACCGCCTACGACCGGGGGCCGTTCGGCTACGCGGTCGACGAAGTGGGCAACTACGACCGCGACCTGCTCACCCTGGTCGTGCTCGGCTACCTGCTCTGCTGCTCCCTCATCACACTGCCGCTGGCCGTCACGGTGGGCCAGAAGCGCGCACTGCAGGCCAAGTCGGGCTCGGACTCCCGCCTGCTGCGCCGCAACTTCACCGAGTCACCGCTCGGCATGCTCTTCCTGCGCGGCGAGAACGGTCGGATCGTCCTCGACGACGTCAACGGCGCGGCCGCCCGCATCCTCAACAGCTCGCACGAGGCGCTGATCGGTCGCTCGCTCGACGAGGTGATCGACACCCTCGACCCGATGGCGCCGGTGCAGGCCGACCTCCTGACCGGCCGGGTCGAGTCCTGGCAGGGCCGCGCCGTCGCCCTCGGCCGACCGGGCAGCCGGCTCGACCTCGCCGTCGCGACGCTCGACGACCGCGACGGCGTCCACTACTTCTCGGCCCAGCTGCTCGACGTCACCCAGGAGCACGACGCCCAGCGCCGGCTGCAGGAGGCGCTCAAGCTCACCGACACCACCCTCGACACGACGGCCTGCGTGCATCCTCGTGATCGACTCGACCGGACGGATCGTGCGCGCGAACGCCGCGACGGCCGAGATCACCGGCTACGGCGAGGCCGACCTGCTGGGTCGACTCGTCTGGGAGACCCCGCTGGCGTCGCTCGAACCGGCCGCAGACCGAGGCGATGTTCCTGTGGCCGAACCGGTCGGGCTCCCCCATGCTGCGCGAGCAGCGCAGCCTGGCCGCCGACGGCACACCGCTGTTGATCATGTGGACCGAGAACGTCGTGCGCGACGAGTTCGGGCTGCCCAGCTACGCGGTGCTGACCGGCATCGACGTCACCGCCGAGCGCAGCAGCACCGGGCTGATGTCGCACCTGCTGCAGGCCTCCATCTCGACCTCGATCATCGGCATCGACACCACCGGCCGGATGACCTTCGCCAACGCCGGCGCCGCGCACATGCTCGGCTACCGGACCGACGACATGGTCGGGATGTCGTTCGCCGACCTGCTCGACCCGGCCGACCTTGAGCGAGCTCACCGGCATGACCGACCAGCACGAGGGTCTGCATCGGCTGCTGCGCAACCTCGGCGAGCAGTCCGAGTCACGCCCGGTCGACTGCACCTGGCGCACCCGGGGCGGGAGCAGCGTGATCGTGTCGATGACGCTCAGTCGCACCAACGACGACGTCCAGGACCGCGTCAGCTTCCTGTGCGTCGGCCGCGACGTCACCGAGCAGCGTGAGGGCCAGCAGACCCTGGTGGCCGCGCTGGAGAAGGACCGCACTGCCCTCGCCCGACTCCAGGCGCTCGACCGGGCCAAGGACGAGTTCGTCTCGACCGTCTCCCACGAGCTGCGCACGCCGGTCACCAGCATCGTCGGCTACACCGAGATGTTGCGCGACGGCACCGTCGTCGATCCGTCACCCGACCAGGCGCCGATGCTCGAGTCGATCGCCCGCAACGGCCAGCGCCTGATCGCAGTCTGCAACGACCTGCTGCTGCTGAGCGGCTTCGAGTCCGAGGCGATCCTCGGCCACCGCGAGGCGATCGACGTCCGCCAGTGCCTCACCGCGGCCGAGGACGCCGTCGGGGCGCTGCTCGCCAACCGCGACCTCGAGCTCAGCGTGCAGACAGGCCCCGAGGAGCTCATCGTCGTCGGCGACCGCGGTCAGCTCGACCGGGTCGTGATCAACCTGCTGAGCAACGCCATCAAGTTCACGCCCGACGGCGGTTCCGTGCTGGCCCGGGTGCAGCGGCTCGACGGCCAGGTGCTGATCACCGTGCGCGACACCGGGATCGGGATCCCGAAGGAGGACCACGACGCGGTCTTCCAGCGCTTCTTCCGCACCGAGCGTGCTCAGCACCTCGCGATCCAGGGCACCGGGCTCGGCCTGTCGATCGTGGCCTCGATCGTCGAGGCCCACGCCGGGAAGATCGAGCTCGACTCGGAGCCCGGCGTGGGCACGACGTTCCGCGTGTGGTTGCCGCTCAGCGCCGGTTGACGGCGCCGATGACGGCCTTCAGCGAGGCGGTGACGATGTTCGCGTCGATCCCGATGCCCCAGAGCACCTGGTCGCCCACGGCGCACTCGACGTACGCCGCCGCGTAGGAGTCGCCCCCCGAGGTGAGCGCGTGCTCGGCGTAGTCGAGGATCCGGACGTCGAACTCGTGCGGCAGCGCGTTGATGGCGTCGCAGAACGCCGACAGCGGGCCGTTGCCGGTGCCGTGCAGCGGTGCGCAGCTCGCCGTCGACGTAGACGTTCACGTCGAGGGCGTCCTTCTCGCCGGCTGCCGAGCTGGTGTGCACCGAGTTGAGCTTCAGCGGCGTCTCGCGGTCGAGGTACTCGGCGCGGAAGATCGCCCAGATCTCCTCCGGCGTGACCTCGCCGCCCTGGGCGTCGGTGCGTTCCTGGATGACCCGGCTGAACTCGATCTGGGCGCGGCGCGGCAGGTCGAGCTTGTGCTCGGCCTTGAGGATGTAGGCGACTCCGCCCTTGCCGGACTGGCTGTTGACCCGGATGACGGCCTCGTAGTTGCGACCGACGTCCTTGGGGTCGATGGGCAGGTAGGGCACCGCCCAGGTGTGCTGGTCGACGGGCACACCCGCGGCGGCAGCGTCGCGCTCGAGCGCCTCGAAGCCCTTCTTGATGGCGTCCTGGTGCGAGCCTGAGAACGCCGTGTAGACGAGGTCGCCGCCGTAGGGGTGCCGCTCGTGCACCGGCAGCTGGTTGCAGTACTCGACGGTGCGCCGGATCTCGTCGATGCCGCCGTTGCTGGCGAAGTCGATCTGCGGGTCGATGCCCTGGGTGAACAGGTTCAGGCCCAGGGTGACCAGGCAGACGTTGCCGGTGCGCTCGCCGTTGCCGAAGAGGCATCCCTCGATCCGGTCGGCGCCGGCCAGGTAGCCGAGCTCGGCGGCCGCCACGGCGGTGCCGCGGTCGTTGTGCGGGTGCAGCGACAGCACGACGTGCTCGCGATGGGCCAGGTTGCGGTTCATCCACTCGATCGAGTCGGCGTAGACGTTCGGGGTGGCCATCTCGACCGTGGCCGGCAGGTTGATGATCACCGGCTTCTCGGCGGTCGGCTCGAAGACCTCGAGCACCTCGTTGCAGACGCGCACCGCGAACTCCAGCTCGGTGCCGGTGTAGCTCTCGGGGCTGTACTCGTAGAAGACCGTGGTCTCGGGGATGGTCTCCTCGTACTTCTTGCACAGCCGCGCACCCTGCACCGCGATGTCGGCGATGCCGTCCATGTCGAGGCCGAACACGACCCGGCGCTGCAGGGTCGAGGTCGAGTTGTAGAGGTGGACGATCGCCTGCTTGGCGCCCGCGATCGCCTCGTAGGTGCGCTCGATCAGCTCCTCGCGCGCCTGGGTGAGCACCTGGATGACGACGTCGTCGGGGATGTGGTTCTCGTCGATGAGCTGGCGCACGAAGTCGAAGTCGGTCTGGCTCGCGCTCGGGAAGCCGACCTCGATCTCCTTGTAGCCCATCGGCGACGAGCAGCTTGAACATCGTCAGCTTGCGGGCCGGCGACATGGGGTCGATGAGGGCCTGGTTGCCGTCGCGCAGGTCGACGGCGCACCAGCGCGGCGCGACGGTGATCGACTTGTCGGGCCAGGTGCGGTCGGCCAGCACGATCGGGATGAACGGCTCGTAGCGCTGGAACGGCATGCCGCTGGTCTGCTGGGGATTGGCTGATGCGGATCATGGTTGTGCTCCTGCTGTGGCTCGGCCTCGATGGGCAGCTGTGGCAGCCGGCGCGCGCGACCTCCGCAGCGAGGAGGTCGGCTGGTCAGACCTCGCTGCGGCAGCGAAGGAGGAGGAGTCGCGTCATGAGGCCTTCGCCCTAACCTGAATTCGGTGGGGCTCACCAGCCGAGCTCCTCACACCCATGGCCTACGGTCGGCCCGTGAAGATCCTGCTCACCGGCGCTGCCGGGTTCATCGGCACCGCCATCGGCCGCCAGCTCGACGCGGGCGGCCACGAGGTGGTGCGTGTCGACCTGATGCTCGAGCAGGCGCACGGCGCCGCGGTCGCGCCCGAAGGCGTGCACCAGCTCGACGTGCGGGAGGCAGCGTCCTGGGTCGACCTGCTGCGGGGCGTGGACGCGGTGTGCCACCAGGCTGCCGTCGTCGGCGCCGGCGTCACCGTGGCCGACCTGCCCGCCTATGCCTCGCACAACGACCTCGGCAACGCCGCCCTGCTCGCGGCCATGCACGTCGCCGGGGTCGCCCGGCTCGTGCTCGCGTCGTCGATGGTCGTCTACGGCGAGGGTCGGTACGTGTGCCCCGACCACGGAGTGCAGACGCCGCCCCCCCGGTCGGTCGCCGCTCTCGAGAGCGGCGACTTCGAGAACCACTGCCCCAGGTGCGACCAGCCGCTGGGGTGGGAGTCGGTCGACGAGTCGGCGCGCCTCGACCCGCGCAGCAGCTACGCAGCGAGCAAGCTCGCGCAGGAGCACTACACGAGCGCCTGGGTGCGGCAGGCCGACGCCGCCGCCGTCGCGCTGCGTTACCACAACGTCTACGGCCCGTTGATGCCTCGCGACACGCCCTACTCGGGTGTGGCGGCGATGTTCCGGTCGTCGCTCGAGCGCGGTGAGGCGCCGAACGTCTACGAGGACGGCGGCCAGATGCGCGACTTCGTGCACGTCGACGACGTCGCACGCGCCAACGTGCTCGCCCTCGAGTCGGTGGTGGCGTCTGCTCCGGGTCGCTTCGACGCCTTCAACGTCTGCTCAGGACAGCCGGTGTCGATCCTGGGACGTCGCGAGCCTGGTGGCCAGCGGCAGTCGCGCACCCGATGGAGCCCAGCGTCACCGGCGGCTTCCGCCTGGGCGACGTGCGGCACATCGTCGCCTCCCCCGAGCGGGCCGCTGCGGAGCTCGGCTTCCGTGCCGCGGTGCTGCCCGCCGAGGGTCTCCCCGCGTTCGCGACCGTGCCGTTGCGCGCCTGACCACCGACTGGGACCAACCTCTACCAGGACGTCAGGAACAAGTGCTGCACCAGCAGCGCCGTCACGACCTGCAGAGCGAGCCCCCAGCGCCGCCAGCGTCGGGCAGCAGCACCAGCGAGACAGTCACCCACGGCACGAACGGCAGCCAGATCCGTTCGACCTCCGCGCGGCTCATCTGCGACAGGTCGGCGAGCAGCACCATCGCCGTCCCGGCGCCGGCGAGCAGCTGGACCGTGCGGTCGATCCCGCCGCGCCGCACCAGCAGCGCCACGCCAGCGCCCAGCAGCGGGCCACCGCTGAGCAGGAACGCCCCGAGGTCGCCCCAGACCCAGTAGCTGGCCGGGCGGCTCGAGGCGAGGCCGTCCCAGTAGCGGTCGACGAGCACCGGGTAGGCCTCCCACCAGGCGTAGCCGAACCCGGCGAACACCAGCACCACCGCCAGCGCGCTCGCGGCGGCGATCGGGAGCGGCCACCACGAGCGAGCAGCACTGAGCACCGCCAGCGCCAGCACTCCGAGCAACGGCAGGCCGTACGACATCATCACCGCGCTGCCGAGCAGGAGCCCGGAGAGCAGGGCCCACACGACGCAGGCGACGCCGGTCGCTGCTGGTCGCTGCCAGGGCCAGGGCCGCCATCCCCCACGCGGCCACCGCTGCGAACATGCCGTCGGCCGAGACCGCCATGAAGACCGCCGCCGGTGTCAGCACCAGGAACGGTGCGACCCGACGCGCCGCCCACTCGACGTCGAGGGCGCGCAGGGTGACGAGAACGGCTGGTGCCACCGACGCTGCGACGAGGGCGACGACGATGCCGGCCTGCAGGTCGCCGGCCAGACCGAGCCGCGCCAGCAGCACGAAGAAGAGCGTGGCGAGCGGCGGGTGCCCGGCCACGTGGGTCGGCCAGTTGTCGGTCGCGTCGATCGGGATCCGGCTGACCCACTCGGCCAGCGCCGCTGGCACGTCGGTCATCGTGCGCGCGGTCTCGAGGTACTCGTAGGAGTTGGAGAGCGGCCGGGACAGACCCTCGGCGCCGTCCACGACGGCCAGTGAGACCAACCAGGCCAGCGAGCTCAGGTACGCCACCAGCAGCAGCGGCCGCCAGCCGAGCCGCTCGGCCAGCCCGGCGGCGTACCGCACCCCGAGCACCGCCAGGAGCACGGCCGGCACGGTGCCCGGACCGAACCACCGCGGCTCGAAGAACGCGTGCAGCGGGTCGACGCTGTTCGGCGTCTCGGGCTTCGCCCGACTGAACACCTCCCACCCGAGCAGCGTGGGCAGGAAGACGGACGCGGCGATGACGACCAGCGCCACGCCGCAACCCGGTCCAGGGTGCCCACCGACGCCTCACCACGGGTCACACCGTAGGCCGCGGCGGCTGCTCGGGCTGGGTGCCGACGAATAGGTGTGACCGTTCTCTTACGAGCGCTCCTCAGGGTGGACTCCCGAACGCACCGCCACCCTCTACGTTGAGCCCAATGGCTACCTGCGACCTGATCCTCCCCTGCCGCGACGAGGCGCCGGCGCTCGTCGGGCTGCTGCCGCGCGTGCCGGACGCATTCGCGGTGATCGTGGTCGACAACGGTTCCACCGACGACACGGCCGAGGTCGCCCGGCGACTCGGCGCCACCGTCGTGCACGAGCCCGTGCCGGGCTACGGGTCGGCGATCCAGTCCGGACTGCTCGCGGCGACGAACCCTTACGTGGCCTTCATGGACGGAGACGGGTCCTTCGACCCCGACGAGTTGCTGCCGATGCTCGACGACGTCGCGTCCGGGCGCGCCGACATCGCCGTCGGACGACGTCGTCCTACTGGCCGAGGGGTCTGGCCCTGGCACGCGCGCGCCGGCAACGGCCTGATCGTGGCCTGGCTGCGCCGTCGCATCTCGATGGACGCCCACGACATCGCCCCGATGCGGGTGTGCGGCCGTGAGCCGCTGCTCGCCCTCGACGTCCAGGACCGACGGTTCGGCTACCCCGTCGAGCTGCTGCAGAAGGCCACGAGCGCCGGCTGGCGCTTCGCCGAGCGCGACGTGGCCTACCACCCGCGCGCCGAGGGCACGCGGTCGAAGGTGTCCGGGTCGGTGCGCGGCACCGTTCACACCGCGCGGGACTTCTGGAAGGTGCTGCAGAAGTGAGGGTCCTGGTGATGGCGAAGGCCCCCGTGCCCGGGCTGGCCAAGACTCGGCTGGCGGTCGGCGTCGGCGCCGAACGCGCGGCCGAGGTGGCCGCGTGCGCGCTGCTCGACACGATGGCGGCCGCGACAGAGGCCGTGGGGCCCACCAACTGCCTGTTCGCCCTGACGGGCGACCTCGCCGACGCCGCCCGCGGCGCCGAGATCGAGGCGGCCCTGACCGACTGGACGGTCTTCGCCCAGCGTGGCGGCGACTTCGACGTACGGCTGGCGCTGGCGCACGAGGACGCCGGATCAGGCGCCCTGCTGCAGATCGGCATGGACACGCCCGCAGCTGACCGCCGGCCTCCTGCACTCCGCGGGCCAGCTGCTCGCCGACCACGACACCGTGCTCGGCCCGGCCGACGACGGGGGCTGGTGGGTGCTCGGGCGACACGACGCCGCCGCCGGCCGGGCACTGAACGGCGTGCCCATGTCGACGTCGCACACCTACGCCGACACCCGGGCTGCCCTGCTGGGCGCCGGCTGGACGGTCGCCACGACCACCACGCTGACCGACGTCGACACCGCGGCCGAGGCCGATCTCGTCGCCGCCACCGCGCCCGCCACCCGCTTCGCCCACGCCTGGAGGGCTCGCCTCGTGACCAGCATGCTCCGGACAGGCACGGTCGGAGTGGCGAACGCTCCTTCTCCGAGGTCTTCGCCCAGGCACTGCAGGGTCAGTCCCTGCACCGTCAACGGGCTCGACCCCGAGCCTCGTGCCCTGCCGATGTCCTCGTGGACCCGTGAGGCCGACTCGCACGACCGCGAGATGCTCGACCTCTGCGTCGGCTCCACGCTCGACATCGGCTGCGGTCCTGGGCGCCTCACCTCGGCGCTGACGCAGGCCGGGCGCCCGGTGCTCGGCATCGACGTCGTCGCCGAGGCGGTCGGCCAGACCCGTGCTCGAGGCGGTCAAGCCCTGCACCGCGACGTCTTCGACTCCCTTCCGTCGGAGGGACAGTGGGGCACCGCCCTCCTGGCCGACGGCAACATCGGCATCGGCGGTGACCCCGGGGCTCTGCTGAGTCGGGCCCGCGAGCTGGTCGCACCCACTGGCCGAATCGTGGCCGAGGTCGCGCCTCCCGGCACCCGGTCGACCACGGCGTGGGCAACCCTGGAGTGCGGCGGCGCCACCAGCCGTCCGTTCCGGTGGGCCGTCGTGGGTGCCGACGCCATCAGCTCGCTCGCCGCCTCGGTCGGGCTCGTCGTCCTCGGTCTGCAACAGCACGGAGAGAGGTGGAGCGCGGTGTTCCAGGTGCCCCTATGAACGTCAAGCTGCGGCCGCCGGCCACTGAAGACTTCACCAGCGAGCTGCGCAGTGCCGCCGTCGCTGCGCGCGTCGGGCTCTGGCTCGGCATCTGCTTCGGTGTGTGCTTCCTGACCGGCCTGATCAGCCACTATGCCCAGAACGTCAACCAGCCGATCCCGTTCCCGACCAACCCCTCGTGGGGCTACCGGCTCACCCAGGGCTTGCACGTCACCACCGGCATCGCCGCGATTCCGTTGCTGCTGGTCAAGCTCTGGTCGGTCTTCCCTCGACTTTTCGAGAAGGTGCCCTTCAAGGACCCGCGCGCGTTGCTCCTCACCGCACTGGAGCGCGGCTCGATCGCCGTCCTGGTGGCCGCGAGCATCTTCCAGCTGACGACCGGACTGATGAACTCCACCCAGTGGTACCCCTGGGACTTCTCGTTCCGGCGTACTCACTACGCGCTGGCGTGGATCGCCATCGGTGCCCTGCTGGTGCACATCGCAGTCAAGCTGCCCCTGATCCGCGATGCCCTGAGCCGCGATGTCGACGACACCGCCAACGACCGCCCGGACGCCACGACCGCTGGACCGATCACCCGACGCGGGCTGCTGCGCTCCACCTGGCTGGCGAGCGGGGTTGCCGTGCTGGCCACGGCCGGCAGCACCGTGCCGTTGCTCCGCAAGGTGTCGGTCCTCGGAGTGCGCTCCGGCGACGGTCCTGGCGGTATCCCGATCAACCGGTCCGCCCGCGCCGCTGGGGTGACCGCGACAGCCACGCGTGCTGACTGGACCCTCACGGTCAGCAGCGGTACTGACACCGTCATCCTCAGCCGGCTCCAGCTCGAGATGATGACCCAACGCACCGAGACGCTCCCGATCGCGTGCGTGGAGGGCTGGAGCGCCAGCGGTGAGTGGACCGGCGTGCGCATGCGCGACGTGCTCGACCTCGTCGGTGCTCCGCGAGATCGTGACGTGGTGGTCACCTCGCTGCAGACGATGGGTGCCTTCGGCGTGACCACGCTGCAGGGCAACTTCGCCGATGACGACCGCACCCTGCTCGCCCTGAAGCTGAACGGTGAGACGATCGCCATCGACCACGGCTACCCGGTGCGCGTGATCGCACCCAACCGGCCGGGCGTGCTGCAGACCAAGTGGCTCACGTCCTTGGAGGTGCAGGCATGAGCACCGCGAGCATGCGCTGGGGCATCGGCGGACTCGGTGTGGTCGCCGGCTTGTACGGCGCCTACCTTCTGCAGAGCCGGTCAGACTTTGACCAGATCGTCTCGGTGGCGAAGTGGCTGGTCGGCGGCGTGATCATCCACGACGGCCTGATCGCCTTTGCGACCATCGCGCTCGTCGTCCTCAGCGCCCGGGTGCTGCCGGTCGCCGTGCGCGGCCCGGCGACGATCGGATTCGTCGTGCTCGGCACCCTCAGCGTCGTCGCCATCCCGTTCCTGGGGAGTTCGGAGCGAGGTCGGACAACCCCACCCTGCTCGACCGCAACTACGTCGCCGGGTACGCCGTCTACGTCGCAATCGTGCTGGTCGCGGTCGTCGTTGTGAGTGTTCGCAAGCACCGTCAGAACAGCAACGCCGCGGGCGTTTAACACGCTCCCATTGGGAAATCTCGCGATTGTTCCAATCCGCTCTCGCTGTGGGGCCGAACTACAGCCGTTCACAGAACCTAGAGACGGGGAGTCCCCCATGAATATCCGCTCCACTCGCACCAAGACCGCCGCCGGTCTCGCCGCCCTCGCCATGCTCGCCTTCCCGCTCGCCGCGTGCGGCAGCGAGGACGACGATGCACCTGCCAAGGTATCGGCCGTGGCTTCGCTCGACGACCTGTCCAACGGCAAGACGACGCAGATCACCCTCGACTCGGGCTTCCTCGAGGCGCTCGACACGCTCGGCCTCACGCCGGGCACCATCGAGGGCGCCAAGCTGGACGGCGCCAAGCTCAGCTTCCCGATCACCGGTGGCAACGTGCACGCTGTTCGAGCCGGGCACCGTCCCGAACTACGTGGTGGGCCAGCTCCAGCACGAGAACTCGGGCCTGTCGCTCGAGGCCGGTGACATCCGCGTCGAGCTGCGCAACTTCAACGTCGACCCGGGCGTCTCCCGCGTCTACGGTGACGTCGTCGTCAACGGTGAGGTCGCTGCCACCAGCGCCTACCTGTTCCGCCTGAACGGCTCGACCCTGAAGCCTGTCCAGATGGAGGGCACCGACGTGATCCTCGAGGGCACGAAGGTGTTCATCTCCGACGTGGCCGCCGGTCTGCTCAACCAGACCTTCGGTACGGACGCGGTGACCGACCAGCTGCTCGTGGGCGTCGCGAAGATCACCGTCGCCACCGCCTGATCTAGGCCGCAACGACACCAGCAAGAGCCAGCAGGGCCCGTACCCCTTCGGGGGTGCGGGCCCTGCTGCGTCGTCGGACCCCTTCTAGAGTCGCCGCATGGCCCGCCTGCTCGTCGTCCACCACTCCCCGACGCCGACGGTGCAGAAGCTCACCGACGCCGATGCTCGCCGGCACCCGCGACGAGGCGATCGAGGGCGTCGAGGTCGTGGTGCGCCAGGCCCTCGAGGCCGACGCCGACGACGTGCTGGCCGCCGATGGCGTGCCTGCTCGGCACGACCGCGAACTTCGGCTACATGAGCGGCGCACTCAAGCACTTCTTCGACAGCATCTTCCTCCAGGCCGGAGGTGCGCTCACTGACGACGGCGCCGGTGCGGAGTCGTCCGGAGGCAAGATCCCTTACGGGTTGTGGGTGCACGGTCGCTACGACACGACCGGTGCCGTGCGGTCGGTGCAATCGATCGTGCAGGCACTGCCATGGACCCAGTCGGCGACCGTCCTCGAGGTGCTGGGGGACGTCGGCGACGACGAGGTCGCGGCCGGCTACGAGCTCGGGGGGACGATCGCGGCCCTGTTGTAGCATCGCGCCACGTGATGTCTGGGCGTCGGAAGTCGAGGGAGCTGCTGCTCGCATCGCTGCTCGGCGCCCTGCTGCTTCTGACGCTCGGCTGTGGTCCCGAGGTCGGCGAGGACGAGGATCCCGACCAGGTCGACTCCGTGCAGGTGCCCGACGTCGGAGTGTGCCGCGTGCTCACCGTCGACGACGTCGCGGAGTCCACCAACGCGACCCGCGCCGTAGCGTGCTCCTCGTCCCACACGGCCCAGACCTACGCGGTCGGCGAGCTCCCGGACGAGTTCGACGACAGTGAGTACGACGATCCCGCCCTGGGCCGGTTCGCCTACGAGACCTGCGGATCGAAGCTGCAGCGCCTCCTCGGAGCTGACGAGAGCCTGGTGATGCGCACGATCGTGACCTGGGCGTGGTTCCGACCCTCGGCGAAGGCCTGGGAGCAGGACGCCCGGTGGTACCGCTGCGACGCGATCGGCGGCAGCGACCAGAGCCCTGCGCTGGTGCCACTGCCGGAGCAGGTCGAGGGACTGCTGCAGGGCCGCCCGGCCGACCGCTGGTTGGTGTGCGTCGCCGGGGCGACGGTGGCCAACGGGGTGCGCACACCGTGCTCGGAGCGCCATGACTGGCGTGCAGTGACCACGATCAAGCTGGGCGAGGCCGATGACACCTATCCCGGTGATCGGGTCGTCGAGGAGCAGACTCGAGACTTCTGCTCCGACTCCGTCGGCGCCTGGCTCAACTACCCCGTCGACTTCGACTACGGGTACACGTGGTTCCACGAGCCCGAGTGGCAGGCCGGCAACCGCCGCTCGGTCTGCTGGGCCAAGACGAGCGACTGAGCCGGCCACGATGCGTCTGGTGTCGCTGCTCGTCCTCCTGCTCGTGTTGACCGGGTGCTCGGGCGACACGACGCCCCCGACGTCCCGCCCTCACCGACTCCAACGCCGACCGCTCCGCCCACCGCCGAACCGGTGGCGAGGCCGAAGGTCGGCGCCTGCTACCGGTTGACCTTTGAGGCTGTCCTCGCCCCGACCTCCGACAAGCGCCCCGATCCCGTGCCGGCGGCCACACACAGCGGAGACGTTCGTGGTGGGCGAGGTCGACAACGTCGTCGACGGGCATCTGCTGACCATCGACTCCGACCGGGTGCAGGAACGGGTAGCCCGCGAGTGCCCGGCGCGACTGCGTCGACACGTCGGCGGCGACGCCGACGACGCTCCGGCTCAGCATGCTGCGGGCGGTCTGGTTCACCCCGAGCCTGGAGGAGTCCGACGGCGGCGCCGACTGGTTCCGCTGCGACGTCGTCGGTCTGCGCCGGCCGCGACGAGCTCACCCGGGTCGAGAGGTCACTGGCCGGCGTCCTCGACACCGCGCAGGGGCGCGAGCGCTGGGCGATGTGCGGCACTTCGGCGCCCGACGCTGCCGGCTTCGAGCACGTGCCGTGCGTCGAGCCGCACGCCTGGCGGGCCATCTCGGTGATCGAGCTCGCCGGGTGGTCGCTACCCCG
Organism: uncultured Actinomycetota bacterium; assembly: GCA_963781575.1. Lineage (GTDB taxonomy): Bacteria > Actinomycetota > Actinomycetes > Propionibacteriales > Nocardioidaceae > Nocardioides. The sequence continues at coordinate 240,212 of CAWAGM010000018.1, read as the reverse complement.
GCGCCCGCCGGATCCGCAGCGCCGGTGCCGGGCCGTGCCAGGACGACGCCGCCGACGTCGCCGCCGACCCGCTCGACTACGAGTGGGGTCTGGAGGGCCCGGACCAGGACCAGTGGGACGCCGGCCAGACCTTCGCCAGGTGTTGGAGCCCCGAGGACTGAGCGAGGGAGGAGCTCAGTCCTCGATCAGGGCGAAGGTTGAGCAAGCGCGCGACCGAGGCACGACGTTGCGACCGCGCGCAGAAGCCAAGCCGGACTAGAAGCCGAGCTTGCGCAGCTGCTTGGGGTCGCGCTGCCAGTCCTTGGCGATCTTGACGTGCAGGTCGAGGTAGACCGGCGTGCCGAGCAACGCCTCGATCTGCTTGCGGGCGACGGTGCCGACCTTCTTCAGCCGGCTCCCCTGGTGGCCGATCATGATGCCCTTCTGCGACGAGCGTTCGACGTAGAGGTTGGCGTGGATCTCGAGCAGCGGCTTGTCCGCCGGTCGACCCTCGCGCAGACCCATCTCCTCGACCACGACGGCGATGGAGTGCGGCAGCTCGTCGCGGACGCCGTCAAGGGCGGCCTCGCGGATCAGCTCGGCGGCCAGGATCTGCTCGGGGGCGTCGGTGAGGTCGCCGTCGGGGTAGAGCTGCGGCCCCTCGGGCAGCTGCCCGACGAGCAGGTCGGCGAGCAGGGCGACCTGGTCTCCGGCCACGGCCGAGACCGGCACGATCTCGGCCCACTCGATGCCGAGCTCGCTGCCGAGGGCGGCGATGTCCATCAGGTGCTCGCCGATCCGGTCGGGCGCGGCGAGGTCGGTCTTGGTGGCCACGGCGAGCTTGATCGTCTTCTTCACCTTGGCCAGCTCGGTCACGATGAACCGGTCACCGGGGCCGATCTTCTCGTTGCAGGGGAAGCACACCGCGACGGCGTCGACCTCGGCCCAGGTGGTCATCACCAGGTCGTTGAGCCGCTCACCGAGCAGCGTGCGCGGCCGGTGCAGGCCGGGGGTGTCGACCAGGATCAGCTGGGCGTCGTCGCGGTGGACGATGCCGCGCACGACGGTGCGGGTGGTCTGCGGCTTGTCGCTGGTGATCACGATCTTCTGACCCACCAGCGCGTTCGTCAGGGTCGACTTGCCCGCGTTCGGACGCCCGACGAAGGAGACGAACCCGGAGCGGTGGGGGCTGGACTGATCACTCATGATTCACGCGCCTCGTCGTAGTCGGCCCAGATCTCTTCGTCGGACTTGTTGGCGGCCTTGCCGGCCTGCCAGATCGGGCCCGGGTCGACGGCACGAGGTTGGCGAGCGGTGACGCCGCGCCAGTACCCCATCACGTCGTAGGCGGTGCTGGGCAGCTGCCGCTCACGCATCAGGTGCTTGCGGATGGCGCGCATCTGCGCCGACTCACCCGCCATCCAGAAGTAGCCGACCCCAGCCGGCCAGTCGATGTGCTCGACGGCCTCGGCCAACCGGCTCTGCCCGTCGCCGGGCTGGTCGAGCCAGTGCACGTCGGTGCAGGCGGTCAGGTAGTCGCCCATCTCGTCGGGCACCTCGGCCCACACGTGCACCGGGACGTCGACCACGCTGCCGATCCGGGCCATGGCGGGCATCGCGGTGAGGTCGCCGACGAGGATCAGCCAGGCGGCGTCCGCGGGCATCGCGAACGAGCCCTTCGGCTCGGTGATCGTGCACGTCTGACCCACGCAGTCGGTGCTTCGCCCACTCGGTGACCAGCCCGACGTCGTGCACCACGACGTCGAGGGTCAGCTCGACGCCGTCCCACGACCGCACCGTGTAGTAGCGGCTCTGGAACTGGCCGGGCACGACGAGGCCGATCCACTCGTCGGGGATGCCGGTGGAGGTGAACCCGGCCAGGCCGGGACCGCCGAGCACGAGCCGCACCAGGTGGTCGCTGATGCGGGCGCGCTGGAGCACCACGGCTTCGTACGTCGCGGCCCGGGTGCTCATCACGCCCAACCTATCGCTGACCCGTCCCCTATAGAGGACGGGTCACCCGCAATCACCAGGTGGGGCGCAGGGGGAAGCCGTCGTCGCCGGCGTCGTCGACCTTGGCGCCGAGCACCTGCACCAGCTGCACCTCGTTGCGCTCGAAGCCCACCCGGCAGGCGGCCATGTAGAGGCCCCACACCCGGGCGGTGCCGATGCCGACCTCCTCGACGCACGCGTCCCAGTTGGCGACCAGGTTCTCGTTCCACGCCGCGAGCGTGCGGGCGTAGTGCATCCGCAGGTTCTCGGAGTGCATGACCTCGAAGCCGGCGTTCTCGGCGGCAGTGATGATCGTGCCGCTGCCGGTGAGCTCACCGTCGGGGAACACGTAGCGGTCGATGAAGGCTCCGGCCGGTGTGGGTCGGTTGTGGTGCCGGGTGATGCAGTGGTTGAGCAGCCGGCCCTGAGGCTTGAGCTTGCTCGTGCAGGAAGGCGAAGTAGGCCGGGTAGTTGCGGATGCCGATGTGCTCGGTGAGGCCGATCGAGCTCACCGCATCGAAGTCGGTCTCGAGGACGTCGCGGTAGTCGAGATGCCGCACCTCGGCGAGGTCGCCGAGCCCCTCGCGATCGATGGCTTCCTTGCCCCACGATGCCTGTTCCTGGCTCAGCGTCACCCCGAGCGCCTGGACGCCGTACTCGCGCGCGGCGTGGCGCACCATGCCGCCCCAGCCACAGCCGACGTCGAGGAGCCGCATGCCCGGCTTGAGGTCGAGCTTGCGAGCGATGAGGTCGAACTTCTCGAACTGCGCCTGCTCGAGCGTCGCCTCGTCGGAGGGGTAGACCGCGCAGGTGTAGGCCATGGAGGGGCCGAGCACGTGCTCGTAGAACGCGTTGGAGACGTCGTAGTGGTGGTGGATGGCCTCGGCGTCGCGCGACAACGAGTGGCGCACGCCCTCCATCAACCGGCGCCAGCGCGGCAGGTGCTCCTGCGCGGGCGGCGGCGGGGGCTTGAGGTTCGACAGCCCGAGGCCGCGGATGATCGTGACCAGCTCGCTCGGGCTGGGGGCCCGGAACTTCGTGTGACCCTTGATCTTCTGCATCGCCGCGTACGGGTTGCCTGGGTGCTCGCCGTGTACAACGAGGTCACCGGCGACGTAGGCGCGCGCCAGACCGAGGTCGCCGGGCGCGGTGACCAGGTAGGCCAGACCACGCTGATTGACCAGCTCGAGGGTGATCTCGGCGTCCTCGGGGCCGGCCGAGCTGCCGTCGTAGGCGATGAACCGGACGGTCAGTCCGCCGCGCATGAGGTCGGCGACGACGTCGCCGATCTTGAGGGTGGGGGTCACTGCTTCCTCACTGTCTTGTCGAAGAGACTGGTCAGCCGGTGGTCGGGGTCGAACCGCTGCTTCACGGCGGCCAGGGCGGGACCGTTGTAGAGGCGGTCAAAGGTGGGGCGGTCGTAGAAGGCATCGGAGTAGAGCGACTTGTGGCCGCCCAGCTCGGTGACCGCCTTCTCGATCGCACGGTTGCGCGGCGCGCTCACGGCCTCAGGGCCGACGTGCACCGTGCCCCAGAAGCCGGCGTTCACGTAGAGCTCACCGGGTGTGAGCGGGTACGCCGTCCAGGCGCGACGGGCCACCAAGGGGCACAGCCACACCGGCCGCATGCCGATCTCGACGTCGAACCAGTCGAGGAAGTCGGCGATGCGCTGAACCGGCACCTCGATGTCCTGGACGACGCGTTCGCGCTGCGGCCGCCCGGCTCGACGGTCGAGCCGATCTGCGACGTCGAAGCGACGGTCGAACGCGAGCAGCTTCATGTACACGTCGCTGCGCCGCAGCCGGCGCGGCCAGAACCGCCGGATACGCGAGTTCTGCGCGCCAAAGGCACCGGAGCACCAGAACCAGTCGGTGTCCCACCGCCACAGGTAGTCGTGCATCGTCAGCAGGTCGGTCTCGCGCTCCTGCAGGGAGCGGAAGAAGACGTCTTGCCCGGCGTAGTCGGAGACGGCGCCGCCGGCGTCGGTCCAGCGAGCCAGCGTCAGGTAGAGCTCGTCGGGGGCGAAGGCGACACCGTCGAGACCGTCGACCTGTTCGCCGTCGTGCTCGCCGTTCGCCACGATCTCGGCCATGGTCTTGGCCAGCAGCCCGGCGTCCTCGAAGCGCAGGTGCCGGAGCGCGACGTAGGCCGGCGCCGGCTCGAGCTCGATCTGGAGTCGCGTGGCGTAGCCGAGCGAGCCGTAGGAGTTGGGGAAGGCGTCGAAGAGCTCGTCGCCCGGACGGGTCGTGACGAGCTCGCCGGCGCCCGTGAACACGTCCATCTCGAGCACCGACTCGTGCGGCAGGCCGTTGCGGAAGCTGGTCGACTCAATGCCGAGCCCGGTGACGGCACCGCCGAGCGTGATCGTGCGCAGCTGCGGCACCACCAGGGGGATCAACCCGTGCGGCAACGTGGTTTCGACCAGGTGCTCGTAGGTGCACATGCCCTGCACCTGCGCAGTGCGTCCCGCGGCGTCGACCTCGATGACGCCCTTCAGCCCGCTGACGTCGAGGCCAGGGGCGTCGGTGGCGTTGCGTACCCGGAACAAGTTCGTCGTCTGCTTGGCGAGCCGTACCGGCGAGCCAGGCGGGATGGCGTCGTACGACGACGCGAGCTGGTCGACCGCCTTGACGTGCTGCCTCCACGCAGCCGTGTCCCGGAGAGGTGCCACGGCCAGCAACCTACTCCTGACCGGTAGCTGGGACGAGCAGGTCGCTGGGTAGTCAGGACTCGGTCGTGCTGGAGATGGTCCCGCGCGCGTCACCCAGGTGCACCACGACCCCCGCGTCGGCGAACTCGCGCAGCGCGCTGCGGTCGGCCTCCGTCAGGGTGGTGGCCTCCCCCAGCACCACCGCAGCCTGGAGGCCCGCCGACCCTGACGCCACCGCCATCGCGACGCACACCTGAAGGGCCGACAACTGGAGCGACGGCAGGTCGACGGTCGCGGCGGCGTACGTGCGTCCGTCGAGATCACGGACGGCGGCACCCTCGGCCGCCTGGACGCGGGCGCGAGTGGCCCGGGCCAGGGTGACGAGCTTGGCGTCCTCGGAACTCAGATCCACGCCGGAACCCTACTGAGCGTGCTACTCGGCCGCGTGGGTGGCTGGTTGCAGCTCGGTGGTGTCGGGGGCGTCGACCTCGACGAGCTGGATCAGGACGGTGCCCACCTTGTTGCGCCGCCCGGCAGCGTCCTCGGCCTCGAAACGCAGACCGTGCGCCTCGACTGCCGAGCCGGGGATCGGCACGCGGCCAAGGTGCTTGGCCATCAGCCCACCCACCGAGTCGACGTCCTCCTCCTCGACGTCGAACCCGAAGAGCTCCTCGAGGTCGTCGACCGGGTAACGCGAGGAGACCCGCCACGTGGGCGCTGTGCCGTTGCCGAGCTGCTCGACCTCGATCTCGTCGTCGTCGTACTCGTCGGTGATCTCGCCGACGATCTCCTCGAGGAGGTCCTCGATGGTGATCAGGCCGGCGGTTCCGCCGTACTCGTCGACGACGACCGCGATGTGTTGACGGTTGCCCTGCATCTCGGAGAGCTGGGCGTCGACCGGCTTCGACTCGGGCACCCAGGCCACCGGCCGCATGACCTCGGAGACGTGCTGGGTGAGCTCGACGTCGGGCGCCTCGAAGTCGCGACGCACGACGTCCTTGAGGTAGGCGAAGCCGCGGATGTCGTCGAGGTTCTCGCCGATGACCGGCACGCGGGAGTAGCCGCTGCGCAGGAACAGCGACATCGTCTGGCGCAGGTTCTTGTAGTGCTCGATGTAGACGACGTCGTTGCGCGGCACCATCACCTCGCGCACCGTCGTGTCGCCGAGCTCGAAGACGGAGTGGATCATCCGCCGTTCGCCGGACTCGATGACCGCGGAGGCCTCGGCGATGTCGACCAGCTCGCGCAGCTCGGTCTCGGAGGAGAACGGTCCCTCACGGAAGCCGCGCCCGGGGGTCAGCGCGTTTCCGACCAGGATGAGCAGCCGCGGGAGCGGTCCGAGCACGGTGGTGAACGTGCTCAACGGCGCGGCGGAGAACAGGGCGACCGTCTCGGAGTGCTGCCGTCCGACGGTGCGGGGGCCGACGCCGATCACCACGAACGAGACGATCAACATCACGCCGATCGTGGCCAGGGTGCTGACCCACCCCGGGCTGGACATCAGCTCGGCGAGCTCGAGGGTGACCAGCACGATCGCTGAGATCTCGCACAGCAAGCGCAACAGCAGCGCGGTGTTGAGGTGGCGGGCTGCGTCGTCCAGCAGGACGACGAGGCGCTTGGCGCCGGTGCGTCCCTCGGCCACCAGCTCGGCTGCCCGGGCCTTGGAGAACGAGCCGAGGGCGGCGTCGACGGAGGTGAAGAGCCCGGCGAGCACGACGAGGACGGCGGCCCCGACGAGGGTCGTGATGTCAGATGCGGTCATCGGCCGGTCAGGGTCGCTCGGTGCTGCGCCACTGCTGGAGCAGTTGGTCCTGGAGCCCGAACATCTCTTTGTGGTCGTCCGGCTCGGCGTGGTCGTAGCCGAGCAGGTGCAGGACGCCGTGCACCGTGAGCAGCTCGATCTCAGCCACCGTTCCGTGCCCGGCGATGGCGCCCTGGGCCTCTGCAACGGTGGGGCATAGCACCAGGTCGCCGAGCACCCCCTCCTGCGGCTCCTCGTTGACCAGGCCGGGGCGCAGCTCGTCCATGGGGAAGGCGAGCACGTCGGTAGGCCCCTCCTTCTCCATCCACTGCTCGTTGAGCTGGGCGATGGTGGCCTCGTCGACGGCCTTGATGCAGAGCTCGGCCAGCGGGTGCACCCGCATCTGGTCCATGACGAACCGACTTAGCTGGGCCAGACCCTGCACGTCGACCTCGTGGCCCGACTCGTTCAGGACTTCGATGCTCACTGGCGTTCCTGTCGCGCGGTCTGGAGTCCGCCACGAGCGTCGAACTCGTCGTAGGCCTCGACGATCTTGCCGACCAGCCGGTGCCGGACGACGTCGTGGGCGGTCAGTCGCTGGAAGGAGATGTCGCCGACGCCATCGAGGATGCCCTCGATGATCCGCAGCCCCGACTTCGTGCCGCCGGGCAGGTCGACCTGGGTGACGTCGCCGGTCACCACGATCTTCGAGCCGAAGCCCAGCCGGGTCAGGAACATCTTCATCTGCTCCGGCGTCGTGTTCTGCGCCTCGTCGAGGATGATGAAGCTGTCGTTCAGGGTCCGTCCACGCATGTACGCCAGCGGCGCGACCTCGATGGTGCCGGAGGCCAGCAGCTTGGGGATCGTCTCGGGATCGATCATGTCGTGCAGCGCGTCGTAGAGCGGGCGCAGGTAGGGGTCGATCTTCTCGCTCAGCGTGCCGGGCAGGTAGCCGAGCCGCTCGCCGGCCTCGACCGCCGGGCGGGTCAGGATGATCCGGTTGACCTGCTTGGCCTGCAACGCCTGCACGGCCTTGGCCATCGCCAGATAGGTCTTGCCGGTTCCGGCAGGGCCGATGCCGAAGGTGATCGTGTGCTTGTCGATGGAGTCGACGTACCGCTTCTGGTTCAGCGTCTTCGGGCGGATCGAGCGACCGCGGTTGCTCAGGATGTTCAGCGAGAGGACGTCGGCCGGCTTCTCGGTGGTCTCGGCGCGCAGCATCTCGATGGCGCGCTCGACGGTCTCGTTGGTCATCCCCTGCCCGGTGCGGATGATGGTCACCAGCTCGTCGAGCAAGCGCTCGGCGAGCGCAACCTCGCCGTGCGCACCGCGCAGGGTGATGCGGTTGCCTCGCACGTGGATCTCGGCCTCGAACCCGCCCTCGATGATCCCGAGGTACTCATCACCCGGGCCGAGCAGGCTGACCATGTTGATGCTGTTGGGGACCACGACGGTGTGTCGGGTCTGCAGCTCCCCGGATTCGTTGCTGTCGGTCATGGGTGCCCGAGCGGGCAGCCTCTCTCTCTGGCGGTAGGAACATCCATGCTACGCGGGGGCATTCGGGCCGCCCACCGGATAAGCGATCGTGGGCTCGGGCGGGCGCGTACGGTTGCCGCATGCTGCGCGACGAGTTCGACGAGGACTACGCGCACGACGACGCCTCCGCGCCGGTGTGGTTCCCCGGCGGTCACCTGCCGGACGACGCCCGGCGACTCGGACTCACCCACCACGTGGGCGAGGGCGCGTTGCTCGACTTCGCCGGCAAGCTCGACGGCGCCAAGCCGCTGCACCGGATCACCGCCTGGGTGCTGCTGGTCGTGTTCGGGCTGCCGGTCGTGTTCGCGTTGATGCGGCTCTGGTACGTCTTCATCTGAGCCGAGTCGGCGCGTCTGACGCGCCAACTCGGCGTGAATTTCGCGTGCAGATGCGCCGACTCAGCCGGGGGGCCAGGTGAGGTCGCGGCCGGCGATCACGTGGAGGTGGGCGTGGAAGACGGTCTGCCCGGCACCGGCGCCGGTGTTGAACACCAACCGGTAGTCGTCGTACCCGGCCGCCGTCGCGACAGCTGCAGCGGTACGGACCAGCTCGGCTGAAGCCTCGGGGTCGCCCATCGCCAACGCTGCGGCGTTCTCGTAGTGGTCGCGCGGCACGACCAGTGCGTGCAGCGGCGCTTGGCCGTTGATGTCGGCGAACGCGACGGAGCGTTCGGTGGTGTGCAGGATCTCTCCGGGGATCTCTCCGGCAACGATCTTGCAGAACAGGCAGTCGGCTTGAGAACTCACCCGACCAACGTAGTGCGCCGGTAAACCGGACGCCGGGGTCGTGCGTCCAACTAGCGTGACCACGATGACTGATGCGGCCCGCCCGGGAACCTGGAGCGCCGACAGCCCGGACGAGGCTGTCGAGCAGCTCTACGCCGCGCACTGGCGTGGCCTGGTGCGCCTGTCCGTGCTGCTCGTGCACGACCAGGGCCGCGCCGAGGAGATCGTGCAGGACGCGTTCGTCGCCATGCACGGACGGTGGGGGCGGTTGCGCGATCCCGACAAGGCGTTGGCCTACCTACGTCAGGCCGTGGTCAACCGATCCCGCTCGGCGCTGCGGCACCGGGGCGTCGTCGAACGACACGCCGCCCGCGAGCGGCTCGTCGAGCCGCTGCCCGGCGCCGACCAGCCCAGCCTGGCCAACGCCCGCCGGGCCGCGGTGCTGAGCGCGTTGCGGGCACTACCCGCCCGTCAGCGCGAGGTGCTCGCGCTGCGCTACTACCTCGAGCTCTCCGAGGCCGAGATCGCCGAGACCCTCGGCATCAGCCGCGGAGCAGTGAAGAGCCACGCCTCTCGCGGGGCCGACCGCCTGCGCGACCTCCTGGACGGAACCGAGCTGTGAACCCCGACGACGACCTCACCCGCACCCTCGCTGACGCGGTCTCCGACATCGAGCCGACCGACCGGCTGGGCGACATCCGCCGCCGCACCGCACGGGCACCGCGACGCAGGTGGGCTGCTGTCGGCGGCGGCGTCCTGGTCGCCGCCGTGGCCACCATCGCGGTCGCGCTCGTCGTCCGTCCGGGTGGCTTCGGGAACGACGAACCAGACATCCCGGTAGCCAGTGATCCCGTCGAGTCACCCGAGCAGGCGCTGGTTGCGGTCTACTACGTCGGCCCCGGCTCGACCGGTCCCGATGCGGCGTCGGCACTGCTCTACCGCTACTTCGAACGCGGCGGCACGCCCCTCGACCGGCTGATGAGCACGCCGTCCGACCCCGACTACCGCACGTTGTGGCCATCCGGCTCACTGGTCTCCACCTCAGGCCCGCACGGGGGTGTCATCGACGTGACCATCGCGGACGCCGCCCTGCGCGACCGCCCGGCTGACATGAGCGCCGAGGAGGCCGAGCTCGCGATCCAGCAGGTCGTCTACACGCTGCAGGCAGACGTCGGTGGTCGGCCCGCCGTGCAGTTCCGCTACGACGGGAACCCGATCGATCAGGTGTTCGGCGTGCCGACCTCGGAACCTCTCACGAACGCGTCTCCCTTCGACGTGTTGTCGTTGATGAGCATCAGCGACCCCGCGGAAGGTGCGACCTACTCGGGCTCGCTCACGGCCCGGGGCGCCAGCAACGGCTTCGAGGCCAGCGTGGCCTGCTGGCTGTATGTAGGCAACGACGGCGGCGCGTACGGGCCCTACGTGACCACGGCGGAGGGTTGGATGGCCGAGAAGCTGTTCCCGTGGGAGCTCGACGTCGACCTCTCCGACGTACCCGTCGGCAGCTACACGTTCGAGTGCGCGACCGACGACGCAGCTGGCGGCACCGAGGGGCGCGGCGCAGACGTCGACACGCGCACGATCACCATCGAATAGCCGTCGATCAACGACAGGATGGATGTCATGAAGCTCTCGTCTGGTCTCGCGGTCCTGGCCCTCACGGCGACCCTGCTCAGCGGGTGCGGCGACGACGCCACGACGCCCACGGCGTCCGACCCTGAACCCACCGCACCGGGCTCGGCGGCACCTAGCGAAGCACCCGACGAAACCTCCACCAGCCAACCAGCCCAGCCGGCCGGCACGGTCACCGTGCCCGTCTACTTCGTCGGCGACAGCCCGATGGGGGCGCGCCTCTACCGCGAGTTCCGCAAGGTCGAGGCCGACAACCCGGCCGACGAGGCGCTCGCCCTGCTGCTCGCCGGCGACACCCTCGACCCCGACTACTCGACCCTTCTCCACTGACGTGGATCTCGGACCTGTCGACGTGCGCTCCGACGCTATCGGCGTGTGGATCGGCCCTGGCCCCTACCCTCGCCCCGAGGACATGAGCCGGGTCGAGGCCGAGCTCGCGATCCAGTCGCTCGTCTACACGCTGCAGGGCGTCACCCAGACCCGGCTGCCGATCCAGTTCGAGGGCGACCACGGCGTCGCGGAAGAGCTGTACGGCGTCGACATCCGTGGCCCGATCGAGGCAGCCGACCAGCTCGACGTCGCGTCGCTGGTCAACATCACCTCCCCTGAGTCCGGCGCGACCGTGAGCGGCTCGTTCACCGCCGAGGGCGTGGCCAACTCCTTCGAGGCCACCGTGGCCTGGAAGATCCTCGACAGCGACGGCCGGGTGGTCGACGAGTACTCGACGATGGCCGAGGGCGCCTACGACCGCCTCTACCCGTGGTCGACGAAGATCGACGTCTCCGAGCTCGCCCCCGGCGAGTACACGTTCGTGGCCAAGACCGACGACCCCACCGGCGGTGAGGGCCCCGGCCCGTTCGTGGACACGAAGGCCATCACGATCCAGTAGGCACGATCCAGTAGGCACAGTCGACTAGGTCAGGCCCAGCGCTGGCTGCGCGACAGCAGCGCCGCGACCGCGGCCACCCCCGCGGTCGAGGTGCGCAGCACCTCGTTGCCCAACCGCACGCTGACGGCGCCGGCCGCGACGAACGCGGCTACCTCGTCGTCGGTGAGCCCACCCTCGGGGCCGACTACGACCACGATGCTCCCTGCGTCGGGCACCCCACGTCGGCCAGGGACGACGTCGCCTCCTCGTGCAGCACGACCGCGAGTCCGGCACCGCCGATGAGAGTCACGACCTCGGCCGTGGAGGCCAGCCGGTCCACCTCGGGGTGCCACGAACGTCGGGCCTGCTTGGCCGCCTCACGGGCGGTCGAGCACCAGCGAGCCCATGACTTCTCGGCACGCTCGCCCTTCCAGACCGCCACCGAGCGCGCGGCCGCCCACGGCACGATCCGCGCACGCCGATCTCGGTCAGCACCTCTACGGCCAGCTCACCACGCTCGCCCTTGGGCAGTGCCTGGACGACGGTGATCGCGGGTGTTGGCTCCTCGACGTCGATGACCTCGACGACGGTCACGGCGAAGACACGCTTGCCCACCGAGGCCACCTCGCCGGACACCGACCGGCCCCGACCGTCGGTCAGCACCACCGACTCCCCCACCCGAAGACGCCGAACCGCCACCGCGTGGTGGGCCTCGTCCCCCTCGACGGTCACCGTCGAACCAGGACCTACCAAATGCAGGGACGGCACGAGGTGGACGGGCAGGCTCATGGCTGGGTCGTCGACGGCTCAGTGGCCGAAGAGTCGACCGAAGACGCTCTTGGGCTCGGCCTGCGCCTGTCCTGTTGGCCGCTCCTCACCACGGATCGCCGCGAGCTCGCGCAGCAGCTCCTCCTGGCGGGCGTCGAGCCGGGTCGGCGTCTCGACGGCGATGCTGACGATCAGGTCGCCACGCCCACCACGCAGCCCGGGCACGCCGCGTCCGCGGAAGACCTGCTCGGCGCCGGCCTGGGTGCCGGGCTTCACCTCGAGGTCGAACGCGGTCTCCAGCCCGGAGTCGGCGCCGTTCTCGACGTCGGCCTCCAGCGTCGGGATCGACAGGGTCGTGCCGAGGGCGGCGGCGGTCATCGGCAGCGAGACCGTGGTGTGCAGGTCGTTGCCGTGCCGGGTGAAGGTCTCGTGCTCGGCGACGACGATCTCGACGTACAGGTCGCCTGCCGGGCCACCGCCCGGGCCGACCTCGCCCTGCTCGCTCAGCTGCACGCGGGTGCCGGTGTCGACGCCGGCAGGGATCTTGACCGTGAGGCTGCGGCGCGAGCGCACCCGGCCGTCGCCGGAGCACTCACGGCACGGCTCGGGAATGATCGTGCCGAAGCCGCGACAGGCAGCACACGGACGCAGGGTGCGCACCTCGCCGAGGAACGAGCGCTGCACGTGGGCGACCTCGCCCTGACCGTTGCAGGTCTGGCAGGGCACCGGGTGACTGCCCGGGGCGGCCCCGTCGCCGTGGCAAGTCGGTGCAGAGCACAGCGGTGTCGACCTTCAGCTCGCGCGAGACGCCGAACGCGGCGTCGGCCAGCTCGACCTCGATCCGGATCAGCGCGTCCTGGCCGCGACGCATGCGCGAACGCGGTCCGCGGCCGCCTCCCGCGCCACCCTGACCACCGAAGAAGGCGTCCATGATGTCGGTGAACGAGAAGCCCGCGCCCTGACCGAAGCCGGCGCCGCCGAACGGGTCGCCGCCGCGGTCGTAGGCCGCGCGCTTCTGGGGGTCGGACAACACCTCGTAGGCGTGCGAGACCTCCTTGAACTTCTCCTGCGTCTCCGGATCGGGGTTGACGTCGGGGTGCAGCTGTCGTGCCAGGCGCCGGTAGGCCTTCTTGATGGCGTCGCCGTCGGCGTCCCGGGCCACGCCCAGGAGCTCGTACAGGTCGTGGCTCACCAGGTGGTCCTTTCAGGTGCAGTTCTGGTCATCGGTTCTGGTCATAATTCTGGGCCTCATAGTTCTGGCCAGGTTTCTGGGCCCGGTGCTGGTCACGGCTCAACCCTCGTCGAGGATCCGCGAGACGTAGCGGGCCACCGCGCGCACGGCGGCCATGGTGCCCGGATAGTCCATCCGGGTCGGGCCGACGATGCCGAGGGTGGCCAGTGCGTCGTCCTGGGGGCCGTAGCCGGTGGCCACGACGCTGGTCGACGCGAGCTCCTCGTAGGGACCCTCGGCGCCGATCCGCACCGTCACCATGCCGGAGCCGGTCGCCTCACCCATCAGCTTCAGCAGCACGACGTGCTCCTCCAGCGCCTCGAGCAGGGGCCGGACGGCTGAGTCGAAGCTGTCGCCGTACCGGGCCAGGTTGGCCGCGCCACCGACGGCGATCCGCTCGTCGGAGCGGTGGTCGCTCATCGCGTCGACCAGCACGGTGGCGACCGATGCCGCGGCGCCAGGCTGCGCCTGGGCCATCGCACGAAGCTCGGTCACCGCAGTCGCGATGATCTCGCCGGTCGCGGTGAGGTTCACCCGGGTGCGCAGGGCGGCCAGGTCGTCGTCAGAGATCGGCTCGCTCAGCTCGACCAAGCGCTGCTCGACACGACCGGTGCTGAGGATGAGCACCACCAGCAACCGATCGGCGGCCAACGAGACCAGCTCGATGTGACGCACGGTCGATCGCGAGAGCGTGGGGTACTGGACGACGGCGACCTGCCGGGTCAGCTGCGAGAGCAGGCGGACCGAACGCTGGACGACGTCCTCGAGGTCGACGGCGCCGTCGAGGAACGTGGAGATCGCGCGACGCTCGGCCGAGCTCATCGGCTTGACCGTGGTGAGCCGGTCGACGAACAACCGGTAGCCCTTGTCGGTGGGCACCCGGCCGGCGCTGGTGTGCGGCTGGATGAGGTATCCCTCGTCCTCCAGCGCTGCCATGTCGTTGCGCACCGTCGCAGGCGAGACGTTGAGGCCGTGCCGCTCGACCAATGCCTTCGAACCGACCGGCTCCTCGGTGGAGACGTAGTCCTCCACGATCGCGCGAAGCACGGCCAAGCGACGTTCCTCCTGCATGGACCCTCCTCCGACCTGCGTTCGTGGCTCTGGCACTCGCTGCTGACGAGTGCCAAGCGTACCCGTCCTCTGACGCAGGCTTGCGCATACCCAGCCAAACAACACGACAGCCCGACTCGGCGAAAATCGCAGCATCCCTCGAGCATCGTCTGCGCAAGGGCGCGACTGGGCGCGAAGCGAGGGCGTCGCCCTCAGGACATCCGCGCGCGTCACCCGTAGCCTCCACTCATGAGCTTCGTCGAGGTCGCAGACCGGGTGTGGGTGGCGCGGTACGCGTGGTTCGACGTCAACGTGACGCTGGTCGGCGGCGAGCGTGGACTGCTCGTGGTCGACACGCATGCCTCTGACCTGGCCGGACGAGCGGTCGTCGACGACATCGCAGCGCTGGGCGCCGGCACCATCGTGGGCGTCGTGAACACCCATGAGCACTTCGACCACGTGCTCGGCAACGGCGCGATGCGTGCGGCGTACGGGCAGGTGCCGATCCACGCCCACGAGGACGCCGCCGCGAACATGGTCGCCGCCACCGAGCGGATCAAGGATCTCTACCTCGCCGAGGCCGACCCGCACGCCGACCCCCATGCAGACGAGGTGCGCTCGACCGAGGTCGTGGTGCCCGACACACGTTCTCCTCCGCGGCCGTGATCGACCTCGGAGACCGGCAGGTCGAGCTCGTGCACCCCGGCCGCGGGCACACCGCGGGTGACCTCGTGGTCCGCGTGCCGGACGCCGACGTGCTGCTGGCCGGCGACCTGGTCGAGCAGTCCGGACCACCGCGGGTTCGGGCCCGACTGCTTCCCGCTGGAGTGGCCGCTGACGCTCGACATCCTGCTCGGACTGACCACGGGCAGCTCGGTGGTGGTGCCCGGGCACGGCGCCGTCATCGACCGCGAGTTCGTCGAGGACCAGCGCAACGCGATCGGCGTGATGGCCGAGACGATCCGCGACCTGGCCGGGCAGGGCGTGCCGGCGTCCCAGGCGCTCGAGAGCGTCGAAGAATGGCCGTTCCCGACCGAGCACCTCACCCACGCGGTCACCCGCGCCTACGAGCAGCTGCCGCGCAGCCAGAAGCGCCTGCCACTCATCTGAGTCCCCAGGATCCGCGCTGAGGGTGAACCGCCGCACCGCGCCTCGTCGTAGGTTCGAGGCATGAGTGAATCGGAGAACGAGCCCGAGATCGGGATCAGCGACGACGCGCTGCCCGACGACCTGGTGCCCAGCGACGACAACCCCCTGGCCGAGGGGCTCGAGGACGGCGAGACCGTCGAGGGTCTGATGACCGAGGGCAAGGACGCCGACGACAGCAAGGACCAGGACGCGAACGGAGACACGACGAGAACGCGGACGAGTCAGACGGGTCACAGGATGGCGACGACGGCGCGCCCTGACGTCTGAACGGTTCGTGCGACCTAGCGTGAGCGCGTGGATCGCTACGGCACTGACGTACTGAGCACCGACTGGCGCGCGCCCAAGCGCGGGCGTGCGGTCGAGACCGCTGCCGATGCTCGGCCTCGTCGTCGAGGAGGTCACCACCGACTGGGTCGGCGAGATCGTCGCTGTCGACCGCGACCTGCACACGCTCACCCTCGAGGACCGCCGCCTGCGGCGCCGGACGTTCCCGCTCGGCCCGGGCTTCCTGCTCGACGGCAAGCCGGTCATCCTCACCGCGCCGGTGCGTCGCTCGGCGCCGGCCAAGCCCACCCGGACTGCGTCCGGCTCGGTCGCCATCGACCATGCCCCCGCCCGCGTGGCCCGTGCCAGCCGGATCTTCGTCGAGGGACGGCACGACGCCGAGCTCGTCGAGAAGGTCTGGGGTGACGACCTGCGCATCGAGGGCGTCGTCGTCGAGCTGCTCGACGGCGCCGACCGTCTCGCCGAGGTGCTGGCCGAGTTCGGTCCAGGGCCGAACCGCAAGGTCGGCGTCCTGCTCGACCACCTGGTGGCCGGATCAAAGGAGACAGCGGATCGCCGATGCCGTCGGCGGGACCGCATGTGCTGGTCGTCGGCCACCCCTTCATCGACATCTGGGCAGCCGTGCGGCCCGCGCGCGTGGGTCTCGAGGCCTGGCCGCAGATCCCGCGTGACGTCGAGTGGAAGAAGGGCGTCTGCGCGGCACTCGGCTGGCCGCACGCCGACCAGGCCGACATCGCCCGCGCCTGGAAGCACATCCTGTCGCGCGTCGACTCCTTTGCCGACTGCGAGCCTGCCCTGCTCGGACGGGTCGAGGAGCTCATCGACTACGTCACCGGCTAGAGCAAGTCGAGCACGAGCGCGTCGGCGAGGAGACGACCGCGTGCGGTGAGCACGAGACGATCCTCCACGAGTCGGGACAGCCCCTCGGCCTCCGATCGGGTCGCCGCTGCGCGACCGTCCGCATCGAGGACGTCCAGGGGCAGTCCGTCGCGCAACCGCACCTCGAGCAGCACCCGCTCGACCCGCCGGGTCTCGTCGTCGAGCACCTCGCGGGCATGGGCTGGCGATCGCCCGGCACCCAGCCGGTCGGCGTAGGCCGAGGGATGCTTCACGTTCCACCACCGGGTGCCGCCGACGTGCGAATGCGCCCCGGGGCCGATGCCCCACCAGTCACCGCCGCGCCAGTAGGCGAGGTTGTGCCGGCAACGTGCGGCGTCGTCCCGAGCCCAGTTCGAGACCTCGTACCACCCGAGACCGGCCGCCGTGAGCCGCTCGTCGACCAGCGTGTACTTGTCGGCGAGGTCGTCGTTGTCGGGCATCGGCACCTCGCCGCGACGCACCTGTCGGGCCAGCGCGGTTCCGTCCTCGACGATCAACGAGTAGGCCGACACGTGGTCGGGCGCGCAGGCGAGCGCGGCCTCGACGGAACTGCCCCAGTCGGCCAGCGACTCCCCTGGCGTCCCGTAGATCAGGTCTAGGCTCACCTGCTCGAAGCCGGCGGCGCGAGCCCACTCGACGACGTCGGGCACCCGCGCGGGATCGTGGGTGCGGTCGAGCACGCGCAGCACGTGACTCACTGACGACTGCATGCCGAAGGAGATCCGCGTGAAGCCTGACTCGCGCAGCTGCTCCAGGTCGGCCAACGTCGACGGAGTCGGGGTTGGCCTCCGTGGTGACCTCGGCGCCAGCGAGCCAGCCCGAATTCGGCGTCGACCGCTGCGACCACAGCGCCCAGCTGAGCCGGGCGCGAGCAAGGTCGGCGTCCCTCCACCGACGAAGATCGTCTCCACCGGCAGATCGACGTCACCCAGCACGCGCCGCGCGAGCCGAACCTCGCTGATGGCCGTCTCGGCGTACGTCGCCCGCGACACCCCGGGCCCGAGCTCGTCGGCGGTGTAGGTGTTGAAGTCGCAGTAGCCACAGCGGACCGCACAGAACGGCACGTGGACGTAGACCGAGAAGGTGCGCTCCCCCAAGCCGGTCAAGGCGGACGCCGGGAGCGTGCCGTCGTCCGGGACCGGGTCACCGGCAGGCAGGGCGGAGGGCACCGCGCCAGCCTGCCAGGCCCAGGCTCAGACCGGCACGTTGAGGCTGAGCGAAGCTCGACTGGACACGCCGACCTACGAGTAGAAAGCGGCGATCCGGTCGGTGTTGTTGGCCTCGACGACGTTCCGCTTGACCTTCATGGACGGCGTGAGCTCGCCGGAGTCGATGGTGAGGTCGGAGGTGAGGATCTCCCACTTCTTGATGGTCTCCCAGCGGTTGAGCTTGCTGTTGAGCTCGTCGACGTACTCGCCGATCACCGTCTGCATCTTCGGCGAGGTCACGACGTCCTCGTAGGAGGCGCCAGACATGCCGTTCTCCTTCGCCCAGTCGACCATCGCGTCGGGGTCGAGGGTGATCAGCGCGACCACGAAGTTGCGGTCGTTCCCGAAGACCATGAACTGGCTGGCGTAGGGGCACAGCGCCTTGAACTTCGCCTCGATCGCCGACGGCGCGATGTACTTGCCGCCCGAGGTCTTGAAGAGGTCCTTGATGCGGCCGGTGATCGTCAGGAAGCCCTCGTCGTCGAGGCTCCCCTTGTCGCCGGTGTGCAGCCAGCCCTCGGCGTCGATCGTCTTGGCGGTCTCCTCGGCGTTGTTGTGGTAGCCGGCCATGATGTGCGGCCCGCGCAGAAGCACCTCGTCGCCGTCGCCGATCATGACCTCGCTGCCCGGGATCGCCGGACCCACGGTGCCCATCTTGTAGTGCTCGGGGTGGTTGACCGTGGCGCCGGCGGCGTTCTCGGTCATGCCGTAGCCCTCGAGGATCAAGATGCCGGCAGCGTGGAACCAGGCGGCGATCTCGGCGTTCAGGGCAGCCGAGCCGGAGATGAAGAACCGGACGCGGCCACCGAAGCGCTCGCGCACCTTGCTGAACACCAGCTTGTCGAAGAGCGCGTGCTGCAGCTTGAGCGGCAGCGGCACGGACTTGCCGGCGTTCGTTGAGCTCGTCGACGGCGAGGCCGACCTTGAAGGCTTGCTTGAACAGCTTCTCCTTCAGCCCTCCCTCGGTGGCCTGCATGGTGGTGATCCGCGCGTGGGCCTTCTCGAAGATGCGGGGTGCCGCGCCCATGAACGTCGGCTTCACGATGCCGAGGTTCTCGATGATCTTGTCGACCCGCCCGTCGATGGCGGTCGCGAATCCGCACGCGAGCTGGGCTGAGAGCAGCACCTTGCCGAACGAGTGGGCCATGGGCAGCCACAGGAACTGCAGGTCGGTCTCGTCGAGGATGTTCTGCACCTGGATCGCCGAGCCCTCGTAGACCCACGCCTTGTGGAGGGTGCGCACGCCCTTGGGTCGGCCCGTCGTGCCGGAGGTGTAGATCAGCGTGGCGAGCTGGTCGCCGGCGATGTTCTTGGCGGTCTCGGCGATGACGTCGGGGTGCTCAGCCAGGTAGGCGTCACCGAGCTCGGCGAGCCGGGCCATGTCGATGACCCGTTCGCCGTCCGTGGTGCCGTCGAAGGTGATGATCGTGGCGAGCAGCGGCAGCTTGGCCTCCTGCTCCTTGAGCTTCGCGATCTGGCTGTCGTCCTCGGCGAAGACGAACCGGCACTCGGAGTCGCTGAGGATGAACGCGGTGTCGTCGGCGTTCGTCGTCGGGTAGACCGTCGTCGTCGCACCGCCGGCGCACATGACCGCGAGGTCGGCGAGGATCCACTCGTAGCGGGTGCCGGCCGCGATGCCGACCCGCTGCTCGGTCTCCAGGCCGAGCGAGAGGAGACCGGCGGCCAGGCGCGAGACGTGATCGCCGGCCTGCTGCCAGGTGACCGATTCCCACGCCTCCCCGCGCGGGAAGCGGAACGCCTCGGCGTTCGGCGAGGTGGCGACCCGGTCGAGGAACTGGATCGCGACGTTCTGCGCGAGATGGTCGACGAAGGACGTGTCGTGATTGACGGGCAAGATCGCTCCTGGTGGCGGGCGGGCGGAAAGATTCTCGCAAGTAACCTAGATCACTCGAGGTTGTGCGCGCGGCGGAAGGCGACCGATACCGAGAGTCCGTTGCCGAGAGCAACGACCTCGATCGGGTCACCGGCCCTCAGAGTCCCCGGAACGACGACCCGCAAGTAGGGGCCTGGGCGGCCGTCCTGGGCGAAGCGCCTGACCCACGCCCGGTCGTCGAAGCCAGAACGACCCATCCAGGCCTTGAAGACGTTGCACGGCGTACGAAACCCGGCGACTTCGAGCACAGCGCCACCGATCCGCCAGCGCTCGCCGATCTCGGCGGCGTTCACGTCGATGCCGGTCGTCGTCAGGTTCTCGCCGAACGCACCGTCGCGAATCTCGGCACCGAGCGCTGCCGCCCACCGGTCGAGGTCCTCGCGTGCGAAGGCGTAGACCGCCCTGTCGGGGCCGCCGTGGTACTTCAGGTTGGACACCTGGTCGCCGACGAGGCCCAGCGTGCCCACCTCGACCGGTCCGCGCACCGGCTCCTTGTCGATCGACGTTCGCCCGATCGTCGCCCACTCGGCGGCGCGCGGGGTGCCGATGTTGATCGACCGGATGACGCCGGTCATTCCTGGACCGCCTTCGCGAGCGTGACGCACAGCGTGAGGGCCGCGCGGTCGGGGCAGGCCTGTCGCTCGATCTCCCACAGGGCGTTGCACATCATCCGGACGACGACCCAGTCGCGGGCGCGGTCCTCGTCGAGCCCGGCTGCGTCGACCAGCGTCTCGAAGCGGCGGCGCACGCCGCCGCGCCGGTCGTCGGCCAGCTCGTCCCACCGGTTCCACAGCATCGGCGCGAGCTCGTAGTGGGGGTCGCCGCTCAGCGGCTTGGGGTCGATGGCCAGCCACGGCTCGCGTCCGCCGGCGAGGACGTTGGTGTAGTGCAGATCGGTGTGGATCATCGTTCCGTCGCACATCGGGTCGGCCACCAGGTCGCGGCCGAGCGCTACCGCCTGCTCGACCAGCCGGTGCGGCACCGGCGCGTCGTTGGGCAGGGCAGCCAGGCGATCGGTCCACCGGGCGACGTACGACGACAGCGAGCGCAGCTGCGGCGGCGCGGGCACGTGCAGCTGCCCGTAGAGACCGGCGACGACCTCGCACGCCTCGACGTCCCACGACGTCGGTGAGGTCAGTGGTCGCGAGGCGCTCGAGCAGCATGACCGAGCGGCCCGGGTCCGCGCGCAGAAGGCGTACCGCTCCCCTGCCGTGCCAGTGCTGGAGGGCGAGGTGCTCGTGGTCCGCCTCCTCGTGCGGCCAGCCGAGCTTGAGCGCGGCGGATGTGCCGTCAGCGGTGCGCGCCATCAGGACCACGGCGCACTCGCCGTTGGCCTGGACGCCGTCGAGGGTGAGCTCCCACTCCTCGGCGACGTCGCGCGCCAGTCGCGGGAGGCTGTCGACCCACGGACCGAAGGTGCCGGACGGCTCGGCGCGCCGCAACCAGCCCTCGGGGACGTGCACCGCGGCTACTTCTTGCCCTTCTCCGTCGAGCCCGCGCCGTCGTTGGAGAGGGCTGCGACGAAGGCTTCCTGGGGGACCTCGACGCGGCCGACCATCTTCATCCGTTTCTTGCCCTCCTTCTGCTTCTCCAGCAGCTTGCGCTTGCGGGTGATGTCACCGCCGTAGCACTTGGCGAGCACGTCCTTGCGGATGGCACGGATGTTCTCGCGAGCGATCACGCGCGCACCGATGGCGGCCTGGATCGGCACCTCGAACTGCTGGCGCGGGATGAGGTCCTTGAGCTTGCCGGCCATCATCACGCCGTAGGCGTAGGCGGCGTCCTTGTGCACGATCGCGCTGAACGCGTCGACCGGCTCGCCCTGCAGCAGGATGTCGACCTTCACCAGGTCGGCGGCCTGCTCGCCGGAGCGTTCGTAGTCGAGCGAGGCATAGCCCTTGGTGCGCGACTTCAGCTGGTCGAAGAAGTCGAAGACGATCTCCCCCATCGGCAGCGTGTAGCGCATCTCCACTCGGTCCTCGGAGAGGTAGTCCATGCCCTGGAGGTTTCCGCGCTTGGTCTGGCAGAGCTCCATGATCGTGCCGATGTAGTCGGACGGGCTGAGGATCGTCGCCTTCACCACCGGCTCGCGCACCTCGGAGATCTTCATCTCCGGGAACTCGCTGGGGTTGGTCACCTCGATCTCGGTGCCGTCTTCCAGAACCACCTCGTAGACGACGTTGGGAGCGGTGGAGATCAGGTCGAGGTTGAACTCACGCTCGAGGCGGTCGCGGGTGATCTCCATGTGCAGCAGCCCGAGGAACCCGATGCGGAAGCCGAAGCCGAGCGCTCCGGAGGTCTCCGGCTCGTAGGTCAAGGCCGCGTCGTTGAGCTGCAGCTTCTCCAGCGCCTCGCGCAGGTCGCCGAACTGGTCGCCGTCGATCGGGTAGAGACCGGCGTAGACCATCGGGTTGGGGTGCTTGTAGCCGCCGAGTGACTCGGTGGCGCCGTGGTGCTGGGTGGTGACGGTGTCACCGACGCGCGACTGGCGCACGTCCTTCACACCGGTGATCAGGTAGCCGACCTCGCCCACCCCTAGCTCACCGGCCTTGACCTGCTCGGGGCTGATCACGCCGACCTCGAGCATCTCGTGGGTGGCGTTGGTCGACATCATCTTGATCCGGTCGCGGTGGTTGAGCTTGCCGTCGATCACGCGCACGTAGGTGATGACGCCGCGATAGGTGTCGTAGACGGAGTCGAAGATGAGGGCGCGGGCCGGTTTGTCGGCTTCACCGACGGGAGCCGGCGTCTGCTTCACGATCTCGTTCAGCAGCTCGGGCACCCCGACCCCGGTCTTGGCGCTGACCCGCAGCACGTCCTTCGGCTCACAACCGACCAGGCCCGCGAGCTCGGCCGCGAACTTCTCGGGGTTGGCGCTCGGCAGGTCGATCTTGTTGAGCACCGGGATGATGTGCAGGTCGGCACCCATCGCCAGGTAGAGGTTGGCCAACGTCTGGGCCTCGATGCCCTGGGCGGCGTCGACCAGCAGCACGGCCGCCTCGCACGCGGCCAGCGAGCGGGACACCTCGTAGGTGAAGTCGACGTGACCGGGCGTGTCGATCATGTTCAGCACGTAGCTGCCGGCCTCGGCCTCGGCCGCGTTGTCGGCCACCACGGTCCACGGCATCCGGACCGCCTGGCTCTTGATCGTGATGCCGCGTTCGCGCTCGATGTCCATCTTGTCGAGGTACTGCGCTCGAGCGGCGCGCTCGTCGACGACGCCCGTCAGCTGCAGCATCCGGTCAGCGAGCGTCGACTTCCCGTGGTCGATGTGCGCGATGATGCAGAAGTTGCGAATGATCGCCGGATCGGTGCGTCCAGGCTGGGGCGCGGAGGTGGGAGGCGGCATGGTGCCCTTATTCTCCCAGCCGCCGCGGACTTTGCGGAATCAGCGCTATAGCGGGAGACCTCCGGATGCGAAGTACCGCGCCACCTCACGCGCGAAGTAGCCGCCGTCGTCGTCCACGGAGTCGGCCGGCTCCTCGGCGCCGCTCAGCGCTGCCGAGTTCTGCTCGCCGACCCCGCGACCGTCGCCCATCGCGTCGCACGGGCAGGTGCCGTCGACAGTAGGGAACGCGACGCTGAAACCGAGCCCGATCACACCGGCGTCGCGGAACTCGGTGAGGTGCTCGAAGCCCTCGTCGCCCAGGAAGTACTGCGCCCGGTTGTCGCGCCAGTGGCCCGGGGTGTTGTTCATGACGTCCATCAGCGTGTTGCCGTAGGGCAGGTCGTCGAGCAGTGCCGGCACCCCGGTGACCTCGACGAGGCCGCCGACTAAGCGCAGCAGCCGATCGAAGTCCGCCGGCACCTCGGGCATGTGCCGAGCCGAAGGGTCCTGAGCGTCCTGAAGGCCAGCCGTGCCGTAGGACGCCGGCACGTCGAGGTAGTCGAACCGGGCACCGAGTGCATCGTGGAACTCGCCGAAGCGGGTGATCCACGCATCGATCTGCCGATCCTCCGGGCGTGTGGGGATCAGGATCTCACCGATCCCCCACTGCTCGGTCAGCATTCCCAGCCGCACGTTGGGGGCCAGCTCGTCGCGTAGCGCCACCCAGGCCTGGACCCAGCCTGCGAACGTGTTCGACAGCCCCTGGAGCCCAGGGACGCCGGTGCTGGCCACGGCTGTGGGGACCTGGTCGGGCGGCGTCCCGGAAGCGGCCACCAAGCTGAGGTAGGCGACGACGCCGGGCTCGACCTGAAGCTGGAGCGTCTGGTCGCCGAAGGTGCCCAGCTGTTTCAGGAGCGCCCGGACGTCGCGCCAGTAGGTGCGCATCAGCGACCGGTCTCCGAGCACCTCGAGCATGCCTTCGGAGGTGGTCACGTCGCCGCCGTCCTGGCCGAGCTTGCGCGCCACGTAGTAGCCGAGCCACGGGGTGTTGCCGGTGTCGAGGAGATCCTGAACGTAGCCGAGAGCCGCGTCGGGACCGCTGTTCCACGACGTGTCGGAACCCGGCTCGCCGGAGAAGTAGATCTCGGCGCCGACGCCCGGCAGCAGCTCGGACGTGCGGGTCTCGTAGGCAGCGTCCAGGGTGGCGACGACCGGCAGGGTGCTCGGCCATCCATCCGGCACGGCCGGTAGACCACTCGGTCGGGGCGTGAACCCAGCGACGGCACCGGCCTGTCCCTCGGTCGCGACCTCGGACGTCGGGTCGTCGTCGCCAGTGACGAGCAGCGCCGTGACGCCGGTGCCGACGACCGCAAGGGCCAGTGCGCCCGCGAGCATCTTCCGGCGCCGATTCGGTCGACCGACGGGCTCGGGCCGGGCCAGGTCGGTCACCGTCACCGCAGCCGTGACTATGCCGCTCGGCGCCGCGTCGGTGCGATGCACCGTCACACCGGCGTCAGCCAGCCAGGACCCGCCCCACGCGGTTGCTCCGGCCTCCTCGAGCGCGTCAGCCAGGTCGCGCGCCCGCCCGAAGCGGTGCTCGACGTCGCGGGCCAGGGCCCGCATCACCACCGCAGCGATGCCACGAGGCACCTGGGGCGCCGACCTGCCGAGGTCGGGCGGGTCGTCGCGCAGCCGCGCCATCAGCGACGCCTGCACGGTCTCGCGACCGGCGTACGGCACCTCGCCGGCCAGCAGGTGGTAGAGCACCGCACCAGCCGACCAGACGTCGGTGGCCGGACCCAGCGGAGTCGACTCGTCGATCTGCTCGGGCGCCATGTAGGCGGGCGTGCCGAGCGACACACCATCGCTCGTCAGTCGTTCGGCGCCGGCCCCGAGCAGGATCCCGATGCCGAAGTCGGTGACCTTGAGCAGTCCCGAGCCCGTCAGCATCAGGTTGTCGGGCTTCACGTCGCGGTGCAGCACCCCGCGCTGGTGGGCGTGCTCCAGTCCGTGCAGGGCCGCCACCAGCAGACCGGTCGTCCTCTGTGGCGCCGGACCCGACAGTCGTACCTGCTGGGCGACGGTGCCGCCGCGCAGGCGTTCCATGACCAACGCACAGACGTCGTCGTCCTCGATGTAGTCGTGCACCCGGACGACGTGGGGGTGATCCAGCGTGGCGAGCAGCCTGGCCTCGCTCACGAAGCGTCGGCGCACGACGTCATCGACGACCAGCTCGTCAGGCAGCACCTTGATGGCGACGTCGCGGTCGAGGTCGCGGTGTCGGGCACCCATCACCACGCCCCACGCACCGCGGCCGATCACCTCGCCGATGACGTAGCGGGGCAGCACGGCGGCCAGCGCCTCCGCGTTCGGGAACCCGTGCATCCGATCGTGCCCATCTCGCTGGTGCCGGCCGGTCGACGTGCTACCGGGCTACAGTGCGCCCATCATGGCGGACATTTGGCTCGTGGTTGGTGAACTCGCCACAGGACAGCAGGTCGTGCCGGTCCCCGAGCGCCTCCACATCGGTCGCGAGTGCCTCGGCGTCGCGCCCGACCGGCGGCTCCTGGTCGATGACCAGCTCGTCTCGCGCGACCACTGCGAGATCCGCGTCGAGAGCGGCCGGGTGCACCTGATCGACCTGAGCACCAACGGAACCCGTCACAACGGGCGTCGTGTCGAGCGGGGTGAGCGCACGCTCCTGGAGTCCGGCGACGTGCTGCTCGTGGGCTCGACCCGCCTCGAGCTGCGCGTCGACGAGCACACGACCGCGGCCACGCCGACGCCGCTGGACGGGTTTCTCTCCACCACGCTCGACGCCGGCACCTCACGGGCCGCGGTCGTGGTCGGCGACATCGTCGGCTACACCGGCCTGACCGAACAGGTCGGCGGTGCCGTCGTCGCCGCGGCCACCGACAAGCTCTTCGGTGCGCTGCGCACACTCGTGATCGCCCATGGCGGTCTGGTCAGCAACTACGCCGGTGACGCCATGCTCTCGGCCTGGGACCTCGACACCGACCCGGACGCCGCAGCCCGCGCCATCGCCTGCGCCGTCGCCTCGGCCGCGCTGGTCGACGAGGTCGCCGCCGGGCTCCCCGTGCAGGACGCCGACGGCCGGCCACTGCGCATGGGCTGGGCGGTCACCACCGGGGCGGTCGCGACCGGCCGTCCCTCCCCTGGTCGCGAGGCGGTGGTCGGCGATGCTGTGATCTTGGCGTTCCGTCTCTCCGGTATCGCCGCCCGGGGCAACCAACCGTCCGTCCTGGTGGCGCAGGACGCCGCGCAGGCAGCACCGCGCGCCGCGCGGTACGGCGCCCCGCTCGAGGTCTCGGTGAAAGGTCGCACCCAGCCGGCCAGCGTCGTCCCGGCGTCCTGACGACTCATTCCGGAGAGTCGACGAACTCCCGCATCTTGGCGATGGCGAAGCCCCATCCCTGCTCGAACGTCGGCTTGGGTGGCAGCGCGATCTCGTCGGGGTTGGTCAGCACGTCGACCAGTACCGGGCCCGGATGGGCCAAGGCCTCCGCGATAGCGGCATCGACGTCGTGCGGATCCTCGACCCGGATGCCGCGCAGGCCGATCGCCTCGGCCACCCGGGCGAAGTCCGGGTTGTGCAGCACGGTGCCGAACTCGGGGAGCCCGACCTGCTCCATCTCGAGCTTGACCATGCCGAGGCGCCCGTTGTCGAAGACCACGAGCTTGACCGGCAGGTCGTAGCTGACGGCGGTGATCAGGTCACCCATCAGCATCGAGAGGCCGCCGTCCCCGCAGAAGGCGACCACCTGGCGGGTTCGGTCGAGGCCGCTGGCGCCGAGAGCCTGGGGCATGGCGTTAGCCATGGAGCCGAGGTTGAAGGAGCCGATCAGCCTTCGGGTGCCTCGCATCCGCACGAAACGCGACAGCCAGACCGTCGACATGCCGGTGTCGGTGGTGAAGATCGCGTCGTCGGCTGCGTGCCGGTCGATTGCCGCCGCCACCAGCTCGGGCCTGATCCGCTCGTCGGGGTTGTCGACCTTGCTGCGCAGGAAGCCGACCGGCTTGCGCTTGTAGTCGGGGTTCGTGAAGTGCTGCTGCCCGCTCTGCCAGAGCTCGTAGACCTCACGCGCGTGCTCGAGGTGGCTGCGCTTCTGCCGAGCATCTACTAGCGGCAGCAGCGCCTCCAGAGCAAGCCTGGCATCGCCGACCACGGCGTGGTCGACCGGAGTGCGACGTCCGATGTGCGCACCGCGCACGTCGAGCTGCACGACAGTCTTCCCAGTCGGCAGGAACTCGGTGTAGGGGAAGTCGGTGCCGACGAGCACCAACACGTCGCACGACTCAAAGGCCAGCGCCGTGGCCGGGTTCCCGATCAGACCCGACTGTCCGATCTCGAAGGGGTTCTCGTGCTCGAGTCCCTCCTTCGCCTTCAACGAGAGCACCATCGGGGCAGCGAGCTTGTCGGCCAGGGCGAGCACCTCGGCCCGGGCTTGCCGGGCGCCCTGGCCCACGAGCAGGGTCACCGAGCCGCCGCCGTTGATGGCCGTGGCGGCCGCGCGCACGGCATCGGGGTCGGGGACGAGGACCGGCTGCTGGGTGACGAACGCGGGCGGCGCCGTCTTCTTCGGCAGGTCGAGCCCGCCCACATCACCCGGCAGGGTCAGCACGGCGACACCGCGCTCGCGCAGAGCGGCGTTGCCAGCCTCCTGGATCAGGCCCGGCAGCTGCTCGATGTCGGTCACGGTGTGGCAGAACACAGACACGTCGGCGAACAGGACGTCGTTGTCGACCTCTTGGAAGAAGTCGGAACCCATGTCCTCGCGTGGCACCTGGCCGCAGATCGCCAGCACCGGTGCGTGCGACTTCTTGGCGTCGTAGAGCCCGTTGAGCAGGTGGATCGCCCCTGGGCCCACGGTGCCCATGCAAACCGCGAGGTCGTCGGTCAACTGCGCCTGCGCGGAGGCCGCGAACGCAGCCGCCTCCTCGTGCCGGACCCCGATCCACTCGACGCGGTCTTCGCGTCGGATGGCGTCGGTGACCGGGTTGAGCGCGTCACCCACGACGCCCCAGACCTGGCGGACGCCGTGCTCGGCGAGGGACTCGATCAGCAGCTCAGCGACGGTCGGCATGCCTTCCACCGTGCCACCCGAGGTCGAATGTGGACCTCACCCTGTGCGGTTACGTGGTTCTTAGGTTCCTTTCGGGCCTCACGGCGCAAAGCTGTCGGGGTCGGCTGCTTCCCAGTCTTGTGCCCAGGTGTCGGGCGGGTCGCTCAGCAGCTGACCTGCCTCCACGTGCTCGACCACGTCGGCGTAGGAGGCGATGGTGCCGTGGTTGATCCGGCGACGCAGCATTCGCGGCTGCAGGTCCTCGAAGGAGTGCAACCCCATCGAGGCGACGATCTGCATCGCCTGGTCGACCGTGTTGCGCTGGTAGGCGGTCACCCGATCGGACTTGCTCGGCACGTGCAGGGCGCGCATCCGCTTCGGGTCCTGGGTGGCCACGCCGGTCGGACAGGTGTTGGTGTGACACGTCTGGGCCTGGATGCAACCGACCGCCATCATCATCGCGCGGGCGGAGTTGGTGTAGTCGGCACCCTGGATCAGCCGCTTGACGACGTCGACCCCGGTGGAGACCTTGCCGCGAGGCGCCGATCTTGATCTGACCGCGCAGTCCGACGCCCACCAGCGCGTTGTGGACCGTGATCAGGCCCTCGGTGAGCGGCATGCCGACGTGGTCGGAGTACTCGACCGGCGCGGCGCCGGTGCCACCCTCGGCCCCGTCGACGGTGATGAAGTCGGGGGTGATCTGCTCGTCGAGCATCGCCTTGCAGATGGCGAGGAAGTCGACGCGCGAGCCGAGGCAGAGCTTGAAGCCGGTGGGCTTGCCCCCGGCCAGCTCACGCATCCGGCCGATGAAGCGCACCAGCTCGCGCGGCGTGGCGAACACCTGGTGGTAGGCCGGCGAGATCACCGTTTGTCCCTGAGGGACCCCGCGGGTCTCGGCGATCTCCTGGTTGACCTTCGCCCCGGGCAGCACCCCGCCGATACCGGGCTTGGCTCCCTGGCTGAGCTTGAGGTGCACCATCTTCACCTGGGGGTCGGCGGCCTTGCGAGCGAACTCGGCCTCGTCGAACCCCCCGTCCGGCGTCCGGCAGCCGAAGTAACCCGAGCCGATCTCCCAGACCAGGTCGCCGCCGTGACGGTGGTAGGGGCTGATCGCCCCTTCGCCGGTGTCGTGGGCGAAGCCACCCGCCGCTGCCCCGCGGTTCAGGGCCTCGATGGCGTTGGCGCTCAGGCTGCCGAAGCTCATCGCGCTCACGTTCAGCAACGACATTTCGTAGGGCTGGGTGCAGTCGGGGCCGCCGATCCGCACACGAGGTGGCTCGCTCCATCGTCTTGACCGGAGCTGTGGAGTGCACGAGGTACTCGTAGCCGACCGCGTAGAGGTCGCGCTCCGTACCGAAGGGGTGCTCCTCGTTGACGTCCTTGGCGCGCTGGTAGACCGACGATCGGGTGTTGCGGTCAAAGGGGCGACCGTCGTAGTTGCGCTCGATGAAGTACTGCTGCAGCTCGGGGCGGATTCCCTCCATCAGGAACCGCATGTGTCCGATCACGGGGTAGTTGCGCAAGATCGAGTGCTCGGTCTGCATGACGTCGAAGATGCCAACCAGCACCACGACGACGCCGACACCCAGCAGCATGAACCATCCCGGGCCACCGATCGTGGCAGCGAGCGACGCGACCAGCCCGAGGAACAAGAGCACGACGAGCGAGTAGAGGCGGACCACGTTCGAGTTCTACCAGCAACCCGGTCGCAGCGCGCCCGATGTGTGGCGCAGGATGTCGCCTGTGGCAGACCTCGTTCGCTTCCCGTACCCCGCGCCTCACGGCCGGACCTCGCGCCGCCTCGAGTGGGCGCACCTGCCACGGTTCGTGCGCGACCTCGTGGAGGAGCAGATCGGCACCTCCGTCGTCGAGGCTCGATCGCAGACGTCGGGCTTCACGCCCGGCTTCGCGTCGGTGCTCGTCGGCGCGGACGACTCGCGCCACTTCGTGAAGGCCGCCTCGGTGAAGGCCCAGCGGATGTTCGCCGAGTCCTACCGCGAGGAGGCCCGCAAGCTGGCCGCACTGCCGGACGACGTCCCGGCTCCCCGGTTGCTCTGGACGCATGACGCCGACGACTGGGTGGTGCTCGGCATCGAGCACGTGGAGGGCCACGCACCCCGCCGACCGTGGTCTGCCGACGAGCTCGACGCGTGCCTCGACATGCTCACCCGGACGGCGTCCGCCACGACCCCGCCGCCCGAGGGACTCATGCTCGACACCTTCGCCGACGAGTTCGCGTCGTGGCCAGCGCTCTGGGACCTGCCCTGGGCCAAGACACTCCCGCACCGCGCCGAGGCCAAGGCGTTGGCCGAGCGATACGTCGAGGTCACCGCAGGGTCGACACTCGTGCACACCGACGTGCGCGACGACAACATCCTGATCCGCGGCGACGGCACCGTGGTGATGTGCGACTGGAACTGGCCGGTGGTCGGTGCCGCGTGGCTCGACTCCTTGTTCCTGCTGATCGGCCCACGCGGCGACGGGCTCGACGTCGAGAGGGTGCTGGCCACGCACCCGGCCTTCGCCGAGGTGTCCGCCGACGCGGTCGACGTCGTGCTGGCGCTGATCATCGGTTACTTCTTTCACTCCAGCACCGAGCCCGTGCCGACGACCTCTCCTCACATCCGCGATCACCAGCGCTGGCAGGGCGAGGTGCTCTGGGACTGGCTGAACCAGCGACGCGGCTGGTCGTGATTTGGGCCGAACCCTCGCCCGCTGCTAGTTTTGCCCGTCGCGTGTCCGGCCTGCCAGCGCCGACCGCACCTCAGACCAGCAGCACCTGACCAGCACCCAGCATCTACGCGAAGGCACACCTGTGGCGAACATCAAGAGCCAGATCAAGCGGAACAAGCAGAACCTGAAGCGCCAGGAGCGCAACAAGGCTGTGAAGACCGGCCTCAAGACGGCCGTGCGCAAGTTCCGCGAGGCCGCCGAGTCCGGCGACAAGGACAACGCCGTCACGCTCGGCCGCGAGGCCAACAAGATGCTCGACAAGGCTGCGTCCAAGGGCGTCATCCACAAGAACCAGGCCGCGAACCGCAAGTCGGCCATCTCCAAGAAGGCCGCCTCTCTCTGAGTCGCCTAGCACCACGGCGTCGTTCCTCTCGGGAACGGCGCCGTTCGTGTTTGCCAGCGGGCCGATCAGCGGGCGGTCAGCGCTCGCGCAGCGCCGTCACCGTGAGCACCAGCCGCTCGAGGGCGTAGCTCGCGTCGCTGGAGGCCCCTTTGACGTCGGCGTCGGCCTGCGCGACGGCGCGGATCGCGCCCGCCAGGCCGGCCTCCGACCAGCCTTGGGCCTGCATCTTGATGGTGCGCAGCTTCCACGGCGGGACGCCGACCTCCCGGGCCAGGTCGGCCTCGCCCATCCCCCGCATCGCGCCCTTGTAGCGGGCCAGCCCGCGGGCGCTGCCCGCGAAGGCCGAGGTGACGAGCACGGCAGCGGTGCCGTTGTCGATCGCCCAGCGCAGCTCTTCGAGCGCCTGCTCGCGGTGCCCGGAGAACGCGTGGTCGGCCACGGCGAACGACTTCGCCTCGGCCCGACCACCGAAGTACTTGGCCACCTTGTCGGCGGTGAGCTTCTCGCCCGGGAAGTCGTTGGTGAGCTGGTGGGCGGCTGAGCTGAGCGAGCGCAGGTCCTGACCCACGGCGTCGACGAGGGCCTTGGCCGCCTCGCCGTCGATGGTGGAACCGAACCGGCGGGCCTCGTTGACCACGAAACCGGGGAACTCGCTCGCCTTGAGCGCCTCCGACTTCACCTCGGCCACCGAGCGCAGCTTGCGCAGCTTGGTCAGGGTGCCCGAGCCCTTCTGTCCGCCGCTGTGCACCAGCACCAGAGCGACGTCGTCGACCGGGGCAGCGGCGTAGGCCAGCAGCCCGTCGACGGACTCCTCGGGCAGGTTCTCCAGCTCGCGCACGAGCACGAACCGCACGCTGGAGAACAGCGACGGTGCGGCGAGCTCGCCCAGCGTGCCCGGCTGCAGGTCTCCCCCGCGCGTCTCGGAGATCTCGGCGTCGCCGTCGTGGGCCCGCACCACCTCGCGGGCTGCGACCACCTCGCGCTCGCCGAGAAACTCCTCCTTGCCGGTGACCAGGATGACTCGTCCCAGGACGTCGGCCGTACGCATGGGAGGAGCCTCGCACAGGCGGCCGACACGATGCTCAACTGTGCCGCAGCGAGACCGACCCGCCCTCGTCGACCTCGACCAGCACGTCGCCGTCCTGATCGGTGCGGGCCAGGTCGGCGCCAGCCGCCCTGAGCGTCGCCATCACCGAGTCGGCCGGGTGCCCGTAGTCGTTGTCGGCACCCACCGAGACCAGCGCGACGTCCGGGCTGCAGTGACGTCAGCCAGGCCGGGTCCTGGTAACGGCTGCCATGGTGCGGCACCTTGAGCACCTCGACCTCGAGGCCCGGCAGCTCTCGGCCGAGCGCTGCCTGACCGGGCGGCTCGAGATCGCCGGTGAGCAGGATCCGGACGCCGCGCACCTGCGCGAGCAGCACCACGCTGGCGTCGTTGGCCGTGCTGCCGTCGCCCGGGCCGGTACGTGGCTCGTCACCATGCGGCCACACCGGCTGGAGCACCACGTCACCGACCCGCTGGGCGCCGACCTGCGGCGTCGACCAGGACACGCCGGACGAGGCGAGGGCGTTGTTCACGGCCTCGACCGCCTCGGGCGGGTCGAGCAACGTGGTGGTCCACACCTGTCCCACACGACGTCCGGCGAGCAGTCCGGACAGGCCATCGACATGGTCGGCGTGGAAGTGGGTGAGAACCAGCAACGGCACCTCGGTGATCTTCAACCGCTCGAGGCAGCGCTCGAGCAGGTCGGGGTCGGGGCCGACGTCCACGACGACGCCGGCGCCGGGTCCGGCCCGAAGCACGAGCGCGTCGCCCTGACCGACGTCGCACATCGCCATCACCCAGGCATCGCCCGGCCAGCCCCATTCCGTGATCAGCCCCGGCACCCGGACCACCGCGACGACGAGCAGCGCCAGCACCACGAGCACCGGCGCTCGGCGTTGCGCGAGCAGACGCGACCCGACCACCGCGAGCCCGACGCAGAGAAGCGCCAGCACGGCAAGCCCCAGCACGCCGGTGCTCCAACCGATGGCCGCCAGCGGCACGTCCGCACCCGTGCGCGCGACTGTGGCGATCCAGCCCACGCACCAGCCGGCTCCGGTGCCGAGCACCGCACCCAATGGCGGCAGCACCAGGCCAACGAGTCCGGCGGCCAGGCCGAGCACAGTGGCCGGGCCGACGACCGGCGCCACCAGCAGGTTCGCCAGCACCGCGACCAGGCTCACCTGGCCGGACAGCGCCGCGACGACGGGGGTGCAGGCCAGCTGGGCTGCGGCGGGGACCGCGATCGACTCGGCCAGCCAGCGCGGCATCCGCCCTGCCATCGCGTCGCGCCAGGCTGGCGCCAGCAGCACGATGCCGGCGGTGGCCAGCACCGACAGGGCGAACCCGGCCGAGGTCGCCAAGCCCGGCTGGATCAGCAGCAGGACCACGGTCGCGACACCCAGCCCGCGCAGCGCCCGCTGCTGCCCGTTGCGGCCGAGCGCGATCACCCCGACCGTGCCCATGGCAGCCGCGCGCAGCACGCTCGGCTCGGTGCGCGCGAGCAGCACGAAGCCGACGATCCCGGCAGCCGCGACGAGCATGAGCCAGCGACCGCGCACCCGGCACCAGCCCGCCAGCACGAGCAGGAACCCGACGACCAACGTGAGGTTGGTGCCGCTCACAGCAGTCAGATGAGTCAGACCGGTGATGCGGAAGTCCTCCTCCAGAGCGGGGTCGAGGGTCGCGTCATCCCCGTCGACCAACGCCGGCACCAGCGCCGCCTGGTCGGCTGGCCGATGAGCCACGGCCTCCCGGATCGACGCGCGCACCGCTCCGGCGCCCCGCCACCACACGTCCGGGTCGCGCACCACCTCGGGTGACGACACGCGGGTCAGCAACCCGGAGAGCTCCGGGTCGTCGGCCACCGTCAGCCGGCCCCAGACCGCCACGGTGGCACCGAGCGGGACCTCGGCCCAGTCCGCGCCGCCCAGCACCAGGATCGGGCTGCGGACAGCGTGCAGCCAGCCGCGGCCGACCACCTCGCGCACCGAGAGCCGGACGGCGACCTGGTCGGCGAACCGGCCGTGCACCGGACGTGGGTCGGAGACCACGACGGCGGACACCTGGACGGCGGCGCCGTCACGAGCCAGGTCGGCGACCGGGCCTGTGCCAACGGCGGCGTGGCGCAGCTGGGCCGAGACGAGCACCGCCGTGGCCACGAGCAGGGCCGCTGCCACGAGGCGGACCGCCGGGCGGGCCAACCCCCGCCAGAGAGCACCGCACATGCCCAGGGTCGTTGCTCCCAGGACTCCGACAGCGACAGCCAGCGGGGCGACCGCCAGGAGCCCACCAGTCCACGCCGCGACGCCAAGGAGCGGCATCCGGAGGTCACGGGTCACACGGTGACCAGCGGCGTCAGTTTCTCCAGCGTCACGTCACCGATGCCGTCGACCTCGATGAGCTCAGTCACCGCGGTGAAGCTCCCGTGCTCGTCGCGCCAGGCCACGATGGCCGCTGCGGTGACCGGGCCGACGTCGGGCAGCGTCTCGAGCTGGTCGAGGTTCGCCAGGTTGAGGTCGACCAGTGCGGGCGGCGAGCCTGCGGGTGGTGCGCCGCCGGGCACTGTCGGCGTCGCGCCCACACCCGGCAGACCGACCAGGATCTGCTCGCCGTCGACGAGCTCGCGCGCCAGGTTGATCGTGCTGAGGTCGACCCCGGGCCGCGGGCCGCCCACGTGCTCGAGCGCGTCGACCACGCGGGCACCACCGTCGAGCACGACGATGCCGGGACGACGCACCCGGCCCGCGACGTCGACGGTGACGGTGGCCTCGTTGAGTTCGGGCTGAGCCGCGGCGACGACCGGCCCGACCAGGTCGGGCGCGGCCAGCGCCTCGGCCGCGGGCAGGGGCGGGCCTGCGTCGGAACGCACCACCCACCACGCGGTCACGGCGAGCCCGACAGCGACCAGCAGTGCCACCACGGTCAGGTGCGCCGGCGTCAGTGGCACCCGGGCAGCCAGGCCAGCTCCCGGGCGCAGCGCGGCGTGCCTCCCCGGGAGGGGGAACGACGAGGGCTCGGGGCCGGCCGGTGAGGTGTTGGGGGCTGCTGACCGGGCTGGGGCCGGTGTCACCGGCCGCACACGGGTCGCGGCCTCCCACCACTCCCCGCCCCCAGCTTCGGGAGTGGTCTCAGGAGCAGTGTCGACAGCGAGGTCGGTGAGCTGTGCCAGTCGTCGGGTGACGATGTCCTGGCGCTCTTCGAGGGAGGTACGTCGGGGCATGCAGCGACGGTAGGAAACCACCACGCGCGGCACGAGCGCCTGGTGATCGGCTGTGGATGGCCACGCTGCGCGACGGCCTGTGGACGATTCGTGGCCGGTTCAGGTCAGAGAGGGGCGACGCAGGCGGCGATCATGCCGGGTCCGACGTGGGCTCCGAGGACCGCGCCGACCTCGGCGCACCACACCTCGCGTCCGTCGAGCTGCGCGGCCAACCGCTCACCCAGGGATGCCGCGAGCTCTGCTGCCCGCTCCGGGCTGGCGAGGTGGGCCACGCACACGTCGACCGGCTGCTCCCCCGCCGCAGCGACCGCCAGGTCGCCCAGCCGGGCCAGTGCCTTGCCAGACGTGCGCACCCGTTCGAGCGACGACACCGTGCCGTCCTGGATGGTCAGCAACGGCTTGACCGCCAGCGCCCCACCCAACAACGCAGCGGCCGCACCGACCCGCCCACCCCGGCGCAGGTACTCGAGGGTGTCGACGTAGAAGAACGAGGAGCACGCGGCGGCGCGCTCGCGGGCCGCCGATGCGGCGTCGGCCGCCGATCCCCCGGCGGCCACGGCCTCGGCGGCAGCGATCGCGGCGTACCCGGTGGCAACGCCGACCTGACGACTGTCGACGCAGGTCACCGGCACCTCGACGTCCCGCGCCGCCAGCTGGGCCGACTCGTAGGTGCCGCTCATGTCGCCGGAGAGATGCACCGAGACGATCTGCTCGGCGCCCTCACGGGCCAGGCGTTCGTACAGCTCGGCGAACACAGTCGGGGCTGGGCGCGACGTGCTGACCGGCCGAAACTCGCGCAACGCCTCGGCGACCCGCTCGGGGGTCGCCTCGGGCGCACCCTCGTCGAACGAGTCGGCTCCGATCACCACCTGGAGCGGCACCACCTCAATGCCGTGCCGCAGCGCCACCTCCGGCGGGAGGCTCGCCGTCGAGTCGGTCACCACCGCGACGGATGGCGCAACGGAGGGCATGGCAGAGATCAGACCACGATGTTGACGAGCTTGGGCTCGCGGACGATCACCTTGCGGACCTCGCGTCCGTCGATGGCAGCGACCACCGCTGCGTCGGCCAGCGCCAGCGCCTCCAGGTCGGCTGCGGAGATGCCGGGAGCGACGTCCAGCCGGGCCTTGACCTTGCCCTGGATCTGGACGACGGCGACGACCGAGTCCTCCACCAGCAGGGTCTCGTCGACGGTCGGCCAGGTAGCACTGGCCACCGATGGCGCATGCCCCAGCACCTCCCACATCTCCTCCGCGACGTAGGGCGTCACCAGCGACAAGACCAGGGCCACGGCCTCGACCGCCTCACGGACGGCCGGGTCTGCCGAACCGCAGCCGGAGTCGACGGCCTTGCGGGTGGCGTTCACCAGCTCCATGACGCGCGCGACGACCACGTTGAACCGGTGTCGCTCCACCAGCTGCTGAGTGTCGTCGATCGTGCGGTGGGTGATGCGACGCAAGGTGACGTCCCCGCCGCTCGCGTCGCAGCCGGGCTCGCTCGTGACGTCGCCAGCCAGGCGCCAGGCCCGCTGCAGGAACTTCAGCGATCCGGCCGGGCTCATCTCCGACCAGTCGATGTCGTCCTCGGGCGGACCGGCGAAGATCAGCGTCAGGCGGACGGCGTCGACGCCGAACGTTGCCAGCTGATCGCCCAGGCTGACGCCGTTGCCCAGCGACTTGCTCATCTTCTTGCCCTCGTTGATCACGAAGCCCTGGTTCAGCTGCGCCGAGAACGGTTCACCCGCCTCCAGCATCCCC
Source organism: uncultured Actinomycetota bacterium (assembly GCA_963781575.1). GTDB lineage: Bacteria > Actinomycetota > Actinomycetes > Propionibacteriales > Nocardioidaceae > Nocardioides. Next base: position 203,115 of record CAWAGM010000018.1, on the reverse strand, counting down.
ATGTCGCGCAGCGCCTTGGTGAAGAAGCGCGCGTACAGCAGGTGCAGCACGGCGTGCTCGACGCCACCGATGTACAGGTCGACCGGCATCCACGCGTTGGCCAACGCCGGGTCGAACGGCCCCTCGGTGTAGTTCGGCGAGCAGTACCGCAAGAAGTACCAGGCAGAGTCGACGAAGGTGTCCATCGTGTCGCCGTCACGCGTGGCCGGGCCTCCGCACGACGGGCAGTCGACATTGACCCAGTCGGTCGCCGCGGCCAGGGGCGAGACGCCCTTCGGCTTGAGGTCTGCCCCCCGCAGCTCGGGCAGCTCGACGGGCAGCTGGTCGATCGGTACGTCGATCTCGCCGCACGTGGGGCAGTGAATGACAGGGATCGGCGGGCCCCAGTAGCGCTGCCGGCTCACCAACCAGTCACGCAGCCGGTAGTTGATCGTGCCGCGGCCCAGTCCGACGCTCTCCAGCCAGGCGATGGTGCGCGACTTGGCCTCCTCGATCGGCAGACCGTTCAGGTCGATGTCGGCGTTGGCCGAGTTGATGGCCGGTCCATCACCGGTGAAGGCGTCGCCCTCGAAGTCGTCGGGAGGCTGCACCGTGCGCACCTGGGGCAGGTCGAACTTCTCGGCGAAGTCCCAGTCGCGCTGGTCCTGTCCGGGCACCGCCATGATCGCGCCGGTGCCGTAGTCGGCCAGCACGTAGTCGGCGGCATAGATCGGGATCTCCGCACCCGTCACCGGGTTGGTGGCGTGCACGCCGAGGAAGACCCCGGTCTTGGGCCGGTCGGTCGACAGTCGATCCATCTCGGTCGACTTGCGCACCTCGTCCAGGTAGGTCTCGTGCGCCGCGCGCTGGTCGTCGCTGACCAGGTCGCGCGCCAGGGCCGCGTCGGGCGCGACCACCATGAACGTCGCGCCGAACAGCGTGTCTGGGCGCGTCGTGTAGACGGTCAGCGGCTCGTCACGGCCGGCAACACGGAAGTCGACGTGAGCCCCCTCCGATCGGCCGATCCAGTTGCGCTGAGCACTGATCACTCGAGTCGGCCACGTGGCCTCCAGGCGGTCCAGCTCGGTCAGCAGCTCTTCGGCGTACTCGGTGATCTTGAAGTACCACTGGGTCAGCTCGCGCTTGGTGACCTCGGCGCCGCAGCGCTCGCAGGCGCCGTCGACGACCTGCTCGTTGGCCAGCACGGTCTGGTCGTTGGGACACCAGTTGACCGGGCTGTTCTTGCGGTAGGCCAGCCCCCGCTCACGCAACTTCAGGAACAGCCACTGCGTCCACCGGTAGTACTCGGGGTCGGACGTGTGCAGGCGCCGCGACCAGTCGAACGACAACCCGTAGCGCTTCATCGACGCCGCCTGGGTCTCGATGTTGGCGTAGGTGTAGGTGGCCGGGTGCTCGTTGTTGCGAATGGCGGCATTCTCCGCCGGCAGCCCGAAGGAGTCCCAGCCCATCGGGTTCAGCACCTCGTAGCCCCGGAACCGCCAGTAGCGCGCAATCACGTCGTGCAGCGCGAAGACCTCGGCGTGCCCCATGTGCAGGTCGCCGCTGGGGTAGGGAAACATCGTCAGCGCGTACTTCTTCGGACGCGGGGAGGCGTCGTCGGCGCGGAACGTGTCGAGCTTCTCCCAGACCGGCAGCCACTTCTCTTCCACCGCACGCACGTCGTACGTGGCGGCACCCTCGGGCTGGTCGGCCCCGGTCGCTGGCTGCTCGGTCATGGTTCTCTCCTGCTCGTTTGCTTGCTCCGGACATGAAAAAACCCCTCACATGGAGGGGTGGCCGCGCGATCTGGTCAGATCAGCGCGGCTGTCCAAGAAGCAGGGTGTGGGTGCTCATAGCACCGATGCTACCGCGTCAGCACCGACTCGAGGAACGCCACCTGCGCCGCCACCGACTTCTCGAACGGTTCGCCCGCGTAGATCTCGAAGTGGCCGACGTCGAGCCGCTCGACCTCGACCCGGCCGCGGGCTTTGTCCGCCACCCGCTCCACGGCCCCGGCGGCGCGATGGTGTCTTGTGCGGCCACCACCAGCATCAGCGGCACGGTGACCTTGGAAGCGGCAGTAACGGGCCGATTGATCAGGATCGGGAGGATGCCGCGGGCCAGCATCTCGTTGCGGAACGTGGGGCCCATGATCAGTTGGTAGCCAGACAGCCCATCGTGCGAGGTGATGGCGGCCAGTTCGCCCGGCGCCGCCACGATCGGGATCGTGTAGCCGCGTTGCACGACGCCGCGCATCGCGTGCGCGGTGAGCCTGAGCAGGTGTCGCACGCCGGCGTACTTGACGATCTCTACGACTGCAGCGAGGCCATCCATCGCCGCGCCTTGCGAGATCACGCCGGCCAACCCCGGCTCGCCCGCTGCCACGGCCACCACGTGTCCACCGGAGTAGGAGCTGCCCCACAGCACCACCCGGGTCGGATCGATCCCGTCCATGGTGCGCACGTGAGCGAGGGCGCTGCGGTAGTCCTCACGATGGCGACGGTGGTCGACGTTCTGGCGCGGCATGCCCGTCGGAGGTGCCAAAGCCGCGGTAGTCGAAGACCACCACGTCGGCGCCGGCCGCGGCGAACCGCTCGGCGAACGGCGTGAGGCCGGCGTCCTTCGTGGCGCCGAAGCCGTGCGCCATCACCACGCAGGGTCGTCCGGCGGACGTCGTCCACGCGTCGTGCTCGGCCCGGTAGTGCCAGGCCGAGAGGCGGATCGCCGTGGCTGGTGATCGAGAGGTCGGACGGCGTAGAGCGGCACCCTACGATCAGACCATGCCCGACCAAACTGTCAACGACATGTTCCGACTCGACGGCAAGGTCGCCGTGGTCACTGGTGCCAGCAGCGGGCTGGGCGTCGCCTTCGCGCAGGCGCTGGCCGAGGCCGGTGCCGACCTCGCGCTCGGCGCGCGCCGGGTCGAGAAGCTCGCCGACACCGCCGCCCTGGTCGAGGCCACCGGACGCCGGGCCCTGACCGTGGCCACCGACGTGGCCGACCCCGACTCGTGCACCAACCTCGTGGCCCTGGCCATGGAGGAGTTCGGCCGCGTCGACATCCTGGTCAACAACGCTGGCATCGGCACTGCCATTCCAGCCACCCGCGAGACCCCCGAGCAGTTCCGCCAGGTCATCGACGTCAACCTGAACGGCTGCTACTGGATGGCCCAGGCCTGCGGCCGCGTCATGCAGCCCGGCTCGAGCATCATCAACATCTCCTCGGTGCTCGGCCTGACCACTGCCGGGCTCCCACAAGCCGCGTATGCGGCCTCCAAGGCCGGCCTGATCGGGATGACCCGTGACCTGGCTCAGCAGTGGACCGGCCGCAAGGGCATCCGGGTCAACGCGATCGCGCCCGGTTTCTTCGCATCCGAGATGACCGAGCAGTACCCCGACGGCTACCTCGACTCGATGAACGCCCGGATCCCGATGGGCCGCAAGGGCGACCCGGCCGAGCTGGCCGCCACCATCGTGTGGCTGGCTTCGGACGCCGCCGGCTACGTGACCGGTCAGACCCTCGCCGTCGACGGCGGCATGACCATCACCTGACCCCCACACGTCACCTAGTTGTGCGCTGACCCGTCCTCTATAGAGGACGGGTCAGCGCCAATTTCAGCGAGATCGGTGAGCGACGCAGACCGATGGACGTGGGAAGTCGTCGGTATGGGGCCAGGTGCTGGCCTGCTTCTCGAAGGTAGCCCCGTCGATCTCGCCCGGGTGCTGCACCGCGAAGAACAACGACCGGTTCTTGTCGGTGATAAGCGGGCCGCAGGCTTCGGCGCCTCGCGGCATGGTGACGAACTGAAGCACTTGACCACGGTTCGACCCGGACGTCGGCACCCGGAAGATGCCGTCGTTCGAACCGAGCACGTTCCCGTCGGTGGAGATCCAGAGGTTCCCGGCCGTATCGAAGCTGAGGTTGTCTGGGCAGCTGATCGGGCTCACGCGGGTCTTGTCGAAGCCGCCGAACCAGGTCTCGGCCGCATCCGGGTCGCCACACACGAGCAGCAGGTCCCAGGTGAACTCCGATGCCGCGTGGTTCCCATTGCGCGGCGTCATCTCGAGCACGTAGCCGTTGCGGTTGCCCGAGGCCTCAGTCAGTGGGGCACCAAGGGTGGAACGGACCATGGACTTCCCGAGCGGGTTGGCCTCGTCGACCGGTAACGAAGCGCCACCACGGTTCGAGTTGTTGGTCAGGGCCGCATAGACCTTGCCGTTGACCAGGTTGGGCTCGACATCCTCGGGACGGTCCATCTTCGTGGGCGCGACCAAGTCTGCAGCGAGACGAGTGAAGATGAGGACGTCGGCAACGGACATGCCATCGACGTAGGACGTGGTGTCACTGCACAGTGGGATCCACTCGCCAGTGCCGTCGTACTCGTTGTCGGCAGCACCGTCTCCGGTGAGCTTGGCGACGAAGAGAGTGCCCTTGGTCAGCAGCGACATGTTGTGGCGCCGGGCCTTGTCGGTCTGCCTCGAGTCGAACTTGTCGGCCGACACGAACTTGTAGAGATAGTCACCGCGCTCGTCGTCACCCATGTAGGCAACCGCCCGGCCGGACTTCGCGATCACGATGTTGGCGCCCTCGTGCTTGAAGCGGCCCAGCATTGTGTGCTTCCTCGGGGTCGACGTGGGGTCGTAGGGGTCGATCTCGACGACCCAGCCGAACCGGTGTGGCTCGTGCGGGTCCGTGGTCAGGTCGAACCGGGGGTCGACCTCGCTCCAACCCTTGCCATTACCTGTGATGCCGTAGCGGGCGTATTGCGTGCCGTACCGAGCGTCGAGAGCATCCGACTTGTCGAAGTACTGGTTGAAGTTCTCCTCGCCCGAGAGCACGGTCCCCCAGGGCGACGTCCCGCCAGCGCAGTTGTTGAGCGTGCCTCGAGCGCGCTTGCCGGTGGGATCGCCCACCGTCCTGAGCCGTTCGTCGCCGGCAGCGGGACCGGTGAGTGCGAACTCGGTCTCGATGTGGATGCGCCGATTCTCGGGGCAACGGCGCAGGTTGGTGTTCTGGTGCCACGAGCCAGGCACCAGTCCGCGCTTGATGCGCACCACCGACATCCCGTGGTTGCTCATAGCGATGGCCTTGATCTCGGCGTCGGTGTAGGTGTCGGCCGGGAACATCAGGTTTTCGTCGGTGTACTCGTGGTTGACCACGAGGAGGGCATGGTCGCCACGCAGCGGCAGGACGCCGACGTAGTCGCAGTTGTACCCGAACTGGGTGCGAGCCGCGGCGACGCTCTGCTGGTGGGCGTCGAACGTGGGGGCCCCAGGAAGCACCTTGTCGCCCCACCGGATGACGACGGAGCTGTCGAACCCGGCTGCCGTGGTCACGGCATCGCGCTTGTTGGGCGAGACCGCCTCGAAGGCGGCCCTAGCGAGGTTGTCGGTCGTGGCGGCCGAGGGCTTCGGGCCGCTAGGAGCAGCGGCAGCTGGCGAGGTGAGTCCGCCGAGAACCAGTGCGCCAGTGCCGAGCGCGGCTCCACCCAGCACGCTGCGGCGACGGACCAAGGTCGCGATCTCGTCGCGGATGTGGCTGTGTTGGGTGCGGTTGGGCTCGGGGTGATCGCACGCGTTTCCACACCGGAAGAAGCAGGTCATTGCACTACGGGAACCGTGGGGGCCACTACTCGCGGCGGTGACGGGGAGGAGTCGACGCTCGGGCTGGAGAGAAGTCATGGCCGGAACCTAGGGAGGGGCGACGTTGCCCGGGCGGCGTGCAGGTGAACGTCAGTCGACGTGCTGTCGACTGGATGCATCAGCCCATCGGGCGCGCGCATGGAGGTACGCCGCCGCGGTGCTGTAGCCCAGCTGTTCGGCCAGGTCGGCGAGCGGCATCGTGGCCCGTCCGGCGGTCAGGGCGGCGGCCATGGAAGACCGCACTTCGTCGAGGAGCACCTGGTAACCGACCCCCTCGGTGCTCAGCCGCCGGCGAAGGGTTCGCTCTGTGTATCCCAACGCCGCGGCCACCTCGGGCATCGGGGCACCCTCCCGCAGTCGTTGAGTGATCAACACGCGCACGTCCTGCGCGAAGCCCACGCGCGCACGGCGAACGTCGACGACATCGCGGCACATCGCCTCCGCGAGCTCCATCGCCTGGGCGCTGCGCTCGGGCAGCGGTCGCGCGAGTTCAGTGGCGGCAAACGTGATCTCGGCGCGCTCGTCGTCCAGGCGGAGAACACCACCGACACCTCCGGGCACGAGGCCCTCGAGCACCGTGTGGACGGCGGCGGCATCCCGCTCGAGGAGGAAGCGTCGGACGTCGGCCGGCAAGTCGGATCCGTCGAGGGTGACGGTGACGAGGGCCCCGTCGGTGGACGCCCGTGGGATGGCGAACGCATAGCTCAGATCGATGAACCGCAGCGCGGTGCTCATCGCTTCCAGCACCGTGCTGCTCGCGACTATGGCGTAGCCGAAAGGCCCGAACGTCGATGGTCGATAGATCCTGCCCACCGTGAGCCCGACCTCGCCGAGCACTGCTCGGAGATTGCGAACGACCCGCAGCTCTTGTGCTGCGGTCACTTCCCGGTCAGCCGAAGCCAGCTCGGCTGCCTGGAGCCCGGTGCCCCTCAGGATCCGGTCGTCCGACAGCCCGCGCGTTCGAGCAAATCGCACCAGGACGCCGATCCCGGCCCCAGACCGGGGAAAGCCCCAGTCGTCGGCAGCCGGGCTCGGCAGGACAGTCATGTCCGGAATTATCAATCGTGTGGTGCTGCTCCCCTGCCCAGACCCCTCGTCGGCATCCTAGGTTCACGACATGAGCAACCCACGCGTCGTCGTCATCGGTGCCGGCTTCGGAGGACTCGGCGCCGTGCGCGCCCTCAAGCAGGCCGGCATCACCGACATCACGGTCCTCGAACGGGCCGACGAGATCGGCGGAGTCTGGCGCGACAACACCTACCCGAACGCCGCGTGCGACGTGCCCTCGCCGCTGTACTCGTGGTCATGGGCCATCAACCCCACCTGGGGACGCCGCTACGCGGAGCAGCCGGAGATCCTCTCCTACCTGCGCGACGCCGCCGAGCGCGAGCAGCTCACCGGCCACGTGGTCACCGAGGCGGCCGTGCGCTCCGTCGTCTTCGACGAACCGGCGGGCACGTGGACCGTCACCACCGAGGCCGGTCGGGCCTACGAGGCAGAGATCGTGGTCTCGGCCGTCGGCCAGCTCTCCAACCCGGTGATCCCCGCCCTCCCCGGGAGCGATTCGTTCTCCGGCCCGACGTTCCACTCGGCGCACTGGCGCCACGACGTCGACCTGGCCGGCAAGCGGGTGGCCGTGGTCGGCACCGGCGCGAGCGCCATCCAGTTCGTGCCCGGCATCGTCGACGACGTCTCTTCCATGACCGTCTTCCAGCGTTCAGCGCCGTACGTCATCCCGAAGCCCGACCAGGAGTACCGCCCACGCCACCACCGGCTGTTCCGGCGCTGGCCCAGCCTGCTCGGCGTCGAGCGCCGATCGATCTTCCGGTTCAGCGAGCTGCTCAACGCGGCCCTCGGTGGCCAGGTGCGCTGGTCGAAGGCGTTCCTGGGCGTGCTCCGGCGCGCGTGGCGCCTCCACCTGCGCCGCCAGGTGCCGGACGCCGCCCTGCGCGCCAAGCTCGTGCCCGACTACGACATCGGCTGCAAGCGGATCCTGTTCTCGAACCAGTGGTACCCGGCTCTAGCCCAGCCCCACGTCGCCGTCGTGACGGACGCGGTTGCCGCCGTAGAGCCGAATGGCGTCCGCAGCAGCGACGGCACCCTGCACGAGGCCGACGTGCTCATCTGGGGCACCGGCTTCGCGGCCACGGCGTTCCTCGCCGACGTGACCGTCACCGGGCGCGGCGGCGCCGACCTGCACGAGCGGTGGGCCGACGGAGCGCGAGCTCATCTGGGCCTCGTCGTGCCGGACTTCCCCAACCTCTTCGTGATCTACGGCCCGAACACGAACCTCGGGGGCAGCTCGATCATCGGGATGATGGAGGCGCAGGCGTCGTACATCGCGCAGGTGGCGGCCCGGATCGCCGAGACCGGTTCAGTGCTCGCCGAGGTGCTGCCCGAGGTCGCCGATGCCTACGACCGGGAGATGCAGGAGCGGCTGCGGGCGTCGTCCTGGAACGGCTGCGACAGCTGGTACGTCGACGGATCGCGCATCACGACCAACTGGCCAGGCACCGTCGCCGAGTACCAGGAGCGCACTTCTCGGGTCGACTGGGACGAGGTCGCGCTCATCCCGCAGGGGTGAGCACGTCGGCGTCAGCCGTGGTTGACCCAGTGGTTTCCCCCTTGGGGTGATGAGCATCCGTCGGAACCGACCTACGGTCGCTGAACGGGGCGGGATCCGATTCGCGGCCGGGGGGTGACAGCTGACACCACCCGGCCGTCCCCCCGCACGATGCGCGCGGCATCACCCGCCGGGTGTCACCGCAGGGCATCACCGCAGGGACACCCCGAGACCGAGCCAGGCCGCGAGCGCACGGATCTCGTCGTTGACGGCCGCGCCCATCTCGGGCGTGAACGGCGCGTCCTCGTGGACGTCGATCACCGCGAACGTTCCGGCCTTGCGATCGACGGTCGCGTCGAGCTTCCCGACCAGCCGGTCGCCGTACAGGATCGGTAGCGCGTAGTAGCCCCAGCGGCGTTGCGCCACGGGCTTGTACATCTCGAGGTAGTACTCGAACTCGAACAGCTCGGCCATCCGCTTGCGGTCGTAGACCAGCCGGTCGAACGGCGAGAGCAGTGCGGCCCGGCCCTCCAACGGCAGGTCGAGGTAACGCGGATCGACCCGCCACTCGCCCCGCACGCCCTCCACGACCGCTGCCTCGCCGGCGTCCCCCACGTAGTTGGGCTCCCCCGGCACGGCGGCTGACTTCGCGCGGGCCAGGCCCAGGGAGGTGAGGCGGCGCTCGTTGCGCAGCCGTAGGGAATCCTCTGGGCCGAGCCCGGGATCGGGCGGGAACACCCGGTCGGCGAGGTCGTAGAGCTTGTGCCTGCCCTCTCGACCGGCGACCGCAACCTCGCCCCGGGCCTGCATCATCGCCAGCATCCGGTCGACGTTCTTGTGGTTGTTCCAGCCCGAGGAGCGCCACGGCCGAACGCACGTGTCAGGCAGCTCTGAGGCGATGAGCGGGCCCTCGGCCCCCAGCCGGGACAGGATGTCGACACGGCACGAGTCGTTGTCACTGACCCAGCCCCGCATGTCGACCTGCCAGTCCTTCAGCTCGCCCTCGCCGGTGCGCCACAGCCGCATCTCGGCCCGGTGGAGCCCGATGTCGTCACGGAGCCTCAGCTGGCTCTCGAGCTCGATGACGGTGCGCTCCTCGAGCGCCCGACGCAGGCTTTCGGGGCGGTAGCCGGAGCCGAGTCGACTCCACGCCACCAGGTCGACGCTAGGCGCGATCGCGGCCGTGGGATCGGCCTGCAGCAGCGTGAGGTGCCCGATCAGGTCGTGCAGGTCGGTGGGTCGCTGCGCCTGCAACAGCTGAGCGAGCACTGCGATTCGGCGCGCATCGGCGCGGCTCAGCTGATGGGACGTGCTCACCAGATCACAGTAGAACCCTGCGATCCTGGCGCCGCCCGGTAGTGCCCGAAATGGAAGGAGCCCGACGCTGTGCGTCGGGCTCCTGGTCGGTGGAGGTGAGGGGACTCGAACCCCTGACCCCCTGCATGCCATGCAGGTGCGCTACCAGCTGCGCCACACCCCCGAACCTGTTGCCCAGCCTGTTACCTGCCCGGACAACTCGCAGAATGCTAGCCAACCGGGAACGCGATGCGAAATCCGGGGGTCAGCAGGTCCGGTTGTAGGCACAGAGGCGTAGATCCCTGACCTCCGGGTGCTCCTCGAGCACGACCCAGCCGCAGTTATCGAGACCACGCAGTGAGTGGAACTGGTCGTCCGGCCACCCCAGCAGGGCGCCGGTGGCGACCCGGATCGCAGCGCCGTGGCTGACCGCGACCGCATCTCCCCCGGTGCCGTCGCGCCGAGCAACTCGCTCAACACGGCCGTCATCCGCGCACGCACGTCGACGGTCTGCTCGGCCCCGGGTGCCGAGTCGTAGTAGCCGCGTCGGAACCGCTCGAACTCCTCTGCGTCGGCGCTGCGTACTCGTCGTGGGTCAGGCCCTCTCGCTCGCCCAAGCCGAACTCGCGCAGCCGCGCGTCGTGGACGACCTCGACCCCGGTGGCCTCAGAGACCGCAGCAGCCGTCTGTCGTGCACGACGCAGGTCGGAGCTCCACAGCACGGTCGGGCCGAGCTTGGCCATCTCGACGGCGACTCGGCCGGCCTGCGCGCGGCCCTCGTCGTCCAGGTCGACGTCGGTCTGCCCCTGCACCCGCCGAGGTGGTTCCACTCGGTGCGCCCGTGGCGCACCAGCACGAGGGTTCGCGTCACCGCTCGTGCGAGACGACGTCGTCCGGCAACGTGATCGTGGGGCAGTCGCGCCAGAGCCGCTCGAGGGCGTAGAACTGCCGCTCCTCCTCGTGCTGCACGTGGACGACGATCTCGCCGTAGTCGATGAGCACCCAACGGCCGTCCCGCTCACCCTCGCGCCGGATCGGCTTGGCGCCCACCTCGCGCAGCTTGTGCTCGATCTCCTCGACGATCGACTTCACCTGGCGGTCGTTGCTGGCCGAGGCCAGCAGGAACGCGTCAGTGATGGCCAGCTCGTCGCTGACGTCGATTGCGAGGATCTGTTGGGCCAACTTGTCGCTCGCCGCGCGGGCGGCAACGACGATCAGCTCCACGGCGTGGTCGGTGGCAGTCATGTGGGGCTCTCTTCTGGTCCCGAGTAGAGACGATGCTTGGTGATGTATTGGACGACGCCGTCGGGCACGAGGTACCAGACCGGGCGCCCCTGGCGCTGCCGCTCGCGACAGTCGGTGGAGCTGATGGCGAGGGCGGGAACCTCGAGCAGGGTGACACGCTCGTGCGGAATCGCGGCAACGGTGTCGGGGTCGAGCTCGGCACCGGGTCGGGTGCACCCGACGAAGTGAGCGAGCTCGAAGAGCTGCTCGGCGTCGCGCCACCCGAAGATCTCGGTCAGCGCGTCCGCTCCGGTGATGAAGTAGAGATCGGCATCGGGGAGCTCAGCGGCAAGGTCGCGCAGCGTGTCGATCGTGTACGTCGGCCCGGCCCGGTCGATGTCGACGCGCGAGACTCGGAAGCGCGGGTTGGCCGCGGTGGCGACCACCGTCATCAGGTAGCGGTCCTCGGCTGGCGAGACCTGACGGTGCTGCTTCTGCCAGGGCCGGCCGGTGGGCACGAAGACGACCTCGTCGAGGTCGAAGAAGGCCTGGGCCTCCGAGGCAGCCACGAGGTGACCGTGATGGATGGGGTCGAACGTGCCGCCCATGACGCCGATGCGGCGTCGTCCGGCGGCAGATGAGCGTCATGCTCAGCTGTGCTCGCGTCCTCCGCCGAAGGCGACCAGGGCGAAGAGCATGGCGAGCAGGAGGCCGAGCGCGATCCCGCCGACGGCCCAGGGCGAGATGGCGGGATCTCCGTGCTCGCGCCCTCCTCGGCGGCACGCAGGACGGCAAGGGTGACCAGGCTGAGCGACATGGCGGTCAGACTAGTGGAGCCCTCAGTGCAGGGCGAAGTCGACACCGAGGAAGAGCAGGGCGAACCGGATCGTGCGGCCGACGAGCACCGTGGGGATGAAGATCCACAGCGGCATCTTGAGCAGACCGGCCACCGCGGCCATCACCAGCAGCGGCGGGACGCCGACGGAGGCCGCGACGAAGATGACGGCCGCCGCATAGATCGGTCGGCCCTCCATCCGCGCCATCCACCGCTCGTAGCCGGCCTTGACCTTGGGGGCGGCGAGCTTCTTCTGCGCCCAGGCGGACTCGACGCCGCGGCGGGCGGCTTCGTACCAGATGACCTTGCCGATCGTGGCCCCCGCGCCGGCGGCGACGCCGAGGGAGATCGCGGTGGCGGTGCCAGACTCGGTGGCCCCCGCGCCGAGGATGTAGACCTCGATCGGCAGGAACGGGACCAACGCGGAGACGATGCTCAGCGCGAACGTCGTCAGCCAGAGGATCACTGGACGATCACTGGGCGTTCACTGGGCCGGCGGCCCGCTCAGGGACCGGCAACCCCAACTGGAGCAACCAGCGCAACGAGACGCACTTGAAGACGGTTAGGCCGACCGCGATGGCGAGGCCGAGCCACCACCAGCCGGTGACGAGCAGCAGCACGGCGAACAGCGAGGAGTTGACCGCCTTGGCGGGCTTCGACCAGTTCCACCGGTAGATCCGCTCGTCGACCTCGTAGAAGTAGTTGGGGCTGCGGATCGGCCAGGCCAGGAAGGCCAGCGACAGGAAGAAGTCGATGACGAGGAACTCGAAGAGGTAGACCGCGACCGGCAGGATCATCTCGTGCTGCAGGGCGGCGAACCCGAGGTAGAAGGCCGCACAGTTGAGCCGGTCGCACAGCATGTCGACGACTGCTCCGGTGCGGGTCTCGCAGTCGAAGACCCGGGCATAGGCGCCGTCGGCCATGTCGCCCACCCAGTAGACGCCGAGCCCGACGACCAGCCAGGCGAGCTCCTCCTGCCAGATGCCGACGAGGCACAGCGCCAGGGCGGCAATGGTGCGGACGAACGTGATGACGGTGGCCCCGGTGAACAGCCGCTCCATGGCCGGATCGGCGTGCGTCGCACGGGTCTGGTCGGGCACGCGGCGACCCTACCTGTGAGTCCTCGCCTCAGCGCACGTGGCCGTCACCGGTCACGACGTACTTGGTGGAGGTCATCTCGGGCAGCCCCATGGGGCCTCGCGCGTGCAACTTCTGGGTGCTGATCCCGATCTCGGCGCCGAAGCCGAACTCGCCGCCGTCGGTGAACCGGGTGCTGGCATTCACGAGCACCGCAGCAGAGTCGACGGCCGCGGTGAAGCGACGGGCTGCGGCCTGGTCGCGGGTCACGATCGCCTCGGTGTGGCCGCTGGAGAACCTGCGGATGTGGGCGATCGCTGCGTCCAGGTCGGGGACGACGGCCGCGGAGATGTCGAGCGAGAGGTACTCACGGGCATGGTCGTCGTCGGTGGCCTCGAGGACGCCGTCGAGGCGCGCGACCGTCGGGTCACCGTGCACGGTGACCCCGGCGTCCTGCAGCGCCGTGACGACCTGCGGCAAGAAGGTGTCGACGAGATCGGCGTGCACGAGCAGCGACTCGGCGGAGTTGCACACGCTCGTGCGGTGGGTCTTGGCGTTCAGCACGATCGACAGCGCTTGCTCCAGGTCGGCGGCCGCGTCGACGTAGACGTGGCAGTTGCCGACACCGGTCTCGATCACGGGGACCGTCGACTCCTCGACGACCGTCTGGATCAGGCCGGCCCCGCCGCGCGGGATGAGCACGTCGACCAGGCCCCGGGCACGCATCAGCGCCTTGACCGTGTCGTGGCTGTCGGCCGGAACCAGCTGGATCACGTCGGCCAGCAGGCCGACCGTCGTGACGGCGTCGCGCAGCACCTCAACGACCGCCTGATTGGACGTCGCGGCGCTGCTGCTGCCGCGCAGAAGCACCGCGTTGCCCGACTTGAGGCAGATGCCGGCGGCGTCGGCCGTCACGTTGGGTCGGGCCTCGTAGATCATCCCGATCACGCCGAACGGCACCCGGACCTGACGCAGCTCGAGCCCGTTGGCCAGGGTGCTGCCGCGCACAACCTCCCCGACCGGGTCGGGCAGCCCCGCGACGTCCCGCAGGCCTTGGGCCATGCCCGCCAGGCGGTCGTCAGTCAGCCGGAGCCGGTCGACCACGTTCGGCTGCGTGCCGTTCGCCTCGGCACGTGCCACGTCATCGGCGTTCGCGACCAGGATCTCGGGCACCCAGGCCAGCAGCGCGTCGGCCATGGCGTGCAGGGCGGCGTCCTTGGTGGCGCGGGTGGCCAGCGCCAGGTCGTGGCTCGCCTCGCGGGCCCGGACGGCCAGGGCGCGCACGTCGTCGTTCGTGGTGGTCACACGGTTGAGGATATGGGCCACCCGCAGCACGAGACCCCGCCGTCCGTAATAGGACGGCGGGGTCTGCACAGGCTCAGGACTTGCGCTTCTCGATCTGCTCGGTGGCAGCGGGCAGGACCGCGTGCAGGTCGCCGACGACGCCGAAGTCGACGAGCTCGAAGATCGGAGCCTCGTCGTCCTTGTTGACCGCGACGATCGTCTTCGAGGTCTGCATGCCGGCGCGGTGCTGGATCGCACCGGAGATGCCATTGGCCACGTAGAGCTGGGGCGAGACCGTCTTACCGGTCTGACCCACCTGGAACGTGTGCGGCATCCAGCCCGAGTCGACCGCGGCGCGCGAGGCACCCACGGCAGCGCCCAGCGCGTCGGCCAGGCCCTCGATCGGTTCGAAGTTGCCACCGGTGCCGCGGCCGCCGGAGACGACGATGGCGGCCTCGGTGAGCTCGGGTCGACCGCTGGCCTTGCGGGGCTGCGAGGCCACGATCTGGGCGGTCTTGGCGGCGTCGGAGATGGTCGGGGCGAACTCCTCGACCGATCCGGCGCCGGCCTCCTCGACCGGAGGGGCCGAGTTGGGCTTGACCGTGATGATCGGCGTGCCCTTGGTGACCTTGGCCTGCACGGTGAAGTTGCCCGCGAACACGCTCTGCGTGGTCGTGGCGTCGTCGGCCACGTCGACCGCGTCGGTGATCAGGCCGGAGTCGATCTTGATCGCCAGACGTGCGGCGATCTCCTTGCCCTCGTAGCTCGACACGATCAGGACGGCGGCCGGGGACGCCTTCTCGACCAGCTGCTGCAGGGTCTCGGCCTTGGGGGCCACCAGGTAGCCCTTGATCTCGGCGTCGTCGACGACGTAGACCTTCTCGGCACCGAAGGCCTTCAGCTTCTCCGTGGCCTCGGCGGCCTTGTCGGCACCACCGATGAAGACGGCCGACGGCTCGCCGAGCTTCTTGGCGAGCGCGAGCAGCTCGAGGGTGGGCTTGCGGACCGTGCCGTCGACGTGGTCGACCAGAACCAAAACTTCAGACATGTGTGCTCGCTCCTCAGATGAACTTCTTCGAGGCGAGGAACTCGGTCAGCGCCGTGGCGCCCGAGCCGTCCTCGTCCTTGACGATCTCGCCGGCGGTCCGCGGCGGACGCTCGGCCGTGTCGACGACCTCGGTCCATGCCACCGACAAGCCCACGTCGCCGGCGTCGACCCCGAGGTCGGACAGCGAGTAGGTCTCCAGCGGCTTCTTCTTGGCCGCCATGATCCCCTTGAACGACGGGTAGCGCGCCTCGCCGGTCTGGTCGGTCACCGACAGCACCAGCGGCATCGTGCCGCCGATGACCTCGGTGGCGGTGTCGCCGTCGCGCTTGATGCGCACCTGGTCACCCTGGGTCTCCACGACCGAGGCGAAGGTGACCTGCGGGAGGCCGAGCCGCTCGGCGAGCATCGCCGGGACGACGCTGCCCGAGGCGTCGGTGGACGCCATGCCGCACATGACCAGGTCGGGGCTCCCCCCAGTCGACTCGGCGATCTTCTCGATGGCCTTGGCCAGGATGAGCGAGGTGGCGACGTAGTCGGATCCCGCGATGGCCTCGTCGTTGACGTGGACACCTTCGTCGGCACCCATCTGCAGGGCCTTGCGGACGGCGTCCACGGCCTTGTCGGGGCCGATGGTCAAGGCGATGACCTTGGTGTCCTCGGGGTTCTCGGACTTCTCCTTGATCTGGAGAGCCTGCTCGACCGCGTACTCGTCGAGCTCGGACAGGAGTCCGTCGACGCCGACGCGGTCCACGGTGTTGTCCGACTCGAACCGGCGGTCACCGGTGGCGTCGGGGACGTGCTTCACACAGACGACAATGTTCATGGTGGTGTGGCCCGCAGGCCCCTCCTGATGCACTCGGGTGGCCGGTTCACCAACGGATTGGTGGGCCAGATGATGCGACGGTGGGCAGGTTACCGCCGCGTCACCGATGGCGGTACACACGTCCATGGCGCGTCGCGTGCGGCGTGGCCCAGATCACGTGCCGTCGCCCAGGCGTCCAGGATCCGATCAGGTCAGGCTCAGGGCCGGA
Source organism: uncultured Actinomycetota bacterium (assembly GCA_963781575.1). Classification (GTDB taxonomy): domain Bacteria; phylum Actinomycetota; class Actinomycetes; order Propionibacteriales; family Nocardioidaceae; genus Nocardioides. The sequence continues at coordinate 187,136 of CAWAGM010000018.1, read as the reverse complement.
TCACCCGATCTGCGACCCGGCCGATCACGAGCCACAGCACTGCCGCGATGCCGTAGTTGAACAGGGCCGTGCGCACGTCCTCGGCCGGGTTGTCGACGGCCTCGTTGAAGTCCTTGACCGGGTTGGTAGGTCGAAGAAGCCCAGGTCGACGCCGTCGGCGACGTCGATCACGAACTTCACCAGGTCGTTGCGCGGGTTGGCCTCCAACGCGATGAGCAGCACCGCGAGCGCCAACGCGAGCGCGAACAGGGCGCACAAGGTCCAGATCGCCCGGGCGATGCCGGTGCGCACCGTCGTGGCGTCGAGTCGTGATCGACGGTCGTTTGCGGGTGGCCACGTCAGCGCCCCGTGAACGTGGCGTTGCCGGGGCCGCTCTCGACGAACGACGTCATGCCGGCAGTGCGGTCGTCGGTGGCGAAGAGGCCGGCGAACTGCAGACGCTCGATCTCCAGCCCGGTCTCCAGGTCGACCTCGAGCCCTCGGTCGATGGCCTCCTTGGCCGCCCGGACGGCGAGAGAGGCGGCGTTCGCGAACTGTGCCGCCCACGCCACGGCCTCGCTGTAGACCGACTCGGCCGGCACCAGCCGGTCGACCAGTCCGATGGCCAGCGCCTCGTCGGCCTTCACGAACCGCCCGGTGAAGATGATGTCCTTGGCCTTGCTCGGGCCGACCAGGCGGCTGAGCCGCTGGGTGCCGCCGGCGCCGGGAATGATGCCGAGCAGCACCTCCGGCTGGCCGAGCGTGGCGTTGTCGGCGGCGATGCGGACGTCGGCCGCGAGGGCCAGCTCGCAGCCACCGCCGAGCGCGTACCCGGTGATCGCGGCGACGACCGGCTTCGGGATCGCGGCGACAGCGTCGACCGCGCCCTGGATCGACCCGGACACCGTCACCATGTCGGCGTAGCTGAGGTCGGCCATCTCCTTGACGTCGTTGCCGGCCGCGAAGACCCGCTCGCCGCCGTAGACGACGACCGCCTTCACGTCGTCACGCGAGGTGGCCTCGGCCGCAGCAGCGCGGAGCTCGGCCTGCACCTGCACGCTGATCGCGTTCATCTTGGGACGGTCGAGCCGGATGGTGCCGACCCCGTCAGCGACCTCGAGCCGAACGAACTCCGCCATGTGTGTCTCCTCTATCGGGCCATCGAGCTCGTCGAGCGCATCGAAATCTTCACATCATCGTCACACCCGACGAGCGTCGGGCGCGGTGCCCCCTCCCTATCATTCCCCGGGTGAGAGCCGGCCTGTGGAGCAACCTGGGTGAACAGGCCGAGGTGTGGCCCGGCCGGATGGAGCCGTTGGGCGCCACCTGGCGCGCGGAGGCGACGAACTTCGCGGTGTTCGCACCTCGGGCCACCGACTGCTGGGTCTGCCTGGTCGACGACGACGGCATCGAGACCCGGCACCGGCTCAGCGAGCAGACCCTCGGCATCTGGCACGGCGCACTCCCCGGCGTCACCCCCGGCACCCGCTATGGCTTTCGCGTCGACGGCCCCTGGGACCCCGACACCGGCGCCCGGTTCAACCCGGCCCAGCTCTGCTCGACCCGTTCGCCCTCGCCGTCAGTGGCAGCCTCACACCACACCCAGCCATCTACAGCCACGACGTCGACGATCCCGAGCAGCGCAACGATCTCGACTCGGCGCCGTACGTGCCGCTCGGCGTCGTGGTCGGCCCTGACGACTTCGACTGGGGCGACGACGCACCCTCACGCCAGCGGTGGCGCGACACCGTCATCTACGAGCTGCACGTGAAGGGGATGACGGCGCTGCACGACCGGGTGCCCGAGCGAGCTGAGGGGCACCTACGCCGGCCTGGCGACACCTGCGGTCATCGACTACCTGCGCGACCTCGGCATCACTGCCGTCGAGCTGCTGCCGATCCACCAGCACGTGCCCGAGCCGACCGTCGCCGAGCGTGGCCTCACCAACTACTGGGGCTACAACTCCCTGGCCTACCTGGCCCCGCACAACGGCTACTCCGCGAGCGGCGACCGCGGTCAGCAGGTCACCGAGTTCAAGGCGATGGTGAAGGCGTTCCACGAGGCGGGCATCGAGGTCTTCCTCGACGTCGTCTACAACCACACCGCCGAGGGCGGCCCCCTCGGGCCGACGCTGTCGATGCGCGGTCTCGACGACCGGGGCTTCTACACGCGTGTCGACCAGCCCTGCGAGCCGACGACGAGACATCAACGAGGACGGCTGGGACGACGCGTACTGGGACGCCACCGGCTGCGGCAACACCGTCGATGCCGACAACCCATTCGCGCTGCGGCTGATCCTCGACTCGCTGCGCTACTGGGTGACCGAGATGCACGTCGACGGGTTCCGGTTCGACCTGCTCTCAGCGCTGACCCGCGTCGACCACGAGGTCGACATGCGCTGCCACCTGATCACTGCGATCGGGCAGGACCCGGTGCTGCGCGGCGTGAAGCTGATCGCCGAGCCGTGGGACGCGACGATGGACGGCTACCTGGTCGGCAACTGCCCGCCACCGTGGGTGGAGTGGAACGACCAGTTCCGCGACGAGCTGCGCGACTTCTGGCGCGGGCACACCTCGGGCATCCGGACGGTCGCCACCCGACTCGCCGGCTCGTCCGACCTGTACGCCGACGACGGGCGCTCGCCGTACGCCTCGGTCAACTTCGTGACCGCGCACGACGGCTTCACCGTGCGCGACCTGGTCACCTACGACAGCAAGCACAACGAGGCCAACGGCGAGGACAACCGCGACGGCACCGACAACAACCGCTCCAACAACCACGGCGTGGAGGGTGAGACCGACGACGTCGACGTCATCGCCCGGCGTCGACGAACCGCGCGAACCTCATGGCCACGCTCTGCCTGGCCAACGGTGTCCCGATGATCACCGCCGGCGACGAGCGTGGTCGGACCCAGGGAGGCAACAACAACGCCTACTGCCAGGACAACGACATCTCGTGGATCGACTGGCAGGCCGACGGCGACCCGGGCGCCTGGCTCGACGTCTACGAGGTGACGCGGACCGCCTTGGCACTGCGCCGGGCGCACCCGGCGCTGCGTCAGCGGCACTGGTTCGAGGGCGCCCCCACCATCGTCGATGGTCCGAAGGACCTCACCTGGCTGCACCCCTCGGGTCGGGAGATGACCGAGGACGACTGGCACGACACGAGCTGGCGACGGTCGCGATGTGGGTGCTGGGGCCGGCCGCTGCGCTCCCCCGGTCCGCGTGGCGAGCAGCAGGTCGACGCGTCGTTCGCGCTGTGGTTCAACGCCGCGGCGGACCCGGTCGACATCGTCCTGCCCCTGAACCCGTGGGTGCAGCGCGGCGAGGTCGTGCTCTCGGACCGACCCCGAGCTCGGTCTGGGCACCGTGGTGCACGGGGGCGACACGGTGCGCCTGTCGGGTCCGTGCGTCGTGGTGCTCCGCGAGGCCTGAGTCAGGCCTGTGGCGACGACACCCAGCTCGGCCACCGAGGTCAGCAGCGGGCTGCGCGGCACCACCCGCACCGTGTAGCCGAAGGCGCCCGAGCGGGACAAGGAGACGTCGCCGTCGAAGCGGTGGCGACCGCCCTCGTAGGACTCCACCAGATTCATCTCGACCGTCGTGGCATCGGCGAGCGAGTCATCGGCGAGCACCCGCCCGTGCACCAGCTGCACCTGCACCTCGCTCGGCGACAACTCGCCGAGACACGCGAAGGCGCGGACCGTGAGGTCGGCGCCGACCTCCGGGGCGTCCCCGACGCCGGAGCTCTCGACGTGCTCGACCTTGACCGCCGGCCACGCGCCACGCACGCGCTGCTTCCAGGAGGCCAGCTCGCGCGCGCCGGCGTAGTCGGAGTTCAGGGCCCGCGGTTGACGGCTGCCGGCGTGTAGAGCTGTCGCGTGTAGTCGCGGACCATGCGGGTGGCCAGCACCTTCGGGCCCAGCGACTTCAGGGTGTGACGCAGCATCGCCACCCACCGGGTGGGCACGCCGTCCGCGTCGACGTCGTAGAAGCGGGGCGCCACCTCGTTCTCGATCAGCTCGTAGAGGGCGGTGGCCTCGAGGTCGTCGCGCCGGTCGGGGTCGTCGAGCCCGTCAGCCGACGGGATCGCCCAACCGTTCTCGCCGTCGAACCACTCGTCCCACCAGCCGTCGAGGATCGACAGGTTGAGTCCACCGTTCAGGGCCGCCTTCATGCCCGAGGTGCCGCACGCCTCGTAGGGCCGCAGGGGGTTGTTCAGCCACACGTCGCAGCCCGGGTAGAGCGGTTGAGCCATGGCGATGTCGTAGTTGGGCAGGAAGACGATCCGGTGCCGCACCTCGGGGTCGTCGGCGAAGCGCACCATCTCCTGGATCAGCTTCTTGCCGCCGTCGTCGGCGGGGTGCGACTTGCCGGCGATGATGAGCTGGATCGGCCGGTCGGGGTCGAGCAGCAACCGCTTGAGGCGCTCGGGGTCGCGCAGCATGAGGGTCAGCCGCTTGTACGACGGAACCCGGCGCGCGAACCCGATCGTCAGCACGTCGGGGTCGAGGGCGGTGTCGATCCAGGCCAGCTCGGCCCTGGCCGCGCCACGCTTCTCCCACGAGCGGGTGAGCCGCTTGCGGGCGTCGATGACCAACCGCTCGCGCAAACGACGCTTCACCGACCAGATGTCGGGGCCCGAGATCTGGTCGACCGCGTTCCAGAAGGCGTCGGTGTCGTCGGACGCCGCATCGTTGGCGTCGGCCCCGTGCGTCGCGGCCAGCTCGAAGACCTCGCGGGCGACCCAGGTCGGAGCGTGCACTCCGTTGGTGATCGACCCGATCGGCACCTCGGCCTCGTCGAAGGCCGGCCACAGACCGTTGAACATCCCCCGGCTGACCTCGCCGTGCAGCAGCGACACCCCGTTGGCGCGTTGGGCCAGACGGAACCCCATCACCGCCATGTTGAACACGGCCGGGTCGCCGCCGTCGTAGTCCTCGCTACCCAGCGCGAGGATCCGGGCAGTCGGAACTCCGGGGGTGGCGCCGCCCTCGCCCAGGTACTGCTCGACCAGGGTGCGGGGGAAGCGGTCGATACCGGCCGGCACCGGCGTGTGCGTCGTGAAGACCGTGGAGGCACGACCGACCTCGAGCGCGGTCTCGAAGTCGAGCTGGGGACCGCCCTCGGCGACGGTCGAGCTCGCGGATCCGCTCGATGCCGAGGAAGCCGGCGTGCCCCTCGTTGGTGTGGAACACCTCCGGGCGCCGGGCTACCGGTGATCCGGGCGTAGGTCCGCAGCGCGCGGACGCCGCCGACACCGAGAAGCAGCTCCTGGCGCAGCCGGTGCTCGGTGGTGCCGCCGTAGAGACGATCGGTCACGTCGACGTAGTGGTCGGGGTTCCCCTCGACGTCGGTGTCGAGCATCAGCAGCGGCACCCGACCCACGCTGGCCACCCAGATGCGCGCGATGAGGTCAGGACCTCCTGGCATCGCGATGCTGATCGTGGCGCCGCTGCCGTCGGCCTCCCGGAGCAGGGAGATCGGCAGCTCGTCGGGGTCGAGCACCGGGTAGGTCTCCTGCTGCCATCCGGCTGCGTCGAGCGACTGCTTGAAGTAGCCGTGCCGGTAGAGCAGCCCGACCCCGATGATCGGCACGCCGAGGTCGCTGGCGCTCTTGAGGTGGTCGCCGGCCAAGATGCCGAGCCCGCCGGAGTACTGGGGGAGCACGGCGGTGATGCCGAACTCCGGGGAGAAGTAGGCGATGGCCGCAGGACCGTCGGCACCCTTGCGCTGGTACCAGCGGTCGTCGGTCAGGTAGCGCTCGAGGTCGGCGCGTGCGGCGGCGAGCCGCGTGCAGAACCCGGCGTCGCAGCGAGCGCGTCAAAGCGTTCGCGGGGCACCGAGCCGAGCAGCGCCACGGGATCGAAGCCGGAGTCGGCCCACAGGTCGGGGTCGATCTCTGCGAAGACGTCCTGCGTCGGCGGGTGCCACGACCAACGCAGGTTGCCCGCGACCTCAGTCAGCGCTGCAAGCTCGACGGGCAGGACCGGACGGACGGTGAAACGACGGAAGGCGCGCACGGAGCGGACGCTAGCGCCGATGTCTGGATCGTTCCAAGTGAATGGCGATCTACATGTTTCGGGCGGGTAACTTCTCGCTCCTCACGTCGATCGGCGCCGATCCGGCCATAACGTCTCCACGGTCAGCGACGTTGGACTTTCGTGACTTCAACGACCCTGCGCCCCGGCCGCACCACGGCCCTGGCCATCGCCCTCCTGACCACCACCGTGGTCGCCGGCCTCACCCAGTCCACCGCCCGAGCAGACGAGCCGACCCCCTCTCGTGCCTCCGAGCGCGTCGTCCTCGACGTCACCGGAAGCCTGGCGACCATCGGTGACGCAGTTGACGCGCTCGACGACATCGACGCCCGCGGCTCGACCCTGCCCACGCTCGCTCAGCGCCGCGCTGTCTCTGCCCTCGGGGTCGTCGACGTGCGCTGGAACAGGCTCGGCACACCGGCGTCGCTGCTGCCCCGCGACGGCGTGCTCGCCCGGGCCACGTCCAGCGACCCGGGCGTGGCTGCCCGTCGCTGGCTGGCTGACAACGCGGACGTCTTCGGGTTGACCGTCGCCCAGGTCGACGAGCTCGAGCTCGTCAACGAGCAGGAGCTCGCCTACAGCCCGGCTCGCGCCGTGCTCTTCCGCCAGAACCTCGGCGGCCTGGTGCCCGCCGTGGGCAGCATGGTCACCGTCGGCGTCGCCAACGGCGAGATCGCCTACGCGTCCTCCTCGATCAGCAAGTCCACCCAGGCTCCCCCGGCAGGCGCGGCTCACTCCGCTGCAGGGTTGGCTGAGGGCGGCAACCAACGTCGGACTCGATCTCGGCCTGGCCGACGTCGCCAAGATCAGCTCCAAGGTCGCCGCCGGCTGGACCCGGCTCGTCGTCCCCGGCCTCGCCCAGCAGCAGCAGGTGCGCCTGCGCGGGCTCGGCATGGCTGACGGTTCGGTGCGGCCCGTGCTCGAGGCGAACGTCGTGAACGTCGCCGGAGGCGGCGCTCTGGCGTACACCGTCCTCGTCGACGCCGTCTCCGGCGACGTCCTGTACCGCCACAACCTCGTCGACCAGGACAGCTCGATCACGCCGTTCTCCGGCTCGGTGACCACCGGTCAGTGCGGCCCCATGCACCCGTTCACCTTGGCGAACTCCGCGACCAAGTCGATCTCCCTCGTCGCCACGGCGCTGAACCCGGCCAACGACATCACGATCAACCTCTTCGGCACCGACGGTGAGCTGCTCTCCTCCGGCGACCTGCTCACCAGCCCCGAGACGCTCACGTACACCGCACCGAGCATCCCGGCCGGCACCTACAAGGCGCAGGTCTGCCCCTTCGACGACACCGCGCAGCTGCCGCCCAACCAGTACGGGCTGGTCGTGTCCACCAGCGACGTCGGGCACCCCGGGCCCGGGAGCGATCGCCGACGCCCTGACCGGCGACCCCCGCTGGCGCTACTTCACCGCCAACCCGAGCCTCGACTTCCGCCCTGGCACGACGCCGCGCAACAGCGTGGTCGGCTGCTGGTTCAAGGGGTCGGGGTGCACCTCGCCCACGGGCAGCTTCAAGAACGTGGCAGCTCCCGGACCGTGGGACATCGTGGTCAACACCGGCACGTCGACCCTGACCACCACGGGCAACAACGCCAGCACCCACGAGGCGTGGGCCAGCCCGTTGACCCCCGGCGGCCTGTTCCAGGCCCCGGTGTCACCGACTCGGAAGTACACCCCCGCCTTCACCGACGCGTGGAACAACAGCAAGTGCGACCCGGCCCAGCTGGTGCCCGGCGGCAACGACATCGAGTTCTCCACGGGCAACCTGTTCGTGGCCCACAACCGGATGCACGACTTCAGCTACTACCTCGGCTTCACCGAGGACAACTACAACATGCAGCTCGACAACATCGGGCGCGGCGGCGTCGAGACCGACCCCGAGATCGGCAACGTCCAGGCCGGCGCCCTCTCCGGCGGGTTCCCGGTCTACCTCGGTCGCGACAACGCCAACCAGGTCACGCTGCAGGACGGCATCCCGGGCATCACCAACCAGTACCTGTTCCAGCCCATCGCCGGCGCGTTCTACGCCCCGTGCGCCGACGGTTCCCTGGACATGGGCATCGTCGCCCACGAGTACACCCACGCGATCAGCAACCGGATGATCGGCGGACCCGACGAGGGCATCACCTCCGAGCAGGGTGGTGCCATGGGCGAGGCCTGGGGCGACCAGGCCGCCGGTGAGTACATGTTCGCGCACGGCTACCCCAACGGAGGCAACGTCTGGGCCGTCGGCGCGTACGCCACTGGCAACGGAGCCGTCGCCATCCGCGACTACGCGATCAACAAGAACCCGCTCAACTACTCCAACTACGGGTTCGACAGCACCGGCCCGGAGGTGCACGCCGACGGCGAGATCTGGAACGCCGCGATGTGGGAGGTCCGGCAGGCGCTCGTGGAGAAGCACAACGCACGCTTCCCGGTCGGGAACAAGAAGTTGCAGCTGCGCTGCGCGCAGGGCAACGACACCACCGGCGTCACGCCCCCGTCGCAGTGCCCGGGCAACCGTCGCTGGATCCAGCTGGTCTTCGACGCCTTCCTGCTGCAGCAGGGAGCGACCTCGATGCTCGATGCCCGGGACGCGATGATCGCCGCCGACCAGATGCGGTTCCGCGGCGCCAACAAGGCGGTCATGTGGGACGCCTTCGCGCGGGTCGGCATGGGCGCCGGCGCCTACGTCACCGACGGTGAGGACACCACGGCCAAGGGCAGCTTCCGCTCCCCCAGCCTCGAAGAACACGACCGTCACGTTCAAGGCGCCCATCGGCGGCCGGATCTTCGTGGGTGACTACGAGGCGCGGGTGACCCCCATCGCCGACACCATGCGCAAGACCAAGCTGAAGTCGTCGAGCACGTTCACCCCGGGAAGCTACGACCTCCTGTACGTCGCACCTGGGCGTGGCTTCCACCGGTTCTCGATCACGGTGACCGGCAAGCCGCAAGGAGACGGTGACGGTCAGGGCTCCGAAGAACCTCGCCGCCCTGGCCGCCGGCGCCAAGCTGCTCGGAGCGACCAAGGGCTCGCGGAACGCCAAGTTCCTGCTCGACGGCACGGAGGGCACCAACTGGGCTGGCGTCACCGGGTCGAACGTCGATGAGTCCACGCCGTTCGTGGCCGTCGACCTGGCAGGAGGGGTGCACACGGTCCGCAAGGTCAACGTCAGCGCCTACCTGGTGCCGGCACCGCCGGACCCCAACGAGCTGCCGCTCTTCCGCAACGCCGACCCCGACCCCGACTCGGCCTCGCGGTTCACCGCCCTGAGGCAGTTCGCTGTCGAGGCGTGCGTGCGCAGCTGTGGCTCGACCAAGGCAAGGTGGAAGCGTGTCTTCGTCTCCAAGGCGAACGCCTTCCCGGCCCGCCGTCCTCGGCCGGTGGCTCCCGACCTGATCCTGCGCTCGTTCGCGATCAAGCCCACCAAGGCGACGGCCCTGCGCCTCGTCGTGCTGGAGAACCAGTGCACCGGGTTCGCGGGCTACGCCGGCGAGCAGGACAACGACCCGCTCAACGACACCGACTGCAAGACGGCGCTCCGACCGCGGAACCATCGTGCACGCGGCCGAGTTCCAGGCCTTCGGCCGACCGTGACCGGCTCGACCTGACCGCGACCACCGAGCGGGCGGGCACATGGGGTGCCCGCCCCGCTCGGCATCATCGAGCGCCGCAGCAGGGCCTCACCCCTGGGTGAGTTGCGTGCTGCCACCCGACCAGCAAGGGTGGAACGCATGGTTGGACGCATCCCCGTCATGGACGTCATGCCGGTGGTGGACCTCGGGCGACATCCAGCCAAGGCCACCGTCGGGGAGCCGTTCCCTGTCTCAGCGACGATCTTCCGAGAGGGTCACGACAAGCTCGGCGCCGAGGTGGTGCTCATCTCGCCGCAGGGCAAGCGGCGTCCGCCCGAGCGGCTGGTCAAGCAGACCGACCCGGTCGATCGCTACCTCGCCTGGGTGACCCCCGACCGTCCCGGCGCGTGGCGGTTCGAGGTGCATGCCTGGTCCGACCCCGTCGCCACCTGGCAGCACGCGGCCGACATCAAGATCCCGGCCGGCATCGACGTCGAGCTGATGTTCACCGAGGGCGCGCTGCTGCTCGAGCGGGTGCTCGCCGAGCTGCCCGCCAAGGCCAAGGCCGAGTCGCGCGCGCTCGCCGGGGCCCTCGAGGCCGCGCGCGACACCACCCGCCCGGTCGAGGCGCGGCTGGCCCAGCTGCAGGCCGCCGACGTCGTCGCCGTGCTGCGCGGCGCACCCGTTGCGCGAGCTGCTCACCGTCGACGGCCCGTACCCGGCCTACGCCGACCGCGAGCGCGCGCTCTACGGCAGCTGGTACGAGTTCTTCCCGCGCTCGGAGGGCGCGACGCCGGACCCGGCGACCGGCGCCATCACGAGCGGCACCTTCGCGACCGCGGCCAAGCGGCTCGAGGCGGTGGCCGCGATGGGCTTCGACGTCATCTACCTGCCGCCGATCCACCCGATCGGCGAGGTGAACCGCAAGGGTCCGAACAACACCCTCACGCCCGGCCCCGACGACCCCGGCTCACCGTGGGCGATCGGCAGCAAGGACGGCGGCCACGACGCCGTCCACCCCGAGCTCGGCACGATCGACGACTTCGACGCCTTCGTGAGCCGGGCCGGCGAGCTCGGGCTCGAGGTCGCCCTCGACCTCGCCCTGCAGGCGGCCCCCGACCACCCGTGGGTGACGTCGCACACCCGGAGTGGTTCACCACGCGGGCCGACGGCACCATCGCCTACGCCGAGAACCCGCCGAAGAAGTACCAGGACATCTACCCGGTCAACTTCGACAACGACCCCAGCGGCATCTGCCGCGAGGTGCTGCGCGTCGTGCGGCACTGGATGAGTCACGGGGTGCGCATCTTCCGCGTCGACAACCCGCACACCAAGCCGCTGGCGTTCTGGGAGTGGCTGCTCAAGGAGGTCCGGCGCACCGACCCCGACGTGCTGTTCCTCTCCGAGGCGTTCACCAAGCCGCCGATGATGCACGGGCTCGGCGCGGTCGGCTACCACCAGAGCTACACCTACTTCACGTGGCGCACCGCCAAGTGGGAGATCGAGGAGTACCTGAGCGAGGTGACCTCGGAGTCCGACCACCTGATGCGGCCGAACTTCTTCGTCAACACCCCCGACATCCTCCACGAGTACCTCCAGTACGGCGGGCCCGCCGCGTTCAAGGTGCGCGCGGCCCTGGCGGCGATGAGCGTGCCGAGCTGGGGTGTCTACGCCGGCTACGAGCTCTACGAGCACGTGGCGCTCAAGCCGGGCAGCGAGGAGTACCTCGACACCGAGAAGTTCCAGATCCGGATCCGCGACTGGGCTGCCGCCGAGGCCGAGGGCCGCTCGCTGGCGCCGTACCTCACCCGGCTGAACGAGATCCGCCGTCAGCACCCCGCGCTGCAACGCCTGCGCAACCTCACCATCCACCACGCCGACGACGAGAACGTGCTGGTGTTCTCCAAGCGCGCGCACCAGCGAGATGGCCGACGACGACGTCGTCATCGTGGTGATCAACCTCGACCCGCACGCCGCCCGGGAGACCACCGTCCACCTCGACCTGCCGGCGCTCGGCCTCGACTGGACCGACGCGTTCACCGTGCACGACGAGATCACCGGGTCGGACTGGACCTGGGGCGAGCACAACTACGTGCGGCTCGACCCCGGCCACGAGCCCGCGCACGTCCTGAGCGTGAGGACCCACCGATGACCCAGCCACCGACCCAACCGACGACCCAGATCGACCCGCCCAGATGACGCCGGTCAACGATGAGCCCGACTGGTTCAAGAGCGCGGTCTTCTACGAGGTGATGGTCCGCAGCTTCCGCGACTCCAACGGCGACGGCACCGGCGACTTCCGGGGCCTGACCGAGAAGCTCGACTACCTGCAGTGGCTCGGCGTCGACTGCCTGTGGGTGCCGCCGTTCTTCTCCTCGCCGCTGCGCGACGGCGGCTACGACGTCGCCGACTTCACCGACATCCTTCCCGAGGCCGGCACGGTCGAGGACTTCCACCACTTCCTCGACGAGGCGCACGAGCGCGGCATCCGGGTGATCATCGACTTCGTCATGAACCACACGAGTGACGCGCACCCGTGGTTCCAGGCGAGCCGGGAGGACCCCGACGGCCCGTACGGCGACTTCTACGTGTGGAGCGACACCGACGAGCTCTACCAGGAGGCGCGGGTCATCTTCGTCGACACCGAGCCGTCGAACTGGACGTGGGACCCGGTGCGCCAGCAGTACTTCTGGCACCGCTTCTTCTCCCACCAGCCCGACCTCAACTACGACAACCCGGCCGTGCACGACGCGATCCTCGAGGCGATCTCGTTCTGGTTCGACATGGGTCTCGACGGGTTCCGCCTCGACGCGGTGCCCTACCTCTACGAGCGCCCGGGCACCAACGGCGAGAACCTCCCGGAGACCCACGAGTTCCTGCGCAAGGTGCGCCGGTTCGTCGACGAGAAGTACCCGGGCAAGATCCTGCTGGCCGAGGCCAACCAGTGGCCGGCCGACGTCGTCGACTACTTCGGCAGCACTACGGACGAGGCCGGCACGTGGTCGGGCGACGAGTGCCACATGTGCTTCCACTTCCCGGTGATGCCACGCATCTTCATGGCGGTGCGCCGCGAGTCGCGGTTCCCGATCTCGGAGATCCTCGAGCAGACCCCGGAGATCCCGCACAACTGCCAGTGGGGCATCTTCCTGCGCAACCACGACGAGCTGACGCTCGAGATGGTCAGCGACGAGGACCGCGACTACATGTGGGGCGAGTACGCCAAGGACCCCCGCATGAAGGCCAACATCGGCATCCGCCGCCGGCTGGCGCCGCTGCTCGACAACGACGTCAACCAGATCGAGCTCTTCAACGCGCTGCTGCTCTCGCTGCCCGGCTCCCCCGTCCTCTACTACGGCGACGAGATCGGGATGGGCGACAACATCTGGCTCGGTGACCGCGACGGCGTCCGCACCCCGATGCAGTGGACGCCCGACCGCAACGCCGGGTTCTCCTCGGCCACGCCGGGCAAGCTCTTCCTGCCGGCGATCCAGGACCCCGTCTACGGCTACCAGAGCGTGAACGTCGAGGCGCAGCTGGAGAACCCCTCCTCGCTGCTGCACTGGACCCGACGGATGATCCACGCACGTCGCCAGCACCACGGCCTTCGGGCTCGGCACGTTCCAGGACCTCGGCGGCTCCAACCCGTCGGTGCTCTCCTACGTGCGCGAGCACGAGGGCGACGACGGCGAGCGGCGACGTGATCTTGTGCGTCAACAACCTGTCGCGCTTCCCGCAGCCGGTCGAGCTCGACCTGCGCCGCTTCGAGGGCCTGGTGCCGGTCGAGCTGCTCGGCGGAGTCCAGTTCCCCTCGATCGGCGAGCTGCCCTACCTGCTCACGCTGAGCGGCTACGGCTTCTACTGGTTCCGACTGGTGCCGAGCGAGAAGCCCGACGAGGGGCAGCTGCTGTGACCAGCTCCAGCGGCGAGCCGGTCGCCTACCTCGATCCGGCAGTTCTTCCTCCCTACCTGGAGAAGACGCGCTGGTTCGGGGGCAAGGGCCGCCCGTTCCACGTCTCCGACGTACGCCGCCTCGGGCGCCTCGGCGACGGCGACCCCCACGTCGACGTGCTGCTCGTCGAGCTCACCTACGACGACGCTGCACGCCGCGTCGTCGCGGCCGACGTCGAGCTCTACCAGGTGCCACTGACCTACTACAGCGAGCCCGAGCACCGCCTCGACCACGCCTTCGTCGGATGGTGGGAGGTGCCCGACCTCGGCTGGGTGCACGCCTACGACGCCCTGCACGACCGTCAGGCGATGGCGCTGTGGCTGAAGGCGTTCGGTGCCGCACGGCTGGCCGGCGACCGCCCCGATGCCGTGGGAGCGCTCGACGTCGGCGGGCTGGTCTTCCACCGACTGCCCGGCCACGAGCTCGACCTCGACTCGACCGCCTCGCTCTTCACCGGCGAGCAGTCGAACTCGTCAGTCGCCTACGGCGAGGACGCCGTGCTCAAGCTGTTCCGCAAGGTGACGCCCGGCCACAACCCCGACATCACCACCCACGCCGCACTGACCCGCGCCGGCTCGACCGCAGGTCGCCCACCTCTACGGCTGGGTGCGAGCACGGCGAGACCCACCTGGGCATGCTGCAGCAGTTCCTGCGCACCGCCACCGACGGCTGGGACCTCGCACTCAGCAGCGTGCGCAACCTGTACGCCGACCCCGAGCTCGCCGCACGCGAGTCCGGCGGCGACTTCTCCGCCGAGGCCGGGCGCCTCGGCGAGGCGCTGCGCGAGGTGCACGACCTGCTCGCCGCCGAGCTGCCCGCCGACCCCGCCCTGGCACCGACACCGGCGGCCATCGCCGCCGCGATGGAGGCCCGGCTCGACGCAGCGCTGCTCGTGGCGCCAGGCCTCACGCCGTACGCGGCCCGGCTGCGGGCGACCTACTCGGCGTTGGCCGGCCTGCCTCGGATCGACGTGCAGCACGTGCACGGCGACCTGCACCTGGGCCAGACGCTGCGCACGGCGCTCGGATGGAAGATCGTCGACTTCGAGGGAGAACCCGCCAAGCCGCTGGCCGAGCGGGTGCTGCCCGACTCACCGTGGCGCGACGTCGCCGGGCATGCTCCGCTCGTTCGACTACGCCCCGCACGCCGTCGAGCGGCAGCAGGAGCAGGTCGACGAGGAGGAGTCGGCCGAGCGCCGCACCCGAGGCACGGAGTGGGCGGCGCGCAACCAGCGGTACTTCCTCGCTGCCTACGCCGGCGGCGACCTCACCACCGAGCAACGCACGCTGATCGATGCCTACGTCGCGGACAAAGCCGTCTACGAGACCGTCTACGAGACCCGCAACCGACCAGCCTGGGTGGAGATCCCGCTCGCGGCGGTCGCCCGGATCGGAGCCTGATGTCCGTCACCCCGCTGCAGATCCCTCGAGGCGAGCTCGACCAGATCGTCCGGGGTGAGCACGGGCACCCGCACGCGGTGCTCGGACCTCACCTCGACGCCGGCCGAGTGACGGTGCGCGTGCTGAAGCCGTTGGCCCAGCGCGTGTCGGTGCGTCACGGCGGCACCGACAGCCCGCTCGAGCACGAGCACGGCGGCGTCTGGGCCGGGCTGCTCCACACCGAGGACGTCGACGCGGTGCCCGACTACCGGATCGTCGTCGACTACGGCCAGGGCGAGATCGTAGCTCGACGACCCCTACCGGTTCCTGCCCACGCTCGGCGAGGTCGACCTCCACCTGATCAACGAGGGTCGCCACGAGAACCTCTGGCAGGTGCTCGGCGCCCGCGTGCACCGCTACGAGGTGGCTGGCACCACCGACGTCGTCACCGGGACGTCGTTCGCCGTCTGGGCCCCTTCGGCCCGCGGCGTGCGCCTGATGGCCGACTTCAACAGCTGGGACGGCCGCGAGCACCCGATGCGGCAGCTCGGCCGCTCCGGGGTGTGGGAGCTGTTCGTGCCCGACGTCGGCAGCGGCACGGCGTACAAGTTCCATGTTCTCGGTGCCGACGACGCGTGGGTCGAGAAGGCAGACCCGATGGCCAGGTTCGCCGAGGTCGCACCGCTCACCGCCTCGCGGGTGCACGACTCCGGGCACGTGTGGGGCGACGCCGACTGGATGACGGCCCGCGCGGGTCAGCAAGCCGTGGCAGCGCCGATGTCGGTGTACGAGATGCACCTCGGCTCGTGGAAACGGCACCCCGGCGGCGACTTCTGGTCCTACGACGAGATGGCCGAGCACCTCGTGCCCTACCTGGCCGAGCTGGGGTTCACCCACGTCGAGCTGATGCCGGTCATGCAGCATCCCTTCGGCGGGTCCTGGGGCTACCACGTGACGTCGTACTTCGCCGCCGACTCGCGCTTCGGTGACCCCGACGGCTTCAAGCGGCTGGTCGACCGGTTCCACCAGGCCGGCATCGGCGTGATCCTCGACTGGGTGCCCGGGCACTTCGCCACCGACGCGTGGGCGCTGGTGCGCTTCGATGGCACCCCGCTCTACGAGGACCCCAACCCCCAGCGCGGGTGGCACCAGGAGTGGGGTTCGCACATCTTCAACTTCGGGCGCCCCGAGGTGCGCAACTTCCTCTATGCGAACGCGTTGTTCTGGCTCGAGGAGTTCCATGCCGACGGGTTGCGCGTCGACGGCGTGGCCTCGATGCTGTACCTCGACTACGCCCGCGAGACGGGCGAGTGGCAGCCGAACATCCACGGCGGCCGCGAGAACCTCGAGGCCGTGCAGTTCCTGCAGGAGATGAACGCCACCGTCTACAAGCGCGTGCCCGGCGTGGTCACGATCGCCGAGGAGTCGACGTCCTGGCCCGGCGTCACGAGGCCGACGTCCGAGGGCGGGCTGGGCTTCGGCTTCAAGTGGAACATGGGCTGGATGCACGACACCCTCGACTACCTGGCGCACGAACCGGTGCACCGCCAGTTCCACCATCACGACCTGACCTTCGCGCTCACCTACGCCTGGACCGAGAACTTCGTGCTGCCGCTCTCGCACGACGAGGTGGTGCACGGCAAGGGCTCCCTCCTGCGCAAGATGCCCGGTGACCGCTGGCAGCAGCTGGCCAACCTGCGCGCCTACTACGCGTTCATGTGGGCCCACCCGGGCAAGCAGCTGCTCTTCATGGGCTCCGAGTTCGGCCAGGAGTCGGAATGGGCAGAATCGCGTGAGCTCGACTGGTGGCTGCTCGAACACTCCGAGCACCAGGGCCTCCACGACCTCGTGCGCGACCTGAACCGCGCCTACGTCGCGACGCCGGCGGCCTGGGCAGGTGACGTCTCGCCGGCGTCCTTCGAGTGGATCGACGCCGACGACAGCGGACGCAACGTCTACTCGTTCGTCCGTCGCGCCGACGACGAGGCCGACCTGGTCTGCGTCGCCAACTTCGCCTCGGTGCCCCACGACCTCCGCCTCGGGCTGCCCCGTGCCGGGCTCTGGCACGAGGTGCTGAACACCGACGCCGAGGCCTACGGCGGCTCCGGCGTCGGCAACCTCGGCTCGGTGCTCGCCGTCGAGGGCCAGCACGGCTCGCAGCCGGCGCACGCCGACCTCGTCGTCCCGCCCCTCGGCGCGATCTGGCTTCGCAGCAGCGCTGAGTCGGCGTAAACGCACGCCGACTCGGCGTTCTCGAGCGCCCGATAACCTGGGCGGGTGACCGAGGAGCCTGCTGACGAGCCCGCTGACGACCCGGTTGAGACGTCGGTGACCACCCTCGCCGACGGCACGGCTCGGATCACCTGGCCAGCCCACGAGAACGTCGACGTCGTCCGCCGCGACGTCGCGGCCGCCCTGGTCGAGCACCACCGGGTCGAGGCGTGGGTCGACGTCAGCGACGAGGCCCGGCAGCGCACGGCCACGTGGGCCGGCATGCGGCGCGAGGGCGTCATGCGCGGGGTCGGCGGCGACCGGGTGGTCTTCTCGCGGCTCACCACCGACACGCCCGTCGAGGAACCCGGTGGCTTCCGGGCGCTGCTCAACTCGTTCCTCCCACGCAAGCGGGCGATCAGCCAGATGCTGATCCGCGACCCGGACGACAGAGTGCTGCTCTGCCGGTTGACCTACAAGCAGGACTGGGACCTTCCCGGTGGCGTCGTCGAGGTGGGCGAGTCGCCGCAGGTCGCGGTCAGCCGGGAGGTCGAGGAGGAGCTCGCCCTCACCATCGAGGCTGGGCCGCTGCTGCTGACCGACTGGCTGCCACCGTGGGGAGGCTGGGACGACGCCTTGTGCCTGGTGTTCGACGGCGGCGTGCACGAGGCGGCAATCGCCGAGCAGACCGTGCTGCAGGCCCGCGAGATTCGCGCGGCGGAGTTCTGCACCCCTGAGCAGGTGCTCGAGCGCTGCGCCGACTTCACCGCCCGCCGGGTCGCCTCAGCGCTGGCGAATGTGGGTGGCGGTCCGGCCTACACCGAGTCCGGCACCGAGTCCGGCACCGGCGCCCACTGACCAGCGGCGGCGATCACGGCCGCGCCCACCAGCGTCACCACGATGGTCGTGGTCAGTGCGATGTTCCACCCAGCCGCAAGCGAGTTGCCGCTGTGCGTGGCGATCGTGACGAAAAGCGTGATGCCGATCGCGGCGCCGAGGTAGCGCGCGGTGTTGTTCGCACCGCTGCCCATCGCCGAGCGATCGGGCGGCACGCTCGCCACCGACTCCCGCCCCAGGACGGCGTTCAGCACGCCGGTGCCGATCCCGGCCGCAGCCATCATCAACGCGAGCCGCCAGGCGCCGGAGTCGATGGTCAGCCCCAACCCCAAAGCTTGGGCAGCGGCCACGAGCACCAGCACCCCGGCGATGGCGCGAGGTCCGGCCACCTGGAACGGCAGCCGCCGCAGCAACAGGGACGTCGCCACGCTCACGAAGGCCCACGTGGCGGCCAGGACGCTCGCCGTCCAGAGCCCGTAGCCGAGGCCCACCTGGGCCATGGTCGGCACGAAGGTCGCCACACCGATCATGCCGATGCCAAGGGTGAGCGAGCCCAACGTCGCGGCCACGAATCCCCGACTGCGCAGCAGGGCCGGTTCGACCAACGGCACACTCACCCGGACCTCGACGACCGCAAAGGCCACGAACCCAAGTAGCCCACCCGCCAGGAGGGACACGCTCAACGGCTCCAGACCGCTGCGTGCCTCGGTGAGCCCGGCGACAAGCAGTGTCATGCCGACGACCAGGGCGACGAGCCCCGGCACGTCGACGGGGCGCGGCTCTGCGGCGCGCGACTCCCCCAGCCGTTCGGACCACACCAGCAGCACGAGTGCCAGCACCGCGGTTGCACCGTAGGTCTCGCGCCACCCCGATCCGAAGCCCCCGAGCGCTGCGCCGGTCAGGGCGCCCACGCCGATGCCGAGGCCGACGCTGGCGCCCCAGACCGAGGTGGCGTGCACCCGCGGCGGACCGGGCGCGAAGTGCACCGCGAGCAGCGACAGGCCGCACGCCAGCACCGCGGCTCCACCGACTCCCTGCACCACACGACCGAGCGATCACGACGCCGGGCCCCCAGGCCAAGGCGCACAGCGCTGCGCCGAGGCCCGAGCAGCACCAGCCCGACGTCGTAGACCCGGCGGCGTCCGACGGTGTCACCGATGACGCCGGCCACCAGCAAGGCTGCGGCCAGCCCCACGCTCATCGAGCTGAGAATCCAGGCGCGCGCCGACGGGCCGACGACCAGGTCGATCTCGGTCTCGGGCACGTTGACGATCGGCGTCACGTAGGTCACCAGCACCAGAGCAGTCCCGAGGGCGACCGGGACCAAGGGTGTAGGTTTGGAAGTCAAACTCACACTCGAACCGTACACCCCGAGGAGGCGGGCCATGAGCGACAGCTCAGGTAGCAAGCGCATCGTGCTCGCCGACCTACCCGGCCGACCCTGCCCGGCCGCTGCCGCCCTCGAGCTGGTCGGCGAACGCTGGTCACTGCTCGTCGTGCGCGAGCTCTCGTTCGGCGTCTCCCGGTTCGGCGACATCGTGCGCGGCACCGGTGCACCGCGCGACCGCGTCGCCGCTCGGCTGCGCGCCCTGATGGACGCCGGCGTGGTCGAGCGCAGTGCCTACCAGGACTCCCCCGTGCGCTGGGACTACCGACTCACCGGGGCCGGCGCAGAGCTGGTCGCGGTCGTCGACGGGCTCGCCGACGTGGGGACGACGTTTCGCTGTCGCTCTCGGACTGATGCAGGTCCCTGGGCTGACGCAGATCCTTGGGCTGGCGCAGGGCGACCAGCACGCCCAGCACCATCACCACTCCCCCGCCGGCCTCGGCCGCGTTCGGGGCCTGCCCGAGCAGCAGCGCCGCGGAGATCATCGCCACCACCGGCGCCAGCAGCACCCACGGCACCACGGCGGCCGAGGGGTTGCGGCGAGAGCAGCGTGTTGAAGATGCCGTAGCCGACCAGCGAGGCCAGCCCGGCCGTGTAGAGCGTCGACAGACCAGCCTGCCAGCCGAACGCGGCCAACGCCGTCGACCATCGCCGTCGGCCCGTCGACCACCAGCGAGAGCACCAGCAGCGGCACCGGGACGACGACCGCCGACCACACCGTCAGGGCCAGTCCGCCGGTAGCCCCGGAGGCGCGCGAGACCACGTTGCCGATGCCCCACGACAGCGCCCCGAGCAGGCACAGCAGCGAGCGCCACCAGCGGCACGTCGCCCCCACGACCGAGCGCCACCACCACCAAGCCGACCGTGCCGAGCCCGATGCCTGCGGTCTGCGCGATGCTCGGCAGCTCGCGCAGCACGCCCGCGGCGATGACGACGGTGAAGATGACCTGCGCCTGCAGCACCAGCGCGGCCAGGCCCGGCGGCATCCCGGCGTCCATCGCCACGTAGAGGAAGCCGAACTGGCCCAGCGACATGAAGGCGCCGACCGCCGCCAGGGTGCGCCAGGGCACGTCGGGGCGGGGCAGCAGGAAGACGAGCCGGCAGCACCACGAGCGCGAATCGGACTGCGACGAACAGCAAGCGGCGGCACGCCGTCCATGCCCCAGTCGATCACCACGAAGTTGAACCCCCAGACCGTCGGCGACGGCGGCGGCGAGGAGCGAGTCGCGACGGGTCATGCAGTCCAGAGTGGCCGTCATGACCATGAAGCACCAGCGAATGATTATGCACTGATTCCATGTAGGATTGCTGCATGATCGATCTTGGCCGCCCTGGCTGCGCTTCGCGCGGTCGACCGGCACGGCTCGGTCGTCGCCGCGGCCGACGCACTGGGCTTCACCCCCAGCGCGGTCTCGCAGCAGGTCAAGCGTCTCGAGCGCCAGACCGGCGTGCTGCTGCTCGAACGGGTCGGCCGCGGCGTGATGCTCACTCGCCACGGCCGGCACCTGGCCGACGCCGGTGAACAGGTGCTGCGCGACCTCGAGGAGGTCGAGGCCGGCCTGCACCGCCAGACCGACACGGTCGCCGGCCACGTGCGCCTCGCCGCGTTCTCCACCGCCATGCGCGGCCTGGTCGCTCCGGTCGTCCGCGACCTGCTGGCCACCCATCCCGACCTCGCGCTCACCCTCGTCGAGCGGGAGCCCTGGGACACCGTCGACCTGGTGGCGACCGGTCAGTTCGAGATGGGCGTCGTCCACACCTGGGGCGACGTCCCGATCGACGTGCCCGACCACCTGGTGCGCACCTCGGTGGCCGCCGACGTCGCCGACGTCATCGTGCACCGCGACCACCCGCTGGCCGCTCGTACCTCGGTCACCCCCGCACACCTCGTCGACGAGGGCTGGATCGCCACGCCTGAGGGCACGATCTGCCGCCAGTGGCTGGGCCGCATGTACGACGGCACCGGACGTCGCCCGCACATCGCTCACGTCGCGATGGAGTTCGAGTCGCACCTCGCCCTGGCGCAGGCCGGCCTCGGCATCGCCCTGGTGCCGCGCCTCGGACGTGCGGACCTCGCCCACGACCTGGTGGCCATCCCGGTCCGCGACCCCGTGCCGACCCGCGACATCGTCGCCCTGCACCGACGGACGATGAGCGACTCACCCGCTGTGCGCGCCGTGCTGACGGCCCTCGGCGGGTAGAGGGCTGCCGGCTACGGCCGCGGAGACTCGATGCCGACGAGCAGCCGTTCACGGGCCAGCAGGGTCGCCCCGACGACGGCAGCCGGCATCACCAGCACCGCCCCGAACGGAACCAGGAACCAGAGCTGTGTCGCGACACCGAACCCGAGCACGGTGCCCCGGTGCGGAGCGATCGCGGCCCGTTGCGCGGCGGAGTCGAGCCCTCGCGCCACCAGGGGCCGCTGAGCAGCTCGCGCGACAGCAGTCGCGCCGACAAGGTGACGCCCAGGACGACGCCACCCACCGGCCCGACCACGGGCACGAAGCCGGCGACCACGACCGCGGCCGAGCACGCCAAGCCCACCGCACTGAGCACGAGCCCGTCGCGCGCGGCCTGCATGACGCCGGGCTCGTGCTCGGGCACCGGACCGCCCAGGCTCTCCTCGGTGGCCCGCCAGATGCGCTCGTAGAACGGGTCGCCCACCGTCAGGGTGAGCCCGACGAACATCGAGCTGGCCAGCAGCAGCGCGGCCACCAGCACGGCGACAGCCAGCAGCCCGCGCAGCAGCCCGCGCACCAGGTCGCTCCAGTCGTCGGCGAACGGAGTGACCCACGTGACGAGGTCACCGACGTGGAGGGCCAGCACCACCCAGAGGATCGCGAGAACGGCGAAGACGAGCAGTGCCGGCAGGACGCCGAGCAGGTAGAGCAACGGGCGACGGCGCAGGAACGCGAAGCCGCGACCCAGGTAGCCAGGTCCGCTGGTCACCGTCGCCACCACCCTCAGAAGAGCGCAGAGGCGAGGTTCTGGCGACCAGCGAGCACGCGTGGGTCGTCGTTGCCGACCGCGGCGAACAGCGCGATGAGGTGCTCCCGAGCGCGGTCGCGATCCTTGTCCGCCGTACGACGCACCAGCTCGGTGAGCAGGGCGAACGCCTCCTCGACCTCGCCGGCCATGAGCGAGAGGTCAGCCAGCAAGGTGTTGGCGTCGACGTCGGTCGGGTCCGCCTCGCCGCTGCCCGAGCCGCTGCCGGGTCGACTCCCTGCGTGCGCTGCAGCACCGTGGTCATCGCCAACCCGGCGGCGGCCTCGGCATCGGCCGGGTTCGCGGTGACCAGCTTCTGGTACTCCGCGACCGCGGTGTCGATATCGTTGCGGGCCAGGGCCTCCTCGGCAGCGGCGTAGCGCGGGTCGACGTGCGGCTCGCCGTCCTCAGCGGGGGCCACGGCCGCCTGCAACGGCTGGTGTCGACCTGTCATGCCCTGCGCCGTCAGCTGCTGCATCACCTGGGTCAGCGCCTGACGCAGCTCCTCGATCGGCACGACGTCCTGCAGCAGCGGGGCCGGGCGTCCATCGAGCACCGCCACGACGTACGGGATCGACGGCACCTGCATCGCCTGGGCGATCTGCGGTGCGGCGTCGACGTCGACCAGACCAGCGATGAACCGACCCTCGAACTCACCCGACAGGGTCGCCAGGTCTTCGGCCAGCTGCGCACTCTCCGGCATCCGGCTGCGCGAGTAGAGGGCGAGCAGCACCGGAGCCGTCATCGACAGCTCGACGACCTGCTGGAAGTTCTCGGCCGTGACGCTGACGGCGTACGACGACGAGCCGGCCGCGGCTCCCCCGGCTCCACTGGCCCCGACAGCTCCGGCAGCGGCGCCGCCCGGGGGCGGGCCACTGGGGGCCGCCGGTCGCTTGAGGGCGGACAGGTCGATGGCTCCACGACGGGTGAACGGCTGCTGCGACATGCTGTTCAGTCCTAGGGATTGAGCGGTGCCGCTCTCGAAGTCGCCCGCCCGCTCGCGGATCGGCCTCAGCAGGCCCGACACCTCGGCCAGATCGGGGTCGAGGGCTCCCTCGAGGGTGAAGTTCGCCGCCACGAGGTCGGCGGTGGCCCGCTCGACCAGGCCACGCCCCTCGGCGGTGATCTCCGCGAGCACGGCCCGCCCGTCGTCGGGGTGCGGGCGCCGGGTGATCAGCCCGTCGCTCTCGAGCCGCTTGGCGATGGAGGTGACCGACGTCGGGTGCACCTGCAGCCGCTCGCCCATCTTGCCGAGCGGCAACGAGCCCCGCGAGGAGAACACCAGCAGCACCAGCGCCTCGTAGCGCGCGAAGGTCAGGCCGTGCGGCTTCAGGATCGCGTCAAGACCACCGATCACGAGCTGCTGCACCCGCATCAACGAGGTCACGGCGTGCATCGCGGTCACCGCGCCCCAGCGTTCCCCCCACTGGCGGGCGGCCTCGTCGATCGGGTCGAAGGGCAACATCAGTCGGCCACCCTCGCAGGTGTGCGCACGGCGTCGTAGAACGCCTGCATCGACGGACCGATCCGCGCCAGCTCGACGTAGGGCACGCCGGACGCCGACCCGTCGACGTAGGCGTACTCGATCTCGCCGTCCATCATCGAACCTCGCATCAGCACCGGTACGCCGGCCGCCTCGGCGCGCGCGCAGGCGGCCTCGACGTCCTCGACCGCGAAGCAGAGGTGGTGCAGCCCCGGCCCGTGCGCCTCGAGGAACTCGGCATGGATGGTGGCGCCGGACACCGGCTGGATCAGCTCGAGCTGGAGGTCACCGGCGTAGGCCAAGGCGATGTGGGCGACGAACTCCGTCGGCTCGCCGCGCAAGGTCGTGTGCTCGGCATCGAAGTGGATGTCGTCGAGGCGGGTCCAGGCCCCGCAGCCGAACTGCTCGTGCAACAGGGCCGCGGTGGCCTCGATGTCGTCGGTGACCCAGGCGAGCTGGATCACGGGTCCGTCGGCGATGGGCACGCGCTGAACCTAGCCGTCCGCAGTCCGGGGCCGAGCAGGCTGTCCGCGGCCCGGTAGGGGTCGGAGTCACCCGCGACGACCGCGCGCGCGAGTGCGTCGAGGTCACCACGGCCGTCGACGTCGCCCCACTGGGTACGCAGCGCCGCTACCGCGATCGCCTCGATCTCGGCCCGCGCTCGACGTACCCGGCGCGTCTCCAGCTCGCCGGTCTGCTCGAGCCAGGAGCGGTGCTCGTCGAGGGCGGTGACGACCTCGGGGATCCCGTCACCGGTCTGCGCCACGGTCTTCACGATCGGCTGCTCCCACGCGCCCTCACGGCGTGGGCTCAGCGCGAGCATGCCGCGCAGGTCACGGCTGACCTGACCGGCGCCGTCCCGGTCGGCCTTGTTGACGACGTAGACGTCGCCGATCTCGAGGATGCCTGCCTTGGCAGCCTGGATGCCGTCGCCCATGCCCGGCGCCAGCAGCACCACGGTGGTGTCGGCGAGCCCGGCGACCTCGACCTCGCTCTGCCCCACGCCGACGGTCTCGATCAGGACGACGTCGAAGCCGGCGGCGTCCAGCACGCGCAGCGCCTGAGGGGTGGTCCAGGCCAGACCCGCCGAGGTGCCCGCGCGCGGCCATCGAGCGGATGAACACCCCGTGAGTCGAGCGCGTGGTCGCCCATCCGCACGCGGTCACCGAGCAGCGCGCCGCCCGAGAACGGCGACGAAGGGTCGACGGCGAGCACCCCGACCTTGCGGCCGTCGTCGCGCAGCGCCCGCACGAGCGCGTTGGTGGTCGTCGACTTGCCGACGCCAGGCGACCCGGTCAGTCCCACGATCTGGGCCCGACCGGTGTGCGGGGCCAGGGCGGCCATGACCTCGCGCAGCGCTGGTGACTCGTCCTCGACCAGCGAGATCAGTCGAGCGACCGCCCGGGGCTCACCGCCCCGGGCGCGCTCGACGAGATCGGGCACGGACACCGCCGCACGGCGTCCGCCACCCGTGGTCGAGGGCACTGCCTCAGGCAGAGGGGACCTTGACGATCAAGGCGTCGCCCTGGCCACCGCCACCACACAGGGCCGCGGCACCGATGCCGCCACCGCGGCGCTTGAGCTCGAGTGCGAGGTGCAGCACCACGCGGGCGCCGGACATGCCGACGGGGTGACCCAGGGCGATGGCCCCGCCGTTGACGTTGACCTTCTCGTCGCTGATTCCCAGCTCGCGGGCCGAGGCGATTCCGACGGCGGCGAAGGCCTCGTTGAACTCGACGAGGTCGAGATCGGCGGGCGTGATGCCCTCCTTCTCGCACGCACGCGCGGTGGCCCGGGCGGGCTGGAGCTGCAGGGTGGAGTCAGGGCCCGCGACCATGCCGTGCGCACCGATCTCGGCCAACCACTCCAGGCCCAGCTCGGTGGCCTTGGCCTTGCTCATCACCACGACGGCACAGGCACCGTCGGAGATCTGGGAGGCGCTACCGGCGGTGATCGACCCGTCCCGCACGGCAGGGCGAAGGCCGGCCAGTGACTCGGCGGTCGTGTCGGCACGCACGCCCTCGTCCGCCGAGACCACGATCGGGTCGCCCTTGCGCTGTGCGATGGACACCGGCACGATCTCGTCGTCGAAGATGCCGTTCTTCTGCGCGGCGGCGGCCTTCTGGTGCGAGCCTGCCGCGAACGCGTCCTGCTGCTCGCGGGTGAACTGGTCCCGCTCGGCGTTGGTGACGTCGGTCAGGTTGATCATCGCCTGCTTGGTGGTCTGGTCGAACAGGGCGTCGTAGGCCATCGAGTCGACGAGGGCGACGTCACCGAACTTGATGCCCTCGCGGGAGTTCGGCAAGAAGTGCGGCGCCTTGGTCATCGACTCCATGCCCCCGGCCACGATCACGTCGGCCTCGCCGGCGCGGATCATCTGGTCGGCGGTGGCGATCGCGTTCAGGCCCGAGAGGCAGACCTTGTTGATCGTGATCGAGGGCACGCCCAGCGGCAGACCGGCCGCGATGCCCGCCGAGCGGGCGGGGTTCTGGCCGGCACCGGCCAGGATGACCTGGCCCATGACCAGGTAGTCGACCTGGTCCCCGGTGATCCCGGCCTTCTCCAGCGCACCCTTGATGGCGATGCCACCCAGGTCGGCGGCCGACAGACTCTTCAGGGCCCCCGAGAGGCGGCCGATCGGGGTCCGCGCCCCGGCAACGATGACGGTTCCAGACATGGTGGTGCCTCCGCGACAACTGTGGGATCTGTGAACGGCGACGGGTCGTGACCCGGCCACTCATCCTGACCCATCGATGCTACCCATCGGTCACCTCGCCCTGCTCCGCTGTCCGAATCGCCGAGTCGGCGCATCTTGCGCCGACTCGGCGTGAGACAGGGCACGACGGTGTGCGGTCGCACGAGAACATGGCTCCATGAGCGCACCACTCGACATCCCGAAGCACCTGTTCACCGCGATCGACCACGTGGGCATGGCCGTGCCAGACCTGGACGCCGCCATCGCGTTCTACCGCGACACCTTCGGCATGACGGTGGCCCACGAGGAGGTCAACGAGGAGCAGGGGGTCCGCGAGGCGATGATGGCGGTAGGTGACTCGACGTCCTGCGTGCAGCTCCTCTCCCCGCTCAACGAGAAGTCCACGATCGCGAAGTTCATCGACCGCAACGGCCCCGGCTGCCAGCAGATCGCCTACCGGGTCACCGACGTCGAGCAGGTCAGCGCGATCCTGCGCGAACGGGGCCTGCGGATGCTCTACGACGCCCCCCGACGCGGCACGTCCGACTCGCGCATCAACTTCGTGCACCCCAAGGACGCCGGCGGCATCCTCGTCGAGATCGTCCAGCCTGCGACCTCCGGTCACTGACCTGGTTACTGACGAATAACCTTCTCCCTGCATCGCCCACTTACTGACGCAGGAGCAGACGTGCAGCAGATCCTCGACGCCATCCTCGCCGGCGACACCGCCGCTGGTGACTTCGCCAACCTCACGCTTCCGGAGTCCTACCGTGCCGTGACGGTGCACAAGGACGAGGTCGACATGTTCGAGGGAGTCGACTCCCGCGACAAGGACCCCCGCACCTCCCTGCACGTCGAGGACGTCGCCCTGCCCGAGCTCGGCCCGGGCGAGGCCTACGTGGCCGTCATGGCCAGTGCGATCAACTACAACACCGTCTGGACCTCGATCTTCGAGCCGGTCTCAACGTTCGGGTTCCTCGAGCGCTACGGCCGTCTCTCCGAGCTCACCAAGCGCCACGACCTGCCCTACCACGTGGTCGGCTCCGACCTGGCCGGCGTCGTGCTGCGGACCGGTCCCGGCTGTCACCCGGTGGAAGCCCGGAACCGAGGTCGTCGCACACTGCCTCTCGGTCGAGCTCGAGGACCCCGACGGCCACGACGACACGATGATGGACCCGCAGCAGCGGATCTGGGGTTTCGAGACCAACTTCGGCGGGCTGGCCCACATCGCCCTGGTCAAGTCCAACCAGCTGCTCCCCAAGCCTGCGCACCTCACCTGGGAGGAGGCCGCCTCCCCCGGGCTGGTCAACGCCACCGCCTACCGCCAGCTCGTCTCCAAGAACGCCGGCCAGATGAAGCAGGGCGACAACGTCCTGATCTGGGGTGCCTCCGGTGGCCTCGGCGGCTTCGCTACGCAGTACGCGCTCAACGGCGGCGCCAACCCGATCTGCGTCGTCTCCAACGAGGAGAAGGCCAAGATCGTGCGCAGCATGGGCGCGGAGATGGTGATCAACCGCTCCGAGGAGAACTGGAAGTTCTGGAACGACGACAACACCCAGCAGAACCCCAAGGAGTGGCAGCGCCTCGGCAAGAAGATCCGCGAGCTCACCGGCGGCGAGGACATCGACATCGTCTTCGAGCACCCCGGCCGCGAGACCTTCGGTGCCTCGGTCTACGTCACCCGCAAGGGCGGGACCATCACCACCTGCGCCTCGACCACCGGGTTCATGCACGAGTACGACAACCGCTACCTGTGGATGAACCTCAAGCGCATCGTCTCCAGCCACTTCGCCAACTACCGCGAGGCCTTCGAGGCCAACCGGCTCATCGCCCAGGGCAAGATCCACCCCACGCTGTCGCGCACCTACAGCCTCGACGAGGTCGGCCAGGCCGCGCTCGACGTCCACCACAACAAGCACCAGGGCAAGGTCGGCGTCCTCTGCCTGGCCCCCGAGGAAGGCCTCGGCGTGCGCAACCAGGAGCTGCGTGACCAGCACCTGGACGCGATCAACCGGTTCCGCGGCGTCTGACCGCTGCTGATGCACTGCCGGCCCCGCCTCCGGAGCAGGCATCCGGGGGCGGGGTAGGTAAACCTGGCTTCATCGTGAATCATGGACGTCGGTCATCCCCGACGAACGAAGGACACTGATGAGCGACGAGGGCCTGTCCATCTTCGACGAGAAGTCCGAGGGCGACGCTCCGACTGGCAGCCGCGAAGCCGGCCGCGGGTGGCGAGAAGAAGCCGCCGCCGCGCGCCAACCCGGATGCCGAGAAGACCCAGGTGATCCCGACCGTGCCGAAGGGCGGCCCGCATCCGCAGCCGCCGCAGCGCGCCGCGGGCCCGGCTCCCGCGGCCGCCGCTCCCCCGGCGCCGCCGCGCGCTGCCGCCGCGCCGGCCCCCCACGCCCAGCCAGCACCGTTGCCGCCGCCCGCACCGACCGGCTGGCACGGCCACCTTCCCGGTCGTACGTCGCAACGGTTACGACACCGCGGCGGTCGACGCCAAGGTGCGTCAGCTCACGAGCGAGAAGGCCGGACTCAGCGCGAGCCTGACCGAGTCGGAGAAGCGGGTCCTCGAGCTCGAGGAGGCGCTCGCCGGCGCCCAGCAGGAGCTCAGCGAGATCACCACGCCCTCCTACGCCGGCCTCGGCGGCCGGGCGAGCACCATGCTTCGCCTCGCCGAGGAGGAGGCCGACGAGATCCGGGAGGTCGCGCAGAGCGACGCCGCCGAGATCCGGGCCCAGGCCCAGCGCGACGCGAAGGCGATCCGGTCCGACGCCAACCGCGAGGTCGAGGACATGAAGGTCGTGCAGCTGCGCGAGCTCGACGAGACCCGGATGCGGCTCAAGACCGACGCCGAGCAGGAGCGCAACCTCGCTCAGGGCGAGGCCCAGGACACCGTCGCCTCCGCCAAGCGCGAGGCCGACCAGCTTCGCCTGGCCGCCCAGCAGGAGACCGGCGAGATGCGCGCCGCCGCGCAGCGCGAGGTCGAGCAAGCTCGCGCTGCCGCCGACCGCGAGGTGCAGGAGGCGCGGCGCACCCTGGCCGTCGAGCGTGAGCGTCTCGCCCGCGAGGCCACCGACCACCACAACGTCGCGGTCGCCGAGACGAAGCGGCTGGTCGAGGAGGCCGAGTCGCGGGCCGAGGCCGCCGAGCGACGCGCCGCCGAGGCGACCAAGCAGGCCAGCGAGAACCGCGCCGCGGCGCAGTCCGAGGCCGAGGCGTCGTTGGCCCGCGCGCACCGCGAGGCCGAGCAGATCGTGGCCTCGGCGCAGCAGAAGGCCGAGGCGCTGCTGGCCACCAGCGATGACGCCGCCCAGCGCGAGATCGCAGCCACCCGCGCCGAGCTCGGCCGGCTCACCAAACGCCGCGACGCGATCACCGCGCAGCTCGCCTCGCTCCGCGACGTCGTCGCCGGGTTCGCCGAGGACGAGGCTTGAGCCCAGACCCGGACCCGACCGCCCCGGCGGTCGTCCGGGACCCTGACCCCCACGACGACGGGGAGCTGGAGCCCAGCCCGGTCGCGGCGCTGGACGAGGACCTCGGGGAGCCGGGCGCACCCCTCGACCGGCGCAATCCCTTCTACATCGGGCTGGTCGGTGGCCTGGCGCCCTGCTCGCCTACTGGCTGTTCCAGGCCATCGTGGGCATCGGGTCGGTGCTCACCCTGGTCGTGGTCAGCCTGTTCCTCGCCGCCGGCCTGAACCCCTCGGTGGAGTTCCTCGAGCGGCGCGGCCTGCGCCGTTCGGTGGCCTGCGCCGCCGTCATCGTGGCCGCGCTCGGTGCCGTGGCGCTCTTCGTGATCGCGATCGTGCCGGTCATCACCGACCAGATCGCGCAGCTCACCGACAACGCCCCCATCTGGCTCGACCGGCTCGAGGAGAACCGGCGGATGCAGGATCTCAACGAGGAGTACGAGCTCATCGACAAGGCCAAGGAGTACGTCGCGAACGGCGACTTCGTCGGCAGCCTCTTCGGCGGCGCGATCGGCATCGGCCTGGCGGTGCTCTCGGCGCTGTTCAACGCCTTCATCGTGATCGTGCTGACGCTCTACTTCCTCTCCTCGCTGGAGACGACCAAGACGGCGCTCTACAACCTCGCCCCCGCCTCGCGTCGCGACCGGGTCTCCCGCCTGGGCGACCGGATCATCCGC
Source organism: uncultured Actinomycetota bacterium (assembly GCA_963781575.1). Classification (GTDB taxonomy): domain Bacteria; phylum Actinomycetota; class Actinomycetes; order Propionibacteriales; family Nocardioidaceae; genus Nocardioides. Next base: position 156,471 of record CAWAGM010000018.1, on the reverse strand, counting down.
AGTGTCGGTGGCTACGTCTCCGGCGCCTTCATCGTCGCGACGTGCGCCGGCATCTCCTCGCTGGTCTTCCTGTTCGCCATCGGCCTGGGCGAGTACGCCGTTGCCCTGGCGTTCGTCGTCGCGGTGCTCGACGTCATCCCCATGATCGGCGCCACCATCGGCGCCGTCATCGTCACCGCCATCGCCTTCGCGACCGACGTGAAGATGGGCGTCGCCTGCGTGATCTTCTACGTGATCTACCAGCAGGTCGAGAACTACGTGCTGTACCCGCGCGTGATGAAACGCTCCGTCGACGTGCCGGGCGCCGTCACGGTGATCGCGGCGCTCGTCGGCGCCGGACTGCTCGGTGTCGTCGGCGCGCTGCTCGCGATCCCCACGGCGGCCGCGATCCTGCTGATCCTGCGCGAAGTCGTGGTCAAACGTCAGGACGCTCGCTAGTCCTGAGGCCTCTGCGCCTAGGAAGTCGGCACGACCTCGACGTCGGCGATGGCCGGCTCGCCGAGCTTCACCCCGACCACCCCCACCAGGATCAGCAGACCCCCGACGAGCTGCAGCGGTCCGGGCAGCTGGTCGAGGAGCACCCAGGCCCACAGCACACCCGCCACGACCTCGCTGAGCGCCACGAACGACGCCAGCCGCGAGCCGAGCACCCGTCCCGCGGCGATGCCGGTGACGTAGGCGAACGCTGCGGTCACCAGGCCCAGCAGCACCAGCGGCACCCACCACGAGACCGCGTGGCCGGCGTACTCGACCATCGTCGTCTCCGCGGCCATCGGCATCAGGCCGACCAGCCCCAGCAGGCCGAGCACCGCAGCGCCGACGACGAGCCCGCCCGAGGCCAGGGCGATCGGCGGCAGACCGGTCGAGTCGTTGGCCGAGATGAGGAAGTAGGACGCCGCACCGACCATCGCTGCCATGGCCCACAGGACGCCGGCGAGGCTGAGGTCGGCCCCCGAGAGAAGGTCGAGCACGAGCACGAGGCCCAGTGCGCACACCCCGGCACCGAGCAGGGTGATAGTTCCGGGGCGCTGCCCGTGGCGCAGCCAGAGCCAGACCACGATGGCCGCCGGGGCGGTGTACTCGATGAGCAGTGCCGGACCCACCTGCATGTGCGAGACGGCCGAGAAGTAGCAGAACTGCGCCCCGGCGACGGCCAGCAGACCGTAGAGCCCGATCAGGCCAGCGTTGGCCCGCACCGCCGACCAGCGACCACGCAGGGCCACGAGCCCGAACGGCACGACGGCGGCAGCACCGATGGCGATCCGCACGAGCACCACCGAGCCAGGCGTCCATCCCGCATCGAGCAACGGGCGGGCCAGCGCTCCGGACATGCCGAAAGTGACGGCGGAGGCGAGCGCGAACCCCAGGCCAGCGGGGAGCGACCGGGCTGGCAGCACCCGCGGGGAGTCACCCCGAATGTCATCTGTCAAAGCGCTCATGACTCATGACACTAGAGAGCCGTGCGGTAACGTGTCAACGTGGTATTCGCTCATGACACCGAGGTGTCGCTGCAGGCCGCGGTCTCGCTGGCGAACTCGGCCCTCGCACCCGACACCTTGGAGACGATCGCCGATCTCGACGCGTTCTACGTCGAGCACGAGTACACCGGACGCCGTGACGGCGACCAGGCCGAGCTCGACGAGGTCCGGGCCGCGCGCGGGCGCCTGCTCGAGCTGCTCAGCTCCAGCCGCGACCACGCCGTCGACCTGGTCAACGAGATGCTGCTGGAGTCGCGGGCCCTCCCCCAGCTGGTGCGCCACGACCGCTTCGACTGGCACCTCCACGCGGTGGCGCCGTCGGCACCCTTGGCTACCCGGATCCTCGTCGAGTCGGCGATGGCGATGATCGACGTGATCCGCGCCGACGAGATGTCGCGCCTAGGCACCTGCGCCGACGACGACTGCCGCGGCGTCGTCCTCGACCTGTCCCGCAACCGTTCACGGCGCTTCTGCTCCACCGGCTGCGGCAACCGCAACGCCGTGGCGGCCTACCGATCCCGCCAGGCCGGAGCTCGCTGAATCCCGATCTAGCAGTAGCTCGGCTCGAAGGTCGGGGCCAGGTCCCGGTCGCGAAGCACGATAGGCACCAGGTCGCCGAACTCCTCGCAGGCCTCCTTGAACTCGCCGCGGCGGTACTCGATCATCAGCACCTGGTCGCCGAAGTCCTGCACGTAGCGGTGGCACTCGTCGTAGCGGGCGCACGACTCGGAGACCACGAAGTCGAACCCGATCCTGGTTCCGTCGTACCCCGCGAGGTTCTTCTGGCCGACAGCGAGACCGGCCGCGTGCGACCGGCGGATCAGCATCTGCGCGAAACGCAGAGCCTGCGCGCGGGTCATCAGCCGCTCGCTGCGTGTGAACGAGTCGAAGTTGTCGAACTCGACGGCGTCGAAGCCGTCACGCGCGCATCCGGAGATCCAGTGACCCACGATCTCGGCGAGCTTGGGTCGGGTGCCCGACGTCCGGATGTCGAAGAGCCATTCCCCCCAGGCCTCGTCGACGACCAAGGTGCCATCGGCCCGGTGGAGCAACAGGTGGCGGTGCCGCTTCCAGAACCCCTTCTCGCTCTCCTGGGTCTGGTAGCCGTTCACGTAGCAGATGTTGTAGCGCCCCGGCGCCGGCGCCTCGGTGCGGTCGCGGGCGATGATCCCCACGTTCGCGGGGCGATCGACGGCTCCACCCAGCTGGTAGTCGACGTCGCTGTCGCTGGGCAGCGGGGTGACCGCGTAGTCCCGGAGGGGTAGTCCCGGTGGGGCCCCGACCGCCGGGGCCGCGAGCAGCACGAGAGAACACATGATCAGAGCAGGCAGACAGTCCCTGGCGGATCGCACGGACGGAAGGTACTCCTGTGGGGCAGGCTAAGGGAATGACCGAGACCCGCATCGAGATCGACCGTGTCATCGCAGCCCCGGCGGCCGACATCTTCGCCCTGCTGTGCGACCCGCAGGGCCATGTCGCGATCGACTCGTCCGGCATGCTCCAGGACGCCACCGGCGACCCGGTGGCGGCCGCCGGGCAGTCGTTCGTGGTGCACATGGACCGCGAGTCCCTCAACGACTACCCCGAGATGGGCAGGTACGACGTCACCGTGACGTTCGGGGAGTTCGAGCAGGACCGACTGCTCTCGTGGACGATCCTGGGCCGGGTGCGGCCCCAGATCGGGCACGTCTACGGCTATCGGCTCGAGCCCGATGCCACCTCGGGTGGCACCCGGGTGACCTCGTTCTACGACTGGAGCGACATCCACCCCGACTGGGCCGCGATGGGAATCTTTCCGGTGATCTCCGAGGGCGCGCTGCGCGGCACGCTCGGCATCCTCGACCGCACGGTCAGGCGGGGGTACCCGCGCGCCTGACCGTGCCGATCGTGGTGGTCTCTGCCTCGATCAGGCGGAGTAGTCGTGGAAGCCGAGCTTGGTCTTGCGACCGAGATGACCGTCGGCGACCTTCTGCTCCAGCGTCGCGGCCGGCGCGAAGCCCGCTTCCTTGAACTCGGTGTAGAGCTCCTGCTGGATGGCGAGCGACACGTCGTTGCCCACGACGTCGAGCAGCTCGAACGGGCCCATCGGCAGGGCCGCCTGCTCCTTGATAGCGGCGTTGATGTCGTCCATCGCCACGCCCGACTCCAGCAGCTTGACCGCGTCGTTCAGGTAGGGGAACAGCAGGCAGTTGACGATGAAGCCCGAGCGGTCGGCGCAACTGACGGCGACCTTGCCGACCTTGGCGCACAGCGCGAGCACCGTCTCGTTGACCTCCGCGTCGGTGGCCTCGGTGGTGACCACCTCGACGAGCTTCATGACCGGAGCCGGGTTGAAGAAGTGCATTCCGATCACGTCGCCTGGCCGGTTGGTGACCGCGCCCAGCTGGGTGATCGGGAGGCTCGAGGTGGTGGTGGCCAGGATGGCGCCGGCCTTGCAGATCCGGTCGAGGTCCTTGTACAGGTCGGTCTTGAGCTCGAGGTCCTCGGCGATCGCCTCGACCACGATGTCGACCCCAGCCAGGGCCTCGCGGCTGGTCGAGCCGGTGATCCGGCCGAGCACCGCTGCCTTCTCGTCCTCGGTCGACTTGCCCCGGCTGATGGCTCGATCGAGGTTCTTGGTGATGTAGCCGGTGACGCCGTCCAGCTTGTCCTGCCCTCGGCCGACGACGACCACGTCGTAGCCGCTCTGGGCGAAGACCTGCGCGATGCCGCTGGCCATGGTGCCGGTGCCGACGACGCCGACGGAGGTGATCTCCCGCTTGAGCTCGGGAGCAGCAGCGCCGTCGCCGGCCGATCCAGTGAACGACCCGCCTTCGGCGGCGACCTGGACGAGAAGCTCCGCGGGCTGGTGCAGGCTGTCGCCGGACTCGGCGAACCGGGCCGCGAGCGCGTCGCGCACGACGGCCGGCCCGATCTCGTCGAGAACCGCCAGCGGGCCCTGCGGGTAGCCGCAGCCGAAGCGCATGCCGTGGTCGATGTCGCTCGCCGTGGCGTAGCCCGACTCGAGCATGCGGACAGCGTGGTTCAGGTACGGGTAGATCAGCGTGGTCGCGATCTCGGCGTTGGAGGTCATGGCAGGGATGATCCCACGATTCCTACCGGTCAGTAACCGGACCGTCCGATCAGCGGACCGCCCGCGCCATCACGATCCGCGGCCCGCACTCGTCGAGGCCGAGGACCTTCTCGTGACGACGCAGCCGAGCTAGTTCGTAGCCGGGGTCGAGCAGCTCCATGAACCCGAGCTTGGCGTAGAACGGACCGTTCCAGGGCACGTCGCGGTAGGTGCACAACGTCATGACCCGGCGGCCGCTCCAGTCGGCCTCGACCAGAGCCGCGCGCACCAACGCTCCCCCGATCCCCCGCCGTCCGTGCTCGGGCACCACGCTCAGCTGCTCGAGGTGGGCCTCTCCGTCGACCTCCACCACGTGAGCGAAGGCGACGACCCTCCTGTCGAGCTCGGCCACCAGGAGCTGCCCGGTCAGGTCCCGCTGCGAGCCAGCCGGCGCCCGGGACGTCAGCGCCGGGACCGTGCTGGAGCCGAAGTGCTCGACGAACATCGACGCTCCGGCGTCCTCGATCGCTGCTAGGTGTCGCAAGTCGGAGGGCCGCGCCAGGCGAACCATCGCGGCATCGTGACTCGACCGGCTCTCCGACACGACACCACTGTAGATTCGCCCCCCGTGAGACTCGTCGTAGCCCGGTGCCAGGTCGATTACGCGGGTCGCCTCTCCGCGCACCTGCCGATGGCGACCCGGGTGCTGATGATCAAGGCCGACGGCTCGGTGCTCGTGCACTCCGACGGCGGCTCGTACAAGCCGCTGAACTGGATGTCGCCGCCCTGCACGTTGCGCGAGGGCACGACCGACGACGGCCAGGTCGAGTGGACGGTCACCAGCAAGACCGGCGACACGCTGCGGATCCTCGTCGAGGACGTGCTGCACGAGTCCTCGCACGAGCTCGGCATCGACCCCGGCTTGCAGAAGGACGGCGTCGAGAAGCACCTCCAAGAGCTGCTGGCCGACCACCCGGCGACCTTGTCCGACGGGCTGACGTTGGTGCGGCGCGAGTTTCCCACCGCCATCGGTCCGGTCGACCTGATGTGCCGTGATTCTGCAGGTATGAGCGTCGCCGTCGAGATCAAGCGTCGCGGCGAGATCGACGGAGTCGAGCAGCTCACGCGCTACCTCGAGCTGCTCAATCGCGATCCGCTGCTGACCGCCAACGGTGCAGTGCGCGGCATCTTCGCCGCCCAGGAGATCAAGCCACAGGCCCGCGTGCTCGCGACGGATCGGGGTATTGCCTGCGCGGTCGTCGACTACGACGCGCTGCGAGGCCTCGACGACCCGACGGCGCGGCTCTTCTGAGGGCACCGACGCACGGGCTAGGGTCGCGGCCGTGACCCACCTGCTGCCGCTCCGCATCCGGGCGGCCCGTCCCTTCCTGGTCGCGCTCCTGCTGGGTGCGAGCTGCGCCGGCCTAGTCGGCTGCGGGGACGAGGGCGCGACCGAGGTCACCTGCGGCGAGTTCGCCGACATGAGCGACGGCGATCGGCGCGACGTCGTCCAGGAGATCCTCGACGAGACCCAGCTCGAGGACGAGGACTTCCAGGACCTCAAGGAGCTCGGTCAGGACGACGACGGTCTCGACCAGATCGCGATCGGCATCGACCTCGAGTGCGCCGAGACCGCGACGCCGTCGACGACCCTGCGCACGATCACCAGCGAGTAGGTCAAGCATCCCCTCGCAGGGGTCACGGCCCCATTTTCCACACATCACGCCACCACCCTGGAATGTAGGCTGACTCGCGTCCACGATGGACACATGACGATGAGCGCTGCGGAGGTCGAGCGGAAGGTGCGCCAGCTCGACAACGACGTCCAGGAGATCTACGTGCTGCTGCACCAGATCTCGGCGACCCAAAGCCGCCACGGCAACCGGCTGGACTCGATCGACGGCCGGCTCGAGGGCATCGACGGCCGGCTGGACTCGATCGACGGCCGACTCGAGGGCATCGACGGCCGGCTGGACTCGATCGACGGCCGGCTCGAGGGCATCGATGGCCGGCTCAGGGCATCGATGGCCGGCTCGACGGGCTGACCGGGTCGATGGCCGAGGTCCTGCGGCGACTGCCGGGCTGAGCTGATGCAGATCTTCCACGTCGCGAGCGAGGCCGAGTGGATCTCCGCGTGCGCCGAGGGCAGCTACGCCACCTCCACCCGAGGGCGCAGCCTGGCCGAGGAAGGCTTCATCCATGCCAGTCACGAGCACCAGTGGCGCGACGTGGTCGACCGGTTCTACGGCGACACGACGGAGCCGCTGCTCCTGCTCGTGATCGACACCGAGCGACTTTCCGCACCGGTCGTGACCGAGGCGGTCGCCGACAGCAGCGAGCTCTTCCCGCACATCTACGGACCCCTCAACGTCGAGGCGGTCATCGAGACGGTGCCGATTGCCGGGTGACCGGCGCGCCACCGCTCAGGCGCCGGCCATCCGCGGAGCCGTAGCGTCGGCCGCGCCGCCGCCCTGCTCGCGGGCCACGTAGTCCTCGATGTCGTCGATGTCGTCGGCGTTGCGAGTGACCACCGCCAGCAGGTCGCTGATCGTGGCGACCTCCTCGACCTGCTCCTTGATGAACCACTGCATGAACTGCTCGGAGGCGAAGTCGCTCTCCTCGCGTGCGGTGCGCAGCAGCCCGTTGATCTGCTCGGTGACCCGCTTCTCCTGCGCCAGCGCCAGCTCGACCGGCTCGACGACGTTCGCGAAGGAGGGCACCGGCGCCTGGACGCCGGGAATCACCACGGCGGCGTCGGTGTCGAGGAGGTACTGCACCATCATCATCGCGTGGTTGCGCTCCTCGAGCGCCTGGGCGTAGAAGAACGACGCCATCTGCGGCATCGTCAACGCGTCGAAGTGGACGGCGATCGCCAGGTACTGGTTGTGCGCCGACAGCTCGTTCCCGATCTGCACGTTGAGCTGGTCGGCGAAGCGCTGAGCGGGCACGGGGGTTTCTCCTGGGTGGTGGATGACTCGACTACGCGGCCTTGACGAGCTTCTTCTTGCTGACCTTCTGGCCGTCGAGACGCACCAACTTGCGGTGCTTGACCGTATACCCGGTCGGGAGCGTGCCTTCCTTGAGCATGCGCAAGGGGCAACGACCGCACTTCTTGCGCGAGTCGCAGCACTTCGTCTTCGGCAGCTTGGCGACCTTGCCGAGGCTCTTGTCCTTGCCCACGCTCCGAACTATACCTCGAACCTTAGGAAAGGCTTACTTGACTTCGACAGATGAGTCGAGGCCCTGGGCCACGCGGATCACCTCGACGATCCCGCCCATGATCTCGGTCAGGCCGAAGTCCTTGGGCGTGTAGACCGCGGCGATTCCGAGCTCCTGGAGCTTGCGTCCGTCGGAGTCCGGGATGATTCCGCCCACGATGACCGGCACGTCGCCGAGGCCGGCCTCGCGCAGGCCGTCGAGCACCGCCGGCACCAGCTCCATGTGCGACCCAGAGAGGATCGAAAGCCCCACACAGTGGACGTCCTCAGCGACGGCGGCACTGACGATCTGCTCGGGCGTAAGCCGAATGCCCTGGTAGATCACCTCGAAGCCGGCGTCGCGCGCACGGACGGCGACCTGCTCGGCGCCGTTCGAGTGCCCGTCGAGGCCCGGCTTGCCGATCAGCAGCCGAAGCCGTCCGCCCAGCTCCTCACCGGTCTGCTTGACCCGGTCGCGCACGGCGGTGAGCTCGGCCCCGGCCTCGGCGATGCCGATCGCACCACCTACGCCAGTCGGCGCACGGAACTCGCCGAAGACCTCGCGCAAGGTCGCGGCCCACTCCCCCGTCGTCGCCCCGGCACGGACCGCGGCGAGGGTGGCCGCCATCAGGTTCGCCTCGCTCTTCGCGTCTGCAGCCAGCCGGGTGAGCGCACCCTCGACCTCGGCCTGGTCGCGCAGCGACTTCCATTCCGAGACCGACGTGCGCGCCGAGTTCTCGGCCTCCGGGTCGGCAGCCATGATGGCGCCGTCGAGGTCGCTGGTCAGCGGCGAGGGCTCGGTGGTGTTGAACTTGTTGACCCCGACGATGATCTCCTCGCCCTTCTCGATCCGGGCACGTCGGGCTGCGTGGGCCGAGACCAGCTCCTGCTTCATGTAACCCGACTCGACGGCGGCGATCGCGCCGCCCATGGCCTGCACGCGGTCCATCTCGGCGCGAGCACTGTCCACGAGCTCGCGCACCTTGGCCTCGATGACCGTCGAGCCCTCGAAGATGTCCTCGTACTCCAGCAGGTCGGACTCATAGGCCAGCACCTGCTGCAGACGCAGCGACCACTGCTGGTCCCAGGGTCGGGGCAGGCCGAGCGCCTCGTTCCACGCGGGCAGCTGGACCGCCCGGGCGCGGGCGTTCTTCGAGAGCGTGACGCCCAGCATCTCCAGGACGATCCGCTGCACGTTGTTCTCAGGCTGCGCTTCGGTGAGACCCAGGGAGTTGACCTGGACGCCGTACCGGAAGCGGCGCATCTTCGGGTCCTCGACGCCGTACCGCTCACGGGTGATCTGGTCCCAGAGCTCGACGAAGGCCCGCATCTTGCAGGTCTCCTCGACGAATCGGACCCCCGCGTTGACGAAGAACGAGATCCGGCCCACGACCTTGCCGAAGTCCTCCTCGGAGACCTGGCCGGAGCCCTTGACCTCGTCGAGCACCGCGATGGCTGTGCAGAGCGCGTAGGCGAGCTCCTGCGTCGGCGTCGCACCGGCCTCCTGCAGGTGGTAGCTGCAGATGTTGATCGGGTTCCACTTCGGGATCTGGTGGACCGTGTAAGCGATCATGTCGCTGATCAGCCGCAGCGAGTGCTCGGGCGGGAACACGTAGGTGCCCCGAGACAGGTACTCCTTGATGATGTCGTTCTGGGTGGTGCCGGCGAGCTGACCGGCGACCTCCTCGGGCGACAGGTCGGGGTTCTGCTCCTCGGCCACCACCTGGTACATCGCGAGCATCCACATCGCGACCGCGTTGATGGTCATCGAGGTGTTCATCTCGGTGAGCGGGATCTCGTCGAAGAGCTTGCGCATCTCCCCCAGGTGCGGCACCGGCACGCCGACCTTGCCGACCTCACCGCGCGACATGATCGAGTCAGGGTCGTACCCCGTCTGCGTGGGCAGGTCGAAGGCGACAGAGAGCCCGGTCTGCCCCTTGGCCAGGTTGGTGCGATAGAGAGCATTGGAGGCCGTGGCGGTCGAGTGCCCGGCGTAGGTGCGCATCACCCAGGGCTTGTCCTTCTCGGTCATGGCACGAGGGTAGGACGAGAGCTACGCATTGGTAACCGCATCTCGCTGTGGGTTATCCGACATTAACCTGGGCTCAAGCGGGCTCAAGCGGAGGCCGCCACCCGCTCGACTTCGACCAGGCGGATCAGGTGGGTCATGTGCAGTAATCGCCGCACGGCGCCGTTGCAGCCACGCAGCGTGAGGTGCTGGCCCTCGCGGGAGGCCTGGTGGGATGCGACCGCGAGCACCTTGAGGGCGGTGACGTCGACCGAGGTGACGGCAGTCAGGTCGACCTGGACGTCATCGTGAGTCGCGATCAGCTCGTAGAGCGCAGTGCGGACCTCCCACGTGCTTCGGACGTCGAAGTCGCCGGAGAGGACGAGCGTGTGACCGTCCACGACGATCTCGAGCCGGGGATCGCGGCGAGGCTTCGTGGTCGTGTCCATGTCTACTCCCGAGATGAGTGGGTACCTGGTTCCTTACCCACTATGACGCTCTGAAACCCCTGCAGGTTGCAACGAATCGCCAGCGAGTTTCGACACTCGCTCCTGGGCGAACCAGCCCAGCGCCGCTGTGCCCGCCCCGAGCAGCCCCATGCCGGCGACGCCCATGGGCGAGAAGATGTGGTCCTGGTGCACCAGCCAGGCGCCCGCCACCAGGGCGAGGGCCGGGGCCGCACCGAGCCGATGACGCCGCACCTGGTCGACCAGCAGCGCCAGGGTGCACACCAGCAGCGCCCACGAGCCGACCTCCCCCGTCGGCGTACCGATCCGGAACATCAGGCTCACCGCCTCGGGCCGGGGCACTCCGGGCCCGAGCTCGTGGGTCACGTAGCCGGCACCCATCCCGCTGATCACGTCGAGGGCGGTGTAGCAGGTCGCGTAGACGTAAGCCGCCAGCCGGACGACCCAGGCCACCGGGTCGTGGCGCCCCCGCACCAGCCAGGCCAACGCCAGGCCGACGAGTGGAAAGACGAGGAGCCCCGGCACGTGCAGGGCGAACCAGCGTTGCGAGGTGTCGTAGGTCAGGTGGTGCGGGTGGAACAGCCCGGCCGCGGCCAGGCTGAGGCCCGGCACGGCCAGGACCAGAGGGACGATCAGGCGCGAGCGCATGCTCGATACTGTGCCCCCATGGTCAACCTGACACGCATTTACACCCGCACCGGCGACGGCGGCGAGACCCGCCTGGGCGACATGAGCCTGACCAGCAAGAACGACCTGCGGCTTCACGCTTACGCCGACGTCGACGAGGCCAACGCGACCTTGGGCGTCGCGATCGCGGGCGGTGGCCTGGACGCCGACGTCGTCGCAGTGCTGACCCACGTGCAGAACGACCTCTTCGACGTGGGCGCCGACTTCTGCACGCCGGTGGTCGAGAACCCCGAGTTCCCGCCGCTGCGGGTCGAGCAGGCCTACGTCGACCGGCTCGAGGGGTGGTGCGACGAGTACAACGAGCCGCTGGAGAAGCTGCGTTCGTTCATCCTGAGTGGCGGCACCCCCGGCGCTGCCCACCTGCACGTCAGCCGCACGGTCATCCGACGCGCCGAGCGCTCAGCCTGGGCGGCCTACGAGGTGCACACCGCGACGATGAACCCGCTGGCGATCACCTACCTCAACCGACTCTCGGACCTGGTGTTCATCTTGGCCCGGCACGCCAATCGCTCCGCGGGCGACGTGCTCTGGGTGCCCGGCGGCGAGCGCTGACCCGACGGAGCGCCAGTCCCGCCGACAGTGGTCGGTCGTCAGCTCAGTTCTCAGCAGGAACTGCCAGGACCACCAAAGCGATGTCGTCGCGCGCCACCCCCACCTGGAAGTCGAGCACGTCGCCGAGGATCCCGTCCACCACTCCTTGAAGGTCGTCGCTGGTCTGGAAGCCGGTGACGAGACGATCCATCAACCGCTCCTCGCCGTAGAACTCGTCGTCGCGCCGAGCCTCGGTGGCGCCGTCGGTGTACAGGCCGAGCAGGTCGCCGGGGTGCAGCACCAGCTCGACCTGGCCGAAGTGGGGATCTTCGACCATGGCACCGACGAGGTGCCCCTCGGCACCCCAGGTCGTGGCTGGCTCACCCCGGCGCACCAGGATCGGCGGCGGATGACCACCGGTCGTGTGCTGCACGCGCCAGCCGTCCGAGACGCGGCACAGGCGCAGCAGGGCCACGTGCAGAAGCGGTCGGAGTGATGCTCGTCGAGCGCGAGGCTGAGATGGTGAAGCACCGGCTGGTGTCGGCATGCAGCATCGCCAGGTCGCGGACGGTGTGACGCACGAATGCGGTCACCAAGGCGGCCTCGACGCCCTTGCCGAGAACGTCGCCGATGAGCACCGCCCAGTCTCCACCTGCGATCGGGAACACATCGATGAAGTCGCCGCCGACCAGGTCGCCCGCGCCCGCAGGGTGGTACGCAGTCGCGATCGCGAGATCGGGGATGCGCGGTGACGTCGGCGGAACGAGCGACCGCTGCAGGGCGCGGGCCAGGGCACGCGCGTTCTCCTCGTGCGCTTCGGCGATCTCCTTGGCACGCACGAGCTCGCGCTCGTAGCGACGCCGCTCGGTGGCGTCGAAAACGGCTACCCGCACCACCTGCGGGCGTCCCTCGTCATCGTGGTCCACCGTGGCGTTGACCAGGACGGGAAAGCGTCGCCCGTCCTTGCGCACCAGGTCGACGGCGATCTCGCGCACCTGTCCCTGCATCCGCAACGACGGGGCGTAGTGGGTCTCGTGGTAGATCCGGCCGCCAGGGGTCAGGAGGTCGACGAAGGAGAGCAGACCGACGATCTCGCCAGCCTCGTAACCGATCCAGGACCGGAACGTGGCGTTGCACTTGACGATGATCCCGTCGGGAGTCGTGGACAGGAAGCCGCACGGCGCCCGCTCGTAGAGCTGCACCGGGTCGTCGAAGACGAGCGCCGCCAGGAAGGCCTCCCGCGCGGCGCTCGGGATGGACGCGGCCACCTGTCGTTCTGACACCGGGACGTGCTCAGACCGCCTGAGGCGCGGCTTGCCGAATGAAGTCGGCCATCGCTGCGATGGTCTCCTCGGGTGCACTCAGGTGCGGGCAGTGGCCGGTGGCCTCGAGCAATGTCAGGCGCGCGTCGGGCATCACGTCGGCGACGTACGCTCCGACCTCGGCGGGGGCGATCACGTCGTTGCTGCACTGCAGCACCAGGGTGGGGGTCGTCACCTCCGGCAGGATGTCTCGCGCGTCGGACAGGAAGGTGACGCGAGCAAACGTGCGGGCGATCTCCGGGGCCATCCGACAGAAGCTATCGCTGAGCTCGGCTCCGAGCTCGGGGCGATCGGCGTTGCCCATGATCACCGGAGCCATGCTCGCCGACCAACCGAGGTAGTTGCTGGCCAGCGAGTCGAGCAGCTCGTGGATGTCGGGCTCGCTGAAGCCGCCGCGGTAGTCGGCGTCGTCGATGTAGCAGGGCGAGGGACCGACCATGACGAGCTTGTCGAAGCGCTCGGAGGCGCGCCGCTCCGCGATGGCACCGATCATCGCCGCGACCGAGTGACCGACGAAGACGACGTCGCGCAGGTCGAGACCCTCGATGATGTCCAACACGTCCTGGGCGTAGCCGTCGAGCGAGCTGTGCCGCTCGGTGTCGTAGGCCTCAGCGGCAGCCTGGCCAGCCCCGGGGAAGTCGAAGCGGACCACCCGGAAGTCCTGCTCGAACGCCGGCGCCACGAACCGCCACATGTTCTGGTCGCAGCCGAAGCCGTGCGCCAGCAGCAACGGCTGAGCGTCGTCGGGGCCGGAGACGACGACGTTGAACTTCTCGGCGATCTGCACCCCCCGACAGTAGTGGGCGCAGCAGCGCAGCTGTCCCATTTGCCAGAGCTCATCGAGCCGGAAATATCCGTAAGGGTGATCCGTGAGCCGTGACGGCGGGCTCAGCGGTTCCAGTCGGTGCCGGGTGGACGCGCCTCCAGCCAGGCCTGGAAACCGGTGAGCGACGCGGCGCTCATCGCGAGCTCTACCTCGCCCGACGGTGTCTGGCAGCAGATCACCAAGTGGTCTGGGTAGAGCGACATCTGCTCGGCCCCGAGCGGCTCGGCGACGTCCGTCGTAGCTGAGGGAGTCGCGCGCCCACGTGGCCTTGGCCTTTGACGAGAGTGAGAAGACCCGGAACCACTCCAGCTTCTCGCCGGAGTATCGGCCGAGCCCGAGAACCCAACCGCGCCCGTCCCCGGAGGGGCGGGCGCGGTGGCTGAGCTCGAAGGTGCCGCCGTGACGGGCGATGATGCGACGACGGACGACCAGCGCCAGGCCGTAGCCGAGGACCAAGAGCAGCAGGACGCCAGCAGCGTCCAACAACCACTGCCACCACGCCATCCGTGCGCTCTCCTCCCCTGGGGAGGCGAGCCTAGTGGGACCGGATGGCGAGGTGGCAGCGGGGTGCTACGAAGCCTTCTCGACGGCGCGGATGCGTGCCTCGGCGCGACGGATGCGTAGCTCGCGTTCGTCGCTGGTGGGCAGCCCGTGGGCGGCGTCCAGCTCGGCCTTGGCCTCGTCGATCTTGATCTCCTCCGCGAGCAGCGCCCGCTCGGAGAGGATCGAGACCCGATTGGCGGCGACGGACAGGAACCCGCCGTCGACGACAGCGTGCACGATGCCGTCGGGCGCGGAGATCTCGACCGTGGCGTCGGTGAGCAGCGAGAGCAGCGGCGCGTGTCCGCGCAGCACGCCCACGTCACCCTCGGTCGTGCGCGCGATGACCATGGATGCCTCGCCCGACCAGACCGTGCGGTCGGCCGCGACGAGCTCCACCTGGAGCCCGGTGCCGATCTCCATCAGAGGTTCTTCTGGATCTCGGCCCACTTGGCCTCGACGTCGTCGAGACCGCCACACATGAAGAAGGCCTGCTCGGCGACGTGGTCGTACTCGCCGTCCGCGATCTTGTTGAAGCCCTCGATGGTGTCGGCAACCGGCACGGTCGAACCCTCGATGCCGGTGAACTGCTTGGCGACGTAGGTGTTCTGCGAGAGGAACCGCTGGATGCGACGAGCGCGAGAAACGATGACCTTGTCCTCTTCGGACAGCTCGTCGACACCGAGGATCGCGATGATGTCCTGCAGCTCCTTGTTGCGCTGCAGGATCTGCTTGATCCGGATGGCGCAGTCGTAGTGCGCCTGCCCGATGTACTGGGCGTCCAGGATCCGCGAGGTCGACGTGAGCGGGTCGACCGCCGGGTAGATACCCAGCGAGGCGATCTCGCGCGAGAGCTCGGTCGTGGCGTCCAGGTGCGCGAACGTCGTGGCCGGGGCCGGGTCGGTGTAGTCGTCGGCCGGCACGTAGATCGCCTGGAGCGAGGTGATCGAGTTACCACGCGTCGAGGTGATCCGCTCCTGGAGCTGACCCATCTCGTCGGCGAGGTTGGGCTGGTAACCCACGGCCGAGGGCATCCGACCCAGCAGGGTCGAGACCTCGGAACCGGCCTGGGTGAACCGGAAGATGTTGTCGATGAAGAGCAGCACGTCCTGGTTCTGCACGTCGCGGAAGTACTCCGCCATCGTCAGCGCCGACAAGGCGACTCGCAGGCGCGTGCCCGGCGGCTCGTCCATCTGGCCGAAGACGAGGGCGGTCTGCCCGAGCACGCCGGCCTCCTCCATCTCGGCGATGAGGTCGTTGCCCTCGCGAGTGCGCTCACCGACACCGGCGAACACCGACACGCCACCGTGGTCCTTGGCGACGCGGGCGATCATCTCCTGGATCAGCACGGTCTTGCCGACTCCGGCTCCACCGAACAGTCCGATCTTGCCGCCGTTCACGTACGGCGTCAGCAGGTCGATGACCTTGATGCCGGTCTCGAACATCGTCGTCTTCGACTCGAGCTGGTCGAACGCCGGGGCCTTGCGGTGGATGCCCCACCGCTCCTTGACCTCGAACTCCTCACCCTCCTCGAGGTTGAGGACGTCGCCGACGGCGTTGAACACGTGACCCTTGGTGATGTCACCCACGGGCACCGAGATCGGGCCGCCGGTGTCGGTCACGGTCGAGCCGCGCACCAGGCCGTCGGTCGACTGCATCGAGATGGCACGAACCATGCCGTCACCGATGTGCAGGGCGACCTCGAGAACCAGGGTCTTGGTCTCGCCGCTGAGCTCGAGGTCGACCTCGAGCTTGTTGTACATCTCGGGCATCGCGTCGGTCGGGAACTCGACGTCGACGACGGGGCCGGTCACACGGGCGACGCGGCCGGTGCTGCCGGCGGTCGTGCCCTTGGTCTCTTCAACAGTGGCAGTCATGTCTCTCTCACTCACTCAGTCAGTCGTTGGCGGCTGAGGAATCGGCAAGCGCGTTGACGCCACCGACGATCTCGCTGATTTCCTGGGTAATGCCGGCCTGGCGGGCCTGGTTGGCGATACGGGTGTACTTCTTGATGAGCTCGTCGGCATTGTCGGTCGCCGACTTCATCGCCTTCTGGCGCGCCGCCAGCTCGGAGGCAGCCGCCTGCAGCAGCGCGAAGAAGATCCGGCTCTGCACGTACTGCGGCAGCAGCCCGTCGAGCACTGCTTCGGGCGAGGGCTCGAACTCGTACAGCGGAAGGACGTCGGACTTGTCCGGCGCCTCCTCGCCCTCGACGACCTCGAGCGGCAGCAGCCGGATCGCGGTCGGCTCCTGCAGGAGCATCGAGCGGAAGCGGGTGTAGACGACGTGGACCTCGTCGACGTCTCCCTCCTCGCCCTGCTCCTTGAGGAACGTCTCGATCAACGCCGCACCCACCTCGGCTGCGACGTCGTAGGACGGCTGGTCCGAGGCACCGGTCCAGGCGCGCACGATCGGGCGGTTGCGGAACTTGAAGTACGCCTCGCCCTTGCGACCGGTGATGTAGAAGTCGATCTCCTTGCCCTCCTCGCGGAGGCGCTCGGCCAGCCGGTCGGCCTCCTTGAGCACGCTCGAGGAGTAGGCACCTGCCAACCCGCGGTCGCTGGTCACGATCAGCACGGCGGCCCGCTTGGGGTCGTCCTGCTCGCGAGTCAGCGGATGGTCGACGTTGGAGAACGTGGCCACCGCCGACACCGCTCGCGTCAGCTCACGGGCGTACGGCGACGCCGCCTGAGCTCGCTGCTGCGCCTTGATGATGCGGGACGCAGCAATGAGCTCCATGGCGCGCGTGATCTTCTTCATCGACTCCGTCGACTTGATCCGCGCGCGGTACTCACGCAGCGAGAGGGCCATGTGTCGTCAGCCCCGCTTCTGCTTGACGATCGTCTCCTGCTCGAGCTCGTCGTCCTCGAGCGCCTCGGCGGCAGCCTCGTGACCGACCTTGATCGAGCCACCCTCGGAGGTCTCGAACTGGTCGAGGAACGACTCGTAGGCGTCGGTGACGGCACTCTCGGTGTCGTCCTCGAACTTCAAGGACTCCCGGATCGCCGACAAGATGCCCTCGTGCGAGCGACGGAGGTAGTCGAGGAACTCGGCCTCGAAGCGCAGCACGTCGTCGGTCGGCACCTTGTCGAGGCGACCGGTCGTGCCGATCCACAGCGCGATGGTCATCTCCTCGACCGGGTAGGGCGAGTAGGCCGGCTGACGGAGCAGCGCCATCAGGCGCTGACCGCGGGCCAGCTGCTGGCGCGAGGCGGCGTCGAGGTCGGAGGCGAACATCGCGAACGCCTCCATGGCCCGGAACTGCGCCAGGTCGACCTTGAGCGATCCGGTGACCGCCTTCATCGCCTTGGTCATCGCCGCACCACCCACGCGCGAGACCGACACACCGACGTCGATGGCCGGGCGCTGGTTGGCCGCGAACAGGTCGGACTGCAGGAAGATCTGGCCGTCGGTGATCGAGATGACGTTGGTCGGGATGAACGCCGAGACGTCGTTGGCCTTGGTCTCGATGATCGGCAGGCCCGTCATCGAGCCCTTGCCGATGTCGTCGGACAGCTTCGCGCAGCGCTCGAGCAGCCGGCTGTGCAGGTAGAAGACGTCACCGGGGTAGGCCTCGCGGCCCGGCGGGCGACGCAGAAGAAGCGACACGGCACGGTAGGCCTCGGCCTGCTTGGTGAGGTCGTCGAACACGATGAGTACGTGCTTGCCCTCGTACATCCAGTGCTGGCCGATGGCCGAGCCGGTGTAGGGCGCGAGGTACTTGAAGCCGGCCGAGTCGGACGCCGGGGACGCCACGATGGTGGTGTACTCCAGCGCGCCGGCCTCCTCGAGGGCGCCACGCACCGAGGCGATGGTCGAGCCCTTCTGGCCGATGGCGACGTAGATGCAGCGGACCTGCTTCTCCGGGTCGCCGGTCTCCCAGTACTGCTTCTGGTTGATGATCGTGTCGATGGCGACGGTGGTCTTGCCCGTCGCGCGGTCACCGATGATCAGCTGGCGCTGGCCGCGGCCGATCGGGGTCATCGAGTCGATGGCCTTGATGCCCGTGGCGAGCGGCTCGTGCACCGACTTGCGCTGCATCACCGAGGGCGCCTGGGTCTCCAGGTTGCGACGCTCGGTGGTCTCGATCTCGCCGAGGCCGTCGATCGGGTTGCCGAGCGGGTCGACGACGCGGCCGAGGTAGGAGTCGCCCACGGGCACGGAGAGCACCTCGCCGGTGCGCTTGACCGGCTGGCCCTCCTCGATCCCGTCGAAGTCACCGAGGATGACGGCACCGATCTCGCGCGTGTCGAGGTTGAGGGCCAGGCCGCGGGTGCCGTCCTCGAACTCGAGCAGCTCGTTGGCCATGCACGAGGGCAGACCGCTGATGCGGGCGATGCCGTCGCCGGCCTCCGCAACGTGGCCGACCTCTTCCTTGCTGGCCGCGTCCGGCTTGTACTCGGCGACGTACTTCTGCAGCGCGTCGCGGATGTCGTCCGGACGGATGGAGAGCTCCGTCATTGTGGTGCCTTCTCTCTTCTGTCTTCGAAAGGTCTAGGGCTGGATCGTCTGTCGGGTGTCGGCTCAGCCGACGAGGCGGCGACGGGCGTCGTCGAGCCGGCTGGAGACCGTCCCGTCGATGACGTCGTCGCCGATCTCCACACTGATGCCGCCGATGACCGCGGGGTCGATCAGCAGGTTGATGTGGACCGGGCGGCCGTACTGCGCGGCCAACGCGTCGCCCAGGCGTCGAACCTCGGCGTCGGGCAGGGGCCGGGCCACCCGCACGGTGGCGACACCTTGCGACTGAACTGCGGCGACCACCTTCTGGTACTCCGCGAGCGCTGCCGTCACGGTGCGGTGCGTGCCTGCGAGTGCTTGAGCAGCCAGCGCGATCGTTGCTGCAGTTGCCTTGCCACCGAGAAGGGTGTCGAGGAGCGAACGCTTGTCCGCCGTGGACCTGGTGGGGTCGGCCAAGGCGTCGCGCAGCTCGGGGTTGTCCTTGACGGCCTGCGCGAAGGCGAACAGCTCGTCAGCCAGTCGGTCGGCGTCCTTGCCCGACGACTTGACCAGTGCCACGACGCCGAGGTGCTCGAGAGCGTCGGCAAGGTCGCGCCCCGCGGTCCACCGTCGACCGACGGCCGACGAGAGCACCGCGAGCGTGGCGTCGGAGACCTTGCCCCCGAACACCTCGCCGACCAGGCCGGTCTTGGCCTCGGTCGGAAGTGAGGCGTCGGTCGCGAAGCGGCGCAGCGCGCCCTCCGAGCTGAGCGTCGCCGCGACGGTGAAGAGCTCGCCGGCGATCGTGCCCGCCGACTTGCTGGACAGCGTGCTGTCGAGCTCGTCGGTGAGGGCCGCGACGGCGTCGGCCGATGCTCCGCGCAGGTCCATCACTTGGCTCCCGGAGTCCCGGCTTCGAGGTCCGCGAGGAAACGCTCGACGACGCGACCCTGTCGCTCGTCGTCCTCGAGGCTCTCGCCGACGATGCGGCCAGCCAGCGTGGTGGCCAAGGTGCCTACCTCGGCCCGGAGCGAGGTGACCGCCTGCTGGCGCTCGGCCTCGATCTGGGCCTTGCCGTGCTCGACGATGCGCGTGGCCTCGGCCTGAGCCTGCTCACGCATCTCGACCACGATCTGGGCGCCTTGCTCGCGTGCTTCCTCACGGATGCGCGCGGCCTCGTGCCTAGCGTCGGCCAGCTGCTTCTCGAGCTCGGCGAGCTTGGCGTCGGCCTCGGCCTGCTTCGTCTCGGCTGCGGCCAGGCCGCCCTCGATCGCCTTGGTGCGGTCGTTGAACGTCGACTCGAAGTTCGGGACGACGAACTTCTTCACGGCGAAGAAGAGGATGCCGAACACGACGATCGAGAGGATGAGCTCGATCGGGTGCGGGAGGAGCGGGTTGAGCTCGTGCTCCTCCTCGGCTGCCCGCACCACGAGGGGCGCGATCAGTGCTTGCATGTCGGGTCCTTCCCGGGTCCTACGTCAGGCGGGCTTGCGTTAGAGGACGAACGCGAGGGCGATACCGATGATCGCGAGCGCCTCGGCGAGGGCGAAGCCCAAGATGGCGATCGACTGCAGGCGGCTCTGGGCCTCCGGCTGGCGAGCGACACCGCTGATGTAGGCGGCGAAGATCAGACCGATACCGATACCTGGCCCGATGGCGGCCAGGCCGTAACCGATCATGTTGAGGTTGCCGTCCACGGCGATTTCCTTTCGGTTGTTACTACAACAGGTGTGTTGAGCGGTTGAGCAGTGAATTCAGGGGTGGGACCTAGTGCTCGTCCGCGAGAGCGCCCTGGATGTACATGGCGTTCAGCAGGACGAAGACGTAGGCCTGGAGGAACTGGATCAGGACCTCCAGCATCGCGACGGCGATGAACAGGACCCAGGCCAAGATGCCGACCGGGGCGTAGCCGAGAGGCTGGTGGGCGAGGATGTACTCGCCGCCCAGCGCGAAGAGGATGAGCAGCAGGTGGCCGGCGAACATGTTGGCGAACAGACGCAGGGCCAGCGTGAACGGCCGCACCAAGATGTTCGACATGAACTCGAGCGGGATCAGCAGCGCGAGGATCGGACCGCCGACGCCGGCGGGCACCGACTGGAGCTTGAAGTAGCCCACCAGGCCGTGCTTGCTGATGCCGACCGCGTTGTAGACCAGCCAGCTCATGATGGCCAGCGAGTAGACCATTCCGGACCTGGAGAAGGTCGGGAACTGGATGAACGGGATCGTCGCCATCAAGTTGTTGAACAAGATGAAGAAGAACAGCGCGAACAGGTAGGGCACGAAGCGCTGGAAGTCGTGGCTGCCGATGATGTCGCGGCCCATCGAGTTGCGCACGAAGCCGTACGCCTCCTCGCCGACGTACTGCAGCTTGCCCGGGACCATCGCCTTCTTGCGCGAGGCCGCGTAGAACAGGACGAACACCAGGATCGCGGCGAGCACGATCTGCACCATCGGCTTGGTCACTCCGGCGACCTGGGCCTGGCCGAGGAAGTCGAACGTCGAGGTGCCGCCGCCGATCGCCGGCAGGTCGAAGTCGGCCGGGCTGGGGGGCGTGAACTCTTCGCCGCCCTCGAGGCGGAGGATGAGGCCGCTCACTCTGTCTCCTGTGTGATCGCTGCTGGCATGGTCGTGAAGATCTGAGTCATCAAGATCTGGGTCATGAAGATCTGGGTCATGAAGAAATGTGCGGGGAGGAAGCGGGATGATCGTCGTCGGGCGGTCGGAATCGTGCCCAGGTCTGATACGTACCCAGTCCGGCACCGATCAGGATGCCGATGGCCACCATGAAGCTCGTGTGCCACCACCAGTCGAGGAGCCACCCGATCGCTCCGTAGAGCAGAACGCCCGACACGAGGTAGCCGAACGCCATCCACGGATCGCCCCGGGGCTGGTCGTCGGGCTGCCTCATCGCGGTCAGGACGATAGCAGCCGGGGTCGGTCATCGTTCACTCCCCTCGGCCGGTCCCGTCACGCCCTGCCCAGGTAGCCGCGCGGCGAGGTCGTAGACCGGGATCCGAGCACACATCGCCATCCCCACCTGCACCACGGTCCAGGCCAATGCACCGGCGATGACGGCCCCGGCGAAGTACTGCGGCGACAGGGTCTGCTCGACGTCGTCGGCGCCGCGCAGGGCGACCAGGACGAGCGCGAGGAACGCGACCTCGAGGGTGTAGGTCAGCATCGCGACGATCAACGACAGGCCGGGCACGAGCTGCGAGACCAGATCGACGACGGCGGTGCCGGAGGCCAGCACCATCGCCACCAGGCCAGCGCCCACGAGCGCACCGACCAGGGCGGTCTGACCGTCGAGCACGCTGCCGATGCCAGGCCGAAGACGAGGCCTGCGACGATGACCACACCGGTCGACCAGGACAAGATGCGCAACCCGCCGGAGCGGGTGTGGGACATCGTCGCGGTCGTCATCGTTGGCGGCCGTTCTGGTCGGGATCGGACGGGAATCCTGGCGGTGGAACGAGTTCTCTCAGGTACTTCTTGGGTGCTCGTGAAAACTATCACAAAGTCTCGGGAGGCCTCACCTCGGGTCCAGTGCTTCTAGGTCCCGTCATGGGTCCTTCCCACGCGCCTCGATGTCTCCCGCTACGTCTTCCCCAGCTCATCCTCGACCAAGAACGTGGGGCGGTGCAGGATCGGCAGCACGAAGGTCAGCAGCAACGTCAGCGCGGTGCCGGAGCCGAGCGCGATCCAGACCTTCGGTCCGGTGTAGAGGCTGGCGATGACGGTGCCGAAGGCGATCAGCCCAGCCCAGGCCCACATGATCATCACTGCGCGGCGATGGGAGTGCCCGATCTCCAGCAACCGGTGGTGCAGGTGCTGCTTGTCGGGCGCGAACGGCGAGCGCCCCGCCCGGGTGCGTCTGACCACGGCGAGGACGAGGTCGATGAGCGGCACGATCAGGATCAGGATCGGCAACGCCACCGGCAGCAGCATCGGCAGGAAGCTGGACCGGGCGCCGTCCCCACCGAGCGCGATGTCCTCGGCTGCGAACTGGGTCGTCACGGTGATCGCCGTCGCCGAGAGCACCAGCCCGATCAGCATCGACCCGCTGTCGCCCATGAACAGTCGCGCCGGGTGGAAGTTGTGCGCGAGGAAGCCGGCACAGGCGCCGGCCAGGGCGGCCGAGAGCAAGGCTCCGGTGGTCGCCCGACTCACGCCGTTGAGGCTGCTCAGCTGGTAGCAGTAGAAGAAGAAGGCGAGCGCGCTGATGCCGACCACACCGGCTGCGAGTCCGTCGAGCCCGTCGACGAAGTTCACGGCATTGACCGTAGCCACCACGATCAAGCGCAGTGATCAGCGCTCCCTGGCTCGTGTCCAGCGAGAACTGCTCGCCGTCAGGGCCCCAGACGTAGCGGAACTGCACGCCGGAGTAGACGAGCAGGCCGACGGCCAGCACTTGTCCCCCGAACTTGGTCAGGGCGTCGAGGTCGAAGATGTCGTCGAGCACACCGACGCCGCAGACCAGCGCTCCAGCGAGGATGACGACCTTGGCGTCGGGGAACGTGAAGGGTCCGCTGTTGCTGAGGAACGGCAGCTCCTTGGCGACGAAGTACGCCGAGACGAGACCGCCGAGCATCGCCAGCCCGCCCAGGTAGGGGATCGGCTCGGCGTGCACGTCACGGTCGCGCACCGCCGCGACGGCGCCGGTGCGCAGCGCGATCTCCCGCGCCACCACGGTCAGCAGATAGGTGACGGCGGCGGCGACCAGGAAGACGACGAGGTACTCACGCACGGACTAGCCGTCGTCCGTGAGGGTCGCGCCAAGTGGCTCGAGCACCTCGTTGAGCTGGTCGAGGCTGAGTGCGCCGCGGCGCAGCACGCGCCCCTGGCTGCCGGTGGCGTCCACGATCGTGGAGGCCTCTCCCCCGGGCGACTCGCCGTCGTCGACGATGACGGCGACGTAGGCGCCGAGCATCTGCTCGGCCTGGTCGGCGTCGGTTGCGGCCGGCATCCCGGTGCCGTTGGCCGAGCTGACGGCGAGTGGCCCGGTGCGTTCCAGGACGTCGCGGGCGAGCTCGTGGTCGGGCATGCGCACCGCGACGGTGCCACGCGTGTCGCCGAGGTCCCACTGGAGCGAGGACTGCTGCTTGCAGACCAAGGTGAGCGGACCCGGCCAGAAGGCGTCGATGAGGGCGCGCGCGTAGCCCGGGATCTCGCTGGCGAGGGCGTCGAGGGTCGTGGCGCTGCTGACGAGCACCGGCGGTGGCATGGTGCGGCCGCGGCCCTTGGCCTCGAGCAGGTCGGCGACTGCTTCGGGATCGAACGCGTCGGCGCCCACGCCGTAGACCGTGTCGGTCGGGAGCACGATGAGCTCGCCGCGCTGGATCGCCATCGTGGCGGCCTCGACGGCCTCCTCGCGTTCCTCGGGCGTGCTGGTGGGGTACCGCTCCGACGTCACGCCGGTCAGCCTAGGGGATCGCTGATCGACGGTGGTGGCCGCCAGCGTCGTCCGGGTGGTGCTCCGGCAAGGCGCCGGCACGAAGCCAGACCGGATCGTCTCAGAGTGGCGGCAACGCCGCCGGAGTGCCGCCAGGGCGGCGTCTGGGGGTCGCCCGCGGCGATCAGAGGTTCCCTAGATGTTGTGCCGTGAGGAAGCGGGCGCGCCCCGCCAGGTCGACGTGGTCGCGGACGTCGGTCCAGTGCGGGTGGCGTCGGAAGACGTCGGGGGCGGACTCGCCCTGCGCGTCGGCGTGCTCGGCGCCCACCCGGCCACCCGGTCGAAGCAGCACCCGCGCGCGCCGTTCGAGCACGCGCATGGCGTCGAGACCGTCGTCGCCGGAGAAGAGTGCGAGGTGCGGGTCGTGGTCGCGCGCCTCTGGGGCCACGGACTCCCACGCCTCGAGCGGGATGTAGGGCGGGTTGCACACCACGACGTCGACGGTGCCGGCCAGGTCCTCGAAGGCATCGACCATCGACCCGGCTCTCAGGTCGACCCCTGTGCCGTCGAGGTTGCGGGCCGCCCAGGCGAGGGCACCCTCGTCGAGCTCGACGGCGTGAACCCGGGCGTGCGGCACCTCGTCGGCCATCGCCCTCGCGATCGCGCCGGACCCGGTGCAGAGATCGACCACCACCGGCTGCTCCATCGTGGCGAGGTGCTCGATCGCCCAACCGGCCAGGAGCTCGGTCTCGGGGCGGGGCACGAAGACGCCCGGCCCGACCGCCAGCTCGACGTGGCGGAAGTAGGCGACACCGGTCAGGTGCTGCAGCGGCTCGCGGTTGGCGCGCCGGCCGATCAATGCCTCGTAGGCCGCTTCATCGCGCTGCGCGACGTCGTCCACGACCGCGAGGGCGCCTCGCGTCGTACCAAGCAGGTGCGCCAGCAGCTCGGCCGCGTCGTGCTCGGGGCTGGCGACCCCGGCCCGGGCCAACCGGTCGGCCGCAGCCCGCACCAGCGACCGGCGTTATGCCACGACTCAGTCCTCGAGCGCGGCGAGCTGGGCCGCCAGGTCGGCATCGAGGCAGGAGTCGAGCACCGGTTGGAGGTCGCCGTCGAGCACCTGGTCGAGGTTGTAGGCCTTGAAGCCTGTGCGGTGGTCGGAGATCCGATTCTCCGGAAAGTTGTAGGTGCGGATCCGCTCGGAGCGATCGACGGTGCGCACCTGGCTCTTGCGAGCGGCGCTGGCCTCGGCGTCCGCCTCCTCCTGGGCTGCGGCCAGCAGCCGAGCCCGAAGGATCCGCATCGCCTGCTCCTTGTTCTGCAGCTGACTCTTCTCGTTCTGGCAGCTGGCCACGATGCCCGTGGGCACGTGCGTGATCCGCACGGCGGAGTCGGTGGTGTTGACGCTCTGGCCACCGGGTCCACTGCTGCGGTACACGTCGATTCGCAGGTCGTTCTCGTCGATCGTGAGGTCGATCTGCTCGGCCTCGGGGAACACCAGGACGCCGGCGGCGCTGGTGTGCACGCGGCCCTGCGACTCCGTGATGGGCACCCGCTGCACCCGGTGCACCCCACCCTCGAACTTGAGCAGCCCGAATGGCGCACTCCCCGGCTCGGTGGCGCCCTTCGCCTTGACCGCCGCCGTGACCGACTTGTAGCCGCCCAGGTCGGACTCGGTGGCGTCGAGGATCTCGACCGCAAAACCACGACGTTCGGCGTACCGGGTGTACATGCGCAACAGGTCGCCGGCGAAGAGCGCAGACTCCTCGCCGCCCTCTCCCGACTTCACCTCGAGGAGGGCGTCCTTGCTGTCGGTCGGGTCGCGGGGCACCAGGAGTCGGCGCAGCCGCTCCTCCGCCACCGGGAGCCGCTCGACCAGCTCGTCGACCTCGGCCGCGAAGGCCGGGTCGTCGGCGGCCAGCTCGCGGGCCGCGCCGATGTCGTCGCCGATCGACAGCCAATCCCGCCAGGCCCCGATGATCGAGCTCAGCTCGGCGTATCGCTGGTTCAGCTGCTTGGCCAGCCGTGGGTCGGCGTGGGTCTCCGGCTGGGCCAGGCGCCCCTCGATGTCGCGGTGCTCGTCGAGCAGCCCTTCGACGGCTTCGAACACGGGCCCAGCTCCTTCATCGACGACGGACGTGCGGTGGCAGACAAACCGGCCAGTTGGCCGCCGAAATGACGAGCGCCGACCCCCGAGAGGCTCGGGGGTCGGCGCTCGGAGGGCAGCTACTTGCTGGAGTCAGCGGCCTTCTTGGCGTAGCGGGCCTCGAACCGGGCCACGCGGCCGCCGGTGTCGAGGATCTTCTGCTTGCCGGTGTAGAACGGGTGGCACTGCGAGCAGACGTCGGAGTGGATGGCGCCCGACGCGACAGTGCTGCGGGTGGAGAACGAGGCGCCACAGGTGCAGGTGACCTGGGTGGCGACGTACTCGGGGTGGATGTCCTTCTTCATGGCGTCCTCTCATTGCTCCGGGTCGTCACGCGGCGCGCAAACGTGAACCGGAACCGACTGACCATCCTAGACAACGACGTCCGGCGCCGCCGAATTCCTGGCTCCGCCGTCATCGGACATGAGGTGGGCGAGGCCCTCCTGGTGCAGCCAGAGCCGGATCAGTGCGGTGGTGCCCTTCCCCTCGGTCGACTCCAGCACGATGTCGCCCGCGTGCGTGTCGATGATGGTCTGCACGATACGTAGGCCCAGGCCCGTGCCGGCGATCTCGTTGCTCATGGCGTTCGAGGCCCGGAAAAAGCGGGTACCGAGACGGTCGAGCTCGCTGCTCGGGATGCCGATGCCGTGGTCGGTGATCCGGATCTCGACACGCGGCCCGAACCGCGTGATGGTCACGTCCACGCTGCCGCCGTCGTGGCTGAACTTCACGGCGTTCGTGAGCACGTTCAAGAATGCCCGGTAGAGCATCGGTCGATCGGCCACGACGATCAGCTCGCGGTCGATGCCCTTCACCGAGACTGCGATCGAGCGCCGGGCCGCCGTCATGCGGACGTCGACGACCGCGTCGTTGACGATCGCGGTGACGTCGGCCGCCTCCATCTGGGCCGAGCGCTGCTCGGCCTTGGACAGCGCCAGCAGGTCGTCGATGAGCGAGCGCAGTCGGACGACGTTGCGTCGGGTCGCGTCGAGGATCCGCTCGTGCCGGGGCTCGAGTCGGCCCTCGAACTCGTCGGCCATGATCTCCAGGTAGCCGGCGATGGTCGTCAGGGGCGTGCGCAGCTCGTGGGAGACGTTGGAGACGAAGTCGTCCTTGGCACTGTCGAGCACGTGCAGCTCGTCCTGGATCCGGCCCTCCACGGCGCGGGCCCGTGACTGGGCATCGGCGAAGTCGTTGAGCGCCAGAGCGATCGCGCGGACCTCCTTGGGGCCGAGCTCGGCGTCGGCTCTGACGTCCGGGTCGGGGCGGATCATCCGCTGCACGACCTTCTCGAGCTCCAGCAGCGGAGCCGAGAGCTCGGCTAGCAGCCGGGTGCGCGAGCGACCGACGAGGACCCACGACAGCGCCATGAAGAGCAGCGCGGCGCCGATGGTGATGCGGAACCTCAGAATCGCTGACTCGCCGGAGTCCCGTCGGCGCTGGTCGAGCGCGGACTCGGTCGCCGAGCTGGCCGTCCGGTAGGCCTCGTAGAGCCGTTGCCCCCTCTCGAACCGTGCCTGCACGAACGTCTCGGGACCGCCGGCCGCCACGACCCGATCGCGTGCGAAGTCATCGAGCCAGGTCTCGGCGGTGCGGAGCTCCTTGGCCACCGCCGGCTCGAGCTCATCGGCGTCGGCGACCGCCTCCTGCAGCGCTGCGAGGTGCGGCGCAAGGTCGTCGAGCGCAGTCGCGAAGGCCGTGCGCCACGACGGGTCGCCGGTGCGGGCCCACGCCGAGACGGCCAGCTCGAGGTCAGCGACGTTCTCGCTGACCTGCTGGTGCGCCCGCGCCACCGGTTCGACGCCATCGATGAGGTCGTCGACCGCACGGGTCGAGACCAGGACGCCGAAAACGCAGATGGCGGCCATCAACGGGACCAGTGCGCCGACGCGCCAGATCACGGGCGCCACCAGCCGGGAGACGGGCAGACCCGGGCCACGGCGTCGCACAGGTGTGGCCATCGGCCCCTCCTCCCCCCGGTGCACCACGTCGAGTCCTGCTCGAGCCGTGCTGCACAGCGCATGCGGCGGCGCCGCACACTCCTCCCACCGACGAGCGTAGCCTCCACGCCGTCTCGAGACCGGCGAATCCCTCCGACCATCCGGGCGGTCCAGACCCCCCGAAATGACTAGTGCCGTGGGTCGGCGGAGCCGGGCTCAGGCGCGAGAGGCCAGGAGCGCCTCGACCCGCTCGCCCAGCTCACGTGGGCTGAAGGGCTTCGTCATGTAGTCGTCGGCCCCGGAGTCGAGTCCGTTCTCGACGTCCGACTCCTGCGCCCGGGCGGTGAGCAGGATGACCGGGAGGGTGCGCAGGTCGGGGTCGGCTCGCAGCATCTTGATGGCCTCGAGCCCCGACGTGCCCGGCATCATCACGTCGAGCACGGCCAGGTCGGGGCGCTCGGCGCGACAGGCCTCGTAGGCCGCGGCGCCGTCGCCGACCGCCGTGATCTGGTGCCCCATGCTCGCCAGCTTGAACTCGACGAGCTCACGGATGTCGGTGTCGTCGTCGGCCACCACGATGCGTGCCATGTCAGTCGTCCTGCCTCGTACCCGGAGTGGTCTTCTGCACCTGCATGAGGAACTCGATGTTGGTCTGAGTCTTGCCGATCCGCCCGAGCAGCAGCTCCAGCGCCGCCTGCGGGTCCTGCCCGGCGAGCACCCGACGCAGCTTCCAGACGATCGCCAGCTCCTCCTCGCCCATCAGCAGCTCCTCGTTGCGGGTGCCTGAGGCAACAGTGTCGATGGCCGGGAACAGTCCGTGGTCGGCGAGCTCACGACGCAATCGGAGCTCCATGTTGGCCGTGCCCTGGAACTCCTCCAAGATCACCTCGTCCATGGGTGAGCCGCTCTCGACCAGAGTGGTCGCGACGATCGTCAGCGAGCCGCCGTCCTCGATGTTGCGGGCAGCGCCGAAGAACTTCTTCGGCGGGTAGAGCGCTGCAGCGTCGGCGCCACCGGCGAGCACTCGGCCCGAGGCCGGCATCGAAGAGTGGTAGGCGCGGCCCAGTCGGGTGACACCGTCCAAGAGCACCACGACGTCATGGCCGAGCTCGACGAGACGCTTGGCCCGCTCGATGGCCAGCTCGGCGACGGTGGTGTGGTCGACTGCCGGCCGGTCGAACGTCGAGGCGATGACCTCGCCCTTCACCGAGCGCTCGAAGTCGGTGACCTCTTCGGGACGCTCGTCGACGAGCACGACCATCAGGTGGCACTCAGGGTTGTTCGCGGTGATCGAGGCAGCCATCGACTGGAGCACCTTGGTCTTGCCCGCCTTGCCCGGCGAGAGGATCAGGCCGCGCTGGCCCTTGCCGATCGGCGCGGCGATGTCGATGATCCGGCCGACCAGGTTGTCGGGGCCGGTCTCCATGCGGAGCCGCTCGGTCGGGTGGAGCGGCGTCAGCTTGTCGAAGTCCACCCGGCTGCGCACGCCCTCGGGGTCTCCCCCGTTGACGCTGTCGATGCGCACCATCGGGTTGAACTTCTCCTTGCGCTCGCCCTCGCGGGGCTGGCGCACCTGGCCGACGACGGCGTCACCACGGCGAAGTCCGTACTTGCGGACCATCGAGAGTGACAGGTAGACGTCGTCGGGACCGGCGAGGTAGCCGCTGGTTCGCACGAACGCGTAGTTGTCGAGGACGTCGAGGATGCCGGCGGCCGGCACCAGCACGTCGTCCTCGAGGATCGTGGTGTCGGGCTCGTTGCGGTGGCCACCACCCCCGGCACCTCCCCCGGCACCGCCACCGGTACCACCACCGGCACCTCCCCCACCCGCACCGCCGCCTGCCGGCTGCCCGGGGCCGGCGGCACGGTTGCGGTCGCGTCCACGGCGACGTCGGTTCCGGCCGGTGCGACCCTCGCCATCCTCACCGTCATCCCCACCATGGTTGCTGCCGTGGTCGATGCCGTGGTTGCTGCCGTGGTTGCTGTTCTGGTGACCGCCCTTGGTGCCCGACTGATCGGTGTGCTGCTGGTCCGTGGGCTGCTGATCCGTGGGCTGCTGGTCCTTGGCCCGGGCCGGGGGCTGGTCCTGCTTGCTCTCTTGCTTGCCTTGTTTGCCCTGCTTGTTCTGGTCCGGCCGGTCCTGCTTCTCCGGCCGGTCCTGCTTCGTGGCCGGGTCCTGCTTCGTGGCCGGGTCCTGCTTCGCGGGGCGGTCCTGCTGAGGTGAGCTGTCCGGCTGCTTCGAAGCGCCCGACTGGGCGCCCTTGATCGCGTCGACGAGCTGGGCCTTCTTCATCGAACCGGCCCCGGCGATGCCCATTCCCCCCGCCATCGCCTTCAGGTCGGCCAGCAGCATCGAGTTGAGTCCGCCTGCCTTCGCGCGGGGCTTCTTGGCCAGCTCGCGAGGGGGTGCGTCGCCATGTTCGCCATGTTCGCCAAGGTCGAGGGTCTCGGTCACGTGAGTCCTTCCACGTCAAGTACGTGTGTGAGCGGGCCGGACGTCCCGACCGCGACTGTGTCGTCCTCGATCAGACGGGACGACCGAACGGCGCCGTGGCGCCACGCCTCAATCGGCGCAGCGCCAATCTAGCACCGCACCACCGGTCAGCCGGCCCGAACACCCCGCACGTCGATGGCGAGCGAGCGCGCGACCCAGCCCTGGGGGCAGCGACCCATCAGCTCCTCGGCATCGTGACCCCCGTGGTGGGTGAACGCCAGCACCGTGGGACCGGCACCCGAGACCACGGCCGGCACGCCCTCGCCGCGAAGCACGTCGACCAAGGCAAGGCTGTCCGGCATGGCCGGACGCCGATACTCCTGGTGCAGCAAGTCGCGGGTGGCCAGCAGCAGCTGGTCGGGACGTGCGGCCAGGGCAGCCACCAGCAGAGCAGCGCGGCCGGCGTTGGCCGCAGCATCTCGATGCGGCACCTCGGCAGGGAGCAGACCGCGGGCGACCTCGGTCTCCACGCCGTTCGGAGGCACGAACACCACGGCGCCGACCTCAGGCGCGATCGCGGCGCGGACCGCGAAGAACTCGTCGTCGTGGCCAGCCACGACAAAGCCACCGAAGCAAGCCGGTGCGACGTTGTCCGGGTGACCTTCGATCTCCGCGGCCAGCCGGAACAGCGCGAGATCGTCGAGCAGCGCGTCACCGTCGCCGACCAGCGCACGCGCCAGCGCCAGCCCACCGACGATGGCTGCGGACGACGACCCGAGGCCGCGGGCGTGCGGAATCACGTTGTGGCAGTGGAGTCTTAGGCCCGGCGGCCGTCTACCCAGGGCGTCGAAGGCAGCGTGCATCGACCGCACCACCAGGTGGCTCTCGTCAAGAGGAACCGAACCTGCGCCCTCACCCTCCACCTCGATCTGGAGACCGGAGTCGAGCACCTCGCCCTCGAGGACGTCGTGCAGATCGAGCGCAAGGCCTAGGGCGTCGAAGCCAGGCCCGAGGTTCGCCGAGGTGGCCGGAACCAAGACGCGCACCGGCCCGTCGACGAAGGTCACCTGCATCTCCGGGAACTCAGGCCAGGCCGGCTGCGGCCGCTGCAGCAGCCACGTCGGCATCGACCACGACGTCGACCAGCGGGCCGACACCTTCGAGCGCGGTCGCGGTGTCCTTGAGGCCGTGACCGGTCACGGTGATGGCGACGGTGCTGCCGGAGTACGACTCGCCCTGAGCCAACTCCTGCAGCAGCCCGGCGATGCCCGCGGCCGAGGCCGGCTCGACGAACACCCCGTCGTGCGAGGCGAGCTCGCGCTGCGCGGCGAGGATCTGCTCGTCGGTCACCGATGCGAAACGGCCAGCCGACTCCGCCGCCGCGGCCTCGGCGAGCTTCCAGGAGGCCGGGTTGCCGATCCTGATGGCAGTCGCCTTGGTCTCGGGGTCGGGGAAGGGATGACCGGTGACCAACGGCGCAGCGCCGGCAGCTTGGAACCCGCGCATCACCGGGGTCTTCGTCGCCATGCCGATCTGGGCGTACTGGCAGTAGCCGAGCCAGTAAGCCGAGATGTTGCCGGCGTTGCCGACCGGCAGCAGGTGGTAGTCGGGGGCGTCGCCGAGGTAGTCGACGATCTCGAACGCCGCGGTCTTCTGGCCCTCGAGCCGGACCGGGTTGACCGAGTTGACCAGGGCCACCGGGTAGTCCCAGGCAAGACCGCGAGCCATCGTGAGGCAGTCGTCGAAGTTGCCGCGCACCATGATCACTTGGGCGCCGTGCACGATGGCCTGCGCCATCTTGCCGGCCGCGATCTTGCCCTCCGGCACGAGCACGAGCGGCTTGAGCCCGGCCTTGGCGGCGTATGCGGCCATCGAGGCCGAGGTGTTGCCCGTGGACGCGCAGACCACGGCTTGGGCTCCCTCGGCCTTGGCGACAGAGATGGCGGCAGCCATGCCGCGATCCTTGAACGAGCCGGTCGGGTTGTTGCCCTCCACCTTGAGCCAGACTTCGGCACCGGTCAGGCCGGAGAGCCACTCGGAGTGCACCAGCGGGGTGCCGCCCTCGCGCAGGGTGACTGCGGGAATGCCCTCCGGGATCTCCAGGAGCTCGCGGTACTCGTCGATGACGCCGCGCCACTGGTGGGTATGAGCCCGAGCCCTACCTGTGGGGGGCCGTCGGGTGTCGAGAGTCATTCGTCTCCTCCTTCGACGCGCATCACCGCAGTGACCTCGCGAACGATGTCGAGCTCGCGCAGGTGCTCGACCGTGGCGCTGAGCTGGGCGTCGGTGGCCCAGTGGGAGACCACGACCAGCTGGGCGTCGTCTCCACGGCCCTCTTGCTTCACGGTCTGGATCGAGACGTCGTGCTCGGCGAAGGCCAGCGCCACGGTGGCGAGCACCCCCGCGCGGTCGTCGACGTCGATCGCCACGTGGTAGCGGGTTCGGGTCTCCCCCATGGGCAGGACAGCTCGGTCGGCATAGGCCGACTCCCCGGCACCCCGAGTGTCGGAGACCCGGTTGCGGGCGACCGTCACGACGTCACCGAGCACCGCGCTGGCGGTGGGTGCCCCGCCAGCGCCGGGGCCGTAGAACATCAGCTGGCCGGCGGCGTCCGACTCGACGAACACGGCGTTGTAGGCCCCTCGGACGCTGGCCAGCGGGTGGGTGCGCGGGATCATCGCCGGGTGCACGCGCACCGCGACGGCCTCGCTCCGCCCGTCGTCGCCCTCCTCGGTCGTGCGCAGCTCGCAGATGGCGAGCAGCTTGACGACGCAGCCCATGTCGCGCGCCGACTGCACGTCGGCCGCGGTGACCTCCGAGATGCCCTCGCGGTGCACGTCGGCGGCGGTGACGCGCGAGTGGAACGCGAGCGAGGCGAGGATCGCGGCCTTCGCCGCGGCGTCGAAGCCCTCGACGTCGGCGGTCGGGTCGGCCTCGGCGTATCCGAGGTCCTGGGCCTCCGAGAGCGCCTCGGCGAACCCGGCGCCGGAGCTGTCCATCTTGTCGAGGATGAAGTTCGTGGTGCCGTTGACGATGCCCAGCACTCGGGTGACCCGGTCGCCGGCCAGAGACTCGCGCAGCGGACGCAGGATCGGGATCGCTCCGGCGACGGCCGCCTCGTAGTAGAGGTCGCGGCCGGCCTTCTCGGCGGCCTCGAACAGGGTCGGGCCGTCCTCGGCGAGCAGAGCCTTGTTGGCGCTGACGACGCTCGCGCCGTGCTCGAGGGCGGAGAGGATCAGCGTGCGAGCCGGCTCGATGCCGCCGATGACCTCGACGACGACGTCGACGTCGTCGCGCGCGACCAGAGCCGCAGCGTCGGTGGTGATGAGACCGTCGGGTATCTCGACGTCGCGGGGAGCATCGATGCGCCGTACCGCGACACCGGCCAGCTCGACCGGACGACCGACCCGTTCGGCGAGGTCGCTCTGCTGCTCGAGCAACAGTCGCACCACCTGCGAGCCGACGACTCCGCAGCCGAGGACGGCCACCCTCACCGGTGAGTCCGGCGCCATGCCTGGGCGAGACTCGTTCATCCGACACCTACGTCCGTTGCCAACAAGTCGTCCTCAGTCTCGCGTCGGACGACGACCCGCGCAGCGCCGTCCCGCACCGCGATCACCGGTGGACGCAACGCGTGGTTGTAGTTCGAGGCCATCGAGCGACAGTAGGCGCCGGTGCCGGGCACGGCGACCAGGTCACCGGGAGCGACGTCCCCGGGCAGGAACTCGTCGCGCACGACGATGTCACCGGCCTCGCAGTGCTTGCCGACCACCCGGGCCAGCACCGGCACCGCCTCGGAAGCGCGGTTGGCGAGGGTGCAGGAGTAGTCAGCGTCGTAGAGCGCGGTGCGGATGTTGTCGCTCATGCCACCGTCGACCGAGACGTAGGTGCGCACCGCGCCCCCGTCGAGGCTGACCGGTTTGACGGTGCCGACGGTGTAGATGGTGCACATCGCCGGACCGACGATGGCGCGACCTGGCTCGATCGACAGCCGCGGCTCGGCGACCCCGAGCGAGCGGCACTCGTGCTCGACGATCTTGCTCATCTCGGTCGCCAGCTGCGCAGGGTCGGACGGGTCGTCCTGGGTCGTGTAGGCGATGCCGAAGCCGCCGCCGAGGTCCATCTCGGGCATGACGAGCGAGAGCTCGTCGCTGACCCGGGCGTGCAGGGCCAGCACTCGTCGGGCCGCCACCTCGAAGCCGGACGAGTCGAAGATCTGGCTGCCGATGTGGGAGTGCAGCCCGGCGAGCTCGAGCCCGGCGGCCGCCTGGACACGACGTACCGCCTCGAAGGCGTCGCCACTGGTGATCGAGAAGCCGAACTTCTGGTCCTCGTGGGCGGTGGCGATGTACTCGTGGGTGTGCGCCTCGACGCCCGCGGTGACGCGGATCATGACCGTCTGGCTGGCACCGAGGTCGGCCGTGATCTGGGCGAGCCGCTCGATCTCGACGAACGAGTCGATGACGATCCGCCCGACGCCGGCCGCGACGGCGCGGCGCAGCTCGGGGTAGGTCTTGTTGTTGCCGTGGTAGCCGATCTTCGGCGGGTCGAAGCCGGCCGCGAGGGCGACCGTCAGCTCGCCGCTCGAGCAGACGTCGAGGTGCAGGCCCTCCTCGGAGATCCACCGAGCGACCTCGGTGCAGAGGAACGCCTTGCCGGCGTAGTAGACGTCGTAGGCGCTGAACGCGTCGCGGAAGGCAGCCGCCCGACCGCGGAAGTCGGCCTCGTCGAGCACGTAGGCCGGGGTGTTGTGCTCGGCGACCAGGTCGGCCACCGGCACTCCGCCCACGACGAGCTCACCAGCGTGGGTCTTGTGCGTCGTCGTGGACCACAGTCGACTGACCAGGGCGTTGGGGTCGGCGGGCTCGCGCAGCCACGACGGGCCGCGCAGCGCTCCGGGCGCGTGGGCCCACCCTGCTTCGTGGGTCACCTCTACATCCGCTCCGGCGCGCTGACGCCGAGGAGGCCGAGGCCGTTGGCCAGCACCACCCGGGTCGCGTCGACCAGCAGGAGCCGTGCTCGGTGGAGGTCGCCGGTCTCCTCGTCGCCGCGCGGGAGCACCCGACAGCTGTCGTAGAACCGGTGGTAGGTGCCGGCGAGGTCCTCGAGGTAGCGCGCGACCCGGTGCGGAGCGCGCAGGTCGGCAGCACTGGCCACGACCTTCGGGAAGTCGGCGAGCGACCGCAGCAGCACGCCCTCCTTCTCGTGCGTCAGCAGCTCCGGGTGCGACTCTGCGATCGACCCCGAGGTCCGCGGCGTTGCGCAGCAGGCTGGACACGCGGGCGTGGGCGTACTGCACCGTGAAGACCGGGTTGTCGTTGGTCGCCGATGCCCACAGGTCGAGGTCGAGGTCGATCGGCGAGTCGGAGGAGTAGCGCGCCAGGGCGTAGCGGGCGGCGTCGACGCCGATCGCCTCGACGAGGTCGTCGATCGTGACGACGGTGCCTGCCCGCTTCGACATCCGCATCGGCTCGCCGTCGCGCAGCAGGTTGACCATCTGGCCGATCAGGACCTCGAGGTTCACGTGCGGGGTGTCGCCGAAGGCCTGGCACATCGCCATCAGCCGAGGCACGTAACCGTGGTGGTCGGCGCCGAGCATGATGAAGCAGCGGTCGAAGCCGCGGCTGCGCTTGTCGAGGTAGTAGGCCAGGTCGCCCGACAGGTAGGCCCCGTTGCCGTCGGACTTGATGATCACGCGGTCCTTGTCGTCACCGAACTTCTCGGTGGCCAGCCAGAGGGCGCCGTCCTGCTCGTAGGTGTTGCCGAGCTCGGTCAGCCGCTGAACGGCGAACCTCAACCGCGCCGCTCTTGTGCAGCTCGTCCTCGTGGAAGTAGACGTCGAAGTCGACCCCGAAGTCGTGCAGCGACTTCTTGATCTCGGCGAACATCATGTCGACGCCGACGGCACGGAATGCCTCGACGGCCTGCTCGGTCGGCAGGCTGGGTGCGTCGGGCCGTTCGGCCACGACCGCGGCCGCGATCTCGTGGATGTAGGCGCCGCCGTAGCCGTCCTCGGGAGCAGGCTGACCCAGAGCACTGGCGAGCAGCGAGCGGCTGAACCGGTCGATCTGCGCACCGTGGTCGTTGAAGTAGTACTCCCGGGTGACCTCGGCACCGGTCATCGTGAAGATCCGGCCGAGCGCGTCGCCGACCGCAGCCCAGCGCACGCCGCCGATGTGCAGCGGTCCGGTCGGGTTGGCCGACACGAACTCGAGGTTGATCTTCTCGCCGGCGAAGAAGTCGGACGAGCCGTACGTCGTGCCGGCGGCGACGACGTCCGTGGCGACCTGACCCTGGGCTGCGGCCGCGACCGTGATGTTGAGGAACCCGGGGCCGGCGACCTCTGCCGCCGCCACGCCGTCCGAGGTGAGCAGCTCGGCGGCGAGGAGCTCGCCGAGAGCCCGCGGGTTGGTGCCGGCCTTCTTGGCCAGCTGCAGCGCGACGTTGGTCGCGTAGTCGCCGTGGCTCTTCTCCCGGGGCCGCTCGATGGTCACCTGGGCCGGGACCCCGTCGGGAAGCACGAGCTCGCCTCGCTCGACGAGCGCCCGGAGGGCATCGACGATGACGGAGGACAGCTGCGCGGGATTCACCGCTCCAGCGTATCGGCGGGTTCCGGTTTCCTTTGCACCGATATCGACGGCTAGGGTTCGGGTGCGCCGAAGGGCGCGTGCCTCCGTAGCTCAGGGGATAGAGCACTGGTTTCCGGTACCAGGTGCCGCAGGTTCGAATCCTGCCGGAGGCGCCCCGATCTCATCCCGTCCACCCCTCGCCTCGCCACCGCCCTCACCTCTGCTTCACCGTGCGTCCCACCGTTCACAGCCGCCATCCGACGGCAGCCGGGCAGGTCTGGACCAGTTGCAACTTCGCTCTAATTGGCGTAACACGCGTACGCGGGCCGCGTTGTTGTTGTACGTTCACCCCCGAGCACAGTCCCTCCGTGCTCATCCCCCGTCGAACGCAACCCAATCGGGTGGGCCAGGTTCGCGAAGTCTCGAAGGAGCCCACCCATGCCCAAGGCGATGACGAAGGCCGCCATTGTCGGCCTCGCCTGCCTCGCCACGGTCACCGCGGGGACATTCGCCCCCACGGCAACCGCGGCCCCGGCAACCGTGACCACCAAGGTCGCCCCCGCTAACAACAATGCCGTGACGGACTTCGGCTACAACGCCACCGTCTTCGGCACCAAGGTGCTGCTCGGCGGCATCGAGATCCGCACGCTCAAGGACGCGCTGATCAACCGTCCCTGCACGCGTCGCGTCGGACTGGCGAAGTCACCGAGGATTCGATCATCTCGACGAACCTCCTGCCGGAGGAACTGCGCAGCATCGTCGACTTCTCGCTGAGCCGTTCCACGACCCAGACCTACCGCGAGGGCACCCAGTCAACGGTGTGCGCGGCGTCAACACCCTCGCGAACCTGTCGCTCGGTGGTGAGCTGCTCGGCCAGCCGACGCCTCGACTGGTTCTCAAGGGCCTGCAGTCGCAGGCAGACGCCTTCTTCAACTCCAAGGCGAACCGTGGCAACGGAGGCTTCGGCTTCCGCCAGTCCTTCGGCTACGAAGGTCTCGAGCTGCAGCTGACCGAGGACGACCCGGTCTCCGAAACCCTCCAGACTCTGTTCGACATCCTCGGAGTCGACCCGGTCGACGCCGTGAACGAGGCCGTCGCGGTGCCGCTGAACGCCCTGCTCCAGGTCATCGGCAGCGTTCCGCTGGTCATCCCCGGCCTCGGTGAGATCGCCCTCGGCCAGGCGTACGGCAAGAAGACGGCCAACTCGGCCGACTCGGAGGCCTACGCCCTCAAGATCACGCTCGAGGGCATTCCCTCGCTCGGCATCCCCGCCACGACCCTGCAGCTGGGTCGCGCACTGGCCCAGATCAGCCGCCCCGTGCAGTTCGGCGTCTTCCGCTCGAAGATGTCCGCCCTCGAAGCCAACCTCGGCGGGCTGCTCAAGCTCGGTGGTGTCGGCCAGCGCGCGCTGCCCTGCCACGGCACGAACAAGCGCGTCGTCACGAGCAAGGTGGCCGCGGCCGGTATCCCGGAGGTGCTCAGCATCAGTGGCGTCGAGTACAAGTACAAGGGCGCCCAGCAGGGCAAGGCTGCCAACGGCTTCGTGCAGACCACGATCGGCAAGATCAAGCTGCTCCAGGCCAACGTTGTGGTCGAGGGCCTCGTGGCCCGCGTCGACCTCAAGAGCGCCAAGCCGAACCACCGCGTGACGAGCGTTCCGTCGGTGAAGATCGGTCGACTGCTGGTCAACGGCGAGGAGGTGACCGGCCTGGGCTTCGGCAAGGAGGTCGACTTCCAGGACAACACCGGCCAGCGCGGCAGCCTGATCATGGGCTTCCTCGACCCGCTCGTCGACCCGTTCTTCGGCAAGCACCTGAGCGGTCTGCGGATCAAGCTGCCCGGCACCAACACGGGCATCGACCTGGCGATCGCCAACGGCGAGGTCTTCTTCCGCTGATCCACCATCAGCCGGTCTGACCGGCTGCGCACGGCTCCCCGAGCTTCATCACTCGAGCCCCACCGCTTCGGCGGTGGGGCTCGATGTGCTGATGTTGGCGCAGCTCGTCGGGGTGGCAGTTCCATCGGCCTGCCCGAGACACTCGAGGCTGACCAGCGTGACACGGCCGACAGCTCAGCAGTTGTCGATGACCGCGTCGTTGCGGGCGTCGTCGCCGTAGCGGCGGGCCCGGTCGCTGTAGGGCAGCACGACGCTCGCGCCGTTGATGTTGGCGAAGCCGCCGGTGACGACGCATCCGGTGATCTTGCGCGGGTTCACCTGGGCGACGGCGTGCGCGATGCGGAAGAGCTCGGCCGGGCCGACGTCGGTGTGCATGTGCTTGATCACCGAGAGGACGCCGGACTCGAGGAAGCCTGGGCGGTCGACGTTGTCGGCGATCTTGGCCTGGATGCCCTCGCAGCACGATCTGCTGGTTGGCCGAGCGGTCGAAGTCGCCGCCCGGCAAGGTCTTGCGGATGCGGGCGAACGCCATTGCGGTGTAGCCGTTGAGCCGGACCTTGCCGACGGGGAAGCCCTGCGGCTTGAGGTTCTCGTCGGAGAAGGCGCGGGGGTTGCGCACCTCGATGCCGCCGATGTCGTTGATCATCTGCTCGAAGAACGGGAACCGGGTGACGAACACGTAGTCGGGGTCGATGCCGACGAGGTCGCCGACGGTCTCCCCCAGCAGCTGGGGCCCGCCGTACACGAG
This sequence comes from uncultured Actinomycetota bacterium, assembly GCA_963781575.1. Taxonomy (GTDB): domain Bacteria; phylum Actinomycetota; class Actinomycetes; order Propionibacteriales; family Nocardioidaceae; genus Nocardioides. The sequence goes on along the minus strand of CAWAGM010000018.1, from coordinate 116,797 downwards.
CGAGGCGTTGATGCGGTCGGAACCGTAGCCCGGGATCGACACGTAGGAGTCGCGCGGGATGCCGATCGACGTCGCCGCGCCGGTGCGGGTGTCCATGCCGACCAGCTGCAGCGCGTCCCCGCGCACCCGCGTCATGTCTTCTCCAGGCCGAGCATCCGACCCGACAGCAAGGATCCACACGATGTCTGCGATCGAGGGCGACTCCCTCGGCCCGCTCGAACTTCACCAGCACGGCCTGGGTCGACGCCGGTCCGCTGTCAGGGACGATGACCCGAAGCCGGCCAGAAGCAGGCCGAGCCCAGCCAACCGGCCGGCGGTGTGGGCTCGGGCGGTGGTTCGGGTCGCAGCAGTGCTCAGCGCGTGCCGCCGCATCAGAGGACTCCCCTCGTCATGTCGTAGCCGAAGACCTGCCAGCCTCCGTTGCCGTAGGTCAGGTACAACGCGCCGGCGACCCGTTCTCGGCGCGCGACCTCGCCGTCGACCCGCATGCCGAGCACGACCCGCGCGGTCACGGCAACCGGACGTCGCTCGACGGCCAGCACATCGATCTTGAGCTGCCGGTTCAGGGCGCGGACCGAGTCGATGCGCGAGCCGATCGCCGCGTTGCTCATCAGGTCGCCATCGTTGGTGGCTCGCCGCTTCGCACCCCGGGTGAAGTGCGGGAAGGCGTCCGTGATGCGTCGAGCGCGGGTAGTCGCCGGCGACGTACGCGGCGTCGAGCCAGTCGTCGACGACGGCGGTGACCCGCTTCTTGATCTGGCTCTTCACCGGCTTGGCCAGCTCACCGGTGACCCGGCCGAGGGAGGCCGTCGTGGCCAGTGGCGGGTTCTCGCCGGAGCCCGGTCCAGCGCCGCTCGACGAGCCCGGCGCACCGGGCCCGGGGTCATCGTCGCTCGAGCACCCAGTGAGCGGAACAAGCAGAAGGACAGCGCAGGTCAGGGCGGCTGCGGCGCGACGAGACATCGGGGAAGAAGCTCCAAGAACGGGTGTGGTTGGGCCACCGGGACGGCGGGCTGTGTGGCTCTGCTTACAGGGTGCACGAAAGGCACCCCGTGAACGCGCATTTGCTGGCGTGTGGGTCTAGCCTTGACCGCGATTCACATCCACCTTCACACGCGCATCCGGAAGAGGCGAACCCAGCCGTGCCGCAGTCGTCAGGCCACTCCACCAGCTCCACCGAACCCAGCTCCGACTTCGGGGCCAACGAGTGGCTCGTCGAGGAGATGCGCGAGCAGTACGACGCCGATCCCTCGAGCGTCGACGCCACGTGGGTGGCCTACTTCAAGAACGGGGCCTCCAAGAACGGCGGCCCCACGAAGGACTCGAGCAACGGCTCGACCGCGACGATGGCCGCCCAGGCTCGAGACGACCCCGGCTGAGACGACCAAGGCACAGTCACCCAAGGCCGAGGCCAAGAAGACCGAGGCCCCCCCGAAGACCGAGGCAACCAAGGCTGCACCCAAGGCGGAGCCGCGCCCGGAGACCAAGGCCGCCGAGCCGGCCAAGGCCACCAGCAACCCGACTCCCAAGGAGTCCCAGCCTGCCGAGCCCGCCGAGGCCAGCGACGAGCCGAGCTACACGGTCCTGCGCGGCGCCCCGGCGCGCACGGTGCAGAACATGGACATCTCGCTCACAGTGCCGACCGCGACGTCTGTCCGCTCGGTGCCGGTGAAGCTGCTGTGGGACAACCGGACCGTCATCAACAACCACCTCGCTCGAGCTCGTGGTGGCAAGGTCTCCTTCACGCACCTGGTCGGGTTCGCGCTGATCCGGGCGCTGCGCTCGATGCCGGAGATGAACGTCGGCTTCGACGTCGTCGACGGCAAGCCCAACCTGATCACCCCGGCGCACATCAACCTCGGCCTGGCGATCGACGTCCCCAAGCCCGATGGCTCGCGCCAGCTGCTCGTGCCGGCCATCAAGGCCGCCGAGAACATGGACTTCGCGGCCTTCTGGACCGCCTACGAGGACGTCGTCCGCAAGGCGCGCGACAACAAGCTCACCGTCGACGACTTCAGGGGCACCTCGATCAGCCTGACGAACCCCGGCGGCATCGGCACCGTGCACTCGGTGCCGCGGCTGATGAAGGGCCAGGGCGCGATCATCGGCGTCGGCGCGATGGAGTACCCCGCCGAGTGGCAGGGCGCCTCGGCCGACGCCATCGCCCGCAACGGCATCTCCAAGGTCATGACCCTGACCTCCACCTACGACCACCGCGTCATCCAGGGCGCACAGTCGGGTGAGTTCCTCAAGCGTCTGCACCAGCTGCTGCTCGGCGACGAAGGCTTCTACGACGAGATCTTCCGGTCGTTGCGCATCCCCTACGAGCCGATCCGCTGGGGCTCCGACATCGCGACGTCGCACGACGACGACATCAGCAAGCAGGCCCGCATCCTCGAGCTCATCCACGCCTACCGGGTGCGCGGCCACATCATGGCCGACACCGACCCGCTCGAGTACCGCCAGCGCAGCCACCCCGACCTCGAGGTCGAGTCGCACGGGCTGACCCTCTGGGACCTCGACCGCGAGTTCGCCACCGGCTCCTTCGGCGGCGCGGGGCGACCGTTCATGAAGCTGCGCACGATCCTCGGCATCCTGCGTGACTCCTACTGCCGCACCACCGGCATCGAGTACATGCACATCATGGACCCCGAGCAGCGCCGCTGGATCCAGGAGCGCGTCGAGCGGCCGCACGAGAAGACTCCCCGCGAGGAGCAGCTGCGGATCCTGCTCAAGCTCAACCAGGCCGAGGCGTTCGAGACCTTCTTGCAGACGAAGTTCGTCGGGTCAGAAGCGGTTCAGCCTCGAGGGCGGCGAGACGACGATCCCGGTGATCGACGAGATCTGCGAGGCCGCTGCCGAGGCCTCCCTCGACGAGGTCGCGATGGGCATGGCTCACCGCGGACGGCTCAACGTGCTGGCCAACATCGTCGGCAAGAAGTACTCCCAGATCTTCCGCGAGTTCGAGGGCAACATCGACCCGCGCACGGTCCAGGGCTCCGGCGACGTGAAGTACCACCTCGGCGCCGAGGGCGAGTTCGTGGCCGGCTCGGGTGACCGCATCAAGGTCTCGGTCGCCGCCAACCCCTCGCACCTCGAGGCCGTCGACCCGGTGCTCGAGGGCATCGCCCGCGCCAAGCAGGACATGCTCGACCAGGGCTCCGACTTCTACCCCGTGCTGCCGCTGCTCGTCCATGGGGACGCGGCGTTCGCCGGCCAGGGAGTCGTCGCCGAGACGCTCAACCTGAGCCAGCTGCGTGGCTACCGCACCGGCGGCACCATCCACGTGGTCGTCAACAACCAGGTCGGGTTCACCACCTCGCCTGGCTCGTCGCGCTCCTCGCTCTACTGCACTGATGTCGCGCGCATGGTCCAGGCACCGATCTTCCACGTGAACGGCGACGACCCGGAGGCGTGCATCCGGGTCGCGCGGCTGGCTTTCGAGTACCGCCAGGCGTTCAACAAGGACGTCGTGATCGACCTGGTCTGCTACCGCCGTCGCGGGCACAACGAGGGTGACGACCCGTCGTACACCCAGCCCCTGATGTACGACCTGATCGAGCAGAAGCGCTCGGTGCGCAAGCTCTACACCGAGTCGCTGATCGGTCGTGGCGACATCACGATCGAGGAGGCCGAGCAGGTCCTCGCCGACTACCAGCAACAGCTGGAGCGGGTCTTCACCGAGGTGAAGGACGCCTCTTCCGACCCGCCGGAGTGGACCACCGTCCCCGACTACCCGGACAAGACGCGCGGCGAGACCAAGACCGCGATCCCGGTCGAGTGCCTCAAGCGGATCGCCGACGCCTACGTCACCCCGCCCGAGGGCTTCACCGTTCACCCGAAGGTGATGCCGCAGCTGCAGCGCCGCGCCGCCGCGATCACCGACGGCCCGATCGACTGGGGCACCGGCGAGATCCTCGCGCTCGGTGCGCTGCTGATGGACGGTCGTCCCGTGCGGCTGGCCGGCCAAGACTCGCGTCGCGGCACGTTCGTGTCCCGCTTCGGCACGATCATCGACCGCACCAACGCCGACGAGTGGACGCCGCTGGCCTCGCTCACCGAGGACCAGGCGAAGTTCTACCTCTACGACTCGCTGCTCTCCGAGTACGCCGCGCTCGGTTTCGAGTACGGCTACTCCGTGGCCAGGCCCGATGCGCTGGTGCTGTGGGAGGCGCAGTTCGGCGACTTCGTCAACGGCGCCCAGACGGTCATCGATGAGTTCATCACCTCCAGCGAGACCAAGTGGCGTCAGCAGTCTGGCGTCGTCCTGCTGCTGCCGCACGGCTACGAGGGTCAAGGGCCTGACCACTCGTCGGCCCGCATCGAGCGCTTCCTGCAGATGGCGGCCGACGAGGCGTTCGTGGTGGCCCAGCCGTCGACGCCGGCCTCCTACTTCCACCTGCTCCGGCGCCACGCGCTGGGTGAGGCGCACAAGCCGATGATCGTCTTCACGCCGAAGTCGATGCTGAAGCGCAAGGAGGCCGCCTCGCAGCCGAGCGACTTCACCGACGGCACCTTCCGCCCGTTCATCGGGGACGCCGAGGCCGACCAGGACAAGGTCGACACGCTGCTGCTGTGCTCGGGCCGCGTCACCTGGGACCTCATGGTCGATCGCGGCAAGCGCGAGAACAGCGAGCGGTTCGCGATCGCGCGGGTCGAGCAGCTCTACCCACGCCCGATCGACGAGATCAAGGCCGAGATCGCCCGCTACCCGCACCTCAAGCAGGTGCGCTGGGTGCAGGACGAGCCGGCCAACAATGGTCCGTGGCCCGACTACCAGCTCAACGTGTGGCCGGACGTCGACGCCACCGTCGAGCGAGTCAGCCGCGCGCAGTCGTCGTCGCCGTCGGTCGGCACGGTCAAGCGACACATGGCCGAGCAGAAGGACCTGCTCGACCAGGCGTTCGCCTGAGCGCGGCGCCAGCACGCATGTACTTCACCGACCGCGGTATCGAGGAGCTCGAGAAGCGCCGGGGTGACGAGGAGGTCACCTTGGCGTGGCTCGCCGAGCAGCTCCAGGCATTCACCGACTCGCACCCCGAGTTCGAGACCGCCGTCGAACGCCTCGCCACCTGGCTCGCTCGCCTCGACGACCCGGAAGACTGACCGTGGCGCACGACGCGGCCCCGGGTGACGCCGAGATCAGCTACGCCGACTGGGGCACCCGGTTCTTCACCACTGCCGTGACGACCGAGCGGGTGCTCGCGGGCATCAACGTGCTCGCCGGCCAACCGATCGACGTCGGCCCGATGGGCGTTGGTCCCGGTCGGCTCGTGAAGATCACCGCTCGCGGCGCGATCGGTTCGGCCGTCGGCGAGCGGACGTCGCTCTCCCCCGTGACGTTCCGGATGGATCTCCCGGTCTCGCTCGAGTTCGTGATCGACCTCGGCATGGACAAGCACCGCTTCGTCGCCGACATCGTGGTGCCGCTGACCCTCGTGGCGAACGCACACGCCGACCTCAAGATCGTCCTCGACGTGGTGCCGCCGAGCACCGACCAGGTCGTCATCCGCCTCAAGGCGCAGGGGCTGCGCGCCTCGATCACCCAGCACGCCGCCAACGTCGAGGGCGAGCTGCGCCGCTTCGTGGCCAAGTACGTCGCCCGCGAGGTGACCAAGCCCTACGTGCAGGCCGCCTGCACCATCGATGTCTCCCGCGCCATCGACAAGGCCATCAGCACCCTCGGACCGCGTCCGCGGCAGCCCGAGCGAAGTCGCTGCCGACTTCGACGACGCTCTCGAGGCCGAGATCCTGCAGAGCGAGGAGCTCTTCACCGACGCCGCGATCCCCGAGCAGGAGACCTGATCGGTGGCGGAACTGCACTTCTTCACCGGGACCATGGACTCCGGCAAGAGCACCCTGGCGCTGCAGACCAACCACAACCACGCGGTCCGTGGTCGGCATCGGCCGGATCTTCACCGCGCACGACCGGGCCGGCGAGGCCGTGCTGTCGAGCCGGCTCGGGCTGACCCACGACGCGATCGAGGTCGACGCCGAGTTCGACTTCTGGCGCTACGTCGTCGACGCACTCACCCACGGTGCGCGGATCGACTTCCTGATCTGCGACGAGGCCCAGTTCTACTCGCGTCCGCAGATCGACCAGCTGGCCAAGGTGGTCGACGAGCTGCAGATCGACGTGTTCGCGTTCGGCATCCTCACCGACTTCCGCACCGACCTGTTCGTGGGAAGCCAACGGCTGGTCGAGCTGGCCGACCGGATGCACGTGCTGCAGGTCGAGGCCTTGTGCTGGTGCGGCAAGCGCGCCACCCACAACGCCCGCACCGAGGACGGCGTGATGGTCACCGAGGGCGAGGTGATCGTGGTCGGCGACGTCGAGGAGCAGGGCGGCCCACCGGCCGACGTCGCCTACGAGGTGCTCTGCCGTCAGCACCACCGTCGCGGCCTCACAGCCGATCGGGCGCGCGCGGTCTCGCTCGCCCCCGAACCGCTGCCCTTCGGCTGACCTACAGCGGTCGGGTGCCGTCGGGGGTGACGAGGTACTGGTAGCCGTGGGGGGTGGTCCAGTGCACGATGCCGGGTTCGATCAGGCGTGGTTGGTAGCCGGCGTGGGTCTTGAGTCGGTGGTGATGTCGGCACAGGGCGATCATCGGGTCGGTGGGGGTGGGTCCGCCGCGGGCGTGGGGGTTGACGTGGTCCGGGTGTCCGTCGGCGACCGCGACGGGGTCGGTACCGCTCAGTGTCTCTGCGCTCAGGTGCACGGTCAGGTCGACCCGCCGCACCGGCCGGGCAGGGCCAGATGCCGAGCCGCCGGCAGAGCCCGGATCGATACGGGTGTGGTCGAGGTCGTGGAGCTCGGCGTACTCCCCCACCGCGTCCAGTCCGACCAGGCCGGTGTGGGTGACGTGCTCGTCGAGAGTGACGTGCATCCGGGCCAGGCGTTCCAGGCTGGCAGCCTCGACCTCCTCGGGGTAGAGCCGGATCATCGCCTCGTCGATGAGCCGGTTCAGCCCGATGTGGCCCAGGGTCTCGGCGCGGTCGGCGACGCTCTGGTCGAGGTAGACGCACACGTCGTCGGGGGCACCGGCGACCGCGGTCGCGATCTGTCGGGCCCGCCACGCCGGCACCAGCCCGGCACACACGCGTCGCCACACCAGTGGGAGACGGTGGGCCAGCGTCAACGCGTCACGCAACAGGCCACGGGCTGAAGTCGTGGACAGGTTGGCTGCGCCCGCGAACCCGGCATCGGCGTCCCACGCGATCGACGGCAACCCCGCCCACGCCGGGGAGTCCAGCGGCTCCTCGGGATCGAGCCCGGCGTAGTGCGCTGCCAACGCCTCGTTCGAGACCGCCCGCATCGGGACCGGACGGCCGGTCACCGGGTCCAGCTCGGGATGCGCGTGGGCCCAGACCACTGTGAGCTGCAGCACCTCGATCTCGGCCAGCGTTCGACTCAGCAAGCCCGGCACGAGCGCACCTCGGGTCTTCCCCAGACATGACGTCGGTCACTAGGTTGCAGATGCCCCACTCTCGAACCTCAGGAGATCTCCCCCATGCCTGAACTGCCTCGACGTCGTGCTGCGCTCGCCACCCTGCTCACCGTGGTCGCACTGCTGACCGCGTTCGGCCCTTCCTCGTCCCCGGCGCGCGCCGACGGACCCGGGGCCGGGGCACCGTGGGTGGTGACCCTCGGTGATTCCTACATCAGCGGCGAGGCTGGGCGATGGGCCGGGAGCAGCAACGCATCGAGCTCGCGGGCCGACGCACTCGGCCCGACGGCGTACTTCGACAACGCGAACGGAACCGGCGAGAGCATCGAGCGCTGCCACCGCAGCAAGTCGGCCGAGGCCTACCTCGGCGGCGGCGTGAGCGGCATGAACCTCGCCTGCTCGGGCGCCACGACGGGCACCACGAACGGCGACAACTTCAAGCCCGGTATCGACTTCGCCGACCTCGGCGGCGGCAAGGTCGGCCAGGCCAAGGCCCTGCAGTCCTTTGCGACCACCCACAACGTGCAGATGGTCGTCGTCTCCATCGGCGGCAACGACTTCAACTTCGCCTCGATCGTGCAGAGCTGTGTGGTCGACTTCTTGTCCTCCCCGAGCTGGTGGAAGGACTACTGCAACGACGACAGCTCGGTCACCGCCAACTTCACTTCCGCCAACATCAGCGCCGTCCGGACGCGGATCGCTGGCGCCTTCCAGAACGTGCGCACGGCGATGCGCAACGCGGGCTACGCCGACTCCGCCTGGACGCTGATGGCGCAGACCTACCCCTCGCCGATCCCGCGGGCCAGCGGGTTCCGCTACGCCCAGAGCGGCTACACGAGGCAGTCGACCGGTGGGTGCGGGTTCTGGGACGCCGACGCCAACTGGGCCAACGACTACGCCCTGCCCACCATCAACAACACCGTCACCGCGGCGGCGACGCAGTCGGGGCTGACCAACATCAAGGTCCTGAACCTCTCCTCGGCCTTCAACGGCCGTCGCCTCTGCGAGAGCACGGTCGGCCTCTACGAGGAGAAGGGGATCGCCAGCTGGACGTCGGCCGGTGCCGTCGACCAGACCGAGTGGGTCAACCAGATCCGCACCGTGTCGACGTGCTGCAGCGAAAGCCCCTACTACATCCAGGAGTCGCTGCACCCGAACTACTGGGCTCAGCTCGCCACCCGCTCGTGCGTGCGGATGGCCTACAACGCTGGCGTCCCGCGCGCGGGCGCTTGCACCATCGCCGGCACCGGCCTGGTGAACGGCGAGCCGCGCATGAAGCTGCAGTAACCCGTCGGGATCAGTCGACGAGGACGGGGATCATCATCTCGTCGGCGGTCAGCGAGCCGTGCAGACCCACGAGGGTCTTCTCGTAGGCGAAGCGCTCGGTCGAGAAGATCCCGTGGTCGCCTCGGCACGCCACGAGCACGTCGCCGAGCCGCGGCAGCACCGAGGTGTCGACCGGGCCGAACCAGCCGCGGTTGATCGCCTCGGCGCGGCTGAGCACCTCGGCGACGTCGCCGAGGCGTTCGCGCCAGGTGGCCAGCACGTCGTCGACGGCACCGCTGCGGCAGTAGAGATGACGAAAGCGCGCCTCGCCGCCAAACAGGGCGACCCCGTCGAGCAGCTCGGCGTGCTCGTCGACGTCGGTGCGGTTCTCGGCCGGCGAATCGACCATGCCGTGGTCGGCCACCACGACGAGGCGGACGTCGGAGGGCAGCGTCTCGCGCAGCTGCTCGGCCTCGGCGTCGACCATGGCCAGCTGCTGCAGCCACTGGCTGGAGGCGACTCCCCACTTGTGACCGGTCCAGTCGAGGTCGCTGTCGTAGAGGTAGGTCAACGACGGTCGGGAGACCGAGGCGCCCACTGCTGCCGCGATCCGCTCCCCCACCTTGTCGGCCCCTACGAAGTCGGCGCCGCGTGACGAGGCCACCGTGAGGCCGGACGTCTCGAACTCGCGCTTGTTGACCACCGTCGTGCGCACACCGGCGGCGGTCAGCGCGGCGAAGGCCGTCGGGTGGGGCTGCCACTCGAGCGGGTCGACGTCCTGGTCCCACCACAGGTGGTTGAGCAGCTGGTCGGTGCCGGGCACCCGCGCGGTGAAGCCGACCAGCCCGTGGGTGCCGGGCGTCAGGCCGGTGCCGAACGAGGACAGACTGGTGGCGGTGGTGGAGGGCACTCCGGCGGTGCCCGCGCCCTCGGCACCGGCAGCGGCCAGGAGGCCGGCGAGGTAGGGGGCCGCGTGCGCGTAGCGCTCGAGCAGTCGCGCGCCGAGCCCGTCGACCAGGAAGGCGACGTAGGACGCTGCTTCGGGTAGCACGAGCCCGCTGGGGGCCGGGCCGATCGGCGTGCCGAGCGCCACGGCGATCGCCGGGACAACGTCGGCCAACGAACGCCGTCCGTAGGCGGGTTCGACGAAGGAGCTCACCGATGCACCGTTCAGTGCTGGGTGGCGGCCGAGAGCGCCGCAGCGAAGGCGAGCAGTCCGGCGACGGCGTCCTTGCCGTCGGCCGCTGCGGAGACGCGCAGGGAGAAGTCGTCGGAGGCGAGCACCCCGGTGTAGCCGTGGTCGGCGTCGCACTGGGGGTCGCTGCACCCGGCGGGCTCGAGGTCGAGGCGGCTGACGCCGCCCCAGCCGATGGTCATCACGGCCTCGGCGGGCGGGCGTGGGCCAGCCGTGGGGTTCGCAGTCATCCGAGTGACGACGACGGACTTCACCGCCGTCAGGCTGACCGCCTCGGTGGACGTGGACGTGTAGGGCTCGGGCAGGAGGTCGTCGCCGGCATGCTCGTCGGTGTGGGCCAGGATCAGCCGGCTCGGGGTGAGCACCACGACGCTCAGGTGGCGGCGCACCTCGTCGCGCTCGAACGTCGGCTCGTGGTGCACGTAGAACGACGTCACCTGCTCGTCGGCGACGGCTCCGTTCACGGCGTCCGCCACGACCTCGGGGTAGTAGCCCGTGCGGTCGATGGCCTTGCGGAGGTCACGTGAGCGGTCGAGCTCGTCGATCGGGCGGGGGCTGCGCACGATCGTCAGTCTGCCTTATTGCGGAACCGTGTCACCCGGGTGGTCGGGCAGCCGGCGGGCGAACATGTCGGAGCGTGGATCGGCCACTGGTGCGACCCTGGCCGAGGCGGTGAGCACGGTGGCCCCGTCGGTTCCGGCCAGCACCAAGGAGAGCTCGAGCGTGCTCAGCTGCTGGAGATCGTTCTGCATCTGAGCGACCCGGCCGATCAGCCGCTCGATCGCCGCCACGTCGATCGGCTCGGCCCCGCGGTAGCCGAACAGGATCGGTGAGCTCTTCACCTCGCGCACCATGGCGGAGATGTCACGCTCGCCCAGGGGCGGGATCCGGTAGGAGCGGTCGGAGAGCAGGTCGATGATCGGGCCGCTGATCCCGAAGGAGACCACCGGACCGAAGAGCGGATCCTCGAGGCTGCGGATCGCGACGGGCACACCAGGCGCGGAGTTCTTCTGCACCACGAAGTCGGCGGCACTCGGGTCCTTGACGATGGCCGACAGGGAATCCCAGGCCGAACGCATCTCCGCGTTGGTGTCGATGTTGCGCCACACGTGGGCGAGGTCCGGACGCTCACGCAGACCCTCGGCCGTCGCCTTCAGGACGACGTCCCAACCGAGCTTCTTGCCGGCCGCCTGGGCGGCCTTCACGTCGGCGACGGGGATGGAGTCCCACAGCGTCGATGCCGTAGGTGGCAAGCAGCTCGGTGACCTGGGCACGCGAGAGGTCGACGCCGTCGGGGTGCACCTGCAACAGGTCGTTGAGGAGCCGCTTGGCCGCCGGGGTGTCGACCTCTGCTGGGTCCGGCGGCTGGCCGTCGGGCGTGCGCAACCACACGGCGTACTCGACCACGCTGGCCATCGCTCGCACCGCGGCCTCGACCGCGGGGTAGGACGGCACCGAACCGCGGCCTGCGGCGGAGCCGGCGACGTCGGGCACACGCAACAGCTCGGGCACGCCCTCGGCGCCGAGGAACGAGGAGACCAGTGGCTTGTCCGACTGCTCACCGACAGCGGCGAGCACGTTGGCGACGTCCTCGCCGGAGACGTTCAGCGGCGGGATGTAGACCGCGATCACCGCATCGACCTCGGGGTCGTCGATAGCGGCGTCGAGGGCATCCTCGAAGTCCTCGGCCGTCGGCTCGGCGGTGAGCGTGGCCGCACGGCTCACCTGCAGCCCGACTGCCGCGGCGGCGTCGGCGGCCAGCAGCCCGAGGGCGTCGGAGTTGCCGACGATGGCCACTCGGCGTCCGCGCGGCAGCGGCTGGTGGGCCAACAGCTGGGCGACGTCGAACATCTCCTCCAGCGTGTCGACCTGGATGATGCCGGCCTGCTTGAACATCGCGTCGAGCGCCTCGGGCGGTGCGGCGATGCGACGGACGGCGTGGCCCATCGGCACGCCTTGGGTGGTGCGCCCCGACCGGACGGCGATGATCGGCTTGCGCAGCGAGACCCGGCGAGCGATGCGGGAGAACTTGCGCGGGTTACCGATCGACTCGAGGTAGAGCAGCACGACCTCGGTGGCGTCGTCCTCCTCCCAGTACTGCAGGAGGTCGTTGCCGGAGACGTCGGCGCGGTTGCCGGCGCTGACGAACGTGGTGAGGCCGAGGCCGCGGTTGCGGACCTTCTCCAAGATCGCCGAGCCCAGAGCACCTGACTGGCAGAAGAAGCCAGCGCGACCGCGGGGCGGCATGATCGAGGAGAGCGAGGCGTTGACCTGCACCGCGGGATCGGTGTTGATCACGCCCAGGCAGTTGGGGCCGATCAGGCGCAGCCCGTAGGAGCGGGAGAGCCCGACCAGGTGGCGCTGCCGCTTGCGACCCTCCTCGCCGGTCTCCGCGAAGCCCGAGGAGATCACGATCATCCCGTGCACACCCTTGGCTGCGCAGTCGAGGACGACGTCGTTCACCGACTCGGCGGGCACGGCCACGATCGCCACGTCGACGTCGTCGGGGATGTCACCGACGCTCTTGAACGCCGGTAGCCCCGACACGGCCGCTGCGCTCGGGTTGACCGCATAGACGCGCCCCGTGAAGTCGGCGCTGACCAGGTTGCGCACCAGCACCTGACCGATGGTGTCCTGGCGACGGCTGGCGCCGATGACGGCGATGGACCGGGGGTTGAAGAAACGTTCGATCGAGGCTGCCTCGGCGCGGTGCTCGCGCCCCCGCATGACGCCGATCGAGGTGTCGGTGGGGTCGATCGAGAACTCCAGGCTCAGCACGCCGTCCTCGTAACCGCTCGCGACGCGGTAGCCGGCGTCGCGGAACGTATGGATCATCCGCGAGTTGTCGGGCAGCACCTCGGCGGTGAACCGCTCGATGCCGCGCTCTCGGGCCGCCTGCGCGAGGTGCTCGAGCAGCAGCTGCGCGATGCCGCGGCCGTGGTGCTCGTCCTCGACCAGGAAGGCCACCTCCGCCTCACCGGGACCCACCACGTCGTAGCGGCCGACGGCGATCATCCGACCCTGCAGGATCAGCACGAGCGCGACCCGGGTGTCGTGGTCGACCTGGGTGAAGCGCCGGACGTCGCGCTCGGAGAGGTTCGGCATCGGGCTGAAGAACCGGTAGTACTTCGACCGGTCGGAGACCCGGCCGTAGAACGAGACCAGCAGCTCGGCATCGTCGGGCCGGATCGGCCGGATGTGCGCGGTGCGCCCGTCCCGGAGCAGGACGTCGGCCTCCCAGTGCCGCGGTGCGGCGGGAGTGACGGCCTCGGGCTCCACGGTCACGGTCGAAATCCTAGTGGCCACCGACGTCTCGGCGTGCCCCCCGTTCCGCAGACCCCACCAACCGCGAGAATGCTCACATGGCTCGCCGCACCACGAAGCAGGACCTTCCCGACGACTTCGAGGAGCACATCCTCGACATCGACGTCGGCGAGGAGATGCGCACGTCGTTCCTCGAGTACGCCTACTCGGTCATCTACTCCCGGGCCCTGCCCGACGCCAGGGACGGGCTCAAGCCGGTGCAGCGACGGATCCTGTACACGATGAACGACATGGGGCTGCGCCCCGACCGCGGTCACGTGAAGAGCGCCCGCGTCGTCGGCGAGGTGATGGGTCGACTGCACCCGCACGGCGACACCGCCATCTACGACGCCCTGGTGCGGATGACCCAGAACTTCGCGATGCGGGTGCCCACCATCGACGGCCACGGCAACTTCGGCTCGCCCGACGATTCCCCCGCGGCCATGCGCTATACCGAGTGTCGGATGGCTCCGGCCGCGGTGGCGATGACCGCCGACATCGACGAGGACACCGTCGACTTCCGCCCGAACTACGACAGCCGCGAGACCGAGCCGTCGGTGCTGCCCGCCGCCATCCCGCACCTCGTGGTCAACGGCACCACCGGCATCGCGGTCGGCATGGCCACCAACTGCGCGCCGCACAACCTCGTCGAGGTCGTCCAGGCGCTGCGGCACCTGATCAGCCACCCGAACATCGGCGTCGACGACATCATGCGGTTCATCCCCGGCCCGGACCTGCCCACCGGCGGCAAGATCGTCGGTCTCGAAGGCATTCGCGACGCCTACGAGACCGGCCGCGGCACCTTCAAGATGCGTGCCACCGCACGCATCGAGACGCTCGGACGCCGCAAAGGCATCGTGGTCACCGAGCTGCCGTACGGCGTCGGCACCGAGAAGGTGGTCGAGCGCATCAAGACGCTGGTGCAGGGCAAGAAGCTGCAGGGCATCTCCGACATCAAGGACCTCACCGACCGCGAGCACGGGCTACGCCTGGTGATCGAGGTCAAGAACGGCTTCGTGCCCGAGGTGCTGCTCGAGCAGCTCTACCGGCAGACGCCGATGGAGGACACCTTCGGCATCAACAACGTCGCGCTGGTCGACGGCCAGCCCCGCACCCTCGGGCTGAAGCAGATGCTCCAGGTGTTCCTCGACCACCGGTACGACGTCGTCCGTCGCCGCACGGTGTTCCGTCGGACGAAGGCGGCCGACCGGCTGCATCTCGTCGAAGGTCTGATCCTGGCGATCGTGGACATCGACGAGGTCATTCAGCTGATCCGTTCCAGCGACAGCTCCGAGGAGGCTCGCGGCCGGTTGATGTCGGTCTTCGACCTCACCGAGATCCAGGCCAACTACATCCTCGACATGCAACTGCGCCGACTGACGAAGTTCTCGAAGATCGAGCTCGACAAGGAGAAGGGCGAGCTGGAGCGCACCATCGAGGAGCTCGACGCGATCCTGGGCGACGAGAAGCTGCTGCGTCGAGTGGTCTCCGACGAGCTCGCGGACGTCGCCAAGACCTTCGGCACCCCACGCCGCACCGTGTTGCTCGAGTCGGCCGGCACGACCGTGACTGCTGCGGCGGCGCCGCTCGAGGTGGCCGACGACCCCTGCTTCGCCCTGATGTCGGCGAGTGGGCTGCTGGCGCGCACCAGCAACGCCGACCCGGTGGGTTCGGGCGGCGACCGCACCAACCACGACGTCGTCGTGTCGGCGGTCGCAGCCACGGCCCGCGGCGAGATCGGGGTGCTGACCTCACGCGGGCGCGTGCTACGACTGGGGATGCTCGACCTGCCCGCGATCCCGCCGTCGGCCAACGACCCGAACCTGTCGGGCGGGCTGCCGCTGAGCGAGGTGCTCTCGCTCGAGTCCGGGCGAGAAGGCACTTGCCCTGTGCCGTCTGAGCGCCGACGGACCCGGCCTGGCGCTCGGCACCCGCGACGGCATCGTCAAGCGCGTCAACCCCGAGGTGCTCGGCCGCGACGACTGGGACGTCATCGGCCTGAAGGATGAGCGACGAGGTCGTCGGCGCCGTCGAGCTGATCGACCGGCGAGGAGACGCTCTGCTTCATCACCAGTGACGCCCAGCTGCTGCACTTCGGCGGGTCCCTGGTGCGACCGCAGGGCCGAGCGGGTGGCGGCATGGCCGGCATCAAGCTCAGCGCTGGCGAGCGGGTCGTCTGGTTCGGAGCGCTCGATGTGAGCGCCGACGCTGTGGTCGTCACCTCGTCGGGGTCGTCCACCGCACTGCCGGGCACCGAACCCGGGCTGGTCAAGGTAGCGCCCTTCACCGAGTACCCGGCCAAAGGCCGGGCCACCGGCGGCGTCCGCTGCCACCGGTTCCTCAAGGGCGAGGACACGCTCGTGTTCGCCTGGGCAGGTACTGCTCCGGCCCGAGCCACCGCCGCCAGCGGTGCCCCCATCGAGCTGCCGGAGGCCACCGGTCGACGCGACGGCTCCGGCACCCCCGCGAGCCAGCCGATCGCGGCCTGCGCAGGCCCGTTGGCCGCGCGCCTGCTGGCCGACGTCCCCGCTGGCCTGACGCCTGAGGTTGCGACCGACACTGATGTGACAGGCTCGGACGCATGACGCCGCTTCGCCGCCTCGGCCAAGGAGCCACGGGCGCCGCCCTGGCCGTGCTCGTCCTCACCACCGTCACAGCGTGCAGCGGCGACGACGAGTCGCCCTCGGGCAACCAGGCGGCAGACGCCGACGGCGACGACGAGGTCACGCCTGAGGAAGTGCTCGCCTACGCGAAGACCCTGCTCGACGCGACGTCCGGCGTCCGGCTCTCGCTGTCGACCGACGACACCCCCGACACCGACGAGTACCTGAAGAGCGCCGCGGGAGTCATCACGACCGCACCTGCGTTCGAGGGGAAGGCGGCCGGCAAGTTCATGGGCTTCGAGGCCAGTGACATCGGCGTCGTCTCGGTCGACGGGAAGTTCTACATCGACGTCCCGGTGGTCGGCTACCAGACCTTCGACCCCGACGACCTCTGCGCCCCCGACCCCGCCCTGCTGCTCGACCCCGACGATGGCGTGTCCAGCGTGCTCACCGCCGCCGAGGACCTCGAGGAGGGCGACAGCCAGCGCGGAGGCGCCGACAACAAGGAGATCCTCACCGCCTATAGCGGCACCGTGCCCGGCGACGCCGTCACCAACATCCTCCCGTGTGCCCCTGGCGACTCCTTCGACGCGACGTTCACGATCACCCCCGAGGGCCAGCTGCGCGCGGCCGAGATCACCGGTGAGTTCTTCGGCGGCGGCGGTGAGCTGACCTACACGATCGACATCTCCGAGTACGACGTCGAGCAGGAGATCTCTGCACCATGAGCACGGGCACGGCATCCGTGCTGGACCGCCGCTCGCGGGCGCTGCTCGTGTTCTGCTCGATCGCGGTGGCCTTTGCGGCCGTCGACACCTACGTCGTCGTCCTGGCCCTGCCCGACATGATGGGCTCGGTCGGCATCGGGGTCGAGCAGCTGCAGCGCGCCGCCCCGATCGTGTCGGGCTTCCTGCTCGGGTACGTCGCCATGCTGCCGCTGATCGGTCGGATCGCCGACCTGCGCGGCCCGGTGCCGGTGCTCGCTGCCTCGCTGGTGGTCTTCACCGTCGGCTCGCTGATCACCACGGCTGCCTACGACCTCCCCAGCATGGTGATCGGGCGGTTCCTCCAGGGAGTCGGTGGCGGTGGACTGGTTCCTGCCACGATGGCGCTGGTCGCGGCGCTCTATCCCGTCGAGCGCCGCGGTCTCCCGCTCGGTGTCGTCTCCGCCGTCCAGGAGTTCGGCAGCGTGCTCGGCCCGCTCTTCGGTGCCGCGGTGCTCTCCTTCACCAGTTGGCGCGGCATCTTCGCCATCAACGCGGCGGTCGGCGTGCTGCTGATCGTGGTGGTGCGGGTGCTGCGCAACGATCGCGACCTCGCCCACACGGCCGAAGTCGCCCCAGTCCGCTCGTCGCTCGGGACTGCCCGACGTCCTTGGCGCAGCGCTGCTCGTCGTCGCGGTCGCCGCAGCGGCGCTGGCCGCCAATCCGCCACGCAGCCTCTACACCGACATCACGTGGGGCGAGCTGTTCGTGCCCGTGGTCTCGGGCGGTGGCCGCTGGCTCTACCCGGTGGGCCTGGTCGCGATCGCGGCGTTCGCCGGGTTCTGCGCGCGTTGCCTGTTCGCGCGGCATCCGTTGGTCGACGTCCGCTCGTGGGGGGCGAGCCTGCGCGAGGCCGACGCCGCCGGCGCCACCTACCTCGGGCTCGCCCTGGCCGGCATCGTCCTGGCGTTCGCGACGGCCGACCCCGAGGTCGCGGTCTTCTCGCCCGCAAGGACCGTGGTTCCTCGTCGGCTCCGCGGTGGCGTCGGTCGCCTTCGTGCTGCACCTGCGTCGCGCCTCCGACCCGGTCGTGCCGCGCGGCGCGCTCCGGGCGACGCCCGCGTGGGGGGCGTTGGTGGTGAGTCTGCTGGTCGGGTGGGCCCTGATCGCGGCGCTGGTCGACATCCCGTTGTTCGCCCGCACGGTCGACGAGAGCAGCACCCAGCTCGAGGCGGCCCTGGTGCTGCTGCGGTTCCTGGTTGCGCTTCCCGTCGGGGCGGTCGTAGGCGGGTGGTTGGTGCGGCACCTGCCCGCTGGCGTGATCACGGCGGTCGGGATGTTGCTGGCGGCCGCGTCCTTCCAGGTCATGTCGGGCTGGGAGCGCGGCAGCCTCGACGGCTTCGCGCCCAACGTGCCGCTGGTGCTCGGCGGTCTCGGCTTCGGCCTGGCGCTGGCCCCGGTGAACGCAGCCATCTTGGCCTCGACCCGCGACGACAGCCACGGCGTCGCCAGCGCCCTGGTCGTGGTGGCGCGCATGGTCGGCATGCTCGTCGGCATCTCCGTGCTCACCACCCTGGGCCTGCGCCAGCTCTACGCGGCCCGCGACGACGACCCCTCGCTCGGCGTCCGCGACCTCGGCATCCTGCAGGAGCAGGCAGTCTTCCAAGGTGCGGCTGTCGTGGCCCTGGCCGCCGCAGTGCTGGCCCTCGTCCTGTTCCGAGGGGCCGCCACCCGCGGCGTCAGCGCCGGACAGCTGCTGAGGTCGGCCGGCTGAGCGGCTAGGATTTTCCCGTGCCTGAATTCGATGACCTCCTGGCCGCCAACCGGGCCTTTGGCGAGAACTTCCAGTACTCCGGCTTCGACGGGGTCGCCCGCGCCGGCGTGGCCTTGGTGACGTGCATGGACTCCCGCATCGCGCCCCTGGAGATGGTCGGTCTCGTCCCCAGGTGACGCCAAGATCTTCCGCAACCCCGGTGGTCGGGTCACCCCCCAGGCCCTCGAGGCGCTGGTGCTCGGCGTCCACCTGCTCAACGTGAAGCGGGTGCTGATCGTCCCTCACACCCGCTGCGCCGTGGCAAGCAACTCCGAGGCCGACCTGCGCGCCCGGGTCGCCGAGTCGGCCGGCAAGGACGCCTCCTGGTTCCCCATCAACGTCGTCGCCGACCAGTCGCTCGCGCTGGCCGAGGACGTCCAGAAGGTGCGCAGCCACCCGCTCGTGCCCGACTCCGTCGCCGTCGGCGGCTTCATCTACGACGTCGACACGGGGCTGCTCGACCAGGTCGTCTGAGCGGCGAACCTAGGCGTCGAGTGTCTCGACGTCGACCTCGTAGGCGCCTTGAACGATGAACTCTTTGCGGGGGGCAACGTCTGAACCCATGAGCAGCTCGAACACCTGGGCCGCGGCCTCGGCGTCGTCGACGGTGAACTTGCGCAGCGTGCGGCGGCGCGGGTCCATGGTGGTCTCGGCCAGCTGGTCGGCGTCCATCTCGCCGAGCCCCTTGT
Source organism: uncultured Actinomycetota bacterium (assembly GCA_963781575.1). Lineage (GTDB taxonomy): Bacteria > Actinomycetota > Actinomycetes > Propionibacteriales > Nocardioidaceae > Nocardioides. The sequence continues at coordinate 97,776 of CAWAGM010000018.1, read as the reverse complement.
AGCGCTGCACGGGGTCCTTCCAGCGCACGTTCTTCTTCTTGAGCTCGGCGAGCTTCCGCTGCAGCTCGTCGTCGGAGTAGGTGTAGACGTACTTCTCCTGGCCCTTGCGCGGGTTGGAGATCTCGATGCGATGCAACGGCGGCACGGCCGAGTAGACCCGACCCGAGGCGATCAGCTCGGGCATGTACTTGAAGAACAGGGTCGCGAGCAGGCAGCGGATGTGGGCGCCGTCGGAGTCGGCGTCGGCCATGAAGATGATCCGGCCGTAGCGGGTCGCATCGAGGTCGAAGGTGCGACCGGAGCCGGCGCCGACGACCTGGATGATCGACGCGCACTCGGTGTTCTTGAGCATGTCGCCGACCGAGGCCTTCTGCACGTTCAGGATCTTGCCGCGGATCGGCAGCAGCGCCTGGAACTCCGAGTTGCGGGCCAGCTTCGCGGTGCCGAGCGCGGAGTCACCCTCGACGATGAACAGCTCGGTTCGCTCGTTGTCGGCGGCCCGGCAGTCGGCGAGCTTCGAGGGCAGGGACGACGACTCGAGCGCGTTCTTCCGCCGCTGGGTCTCCTTGTGCTGACGTGCGGCGATCCGGGTCTTCGAGGCCCCGAGGACCTTCTCCATCAGCAGCTTGGCCTGCGCCTTCTCGGCGCGCTTGGTGGAGGTCAGGAACGTCTTGAGCTCGGACGAGACGACCTTGCGGACGACGCCCAGCACCGCCGGGGTGCCGAGGATCTCCTTGGTCTGCCCCTCGAACTGCGGCTCGGCCAGACGTACGGTCACCACGGCGGTCATGCCCTCCAGCACGTCCTCCTTGATGACGTCGGCGTCGTTGACCTTGAGCACCTTCGCGGCACGCATCGCATCGTTGAACGTCTTGGTCAACGCGCCCTCGAAGCCCGAGACGTGCTTGCCGCCCTTCGGGGTGGCGATCACGTTCACGAACGAGCGCATCGTCGTGTCGTAGCCCATGCCCCAGCGCACGGCGATGTCGACGCCGAGGTCGCGCTCGACGTCCTGCGGGGTCATGTGGCCCTTCGCGTCCAGCATCGGCACGGTCTCGGTGAACGCGCCCGAACCCTGGATGCGCAGCACGTCGGTCACCGGTTCGTCGGCGGCAAGGAACTGGGCGAACTCGGTGATTCCGCCGTCGTGCCGGAACTTCTCCTCCACGGGCTGGTCGCCGCGCAGGTCGCGAATGACCAGCTCGAGCCCAGGCACGATGAACGACGTCTGGCGCGCACGCCCGAGCAGCCCCTCGATCTCGAACGTCGCGTCCTTGGTGAAGATCTGTCGGTCGGGCCAGAACCGGATGCGAGTGCCAGTCTTGCCCTTGGCCACCCGGCCGCCCTTGCGGGTCAGCCCGCTCCTCGGCTCGAAGTCGGCGTCGGGCGCGTCGGTGGCGAAGACACCGGCGGTACCGCGTCGGAAGCTGATGCCCTGGGTGGACGGCGAGCGGTCGACGTCGATGTCCATCCGCGACGACAGCGCGTTGACGACGGACAGACCGACCCCGTGGAGTCCACCAGTCGCGACGTAGGACCCACCGCCGAACTTGCCGCCGGCGTGCAGCTTGGTAGCCACCACCTCGACGCCGGGCAGCCCGGTCTTGGGCTCCTTGTCGGTGGGGATGCCACGGCCGTCGTCGTGCACCTCGGCCGAACCGTCCGGGTGGAGCGTCACCTCGACTCGGTGAGCCGCTCCTGCCAGAGCCTCGTCCACGCCGTTGTCGATGATCTCCCACAGGCACTGCATGAGGCCGCGCGTGTCGGTGGAGCCGATGTACATGCCGGGGCGCTTGCGTACCGCATCGAGGCCCTCCAGGACGAGCAGGTGGGCAGCGTTGTAGGTGTTGTCGGCGATCGTGAGGCTCCTGATCGAGTCGTGCGGGGCACCCCCGAATCTACCCGCGACACGCCGGTCGCCGATGCAGGCACGCCTGGCACCGGCACGTCACGATGTGGACACGTTCCGACCCCAGTTCTGCGCTGTCACCGCGAATCGTCACCGCGCGGCCCTCCCGGACACCAGACTGGAACGGCACCCGCAACGAACACGTCATACAAGTTCTCGAACTGCACAGCGACAACCCCCGGTCGGTCAGCCCGACCTGGCCTCTCCGGGCCACTGCCCAGCACGACGTCGTGCGAATCACGTCCCGGAGCATGGAAGTTCCAAACCGGGGAACACCTTGCGTGATTGGATCAAGTGAGGCGCCACACCGCCGATGGGAATCTTGGTAACCCTGGCTACGTTGTGACTGGCACCGACTGAAACAGAGATGAGGCCGAAAGTGACGACTGCAACCGCCCCCAGCACCGCCCTGACTGCTGAGGACCGCTGCGACCGCTGCGGTGCGCAGGCCTACCTCCGCGTCGAGCTCCAGACAGGTGGTGAGCTGCTCTTCTGTGCCCACCACGCGCGCGAGCACGGAGACAAGCTGAAGGAGATCGCCGTCACCGTTGTCGACGAGACCCACAAGCTGGCGAGCACGCCCACCCCGGCGCCCGGTACGGAGCGCTGATCCCCCCGACCTAGCGACGAGGCGGTCCCGGACGACGTCCGGGGCCGTCTCGCATTTCTGACAGGGTCTTCTCGTGGTCGTCGTCCTTGCCCTCGGTGCCGCAGTCACCTACGGTCTCTCCGACTTCGTCGGCGGCGTCGTCTCTCGACGGGTCAGCCCCTGGACCATCGCGTTCCTGGCCCAGCTCGGCGGCGCCGTCTGCATCTTGGCGCTCGCCGTGGCCGACGGCGGCTCCCCCTCGCGCGACGACATCGGCTGGGCGCTGCTCGCCGGTCTCGGCAACGGGATCGGGACGGCGTTCCTCTACCGCGGCCTGGCCGGCGGTCGGATGGGCGTCGTGGCCCCGGTCTCGGGAGTCGGCGCGGCGCTGGTGCCGATCGTGGTCGGTGTCGCCACCGGTGAAAGACCAGCCACGCTGGCCTGGATTGGCATCGCCATCGCCATCCCCGCGATCTGGCTGGTGGCCCGGGAGCCCTCCCCCACCGCCTTCTCCGTGACGGCACTGGTGGACGGCGCCCTGGCTGGCCTGGGCTTCGGCTCCCTGTTCGCCGCACTGGCCCAGATTCCCGAGGAGTCGGGCTTCTTGCCGCTCGCCCTCAACCAGGTCGTGGGTGCTGCCGTCGTGATCGCCCTGGCCCTGGCGTTGCGCCAGCCCTGGCTGCCACGGAGCCCTCGAGCCGGCCTCGGCGTGATCTGCGGTGTCCTCGGCGCTGCGGCCACCGCCCTGTTCCTGCTGGCCACCCAGACCGGGTTCCTGACCGTCTCGGCGGTCATCACCTCGCTCTACCCGGCGGTCACCGTAGTGCTCGCCGCTCTCGTGCTCCGTGAGCACGTGCACCGCGACCAAGCGATAGGCCTGGCTCTCTGCGCCCTCACCGTCGGGCTGGTCGCGGCGGCCTAGACCACCGGGTAGGACGAAAACCGGGTTTCTCAAGTTGCTGCACGTCGATCATGCGCTCCGGTGCCATGATCGTCCCGACGCCAGGTCGAGCCGATGGTCTGCCCCCCAGCCACCGGACGACCTGGCGTCCTTGGCTTTCGCGGTCTCGACCCCCTGAGCCGATGCACCTCCGATGCCGGCGCCCGCTCGACCAGGCGGTGCAATCCACGCGCCCGACGGCAATCAGCTCGGGGTGAGGGCCAGGGCCACCGCCAGCAGCATGCGAAGGCCACCACCACGACGGTGGTGCCGAGGCCCAGTGCGAACGACGGCAGGGGCGAGTGCGTGCGCATCGCCCGTCTCGACGCGAGCCCAGCGGGCGAAGGCGAGGGTCGGTGACAAGGCCGCCCAGGAGCACCAGCCGACCACGATCACGGAGCGCAGCCACGTGGGGTCAGGAACCCCCAGGGAGTGGAGCGCGACCGCGCCGGCGAACAGCCCCAGCGCCGTCCGGACCCACGCGAGGAACGTCCGCTCGTTGGCGAGGCTGTAGCGCGGGTCGGGCTCGTCTCCGACGTCGTAGAGCCACGCGGGTCGACGTTCGGTACTCCGTCCGTCGTACGTGTCATGCGCCGACGAAGTCGACGACGAGCGCAGCCAGCTCGGGACCGACGTCCTCCTGCAGGAAGTGACCACCGGCAGCGACCGTCCGGTGCGGCTGGCCGGCTGCACCTGGGACGTGCTCCTGGAACCACCTGTCCCCGCCCCGCGTGATGGGGTCCTGGTCCGAGAAGAGGGTGAGGAAGGGCTTGGACCACTGGGCCAGGACGCCGCGCGCCGCGACGTTGGCAGCGGAGGCCGGGTCATCAGCACTGATCGGCACCAGGGCGGGGAAGATGCGGGCACCCTCCTTGTAGGAGTCGTCCGGGAAGGGTGCGTCGTAGGCAGCCACGACCTCGGGCGTCAAGTGCGGTGACGGTCGCCATGTCGATGAGCGTTCCCACCGCGAAGTCCGGCGTCGTCTGCGAGAACTCCAGCCACGACAAGAAGGCTGGCGTTGCACCCTCGTGACCGGTCGGCAGCCCCGTGTTGGCGATCGCGACGCGCGCGAACCGCTCGGGCGCGTCGGCCACGATCCGAAGACCGATCAGGCCACCCCAGTCCTGGCAGAAGAGGGTGATGTCGGTGAGATCCAGGTGGTCGATGACGAGCGCGCGCACCCACGCGACGTGACGAGCGTAGGTGTAGTCCGTCCGCTCAGTCGGCTTGTCGGACCGCCCGAAGCCCACGAGGTCCGGGGCGATGCAACGCATGCCCGACGCCACCAGCCCCGGGATCATCGTGCGGTAGAGGTAGCACCACGACGGCTCCCCGTGCATGAGCAGCACCACCGGACCGTCGGCCGGTCCCTCGTCGAGATAGTGCATCCGCAACTGGCCACCCTCGCCGTCCGGGACCTCGGCGTAGTGCGGGGCGTACGGGAAGTCGGGGAGGTCCGCGAACCGCTCGTCGGGCGTGCGTAGTACCTGCATGGCGATCTCCTGATGTCGATGTCAGTCGGGTGGTTCAGATGACGCGGCGTTCGCGCGCCGCGGGCATCCACTCGGGGCCTGCGGTCTCGTCGATGCGGGACAGCAGCCTGGCGCCCACCGGCTCGACGAGCTCGAGGAACTCCTGGGTCCGCTGCTGCCCCGAGGCTGCGCCAGGCTCGCTCGGTGAGCTGGTCGGTGCGAGCCTCGATTCGCTCCCTCAGCGCGAGGCCGGCAGCGTTCACGCGACCGGCCGTCGCCAACCCCCGGCGCTCGAGGTCGTCCATGGCACGCTCGATGGCGGCGTCATCCGAACCGCGACTGCGAGGTATCCAGGCCTCGGGATAGTTGAGCAGGGCGTTGTGCAGCACCCCAGCCTGGGTCGCGTCGATGTCCTCGGCGGCGAGAATGGCGAAGTGGGTGTCGCCGCGCCACTCCCGGATGCAGTTGACCGCCGACCACGCGGCCAGCAGCGCGTCGCTCGGTCGTGGCGCGTTGCCGGTGAGCAGCGAACAGGACCCGCCCTGACACCGGCAAGGCGTCGACCGCCTCCCAGAGCGGATCGGCCAGGGCTGAGAGCCCGTCGCAGATCTCGGGCACGTACTCGGCGCAGTCCGCGGACGACGGCCGCGTCACGCGCCGCCGCGATCTCGTCCCAGGCCTGCAGCCCCGTTCACCAGGCTGCACGACCAGTTGATGAAGGCCGGACTGATCGAGTAGAACGCCGCCGCCACCACCTGCGGGCCGGCCGGTCCCAGGGGTGCTGCGCGGCTCACGATGTAGCTGGCACCACCGTTGTCGATACCCGAGGCTGCGTAGGCCTCGAGCGCAGTCGGATCCCAGTAGATCCACCCGACCAGCCGGTGCGAGGCGAAGGACGCCCGAGCGCTCAACGCGGTCCAGTCGACGTCGCTACCGGCGTCGCTCATGCAGTCGCCGTGCGGCGCAGGACCTGGCTCACCATCTCGCGGGCGACCATGGGCCCGGCGTTCTGGTTCTGTCCGGTCACGAGGTTGCCGTCGACGACCCAGTGGTTGGCGAAAGGGATCACGGAATCGGGTCGATGACTCGAAGTCGGCACCCATCGATCGCAGCTCGGTCTCGGGGTGCATCGGCGTCGAGGTGATTCGCAGCTCACGCACCTGCTTGTCGGTGACGGCGGTGAGCTTGCGGCCCTCCACGAGCGGTCGACCGGAGGGCGTGGTCGCGTTGCGAAGCCCCAGCGGACCGTGACAGATCCCTCCGATCACGAGACCGGCTGCGTTCGCGGCTGTCATCTGTGCGGCCAGCGGCTCGGACACCCCGAAGTCGAAGGCTGCCCCCCAGCCGCCGGCGAGGAAGATCAGGTCGTAGTCGTCGACGTCGACGTCGGCGATGGCAAGCGAGTCGCGGACCAGTGAGTCGAGCACGTCGTCGGCGAGGTAGCGATCGTCGGCCTCGCTGCGCAGGACGGGCTTGAGCGACAGCGGATCGACCGGGATGCGGTCCGCCGAGCGGGCTGGCCACGTCGACGTACATCCCGGCGTCCAGGAAGTAGTAGTACGGCACCGTGAGCTCGGAGGCATAGACCCCGGTGGGCTTGCCGTCGGAGAGCCGGTCGTGGTTGGTGGCCACCACGAGCGCGCCGCCGTCCCGGCGCCTCGAGCTGCTCGTGGCCGTGGTCGTCGGGGTGCATGCCGAGGCGCTGCACCAGACGGCGAAGGACACGAGCCGGCGGGGGTGGGGTGGCTCTCACGGTGGTGCCTCCTGATCGGCGGGCTGCGTAGGGCCAAGGCTGGTGGCGCGCCGGAATGCACCGTCGCTGCTCCTCAGCGAGCCTGGTCTGGAGATGGGCGAGCACGACGGCCGCGCTCGGGTCGTCCCACCGGTTGATCGCCTCGGCCGGGTCGGAGTCGAGGTCGTAGAGCTCCCACTGGTCGGGGAGCGGTGCGGTGCGGTATTCCGGGCCAGCGAGACCGTTGGCGGCGAGGTGGCGCGTGCCCGGCTCGGTCCACGTGGCCGGGTCGTCGTACGACCGCACCAGCTTCCACAGGTGCCCGTCTCCCCCTTGGCCCTCGTCGACGCGGACGACGACTCCCTCGAAGTTGGATCCGACGTGAGCGGCCACCTGGATGCGCAGCGGCGGGGGTGGGTTGCTCGTGCGACCCAGCCGCCGAGCCAGTCCGGATAGACCTGAGTCGCCCTCCAACATGTTGTCCCGCGTCATCAGGTAGACAGCGCGTGCGGCGTCGCCGGCGGTCGGGTCGGCGACGAGCGGCATCAGGTCGTGGCCGGGCAGCGGGTGCACCTCGGTGAAACGTTCCCGGAGGGAATCGGCCAGCACGCCCGCGTCGAGCCCGGCGGCCGAGAGCAAGGTCGGGACCAGGTCGACGTGGGAGGTCGGGATCGCCGCGACCTCGCCGGCCGATGGTGGCACCCTCCCCCACCCGGGCGATGATGAACGGCACGCGGGTCGCCTCGTCGTACAGGTTGAACCACTTCTGGTGCAGCCCGCCGTGGGATCCCAGCATCTCGCCGTGGTCGGAGGTGCGCACCAGTACGGCGTCGGTGGAGCCGCCCTCGGTGACCGCGCGTCGGACGCGGTCGAGCGGGGCGTCCACCTCGGCGTGCAGACGGTAGTAGAGGTCGCGGTACTTCTGCGCGTTCGCCCGGTAGATGCGGGCGATGGCGGACGGCGGCCCGTAGGCCGACGGGTAGGACTCACGGAAGGCGATCTGCGCGGCCGGCTTGAGGGAGAGGTCCTCGTTCTGCGTCGGCGCCTCGGTCACGTGCGGCGGGTCGAGCGGGCCCGGCTTGATCGGCATCCGTCGCACCCAGGCCGGGAAGAGCACGATGTCGTGAGGGTTGACGAAGCTGGCCACCAGGAGGAACGGCCGCAGCGCCTCCGGGTCACCGGCCCGGCGCCGGGCGTAGCGGTCCTCGAGCCAGGCCACGACCCGGTCGGCGATCAACGGGTCGCGGCGCAGCCCGCTGTCGGAGATGCTCGCGCCGTGTGGCTCGGGACCCACCCATCCCGAGAACCCGTAAGGGCCCGAGCGGGTCCGCGTCGAGGTAGGCCTGCACGGCCTCGGGGATGACCTCGCCATCGGCGGTGTTGGTCTCCCTGCGTCGGCCCTCCTCGTCGTGCAGGTCGGCGTGGCTGATGTGCCACTTGCCGTCGTAGTGGGTGTCGTAGCCGGCGGCTCGGAACCAGTGTCCGAGCGTGGGCACCTCGCCCTCGGGCAGCCACCGCATCCGGCTGTCCTCGGCGTCCTTGCCGAGCCCGTCGGTCTGGGTGACTCCGTGGACGTCGGGGTAGTGGCCGGTGAAGATGGTCGGCCGCGACGGCACGCAGGCCAAGCGAGCCCGGTGTAGTGCCGCTGGAAGGAGACGCCGTGGTCGCGGAACCACTGGGTGCCCGGGAGGGTGCGGGCGCGCCAGCGCGCCAGCTCGACCGGCTCGTAGGGCGGGGCCGCGCGCTCCTCGTCGGTCATCAGGATGACGACGTCGGGCCGCGCCGTCAGCGGCACGTGCTCATGCGCGTTCCGCGGTCCGCAGGTAGTGCTCGAGCCCGGCCAGCAGCTCGTCGTTGGCGCTCCCGATCTTGCGGGCCACGACCTGGTCGAGGAGACGTCCGACCTTGGTCTCGACCTCACCGCAGGTCACCGGGTGCCGACGCTGGTGTCCGTGCCGTGCGCGGCGAGGGTCCAGGTGTTGGTGGCCGAGCGCACGATCGCCGGCAGCCCCTCGATCGTGTAGCCAGCTCGTTCAGCGGCTCCCAGGCGGTGACGTCTCGCGCAGGGCGGCGCGGCCCGACCTGCACTCGACGCACGGCGCCGATGCCCGACGCCGCGCTCGCTCAGCAGGCTGCTCTGGCTGACGCCTCGACCCCACTGGGCGACGTCCTCGAAGCGGGCGAGCGTCGCCCACACCGTCTCGGGCGGAACGGGCAGGGTGATCGTGACGACGAGGTCGTGGCCATGGTGCCCATGTCTATCATTTGGCACGATCCTTGCCAATAGTTATTGACATCGACCCTGGCAGTTCCTACGGTCACGGCCATGGCGAACCCCGACGACGATCCCCCCTCGACGACGTCCCGGAGCGACGCCACGATCGGTCGGACCTTCGCCGACTCCACGCCGCACTTCCCGCCGACCCAGCGGGCCCGGCAGGGCGCCCCGAACATCGTCTACGTCCTCTACGACGACCTCGGCTGGTCCGACTTCGGCTGCTTCGGGTCCGACATCGCGACCCCGACCGCCGACCGCCTCGCGGCCGAGGGACTGCGCTACACCAACTTCCACGTGACGCCGCTGTGCTCGCCGACGCGCGCCTGCCTGCTCACCGGGCGCAACCACCACTCGACCGGCATGGGCATGCTGCCCAACTTCGCGATGGGCTACCCCGGCTACACCGGGATGCTGCACAAGTCGACGGCGACGATCGCCGAGATGGCGCAGACGCAGGGCTACTCGACCTTCGGGGTCGGCAAGTGGCACCTCACCCCGATGAACCAGTTCACCGGCGCCGGGCCCTTCGACCAGTGGCCGCTGCAGCGCGGGTTCGACCGCTACTACGGCACCCCGGACGGCCTGACCAACCAGTGGAAGCCCGACCTGATCGAGGACAACCACTGGGTCGACGTCCCGGACACCCCCGACTACCACTTCACCCCCGACATCATCGACAACGCGATCTCCTTCGTGCACGACCACCGCAACGGTGACGCCGAGAAGCCCTTCTTCCTCTACGTCGCCTTCTGCGCGCCGCACTTCCCCCACCACGTGCCGCAGCTCCTACATCGACAAGTACGTGCCGGTCTTCGAGAAGGGCTGGGACGCCACCCGCGACGACCGGATCGAGCGGCAGAAGGCGATGGGTCTGGTCGAGCCCGGAGACGCCGCTGCCCGAGCGCAACCCGGGCGTCAAGGGCTGGGACGACTACGCCCCCGACGACCAGGCGGCCATGGTCCGCCTGCAGGCGGCGTACGCCGGGATGGTCGAGCACACCGACGAGCACCTCGGCCGGCTGGTTGCGACGCTCGAGGAGATGGGCGAGCTCGACAACACGATGTTCGTGCTGTTCAGCGACAACGGCGCCAGCCAGGAGGGCGGCGAGGTCGGCTCGATGAACGCGATGAAGTTCTTCACCGGCTACAACTCCACCGAGGAGGAGCTCGCCGAGATCAAGGCCAACCTCGACGAGATCGGCGGCGAGGAGTGGATGAACCACTACGCAACGGGCTGGTCGATGGCCGGCAACACCCCGCTCAAGCGGTGGAAGCAGGACACCCACGGCGGCGGCGTCCGCTCGCCCCTGATCGTCCGCTACCCCGGCGAGATCCGCCGACGCCGGCGGCGTCCGCACGCCAGTTCCACCACGCCATCGACATCACGCCGACCGCACTCGACGTCGCCGGGCTCCGGCGCCCGACGCAGGTCAAGGGCGTCGCGCAGAAGCCGGTCGAGGGACTGAGCATGCGCTACACCTTCGCCGCACCCGGACGCGCCGACGACCAAGACCGTGCAGTACTTCGAGATGAACGGTCAGCGCGCGCATCTGGCAGGACGGCTGGAAGGCGGTCACCCACCACGAGCCGATGCTCGGCCTGATCTTCGTGCTCTCCGGCGAGGCCGAGAAGCTCACCGACTTCGACGCCGACCAGGTGGGAGCTCTACCACCTCGACACCGACTGGAACGAGGTCCACGACCTCGCCGCCGACGAGCCGGAGCGGCTGGCCGCGATGGTCGAGCTGTGGTGGGAGGAGGCCCGCAGCCACGATGCGCTGCCGCTGGGGGCGATCATCGGCGGCATGGAGGGCGACATCATCCACGGCCGCTACGGGCAGGGGCCGTGGGGGACCTGATGCCCGCTCGCTGGACGCTCTACCCCGGCCGCAGCCGATTGCCCGACGCGATGTCGCCCGACGTTCGGGGACGCTCTCACACGATCGGCGCGGAGGTGCTGCTTCCCGGCCCTGGTGACGGCGGCGTCCTGATCGCCCACGGAGACTCAGCGGCGGGCTACGCCCTGCGCATCGACGAGGGGCGCCTGGTCCACCACTACGTGCACAGGCGCCTGGCTACGACCACCATCTCCTCGCTCGACGTGCCGCTCGGTCGGCCGGTCCGTGTGCAGGCCTCGATCGTCCGCTCAGGTAGCCGCGCCGAGGTCACGTTGATGATCGACGGCGCGCCTGCCGGGGCCGGGACGATCCCGGAGATGGCACGGGCCAGGACCGGCTACACAGGCGTCGACGTCGGCTGCGACCGCGGTCTGACGGTGGGCGGCTATCCGGCGCCGGCGCGATTCACGGGCGAGCTCTCCCGCGTCGACGTCGAAGGGGCCGACGACCAGTGGCTCGACCACGCCGCGGCACTCGAGATCGAGAGCGCAACGCAGTAGTCGTCCGCGCGCGCGTCAGCCGATCTCGACCCGGTGCAGGTCGTCGCCGAGCTCGACCCGTCCGGAGAAGTGCGGTGCCGCCAGCGCCCGCCACTCGTGCTCGGTGCCGGGAACGAGCGCAGGCACGTAGTGGGTCAGGACCAGGGTCCTGACTCCGGCGCGCTCGGCCGTCTGCGCGGCCTGCTCCACCGACGAGTGGTAATCGAGGATGTCCTGGAGCCTGGGCAGCGGCAGGGCTGCGAGGAGGTCCTTGCGGATCGAGGTCATGACGAGCGCGTCCGCTCCGGCGCAGAGCCGGTCGAGCGATTCGCACGGAACCGTGTCGCCGGCCACGACGACCGCGACCCCGTCGTGCTCGATGCGGAAGGCGATCGTCGGGCTCCACGGGGCGATGGTCAGTGGTCCCGACCCTGACCGACACGCCCGCGTCGTCCCACACGAGCCCCGAGGTGGCCTCGTGGACGTGCACCCGGGGCGGCCCCTCCAGGTCCGCGTGATGCCGGGTGCGGTAGTCGATGTCAGGAGCAAGTGCGCTGAGCAGACCGTCGACGACAGCTTCGGTGCCCGGAGGCCCGAACACTCTCAATGGTGACTCGACGAACGTGGTGATCCACCGGGTCGTGATCAGGTCGTTCAGGTCAGTGACGTGGTCACTGTGCAAGTGGGTGACCAGCACGGCGCTCAGGGCGTTCGGAGCGGTTCCGGCACCAGCAGCACGCATGACCACACCGCGACCCGCGTCCACCAGGAAGGTGGCTTCACCCGCCCGCACCAGCGTGCTGGGTCCAGCTCGATCTGCGTCCGGTAGCGGACTGCCCGTGCCCAGCAACGTGATCTCGATCATCAGGACTCCACGACGTCCGCCGGAGCGCGGCGCACCACCCGTCGCCGCACCACCCGTCGCCGCACGACCCACACCGCGACGAGCACCAGCAGGGCCACGAGAACCCAGCGAAACCCCTCCTCCAGCACGGTGTTGACGGTCTCGATGTGCGCCCCTGCACGTACGCCCACGAAGCTCCACACCGCGACCCAGATGGCGGCACCTGCGATGTTGGCCGCGAGGAAGCGGCGCCAGGCCATCTGCGACAACCCGGCCGAGATCCCGTTCAGGTGCCGCATGATCGGCAGGAACCGCGCTGCGACGACCACCTTGGCGCCATGTCTGTCGAAGAAGATCTCGACCTTGTCGAGCAAGGCGTTGGTGACCCCGAACCGTCGGCCGATCCGCAGCACAAGTGGTCGGCCGCCGTAGCGCCCAAAGGCGTAGCCCAGGTTGTCACCCAGGACCGCCGCCGCGAACGCGACAGCGACGACGATTCGAAGGTCGAGGACGTCCGAAACGGTGAACAGCGAGGCCACGATGATGGTCGCTTCGCCGGGCATCGGTATCCCGAAGTTCTCGATCACCACCGCCAGAAACACCGCCAAGTAGCCGTAGTCCCTGATGTACGGCGCCACGGTTCCGAACACGCCTGGGAGGTCCGTCATGTCTGCGGCGTCCTTTCTGGCGCGGGTCGAGTCGCGAACGCCATCTCTCCGAAGCGTAGGCCCCGAACACCCCATGTTGTGGCAAACTCGTGACAAAACGTTTCAGTCGGACCGGCCGCCCACAGCCGCAAGCGGCCGTCGTAGTCTTTGGCCGTCGCTCAGCAACCCCAGCGAAAGGGTGCCCCGTGACCTGCTGCACCCCGTCGTCGTCCCGTCGGGTCGAGCCGGCCCGAACGGCCGGGACGGCTGCCGGTCGTGACGATGCCGCAACGGTGACTCTGCCCGGCGACACCTTCGTGATGGGCGAGCAGAGCCGCTGGAGCTACACCGAGGACCACGAGGGTCCGCCACGTGAGGTCCGGGTCGAGGCATTCGTTCTCGATGTCCACGCTGTTAGCAACGAGCGCTTCGCAGCCTTCGTCGAGGACACTTCTCACGCCACGGACGCCGAGGAGTACGGATGGTCGTTCGTGTTCGGTGGCTTGCTTCCCGACGGATTCCCGGACACTCGCGGGGTCGCCGCCGCACCGTGGTGGCGCGAGGTCCCCGGTGCCGACTGGCGTCATCCCGAGGGTCCTCAGAGCGACCTCAGCGCCCGCGACGACCACCCTGTCGTCCACGTCAGCGCACGCGACGCGGCCGCATTCGCCGCCTGGGCGGGCAAACGACTCCCGAGCGAGGCAGAGTGGGAGTACGCGGCCCGGGCCGGTTCCTCGACGACCTTTCCCTGGGGCGACGAGCTCGAGCCCGGCGGCGAGCACCGTGCCAACGTCTGGCAGGGCACCTTCCCTGGATCAGACACGGCGGCCGACGGCTACTCGGGCACCTGTCCAGTCACAGCCTTCCCGGCGAGCGCGTTCGGCACGCACAACATGATCGGCAACGTGTGGGAGTGGACGTCGTCGGCGTGGGGTGATGACGGAGTCCTCAAGGGAGGGTCGTACCTGTGCCACGCCTCCTACTGCCGTCGATACCGTCCGGCAGCCAGGAGCCGCGCCTCGCTGGACAGCTCGATGGGCAACGTCGGAATTCGATGCGCAGGAGATCTTTCATGACCGAGAAGCTCGACGGACGCACTGCCCGTCGTGACCGCAACACCGAAGCCGTGCTCGACACGGTGCACGACATGTTCGTCGAGGGGAACTTCTCCCCCGCCGTCGAAGAAGTCGCAGCCCGTTCGGGGGTGTCGCTGCGTTCGGTCTACCGCTACTTCGAGGACACCGAGGAGCTGCTCCGCATGGCGATCGAACGTCGCATCGCCCTCGTAGACGAGCTCTACGTGCTGCGCAAGCTCGGCGAGGGCACGCTCCAGGCCCGGATCACGGCCCTGGTCAACCATCGGCTGGTCCTGCACGGCAAGCTGTGGCCGACGGCGCGAGCCGCTGTCCAGCGCGCGCCCTACTCGCCGCAGATCGCGGCCCAGGCGACCCGTCGGCGCGAGATGCTCAGCGAGCAGGTGGCGGCTCAGTTCGCGCCGGAGATCGAGAGCTTGGGTGCAGTCCGGGGACGCGGCGATCGCCGCCTGCATCGACGTTCTGTGCGAGTTCGAAGCGATCGAGTTTCTGCGCTCCCAACGAGGCCTCACGGTCACCAAGACCCGGGCGGCCATGATCGCCGGCGTCACATCACTTCTGCGGGACTGAGACCAGCGACCTGCCCGATGGTCCGATGGTCCGATGGCGTTTGGAGGAAACTAGTGACACCTTGCGTGCCACTAGGTTACGGTCACATGACGGTCGTCACTGATTCGACGCTGCCACGTGTCCGTGATCTCTTCCCGCCCACCCCCAGGAGCGCATCGCGTGAATCCGGCCCGCAGAGCCGCCGTTGCTGGCGCGTCGATCATCCTGGCGGTAACACTTGCCGCGTGTGGCTCCCAGCTCGACCCGAGACTCAGTGGCACGGGCCAACGGAACAAGTCAGGCCGCCCCGGTCATTTCCGTCGCCGGTACGTCCACCCAGCCCGAACCCACGTCCGCCACGCCTCTGCCTGGAGCTGATTCTGGAGGCCAGGACTCTTCGACGACCGACGCGCTCACACCGGGCAGCGCCGACGTCGACCCCGGGTCCGATCCCGACACCGTGGGCGACGACCTCAGCACCAGCCCGAGGGTTGAGCAGGATCCCGCGGCTGAGCAGACAGCGTCTGGCAGCTGCGACGGGTTCGACAGCAACCAGCCGGGAGTCACGGACGACACGATCCTGATCGCGAACGCAAGTGACCTCTCCGGCCCCTCCCCTGGTCTCTTCCAATCAGCGCTCGACGGCGTACGTGCCTACGTCGAGTACTTCAACTCCACCTCGGACATCTGCGGGCACTCGATCACGGTGGAGTCCCTGGACAGCAGGACCGACGCGAGCGGCGACCAGCAGGCCTACGCCACGGCCTGCGAGGACGCCTTCGCAGCCGTCGGTTCCTCGTCGGTCTTCGACGCCGGCGGTGCGGCGACCGCCGCGAGCTGCGGGATCCCCGACCTGCGCATGGTGTCCTTCTCCCGTCAGCGCCTAGCGTGCCGGACCTGCTACTCCGTGCAGGTGACCTCTCCCGACGCGATCCCCAACGCGGGCATCGACTTCTTCAAGAAAGCGGCACCCGAGGCGATCAAGTCGACGGCGATCCTCTACATCGACGTCGGCGACCTCAAGGTCAACGCCGAAGCACGGGCGAAGGCGGTCGAGGCTCGCGGGTACACCGTCAAGTACCTCACCGGGATCGGTGCCTCTGAGTTCAACTACGCACCCTACGTTCAGCAGCTCAAGGATCGTGGCGTCCGCTTCGTCCAGTTCGGCGGTTCGAACGCGTTCGCCGTACGCATGGCTCAGGCAATGCAGCAGCAGAACTACGAGCCCGACGCCTTCGTGGTTCTGCCCACTCAGTACAACCGGGCCTACATCGAGCAGGGCGGTACCGCCGTCGAGGGCTCCTACGTGCAGCTGGCCCAACAACCGTTCGGTTCCCCCAACCCCGAGATGCGGCTGTACGAGCAATGGCTGCAGCAGGTGAAGCCCGGCTCCGAGCCCACACCGACGGGGCTCTACGCGTGGTCAGCTGCGCGCTTGTTCGCAGACAAGGCGCTCGAGCTTGGTGGGACCCTGACGCGCGAGTCGCTGCTCTCTGCGGTCACCAAGGAGCGCGCGTGGACCGCTCATGGCTTGCACGTCGAGCAGAACGTGGGCGGCAAGGTGACCGGAGAGTGCCAGGCCATCATCCAACTCCGGGCCGGCGTGTGGCGACAGGTGTCACCCGGAAAGTACCTGTGCAACGGGTTGACCAAGGTCGGCTGATCGCCCACTCAACCAATTGAGGAGGAGTTCATGTGAACATCATGGACATCGCCGACGAGCTCTGGACCGGGGCTCGACGGATCGAGGACACTCACCCGTTCTCGCTTCTCGGCGAGGCCGAGGAGGTGGCCGATGGCGTCGCCTTCGTGCCGTCGTTCGCGAACGTTTCGGCGCTTGCGACCGACGACTCGATCGTCCTCGTCGACACGGGTAGCCCGCCTCTCGCTGCCCACGTGTACGCCACCGTTCGGGCGTGGAGCTCGGCCAGGCTCGACACCGCCATCTTCAGCCATGGGCACATCGATCACGTCTTTGGTGTGGCCCCCTTCGAGGAGGAAGCAGCGAGCAACCGCTGGGCACCGCCGTGCGTGGTCGGACACGAGGCCATGCCTGCCCGGTTCGACCGGTACCAGCTGACCGCCGGCTACAACGAGGTCATCAACCGGCGCCAGTTCGCAATGCCGGACCTGGTTTGGCCACGTGAGTACCGCTACCCCGACGTGACCTACCGCGACTCGCTCTCCCTCGCTGTTGGAGGGCTGGACCTGCAGCTGACGCACACGAAGGGTGAGACCGACGATCACACCTACACCTGGGTCCCCGAGCTCAAGGTGCTGTGCTGCGGTGACCTGTTCATCTGGGCCTCCCCCAACGCCGGAAACCCCCAGAAGGTGCAGCGCTATCCGATCGAGTGGGCCCGAGCGCTGCGCGACATGGCCGACCTTGGTGCTGAGCTGCTGCTGCCGGGGCACGGTGTCCCGGTCGCAGGTTCTGCCCGCATTCGCCAAGCCCTCACCGAGAGCGCAGAGCTGCTCGAGCACCTGCACGACGAGACGGTCGCGATGATGAACGGCGGCGCCCGCTTGGACGAGATCGTCCATTCCGTCACCGCACCGGCGCACCTGCTCGACCGGCCCTACCTGCGTCCGGTCTACGACGAACCAGAGTTCGTCGTCCGCAATGTCTGGCGCCTCTACGGCGGCTGGTGGGGCGGCGATCCGGCCGACCTCAAACCCGCACCTGCGTCGAGCCTCGCCACCGAGCTGGCCGAACTGGCAGGTGGCGCTCAGACGCTCGCCGATCGGGCCTTGGCTCTGCTAGCGGCTGGCGACATGCGGCTGGCAGGTCACCTTGCCGAGCTCGCGTCGCAGGCCGCTCCCATGGACCGCGGAATCCAGCGGGCGCGCGCGGCCGTGTTCCATGCTCGGGCAGACAGCGAGGAATCGACCATGGCTCGAGGCGTCTTCTCGTGGGCTGCCCGCGAGTCCGAGGCACGCTCGGACTTGGAGGACTGAGACTCCCAGCAGCCGACCCCGGCCCCTGTGGGTATCAGTCCAGATAGTCGCGCAAGCACCTGCGAGCGCGACGGGTGTCGCAGCTTCGACATCGTCTTGGACTCGATCTGGCGGATCCGCTCGCGGGTCACGCCGTAGACCTTGCCGATCTCGTCAAGGGTCTTGGGCTGCCCGTCGGTCAGGCCGAAGCGCATGCTGACCACGCCCGCCTCGCGCTCGGAGAGCGTGTCAAGGACGGCGTGCAGCTGCTCCTGCAGCAGGGTGAAGCTGACCGCATCGGCTGGGACGATCGCCTCGGAGTCCTCGATGAGGTCACCGAACTCGGAGTCGCCGTCCTCGCCGAGGGGCGTGTGCAACGAGATCGGCTCGCGGCCGTACTTCTGGACCTCGATGACCTTCTCGGGAGTCATGTCGAGCTCTTTGGCAAGCTCCTCGGGCGTGGGCTCGCGGCCGAGGTCCTGCAGCATCTGGCGCTGCACTCGGGCGAGCTTGTTGATGACCTCGACCATGTGCACCGGGATCCGGATGGTGCGGGCCTGGTCGGCCATCGCGCGGGTGATCGCCTGCCGGATCCACCACGTCGCGTACGTCGAGAACTTGTAGCCCTTGGTGTAGTCGAACTTCTCGACCGCACGGATCAGACCGAGGTTGCCCTCCTGGATCAGGTCGAGGAAGAGCATGCCGCGGCCGGTGTAGCGCTTGGCCAGCGAGACGACGAGACGCAGGTTGGCCTCGAGCAGGTGGTTCTTCGCGCGGCGACCGTCTTCGGTGATCCACTCGAGTTCGTCGAGCATCTTGGGGCTGATCTTGCCGCCCTTGGCCAGCTTCTCCTCCGAGAAGAGTCCGGCCTCGATCCGCTTGGCGAGCTCGACCTCCATCTCGGCGTTGAGGAGCGGCACCTTGCCGATCTGCTTCAGGTAGTCCTTGACCGGGTCGGCGGTCGCGCCGGCGACCATGACCTGCTGGGCAGGCTCGTCGGTGTCGTCGGCCGCCGAGACCACGAACGACGAGGTGGCCGTGGCCTCCTCCTCGTCCGCCTTGATGGTGGGGTCAGCGACGACGTCCTGCTCGAACTGCTCGTCGGGGACGTCGGGGAGGATCTTCTTGCCGTCGGGACCGACCGTCTCGACGGCGGCGGGTGCTGCCGCAGCCTTCTTGGCCGGTGCCTTCTTGGCCGGCGCCTTCTTCGCCGGTGCCTTCTTCGCGGGGGCCGACGCCTCAGCTTCGGCAGGTGCCGCCGTGGCCTTCTTGGCGGGAGCGGCCTTCTTGGCCGGCGCTGCCTTCTTCGCGGCCGTTGCCGTAGTGGCCTTGCGCGTGCTCGTCGCCGCAGCGACTCGCTCCTCGGCCGGCAGCGCGACGCTCACCCCAGACCGCTGAGGTGCGACAGCAGCGACTTCAGGTGCCGCGGCTCGACGCCCGCGGCGTCGCTGGCGCGACGAACCTGGTCGGGACTGAACGAGCCGGTCGGAGCGGCCTCATCGATCAGAGCGAGGACGGCGGGGTGGGAGAGCACCTCGGCGGGGATCTTGCGTGCGTTCGAGGACACGAACACCTCTCGTGGAACGGCTGGGACTACGGACCAGGACATACAGGAATGCTGCGGGGGTAGAACTGCGATCTGACGTCAGGGCGCAACAAAGGCCGGTGTCGTCAAGAGCCGCGGTGTTCATTCTGCCACGGCAGTGGTGGCCACCTGACCACGGCCCAGCCTCAGGCGGATCAGGCCGAATCAGGCGGGGGCTGCCTTCGCCGCAGCCTTCTTCTCCTTCTTGAAGTCGCGCACCTTCTGCAGGCTGGCCGGGTCGACGACGTCGGCCACCGAGCGGTAGCCTCCAGGGCGTAGTCGCCGACGCAGCTTCTCCCAGCCGTCCTTGCGAACGTCGAGCTGCTTGGCGAGCAGCGCCACGAAGATCTTCGCCTTCTGCGCTCCGAAGCCGGGCAGCGCCTGCACGCGCTTGAGGAGGTCCTTGCCATCGTGGCCTCGGTCCAGAGCCGTTCGGCATGGCCGTCGTACTCATCGACGACGATCCGGGCCAGCTCCTGCAGCCGGGCGGCCATCGACCCTGGGAACCGGTGGATCGCGGGGGGCGTCGCGCAGAGGGCGGCGAACTCCTCCGGCTCGGCGGCGGCGATGGCGGCCGGCTCGAAGGAGCCAAACCGTTCGGCGACCTTCGCCGGGCCACGGAACGCGTGCTCCATCGGGTACTGCTGGTCGAGCATCATGCCGACGAGGAGTGCGAAGGGGCTCTCGGTGAGGATGCGGTCGGCCTCGTCCAGTCCCGGTGATGTGGATCGCCATGCATCAATATGACGCGGCCCTCGTACTCGCCGTTAGAAGCGTTCGCCGGCGCGCCCCCGCACGCCCCGACGGCCGCGCCCCTCGATCCATCGTGCCGGCGTGCCCGCGGTCTCGATGGCGGTGCACCACCGTGACAGGATCCGCCAGGTAGTGGATCGCCCAGACTGAGGAGTGCGTGTGCTCGACGAGAAGTTGGTGGACATCTACGAAGAGGTGCTCCATCGCAATCCCGGCGAGAACGAGTTTCACCAAGCCGTGCACGAGGTGTTGAGCAGTCTCGGGCCAGTGGTGGCCAAACATCCGCAGTACGCAGACGCGGCTGTGATCCGGCGGTTGTGCGAGCCAGAGCGGCAGATCATCTTCCGCGTGCCCTGGGTCGATGACGCCGGCCAGGTACAGATCAACCGAGGCTTTCGTGTCGAGTTCAACTCGGCACTCGGCCCCTTCAAGGGGGGACTCCGGTTCCATCCCAGCGTCTACCTCGGCATCGTGAAGTTCCTCGGCTACGAGCAGATCTTCAAGAACGCCCTTACCGGAATGCCGATCGGTGGCGGCAAGGGCGGCTCGGACTTCGACCCCAAGGGTCGGTCCGAGGGAGAGGTCATGCGCTTCTGCCAGTCATTCATGACCGAGCTCTACCGGCACATCGGCGAGTACACCGACGTGCCGGCGGGCGACATCGGCGTCGGCGGCCGCGAGATCGGCTACTTCTTCGGTCAGTACAAGCGAATCACCAACCGGTACGAGTCCGGGGTCCTGACGGGCAAGGGCCTGGCCTGGGGCGGGTCGCGGGTTCGCACCGAAGCCACTGGCTACGGCGTCGTCTTCTTCGTCGCCGAGATGCTGCACGCGCGCAAGGAAAGTCTTCGACGGCAAGCGCGTCGTCGTCTCCGGCTCGGGCAACGTCGCCACCTACGCCATCCAGAAAGTTCAGCAGCTCGGCGGCATCGTGGTCGCCTGCTCGGACTCCAACGGCTATGTCGTGGACGAGAGCGGCATCGACCTCGACCTGCTCCGTGACATCAAGGAAGTCCGCCGTGGCACGGATCTCCGCCTACGTGGACGCGCGGCCCGATGCCGCACTTCGTCGGGGAGGGCTCTGTCTGGCAGGTGCCCTGCGACGTGGCCCTGCCCTGCGCCACGCAGAACGAGCTCAACGGGACCGACGCAGCGGCCCTGGTGCGCAACGGCTGCTCGGTCGTCGCCGAGGGGGCCAACATGCCCTGCACCCCCGATGCGGTTCGGGTCTTCACGGACGCCCAGGTGACCTTCGCGCCGGGCAAGGCCGCCAACGCGGGCGGGGTGGCAACCAGCGCCCTGGAGATGCAGCAGAACGCCTCGCGCGACTCATGGAGCTTCGAGCACACCGAGGAGCGGCTAGCGAGTCATCATGCGCGGGATCCACGACCGCTGCCTGAGCACTGCCGACCAGTACGGCAGCCCGGGCGACTACTCAGCGGGGGCCAACATCTCCGGATTCATCCAGGTGGCCGACGCGATGTTGGCCCTCGGGGTGATCTAGGCATGTGTTCGCAGCCGGCGCCATGGGACTTCTACACCTGACAGTGCACCACCGCCGGCACGACGTTGTGAGCATCGCGAGCGCACCGTCGTCCAGCTGACGTGCTGCAGTCGTCAAGCCTTGACGGCCAGCACCGGGCAATGCGCGTCGAGCAGCACCCGCTGGGCGTTGGAACCGAGGATGAGCTTGCCGACCGGGGTGCGGCGACGCAGCCCGATGACCAGCAGGTCGGCGTCGTGCGACTCGGCCACGCTGATGAGGTCTTCGGCTGCCTCGAAGCCGCGGACCAGCTGACGCACCTCGTAGGAGACGCCGGAGGCATCCAGCACGGCCCGGGCCCCGCCCAGGTCGGGATCGCCCTCGTCGGTGCGCGAGCGGTGGGAGTTGACCACGACCAAGTCGGCGCCGCGGAGCTTGGCCTCCTCGATGGCTCGCGCCAGGGCAGCGTCGCCCTCGGGCTTGGGGACATATCCCACCACCACAGTCGCCATGTCGGGCACGTTACCCCGCGCGCCTGTGGAGGACGAGCACGTGCGGCGACCAGCTGCGGGATGCTCGGCCCATGTGGACGCCGATCGTCGAGCCGGTGCCGCCCGACCTCGCGCGGCAGCTGCGGCAGGCGGTGCTCACCCACAACCGCAGCGAGACGCGCCGGATCTTCCCCCCAGCGCTGAACGTCGCCGCCCCCAGCGGAGTGTCAGCGCGACTGCCTCTCGACGACGAGGAGCCGACCGACCACGCGCTGCGCACCGACGTGGTCGAGGCGATGTGCCGACGGGTCGGCGCCTCGACCTCGGCTCTCGTGTGGGTCTCGCGATCCGGCGACCTCGCGTGGAGGACGTCGACCTCGACTGGCTGGCCGCCTGTCGCACCGCCGGGGCCGAATCTGGCGCTGTCCCTGCACATGGTGGTGGTCACCCGGCGCGGCTGGAGCGACCCAGCGTCCGGAGCGACCCGCACCTGGGCCCGCTTGCGCTAGCGAGACCGGCTACCAGGTGTGCACGGGGTCGTTGGTGTGCATGCGGTCGCGATAATCGAGCAGGACGGCGCGCAGGTGGTCGAACCGGTCGCCGCTCTGCTCGGCCCGCTCACGATCTGCCATGGCACGCACGAACCACTCCGCGCCGTTGGTGCCGATCAAGCAGCGTTGCTCGATGATCCCGAGCAGCCGCTCGGCCGTGCCCGCGTCGACCCCCCAGGCGGCCAGGCCCTCGTGAGCGAGCGGCAGGAGCCGGCGCAGCACCAGCTCGGTGGCCCGAACCTGCCCCACCCCCGGCCAGTAGACCTGTGCCTCGATGCCGTGCTGGGCCGCGACATGGAAGTTCTCCTCGGCCGCGCTGAACGACATCTGCGACCACAGCGGCCGCTCGCTCTCGGCGAGCGCGCGCACGAGCCCGAAGTAGAACGCCGCGTTGGCCATCGTGTCGGCCACCGTCGGCCCAGCGGCGAGCACGCGGTTCTCGACGCGCAGGTGCGGCACTCCCCCGGCGATGTCGTAGATCGGCCGGTTCCAGCGGTAGATCGTGCCGTTGTGCAGCCGCAGCTCGCCGAGCTGCGGAGTGCCGCCGCCCTCGAGCACCGCGAGTGGGTCTTCCTCGTCGGTCACCGGAAGCAGCGCCGGGAAGTAGCGGACGTTCTCCTCGAAGAGGTCGAAGACCGACGTGACCCAGCGCTCGCCGAACCACACCCGCGGTCGCACGCCCTGGGCCTTCAGCTCCTCGCTGCGGGTATCGGTGGCCTGCTCGAACAGCGGGATCCGGGTCTCGCGCCACAGCTGCTTGCCCAGCAGGTAGGGCGAGTTGGCGCCTACGGCGAGCTGGATCGCCGAGATGGCCTGCGAGGCGTTCCAGTAGTCGGCGAACTGGTCCGGCGAGGTCTGCACGTGCAGCTGGGTGCTCGTGCAGGCAGCCTCGGGCAGGATCGAGTCGGACGTCGTCTGCAACCGCTCCGCCCCGGTGATGTCGATGACGAGGTCCTCGCCCCGAGCGGCCAGGATCTGCTCGGACAGCAGCTTGTAGCGCGGGTTGGCGCTGATCGTGTGCAGACCCATGTGCCCGGCATCGAGCGTGGGCAGGACGCCGATCATCACCAGGTGGGCGCCGACCTCGGCCGACTTCGCCTCGGCATCGTTCAGGCTGTGCCGCAGGTCGTCCTCGAAGGTGGCCAGCCCACCTTCGCGCAGCTTGGCTGGCTCCACGTTGATCTCGATGTTGAACTGGCCCAGCTCGGTCTGGAACGCGGGGTCGGCGATAGCCGCCAGCGCCTCGGCGTTCTTCAGCGCCGGGTCGCCCACCTCGTCGACCAGGTTGAGCTCGACCTCGAGACCGGTCATCGGGTCGTCGGTGTCGAACGCAGCCTCGCGCAGCATCCGCGCGAACACGTCGAGGCACCGACGCACCTTCTCCCGGTGGCGCGTGCGATCGGCCGGGGTGAACTCCTGGAGGTCGACCTCTTCGCCCATGCGTTGACCTTAGGACCACGAGCAATGCCCGTCAGCCCACGTCGAGTCCGTCGACCCAGTCCCAGGCACCGTCCCAGGTCGAGGGCGGGATCGCGCGGGTGAGGGCTTCGGCCAGCAGCGTGGCCAGGGTGTAGTCGGGGTCGACATCGAGGGCGCGGTCGATGGCGCACCAGGCCAGGGCTCCGTCGCCGGCCTGCCAGGCGGCCCAGCCCAGCTGGGTGGCCGGGGCGGCGAGCAGCCAGGTCGGGCTGCGGCGGACGACGTCGGCCCAGAAAGCCACCGTCGGGCGGGCGCGGTCGCGGCGCAGCGCCGACCAGGCGGCGTCGCGCACGCGGATCTGCTGCATGCCCCACAGCAACCGCGCTGCCTCGGCGTCCGAGCAGGTCGAGCCGTCGACGACGTGCCGCTCGACCAGGGCATGTGCCCACGCGCCCTCGGCCACCACCGCGGCAACCGGTGTCTCCAACGCGTCGAGGCAGGCGCGCGAACGTGCCAGCTCGACGGCGAACCCCTCGACGGCCTCGACGCGTGCCGGGTCGGGGTCGAGGGAGGCCTCCACGTCATCTCGCGAGGACCTGGTGACGCGCCCGGAGAACACCGCTTCGGC
Organism: uncultured Actinomycetota bacterium; assembly: GCA_963781575.1. Classification (GTDB taxonomy): domain Bacteria; phylum Actinomycetota; class Actinomycetes; order Propionibacteriales; family Nocardioidaceae; genus Nocardioides. The sequence continues at coordinate 73,499 of CAWAGM010000018.1, read as the reverse complement.
GAGGAACGGGTGCGCCTCGAGGTCATAGGCCACACCGATCGCACGGATGGTGCGATCACCGCCGACCAGCGGGTACCACCGTCGACCGTCGGCACGAAGTGCCTCCAGGACATCGACCTGACGGGAGGCGAAACGATCGCGCAAAGCCCGCCACACCGGCAGCGTGCGGGCCTCGTCGTCGGAGAAGAACAGCAGCACCACCTGAGCGACTCGGTGCTGCAGCACGGGCGCCAGAAGGAGCTCGGTGAGGGCTGCCGCGTGGTCGGGATCATCGGGCAGGTCGACCCTGAGCGTGGAACGGTTCGGCGCTGCCGAAGGTGAGCATCACGACCGAGTCGGTCGGCCAGAAGCCGAGCACGACCGCGGCGGCGGCGATCAGGTCGTGCGGAGCCTTCACGGTGATGGTCGTTGGGATGGTGGACGGGATGGCTGTGGACGATCCAGGAGTGTCGGGTGTCGTGGTCATGCCGGTGACGCTGCCTGCTCGGGCCGACGTTCCTGGCGCTCCGTCAGTACGGCCTGTGGAGAAGGTCGGTGTGGAGCGCCGGCTGTGGACGACTCGTGGCTTCCCCGGCCGCGTCGCCGAGCGTCGAACACGCGCGCGGGTAGGTTGCCGACGTGCGCAAGCAGGCGTCGGTGCTCCACCTCGACCTCGATGCCTTCTTCGCCTCGGTCGAGCAGCGCGACAAGCCGTCGTTGCGGGGCAAGCCGGTCGTCGTGGGCGGCGTCGGCGGTCGCGGCGTCGTCGCCACGGCGTCCTACGAGGCGCGTCGGTACGGAGTGCGCTCAGCCATGTCGACCCGCGAGGCACGCTCGCGCTGCCCCCACGCCGCTTTCCTCACCGGCCGTTTTCACGCCTACCGCGAGGCCAGCAACGCGGTGATGGGACTGCTCAGGTCGGTGTCGCCGCTGGTCGAGCCGCTCTCGCTCGACGAGGCGTTCGTCGACTTGGCGGCCGCCACCCCCGCCCTCGCCGACCTGGAGATGGCCACCGTCGCCGCGTTCGGCGAGGAGCTGCGAGCCCGGGTGACCGAGGTGACCGGCGGGCTGACCGCATCGGTCGGCATCGGCTCGTCGAAGTTCATCGCCAAGGTCGCCAGCGACCTCGACAAGCCGAACGGCCTGGTGGTGGTCTCTCCCGGCACCGAGCAGCAGATGCTGCGACCGATGAGCGTCACGGTGATCCCCGGCGTCGGCCCAGCAACCGCAGAGCGGCTGCGCCGCGCCGGCATCACGACGGTCGCCGACCTCGAGCTGGTGAGCATCGACGAGCTGGTACGGCTCGTGGGCAAGGCTCACGGCAACGGGCTCTACTCGCTCTCGCGTGCCCTCGACGACCGACCCATCGTCTCGGAGCGCGAGGCCAAGTCGGTGAGCGTCGAGGGCACCTACGAGACCGATCTGACCGACCGCAAGCTCATGGAAGGCCTGCTCACCCGACAGGCCAACGAGGTGGCGGGACGGCTGCGCAAGCACGGGCTCTCGGGCCGCACCGTGTCGATCAAGGTACGGCTTCACGACTTCACCACGCTGAGCCGTTCGAGCACCCTGCCGGAGCCGACCGACGTGCCGGCCACGATCGGACGTCTGGCCCGGGCGCTGCTCGCCGACCTCGACACCTCGGGCGGCGTCCGGCTGCTGGGTGTCGGTGTCTCCGGACTGGCCGACTGGATTCAGGACGACCTGTTCAGCGAGACCGAGGACGTCGAGGAGATCGAGGCGGTCGACGAACTCGACGAGGTGGCCACCGCCGCAGCCCAACGCCGGTCGAGCTACGCGCCCGGCCAGGACGTCGAGCACGACGAGATGGGACGCGGCTGGGTGTGGGGGTCGGGCCGAGGCGTCGTGACGGTGCGGTTCGAGACTGCGGACACACCGGCCGGTCCGGTGCGGTCCTACGCCGTCGACGACGACGCCCTGCACCCGTGGGCACCTACAAAACCAGTGGAGGAAGGCGTCCCCGAGCCGTAGCGTCGCCCAACGTGGACATCACCGAAGTCGACCCGCACAGCGACCTGGCCCTGCGCGCGGCTTACGACATCGAGCGACGAGCGATGCAGCTCGGCAGGGACGGTCTGCCGCACTGGTCGTGGCAAGAGATGTCGACCGCATTCCGCAAGCCCGACTCCGGCGAGGACGTCATCCAGCTGCTCGGGCACGTCGATGCTCGCCCGGTGGCTTACGGCGTCGCCTTCCTTCCGTTGCTCGACAACCTCACCAAGAGCTGGTTCGCGGTGACCGTCGATCCCGACGCCCAGCACCTCGGGCACGGTCGAGCAATGCTTGACCAGCTCGCTGCCGACCTTGCCGCCCGCGGCCGCACCGAGCTGCTCGCCGAGAGCAAGCTGGCCTTCGAGGAGGTACAGACCCATCGCTACCGACGATTCGCCGAGGCGGCCGGCTACACGCTCTCCAACGTCGAGATCGTGCGGCACCTCGACCTGCCGGTCGACGTGGCTCGCTTGGCGGAGTGGAGCGCCCAGGCCGCAGAACGGCACGAGGGCTACCGGATCGAGACCTTCCTCGGAGCCATCCCCGACGACCTCGTGCCGTCACTGTGCCTGCTGCACGGGCAGCTCGTGGTCGACGCCCCCACGGGTGAGGCCGACTGGGAGGAGGAGGTCATCACCCCCGAGCGCTTCCTGGAGAGCCGTGCTTCGCTGGCCGCCGCCGGTCGTCGGATGTGGGAGACGCTGGCGATAGCTCCCGATGGTTCGGTGGCGGCGCAGTCGACCCTCTCGGTGCCGCCGGACGGCCGCACCGACGTCTCGCAGTGGGGCACGTTCGTGCACCGCGAGCACCGCGGACGCCGCCTGGGCCTGGCCGTCAAGGCCGCCAACCTGCGGGCCGCCCAGGAGTCACACCCGACGATGCGTCGGGTCGTCACGCAGAACGCCGAGACCAACGACTGGATGGTCGCGATCAACGAGCAGATGGGCTTCGAGCCGGTCGAGGCCTCGGTGGAGTTCATCAAGCGGTTGTGAACCGCACCCCGTCGCCCGGCCGCAGCTGCGCGCACCGCGCCAGGTCGTCGGTCCGGACGACGGCGACCACCGGATAGCCGCCGGTCGTCGGATGGTCGGCCAAGAAGACGACGGGCTGACCGTCGGGCGGCACCTGGACCGCGCCCAGCACCATGCCCTGGCTGGCAAGCTCGTCGTCCCGAGTTCGGGGCAAGGCGGCCCCGTCGAGGCGAAGCCCGATGCGGTTAGAGCCGCCGGTGACGGCGTACGTCGCGGCGCACAGGTGCTCCAGCACGTCGTCGGCGAACCACGAGACCCCCGGACCCGGGTCGAGGCGCAGGGTTCCGGTCGCCGACACCGGCGCGACGTCGAGCGGCCGGGGGCTGCCGACCTCGGTGCCGAGCGGTAGCACCGTGCCGGGAGTGATGCGCGGCGGGCCGACCCACGCGAGGGTGTCGGTCGACCTCGACCCCAGGACCGGCTCGACGTCGATCCCGCCCGACACCGCCAGGTAGCTGCGCACACCGTGGGTGGCCGGACCAAGCCGAAGCTCGCTCCCGCCCGGCAGCCACTCCGCGCCTCCCCACGCCCTTGCTCGGCCATCGACCTCGACGTCGCACCGGGCGCCGGTGACCGCCACCCACGCGTCGCGGTCGCTGCGGAGTCGGAGTCCGCTGAGCGTCATCTCCAGCACGGCCGCCGTCTCGTGGTTGCCGACGAGACGGTTGCCGAGGCGAGCAGCGGGCGGATCGAGCCAACCGGCACGCGGCACGCCCACGTGCGCCCACCCCGGACGCCCGCAGTCCTGCACGGTGACCAGTGGCCCGACGTCGAGCACGGTCCAGCTCATCTGGCGACGAACCTGACGCGGGTGCCCGGAGCCAGCAGCGCCGGCGGATCGCGCTCGACGTCCCACAGGCGGGCGTCGGTGTGCCCGATCAGCTGCCAGCCGCCGGGTGAGGCCGTCGGGTAGACGCCGCACCAGGTGCCGGCCAGCGCCACTGACCCGGCCGGCACCCGGGTGCGCGGTGAGTCGAGACGGGGCACGGCGTGCTCGTCGTCGAGACCGGCCAGGTAGGCGAAGCCGGGGGCGAAGCCGCTGAAGGCTGCGACGAACGTGGTGCCGGTGTGCCTGGCCACGACTCCGTCGACGTCGGTGCCCCAGAGTCGCGCGACGGCGTCGAGGTCGGCGCCGTCGTAGGTGGTCGGAGAGCTCGATGAGCGGGCCGTCGGCGGCGACAGCTGCGTCGTCCCATCGACTGAGCAGGTCGGGGACGACAGCGGGATCGAGCCCGTCGAGCAGCACCGTGGTGGCGCCGGGGACCACGTCGACGACGAGCACGCCGCTCGATCGCACGTGCTGCGCCAACGACAGCGCTGCGCGCGCGTCGGCCACCTCGACCAGGACGGCGTGCGGCCCAACGGTGAGGAACGCTGGGGAGGTGGTCACGGCCCCAGTGTTCACGAGAGCGTCACGGGCCGAGGGGTTGCCGCTCCGAGCCTCATCCGGCGAGCATGACCGGGAGCAGAGCCGCATCAGGGGCAGCAAAAAGGGTGAGGGCCTCTTGGTGGTATGAGCATCAAGAGGCCCTCGGCTTGTCCGGCTTGCCCTTGCGGGTCGTGACGTCCGAACGACCCGGCCGGCTCTCCGACCCCGCCTCCCCCGTCACCGGGTCGACGCCGCGAGTTGCCTCGTGGAGCGGGTCTTCGTTCCTGCCTGATCTCCTCCCCATCCGCTTTCCCGAAGGTCTGCGTCCGGCTTGGTAGGGAGAGTTCTACGCGGCCGATCGCCAGCTCCGCAAGGGTTTCCGTCGAAGATCTTCCACATTCCTTCGGTCCCACAGGCTCGTCCACAGATCGTCTCGACCTTCTCCACAACATCCGTCGCTCATCCACAGATCGTGGACATGCCTGTGGACAACTCCCGCTGCCAATCGCGCTGACCCGTCCTCTATAGAGGACGGGTCAGCGTCAGAGACCGGTGAGGAGGTAGCCGGCGGCCTCGAGGGCGGCTCGGACGGCGCGCGCGTGGTCGACGGCGCCGGGTGCGTCGCCGTGCACGCAGACCGAGTGCACGCGCGGGGCGAGCTCGACGGCCCGGCGCGCGATCGCGCCGCTGTCATCGAGCACGGCCCCAGGGCGGTCGCGGGGCAGGAGTCGGCCGTCGTCGTCGTAGCCGCGGTCGGGGAAGCCCTCGAAGAGCACCGCGCGCCCGGCCGTCATCGCCTGGTCGAGCAGCACTCCGGGCATGCCGAGCAGCGGCAGCGAGCCCGAGCCCTCCAACACCGCGAGCGCCTGCTCCTGGTCGTCCAGCACCCGGTGGTAGAGCGCGCCGTGCGGCTTGAGGTAGCGCACCTCGGTGCCGGCGGCGGCCGCGATCTCGCTGAGCACTCCGACCTGATGCGCCACCTGCTCGCGCAGGATCTCGTAGGCGACGTCGACCGCGACCCGGCCGAAGTTGGGTCGGTCGGCGTAGGAGACCTGGGCGCCGATCGAGACACCGCGCTCGACGGCCCCCTCGCAGACGGCGCGCATGATCGCCGCGCTGCCAGCGTGATAACCGCACGCGACGTTGGCGCTGGTCACCACCGCCAGCAGGGCGGCGTCGTCGGTGATCTCCTCGCCGAGGTCGGCGTTGAGGTCGACGCGCCGCTCCCCCCTGCCAGCGCCTGGCTCCGCGCTCACGACAGCGCGAGCCCGCAGTAGGTCTCCACCACGTGGTAGCCGAGCCGGTCGTAGAGCGCCCGGGCGCCGTGGTTGTAGCCGAAGACGTTGAGCCCCACCGACGGCGCGCCGCGGTCCTGGGCCCACAGCGCACCGGCTCTCATCAAGCCGGCGCCATATCCGCGCCGCCGCTGCTGCTCGTCGACGGCCACGTCGTACACGAACGCCATCGGGCGTTCGGTTCCCAACCACAACGTGCCGACCTGCTCGCCGTCGACCCGGCCGGTGAAGAAGTAGTGGTGCTCGGTCTCGAGTCCGTCGGGCAGCAGCTCGGCGTGCTGCGCGCGGGACACATCCAGCGCGCGCTCCCGACTCTCGCCGGAACCTTCGCGTGCTTCGGCGTACGAAACGATCTCGTCGGCTTCCCAGACCTCGAACTCGGACAGCGTCATCGGCACCAGCGCGACGACGTCCTCGGTCGGCAGCGCGTGCGCCAGGTCGAGCCGCATCTGCACCGCCACCACCTCGAAGCCGGCCCCCTGCGCGAAGGCCTCGTCGACCGGGTTGCCGGGTTCGATACCTGCGGTCAGGCGCGCATGGCCGTCGCCCCGTGCACGTTCGACCAGCGCTGTGCGCACGTGAGGTGCGTCTGTGTGGTCGTCCAGGGTGAGCCAGAGCACCGAGAGATCGTCGCCCTGCACGACGGTCCACGCTCGTCCGATCGTGGCTCCCGACCGGGTCACCGCGAGAACCTCGCTCCGGTCGCGGATGCGGGCGACCATCGCCTCGGCCGCCTCCCGCGCCGGCTCCTGCTCGAGGTGCTCGCCCAGGAACCGCCGGTGCAGCAGGTGCTGCACCAGCCCCTCGGTGTGAGCGTCGAGATCATCAACCCGTTCGAGCAGCAGCTCACTCATGCCCCGACTCTCTCACTCCGCGCCATTCACCCTGGGCCGGTATGGATAGCGTGCCGACATGAGTCGACCACCTCTGCTTCCGCCGGTTGCCGAACGGCGTCCGGTCACCTCGGTGCACCACGGGCACGAGCGGATCGACGAGTTCGAGTGGCTTCGCGCCAAGGAGTCGCCCGAGGTTCTTGCCCACCTGGAGGCCGAGAACACCTACACCCAGGCCAGCACCGCGCACCTGGCCGACCTGCGTGAGTCGATCTTCGCCGAGATCAAGGCACGCACCCGCGAGACCGACCTGTCGATCCCGATGCGGGTGCGTGACCACTGGTACTACGGCCGCTCGTTCGAGGGCCGCGAGTACGGGGCGAGCTGCCGGGTGCCCGTGACCGGACCAGACGACTGGACTCCCCCGAAGCCGGCTGAGGACGCCACGCCCGACCAGCCCGCCCTGCCCGGCGAGGAGGTGCTGCTCGATTTCGACCAGCTCGCGGAGGGCCACGAATTCTTCTCCCTTGGTGGCTCGAGCATCAGCCCCGACAGCCGCCTGCTCGCCTACGCCACCGACGTGGTGGGCGACGAGCGGTACACGATCCGCATCAAGGACCTGGAGACCGGCGAGCTGCTCGCCGACGAGATCACCGATGTGCTGGGCGGCGGCACCTGGGACCGCGACGGCGAGAACCTGTACTACTCCACCGTCGACGAGTCGTGGCGCTCCGACAAGGTCTGGCGGCACAGGCTCGGCACCACCCAGGACGACGACGAGCTGGTCTTCCACGAGCAGGACGGCCGCTTCTTTGTCGGTGTCGGCCGCACCCGCACCGACCGGTTCCTCATCATCGCCGCCGGGGCCAAGGTCACCAGCGAATACCACGTGCTCGACGCCGATGCCCCCGAGCTCGGCTTCCGCTGCTTCGCCCCGCGCCGCGAGGGGGTCGAGTACTCCGTCGAGCACGCCGTGATCGGCGGCCAGGACCGCTTCTTGGTGATGCACAACGCCGCCGGCCCCGACTTCGAGCTCGCCGTCACGCCGGCCGAGCCGACGTCGCCGGAGTCGTGGACGCCGCTGATCCCGCACGACCCGGCCACCCGGCTCGAGGACGTCGACGCGTTCGCGGGCCACCTCGTCGTCCACCAGCGCAGCAACGGACTCACCCAGCTGCGCATCCTCGAGCTCGACGAGGCGAGTGACACCGGTATCGGTGACGACTACCTCGTGGAGTTCGACGAGGAGGTCTACACGGTCGGGTCGGGCGGCAACCCGCGCTTCGACCAGCCCACCGTGCGCCTCGGCTACACGACAATGTCGATCCCTTCGTCGGTCTACGACTACGACGTTCGCTCGCGCACGCTCACCCTGCTCAAGCGAGCGCCGGTGCTGGGTGGCTACGACCCGGCCGAGTACGAGGAGCACCGGCTCTGGGCTCCTTCGGCTGACGGCGAGCCGGTGCCGATCTCGCTCGTGTGCCGGCGCGACGCCCGGGCGAGCGGCGAGCCGGTGCCGCTGCATCTCTACGGCTACGGCGCCTATGAGGTGTCGATCGACCCGTCGTTCTCGGTCGCGCGCCTCTCCCTGCTCGACCGTGGCGCCGCGTTCGCGATCGCGCACATCCGCGGAGGCGGGGAGATGGGTCGTCGCTGGTACGACGCCGGCAAGCTCGAGCACAAGCAGCGCACCTTCGACGACTTCATCGCTGCTGCCCAGCACCTAGTCGCGACGGGCTGGACCACCGCCGGACCGGATCGTCGGGGAGGGCGCGAGTGCGGGCGGTCTGCTCATCGGCGCGGTGGCCAACCAGGCGCCGGACGCGTTCGCCGGGCTGGTGGCCGGCGTCCCGTTCGTCGACACCCTCACCTCGATGCTCGACTCCACCTTGCCGCTGACGGTGACTGAGTACGACGAGTGGGGCAACCCCGAGGGCGACCCGGCCGCGTACGCCACGATCGCCGCGTATGCGCCGTACGAGAACGTCTCGGCCCAGCGCTACCCCAAGATCCTGGCCGAGACCTCGCTCAACGACACCCGGGTGCTCTACGTCGAGCCAGCCAAGTGGGTGGCCCGGCTCCGTGACCGAGCTATCGATCGCCGACGTGCTCTTCCGCATCGAGATGGCGGCCGGCCATGGCGGGGTGTCGGGGCGTTACCAGGCGTGGAAGGACCGTGCCTTCACGCTCGCCTGGATCCTCGACACGCTGGGCCTGGCCTCACCCTCTTCCTGAGACCCGAGACCCGCCCCTGAGAAGTCCCTGAGATCCCGGCGTCGGAAGCAACTCTGCGCCAATCCGATACGTCTTTCATGTCGAAGGACTTCACAAGCCTTCGGGGTGAGGTGGGAATCCACCCGGCCCCGCCACCGTTGTGACTGATGTGCACGGTTCCACCCTCGGAGCCACGCACGATACGTAAGGAGGGTCCCATGGCAACCAGGACCGCGACCCGGCCCTCGGGCGGCCGCGAGATCGAGGGACGCGACAGCGTCGGCCTCTACCTCGACGAGATCGCCCGCAACCCGCTGCTCGACGCCGCCATGGAGGTCGAGCTCTCCAAGACGATCGAGGCCGGCCTGATGGCCGAGGCCCTGCTCGCCGAGGGACGCGTCGGCCGCAAGAAGGGCGGCGCCCCGCTGCGTGCCACCGAGGATGAGCTCGAGTGGCTCGCCGAGGAGGGCCGCAAGGCTGTCGACACCTTCATCACCGCCAACCTGCGCCTGGTCGTCTCCATCGCGCGCAAGTACGGCCGCGCCCAGATGCCGATGCTGGACCTGATCCAAGAAGGCAACACCGGCCTGATCCGCGCGGTCGAGAAGTTCGACTACACCAAGGGCTACAAGTTCTCCACCTACGCCACCTGGTGGGTGCGTCAAGCGATCACTCGCGGCATCGCCCAGCAGGCCCGCGTCGTGCGTCTTCCCGTGCACGTCGTCGAGGAGCTCAACCAGGTGGGCGGCGCCCGCCGCACGCTCGAGCGTCAGCTCGGCCGCGACCCGGAGCCCGAGGAGATCGCCACCGAGCTCGGCCTGTCGGTCGAGCGGGTGCTCGACCTGCTGGCCTGGGGCCGCGAGCACGTCTCGCTCGACACCCCGGTCGACGAGGACGGCGACACCTCCCTCGGCGACCTGATGGCGCAGGAGACCTCGCCGTCGCCGGATCTCACCGTGCTCGACGTCGAGTCACGCGACCGCCTGAACACGCTGGTCGGCCAGCTCGACGAGCGAGCCGCCGACATCATCCGCTCGCGCTACGGCCTGGTCGACGGACGCCAGCACAAGCTGGCCGACATCGGTCAGAAGCACGGCATCTCCGCCGAGCGCGTGCGTCAGCTCGAGCGGGAGGCGCTGCAGAAGCTGCGTCGGCTCGGAGACCCGGACCTGGCTGCCTGACAGCCCGACTCCGACCAGAGTTCTCGTCGGCCCACCCGCCTGCGAGTCAGCCCCCGTCACCTACGCGGTGACGGGGGCTGTGTGTCTCCTTGAGTGAGTAGGCTCTCTCCGTGGAGATCGCGCTCGACGACCTGACCAGCCCGGGGATCGTCGCCTTCCTCGAGGCCCACGTCGCCCAGCTGCGCAGCATGTCGCCGCCGGAGTCGACGCACGCGCTCGACCTCGCTGGCCTGCGGGCGCCTCAGGTGCGGTTCTGGGCTGCGCACGACGCCGGCGAGGTCGTCGGGTGCGCTGCGCTGAAGCGGCTCGACGCTGGCCACGCCGAGCTCAAGTCCATGCGGACGGCGACCCACCGGCTGCGTCAGGGCATCGCGGCCGCGCTGCTCACGTACGTGCTCGACGAGGCACGGGCCTCCGGGTTCTCACGGGTGAGCCTGGAGACGGGGTCGTACGAGTTCTTCCATGCCGCGCACGCGTTGTACCGCCGGCACGGCTTCGTCGAGTGCGAGCCCTTCGGGGGCTACCGCCTCGACCCCCTCAGCACCTTCATGACGCGCGAGCTGTGAGCTCGGCCAGCTCGTCCTCCAGGTAGGAGGGACGCGAGACGGCGAGACCGAGCGCCATCAACGGCACGACGAGCACGGTCAGGCTCAGCAGCGGGACGACCCAACCCCCGCTGAGGTCATGGAGCACCCCCATGCCGAACGGTCCGATCGCCGCCACGAGGTATCCCAGCGACTGGGTGAAGGCGGACAGGGACGCCGTCCCTTCAGCCGTCCGGGCTCGCAGCCCGATCAGGGTGAGCACCAGCGGGAACGTCGAGGTGCCGGCACCAACGACGACCGCCCACACCCAGGGCGCCGCGGTCGGTGCGAAGGCGAGCCCGAGGTAGCCGACGGGGTAGCACAGACCCAGCCCCCACACGAGCGGCGCAGTGCTGCGCAGTCGACCGGCCAGCGACGGCACCACGAACGAGAACGGGATGCTGGTGCCCGTCACCACCCCGAGCAGCACACCGGACGTCGTGGCCGAGAAGCCGGCGTCGCGATAGATGTCGGCGAACCAGCCGAAGATGGCGTAGGCCTGCAACGACTGCAGCCCGAAGAAGCCGGCCATGAGCCAACCCAGCCTGGTGCGCGCCACGGCCCCGAGCGAGATGGCCGTCGTCGATGCGTCTGCCGCCTCGACGCGGTCGTGTCGCAGCAGGAACACCCAGGGCACCAGCGCAACCAAGGCCAAGATCGCCCAGACAGCCAGGCCCGAGCGCCAACCGTCAGACGCATTGCTCACCGGGACCGTGAGCACCGACGCGGCAGTCAGCCCGACGGCGAGCGCCGTCGAGTAGACAGCGGTCATCCGACCGATCTGGTCGGGAAAGTGCTGCTTAACCAAGGAGGGCAGCACCACGTTGGCGGTGGCCATGCCGACCAGGGCGAGCAACGACAGCGCCAAGAAGGGCAGAACGTCGTCGACGCGACTGCGACCGAGCAGCCCGACCACGACAGCTGCGAGCGAGAGCGTGGCGATCCGGTGGCGTCCTAGTCGAGATGACATGCGCGGCGCGAGCGCACCGAAGATCGCAAAGGCCACGACCGGGAGTGAGGTCAAGACGCCCGCCTCGACGGCCGACATGTCCAGACCGGCACGGATCTCGTCGAGCACCGGACCCACGCTCACGGCTGCTGGCCGGAGGTTGACAGCGAGGACGATGATGCCGACCACGACCAGTGCTCGTCCCCTACTGGACGGCACGGTCGCGGCGCTGGCTCTCACTCGCGCGCCAGCTCGGAGTAGACCTCGTTCACCCGGCGCCGCAGAGAGTCCAGTGATCCGTCGTTGACGATGACGTGAGTTGCGATGGCAAGACGTTCCTCGCGCGTGGCTTGGGCCGCGATCCGCGACTCAGCGTCCGCACGGGTCCAACCACGGTCGCGCAGCATCCGGTCGATGCGCGTCTCGTCAGGTACGTCGACCACGATGACGGCGTCGAACGAGTCCGCCCGACCGGTCTCGGCGAGCAGCGGGATGTCGTGGATGACGACGTCGTCAGCACTCGTGGCCGCCTCCAGCTCGGCGTACCGCTCGAAGACGAGAGGATGCACGATCGACTCGAGCGTGGCCCGCTTCTCGGCATCGTTGAAGACCAGGACGCCCATCTTCGGGCGGTCGAGATCGCCGTCCGGGGTCAGCAGCTCGGGGCCGAACGCGGCGACGACCCGCTCGAGCCCCGGGGTGCCGCGTTCGACGACCTCACGGGCGATGGCGTCGGCGTCGATCACCACGGCACCAAGCTCGGCGAGCATCGCCGCCACCGTGCTCTTGCCCGACGCCACACCGCCGGTGAGTCCCACTCGCATGGCCCGACCCTACTGTCGGCCCGGCCGTCTACGGTCGTCGCATGGGCTACCCCGAACCTCCCTTGGTGGGCGACGAGCACTCGACCCTCGTGGGGTCCCTGGAGCGGCAACGCGCCACGTTCTGGTGGAAGTGCGAAGGGCAGCGGACGGGTCGGCGAGGACACCCGGCCCGTCGCATCGGTTCGTTCCCTGAACGGCGACGGCTGTTCAGCAGCCTGGTTCGCCTGGGCGCACGTGTCCTCGAGCCAGGTGAGCTCGACCTGGTAGGCGACGCCGGACAACGCAAGGTCGACCGCGATCGGTCCGAGCTTCGTGTAGTTGGTCTCGGGTGCGACTAGCAGCCCCTCGGTGGCCACGTACTCGACGTACCACCAGGTGCGTCCCTGCTCGTCGGTCACGAGGTCTGCCTCGGCCACGTGCCCGTCCGGGAACGTGTACGTCAGCAGGTCGAAGAAGTCCTCGGCTCCGTCGGGCGCCAGACCGCCGGCCACGAACGAGGCGACGAGGTCCTGACCACCGTCCGGGTCGTAGAAGTTCATGCTCATCCGGAACGGCACAGCCTGGTCGGCGTAGCGCTCGTCGAGCTTCAACGGCTGGCTCACCGTGACGATCCCTGCCCGCTCGTCACAGAGGCTCCAGCGATCCCCCTTGACGTAGAACGCCGCGGGCGAGCCCGAGGGCAGCTCGAACGCGACGGCCGGCTCAGCCCCCTTCAGCACGTACCGAAGGTTGCTGGGGCACTCCTTCGGACCCGCCGCGGGCGCGGCTGCCTCCGAGGTGACCTCGTCGGTCGGCACGACGGTCAGGTCGTTGCCCGGGTCCTCTGTCGACTCCGGGGCAGCAGGCTGGCCGTTGGAACGCGGCCCGTCGTCCGCGCGGGTGGCGACGGCCCCGGTGACACCAGCGACGACGAGGACGGCGGCTGCCGCCGCGACCGGCATCCGCCACGAGCGCTTGGTGGCGGTCGATGTGGAATCGAGTCCGGCGACGACCCGTTCGCGAAGCCGCGCCCGAGCGGCGTCGTCGAGTGGCTGCTCGGGGGGTGGAGTGGGTGCCCAGGGTGTGGTGCTCACGTGAGGTGTCCTCCGTCGGTGAGGGTGGCGAGCCGGGTGCGGGCTCGGGAGAGACGCGAACGCACCGTGCCGACCGGCACGTCGAGCGCCGCGGCTGCGGCTTCGTAGCTGAGCCCGGACCACGCGACCAGGGCCAGGACGTCCTGCTCGCGCTGGGGCAACCGAGCGATGGCGTCGAGGACGACGAGCATCTGGTGCTCGGCGTCGAGGCGGTCGGCGACCCGGTCGGCATGATCGACCGTGTCGGCGTCCGGGGTGACGCGGGCGACAACGCGCAGGTGGCGGCGGCGTCCGCGGGTCAGGTTGCGGCACACGTTGGTGGCCACTCCGAAGAGCCAGGGCACGGCCGAGCCGTCGTGGATCCGCACCCGTTCGCGGTGCCGCCACACCTCCAAGAAGGTGCTCGCCGTGGCGTCCTCGGCGTCGGCTCGGTCGGCAGTCAGCCGGAAGCAGTGGCGGTAGATTCGGTCGGCGTGCCGGTCGAACAGCACGGCGACGGCGGCTCAGTGTCTGTGCCCGTGCTGTCCTCGGTCACGGTGTCCTCCGGTGGGCTCATACCCGGTCATGTCCGCATCCCGCGTCCGAGTTCCCGGTCGTGCCGATCAGCGTTCGCAGGTGCGCTTCGACTCCGCCACGCACCGGTCGCGGCCGCCGCCGCCGATGGCGGTGTCGATGCCACTGTTGCCGATCAGCTCGTCGGCGTAGCGGCTGCCGACGAGCCGGTCGTCGCCTTGACCACCTGACATGCGCGTGTTCCTGCCGCCTGCTCGCACTCGGTCATCGCCTGGGCCGCCCTTCAGGGCGAAGCGCTGAGTCGAGCAGCGCCAGTCGTCCGGGTCAGGAAGGCCCACCCGCAGCGTGTCGTCGCCCCCGGCCAGGCTCGCCTCGACTCGACAGCCCACGAGCTCGACGTGGTCAGCCCTGTTCGATCCGAGCGCGACGATCCTGTCGGATTGTGCGTTGAACGTCTCGAAGCCGGGGATGTCGACGTGCCAGTGCGCGGACCGGATCCGCAACCTCTCCTCGCTGAGGTCGAGCTCCAGCAGTCCTCCACTTCGCACGACCAGTTGATCCGATGCCGCCTCCCGCGTCGACATGGCTAGGGGTGCCCGACGGTGACCCGGAGAGGTCGAGTCGGTCGTCCCCCGGGCCCAGGTCGACGCGACCCGGCGACGTCACGAAGACCAGGTCGTTCCCGCTGCCCATGTCGGCCCGGGCGAGACTCCGGGCGGACACCACGTCAGGGCCATCGGTGCCGGTGAATCGAGCAACATCTTGTGACGACCAGATGAACCGGGTGAACCCGGCGAACGAATAGCGCACGCGACCATCGATGCTGGCCTCGCCCGCTGCGGCGTCGATCACCCAGCCGCTCTCCTGCGGGACGTCGTCGGTCAGTGCCAGCTCGGACTGCGCGGTGTCACCGACCAGGATCGTGGACGACTGGAGCAGCGGACCCGCGTAGAGACGGCCACCCTCGTCCCCGAGGTCGATGCGCCCACTGAAGGGACCCTCGAGTCCTTCGGGATCGGCTGGCGGACTGCCTGCGAAGACGGTGTCGAACCCAGCGCCGGTGTTGATGTCGTCGGTGCCGGTGTAGGCAGCGACGAACTCCGGCGCCGCGCCGCCGACAAAGGTGTCGTCGCCGGCGAAGAGGTAGACGTAGACGGATTCGTTGCCCTGATCGTCGCCGCTCGCCGTGAATGTGGAGTCGTTGCGCACGACGTCGTCGCCGGGTCCGTCGAAGACCTTGATCGAGTTCTGCACGCTGGCGCTGCCGGTGATGCAGACCAGGTCGTCGCCTCCGCGGGCGTCGACGAACTGCGCGCCATTGGACACGATGACGTCCCGACCAGGGGTGCCGATCAGCCGGTCGCTCCACGCTCCGTCGCCGATGATCGTCGCGCTCTCTCCGGCACACTCACCAGCCGCCGCCTGGGCGAGGCTGATCGGTGGCACGAGCACCGACACCCCCTGCGAGGACCAACGCGCCGATCGACGCCGTCCGTGTACTCCCCAACCGCATGACACCCTCCCGAGTCAGGGCCCACGGTAACCCGGTGGCCCTGGGTCTGGGGCAACGTCAGCGCAGTGCGACCAGCTGGTCGAGGTCGTCGCCCGGCAGACCGTCGTCGGCCACGGCCGTGACCGTCGACCAGTCAAGGTTCGCGTTGCCGTGGATCGTGGTCATGAAGGCGGTGTCTGCGGCGTCGCGCCCGGTGGCAATCCGTACCAACGACGACCGAGGAGCCAGGGCCGTGGCGTCGACGACGTACCAGCCGTCGGAGACGTAGGCCTCGACCACGGCGTGGAAGTCCATCGGGTCGCACCCAGGCGCGTAGACCGCGGTCAGCCGCGCGGGAACGCGCAGCGCCCGCAGGAGCGCGATCACCAGGTGGGCGTAGTCGCGGCACACGCCAGCGCCCTGCAGCAGGGTGTCGGCCGCCCCGTCAGTCGGACCGCTGCTGCCTGGAACGTAGACGAGTCGGGTTCCGACCCAGGAGGAGACGGCTTCGAGCAGGTCGCCGTCGTGCACGCCTGCAAACTCCGAGGCAGCGAACCCTCCGAAGGTGTCCGAGCCGATGTATCGACTGGGTCGGCGGTAGAGCGACAGGTCGGCCAGCGACGTCTCGGGCCTCTCGGCGACGCCGCTCACCCGCGCCTCGTAGTAGACGCGCGAGAAGCCGTGCGGCAGCGTCACGAGATGAAGCCGACCGTCGTGCAGGGTCGGCACCTCGACGGGAGTCAGGTCGCCACTCTCGTGCACGATGGTGAGCTGCTCGCTGACCTCGAGCCCCGGCGTCCGGGCCACAGCGATCTGGAGCTCGATCTCACACTCACCGAAGGCCGTGATGGCCAGCTCGGCGCCGACAGTTCTGTGCATGAGCGATGGTCACACGTCGCGGCGCGTCCTTCGACATCGGGCCACATGACTCTGGGACAGATCAGTCACAATCAGTCCCATGGTGGAGCTGCAGGAGGGTTCGCGGGTCGCGCTGCTCGTGCCTGGCTCGCACGCCTACCTGGACGCCGTCCACTCCCTGCTGGCGCGTGGGATCTTCCCGATCCCCCTCGACCCTCGCCTCACCGAGCACGAGCGAACTCGCATCCTGGCGCCGCTCGCCCCCGACGTCGTCGTCACTGACGCCGCAGAGCTGGCCACCGTCACGACCCCCGATCGCGGTCTGCCGCTCGGTCGACCGATGCACTGCACAAGCGGAACGACCGGCACGCCCAAGGGCGTCGACAGCGGCCTGCTCGACAACACCGTCGGCGGCCTTCCTCGTGGCTGAGGAGCGCGAGCTGTGGGGGTTCGTCGCCGACGACGTCAACCTGGTGCTGAGCCCGCTCTACCACTCGGCGCCGCTCCGCTTCGCGCTCGGGACGCGGCTCGCAGGAGGTCGTGTGGTCATCCCTGGGGCGTTCGACGCTGCCCTCGTCACCGCCGCCATCGAGGCCGAACGGCCCACCACGATGTTCTGCGTGCCGGTGCACCTGCAGCGGCTCTTCGCACACTGGGACGACGTCGGCGTCCCCGACCTGACATGCTTCCGCCTGGTCGCGCACGCTGGCGCACCGTGCCCGACGGACGTGAAGCGCCGACTGATCGAGCTGTTCCCTCCTGGTTCGACGTGGGAGTTCTACGGCGCCACCGAGGGCCAGTTCACTGCCTGCCGTAGCGAGGAGTGGCTCGAGCGTCCGGGCACGGTCGGTCGCGCGCGGCCCGGTCGCGAGCTCTCTCTCGACCCCGACGGCACGATCTGGTGCCGCGTGCCGAAGCATGCGCGGTTCACCTACGTCGGCGACCCGACGAAGACCGCGGAGGCGTGGCGCGGTGACGCCTTCTCGGTTGGCGACCTCGGACGGCTCGACGAGGACGGCTACCTCTACCTCGACGGACGTCGCGTCGACCTGATCATCAGCGGCGGCGTGAACGTCTACCCGCTCGAGGTCGAGCAGGTGCTCGGCGAGCACGAGGGCGTCGCCGACATCGCGGTGTTCGGCGTGGACGACCCCGACTGGGGTCAGCGGGTGTGCGCGGCGGTCGTCGGCTCGGCGTCCGAGGCCGAGCTCAATGCCTTCGCCCGCGAGCGGCTGGCACCTCCCAAGCGCCCCAAGACCTGGGCGTTCGTCGACGAGCTGCCGCGAACGCTGACTGGAAAGGTGCGGCGAGACCGGCTCGGCTGAGGGCGGCAGTTTCACCTGTGAGACGGTGGAACTAGCAGGCGAACTGCCGGCGGTAGACCTGCGGGCTTACGCCGCGCACGCGGGTGAAGTGGTGGCGGAGGGTGGCGGCGTTGCCGAACCCGACCTCGGCGGCGATCTGGTCGACGGAGTTGTCGGTGCGCTCGAGCATCTCCTCGGCCAGCTGCAGCCGCTGGCCGGTGACCCAGCTGTGCGGCGTCGTGCCGGTCTCGTCGCGGAACCGGCGGGCGAAGGTGCGCGGTGACATGTGGGCCTTGCGGGCCAAGGTCTCGACGTCGAGGCTCTCGGCCAGGTTCTCGGCGGCCCAGGTCAGGACGGCGCCGAGGGTCTCGGCCTGGTAGTCGACGACCTGGCGGGCGATGAACTGGGCCTGCCCGCCGTCGCGGTGCGGCGGGACGACGATCCGGCGTGCGGTGGTCGCGGCCACCCGGGCACCGAACTGCTGGCGCATCAGGTGCAGCGACGCGTCGATGCCGGCAGCGCTGCCGGCGCCGGTCAGGACGTTGCCGTCCTGGACGTAGAGGACGTCGGGCTGCACGTTGACCTTCGGGTACATCGCGGCGAGCTGGTCGGTGTAGCGCCAGTGGGTCGTGGCCGAGCGACCGTCGAGCAGCCCGGCCGCAGCCAGCTCGAACGCCCCGGAGCAGTGCGCGTACACCACGGCCCCCCGCTCGTGCGCTGCCCGCGCGACGTCGAGCACGGCGGGGTCGTGGTCGAGAAAGTTGTAGTGGGGCGAGAAGCAGACGAGATCGGCGTCCTCGGTTGCCTCCAGGCCGCGCTCGACGACGAGGTCGTAGTCGGAACGGCCCTTGACCCGCCCCGGCCGGGGCGTGCACACCCGGAAGTCGAAGACCGGGGTCTCGTCCTCCGGGTGCTCGGGCTCGCCCCAGACCTCCACCAGGGAACCCAGCCCGAAGGGCTCGGCTCCGTCCTGCACCACGACGGCCACGGTCTGCATATGCGGACCTTAGCGCGGAGTTGGCAGAATATCGACTGACACCGACTTATCTGCCACTGGTGGCGCAAATCAGACTGTCGCATGATTTCTGTCATGACCACATTGATCCTGATCCTCACTGCCAGCCTGGTCCTCATCGTCTGGAGCCTGGGTTCCACACTTCGCGACGGCCAGGGGTCCGCACGCCCGCCTCGGTCGCACTACGAGGACCCGACCTTCCTCTCCCCCGCCCGCCGCACTGTGACGCACGACGAAGGCCCGGTCCCCTGACGGGAACCGGGCCTTCGGTGTCTCAGATCAGCTTCAGCTGACGGCTAGCAGAACTACTGCGCGCCGCCGGTGAGCTTCTCGCGGAGCGCCTGCAGCGCCTCGTCGGAGGCGAGCGAGCCACCGTCACCCTCAGCAGCGACCTCGTCGCCACCGGAGGAGTACGACGTAGCCTCGCCGGCCTCGGCGTCGGCAACCTTCGCCTCGGCCTGCTGCTTGACGTGGGCCTCCCAGCGCTCGTGCGCCTTGGCGTACTGGCTCTCCCAGACCGCGCGCTGGTCGTCGAAGCCCTCGAGCCACTCGCCCGTCTCGGGGTCGAAGCCGTCGGGGTAGACGTAGTTGCCCGACTCGTCGTAGGTCGCCGCCATGCCGTACAGCGTGGGGTCGAACTCCTCGACGTCGGCCGCGGTCGCGGTCTCGTTCGCCTGCTTCAGCGAGAGCGAGATCCGGCGACGCTCGAGGTCGATGTCGATGATCTTGACCATGACGTCGTCGTTGACCTGGACGACCTGCTCGGGGATCTCCACGTGGCGCTCGGCCAGCTCGGAGATGTGCACCAGGCCCTCGATGCCCTCCTCGACGCGGACGAACGAGCCGAAGGGCACCAGCTTGGTGACCTTGCCCGGCACGATCTGACCGATCTGGTGGGTCCGGGCGAAGTGCTGCCACGGGTCCTCCTGGGTCGCCTTCAGCGACAGCGAGACGCGCTCGCGGTCCATGTCGACGTCCAGCACCTCGACGGTGACCTCGTCACCGACGGTGACGACCTCGCTCGGGTGGTCGATGTGCTTCCAGGACAGCTCGGAGACGTGCACCAGACCGTCGACGCCGCCGAGGTCGACGAACGCACCGAAGTTGACGATGGAGGACACGACACCCTTGCGGATCTGGCCCTTCTGCAGCTGGGTGAGGAAGCCGTGGCGAACCTCGGACTGGGTCTGCTCGAGCCAGGCACGGCGCGACAGGACCACGTTGTTGCGGTTCTTGTCGAGCTCGATGATCTTGGCCTCGAGGACCTGGCCGACGTAGGGCTGGAGGTCGCGCACGCGGCGCATCTCGACCAGCGACGCGGGCAGGAAGCCGCGCAGACCGATGTCGAGGATGAGGCCGCCCTTGACGACCTCGATGACGGTGCCCTCGACGACGCCGTCCTCCTCCTTGACCTGCTCGATGGTGCCCCAGGCGCGCTCGTACTGGGCGCGCTTCTTGGACAGGATCAGACGACCTTCCTTGTCCTCCTTCTGGAGGACCAGGGCCTCGACCTCGTCGCCGACGGAGACGACCTCGGAGGGGTCGACGTCGTGCTTGATCGAGAGCTCGCGCGAGGGGATGACGCCCTCGGTCTTGTAGCCGATGTCCAGCAGGACCTCGTCGCGGTCGACCTTCACGATGGTGCCGGCGACGATGTCGCCGTCGTTGAAGTACTTGATCGTGAGATCGATGGCGGCCAGGAAGTCTTCTTCAGAACCGATGTCGTTGATCGCAACCTGGGGCGCGTCGTAATCGGGAAGAGTAGAGATGGTGCTCGTCATAGGGGGAATGAATCCTCAGGGTGGACAGATGTTGTCTTGGCACGCCTGAAGTCCGTTTCACTACCGATGAAGACTGGCCCGAGAACACGGACCTGATAGCGAGCCGACGTCCGCTCCGGTGGAACTCCGACAGACAACTGGCGCAGCCTGTGATCCTACGCCCGGCCCGGAGGTGGAGTCGAATCGTCCCCAAGCCCTCGGACGAGCGCCCGCAGCCGCTCGTCGGCCTGCTGGGCGACCGGGTTCTCCAGCCGGCGCGACGCAAGCTCGATCAGCGCCCAGAGGTCCGCTGCTCGACACAGCTCGAAGGCCGGCTTCGCGGCGATCCCCACGCGAGCCTCGAACGCCTCGAGGACGGCGCGCACGTACGGCGCTGTCCGCTCGAAGCGCAGCACGTTGCCGAGGTCGGTGAACGGGTGACCGCTGTGGGCGAACTCCCAGTCGACGACGCCGGTCACCACGAGCGACGTGGGGTCGACCAGCACGTTCTTGGGGTTCAGGTCGCTGTGCACCACGCAGGTGCGGGTGACGCTGTCGAGCAGCGCCTGCGCCCCCTCGCACACCGCCAGGAGCCCGCGTCGTTCGCTGAGGTCCCAGTGGTCGAGCGGTGCACTGTCGGCGTACTCGACCAGCCCGTCGGGCAGGTCGACCCACGGCTCGATGCGCAGGTCGGGGCCGACGAAGGCGCCCGCACGCGTGGTCGGCATGGTGGAGAGCCGACCCGCTAGATCACCCATCTGGCGCCCGAAGGTGGCCAGACCGGCGTCGTCGAGGGTCGGGAACAGGAGGTCGCCGCGCACGCCGGGCAGGAGCTCGGTGATCAGGAGCGCGGGCAGGTCGGCGTCGCTGTCGCCCCGGTGCACGGCGAGGACCTCCGGCACCGGCACCAGGCCTCGCACCAGCCGCATCAAGGCCCCATCGACCTCGGCCCGCTCGGGTCGCCGCGCATGGATCCGCACCACGACCTGCTCGCCGGGAGCGCCCTCGGCGACGAAGGTCTCCCCTGACCAGCCGCCGTCGAGCGGCGTGAGCGACGCGAACTCCATCACGTCATCGTGTCGTACGGTGCCGACGTGGCAGATCCCGCACCGCCCGCCGTCCAGGAACACTGGCCCCACCCGGCCGTCACGTCGCAGCGTCGTTCGGTCGGACGAGGACGAGTCCCGGCGGGCGAACGGACCCGACTGGGACCGCTACGCCGACGAGTACCAGTCCACCCACGGCGAGTTCCTCGGCGACGTCGGCTTCGTGTGGGGGCCCGAGGGCCTGACCGAGGCGGACGCCGGCATCCTCGGCCCGTTGGCCGGCCGTGACGTGCTCGAGGTCGGGTCGGGCGCCGGGCAGTGCTCTCGGTGGATCACCGACCAGGGCGGCCGCGGCATCGGGCTCGACCTCTCGTTCCGCCAGCTGCAGCACTCGCGGCGCATCGACGAGCAGACCGGCGTGCGCGTGCCGTCGGTGCTCGGCACCGCCACGCACCTGCCGTTCGCCGACGCCTCGTTCGACGTCGTGTTCTCGAGCTTCGGAGCGCTGCAGTTCATCGCCGACATCGACGTCGCGCTGGCCGAGACCGCACGGGTGCTGCGGCCCGGCGGTCGGTTCGCGTTCTCGATCACGCACCCGACGCGGTGGATGTTTCCCGACGACCCCACCGAGGAGGGGCTGGTCGCCAGCCAGTCCTACTGGGACCGCACGCCTTACGTCGAGGTCGAGGAAGAGACCGGCCGGGTCGCCTACGTCGAGCACCACCGCACCCTCGGCGACTGGGTCGCCCTGCTCGCCGGTGCGGGCTTCGTGCTCACGACCTTGCTCGAGCCGGAGTGGCCAGCCGGCCACGATCGGCTGTGGGGCGGCTGGTCTGCTGTCCGCGGTCGCTACACGCCCGGCACGGCGATCTTCGGCGCCGACCTGCGCACCGCATAGGTTGATCGCGTGGACGAGGCCGAGATCAGGAAGTCGGCGGCGCTGGAGCAGAGGCACTGGTGGTACGCCGAGCGGCGCGCCCTGGTCCGTCGCCTGGTCGCCCCGCTGACCCCGGGTCGGGCGCTGGACGTCGGCTGCGGCGGCGGCGGCAACACCGGGGTGCTGCGCGACCTCGGCTGGCAGGTGAACGGGCTGGAGTACTCCCCCGCTGCCGCGGCGCTCGCGGCGAGTCGGGGGCTGCCGGTCGTGCGGGCCGACGCGCGCCGGATCCCGTTCCGCGACGCGTCGATGGACCTGGTGATGTCGACCGACATGTGGGAGCACATCGACGACGACGAGGCCGTCGCCCACGAGTCGTTCCGGCTTGCTCAGGCCCGGCGGGCACCTGCTGGTGGCGGTGCCTTGCTCGATGAAGCTCTGGAGCGGGCACGACGTCGCGCTCGGCCACCTGCGCCGCTACGAGCGGGAGGGGCTGACCGACCTGGTGGAGCGGGCCGGCTTCGAGGTCATCGACGTGCGGTCGTGGAACGTGCTGCTGCGCCCCGTGGTGCGCGCACGGCGCCGCAACAGGTCCACCAGCGAGAGCGAGATGGAGCCCGTGCACCCGGTGCTGAACGCGGGCCTGCGCGCTGCCGTCGCCACCGAACGGGTGCTGCCCTTGCATCGTCTACCGGGCGTCAGCCTGGTGCTGCGTGCCACCAAGCCGTGAGCCACGGGTGAGCCCGACATGAGCCAGCCGTGGGTCGCCGATCCCGCGATCGGCTGGCGGATCCTCCTGACCGCGGCGCTGGCCCGCCCTCTCGACGCAGCGAGCACTCTCTCCGCCCTCGCCGACCTGCACGCCGAGCAGGGCTGGCGCGGCGTCGGCCAGGTGATGGAGGCCGACGACCTCTCCGACCTGCAGGCCCGGCTCACCGCATCTTCGGAGCACCTGGTGCAGATCGGCCTCGCCGGGACGCAGGTGGTCGTGTCGTGCCACCACAGCCAGGTCGACGGTCTGGGCCTGCTCGCCGTGCTCCAGCGAGTGCTGGGCACCCAGGTCTCGTCGTCGGCCCGAGGTGTCGGTGACCGCCCCCACCAGGCCGGGGCCCTGGGCACGGTCGGACGCCGACTGGCCGAGGTGGCGCTGGCACCACCGGCCCGGATCGCTTCTCCCGGCGGAGACTCGGAGCGAGGCACCGACGTGCTCATCGAAGCGGCGGTGCCCGGCGTCCACCAGACGGCTGCCTTGGTGCACGCAGCCGTGCGGGGCATCGGTGCCCCGCGCCGCACCGCCGTGGCGATCGGGGTCGCGCGGCCCGTCGACGACGGGCGGATCCTCGATCGCAGCGCACTGCTGCGACTGCGCGACGTCGAGAAGTCGTCGTCGCACCAGATCGCCGAGCAGCTGCGCGATGCCGCGACCCAACGGCCGGTACGACCCGGGTCAGGCGCCGGTCTCATGCAGGTCGGCCTGCGTCTCCTGGCGGGACGACTCGGCTCGACCCTCCTGGTCTCGCACCTGGGCAAGGTCACCGCGCCGGGCGTCGACAGGCTCGCGTTCCACCCGGTGACGGCCGGGGGCTCCGGCGTCTCACTCGGAGCCGTCGCGCTCGGCGGAGAGACCGTGGTGACGCTGCGCGCCCGCGGCTCCGCCTGGACGCGCGACGGCCTCGAGCAGCTGCTCGAGGCCGTCGTGACCGAACTGCCCTAGGGCCTCAGGCCGAGACCAGCTCCTGCTCGCGCTCGGGCGCCGGGGTTGCACGGCGTCCGCCGCGAAGCGCGATGCCGCCGGCGATCGCGCCCAGGCCGAGCACCAGTGCCGATCAGCGGGAAGGTCCAGCCCATGCCGCCGAGCATCGTGGCCTGGAACTTGACGTCCTTGACCATGTCGGAGACCTGCTTGTCGGTGTAGTGCACGGTGCCCACGAACGCCGGCACGGAGGTGCCGTCGTAAGACAGCATCTGGTTGCGCTCCTCGACCCGGTTCACGACCGCGCCGGTCACCGGCTCGACGAAGAACGTGCGGGTCATCCCGTAGGTGACGTCGGCGTCGACCGATGGCGCTCGACGCCGAACACCGAGCCGGGGACCTCGCGGGACTCGACGACCGTGCGGTCGATGGTCTGCACGAACTTGTAGACGGTCAGGCCCTCGACCTTCGTCGTGCCCTGGAAGTCGGCGGCGACGGGCTCGCCCACGCTGCCGTCCCAGACCGGGTAGTCCTTCTTCTGGGTGTTGAACGGGAACTTCAGCTGCAGGCCGGTGCGGTCGACCGGCTCGCGCGTGATCACGGTGTCGGGCCCTCGTAGGTCGCGACCTCGTTGAAGGCGTGCACCGGTCGCACTCGACGCCCGCACCGCTGACGGCGTCGAACGGCACCCGCTCGGTCGTCTGCTGGAAGATCGAGCCGTCGGCCCGCCGTACCGTGGTCGCGGTGACCCAGGTGGCCACGCCGTCGGGTGCGTTCACGCTGCTGTCGGCGACGGTGTGCGCGCTGATCGTCAGGTCGCTGGTCTCGGCCGCGAGGACGTCGGGGTTGGAGTTGAAGATCTGCGCCCCCTCGGCCGAGAGCTCGGTCGACGGAGTCGTAGTTGGTAGGCACGGTCGGCCAGGGTCGGATAGGCGTAGAACTTGATCAGGGCTGCGGCCACGACCAAGAAGGCGCCCAACCCGATCAGGGTTGAGCTGGTGATGCGTCGCATGGTGGGCTGCCTCTCAGTCGGTGCTGCTGCTGGTGGAACGTGCTGGTGGTGGAACGAGTGGCTGACGTGGTGCGGGCTGCCCTGGCGGCTTGGAGCTCGTCGACGGCGAGCGCCACGCTCTCCGCGCGCATGCGCTGCCAGCTGAAGCCGGCGGCCCAGGCCTGGCTGGCCTTGTAGGCGAGCCGCAGGTTCTCCGGTGCCTCCAGCTCGCGCAGGTAGCCGCGCAGGGTCTCGGTCATCGGGCGGCCACCACCTCGAGCGCGTGCTCGCCCGTCGGCTCGGGCACGAGCAGCCCGGTCTCGCCGTCCCGGATCGAGTCACGAAGGCCGGGGACGTCGCGCGCCACGGTCGGGATGCCGTACCCGGCCGCCTCGATCACGGCCTGCCCCCACCCCTCGATGTCGGAGGCGCAGACGTGCACGGCCGCCCGGCGCAGGATCTCGCGCAGCCGGGTCTGCTCCACGTAGCCGTGGAAGGTCACTCGGTGGGCGATGCCGAGCTGCGCGGCGATCGCCTGAAGTCGCTCGAGCTCCGGGCCCTTGACCGCACACGTCGAGGTGCAGGCCGCGGCCGCTCGAAGCGCAGCTCGTGCATCGCCTGCAGCACCAGGTCGACCCGCTTGTGCGGCACCAGCCGGCCCAGGACGACGATGCGGTCGACGTCCTTGTCGAGGAAGCCGTCCTCGTCGGGCATCGGCGCGTCGGAGCCGTTCTCGAGGATGTCGACCGGGCCGCGCCAGCCGAGCTGGCGCACCATCTCGGTGCGGGTCGACGGCGACACCGCGACCGTGCGGCGCCGCGGTAGACCCGCGGCATGGCTACCCGCTCCAACCACTGCCCGAGCGCGGCGAGGGGACGCGGGAAGTAGGTGGCGAACTGCTCCTGGTGCACGTGGTGACGACCAGGATCGACGGCGTCGAGCGGCGGACGAACAGCGGCGAGAACGACGGGATGCCGCACTCCGGGTCGACCACGATGTCGAGCGAGCGTGCGGCGTCGCAGCAGCGACAAGGCGGCATAGGCGTAGAACGTGAAGGGTCCGCCGCCGCGTCGGACCACGATGCCCTCGCGGATCTCGTGCCGGTCCTGGCCGCGGTCACGGGCGGTGATGAACTCGACCCGGGCCCCGGCCTCTCGGAGCGCGACCGCCATCTCCCACGCGTAGCGCTCCGAGCCGCCGGCCAGGCGTGGTCGAGGTCGCGCCAGTTGACGACGACGACGTGCGCGCCGGCGAGCTCCGCCGTGTGCAGAGGTGTGCGGGTCGAGGGTCATCTCAGGCCTCCGCGGCCAGCGCGCGCGGTCGACGCCTGGTGCGTGCGGCACGTGCTCGCCGGCACGACCGGAGCGGCCGGCACCTGCGTCGCGGCAGCGCGCAGGTGCCAGGCGATCAGGGCCAGGCAGCGAACGAGCCCGCGCCGTGGCGCAGCGGCGCGAACGTCGAGCCCGGCACGTCGGCCCACTGCACCGGGAACTCCTCGATCCGGGCGCCCTGCATCCGGCACCGGCCGAGCAGCTCGACGTCGAAGGAGAAGCCGGTGGTGCGCAGCTCGGCCACGATCAGCCGGGCGAGGTCGCCGGTCATGATCTTGAACCCGCACTGCGTGTCGGCGATGCCAGGCACGACCCGCGCCGTCAGCGCGCGGTAGCGCTTGGCCCCGGTCTCGCGCAGCCGGCTGTGCCGGGCGGCGGTGTCGGAGCCGGCCGCCGCGCGGGACCCGATCGCGACGTCGGCGCCGAGCGCCATCCGGCGCCAGGCCTCGAGCAAGCGTCGAGGTGGGTGGCGCCGTCGGCGTCCATGAAGCCGACGATCTCGGCGTCGGTGACCGCGATGCCGGCGGCGACCGCGGCACCCTTGCCGCGCGTCGCGCACGAGACGACGCGGATCGGCAGCACCGCCGAGTCAGCGGCGCGGGCGACCTCGGCGGTCGCGTCGGTGCTCGCGTTGTCGACGACGATCACCTCGACCGGGCCGAGCACGGCGCGGTGGTCGCGCACGAAGCGACGCAGCTCGCGCAACGTGCGCGGCAGTCGGGTCTCCTCGTTGTACGCAGGTATGACGAGTTGCAGCATCGGGCCCTCCCCAGCGCCTCGCAGCAGTCACCCCGGCCTCCCGGCGGGATGTGTGTAGCGGCCGCGACCCCACCCCACCTGTCGGCGAGGTCGAGATCGCGAGCCGGCTACTCGCTCGAGTACTGGTAGAGCTTGTCCTGGGCGACCGGCTTCTGGTCACCCTGGGCGGCGTTGACGCCGCTGATGAGCGTGACGCGTCGCCAGTGCGGCGCCGACCACGGCGGAAATGAATACAGTTCATTGCTCAGTCCCCTCCCAAAGACTTCGCGGGACCTGCCACAAACGTGTGACGGTCGTTACTCCCGACTCTCAGTATGCCGCGCCGGCCACCACCAGCAAGCAGAACGCGCACGCATGACCCGATAAGACCAGAGCCGCATGGTCATCGTGACTAGTCGACGTGGACGACCGGTCATCTTCTCGGCTCAGGTTGCCCGCCCGGCCGACCGCCCAGGTCGAGCAGGTCGACCAGGGTCAGCGTCTCGCCGACGTAGGCGGCGCGGCCGAGCGGGACGACGTCCAGACCCGGCTGGTCGAGCTCGACCACGACCCAGCGCACGCCCAGCCCGCGCAGCCCGTCGGCGAGCCCGGTCGCGTCGTCCTGCTCGGCGACGACCGCGCCGACCGCGGCCAGTGCCGGGTCCTCCGACGCGATGACGCTGCCGTCGACGAGCGGTGCGATCGTCGACCAGCACGTCGCCCGGCAAGAACCGGGGCGCGGGATCGAGGCCGGCCTGACGCTGGTTCCACGCGAACCCGCGGTAGCTGCCGGCTCCAGGGCAGCACGACCGTGGTGGCCGGGGCGCCTCGTCGATCAGGTCGGCGACGCGTGCCAGTCGGCCGGGTAGTCAGCGCGGTCGAGCTCTCCCGCCACCCCAGGCCAGGCTCGGGCAGCAGCAGCCATCGGCGCCACGACCAGCAGCCCGACCACCGCCCACACCGCCTCGCGTCCGGGCGCGACCTGGTCCGCGCAGCCAGGAGACGCAGCCGGCGAGGCCGAGGGCCAGCACGAGCACCGCGGGCGCGAGGAAGCGGTGGGAGTCCCGCAGCAGCGCGGCCGCGGGCACGACGTCGCCGACGCGCCGACAGGACCGCGCGCCCAGCTCGGACGTCGGCAGGGCGGCGACGGCGAGGCAGAGCAGCGCGAGCAGCAGGAGCCGCCGAGACTCGAGCGTTCGGGCGAGGTGACGCAGGCCCAGCAGCGCGGCCACGGTCAGCAGGCACGATGCCAGGACGATCACGACGCTGGTGCGCTCGCCAGCCACGACCGAGGTCTTCCAGATGCCGCCCAGCGACACGAGGCTGGGCAGCACCCCGGCCGCGGACTCGGCGCGCGCCGCGAACAGCTCGAAGACCTCGTCGACCGAGACTGTCGTGCGGGTCGCGAGCAGCGAGGGCACCAGCCAGGGCAGGTTCGCCACGAGGCCGAGAGCCACCACGGTGACGCCAGGGGCGCGAGCGAGCGACCGGCGCAGAGCACCAGCAGCACGCCGACGCGCCATCAGCCCGCTCGAGGGGCTGCAGACCGCCGAGACGACCAGCGCGAGAGCGGCCGGCGCCCAGCCGGCGCGGTCGCCTCGACGCAGTCCGCGCGCGGCGAGCGCCACCCAGGGCAGCAGCAGGTAGCCGGCGAGGATCGCCCACTGCCCGATGAGCAGTCGCTCGTGCACCCACGGGTTCCAGAGGAACAAGCCGATCGCAGCCGCCCGGGCGTACCAGGCGTGGCGTCGCGCACGCAGCCGGCGCGACGCCGAGGCCGCCGACCAGGAACGCACCGACCAGGAACAGCCGCTGCACCAGCCACCCGGGCAGCACGTGGGTGAGCACCGAGACGACGGCGTCCATCGGGACCGCGCGCGGCAGGCCGCCGTCGAGGCCGAGCCAGTCGTCCTTCCAGGGTTGCCGCGGCACGAACACCATGTCGCCGAACAGCCAGTAGCCAGGCCCGACCAGCAGCGGGCCGAGGATCAGGAACGTGAGCGCAGCCGTCCAGCCAACGTCGGCCAGGTGCGGACGCAGGTCGAAAGGGGGGCGGGCGATCATCGGCGGCACCGGGAGCCCGGCCTCGAGCGAGGTGACGCAGACGGTCGCGCCACCGTCGGCACTCAGCTCGAGCGAGGTGACGCGGTCGGCCGAGGTCGGGCAGCGCGAACCACAGCTCGTTGGGCCCGACGCGAGCCAGGAACCGGGTGCTCCACGCCCCCAAGCGGACGGTCACGGTCGACTCGCGATCGGTGAAGTAGCCGATGTGCACCACGACGCGGCCCGGAGATCTCGGCCGCGAGCGGCACCCGCGTGCCGGCGCGGCGGACGCGCGTACCCGCAGCCGCTCGTCGGGCCCGGGGCGCATCGCGACGGCGCCGTCGAGCACCACCTCGACCAGGTGGCCGTCCTCGGCGACCGAGCGCATCCGCGGCGACGGCTCGTCGAACGACGGGCGCCTCGGGCAGCGGTGCGAGGACCCGCGAGTACAGCGAGTCGTCGCCGACCAGAGGCAGCACGACGTCGGCCGGCGCGAAGTCGTCGACGATGACCTGGTTGGGGTCGGCGGCCAGGTCGGCGCGCAGCGCGGTCAGGTACGCGCGGTCCTCGGTGTTCTGGAAGTGCGGCACGAGCAGCGCGGAGCCGACCGCGGCACCTGCGAGGTACGGCAGCCGTCGCGATGCCGAGCACGAGGGTGCGCTGGCGGCGCCACCTGCGCCCACATGTCCGCAAGCCGTAGTACGTCGGGGCGCCCCGTAGACCGAGAGCCAGGCACAGCACGGCGGCGTGCACGACGTCCGAGGAGTAGCGCGGGTCGAGCCCGATCAGGCGACCGAAACCGCCGCGGCCGGCGAGCACGAGCGCGAGGTCGCTGGCGACGTAGGCGACGAAGAACGCCACCGCCCAGCGGCGGGCGGGGCCACCCCGCCACAGCATCGCGCCGACGATGGCCAGGAAGAGGACGCCGGACAGCGATCGTGACCCACAGGTGCGGGTGCGACCGCTCCCCCGCGCAGGTCGGCCGCCCACGGACCCGAGGCCAGCCCGGGCAGGACGTTCTGGCCGACGAACGCCCACGAGATCGAGGCCGACTCGCCCAGGTCGCTGCCACCGCCCTCGACGCTGGTGAGCGCGGCGTGCCCGACGAGGTAGCCGACCGTAGCAGCCCCAGCGAGGCCCACAGCGGCCAGTGGCGCCGCAGCGCGGCCGGGACTCGACGCCAGCTCGGAACCGTCTCGATCATCACGGCGGTCGCCAGCAGCACCGGCGCGATGAGCACCGCACGCTCGTGCCACGAGCAGCCCCATGACGGTGGCGACGAGCACCACGCCGTAGTTGAGCCACGCGGCGTCCGGCGCCCTGGTCGAGCTCGCACGAGGAACAGCACGGCGAGCAGCGAGCAGATCAGGTGGGGCCACAGGCCCATCGCGGCGCTCCACCACAGCGTGGTCACCAGCGGACAGGGGCGACCACGCGAAGACCGCGAGCAGCGGCACCCGCACCCACTGACCGGGCAGCAGCCGGCTGAGCACGTGCCACAGGACGACGACGGCGAGCAGCTGCATCGCGAGCACGAAGGTCGCGACGGCTCCCCACTCGTACGGCGCGTGGTTGGCCACCAGCCAGTAGGCCAGCTGCTGCATCGGGTTGACGTGACCGGCGGTGTCGCTGAACAGGAAGCTCCAGCTCAGGTCGGCGTCGTAGGCCCGGGCGCTGAGGTAGAAGTCGTCCTGGTTGAAGAAGGAGTCACGCAGCAGGACGCCGCGCCAGACGAGCGTCACCGCGATGACCCCCAGGGCCGCCAGGGCGGGCCGTCCGGTCCACACCCGGCATCACGGCGCACCCCGTTCGGCTCGGCGCCGTCCCGCGGGCGCGCTCAGCAGCGTTGCCCCGACGACCAACCCGATGGCGATCGCGGCCGCGGCGTCACCGGCGGAGCGGGTCCAGTCCGGACCCCGAGCACCATCGACGACCCCGGACAGGAGCAGCAGCCCGGCGGCAGCCGACGCCAGCTGGACGCCGCGTCGCGATCCCGCAGCCATGGCCGCGAGCACACCGGCCAGGCAGATCGGTCCCAAGGCGACGAGGGTCAGTGCCCCCGCGAGCACCCGCCAGCGCCGACCGGCGCGGTGCCGACACCAAGCCCCAGACGGCGTCGGTGGTGCGTGGACGCCGTCGCCCCAGCCCGACGAGGAGCAGCGCCAGGCCGGCCAGCAGCACGAGTCCGCTCACCGCCAGGCCGATCGGCAGCACGACGTCGTAGACGCGCTGCGGGCGGTAGCTGATCTCGATCCGCACGACCTCGTCCGAGGCTGGCAGCACCCACGCCTGCTGCCAGCCGTCGACGCGGAGCGCCTGGAGCCGTGTGCCGTCGATCTCGGCCACCCAGCCGTCGTTGAAGTTCTCGGGCAGGTGCAGCAGCGACTCGCCTCCCGCGCCGATCTCGGTCGTCCGCTCGCTCGACGTCCACCTGACCGACCCGCACCGCACGGGCCGTCGTCCTCCGCTGGTGCCGGTGTGGGTGCCGGCGAGCACCTGCCCGACGACCTCGACGACCTGGAACTCGGCGGTCGGCGGTGCGTTCAGGCGGTGCTCGCCGGCGCGCAGCTCGAGGGCGTCGCACGCCTGGAACCGCAGCGGCGTGCCGTTCACGACGTCGGCCATGGTGCCGCGCACGCGGGTCGCGATCTGCCGACCGTCGATCTCGAGGTTGGGCCCCAGCCCGCAGATCGGCACCGGTGGGCGTGTCGGCGTAGAACGGTCGCGCGAGCCGGACTCCGGTGAACGCGACCTCGGCCACCTCGACCCGTCGGCTGCCGGGGGCCTCCTCGAACGTGACCGAGAGCTCGCGGCCGCGCAGCGGCCTGAAGTCGGTGCGCACGCCCGGCACCAGCCGCACGTTCCGGACGCTGGTTGCCGGCGCGGACCACGGCCGAGACCGGCGCATCGATCCCCCCGCGCACGATGATGCCGCGCAGGACCTGCCGCCGCGCCAGCGTGAAGAGCAGGGTCGGGTCAGTGTCCTCGTCGGCCGAGATCCAGGACGTCGAGAGCTCCCCGTCGTAGGCGAACCGACTCGCCACCTTCGGGTCGTTGCCGTAGACCGAGGTCGCACCCGAGCGACGTACTGCGAGCGCGTCGAGCAGGCGGGCCGCCTCGCGGGTGCTGCGGGCCACGACGAGTCCGCGCAGTCCGACCTCTGCGTCGACGGCAGTGCTGAACGTGCGGGACAGACCGGCTGGCTCCTCAGCGCTGCGGATGCGCGCGGTCTGGCAGTCGGGCGTGCCGAGGGTGAACATGCACGCCCGGCGCTCGCCGGTGGTGTCGAAGAGGAAGGCGCCGCCTTCGGGCACCTCACGCGGCACCACCAGGCTCCGGGTGGGGGTCAGTCCGTCGACGGTGACCTCACGCAGCCCGATACGTCCGTGGTCGCCGCGCGTGCCGACGCTGGTGATGCGGACCTCCACGCGGTCGACCTCGCGACCGTCGAACTCCACCACCGACGGCGCCCCCGACGGGCTCGCCTCGACCCGGCGCACCTGGTCGCCGGCGACGACCTCGAGCGACCGGATCGGCAGCACCTGCCCGTCGTCGACCACCGGCAGCACCCGCACCTCGTGCACCCCGCGGGGCGCGTCGAAGTCGAGCCGCAGCCACTGCTCGCGCGGATCGGTCGCCGACGAGGTGACCCAGCGCGTCTGGCGGTCGCCGTCGATGGCCGCGTAGGGCCCGGCCTGCGGCGTGACCGGGCCGAAGTTGTCGGCGTACCCCTGCGACGAGGAGGCGGTGAGACCGGCGAGTCCGTCGTAGGTGGCGACCACCTGACCGCCGTCCTCGGCACCCTCCTGATCGCGGGGCACCGTCGGGTAGTCGTGGGTCGCGCGGTCGATGCGCCAGGGGTCCTCGGCGCCGAGCACCGTCGAGACCGCCTCGTCGTTGGCCCCGAACGCCCGTTCCCGGCGCTGGTCGCCGTCGGTGACGACGTCGACAGGCGCGTGCCAGCCGGGCTCGCCGTCCAGCACCGTGGCAACGCCGGGGGCGATCAGACCCTCCTGCTGCAGGTCGAGCACGCTCTCGGGGGCGCCCCCGACCGTGACGACGTCATCCATGGGCGTGGTGCGCAGGGTCGGGAGCTCGCTGGGCACCTCGAGCACCTCGATCTCGGCTCCGCCTTCTCGGTCGGTGCCGAGCTCGAGCCACCGGACGCAGGCCACCGTTGGCCATCGACACAGCGGCGCCGCCCGGGTGGGGCGAGGCGGTGAGCGCACGCAGCACGTCGCGGCGGATGACGACGTGACCGATGCCCGCCCGCGCCAGCTGGTCGGCCAGGGCCGGTGTGGCCCGGCCGGTCACCGCGAGCTGGTCGAGCGCGGCCAGGAACCGGATCGACTGGCCCGGGATGATCGGCACCTGGCTGCGGGTCACCAGGTCGACGCCGCCGAGCACGAGCAGCGGTTCGTCGAGGGTCCAGCCCCAGGTCTGCTGGGCGAAGCCGCTGCCAGGAAGCACGAGGGTGGTGCGTCCGTCGGCGTGTGCGGCCAGGTAGTCGCGCGCCTGCCGCCACGGAGTCGAGATCTCGTCCCACCCGGGTGTGCGGGTGTGGTTCATGAGGTAGGGCTGACCCAGCGAGAGCACGAGCGCGGCCGGCACGAGGAAGAACAGCGGGGCCGCCCCGGCTAGGCGCGGCCAACGGACGAGGGCCGCCCGCGCACCCACCACGACGGCGTGGCCGAAGCCGAGCGCCAGCGGCAGCCGCACGATCGGGTCGATCTTGTGCACGTTGCGGAAGATCTGCAGCGGACCGTCGAGCAGTGAGCGCACGCTGCCGGCGACCGGGCTGCCCTCCCAGCCACCGTGCGCGATGGTCAGCGCTGCGAGACCCACCACCAGGCCGAGCACGAGCGGACGGCGCAGCGGGTGCTCGAGACGGGTGAGCCCCCACAGCCCGACTGCCGAGACCAGCGCGGAGACCACGATCAGCCAGGGCACCGACACCAGGTCGTTGGCGGCCGGCCACCAGGCCTGGTCGCCGGTGATCAGGTAGGCCACCCAGTGCGAGTCGCCGCGGGTCGCCTCCGACCAACCGATGAGCGACGTCGTGTTGGCCGCGCTCTCGACGTACTCGTAGAAGGGCGGCGCGTAACGCGAGAGCACGAGCAGCGGCAGCACCCACCACGTGACCGCGAGCAGCACAGCGATCGACCACTCGACGGCGAACCGGAGCGGGGCGAGCCTTCGGCGCACGCCCCAGCCGACGAGGATGACGGCCAGGGGCAAGGAGCCGGCGTTCTCGACGGCGTTCACGCCGCCCATGCAGACCACGGCGGCAGCGCTGAGGATGACGGCCCGTCGGTGACCGAGGCGACCGTTGAGCGCGAGCAAGACCGGCAGGATCACCCAGGGCATGACGGCGCCCGGGATCGACTCGCCCGTGATGACGCTGACCGTGCCCAGCAGCCGTGGCGAGAAGCCGTACGCGAGCCCAGCGAGAAGGGCCGCGGCGGGCGTCAGCCCGACTGCCGCCGCGACCCGGCGGGCGCCCTCGATCGCGACGATGAGCACCAGGGCGCTCCACAGGCGCTGCCAGACCCAGTCCGGTGCATGCACCAGATCACCGAGCGCGAACCAGCTGCCCTGCGGGAAGAGGTAGCCATAGGCCTGGTTCTGGAACTCGCCGAAGTTCGACTCGGGGTGCCAGAGCGTGAACGCGGTGCGCAGGAAGTCGAGGGGCCGCTCAGTGAGCTCCGCGCGGGTGTCGTAGGTGACCTGCCCGGGTTGCTGGAGCAGGGACATGAAGGCGATGAGGACGTACAGCCCGGCTGCAGCCGCAGCCGCAGTGGGTGCACCCGCGGACGTAACAGGGCGTGCGGGCGCGGTCGTCGACAGACCGGGTTGCCCCCCCATGACGCGCACCTTCCCTCGTCCGACCTCCCTGTCGGACTGCTCCCTCCCGCAGGCTAGCCGCTGGGGGTGCGCCGCGGGCTGGTTCGCGAGGACCGGCGCAGCGACCCCAGCGCCGGCAGGAAGCACGTCAGCACGACCGCGAGCCACCACCCGCGGGGCAGGTGCGCCGCGACCTCGACGGCGTACTCGTCGAGGTCGTCGGGCTCGCGGCTCACGACGCTGCCGGACTCCCCCGAGCGCAGGTCGACGTGCGCTCCCGAGGGCGCCGAGATGCGTACGGGCAGGACGCCGGTAGACACGTACGTCGCCTCGGCGCCGGCGTCCACGCCGACGAAGCTGAGCTGGTCGGCGCGCACCAGCGGACGTTGCACCACGATGACGGTGCACAACACGAACGCGGCGCCCACGATGGCGACCGGCAGCTTCCAGGCGCCGCGTGCCGCGAAGCGGACCAGGCCCATCAGTATCGTCGCGCCGAGCACCAGGATCGGTGCCGCTGCCACCAGCCAGCCAACCCCCTGCCAGCGGTGCTCGACCCGTCCGACGACGTCCTCGGGAGCCACTCGCCACGGATCGGTCCCGGCGAGGTCGCCGCCGGTGGTGAGCGTGTGGTCGACGTTGCGCGACAGCACGCGGTGGCTGACTGTGGAGGGCGCGCCGGGCGGTTGGAACGTGATGATGTCGCCGACGAGCAGCCCGTCGAAGTCGACCGGCTTGACCCACAGCAGCGTGCCGACCGGGGCCGCAGTGCCCATCGACGGAGTCTCGACGCGCTCCCAGTGCCCGCCGTCGAGCCGCCAGGACAGGGCCCCTGCCACCGCCACGAGCACCGCCGCAAGCGCCAGCCGCTCGACCATCCGCCACCATCGGCTCTGCGCCGACTCGGCGCTGAGGGCGCGGGTCATGCGATGACCGCCGCGTCGGCGTTCGCCCAGGTGAACGCGACCGACCAGGTGCTCGCCGGGTTGGTGAGGACCTCGATCGTGATCGGCACCTTGAGGCGCAGTCCCGACACGTAGGCGTTGTAGCTGGCGTGGCGCGCCAGCGTGACCGTCGAGGTCTGCGTCGCGCCGGGCGCCGGCGCAGTCACCGTGTAGGTGGTGCCCGTGGCGAAGGCTGAGAGCTGGGTCGTGCTCGTCGCGGTGCCGGACGGGTTGGTGAACGACCAGGCGATGGTGACCATCGAGCACGGGGACGTCGAGCCGATGGCCGGTTGGGCGCCGGTGTAGGTGGTGGTGCCGGTGTCGCCGAGGATCCAGTGCTCGGTGGCGCTGCTGGCCCACGAGGTGAAGCCGGCCTGAGAGGCGACGCTGGGTCGAGTTGGGCGCGGCCGCCGCCGGACTGCTGTCGAAGACGACGACGTTGGAGACCGAGCCTGACAGGTAGGCGTTGGCCAAGCCGGTCGCCGACGTCGGCGCCCAGCCCAGGTGCCAGTAGCCGTTGTACGAGCTGGGCCCGTTCAGGAGGCTTCCACTGGTGGCGACCTGG
Source organism: uncultured Actinomycetota bacterium (assembly GCA_963781575.1). GTDB lineage: Bacteria > Actinomycetota > Actinomycetes > Propionibacteriales > Nocardioidaceae > Nocardioides. The sequence continues at coordinate 37,140 of CAWAGM010000018.1, read as the reverse complement.
GTGCCGTCGACGTAGAGGGTCACTGCCAGCGAGACCCCGACGAAGAGGACGTTGGTGATGGTGGTGACGGCGTAGGCGAAGTGCCAGGTGCTGTCGAGGAGGGAGGTTCCGCCCGCCTGGGTCAAGGTGCTGCCTGACGTGTTTGCCACGAAGCCCAGCTGACCGCTGGCGTTCACGAAGAGGATCCGGTCGTTGGTCGTGCCGCTGGCCGTCGGGCTGCTGCCGAACGACAGCAACGGGCCGCCCCCGCTCCCCGCGGCCAGCTTGAACCAGACGCCGTATCCATTGGTGGTGCCGACTCCGACGAGCGGGATGGACAGAGACTGCTGCTCCACGGAGGCTGCGTATGCCGTCGACCCGTTGAGGGTAACTGCGTTGGTGCCGCCGAACGGCCCACTGGCGCCGAAGGTCGTGGCGTAGCGCGGCAGCATCGGGCGCGAGCCGCTCTTGGCGTTGGCAAGCTGCACCGTGGCGCACGACGCTGCGCTGACCCGCTCGGTGAGCCGCGCTGCGGGCAGCGTTCCTTGGTTGGTGATCGAGTTGCCCGCGTTGGTGCCCGGGCTAGCGACCACGGCCGTCGTCGGCAGGACGCTGCCGCCGCAGGCGATGGACGAGGCAGTTCGAGCGTCGAGGGAGCACGACGTCGACTGGTAGGTCTGCCCGAAGACGAGTCGCCCGGATCCACCCTGATTGCCCGGGTCGGCCAACACTGCGCTGGTGAAGCTGCTGGTGGTGCTGGACGTCGCCGTCCACACCACCACGAGCAGTGCCACCAGCGCCGCTACCACGGCTCGCCGCATGGTGCGCCCCTAGGAGGCCAGGGTCCAGGTGAGGTCCTGGGTGGCCGTCTGACCAGCCACCAGCGGACTCGCCGCTCCTGAGAGGGCGACGGTGAAGACACAGGTGGTCGAACCGCCGTGCGCCAGGCCGCCACCCACGTTGAAGGAGCCGCCGGTGAACGCCGACAGCGCCACCGCGCTGATGGTCATGGTTGCGTTGCCGGTGCACGAGACCGCGACCGTCAACGCCTCGCAGAGCGTGTTGGGCGTACCCGGCGTACCCGTCAGCGGCGACTGGAACGCCGACGCGCACGACCCGGCCGCCAGCGTCAGGCTGCTCGCCGCCAGTCCGCCCGTGTTCGTCAGGCTCACCGATGAGGTGACCGACTGACCGGGTGCCAGGTTGAGCTGCTTGACGCCGCCATTGCCGTACTTGTTGATCTGCGTGCAGTTGTAGCTGTTCGTCGCATTTCCGCTCGAAGCGCACGTCGCGGCCGATCCTGTGCCGTCGAGTCCGGACTCGGTGAGGACCACGGCCTGGATCGTCCCGACCTGGTTGTCCTTGTTCACCACGATGGCCGACGTCCACGACGAGAGGGTGCCGTTCACGCCCAGCACCAACATCAGGGCGGCCAGGGCACTCGCCGCCCAGACCAGCGGAACGACGCGACGGCCGCGCTGCGCGTCGTCCGATATTTCGAGTTCGCTCATGGCTGGCTCCTGGCGTGATGGGCGGTGATCCCTCTTGAGATCGGCTCCCTCGCCACACACCTGAGAGGTACCGCGCTGCGAAGTGCAACTGGTACGGGCCGCTGTGGAACACTCCCTGGGTGCCCGAGCCGACCGCAGCCACCGGTGCCCGCCCGGTGACCAACGGCGGGGTCATCGCCGTCGCGATCGGCCTGATGAACATCGGCACCTACGGCTTCACGATCGTGGCGGCGCGCGCCCTGGGGCCTCAGCAATACGGCGCGTTCGCGGCGGTCATGAACATGCTGATGGTCGTGTCAGTCGCCTCGTTGGCGCTGCAGGCCACAGCGGCTCGCAGGATCGCGGCCACGCCGGGCGACGTGTCCGAGATCGAGGACGGCGTCCGGCGCGTGACGTGGCGGGTGGCACTAGGGCTTGGTGCCGCGCTAGTTGCCGTCGCGCCGCTGGTGAACATCGTTCTCAAGCTCGACAGCCTGCTCACCGCAGTGCTCATCGGCGTCATCGCCGTGCCACTCACGGTGATGGGTGGACAGGCCGGCACCCTGCAGGGCGAACGTCGTTGGCGGCCATTGGCCCTGCTGTACGCCGCCGCGGGCGTGCCGCGCCTCGTGGTCGGCGGCGCCCTCATCCTGTGGCGACCTGAAGAGCTCACCGCGACCTTCGGCGTCTTCCTGGGCGCCCTCGCGCCCGTGGTCGTGGGCACGATCGCGCTACGGCACCGGGTGCACCCCGAACCGACCGAACAGGCGGGCGAGCTGACCGATCACTCATCGCGCGAGCTGGTGCGCGAGTCGTTCCGCAACTCCCAGGCCCTCCTCGCCTTCTTCGCGGTCACCAACGTCGACGTCATCGTGGCCCGCAGCGTGCTCGACAACCACGACTCTGGTCTTTACGCCGCCGGGCTCATCCTGGCCAAGGCGGTGCTGTTCCTCCCCCAGTTCGTGGTGGTGCTCGCGTTCCCCGACATGGCTGACTCGGGCGAACGCCGCCGCGCCCTACGGCTGAGCCTGGGAGCCGTCGCCGCGCTCGGTGTCGTCGGTGTGCTGATCACCTTCGTGCTCTCGCACGTGGCGCTGATCTTCGTGGGCGGCGCCGAGTACGCCGAGGTCGAGGACCGGCTCTGGCTGTTCGCCGTGCTCGGCACCCTGCTCTCGATGATCCAGCTGCTCGTGTACGCGCTCATCGCCCAGCTCGGCAGCCGGGCGGCGCTGCTGATCTGGCTGGCCCTCGCGGTGATCATCGCCGGCGCCCAGTTCACCGACTCGGTGCTGGCGTTGCTGCTGCTCGTGACGAGCGTCGACTCAGTGCTCTTTCTCGGGCTGCTGGTGCCGGTGCTGTTCCTGAAGCAGCGGGACGTCGTCACCTGACCGCACTGGTCACGCCGACTTCGTCGTCGTGATCAGTGCGCGGCGTCGTGCCAGGACTGGCCGGTGCCGACGCTGACGTCGAGCGGCACGAGCAGGTCGGCCGCCGCACCCATCTGCGCGCGCACGACGGTCTCCAGCGCGTCACGCTCGCCGGAGGCCACCTCGAACACGAGCTCGTCGTGCACCTGCAGGAGCATCCGCGAGGCGAGGCCTTCGGCCTCGATGGCTTTCTGGGTCGTGAGCATCGCGACCTTGATGAGGTCGGCGGCCGAGCCTTGGATCGGCGCGTTCAGAGCCATCCGCTCGGCCATCTCACGCCGCTGACGGTTGTCGCTGGTGAGGTCGGGCAGGTAGCGCCGCCGGCCCATGATGGTCTCGGTGAAACCTGTGCGCCGTGCCTCGTCGACGACGCCGGCCAGGTAGTCGCGGATGCCGCCAAAGGTCTCGAAGTACTCATCCATCAAGCCCCGCGCCTCACCCGCCTCGATGCCGAGCTGCTGAGACAGGCCGAACGCCGACAGCCCGTAGGCCAGGCCGTAGTTCATCGCCTTGATCTTGGCCCTCATCTCGACGTTCACGTCGGCGGCCGCCACGTCGAAGACGCGGGCGGCGGTGATGGAGTGGAAGTCGCTGCCCGACTTGAATGCCTCGATCAGCAGCTTGTCCTCGGAGAGGTGCGCCATGATCCGCATCTCGATCTGGCTGTAGTCGGCGGTCATCAGGCAGTCCTGCCCCGGTCCGACCACGAACCCCTCGCGGATGCGTCGCCCCTCCTCGGTGCGGATCGGGATGTTCTGCAAGTTCGGCTCGGTGCTCGACAGCCGACCCGTGGCCGCGATCGTCTGGTTGAACGTCGTGTGGATGCGCCCGTCACCGGCCACGGTCTTCAAGAGACCGTCGATGGTCTGGCGCAGCCGAATCACGTCGCGGTGACGCAGCAGGTGCTCGAGGAACGGGTGCGGGCTCTTCAGGTTCAACGCCTGGAGCGCGTCGGCGTCGGTCGTGTAGCCGGTCTTGGTGCGCTTGGTCTTCGGCATGTTCAGCTCGTCGAACAGCACCACTTGCAGCTGCTTGGGCGAGCCCAGGTTGATCTCGCGTCCGATTGCGGCATAGGCGTCCTCGGCCGCGCGGCGCACCTCGGCGTCGAACTCGCCCTGCAGCACTTCGAGGTAGTCGACGTCGACTGCGATGCCGGTCTGCTCCATGTGGGTCAGTAGCTCGACGAGCGGCAGCTCGACCTCCGCGAGCAGCCGGACACCGCCGTGCTCCTCGACCGCGGCGTCGAGCGCCTCGGCCAGGTCGAGCACCGCACGGGCGTGCAGCATCGCTGTGGCCGCGACGTCCTCGCCACCGGCCTCAGCACCCTCGAAGAGGGAGTCCTGCTCGACCTCCTGCTCCTGACGAAGCTCGCGCTTGAGGTAGCGCAGGGTGAGGTCGGCGAGGTCGTAGGAGCGCTGGTCGGGGCGCACGAGATAGGCGGCCAGGGCGGTGTCGGAGGCGACGCCCGCCAACAACCAGCCGTGGGCAGCCAATGCCAACGCCGGTCCTTTGGCCTCGTGCAGCACCTTGGGGCGACCGGCGTCGGCCAGCCACGTGGCCAGCGCCGCGTCGTCGTCGGGGCTGAGCTCGACAGCCTCGAGGTAGGCAGCTCGACCGGTTCCGGTGGCGAGGGCAAGCGCCGTCGACGTGGCCCGTGCCCGCGCCCCAACCTCCACGCACGTGGACGCCGACCCGTTCGGTGCCGAGATCGGCGAGCCAGCCGGCGACCTCACCGGGGCCCAAGCGGACGCCGTCGAGGTCGAAGCCGCTGCCATCGACCTCCTCCTCGGACTCCAGCTCCTCGAAGAGCCGTTCGCGCAGCACCCGGAACTCGAGCCCGTCGAAGAGCGTGTGCACCTCGTGGCGGTCCCACGGCTGCTTGGCCAGCTGTGCGGGGACAAGGTCGAGCTCGAGGTCGCGCACGAGCGCGTTGAGCCGACGGTTGCGCAGCACGTCACCGAGGTGCTCGCGAAGCGCCTCGCCCTTCTTGCCGGTGATCTCATCGGCGTGCGTGATCACGTTGTCGAGCCCGTCGTACTGGTTGATCCAGCGAGCCGCGAAGCCGGGACCGACACCCGGGACGCCGGGAAGGTTGTCGGAGGTCTCGCCGACGATCGCAGCGAGCTCGGGGTAGCGCTCCGGTGGAACCCCGTACTTCTCCTCGACAGCAGACGGCGTCATCCGGGCCAGGTCGGAGACCCCGCGCATCGGGTACAGCACCGTGGAGTGCTCGGTGACCAGCTGGAGCGCGTCGCGGTCGCCGGTGAGGATCAGCACGTCCATGTCGTCGGCCAGGGCTTGGGTGACGAGGGTGGCGATGATGTCGTCGGCTTCGTAGCCCGGCTTCTTCAGGAACGGGATGCGGAGCGCGTCGAGCACCTCCTCGATCAGCGGCAGCTGGCTGCTGAACTCCCCCGGCGTCTTGTTTCGCTTGGCCTTGTACTCGGAGTACTCCGCCATGCGGAAGGTCTCCCGTGACACGTCGAAGGCGACGGCCACGTGGGTGGGTTGCTCGTCACGGAGCACGTTGATGAGCATCGAGGTGAAGCCGTAGACGGCGTTGGTGAACTGACCCGTGGTGGTGGAGAAGTTCTCGACCGGGAGCGCGAAGAACGCCCGGTAGGCCAGCGAGTGGCCATCGAGCAGGAGCAGGCGGGGCCTCGAGGTCGTCGCGGTCACGCCCACAGACTAGTCACGCGATCCGACACTCGAAGGGGCGGACACAATGGGCCCCATGACCGCAGAGAAGCCGACCCAGCCGTCGCCCGAGATCGCCCCCGAGATGGCCCCCGAGATAGCCGAGTTCCTGGCCGCCATGCCGATGGGAAACCTCAACGAGAAGATGGGGATCGAGCTGCTCGAGGTCTCCGTCGAGCGGATCGTGGCGACCATGCCGGTGGCCGGCAACGAGCAGCCCTACGGCCTGCTGCACGGCGGCGCCTCCGTCGTCCTGGCTGAGTCGATGGGGTCGATCGGGTCAGCGCTGCACGCGATGCCGCTGGGCAAGGTCTCGGTCGGCGTCGACATCAACGCGACCCACCACCGTTCGGCCACCGAAGGCGTCGTGACCGGCGTGGCGACGCCGATCCACCTCGGCCGCACCATGGCGGCCTACGAGATCGTGATCTCGAACGAGCAGGGCAAGCGCGTCTGCACCTCCCGCATCACCTGCGCGCTGATCCCGAAGGAGACCGTCGGCCTCTAGCTCGTAGGGGTCTGGCTGCGGCGCATCGAGCGGCGCGCGGCCAGCACCCGGGTGAGCTGGCGACTACCCGTCGTGGCGGCGACCGGCACCGGGCGCTGCGCCTCGAGCCGGCCACGGATCACTGCCGTGGGAGCCGAGCGGAACATCGCGTGGGGGCCGAGGCCGAGGCGCGCCATGAAGCGGTTGGCCTCCCGGGTGCCCGGGGCGACTCCGGTCGAGACCTGAGGGGCGCCGACCTCCTCGGCGAAGGCGACCGCGGCCTCCATCAGCGTGCGGCCGATGCCGTGACGGCGGAACTCGGGAACGACGTGTGGGGAGACCGCCTGGACCGTGTGGTCGAGGTTCAGGGCGGTGACGGTCGTGACGCGCAGCAGCACGGCCCCGGCCGGCACGCCGTCGTACTCGGCGACGACCAGACGCTGCTCCGGGGAGTTGGCCGCAGCCTTCACGAGGAGCTGGACGTCGGCCACCTGGTCGCGTCGGTCAGCACGCCGCAGCGCGTCCGACCAGAGGTCGGTGAGGAACTCGACGTCGGCGACCGTCGCAGCGCGCAGGCAGACGGAGTTGCGACTCATGCGACCACCCGCCTCGACTCGATCCCGACCCATGCGTGAGGGAACACTACGCTGCAACCGACGGGTTGGGCAGAGGAGTCGTCGAATCTGCAATCGGAGGCAGCGGTGATCGGGATCGGCACCCTCGTCAACGTCGTCGCGGTCCTCTCCGGGGCCGTGATCGGGGTACTGGCCGGCAACCGGCTGCCCGCCCGCACCCGCGACCTGGTCACCGACGGGCTCGGGCTGGTGACGCTGCTGATCGCGGCGACGTCCGCGCTGGCGGTGCTCGACCCTGAACTGGCCGACGAGGTCGGCGACAGCGCACCGATGCTGATCGTGCTCGGCGCGGTGCTCATCGGCGGGATCATCGGCTCGCTGCTGCGTCTGGAGAGCCGCGTCGAAGGGCTCGGCGGTTGGCTGCAGCGCAAGCTGGCCGGCGATACCGGCTCGCTCGAGCGACAGCGGTTCATCGAGGGGTTCGTGATCTCGTCCCTGATTTTCTGCACCGGACCGCTCACGATCCTGGGCAGCCTGAACGACGGTCTGGGCAACGGAGCCGACCAGCTCTACCTGAAGTCCAGTCTCGACTTCTTCGCCGCGATCGCCTTTGCGGCCTCCTTCGGATGGGGCGTCGCTGCCAGCGCGCTGACAGTCATCGCGTTCCAAGGATCGCTGACACTGGTCGGCGTCGGGCTGGGCGACGTCCTGCCGGACGCCCATCTCGCTGCGGTCACCGCGACCGGAGGGCTGCTCCTGGTGGGCGTAGCCCTGCGTCTGCTGAAGATTCGGGAGATTCCGGTCGCCGACCTGCTGCCCGCGCTGCTGGTCGCACCCGGGCTCGTCGTCCTGGTCTCCTCCTTCCAGTAGCGGCCCCCAGCTGCAGGCGAAACCCGACTGTGCTCATGTCGTAACGCGCGAACCTCCCCTGTTGCCGCCGCTAGGCCGTAACGTGTCCGTCGGTCCCGAGACGAGACGCGTACCAGCACGGCGACAGGAGCTTCATGCACATCGGCCACTCCCCCACGGATCACGGCGGGCGCAGACTCCCGTGGATCCTCTCGCTGCTGATCGTTCCCGTGCTGGCGCTGCTGGCCCTGGCCGGCCCGCTCTCGGGCATCGCCCAGGCGGCAGGACCCAGCGCGCCCGAGGCGGTCGCCGCGTGCGACGGCACGCCGATAGACAAGGTCGTTCGCGGAGCCCTCAAGAACAGCGCGGACGACGGCTCGCCCGTCTCCGGCGTCCAGATCACCGTCGTGAACTGCGACGGCGAGGAGTTCCCCGGCGAGACCGCCGAGGACGGCTCCTTCGAGATCGAGTTCCAGTCCGGGGTCGGCCCCGTCGAAGTCACCATCGACCCTGACACGCTGCCTGACGGCGTCGAGCTGCGCGCCGGCGTGAAGACCACGAACGTCCTGACCGGATCCCTATCGACCTTGAACACGACGTTCCTCATCGGCCCCGACAACCGCAACATCGAGAACAAGTGGGACCGCGTCCCGGGCCTGATCTACAGCGGTCTGCTCTTCGGCCTGATCATCGCGATGGCCGCCCTCGGCCTGAACATGATCTTCGGCACGACCGGGCTGACGAACTTCGCGCACGGAGAGCTGGTCAGCTTCGGCGCCCTGTGCGCGTACTTCCTCAGCACCGGGATCGCGTTGCCCTTCACCGACGCGGAGATCAACCTGCCTCTGCTGCTCGCTGTTCCGGTCACGGTGCTGCTCGCCATGGGCTTCGGCTGGCTGCAGGACAGCTGGCTCTGGCGACCGCTACGCAGACGCGGCGTCGGCCTGATTGCGATGATGATCGTGACGATCGGCCTCCAGTTCTTCCTGCGCAACATCTACGCCTACGCCACCGGCTCGCGCTTCAACACCTACGACGAGTACTTCACCCCGGACGGCAAGGACTTCCACGGGCTGTTCACCTACACCAACCGCGACATCCTGATCGCGGTCTCGTGCATCGTCGTGCTGCTCGTCGTGATCCTCGCCCTGTCGTACACCCGACTCGGTCGTGCCACCCGTGCTGTCGCCGACAACCCGGCTCTGGCGGCGTCCACCGGTATTAACGTCGACCGGGTGATCTCGCTGGTCTGGATCGTCGGCACCGCCCTGGCCGCCCTCTCGGGCGTCTTCCTGGGCTTCCAGCTCGGGGTGACCTACCAGATCGGGCAGCTGGTGCTGCTCCTGCTTTTCTCAGCAATCTGTGTCGGTGGCTTGGGCTCGATCTGGGGCGCGGTCATCGGCGCGCTGATCATCGGAGTCCTGATCGACCTCTCGACGCTGGTGATCCCCTCCGACCTCAAGAACGCCGGGGCGCTGCTCCTGCTGATCGTCATCCTCCTCGTCCGACCCCAAGGCCTGCTCGGCCGCCGGGAACGGATCGGCTGAGGCGAAAGGACAGAACATGCCGGACTTTCTCTCCACCCCGTTCCACGACGCGCTGTCACCGATCGCCATCTCCTACGTGCTGGCTGCGATGGGTCTCAACATCCACTTCGGCTACACGGGCCTGCTGAACTTCGGTCAGGCAGCCTTCGCCGCGGCAGGTGGGTACGCCATGGCTGTGACGATCGTGTCCTTCGACGTGCCGTTCATCCCGGCCGTGCTGCTGGGCATCGTCGCAGCGATCGCTCTCTCGCTGATCATGGGTATTCCCACGTTGCGACTTAGAGCCGACTACCTGGCGATCGTGACGATCGCCGTGGCCGAGATCCTGAGACTCTTCTTCACCACGTCCTACAAGGAGTACTTCAACGCCCGCGACGGGGTCAGCGGCTTCACGCGAACGTTCCGATCGTGGAACCCCTACCCCGACCTGAACGACGGCTTCGTCACCTTCAGCCGCGGCGACCTGTGGGTGATGACGGTCGGCTGGGCTCTGGTGCTGCTGCTCTGCCTGTTCGTCTACCTGCTGATGCGTAGCCCCTGGGGCCGCGTGCTCAAGTCGATCCGCGAGGACGAGGACGCCGTCCGGTCGCTCGGCAAGAACGTCTATGCCTACAAGATGCAGGCCCTGGTGCTTGGTGGTGTGATCGGAGCGTTCGGTGGGTTCGTCGGCGCTCTCGGGCTCGCCTCGGTGCAGCCGGACACCTTCAACACCGACTTCACCTTCATCGCCTTCACCATGCTGATCCTCGGCGGGGCAGCCCGGGTGATGTCACCCGTGGTTGGCGCGATGCTCTTCTGGGCGTTGCTCTCGTTGCTCGCCGTCATCCTCAGCGAGCTGTCTGGTCTGTCGTGGATTCCCGGTGACCTGCTCGACAACACCCGGATCGGCAACATCCGCTTCGCCGCCGTCGGCCTGGCCCTGATGCTGCTGATGATCTACCGCCCGCAAGGAATCTTCGGCGACAAGAAGGAGATCGCGATCGATGCCCGCTGACCTCAACAAGGGATCTGCCCTCGCCGATGCCGGACGCGCCGCCCTCGTGGGGCTAGCGCCAGAGCCGGGGGTGGCCAAGCCCGACCCCATCCTGGTTGCCACGGGCATCACTCGACAGTTCGGCGGTCTCAAGGCCGTCGACGTGAAGCACCTGGAGATCCAGCGCGGCGTCATCACCGCACTGATCGGACCCAACGGTGCCGGCAAGACGACCTTCTTCAACCTGCTGACCGGCTTCGACCAGGCCGACGCCGGCGAGCGGAGCTTCAACGGCAAGTCGCTCAAGCGCGTCTCGGCGTCCAAGGTCGCCCGCCTCGGCATGGTCCGTACCTTCCAGCTGACCAAGGTGCTCTCGAAGCTGACGGTGATCGAGAACATGCGGCTGGGTGCCACCAAGCAGCGCGGCGAGAACTTCTGGGCGGCGCCGTTCCGGGCACTGTGGGCCGACCAGGAGGCCGCCAACACCGACCGCGCGATGGACCTGCTGAAGCGCTTCAAGCTAGACGCCAAGAAGGACGACTTCGCCGGCTCGCTCTCGGGCGGTCAGCGCAAGCTGCTGGAGATGGCGCGCTCGCTGATGGTGAACCCCGAGCTGGTCATGCTCGACGAGCCGATGGCCGGAGTGAACCCGGCACTGAAGCAGTCCCTGCTCGGCCACGTTAAGTCGTTGCGTGAGGAGGGCATGACCGTGCTCTTCGTCGAGCACGACATGGACATGGTGCGCGACATCTCCGACTGGGTCGTCGTCATGGCCCAGGGCCAGGTCATCGCTGAAGGACCGCCTGAATCGGTGATGGGTGACCAGCGCGTGATCGACGCCTACCTGGGCGCCCACCACGACGTCGACATCACCGAGATCGACGCGTCCATGCTTGAGGCTGAGGTCAGTGCCGAGCTCGGTGCCGGGCAGAACGGAGGGGACCACGCATGAGCGACTCGACCGAGCTCGACGACCTCGAAGCAGCGGCCGTCGTACCGACCGACGCGGCCACCGAGGAGCGCGCCGCTGCCGCCCGCAAGGCCCACCTGGCGGCCGCCGACGGGGCAGTCCTGCGTGCCGACGACCTGTTGGCCGGCTACGTGCCTGGCGTCAACATCCTCAACGGGGCTGATCTCTACTGTCAGCCCGGCGAGTTGGTCGGCATCATCGGCCCCAACGGTGCCGGCAAGTCGACGCTGCTCAAGGCCCTGTTCGGCCTGGTGAAGATTCACACCGGCACGGTGACGCTGCGCGGTGAGGAGATCACCAACATGCGGGCCGACGTGCTGGTCACCAAGGGCATCGGTTTCGTGCCCCAGAGCAACAACGTGTTCCCGAGCCTCACCATCGGCGAGAACCTGCAGATGGGGTGCTACCAGGCGCCGTCCAAGTTCTCCGAGCGCTTCGACTTCGTGACCTCGATCTTCCCAGCCCTCGGCACCCGTCGCGGTCAACGCTGCGGCTCGCTGTCTGGCGGCGAGCGCCAGATGGTGGCGATGGGGCGCGCCCTGATGATGGACCCGTCCGTGCTGCTGCTCGACGAGCCGTCGGCCGGCCTCTCGCCGGCGCTGCAGGACGAGGTATTCGTGCAGACCCGCGCGATCAACAAGGCTGGCGTGAGCGTGGTGATGGTCGAGCAGAACGCCGCCCGCTGCCTGCAGATCTGCGACCGCGGCTACGTGCTCGACCAGGGCCGCAACGCCTACACCGCCACCGGCCGCGAGCTCGCCTCCGACCCGAAGGTCATCGAGCTCTACCTGGGCACCTTGGCCAAGAACGCCTGACCCCCATTGTGCGCTGACCCGTCCTCTATAGAGGACGGGTCAGCGCACATTTCGGGCACATGCAGCAGGCCCCGGGTGCCGAAGCGCCCGGGGCCTGCTGGTGGAGATCGACTAGCTCAGGTCACTCACCCTGGCCGAGTCCGGCCTGGATCAGCGCCGGGATGATCTTCTTGGTCTCATCGAAGGAGATGAGCACGATCGCGTCGGGGTCCTCGGCAGCAATTGCCTGCACCTCGGCGTTGTAGTTGGCCGCTTCCGGCGAGTACAGCTGGAACGACACCACGGTGCCACCAGCCTCCTCGTAGAACTTCTTCACGTTGTCGGCCAGCGCCTCACCGTAGGAGTCCTGGCGAGCCAGGATCGCGATGTTCTGCTTGCCGTCACCGATCAGTGTCGAGGCCATGACCTGACCCTGCAGCACGTCCGAGGGCGCGGTGCGGAAGTACAGGCCGTTGTCGGCGTAGGTGTCGAAGGCGGTCGAGGTGTTCGCCGGCGAGATCTGGGCGACACCGGCCTGGGTGATCTTGTCGATCACCGAGAGCGACACCGAGGACGATGCGGCACCGATGATGACGTCAGCTCCACCTGCGAGCAACTTGTCGACCTCGGACGGCGCGATGTTGGGCGTGCCGTCGCCGGAGTCACCCTTGACCTGCTTCACCGGCTTGCCGAGAACGCCGCCAGCGGCGTTGATCTCGCGGACTGCGAGCTCGACACCAGCGAACTCCGGGGGCCCGAGGAACGCGAGGTCACCCGAGGCCGGCAGCAGCGTGCCGATCACGAGCGTGCCGTCGCCGGCCTTGGGCTCACCCTGCACCTGCTGGTTGGGCTTGATGTCGGTCTGGTCCGGGATCTGACCCGTGACGTACTCGAGGGGGGCGTAGTTGTTGTCGGCCCCGTACTCGAAGATGCCGATCGAGGCGGCCGAGGGGCTACCGGTCGAGTTCAGGTCGATCGGACCCGAGATGCCGTCGTAGTCGATGTCGGTGCCATCGGCCAGCAGGCCGGCGCAGGTCTCGAAGTCCGTGCACTTCTCGCCCTCACCGGTGACTGCCTGCATCTGGCTGCCCACGGCGGTACCCGAGTCGTTGCCGGCGGCAATCGCGGCCAACGCGGCGACGACCGTGGCGTCGTAGGACTCCTGGGCGTACGTGACGTCCTTGAGCTTCTTGTCGACGCTCTCCAGACGCTGCTTGAAGTCATCAGCGATCTCGCCACCGGGGTAGGTCGCCTTGACGCCCTCCAGGGTGCCGGGGTCGAAGTCCTCGCCGTAGTTCGAGGTGTTGCCGTCGACGAAGTAGAGCTGCATGCCAGCCGCCTCGGCGGGCGGGGCAGACGTCTCGTCCGCCGGCGCGCTCGAATCCGACGGCGTGGGCTCGTCGTCGGACTCGCTACCGCAGCCAGCCAGGATCAAGGCGCTGGTGACGGCGACGATCCCGAGTCGTGCCTTCTTGCTGAGGGGGTTCATAGGGCCTCCGGATAGATCTGCGTCGACGGCTGATGCCGACGACCATGGGTCAACCTAGTCGGAGAAGACGCTGCTGGGCAGCGTCTCCGCCCTCGTTGTCATTTCGTGACCTTGACCTGACCATTCCGTGTCACTCCCGCGTCGGCGTCGGACCTGGATGCGCCAGGACTGGATGCGTCAGGACTGGCCGGGCACGCCGTGGGTCACGACACCCTCCGCGACCTCGCGCATCGACAGCCGTAGGTCCATCGCGGTCTTCTGGATCCACCGGAAGGCGTCGGGCTCGCTGAGCTGCAGCTTCTCCTGCAGGATTCCTTTGGCTCGGTCGACCGCCTTGCGGGTCTCCAGCCGCTCCTGAAGGTCGTGCACCTCCGACTCGAGCTGTGCGAGCTCGGCGAAGCGGCTCAGCGCCATCTCGATCGCGGGCACCAGGTCGCTCTGCGTGAACGGCTTGACGAGGTAGGCCATCGCGCCGGCGTCACGTGCCCGCTCGACCAGCTCGCGTTGCGAGAACGCCGTCAGGATCACCACGGGGGCGATCCGCTTGGCCGCGATTGCCTCTGCCGCCGCAATGCCGTCGAGCACCGGCATCTTGACGTCGAGGATCACGAGGTCGGGATTGAGCTCCTCGGCGAGCTCGATCGCCTTCGCACCGTCGCCAGCCTGGCCGACGACGTCGTAGCCCTCCTCGACCAGCATCTCGGCGAGGTCCATCCGGATCAGGGTCTCGTCCTCGGCGATCACCACGGTGCGCGCCGCAGGGCGCGGCGGTACGGCGGCATCGGTGGCGGGCTGGGCGGGGGTGCTCACGAGCCAAAGGGTAGTCACGTCGCACTGTCAGCTGGCCACGCGCTCGACCTGCGGATCGATTCGCTAGGGTTCAAGGGTCCTGGGCCGGGTTGGCGGAATCGGCAGACGCGGCGCACTCAAAATGCGTTGCCCTAACGGGCGTGCGGGTTCAAGTCCCGCACCCGGCACCCATGTCGGCGGTCGCAGCGACGATGTGCTGATGGCGCACGTTCGACCCTGGTCCACCGTCGTGGACGCCCTCTCAGACTCCGACGCGGGTATGTCCGATGCTGCTAATGCCGAGAAGCACGGCGTCGCTGTGAAGACGATCCGTCGATGGCGTCGCGACTACCAACGGCGTGGTCGACCCCGCGGACAGTCACACCTCGGCGCCTTGTGCCCACGATGTGATGAAGGGGAGCTCGACACAGAGGCATACTCCGAGCTATTGGGTTGGTACCTCGGTGACGGCACCATCACACGCGGCCGGCGGGGAGTCTTCAACCTGCACGTGATCAACGATGCCAAGTACGGCGTGGCCAATACTCGGCTGCTCGAGATCTTCCGACGCGTGAAACCGGCGAGCCGACCCCACACTAGGCAGGTTCCAGGAGCGGTGCTCACGACCGTCTCGTGGAAGCACTGGCCATGTCTCTTCCCCCAGCACGGCCCCGGCCGCAAGCACGAACGCTCCATCGTTCTGGACGAGTGGCAGCAGCGTGTGGTCGTCGCCCACCCAGATCCGTTCCTGCGCGGGCTCTTCCACTCTGACGGGTCCCGCGTCAAGAACTGGGCTACTCGCCCCATCAGGGGGGCGAGTTGCGCCGCTACGAGTACCCGCGCTGGCAGTTCACCAACAGCAGCGCCGACATCCGCGAGCTGTGCTGCTGGGCGCTCGACCTTGTCGACGTCCCCTGGCGTCAGAGCAACTGGAACTGCATCTCGGTCTCTCGTCGAGAGGCGGTAGCCCGGCTGGACCAGCTGATCGGGCCCAAGACGTGAGGCTCAAGCCTGACGGCGGTAGGCGGCGCGACCTCGTTGATTGCGTCGCCCATCCGGTGGATGCGCAAGGCGTTGGTCGATCCGGGGATGCCCGGTGGGCTTCCGGCGACGATGACCACGAGGTCGCCCTCCTGCACCCGACCGATGTTGAGCAGCTGCTCGTCGACCTGACGGACCATCTCGTCGGTGTGGTCGACGCTCACGGTCTTGAAGGTCTCGGTGCCCCACGTGAGCGAGAGCTGCGACCGCACGCGGTTCTCGGGGGTGAACGCGAGCACCGGGATCGGGCTGCGCAGCCGCGCCAGCCGCTTGGCCGAGTCGCCGCTCTGCGTGAACGCGACGACGTACTTGGCGCCGACTCGGGCGGCGACCTCCTCCGCGGCCTTGGCGATCACGCCGCCGCGGGTGTGGGGGTCCCACTCGATCTGCTCGAAGTCACCGAAGTCCGACGGCTCGAGGGCATGCCGCTCGGTCGCGACGATGATGCGCGCCATCGTCTCGACCGTGTGGATGGGGTGGTCGCCGACGCTGGTCTCCCCCGACAGCATCACCGCGTCGGCGCCGTCGAGCACCGCGTTCGCGACGTCGCTCGCCTCGGCACGCGTGGGCGCCGGGTTCGTGATCATCGACTCGAGCATCTGGGTGGCCACGATGACCGGCTTGGCGTTGAGCCGGGCCTTCTCGATCACCTTCTTCTGCAGGAAGGGCACGTCCTCGAGCGGGCACTCCACCCCGAGGTCACCCCGAGCCACCATGAAGCCGTCAAAGGAGGCGATCACCTCGTCGAGGTTGTCGATGGCCTGCGGCTTCTCGATCTTGGCGATCACCGGCAACATCACGCCAACCTCGCGCATCACCTTGCGTACGTCCTCGGCGTCGGCCGCGTTGCGCACGAAGCTCAGGGCGATGAAGTCGACGCTGAGGCTCAACGCGAACTTCAGGTCAGCGATGTCCTTCTCCGACATGGCAGGCACCGAGACTGCGACGCCCGGCAGGTTGATCCCCTTGTGGTTGCTGACCGGACCTCCGACTAGCACCTCGGTCAGCACGTCGCGGCCCTCGACCGACACCACCCGGAGACGCACCTTGCCGTCGTCGATCAGGATCGGATCTCCGGCCTTCACGTCACCGGGGAGACCCTGGTAGGTCGTTCCGGCCACCTGGTTGTCCCCCGGCACCGTACGAGTGGTGATCGTCCACCGTTGACCCCGCGCCAAGATGGCGTGCCCGTCCTCGAACGTCGAGAGGCGGATCTTCGGGCCCTGCAGGTCGGCGAAGATGCCGACCCCGCGCCCGGTCGCGTCGGCCGCCTCACGGACGAGCCGGTAGGCCTCAGCATGGTCGGCGTGGGTGCCGTGGCTCATGTTGAGCCGCGCGACGTCCATGCCGGCGTACACCAGCTCACGGATTCGTCGCTCGCTGCTGGTGGCCGGGCCTAGGGTGCACACGATCTTGGCTCTACGCACCCCTTCACCCTAGCGGGTGTTGGAACGATCTAATGGGAGTTGGACGAGCGGCCAGTGAGGCACTCGTCGCGCATGTTCGACGAGTAGCGGCGCTGACGTTCCCCCGGGGCGCGCAGCGCATAGCGCGAGCGGAAGTAGAAGCTCATGCGGTCACACACCGATAACCCGTCTATGAGCGTCGGCTGATTGCCCTGCGGAGTCGCCAGACCGGACCCGTAGGCGTGCGCGTCAGCACTGGCGTCGAAGGCGCGGGCCACCACCAAGCGGCGAAACGCACGCTTGGCTCGCGCCGGATCGCCGTACAGGTAGCGATCGAACCAGGCGAGCGTGAGGTAGGTGCTGACCGCCTCGCCATGACGACTGCTCGCTCCTCCGTTGAGTGCCGGTGTGAAGTCGAGATGCGTGCCCGCACGGAGCACGAACAGCATCGTGTCGACTCCGGCGCGCCGCAGCTCCTGAAAACCCAAGTGCTTGGGATGGTCACTGAAGCCCCGACCTCGTCCGCCCTCGCCGTTTCGCGTCGCGGGCTCTGGCGCCACCGGATACGGCCGGGGGGCGAAGTAGTAGTCAGCCGCAATACCGAGTCCTGGCGAGTGATATCGAACCTCGCGGGGCGGACGTACTCCGATGTCGTCCTCCCACAGCTTGCGGTCGAGTGCTGTGAGGTTGTCCCAGGCAACGAAGGCGTCGATACGTGGGTCGATCTGAGCCAGCAGGGACGCCGTACTGGCGCCCTGCGAGTGCCCGGCGATGCCGATCCGCGACGCGTCGAGGTCTGCCTTGAAGGGAAAGTCTGGTGAGGTCAGCCAGTCGATCACATCCTGCGCATCAGTTGCATGATCGCCTCCAGAGTTCTCCGCAACGTCGAAGGCAACCACCAGGTAGCCGTGCTCGGCCAACGCCTCGGAAGCCCACCAGTGCATCTCCTTGTTGGCGGCGCCCCCATGCACGATCACGACCGCCGGGTACGGACCTCGGTGTCGTTCCACGCCCGCCGGTACGCCCGTGCAGGATCGAGCGGTGCACGGTCGGAAGATCTCAGTGGCGAGGGAGGAGCCCGCCCGATTCCGCACCGAAGTTGAGTCATACCGGAAGCGGTGGCCCTCGACCCGACGGGGGTCTCGGTAGCTGTCGCGCAGGGGAAGGGGCGACGCGCCTATGACGAGCGAGTTCCCGGCAGCCTCGACGAATCGCTGCTCGGCGCACATCATGTTCATCCCATCCCGGAACGCCCACGCGGGAGTGCCCTGAGTCGCCTCGGGCGCGCGTCCCAGACACCAGGCATCTAGTCCCGAGCCGTCCGTGGTTCCAGGGGATGCGGGTACGGCCGCTGGCGCGACCACAAGCGTGAGGAACAGCGCCGCCGCCATCCCCGCGGCCCATCTCTGGCTGCGCCGCGTCGTCACCGCCACGCGTCTTGCCGCAATCCTCGCGAGGCGTGCGTCGAGCCGGGTCCGTCCGGAGACGTCACCTGGCGCAGGTAGCGGTACAGCCCAGGAAACCCGTCGTGGTCGACCATGCCGGCACAACCAGAACGAAGGTCTTCGCATCGAAAGCGTCGCCCGTTCTCACGCACGATGTCGAGACGCGAACGGTAGTAGTGCGACAAGTCGTTGGGGTCGCCCGTGGGATCCACGGCAGCGCCCATAGGGTCTCGGCGCCACCGGTGAGTAAGCAGCCTGCGATCTGCGGTCGGGTCACCTTTGACGTACTTGTCCATCCACGCGACGGTGTACCAGGCGATCAGGTCGGCGCCGCGCAAAGTCGCGGGAAAGGCAGGGTTGGACAGGAAGCTGAAGTCGAGGTGGGTGCCACCCCGGATGATGATCTGACCGGTGTCCACTCCCGCCTTCGAGTAGGCCAGGGATGCCGTGGACTTCTCGAGCGGATCAGGGTCGCTGACATGGGGCACCGTCACGTTGTAGTCAGCGGACAGGCCGAGCGCCGGCTTGGTGTACGGAACAGGCCTGCGCTGCGTCGGGTCAGCCGGGCAGCCCTTGGGCGTTCCCTGGCCGACCACGCGTCGGGGATCGGCTCCGCCGAGATTGTCGTAAGCGACGATGGCCGACACTCGGCGGTCTGCCTGGCCCACGTAGGAGATCCCAGCCGCACCATAGGAGTGCCCCACGAGGCCGATACGTGACCGATCGAGAAGCCCCGCGAACGGGTTGGCTCGCGCATTGAGACCCTCCCGCACGCGACGGTTCTGCTTGCCAGCGTGCGATGTGCCCGACTCGCACGACGGGCTGGGTCTAAATGGAGCAGCAGGTGTCGACACGAAGAAGTCGAGCGCATCAACGGTGCCGTCGAAGAACGGACGACCATCGGTTTGCGAATGCGTGCCTTCGTAGACATCGACGCCCGAGCCCACCGTGTCCGACTGCCCCTGTCCCTGCGGATCCCACGTGAGCACGACGTAGCCCGCCTTGGCCAACGCCTGCGCCGCGTACCAATAAGCCTGCTCCGGCGCTTGGATCGATCCGTTGGTGATGACGACACCCGGTCGTCGGCGCGGTCCACTGCGCGTTGCCCACACATGTCCCGACAACGTGGCTCCGTTGCGGGCAGTGAACAAGACTGGCGCGACCAGGCCGTAGCCGCGCCGCTGCCAGTCATAGAGCCGAGCATCGCCCACGCACGCGTCATCGCCTCGTGCGCAGAGGTTGGTCTCGAAAAGCCGCTCCGGATCAGCGGCTTGCGCGAGGAGGGAGGCGGCCAGGTTCGCTTGGGAAACCTCGCGCATCAGGACCTGGCCCCGCGGAGACAGGTACAGGGCTTGACGCTCGAGACCCTTGGTGAGGTTCTTCGCCTCGTACGACGCGTCGTAGGACCGGGCGGGCGCGATCACCGACGTCGCCAGGACGCTCACGGCGGCCACGATCAAGCCGGCCAGACGCGCGGACGGGCGGCCCGATCGCGCGTCACGACCTGCGGACGACCAGATCCTCTGGCGCACGATGCCTCCTCCGACTTCTTCGGGTAATTCGGAACATAAGATGTTCAATGTTCCGAATGCTGAAGATAGTGGCCGCGCTCCAGTGAGCGCAAGACCCCTCGCCAGCCTCGGGCTACCGTGTGACGCCCAGAATGATTGCTTCGACCCGGCGGAGTCGATCGATGTCCTCGCGCATCCCCGAAGGGGGCTCCCCGAAGAGAAAGGCCTCCGCCAGACGCACGATTGCGAAGGCAAGCGTGTCTGCCTCGAGCGGCGCTTGGTAATACCCGCCAGCGATCTCCTCGCTGATCATGCTCGCGATCGACCGCACGAGGCTGGGGTGGGGGCCGTGATCAGCGCGGGTGATCACCCGGAGGGCATCACGTTCGCTGGAGATGGAAATGCGTAGAGCCGGCACAGCCAGGAGAGCCCGATTGAAACGGTCGAAAACGTCAAGGAGTGCGCGCCCTCCGTGCCCGGGCGTCTCCCTGCGAATGTCCTGAAGCAGGTCGACGGCCGCTGCGGCCAGCACCTCGCCGAGCAAGTCGTCCCGGGTTCCGAACCAGCGATGGACCGTCGTTCGCCCGACTCCGAGCTCGGCGGCCAAAGCTCGCACATCGATACGCCGACCGTGCAGGTAGTGCGAGAGCGCGAGCGTCAACGCGTCGTCCCGCGTGGCTGCGGCTGGGCGCCCGACGCGCGGCGACCCGTGTGCACTTGCCACAACACACTCCTTCTAGCTGAGGTCCGCGCGTCCTCGCCTGGGCTCTCGGCCCTAGAACACGTCTAAGCCATCAGCGGTCGGGCGGTGGGCGGGAATCGGCGACGGCAGCGCCGTCGAACCGGTGAGGTACTGGTCGACCGCGGCTGCTGCAGCGCGGCCCTCAGCGATCGCCCAGACGATCAGCGACTGGCCGCGACCGACGTCGCCGGCAGAGAAGACGCCGCTGACCGAGGTCATGTAGTCCTTGTCGCGCGCGACGTTGCCGCGCTCGTCGAGGTCGACGCCGAGCTGCTCGATCAGACCGCCACTTCCTCTCAGGTCCGACGAAGCCCATCGCGAAGAGCACGAGGTCGGCCGGGATCTCCCGTTCGCGAACCCTCGATCTCGGTGAGCTTGCCGCCCTCGAAGACGACGTCGACGAGCTGCAGCGCGCGCACGTTGCCGTCGTCGTCGCCCAGGAACTGCTTGGTCGACACCGAGTAGACCCGCTCACCGGCCTCCTCGTGCGCCGAGGAGACGCGGAAGATCATCGGGTACGTCGGCCACGGCTGACCAGCAGGTCGGGTGTCCGGGGGTTCGGGCATGATTTCGAGCTGGGTGATCGACGCGGCACCGTGGCGGGTCGACGTGCCGAGGCAGTCGGCGCCGGTGTCACCGCCACCGATGATCACCACGTGCTTGTCGGTGGCCATGATCTGGCTCTCACCATCCAGCTGGGGCTCGCCGAGCGCGGCGCGGTTGGCCTGCGGCAGGAACTCCATGGCCTGGTGGATGCCGTTGAGCTCGCGGCCGGGCACCGGCAGGTCTCGCGCCTCGCAGGCGCCCATCGCCAGCACCACGGCGTCATACCGCTCGCGGAGCTTGGCGCCGGTGAGCCCGGACTCCTCCGACCCCACCTCCACGCCGGCACGGAAGACCGTGCCCTCGCGCTTCATCTGGTCGAGGCGCCGGTCGAGGTGCTTCTTCTCCATCTTGAACTCGGGGATGCCGTAGCGCATCAGCCCGCCGAGCTTGTCGGCCCGCTCGTAGACCGCGACCGTGTGACCGGCGCGGGTGAGCTGCTGGGCGGCCGCGAGCCCGGCGGGTCCGGAACCGACGACCGCAACCGTTCGGCCCGAGAGCCACTCCGGCGCCTGGGGCCGCACGAAGCCGGACTCCCACGCCTTGTCGATGATCGAGACCTCGACGTTCTTGATCGTCACGGGGTCCTGGTTGATGCCGAGCACGCACGCGGTCTCGCACGGAGCCGGGCACAGCCGCCCAGTGAACTCCGGGAAGTTGTTGGTGGCGTGCAGCCGCTCGATGGCGCCTTCCCAGTCGTCGCGCCAGACCAGGTCGTTCCACTCCGGGATGATGTTGCCGAGCGGACAGCCCTGGTGGCAGAACGGGATGCCGCAGTCCATGCAGCGCCCGGCCTGCGGAGTGATGATCGGCAGCAGCGCGCGGCCGATCCCGTCGGGGTAGACCTCGTTCCAGTCGTTGATGCGTTCCTCGACCGGACGCCGGGTCGCGACCTGACGTCCGTCCTTGAGGAAGCCCTTGGGGTCAGCCATGCTCCATAGCCCCCTTCATGGTTGAGCGACGACTCGTCCGAACACGGTCAGGCACATGGGTCTGCTCAACCATGAAGCGCCTCCATCATCGCGTGGCCGATCTCGATCTCGGAGAGCCCGTCCGCCTCGGCCTTCGCCTTCGCGTCGAGCACCACCTTGTAGTCACGGGGCATGACCTCGGTGAACCGGGTCAGCGCAGTTTCCCAGTCGGCCAGCAGCTCCTCGGCGACAGTCGATCCGGTCTCCTCGAAGTGCTCGCGCACGAGCTCCTCGAGCTCGGCAGCGGCCTCGCCGGCGACCGGACCGAGCTCGACGAGCTCCTTGTTGACCCGGAAGTCCTTGAGGTCGAGCACCCAGGCGATACCGCCCGACATGCCGGCCGCGAAGTTGCGTCCGGTCTTGCCGAGGACGACGACGCGGCCCCCGGTCATGTACTCGCAGCCGTGGTCGCCCACGCCCTCGTTGACCAGCCAGGCACCGGAGTTGCGGACGGCGAACCGCTCGCCCACCCCGCCGCGCAAGAAGATCCGACCAGCCGTGGCGCCGTAGGCGATCGTGTTGCCGGCGATGATGTGCTGGTTGGCCTCGAACGTGGCCGCCCGGTCGGGCCGGATGACGATCCGGCCGCCGGAGAGACCCTTGCCGACGTAGTCGTTGGCGTCGCCCTCGAGGCGCAGGGTGATGCCCTTCGGGACGAACGCACCGAACGACTGCCCGGCCGAACCGGTGAACGTGATGTCGATGGTGCCCTCGGGCAGCCCCTCGCCGCCGTACTTCTTGGTCACCTCGTGGCCGAGGATCGTGCCCACCGTGCGGTTGACGTTGCGAATCGCGACCTGAGCGCGCACCGGCTCACCCGAGTCGAGAGCGGCCTGGGCCAGCGGCACCAGCTCGGTGACGTCGAGGGACTTCTCCAGCGCATGGTCCTGGGACTTGGTGCACCGCAGGTCCTGGTCGGGGAAGTGGCTGAAGTCGACCTGGTGCAGGATCGGGGTCAGGTCGAGACCCTGCGCCTTCCAGTGGTTGACCGCCTCGCCGACGTCGAGCATGCCGACCTGGCCGATGGCCTCGTCGAGCGTGCGGAAGCCGAGCTCGGCGAGGATCTCGCGGACCTCCTCGGCGACGTACTCGAAGAAGGTGACGACGTACTCGGCCTTGCCGCTGTAGCGCTCGCGCAGTACCGGGTTCTGGGTCGCAACGCCCACCGGGCAGGTGTCGAGGTGGCAGACCCGCATGAGGATGCAGCCCGAGACCACCAGCGGGGCGGTCGCGAAGCCGTACTCCTCGGCACCGAGCAGGGCTGCGATCACGACGTCGCGGCCGGTCTTCAGCTGGCCGTCGGTCTGCACGACGATGCGGTCGCGCAGGCCGTTGAGGAGCAGCGTCTGCTGGGTCTCGGCGAGGCCGAGCTCCCAGGGACCACCTGCGTGCTTGAGCGAGGTGAGCGGCGAGGCACCTGTGCCGCCGTCGTGACCGGAGACCAGGACGACGTCGGCGTGCGCCTTGGAGACACCTGCCGCCACCGTGCCGACGCCGACCTCGCTGACGAGCTTCACGTGCACGCGAGCCTGCGGGTTGGCGTTCTTCAGGTCGTGGATCAGCTGGGCGAGATCCTCGATCGAGTAGATGTCGTGGTGCGGCGGCGGGCTGATCAGCCCCACGCCGGGCGTGGAGTGCCGGGTCTTGGCCACCCAGGGGTAGACCTTGTTGCCGGGCAGCTGCCCGCCCTCACCGGGCTTGGCACCCTGGGCCATCTTGATCTGGATGTCGTCGGCGTTGGTGAGGTACTCCGACGTCACCCCGAATCGGCCCGAAGCAACCTGCTTGATCGAGCTGCGGCGCTCGGGGTCGTAGAGCCGCTCGGCGTCCTCGCCGCCCTCGCCGGTGTTGGACTTCGCGCCCAGCCGGTTCATCGCGATCGCGAGGGTCTCGTGGGCTTCTTGGGAGATGGAGCCGTAGGACATCGCGCCGGTGGAGAACCGCTTCACGATCGAGGAGACCGGTTCGACCTCCTCGATCGGGATCGAGTCGCGGCCGCTGACGTGGGCGCCCTTGAACCGGAACAGCCCGCGCAGCGTCATCAGCTTGGTCGACTGCTCGTCGACCGCCGACGTGTACTGCTTGAAGACGTCGTAGCGCTGCGCCCGGGTCGAGTGCTGCAGCCGGAAGACAGTCTCGGGGTTGAACAGGTGCGGCTCACCGTCGCGCCGCCACTGATATTCCCCACCGATCTCGAGCTCGCGGTGGGTCGGCAGTACGCCGCCACGCGGGTAGGCCGTGGCGTGCCGCATGGCCACTTCCTGGGCGATCGTGTCGAGCTCGATGCCGCCGAGCTTGGACGTGGTGCCGGTGAAGTAGCGGTCGACGACCGACTGCGACAGACCGAGGCACTCGAAGATCTGCGCGCCGGTGTAGGAGGCGACCGTGGAGACACCCATCTTCGACATCACCTTGGTGACGCCCTTGCCGAGCGCCTTCACCAGGTTGGCGACAGCCTTCTCGGGCTCGGCCTTGACGTAGTAGCCCTCCCGCGCGAGGTCCTCCACCGACTCCATGGCCAGGTAGGGGTTCACCGCGGCCGCGCCGTAGCCGACGAGCAGCGCCACGTGGTGCACCTCGCGGACGTCACCGGCCTCGACGAGCAGGCCGACCTGGGTGCGCGACTTCTCGCGGACCAGGTGGTGGTGCACAGCCGCGGTCAGCAGCAGCGACGGGATCGGTGCCAGGTCTGCATCGGCGTGGCGGTCGGAGAGCACGATGATGCGGGCACCCTCCGCGATCGCGCCGGTGACCTCCTCGCAGATCTCGTCGATCCGCGCGGCGAGTGCCTCTCCCCCGCCGGCGACCTCGTAGAGGCCGCGCGAGACGTGGGTGATGAAGCCAGGCATGTCGCCGTCGCGGTTGATGTGGCGGATCTTGGCCAGGTCGTCGTTGGAGATGACCGGGAACGGAAGCACCACCTGCCGGCACGACGCCGGCGTCGGGTCGAGCAGGTTCGACTCCGGCCCGATGGTGCCGTTCAGCGAGGTGACGAGCTCTTCACGGATGGCGTCAAGCGGCGGGTTCGTGACCTGCGCGAACAGCTGGCTGAAGTAGTCGAAGAGCAGCCGCGGCTTGTCGCTGAGCGCAGCGATCGGCGTGTCGGTGCCCATCGAGCCCAGCGGCTCTCCGCCCGTGTTGGCCATCGGGGTGAGCAGCACCCGCAGCTCTTCCTCGGTGTAGCCGAAGATCTGCTGGCGACGGGTGACCGAGGCATGCGTGTGCACGATGTGCTCGCGGTCGGGGATGTCGTCGAGGTGGATCAGCCCGGCGTGCAGCCACTCGCCGTAGGGGTCCTCGGCGGCCAGCGCGGACTTGATCTCCTCGTCCTCGATGATGCGGTGCTCGTCGGTGTCGATGAGGAACATCCGGCCCGGCTGCAGCCGGCCCTTGCGGACGATCGTGGCGGGGTCGAGGTCGAGGACGCCGACCTCGGAGGCCAGCACGACCAAGCCGTCGTCGGTGACCCAGTAGCGCGAGGGGCGCAGGCCGTTGCGGTCGAGGACCGCGCCGATCTGGTCGCCGTCGGTGAACACGACGCACGCGGGGCCGTCCCACGGCTCCATCAGCGCGGAGTGGAACGAGTAGAAGTCGCGCCGGGCATCGTCCATCTCGGTGTGGTTCTCCCACGCCTCGGGGATCATCATCAGCACCGAGTGCGGCAGGCTGCGCCCGCCCATGTGCAGCAGCTCGAGCACCTCGTCGAACGACGCGGAGTCGGAGGCGTCGGGCGTGCAGATCGGGAACAGTCGCTCGAGGTCGCCGGGGATCAGGTCGGAGGAGAGCAGCGCCTCGCGTGCCCGCATCCAGTTGCGGTTGCCCTTGACCGTGTTGATCTCGCCGTTGTGGGCGATGAACCGGAACGGGTGCGACAGCGGCCAGCTCGGGAAGGTGTTGGTCGAGAACCGCGAGTGGACGACGGCCAGCGCCGAGGCGAACCGCTCGTCGACCAGGTCGGGGAAGAAGTTGTCGAGCTGGTCGGTGGTGAGCATGCCCTTGTAGGCCAGCGTGCGCGACGACAGCGACGGGAAGTAGACGTCGGTCTCGTGCTCGGCGCGCTTGCGCAGGCAGAACGCCAGTCGCTCCAGCGCCATGCCGGTGAGCCTCGGGCCAGCGGCGGCGACGAAGAGCTGGGTGAACGTCGGCATCACTGCGACAGCCATCGAGCCGAGCACGTCGGGGTTGGTAGGCACGTCGCGCCAGCCGAGGACCGTCAGGCCCTCCTCGACCGCGATCTCCTCGATCCGCGACCGCGTCTTCGCGACGTCGTCGGGGTCGCCCGGGAGGAACGCCGTACCCACGGCGTAGCTCGAGCGGTCGGGCAGCTCGAAGCCGGCCTCGGCCGTGACGGCACGCAGGAACGCGTCGGGGACCTGCATCAAGATGCCGGCACCGTCGCCGGAGTTGACCTCCGCGCCGGCGGCACCTCGGTGATCGAGGTTGCGCAGCGCGGTGAGGGCCTTGGCCACGATGTCGTGGGAGGCCTCTCCGGTCAGCGTCGCCACGAACGCGACACCACAGGCGTCGTGCTCGTTGGCGGGGTCGTAGAGCCCTTGGGCTGCCGGGAACGCGTGCGGGTAGGGCACTGAAGTTCTCCCGTCGGCGTCGTGTGCTGATCCGCCATCCGGCTAGGGCTGGGCGACGGTGCGGCAACGGTGGGTCGCAGGGACAACATTGGCCCACGCGGCGGAAGCGTCAGATTACCACCGGGTTACGTCAGCTCGTGCCACCGATCCCCGCCCGTGGACATCAGGGTGACGGAGGGTCGCCCTGCTCGGTCCGCCCCTCGGCATGGTCCTCAGTGGGGTCCTCAGTGGGGTCCTCAGTGGGGCCCTCCGTGGCGGCTGTCAACGGCGCCGTCCTCGGGCTCCGGTTCCCGGCCGACGACGTAGACCGACTCCTCACGTCCCGAGTGCTTGCGCGAGGCCCAGACGAAGTAGGCGGCGGCCACGAGGAACAGCACGATCGAGGTCCAGACGTTGAACCGCAGGCCGCCCACGTCGTCGAGCTCGACGCTGTCGATACGGAGGTCCTCGATCCAGCCCCGGCCGAGCGTGTAGGCCATCACGTAGAGCGCGAAGACCCGCCCGAACCCGAGCTTGAACCTGCGGTCGAGCCAGATCAGCACCCCGAAGGCACCGAGGTTCCAGATGAACTCGTAGAGGTAGGTCGGGTGGAACGTCGTGCCCTCGGCGAAGGTGCGACCGTCGGGGTAGTTCTCGGGGTCGATCTCCAGGCCCCAGGGCAGGTCGGTCGGCTTGCCGTAGAGCTCCTGGTTGAACCAGTTGCCCCACCGGCCCAGCGCCTGCGCGACCAGCACTCCCGGGGCCAGGGCGTCGAGCATCGGGGCCACCCGGATGCCCTTGCGGCGGGCACCGAGGTAGATGCCGATCGCGCCGAGCGCGACTCCGCCCCAGATGCCCAGACCGCCACGCCAGATGTAGAGGGCGGTGACCGGGTTGTTGCCGTCACCGAAGTAGCGGCCCGAGTCGGTGGCCACGTGGTAGAGCCGCGCACCGACGAGGCCGAACGGCACCGCCCAGATCGCGAGGTCCTGCACGTCGCCCGCGCGTCCGCCGCGAGCGACCCAGCGCCGCTCGCCGATCCAGATCGCGGCGATGATGCCAGCGATGATGCACAGTGCGTAGCCGCGGATCGGCACCGGGCCGAGCTCCCACACGCCGTTGGACGGGCTCGGGATGCTGAGCAGGGTGAGCAGGGGCGTCATGGTGACCTCAGGTGTCCTGGAGCAGGGTGCGGATGTCGTCGGCGAACTCGGCTGGGGAGGAGTCGTCCGACCAGTAGACGTAGGCCTCGTCGTCGGCTGTTGACAGCGATGGTCGAGGTCGTGTGGCCGCCGAGGTCGTAGCCGCCGCTGGGCAGCTCCTCGCCGTCGCTGATGTAGAGCTTCAAGGAGTTGCCTACCTCGATGATCGTGTCGAGGTCTGCGGTCACCCCGATGAAGGTGGGGTCGATGCGGTCGAGGTAGTCGCGCATCGCGGTGGCGTCGTCGCGCGCCGGGTCGGTGGTCACGAACACGACGTCGAGGTCATCTCGTTCGCCGTCGTCCAACTTCAACATGGCCGACGCCAGGTTGCTGAGCACCCGCGGGCAGATGTCGGGGCAGTGCGTGTAGCCGAAGAAGACAAGGGTGAGCGGCTTGTCGGTCTGGTCGACCAGTGAGTACGGCGACCCGTCGGTGTCGGACATCGAGGTGCCGGACACGTCGTAGGGGTTCTGCAGAACGGTTCCGGTGAACGTGGCGTCTTCACTGTCGCCACTACACCCGGCCAGCGCACCCAGGCAGACCAGTGCGGCAAGCACGGCGATCGTCCTACGCACGCCGAACCCCGGCAGCGAGCTCCTCGGTGAGCGCTGCCAGGGCGCGCAGCCCGGCCACTCGGTCGTCTGGATGGTCGAGCAACGTCCGCACGAAGGCCGAACCCGACGATCACCGCGTCGGCGTAACCCGCTACCTCGGCAGCCTGGTCGCCGGTGCTGACACCGACGCCGACGCCGACCGGAAGGGCGGTGGCTGCGCGGGTGCGGGCCACCAGCGGCGCGGCCAGGCCGCTGCTCGCGGCGCGGGCCCCGGTGACACCCATCACCGCGGTCGCGTAGACGAAGCCTCGGCAGTTCTGCGTGGTCATCGCGATCCGCTCGTCAGTGGACGAGGGGGCGACGAGGAAGATCTTGTCGAGTCCGCGGGCATCGGCGGCCGCGATCCACTCGGGTGCGAAGTCGGGCGTGAGGTCGGGCGTGATCAGGCCCGCTCCCCCGGCCTGGGCCAGGTCGTCGGCGAAGCGCTCGACCCCGTAACGCTCGACCGGATTCCAGTAGGTCATCACCACGGTCGGGGTCCCGGTGGCGGCGACCGCCTCGACGGTGCGTAGCACGTCGGTCGTGCGCACGCCACGCTCGAGCGCCTGCTGGGCGGCCGCCTGGATGGTGGGCCCGTCCATGACGGGGTCGCTGTAGGGCAACCCCACCTCGATCACGTCGCAGCCGGCATCGACCATCGCCTTCAGCGCCTCGATGCCACCGGCCACGTCGGGGTACCCGGCCGGGCAGGTACCCGACCAAGGCGGCCCGGTCTTCGGCGCGAGCGGTCTTGAACGCGACCTCGACGGTGTTCACTGCTGCTCCGTGGTGGCGTCCTGCGGCTCGGCAACGGGCTTGACCCGGCCCAGTCCGAAGTACTCGAGCGCCGTGCCCATGTCCTTGTCGCCGCGACCCGACAGGTTGACCAGCAGGGTCTGCCCCGGTCGTTCCTTGGCGAGCTCCACGACACCGGCGACAGCGTGCGCCGACTCGATAGCGGGGATGATTCCCTCGGTGCGCGAGAGGAGAGCCATCGCCTCCATGGCCGCCTTGTCGGTGACCGGGAGGTACGTCGCCCGGCCGCTGGCAGCCAGGTGGGCGTGCTGCGGCCCGACACCTGGGTAGTCGAGACCTGCGGAGATCGAGTGCGACTCGATCGTCTGGCCGTCGTCGTCCTGCAGCACGTAGGTGCGCGCCCCGTGGAGCACGCCGACGTCGCCAGCGTGGATCGTCGCGGCGTGCCGGCCGGTCTCGACGCCGTCGCCCCCGGGCTCGTAGCCGTAAATCGCAACCTCGGGGTCGTCGAGGAAGGCGGCGAACAGACCGATCGCGTTGGAGCCGCCCCCGACGCAGGCGGCGACAGCGTCGGGCAGGGCGCCGGTCAGGTCGAGGCACTGGCGGCGCGCCTCGTCACCGATGCCGCGCACAAACGAGAGCACCAGGCTCGGGAACGGGTGAGGCCCGGCGGCCGTGCCGAAGAGGTAGGCGGTGTGGTCGACCGACGACACCCAATCGCGCAGCGCCTCGTTGATGGCGTCCTTGAGGGTGCGCGACCCGCTCGTCACCGGGATCACCTCGGCACCGAGCAGCTGCATGCGTGCGACGTTCAACGCCTGCCGCTCGGTGTCGACCTCGCCCATGTAGACCGTGCAGTCGAGTCCGAGGTAGGCGGCTGCCGTGGCCGACGCGACGCCGTGCTGGCCCGCACCGGTCTCGGCGATCACCCGCTTCTTGCCCATCCGCTTGGTGAGCAGCGCCTGGCCGAGCACGTTGCGGATCTTGTGGGCGCCGGTGTGGTTGAGGTCCTCGCGCTTGAGGAGGATCCGTGCTCCCGCGTGGTCTGAGAGCCGGTGCGCCTCGTAGAGCATGCTCGGGACGCCGGCGTAGTTCTGGCAGCAGCGCGTCGAACTCGAGCCACGAAGGTGGGGTCGACGAGCGCCTTCTGCCATGCGATGTCGAGCTCGTCGAGCGCAGCGATCAGCGCCTCGGGCATGAAGCGGCCGCCGAAGGTGCCCGAACCAGCCGTTCTCGTCGGCGTGGTACTGGCTCATGCCTCGACTCCCGTCATGGCGGCGACGGCACCGCGCGGGTCGCCGTCCTTGACCAGGGCCTCGCCGACGAGCACCACACGGGCGCCTTCGGTGACGAAGCGCTCCACGTCGCTGGGCCCGCTGATGCCCGACTCGGCCACGAGAACCCGGTCGTCGGGCACCAGGGGCGCCAGGCGCGCAAACGTGTCGTTGTCGACGGCGAGCGTCTTCAGGTTGCGGGCATTGACGCCGATCAGCTCGGCGCCGAGGGCGACGGCCCGCTCGGTCTCGGGCTCGTCGTGCACCTCGACGAGCACGGTCAGACCGAGCTCGCGGGCCTCGTCGTGCAGGCGGCGGAGGATGTCGTCGTCGAGCGCCGCGACGATCAGCAGCGCCAGGTCGGCGCCCGCGGCTCGCGCCTCCAGCAGCTGGTAGGTCTCCACGATGAAGTCCTTGCGCAGCACCGGGACGTCGACGGCGGCACGCACCGCGCGCAGGTCGGCCAGGCTGCCTCCGAAGCGACGCTGCTCGGTCAGCACGCTGATGGCGCCCGCTCCCCCGGCGGCGTACCGCTGGGCGAGCGCGGCCGGGTCGGCGATGTCGGCGAGGTCGCCCTTGCTGGGACTGCGGCGCTTGACCTCGGCGATCACGCTGGATCCTGGTGCGCGGAAGTGCGGCATCGGGTCGAGCGGCGCCGGAGCGTCAGCCAGCGCGGCCCGGAGTTCGGCCAGCGGCGTGGTCGCCTGCCGTTCGGCGAGGTCCTCGCGCACACCGGCGACGATGTCGTCGAGGACGGACATGCGGGACTCCTGCGGGCGGGGAAGGTCGGCTGGGTCGATCAGGAAATTCGGATCCGGGTGGATCAGTGCGCAGACTCGTGCAGGCCCATCTTGGCCATGACGAGGAACAGCACACCGGCGGCGAGCACGACGGCCACGCCCACCCAGAAGACGGGGTAGCTGATCGGGTCGACCATCAGGCCGGCGCCACCCACCACGAACCCGGCCAGCGCGACCAGGACGGCGGTCCAGGCGGCGGGGGTGTTGCCGTGGTTGTCAGACATGCGGGGCTCCTCGGGTGACGGGCTCGAAACTCCTCCCGAGTCTAGTGACTGGCACTAGTCCGTGGGGTCGCGGCCCTCGTCGAGCGCCTTCCACAGGTCGAGGCTGGTCTGCTCCTCGGCCGGCGCATCGCTGGGGATGTCGGCGGCTCCGGGGGCGTCGTAGCGGCTTCCCATCTCGGGCCAGCTGGCCACCGCGCGGGTCGCCAGGGCCGACGTCGCCACTGCGACGACGCCCGCAAGGAGTCCCAGGTAGGACCACGCCGTGTGGGTGGTGGTGACCTCGAGGGACGGCAGGTCGTCGGTGACGGCGTCCGGGGCGATGATCCAGGCGGCGATGCCGAAGCCGAGCACGCCGACGGCGGAGAGAAGACCGAGCCAGGTCACGACCCGACGGAACCTGCCACGGGTCACCAGGACGACGCCCCAGGTCGCCAGCAGCACGAGAGCCAAGGCGGTCACCGGCGGAGCGCTGGCGTCGCGAGCGGCACCGAGGGCGGCTGCGAAGGCGGTGTCCTCGCCGGCGTCGACGGAGACCCAGGCGCGGTTGCCGGCGACCGCGGCGAGCAGTCCGCTGGCCAGCCCGGCGACTGACACGACGCCCAGGGAGCGAGAAGCCGCCACCGTCAGGCGCCCGGGGTCGGGCCGAGGAGGCCGGCGTCGAAGCAGGTTCGGTCGCCGGTGTGACAGGCCGCGCCGACCTGGTCGACAGTCACGAGCAGCGTGTCGCCGTCGCAGTCGACCCGCACATCGTGCACGTGCTGGCTGTGTCCCGAGGTATCGCCCTTGACCCAGTACTCCTGGCGCGACCGACTCCAGTAGGTGGCGCGTCCGGTGGTGAGCGTGCGGTGCAAGGCCTCGTCGTCCATCCAGCCGAGCATGAGCACCTCACGTGAGTCGTGCTGCTGAACGACCGCGGCTACGAGCCCGCGGCCGGTGGCGTCCGGCGTCCAGCGGACTCGGTCTGCGATGGTGGGGTCGAGGGAGCTCACCGGCTCATTGTCCCTGCTGCGAGACCCACGACCGGTGCAGGCCCGCGTAGACGGACCCGGCCTGCGCGACGAGCTCGCGGTGCGGACCGCGCTGCACCACCCGCCCCTGGTCGACGACGACGACCTCGTCGGCGTTCTCGGCCGTCGAGAGTCGATGCGCGATGGTGACGCTGGTGCGGCCGCTCATGAGTCGCTCGAGCGCGCGGCCGATCCGCATTTCCAGCGCCGGGTCGACGGCGCTGGTGGCTTCGTCGAGCACCAGGAGGTCAGGGTCGGCCAGGTGCGCGCGGAGCAGAGCGACCAGCTGCCGCTCGCCGGCCGACAGCGACTCGCCGCGCTGGCCGACCCGGGTGTCGAGACCGCGCGGCAGGCCGGCGACCCAGTCACCCAGGCCCAGCTCATCGGCGCTGGCCAAGATGTCGTCGGCGGTGGCGCGGAGACGCCCGTAGCGCACGTTCGCGGCGATGGTGTCGTCGAAGAGGAACCCCTCCTGCGGCACGAGCACGACGCTGCTTCGCAGGGAGGCCGCATCAATGTCACGGACGTCGATGCCGTCGAGCAGCACCGCGCCCGATGACGGGTCCATCAACCGGGTGAGCAGCTTGGCGAAGGTCGACTTGCCTGAACCGGTCTCACCGACGATCGCTACCCGGCGTCCTGCCTCGATCTCGAGGGTGACGTCCTGAAGCACGGGCGGACCGCCGGGGTAGGCGAACTCGACGTCGACGAAACCGACGTCGACCGGGCCGCGGGGCAGAGCGTGGCCGGCGGCACCGGGATCGACGAGGTCGGCGGGGGTCTCGAGGATCCCGATGACGCGGCGCCAGCCGGCGATCGCGTTCTGCGCGTCGGTGAGGATCTGGGTGCCCATCTGCACAGGCCCGACGAAGAGGGTCACGAGGAACGCGAACGCCAGCACCTCGCCGGAGCTGATCTGCCCCGAGAAGCCGAGCCAGATACCGACGATGAGCACCCCGGCATTGGCCAGCCCGGCGGAGATGCCGCCGAGCGAGAAGGAGAACGCGGTGAACCCCTGAGCGCGGGTGCTGGCCCTCTGGTGGGTGGCGACCGCCTCGTCGATGCGCTGCTGGGTGCGAGCCTCGACGGCGTACGAGCGGACGACGGCCGCACCGACGACCGGCTCGGAGATCGCCGACAGCATCACGCCGACCTGGTTGCGGACGATGCCGTAGGCCTCGGAGAGCTTGCGCTGGAAGAACCGCAGGCTCAGGAAGAGCGGGGCGAAGCAGACCCAGACCACCAGGGCGAGCTGCCAGGAGTAGATGACCATCACGACGGTGGCGATCAGCACCTGGCCGATGCTGACGACGAAGAGCAACCCGCCGAAGACGAGGAACTGGCTGACCTGGTCGACGTCGCTGGTGACCCGGGAGACCAGCGCGCCGCGACGCTCGGTGTTCTGGGTGAGCAACGGCAGGTCGTGCACGTGTCGGAACGCCTTGATGCGCAGGGTCGCCAGACCGTGCTCGGCGGTGCGGAACAGCCGGCTGGTCATCGCGTAAGACGCGCAGCTGGTGACGATGATCGCCAGGCCAGCCGCGAGAGCCGTGAGCACGGTGAAGGAGACGTCGGGTCCGCCGTCTGCGTTGAGGCCGCGGTCGATGGTCTGCTGCACGGCGACCGGCACGACGACCTGCCCCACCGAGGCGAGGAGCGCCAGCAACAGGGTGCGACCGATGCCGTCGGTCAGCTCGGGCGAGTAGTGCACTCCCCGCCGGATCGTGTGCATCGCACCGAGGCTCTCGCCGGTGTCCAGGACCGTGCTCATGGGGCCACGCTCTGTTCGTCTTCGGCGTTCTCGTACGCGTTCACGAGGTGGGCGTAGGACGGCGACCGCGTCAGCAGTTCGGCATGGGTGCCACGGTCGGCGATCCGCCCGTCCTCGAGGTGCAGCACCTCGTCGGCCAGGCCGATCGTTGCCTTGCGGTAGGCGACGACCACGAGAGTGGCGTCGCTGCCCTCGGCGCGCAGGCCGGCGAGGATGCGCGCCTCGACCTCGGGATCGACCGCCGACGTGGCGTCGTCAAGGATCAGGAGTCGCGGGCGTCGTACGAGCGCGCGGGCCAAGGAGATGCGCTGGCGCTGCCCGCCCGACAACGAGGTGCCCCGCTCGCCCAGTCGGCTGTCGAGTCCAGCGGGAAGTGCTGCGACGAAGCCGTCGGCCTGGGCCGTGCGGAGTGCCGCCCAGACCTCGTCGTCGGTGACGTCGGTGCCGAGGGTGACGTTGCCACGGATCGTGTCGTCGAAGAGGAAGGCAGTCTGCGGCACCAGCGAGACGGAGGCGGCCAGCTCACCGCGGGCCAGATCACGCACGTCCGTGCCGTCGACCGTGATGGCCCCGCTCTGGGGATCGACCAGGCGGGTCAACAACGTCGTGAGGGTGCTCTTGCCGGACGCCGTGGCACCGACCAGCGCGACCGTGCGGCCGGGCTCGACCGCGAACGAGAGCTCGCGCAGCAGCGGCTGATCAACCTCGTAGGAGTAGTCGAGGGCGGTGACCTCGAGGCGCGCAGCGCCATCGGTGCTCACAAGGCACGCCGCGCCGTACGGCATCTCACCGGTGGTGCGGAGCACTGCGTCGACTCGGCGGTAGCCGACGACGCTGCGCGGAAACTCGCCGAGCAGCCACCCGATGGAGCGGATCGGGAACGACACGATGGTCAGCAGGTAGGCCACGGTGACGACGTCGCCGGCGTCGGTCTGGCCGTTGAGCACTCGCTGGACCCCGACGACGAGCACGGCCAGCACCCCGAGGTTCGGGAGGGCTGCCAGGACCGGGTCGAACGCGGCACGGATGACCCCGACCTTGATGTTGACGTCACGCAGCTCGCGGACCTTGGTCGCGAACCGCTCGGTCTCCTCGCCTTCGCGGCCCAGCGTCTTGACGACCATCGCGCCGTCGAAGGACTCGTGCGCGACCTCGCTCACCTCGGCGCGCAGCTCCTGGGCGCGCGTCGCCCAGCCCTGGGCGAAGTTCTGGAACACGATGTTGGTCGCGATCACCAGCGGGAAGATCAGGAGGCCCACCAGGGCCATGACGAGGTCGGTCGCGAGCATCTGCGCAACCGCGATGACCATCATCGCGACCGTGCCGACCGCCATCGGCAGCGGCGCGATCGGCCCCCAGGCGGCTTCGACGTCCGAGTTCGCGTTCGACAGCAACTCGCCGGTCGGGTGGCGCTGGTGCCACTCCATGGGCAGGGCGAGGTAGCGGCGGGTGACGGCCCGACGAGTGCTGGCCTGCATCCGGTACTGCATGATGCCGGCGCCGAGCCGGCGCGCCACGATGCCTACGGCACGCAAGATCGCCACGCCGAGGAAGAGCGCGAGGATCGCCCAGAGGAGTCCGCCACCGATCTCCCCGTCCTCGAAGGCGGGCAGCACGACGTGGTCGGTCGACCAGCCGAGCACCCACGCGTCGGCGACGGTCAGGGCACCGAAGAGCACGCTGCCGATCGTGGAGAGTGCGAAGATCCATGGTTCGCGCTTGATCGCGACCCACAGGACGGAGAAGCCCGCGCGGGTCGCCCCGCGCCCGAGGCTGCTGCTGTCGCTCACTGATCTCCCTGGGTTCGGTCGGGGGAACCCACAGCGAGGGTCAGGCTATTCCCGCCGCGCGAGGCTTCTCTGGCATGCCGCGATGCTGCCATGGCCGGGTTCAGGCGGGGCGGCTGCCGGTGTGGTCGCGGATCCAGGTTGATCCGGAGGGTGTGGTCCAGGTGTAGCTGCCTGGGGATTGGCTTTGGTATCGCCAGTGGCTGTGGGTCTTGGTGCGGTGGTGTCGCCGGCACAGGGGCGCGAGGTTTGCTGTCGACGTCTGGTCTGGTGGTCCGTCAGGGTCGTAGGGGTCGATGTGGTCGAGGTCGCAGGACTGGGCGGGTCGGGTGCAGTGGGGGAACACGCAGTGGTGGTCACGGAGCTCAACGTGTTCGCGGATCCGGTGGGGGATTTCGTAGGCGTTGACGCTGATGGTGTCGTTGAGGTCGATGACCGGCTTGATGGTCACTCGGGTCGCGGTCGCGCACCAGGCTTTGATCTGCTCGACCAGGATCGGTGAACGGGTGTTGTCGAGCCGGCCCAGCGTCCCGACCTCTCCGTGAGGTCTTCGCTGATGTGGGCGTAGATGGTGAGATCCCTGCCGGACAAGCCGGTGAGGTGAAGGGACTGCTGGCCGCGGGCGAGGTCGCCGAGCGCGATGGAGCGGCGTACGTCCAGGGACTCTTCACAGCCGGCGTCGGCCAACGCGGCTGCTCCGGTTTGGAGGGCGTGTTCGAGGTCGTGGGCGTCGGCGTAGTCGAGGGTGGCGTTGATCTCGACGGTGCCGACCGTGGAGACCTGCTCGAGGTGGATCTCGACACCACGGTTCTCGGCTGCTTCGCGGCGCTTCTGTTCGGCGGTCTCGGGGTCAAAGGTGGCCAGTGCGGCTTCGACGAGGCGGTCGACCTGGGCAAAGGAGACCCGCCCGGCGTAGGCAGACAGCTCGACATCCACGTGGGTGGCCCCGGCTTCGGGTAGCGCCATCGTGGACTCGGCGATCCGCAGTGCCTTCCAGGACGGCACCTTCTGGTCGATGACTGCTTGGTAGAGGCGGGGTAGCCGGTAGCGCAGCTCGAGAGCGGTGCCGAGGTAGCGGCAGCCGGCCTGAGAGGACATCCCCAGCGCCAGCGCGAGGTCGTAGGCGTCGAACTCATCTACGACTGGGCAGCCGATTCCACCCAGCGCCAGCGGCCGCTGCCCGAACGACACCGAGTGGGGGTCGACGCCGTCCACCGTGTTCTCGACTACCCAGTCGAGCACCGCGTACAGCTGGGCGACCTCCGCCGACCGCACGCTCGCGACGCTGTCGCGGACCGCCTCGAGAGCGGTGCTGCGGGTGTCGGTCGCCATGCGACCAGTCTAGACCAGATGCAGACGTTTCGCTAGTATGTTCG
>CAWAGM010000017.1:0-86781 GCA_963781575.1 uncultured Actinomycetota bacterium | reverse complement strand
GCGATATTTCAAAAGTCAGTTTTACAGTCTCAACGATTGAGGTTATCGACCTCGGCTACGACAAGATTGTCTATGACTGAGTTGATGGTAGCGTGCAAGCCCTGGTCGGATGGAATGATGGCTGGATTCAAGCTCGCTCTCAATGCTTTGAAGGTGTGTTTGTCTGGTCAGTCTAATGAGGCGACGAGCCATTTGGAGCCGCCTGCCTGGGAGCGCATTTTGGCCGTGGCGCTGGGGCTTTACCCAATTATTTTGCTTCAGGATTATGTGTTCGAGTATTTGGAAGTTTTAGATGATAGCTTGCTGATCCGCACTGCCGTTGACGAAAGTGAGCGCTATTTAGGCTGCATTTTTACGTTTGTGGTGATGCCCATTATTAATAAGCGGCTGGATTTTTGGCTACAGCCGGCGAATCAGTCACCGCCTCTGAAGCTTGAAAGTTTTGGGAGTCGGTTCTCCGTTGACGATTATGTGGATGGTATCTTTGGTGTTTAATGCGTTGGCGTAGGAGAATCACAAAAGAATGACTCGCCCCACCGCTGAAAGTCAGGCTTCAAGCTATCCTCGCGATCTGATTGGCTATGGTCAAACGCCTCCTCATGCGAAATGGCCAAATTGGGCGAAAATTGCGGTGCAGTTTGTGATTAATTACGAAGAAGGGCTAATAATCGGAATTTCCTGGATGGTGACCCGGCTTCGGAGGCATTTTTGTCTGAGATGATTGGCGCTCAGCCGTTGATGGGTGTTCGCAATATCAGCATGGAGTCTATATACGAGTATGGGTCGCGAGCGGGCTTTTGGCGACTGCACCGCTTGTTTACTCAGCGCGATATTCCGCTGACGGTGTATGCCGTGGCGATGGCGCTTCAGCGGAATCCGGATGCGGCAAAGGCGATGACTGAGGCCGGTTGGGAGATTGCTAGTCATGGGTATCGCTGGATTGATTATCAGTATGCGAGTGAAGAGCTGGAGCGATCGCACATTCACAAAGCCATCGAAATTCATACTGAAGTAACGGGTACTCGCCCGCTTGGGTTTTATCAGGGCCGACTTAGCCCTACTCGCCGCATCGGTGGTTAGAGTGTGAATTTTTTTCACCATGCCGATAGCTATGCCGACATGATTTCCCACCCGGGATTATGATTACGGCGAGCCCTTCATTTGTGTGATTCCGTATACCCTGGATAACAACGATATGCGCTTTGCGACCTAACCAGGGGTTTAATTCAAGGCGACCAGTTTTTTACCTATCTTAAAGATGCTTTTCGATGTGCTTTATGCGGAAGGTGAGACGGCAACCGAAAATTTGATGAGTCGTTGGGCTGCACTGTCGTCTTTCGGGTCGCATGGGCGGGCCGCTGCGCTAGCTAGATTTTTGGATTATGTGCAGATATCATGAGCGGGTTTGGCTGTGTCGTCGAGTAAATCGCGTGTTATTGGCGTACCTATCACAAGGCGTGACGCGGCTATATTCGAGAGAGTTTTAGGATTTGATTCGGGTCGTCTATGCGAAGCGGGCGATCTTGTAGATTTCGGAAGGCAACGCGCCACTTCATCTTCTTCTGACTGAGCAATTCTATTTTTCTGGGCCGCTGCAATACCGCCTAAAGTCTGTCCTCTTACGGCCATGATAAACGGAAATCCAAACTTTTTCTGATAAACAGCGTTCTGTTGTTGAATCTGTTGCTGGACTTCTAGTCATTGTCTGGTTAAATCCGCGCTAGCCTGTTCTTGCACAGAAGCAGCAGCCATTTTACGGTTTGCGCCGAGTTCGGGATGCGATTGAACCAGCGTCAGCTTTTCAGGATTCGTCATGCCTTTTTCCACCACCGTCACCATTTTCTGATGGAGGTCGGCAACGTCTTGAAAGGGCATCGCCGACCATGCTTGCTCAGCCACCTTCGGTGTCTCTTAAAGATAGATCCGAATGATTGCACAAATTCGGCTTTGTCCATCTGATTGATTTCAGAAATTGAGTAGCTTGCCATAGATTCTCTCTTGCCTAAAGTTTTGGCTAATTTCAACCTGGGCCGACTTACCCTGAGTGCACGATGGACGTACATGTTTAGCGTCGCGTCACCTCCCCTTTTCAAGGGGAATTGAGGGGGATCTCTACGTTTTGAGCTTTAGACGATCCCCCAGCCCCTTGAAAAGGGACGATCCCCCAGCCCCTTGAAAAGGGGAGTTTAGAGTGCTTGAGTGTTAATGCTAAACACGTATTGATGGACTCCATCATAGTTCGTTCTGGAACACGGCTCGCCATTTCTGTTCCAGATTCTGAGAACTCGAAAAATCGCTAGGTTCCTCAGAGATCGCCTGCAAATTCACCAGGGCTATGAGTTTGTCGCAGCGTTAGGCAAGCTTGAGGCCCTAGCAGATATTTTCTTAGCAGGGCTGCTTGTTTTAGCCACAGCCCTGGATTAAGCTAATATCTTTTGTTTTAGAAAAGCCCCAAAGTTGGGGACGGGGGTCTCAAAGACTCTGTTTGTGACTTAAGTTTAATTGCACCAATCTACTTAGCGGAGGAGTTGAATGTGCAGAGCCTTTCTTTCTAATAGTCTGTCAAACAGAATGCTGCTTTTGTTTCTGTATCCTGATTGGCCTGTAGGTATGGTTTTGCCCATTCACAGCCACTGGCAAGGAGGTCGTCTAGGCCGTCGTCTAGTTGCCAAATGTGGTACAGGCCATCGTTTGATTGGGTGATGAGTTGAGTGCTATCTGGGGTGAAGCCGAGATCGCTAGGAGCATCGCTAGTTTGTCTGCCAAAGACAGAGCCTGGATACTCGGCTAGTAGCTTGCCTGTGGTGTCGTAAATTAGGCTAATGTCCTCGCTAAAAACAGTGGTCGCGATATACTGCTGGTTAGGAGAAAATTCACTGAAATTACCCTTTAGAGAAAGTCCTGTCGGCTGTCCTGATAAATCGTAAAAGCGAGAAAGTTGTTCTTTTGGAGAATATACAGCAAACTGTTGGCCATCCTCACTGAAGCCACCGAAATAGCCTTCAAAAGGCGGTGCTAGCTCTTTACCTGAGAGGTCATATAGCTTAGTTTGTTCATTGTTACTAGAAGAGGTGACCAGTCGTTGGCCATCGTCACTGAAGCTACGGAAAGAGCCTTCAAAAGACGCTAGCTCATGACCTGAGAAGTCATACAGCCTACTTCGTTCATCATTATAAGAGTAGGTTGCCAGCCGTTGGCTATCCTTACTGAAGCCACCGAAATCGCCTTCAAAAGACGCTAGCTTATTACCTGAGAGGTCATACAGCTTAGTTTGTTCATTGCTGTCGATAGAAGAGGTTACTAGCCGTTGGCCATCGTCACTGAAGCCACCGAAATAGCCTTCAAAAGACGCTAGCTCATGACCTGAGAGGTCATACAGCCTACTTCGTTCATCGCCGTCGCCAATAGAAGAGATTGCCAGCCGTTGGCCATCGTCACTGAAGCCACCGAAATAGCCTTCAAAAGACGCTAGCTCATGACCTGAGAGGTCATACAGCCTACTTCGTCTATCGCCGTCGCTAATAGAAAAGGTGACCAGCCGTTGGCCATTCTCACTGAAGCTTCTGAACTCGCCTTCAAAAGACGCTAGCTCAGTACCTGAGAGGTCATACAGCCTACTCGTCCATCGCTACTAGAATAGATTGCCAGCCGTTGGTCACCCTTATAAGTGAGGATTTGAGATGCTTGCAATTGTGAAAAGAGATGCTTGCTATTTAAGGTATATAGCCTAGTTCGTCCATCGCTACTAGAATAGATTGCCAGCCGTTGGCCATCCTCACTAAAGCTTCTGAAATAGCCTCCAAAAGACGCTAGCTCATGACCCGAGAGGTCATACAGCCTAGTTCGTTCATCGCTATTAAAAGAGATTGCCAGCCGTTGGCCATCGTCACCGAAGCCACCGAAATCGCCTTCAAAAGACAATAGTTCATGACCTGAGAGGTCATACAGCCTAGTTCGTTCATCGCTAATAGAAGAGGTGACCAGCCGTTGGCCATCCTCACTGAAGCCACCGAAATAGCCTTCAAAAGACGCTAGCTCATGACCTGAGAGGTCATACAGCCTAGTTCGTCCATCGCCGTCGCTAATAGAGGAGATTGCCAGCCGTTGGCCATCCTCACTGAAGCCACCGAAATAGCCTTCAAAAGACGCTAGCTCATTACCTGAGAGGTCATACAGCTTAGTTCGTCCATCGCTAATAGAAGAGGTGACCAGCCGTTGGCCATCCTCACTGAAGCCACCGAAATAGCCTTCAAAAGATGCTAGCTCATGACCTGAGAGATCATACAGACTGGTTCGTTCATCGCCGTCGCTAATAGAGGAGATTGCCAGCCGTTGGCTATCCTCACTGAAGCCACCGAAATAGCCTTCAAAAGACGCTATCTCATTACCTGAGAGGTCATACAGCCTACTTCGTCCATCCCTACTAGAAGAGATTGCCAGCCGTTGGCCATCGTCACTGAAGCCACCGAAATAGCCTTCAAAGGATGCTATCTCATTACCTAAGAGATCATACAGACTGGTTCGTTCATCGCCGTCGCCAATAGAAGAGATTGCCAGCCGTTGGCTATCCTTACTGAAGCCACTGAAATCGCCTTCAAAAGACGCTAGCTCATGACCTGAGAGGTCATACAGCCTATTTCGTTTATCACTATAAGAGTAGGTTATCAGCCGTTGGCCATTCTCGCTGAAGCCACCGAAATCGCCTTTGAAGGCAATTGTTTCAAGTACACTCTTGGTCGATTTCCTGAGCGCCAGCATAGGACTGATCGCTGGATATTCATCAATCCCTTGGCCGTTATAGTAACTGGCGTCGCGTCGTAACAGGTCTCGTAATCCATTTCCAAGATCAAGCGCCTCCAACAGCGTATTCATGTCCCGGAACTCATCGTCAGGCCGTCTCAACAGTGCAATGCCTGCTCGCTCCAGATTAGTTCCCGCTTGCACAATGTCCTGTCTTTCTTTTGCACCTGCCTCTGCTAATTGCGCTGCCTTTGTGTCTTGCTGAGCTTTTCCAGCTAAAGTTTCTGCTGCGTCCGCTTCCTGCTGCGCCTGCTGTTGTTCTTGCTTCGCCTGCTGCGTTGATTTCTGCGCAGCTACGGTTTGCGCCTGTGCTTGCTGTGCTTGCGCCGACGCATTTTCTACTTCTCGGTCAGCCGCCGCTATTTTCGCCGCCGATTCCACCTGTATTTGCGCACCTTCTTTTCGGGCCTTCTCTAGTTCGACCTGTGCTTTTTCTCTCTCCTTTTCAGCACTTTCTTTTTCTTTCTCAGAATTATCTTTCGCCTCTTCAGCACTTTCTTTCTTCTGTTCAGCCTGATTTGTCGCTATTTGCGCTGCCTCAATCTGCTGCTGCGCCTCAGTTTTCTGAACATTTGCCGCCGCATTAATTTTCCAGGCACTCACGCCCGCCACCGCTGCTAGCGCAATCGTCCCCGCTAATATCCCAGAGCCAATCCGCAACCGCCGATTTGCCAATTGTGTCCGCTCAGTCGCTTCTCGATTCGCCGCCTCCAACGTTCGATTCGCTTCCGCCTCTGCATCCAGCCGCGTCTGCGTATCAGCCTGTTCTTGCTCCTGGCTTGCCGACAAAAACAACCGGTCGTCATCGCCCAGGCTGCGGCTCTCATTCGCCCATATCAACGCATCTCTTAGCGCCTGTCCCCGCAGCAGCCGCGACTATCGGCTTGCCCTGTCGCTAGCCAAGCCGCGATCGCCGCTCCATAAGGCCGCAGCTTTAGCAACCCCTGCTCCACCCAGCCGCGGTCAAACACCGCCGCATACATCGGATTCGCCACTCGCAAACAGCCCTGCTTCCTCTCGAATCAGTCCGGATAGCCGCAGCTCCATCTGCTCTTCACTAGCATGGGCAGCCACCTCGCCCGCCTGCAAAATTTGTTGATACAGCCCTAGCCGCCGCCCCGACCGCTCCTCATTCGCCAAGATGCGATCACGTATTGTCTTCAAATGCACCGACACATCCTGCGCTTCCCAATCGTCAATGACGCGCGATCGCACCATCTGCGCCACCAACGTTTGTTCGCTGCCAGCCGCAATCACAAAACTAGACTCCGCAATCAGCTGACACAGCCGCTGCGTCAAAAACGGCTGCCCCTTCGTCCAGTGCAAAACCTCTGCTAGCACCGCCGCCGGATTCTCCGCCTTTGCCGCCAGCCCCGGCTCCAGCGGCCCCACCTCACTCGGCGCAAACCCGCGCAAATCAATCAACCGACCCGCCAATATTAAAAGAGGTGCGCTGCTTATCTCGAATCAAATCGCTCCGGCGTTGCCACCCCCAACAGCACAAAGCTCAGCCGCCGATAAGCCTCATGCTCTGCCCGCTCCTGATAAAAAGCGCGAATCAGCGCAAAAAAATCATCATTAAAGTCAAACTGAAACAGACTGTCAATCTCATCAATAAAAATAACAATCGGCTGCTCTATCGACGGCAACAACACATCTTCAACAAACTCACTAAATCGCTGAATCGGCGAAAGTCCCGTCCCGCTCCTGCCACCACGGCAACACCTTTACCTTTAGCCCCAAGCTCCGACTCAGCCGCCGAATCAGTCCCAAATACCACTGCTCCGACGTCATGCCTTCGCCCAC
Organism: uncultured Actinomycetota bacterium; assembly: GCA_963781575.1. Lineage (GTDB taxonomy): Bacteria > Actinomycetota > Actinomycetes > Propionibacteriales > Nocardioidaceae > Nocardioides. Next base: position 80,175 of record CAWAGM010000017.1, on the reverse strand, counting down.
GATGCTAGACACCTCAACCACCCCGCAGGCCACGCCCTCCGCCAATAGCTGCTGCATCACCTGCACCCGCAGACTCGACTTACCCATCTGCCGAGAATTAAACACATAGCAATACTCCCCCGCCTTCAGCGCCGCATACAGCTCCTCATCTGCCTGCCGCGTCACATAGGTCGGCGCATCTTGCCGCAGCGCACCGCCAGTCACATACTGATAAGCTCGACTGAGAATTTGGCGTTGCACTCATGCCGATCCCTCTAACCCCTATCCTTCAAATGATCTCTAAAATAATCGCGATACACCTCACAGCGCGGCGACGCCTCATTACCGCTGATAGCCGCACCAGCCCCATACTCTCCAACTTAAACGACGCCTCCGCATCAATCTCCACCGGACTGCCCTTACTCACCACCTGCCGAAACGCCTCCGCCAGCAGCGGATAATCTCGCAGCACATACAAATGCCGCCGCAAATGGTCTGGGTCGCACAGCCGCAGGCGCTCTCCCCGGCGCGCGACGCCCTGCTCAAGAAGGGCCTCATCTACTCCGGCGAACGCGGCCGGATCGCCTTCACCGTCCCGCACTTCGGGCGCTACCTGCGCGAGCAGGGCTGACGTCGACCCCCGGCCTCGGGCACCATGGAACCCATGACGGCCTCCTCGCCCCAGGTCGTCGCGCACCGAGGCGCCAGCCACGACAAGGCCGAGCACACCCTGGGCGCCTACCTCGCGGCGCTGGAGGCCGGCGCCGACGGGCTGGAGTGCGACGTCCGGCTCACCGCCGACGGCCACCTGGTGTGCGTGCACGACCGCACGCTCACCCGCACGGCCAGCACCCGAGGCCTGGTCTCGACGATGAACCTGGCCGAGCTCAACGAGCTCGACTTCGCCTCCTGGAAGAACCCCTGGGCCGAGCTCGACGACGAGGCACCCGACCGCGACGAGACCCTGGACGGCGTGCTCACCCTGCGCAAGCTGCTCGAGACCGCCGCCGACTTCGACCGGCGCGTCGAGATCGCCATCGAGACCAAGCACCCCACCCGGTTCGGCGGACTCGTCGAGCGGCGCCTCGTCGAGATGCTCGACGACTTCGGTTGGACGTCGTCCGACTCACCGGTGCGGGTCATGAGCTTCTCGTTCACCGCCCTGCAGAGGGTGGAGCGGGCGGCGCCGGACGTCCGGCTGGTGCAGCTGATCGACAAGGCCCAGTCCTGGACCATGCTGCGGCGCGTGATCGGCGACGACTGGCTGGTCGGCCCGGGCATCGCGATGCTGCGCGAGAACCCCAGGCTGGCCCGGCGGATCGCGGCTTCCGGTCATGACGTGCACGTCTGGACGGTGAACACTCGCGCCGACCTCGAGCTCTGCCAGGCGCTCGGCGTGAAGGCCGTGATCACCGACCGCCCGGCCTACGTGCTGGAGCAGCTCGGCCGGTAGGTTCGCCGCCATGGCCAAGAAGTCCCGCACCAAGACCCGTGACGCTGCCCGGAACTCGGCGACCTCGGGGACCCCAGGGACCTCAGAGGGCGAGGTCGGTCCCCGCCAGCCCTGCCCGTGCGGTTCCGGCAAGCGCTACAAGGCCTGCCACGGCTCGACCGGCGGCGCCGAGGTCTACGTCGCCCGGCCCTTCGAGGGAATCGCCGGCGAGTGCGACCTGATCGCGATGCGTGAGCTCGTGCCTGCCGCGACCGCGCCCCTGCAGGTCAAGGGCTCCGACCGCGTCGTGCAGCTGTGCTCGCTGCTGCCGATGGCCGCTCCCGCGATGTCGCGCGACAGCGGCCAGGTGTGGCTCGGCCTCCAGGTGCAGCACAACTACGGCGACCCGTCGCGCGACCTCGCGGCCGTGCTCGAGAAGGCCCTGGCCTCCGAACCGGACGTCGTCGGCCTGACCGCACCCCCCGGCCCCGGCCCGCGGCTGCAGGACCTGATCACGAACACCAGCCTCGACGTCACCGTGCACGACGGCTTCGACTACTGGATCGCCGACGTCGAGGACCGCGAAGGCCTCGAGGGTGCGCTCGAGCAGGCCAACGAGTCGGCCACCCCGACCGCGCGGTTGAGCTCGGTGGAGGCGGCGTACTGGACCAACGTCGGCTCGAAGGAGCACCTGCGCTGGGTGATGCCCGAGCCGGAGGACCAGCTGCTCGACGCCCTCGCCCGGCTGCACGTCTCCGGCGCCGACGTGATCGTGCCGGACGCCCGCCTGGTCGGCATGTTCCGCGCCCACGGCCTCCTCGCCCCGGTCTGGGACCTCGAGGTCGGCACCGGCGCCGAGGTGCTCGAGGAGCCCGCCGCGGCGTTCAAGAAGGCGCTCGACGAGGCGCTGGCCGACACCTCGCCCCTGACCACCGAGCAGCGCGCCGCCCGCTCCGGACTCGCCAACCGCCAGGTCACCATCCGCTGATCCTTCACAAGTCGGGCTGACCCGTCCTCTATAGGGGACGGGTCAGCGTCAGATCGGGTGACCCGTCCTCTATAGGGGACGGGTCAGCGCACAATCGGTCAGCGCGGACGCACCGACCAGGCAGCGAGCCGGTCGTAGCCCTTCACCGAGAGTCGGCGCACCCGCCGCATCGCGTACGTCGCGTGGTCGGCCCGGTCGTCGGCCCGGTCGTCGGGCCCGGTCGTCGGCTGCGCCGCTGCTGGAGGCCTCGCCGCGCAGGGCGTCGTGGGCGCCGCGGTCGATCAGCACCGAGCCGGGTCGGGCGGCCGAGGTGAGCCGCGAGGCGATGTTGACGGTCTCGCCGAAGACGTCGCCGAGCCGGGCCACCACCTCGCCGTAGGCGACTCCGGCCCGCACGGCCGGGAACGGGTCGTCGTCGTCCTCCCCGAGGCGGGTGAGCTCGAGCGCGACGTGCGACGGCGTCCTCGATGTCGTCGCAGGCGAAGAGCACCTCGTCGCCGATGTTCTTGATGATCCGGCCGCCGTGCTCGGTGACCAGCGATGCGACCCGCGCCTCGAACCCCTCCAGCCAGGCGACCAGCTCGGCCTCGTCGAGCGACTTCGACCGCGAGGTGTAGCCGACGATGTCGACGAAACCCACGGCCGTCGGCGCGGTGGGGGCCGCCGGGTCGGCGACCGTCATCAGTCGAGCGCCCGCGCTGGCCAGGTGTCGGCGCCACACGTAGCCCTGCAGCTCCTCGACCCGCGGCAGCACGTCGGAGACCAGCGCCTGCATGGTCGCCACCGGGTCGGATCCGTCCTCGAGGGCCCCCTCGAGCGCCAGCGTGGCGAGCAGCTCGGTCTGCCATTCCGCGAGCCGGGCAAAGCTGCGACCCCAGGTGCGCACCAGCGCGGCCTGACGCTCCGGCCCGAGGATGCCGAGCTGCACGAGCTCGTGGGTCAGCTCGAGAGCGCGCACGTCGGCGGGAGTGAACGCCACCTCGTCGTCGGCCACGTGGGCGAAGCCCAACAGCTGCCATAGCCCGGTGGCGACTTCGAGCGGCACACGCGCCTGCTCACTGACCTGGACCCGCGTCAGGTTCGGTGCTGCGCCGAGGACCAGTCCTTCGATGGCGTCCGCCGCGCCGGCGAGCCCGGGTATGTCGTCGGCGGGCACCGGGATCAGTTCTTGAGGCGCTGCTCGACCAGCGCCACGACCTTCTCCTTGAACGACGGCATCTCCGCGATCAGGTCGTTGATGTCGCTGTCGGTGAAGTGGATGGCCTGCAGCGGCGTGAGCGCGACGATGGAGGCGGTCCGCAACGAGTGCCCGACGATCGCGGTCTCACCCACGATGTCTCCGGCCCCGAGCTGCGCGAACTCGGCTGCCGTTGCGACGCACGGAGACGGTGCCGTCGAGAATGATGTACGCCTTGTCGGCAGGGGTCTGCTCCAGATCGGCGACCAGCCCTCGGGCAACTTGACTCGCCGTCCGTGAGCGCTGATGCGCGCGACTTCCTTGGGAGTGAAGGAGTCGAAGAAGGTTGCCATGTCAGGCCTTTCGATAGGAGCGCCGCGTCGCATCCTTGCCCACCCCTGCACCCGTGTCTAGCGTGTCGACCGTCACTGCGACCCCTGGCGGACGCGGCGGACGCGCCGCTCAGACCAGCGGGTCGCGGGCGATCGGGCAACTCATGCAGCGCGGGCCGCCACGCCCGGAGCCCAGCTCGGAGCCGGCGATCTTGATGACCTCGATCCCGGACTCCTCCAGCCGGGCATTGGTCTCGTCGTTGCGCTCGTAGGCCACCGCCAGCCGGGGAGCCAGGGCCAGGGTGTTGTTGCCGTCGTCCCACTGCTCGCGCTCGGCCGTCACCGGGTCGAGGCCGGTGTCGATGCGGTGCAGCGCGTCGATGCCCATCGCCTCCGCCGCCGCCTCGAGGAAGGGGCGCGGTGCGGCGACGGCCAGGTGCAGGCTGCCGTCGTCGTCGAACCCCTCGGCGGTCACCGCGTGCGCGACCAGTCGCGTCGGCGACGTTCTCGTAGACGACCATCAGGTCGACGTCGACCATCGTGCAGATCGTGTCGAGGTGCATCGTCGCCCGCTCCTGGGCGATCGGCACGGCCAGCACGGTGTGGGCCAGGTCGGCCTCGAACACCTGGCGGGCCAGCCGTTCGACGCCGGCCGGCGTCGTGCGTTCGCCGACGCCGACGGCGATCACACCGGGCGCGAGCAGCAGGACGTCGCCGCCCTCGACGTGCTCGAAGTGGTGGCCGTGGATGCGCTCGCTGCCAGCGAACCGGGGGTGCAGCTCGTAGATCAGCTCGGTCAGCTGGGTCTCGCGCTTGCGTGCAGGCATGGCCAGCGAGGTGATCGCGACCCGGTCGCGCACCCACACCGAGGAGTCGCGGGTGAAGAGGAGGTTGGGCAGCGGGTCGATGAGGAAGTCGTCGTGGGCCAGCAACGACGTGACGAGCCCGAAGCCACCGCGCACCTCGTCGTTGCGGATGCCGGCGGTCAGGTGCGTCGCGAGGTCGTGCGGGTCGGCGTCCCCGAGGAAGCCGCGCAGGTAACGGCGCATCGTGGTGCCGAGGTCGAGGTCGGCGAGGGCTGTATCGATGGCCGAGGAGCGCGCGACGTCCTGGGCGAGCGTCTCGGCGAGCAGGTCGATGAGGTAGAGCACCTCGACGTCGCGATCGCGCAGCGCCTGGGCGAATGCGTCGTGCTCCTCCTGGGCGCGAGCCACCCAGGGGATGCCGTCGAAGAGCAGCCGGTCGTTGTTGCGCGGGGTGAGCCGCTGCAGCTCGGGGCCAGGCCGGTGCAGCATCACCGTGCGCAGTCGCCCGACCTCGCTGTCTGCACCGTGCGGTGCCCGGGTGCTGGTGTTCATGCTCCGACCTTAGGGCTCACGCCACCAGGTCGACCACGGTGAGTGAGGCCAGCACCAGGCAGACGCCGGCGCCGGCGTAGTGCAGCACGTGTAGCGCGATGACGCGCAGCAGGCTGCGCCCGATGACAACGGCGAGCGCACTGACGGTGAGCAGCGCCGCCAGGGCGCCGACGAAGACCGCCACCGGCGCCTCGTAGCGCGCCACCAGCGAGAGAGTCAGGAGCTGGGAGAGGTCGCCCCACTCGGCGGCGAAGAGCACGAGGAACGACGCCAGCACTGCGCGCCAACCCACCGCGGGAGTCGCCTTCTCGCCGAGCTCGTCCCCGTCGTCCTCCTGGTGGCTTCGGCCTTCGCGGACCAGCACCGCCGCGCCGGCCAGGAAGAGCACGATCGCCACGCTCTTGACGATCTCGGCGGGCAGGAACGAGGCGGCGTGCCCGAGCAGCACCGCCACCGTGGTCTGCACCGTGAACGCGAGACCGACGCCGATCCACACGAGCAGTGGGCGGTACTTCGTGGCCAGCACGAGCGTGGCCAGGAACGTCTTGTCAGGCAGCTCGACGACGAAGATGGCGCCGAAGGTGAGCACGAGCGCCGTCAGGTCCACTGCTCGATTCTCCCGCAGCGGTGCGTCGCGACGTCGTCCGGGTGCCCGAGCGATCTACGGTGACGACATGTCCAACGCGTTGGCAGCGGCAGCCCTCGTGCTGGCCGCCTCGGCGTTCGCGCTCGCCATCAGCACCTGGCGTCCGCGCGCCGACCCGGCCGACGCCTCCGACCTCCCCGCCGACCTGCAGGGACTGCGGCAGGAGGTCGCCGCGCTCCGAGCCGAGCTGCGCGACGGGCTGCGACACCTGGGCGTGGTGCGTTACGACGCCTACGGCGACCTGGGTGGGCGGATGTCGTGGAGCCTCGCGCTGCTCGACGACACGGGCAACGGCGTGGTGCTGACGTCGATCCATGGCCGCAGCGACGCGCGCACCTACGTGCGGAGCATCGCCGGCTGGAAGTCCGAGCACGAGCTCTCGGACGAGGAGCGTGAGGCGGTCACGGCCGCCCGCCCCTGACGCAGTTCCAGCCCAAGGCCAGGTCAGCCGGCCGAGCGCGTCAGCTCGGCACCCATCGCGCCGATCACTGCCTCGAGGCCCCGCAGCGGACGCACCATCACGGTGAACGACGTCAGCTGTCCCGCGGTGTTCCATCGCAGCATGTCGATGCCGTGCACGGTGCGCCCGTCGACCTCGGCCTCGAACTCGAGGATCGCGCTGTCGTCGTTGCACCACTCGTCCAGGTAGGTGAGCGTCGGACCGAGGACGACGAGCGCCGCGGCCAGGTAGGCCTTGGTCACCTCCTTGCCCTCCTGGGGGCGGTGCACGGCCGGGGAGCGGAACACGCAGTCGTCGGCCAACAGGGAGTCGAGGCCGGCCGGCGTGCCGGGACTCGACGAGGGCGTGCCAGGCGGCGAGGGGGGCGGGGCGGGAGGTCATCGGGCCAGTAGACAACCAAACGGCGACGTCGCGACATCCCAGAATGACATCGTTGACCCGCTGACGCACCGCTGCTCGTGTGCTCGCGGTCACCACCTGCCTGCTCGCCCTCGTCGCCTGTGGTTCCGGCCCCGGCTCCTTCTCCTCGCAGGTCGACGGTCGCACTCCGGTTCGTGTGACGCACCGTTGCCCAGCCCGTCAGCCTCGACTGTTCCCCGAGGGCCGGACGCGCGAGCTACCGATCGGCCGTGAGCTGCACGTCCCGGGCGGGCCTCGGGTCGTGCTCGAAGGAGCGGCTACCGGGCGACGGAGGAGTCCGGCGACGGCGACGTCCAGCTCGTCGTCCGAGACAGCGGCAACGGCGGAGACCTCGGCGACGAGCTGCGCGCCGACGTGCCCGGCGGATGGACCCCGACCCTGATCGCTCCGGCGCTGGCACTGGGCCAGGCAGGGGACGGGTTACCTGGTCAGCCAGGAGGGCGGCGACTCGACCACCCTGACGCTCTACGTGCCGCGAGGCGGCCAGCTCGTGCGGGCGGCGGTGACCGGGGGAGTCGCCTTCGGCGGTGGCTTCCGACAGTCGCGACGCCGCACCGTTCCGCACCTGGGTCGGACCCTCGGGCAACGGCCTCTTCACCGCCGTCTCCCTGGCGCCAGGCGCCGATCGTTACCGCATCCATTCCTGGGAGGTGACCGGTCCCGGAGAGGGCGGGGGCGCTCCCGACAGCGGGGCGGTCGACCTGGTGCCCACCGACCAGGGTGTCTTCTGCCTCGACGTCGTCGGGCAGTGGCAGAACTGCTGAACCGGGGTCGATCGGTCATGTGGCCGCGCCTCAGCGCGGCACACGCACCAGCAGGCGGCCGTGGATGCACTCCATGTGCAGCTCCTTGCCCGGTCCGATCGAGTCGCCGTCCAGCTGTCGCGGTGTCTCCACCGCCGCCCGGATGGAGACGGTGCGGCCCGTCATCCGGTTGATGGTGTCGTCGGTCCGGCTGCGCTTGGCGAGCACCCGGACGGCGAGCGGGATCCAGGAGAGGAACCTGCGCGGGTAGAGCACGACGACGTCGAGCTGACCGTCGTCGATCGAGGCGTCGGGCAGCAGCGGCATGCCGGCTTGGAGGTAGCCGACGTTGCCGACGAGCACGGTGCGCGCGCGGTGCTTGGTGTAGTCGGCCCCGTCGATCGAGATCTCGACCTTGGTGACCGGGAACATCAGCGACTTGAGGCCCGAGATCACGTAGGCGAGCCAACCGAGCTTCTTCTTGAAGTCCTCGTTGACCCCCTCCATCAACGCGGCGTCGAACCCCATGCCGGCCATCACCATGAAGTGGCTGTCCTCGATCTCGTCGCCGGCAGACCGCGACCATGTCGATGGCGCGGTCCTGGCCGGTGAGCGCGATGTCGATGGCGGCGCGGATGTAGAGCGGGATGTCGAGGTTGCGGGCCAGCAGGTTGCCGGTGCCGGCGGGCACGATGCCGACCGGGATGCCGGTGCCGGCCAGCTCGGCGCACACCTCACGCACGGTGCCGTCGCCGCCGCACACGATCACCAGGTCGGCGCCCTCGACCGAGGCCAGCTCGGCCTGCCCGGTGCCGGAGTCCTCCGGCGTGGTGAAGTGCCAAGTCGGGTCCTGCCAGCCCGCCTCGCGGGCCATGCTCGTGACGGTGTCCTGGAAGGAGCCGACGTCCTCGACCTTGATCGGGTTCAGGACGACGGACAGAGTGCGGCTCGAGGGGAGCGCCTGCGGCAGCGGCTCGCTCTTGAGCGCGTGGCTACGCGGCAGCGGGCTGTAGAGGGCAAGGCCGATCAGCACCCAGGCAGCGCCGAGCACCGCGCCGGCGGCTACGTCGCTGGGGTAGTGGCGCCCGAGCAGCACGCGGTCGAGAGCAACGAGCGCTGCGACGAGGATCATCGCGGCGCCCAGCAGGCGACGCATGTTGGCCCGCCGCACCAGCATCACGAGCAACACGATGACGATGCCGGTGAGAGCCGCGACGGAGGAGACGTGACCCGACGGAAACGCCTGGTTGTCGAGCAGCTCCTCGGGGTTCTGCCAATCAGGGCGATCGCGCCCCACCGCCACCTTGAGGGCGGTCGTCGACAGCGAGGTAGCCGCCATGACGCCCACGGTGAAGAACGCCGCCCGGCGGTGGTTCTTCACGTAGAGCGCGACGGCCAGCGCCACGGTGTAAACCGTCATCCCGGTGGTGCCGAAGAGATCCTCGACGACGAGCAGCAGCGTCTTCAGCCCGCCCTCGTCGATCGCCCAGCTGCCCGCCGACTCACCCCGGTTGTCGAGGTCGACCAACCAGGCCCACTCGTTGCCGAACGCGGCGGCCAGCACGGCAAGGAACGCCAAGCAGGCGCCGGCCCAGGAGAGCTGGATGGCGCGCGAGCGGTCGAGCACGGGGTTTCCTTACTGGCGGGTAGAGATGGAACGCACAGTATGGCGAACTCGTGCACGGGAACTCAGGTGAGTCGCGTCGGTGTGGGCGGATAGCCTCACAGACATGATCGACGCCCGAATCCTTCGTGACGACCCCGACCGCGTGCGCGCCGCCCAGGCCAAGCGCGGTCTGTCCGACGAGGTCGTCGACCGGGCGCTCTCCGCCGACGCGGCGCGACGCGCCGCCATCGCGACGTTCGAGGCGAAGCGGGCCGAGCAGAAGCAGCTGGGCAAGCTGATCCCGCAGGCCCAGGGCGAGGAGAAGCAGGCGCTGCTGGCCCAGACGAAGACGCTGGCCGCCGAGGTCAAGGACGCCGAGGCGGCCCAGGCCCTCGCCGAGGAGGAGTGGTCGACGACGCTGCTCTCGATCCCGAACCTGGCTGCCGAGGAGACCCCGCCCGGTGGCGAGGATGACTTCGTCCTGCTCGAGACCGTCGGCACCCCGCGCGACTTCGCGGCCGAGGGCTTCGAGCCCCGCGACCACATCGAGCTCGGCCGCATGCTCGGCGCGATCGACCTCGAGCGCGGCGCCAAGGTGTCGGGCTCGCGCTTCTACTTCCTCACCGGGGTCGGCGCCCAGCTCGAGCTCGCGCTGATCAACCTGGCGATGGAGCAGGCCCGCAACGCCGGGTTCACCCAGGTGATCGCTCCCTCGCTGGTCCGTCCCCGGGCGATGGACGGCACCGGGTTCCTGGGCCAGGCGGCCGACGACGTCTATCGCATCGAGGGTGAGGACCTCTACCTGGTCGGCACCTCGGAGGTGCCGATGGCGGCCTACCACTCCGACGAGATCCTCGACGGCGCAGCGCTGCCGCTGCGCTACGCCGCGTTCAGCCCCTGCTTCCGCAAGGAGGCCGGCTCGCACGGCAAGGACACCAAGGGCATCATCCGGGTGCACTGGTTCGACAAGGTCGAGATGTTCGTCTACACGACCACGGAGGAGTCCTACGCCGAGCACCAACGGTTGCTGCAGTGGGAGAAGGAGTTCCTCGACAAGCTCGAGCTCGCCTACCGGGTCATCGACGTCGCCGCCGGCGACCTCGGACTCTCGGCCATCCGCAAGTTCGACTGCGAGGCGTGGATCCCCACCCAGGGCAAGTACCGCGAGCTCACCTCGACGTCCAACTGCACCGAGTTCCAGACCCGCCGCCTCGACACCCGCGGGCGCTTCCCCGAGGGCGTGGGCCCGATCAGCACGCTCAACGGCACCCTGTGCGCGATGACGCGCGCGATCGTCGCGATCCTCGAGACCCACCAGCAGGCCGACGGCTCGGTGCGGGTGCCCGAGGCGCTGCGTCCGCACATGGGTGGGCTCGAGGTCCTGAAGCCAGTGGTGGCGTGACCGACTGGAGCCCGCGCCTGGTCGCGCTCGACATCGACGGCACCCTGCTCAAGTGGGTCGAGGGCAGCGGCACGACCCACGAGGTCATCGCCCCGCGCGTCGCCGCCGCCATCGACCGCGCGCACGACGCCGGAGCGCACATCGTGCTGGCCTCGGGTCGCTCGCCGCACGGCATGACCGGCATCGCCGACCTGCTCGACCTGCACGGCCACGACGACCAGCCGCTGTGGATCGTGGCGAGCAACGGCGCGGTGGTGTTCCGCTACCTGCCCGGCGGTTCCCTCGACGTCGTCCACGAGGAGACCTTCGACGCCGGCCCCGCCGTGCGCGCGATCCTGGCGCGCGGCCCGAGCGTGCGGGTCGCGGTCGAGGAGCGCGGCCTCGGCTACCGGGTCACCCAGGGCGTTCCCGCGACGGCGAGCTGTCCGGCGAGATGATCGTGACCGACGGTCGACGACCTGGTGGCCGACCCGGTCAGTCGCGTGATCATCCGCGACCCCGACGCCACGGCCGACGACTTCGTCGCAGCTCACGGCGAGCCTTGGGCTTGCACGGCACCGACTACGTCGTCGGCTGGACCGCCTGGCTCGACCTGACGCCGGTGGGGGTCTCCAAGGCCTCCGGCCTCGAGCACGTCTGCACCGATCTCGGGCTCTCCGCCGCCGACGTGCTGGCCATCGGCGACGGCCGCAACGACATCGAGATGCTGCAGTGGGCCGGGCGCGGAGTGGCGATGGGCCAGGCGATCCAGCCGGTGCAGGACGCCGCCGACGCGGTGACCGACTCGGTCTACGACGACGGCGCCGCGGTCGAGCTGGAGCGCTGGTTCGGTGCAGGCTGACCTGCAGAGGGGCGCGATCGTCACCGAGCGGCTCCGGCTGATCCTGGTCATCGGTCGACGACGCCGCCGACATGCTCGCCGGTCGCCACCAGGACCGCTGGCACCCCGACTACCCGCGCCGCGACGACGTCGACGCGGCCAGCCTGGTGCACGGCCCGACCAGCCGTGGGGTCCGCGGCACATCGTGCTCGGATCGCTCGCCGTCGGCTCGATCGGCTTCTTCGGTCCGCCGGTCGACGGCGAGGTCGAGGTCGGCTACGGCCTGGTGCCCGACGCCCGCGGCCGCGGGGTCGCCACCGAGGCGCTGCAGCGCGCTGCTCGCCGAGACCGACCGGCTCGGCGTCGCCGTCCGCGCCAGCGTCGAGCCCGACCAACACGCGCCAGCGTGCGGGTGCTGGCCAAGGCCGGCTTCACCCAGCTGCGCGGGGCCAACGCCGACGGCCAGCTCGTCATGGCCCGCCCGCTGCTCGCGACGCTGTCGACGGTGCCATGACGGTGTCATGACGGGGCCCCGGCTGGTCGCGACCGACCTCGACGGCACGCTGCTGCGCACCGATGGCACCGTCAGCGCAGCTGACCCGTCGGGTGCTGGCCGCGGTGGAGGAGGCGGGGGTGCCCGTCGTGATCGTCACGGCGCGGCCGCTGCGCTGGATGGACGACCTGTGGGCGCTGGTCGGCTCGCACGGCCTGGCCATCGTCAGCAACGGCGCGATCGTCTACGACGTCCCCGGTCGGCGGGTGGTGCGGCTCGACGGTCTCGAGCCCGAGGTCGGCCTGCCCGTGGTGGCCGCGATCCGCGATGCCGTGCCCGGCGCGCAGCTCGCGATCGAGTGCGCTCGACGGCATCCGCCTGGAGGCGACCTACGACGAGCCTGACCACGTGCCGGCCGGCAGCCCCGTCGGGCCGATGGAGGAGGTGTGGACGGTGCCGGCCGTCAAGCTGCTCGTGCGCCACGCCCGACCTGTCGCCCGACGACCTGCGCGCTCGCGGTGGCCGAGGCGGTCGGCGACCGACGCCGTCACCACGTGGTCGGTGCCCGGCCTGGTCGAGATCAGCGCCCCGGGGGTCACCAAGGCGGCCGCCCTCGCCGCCTCGCCGACGACCTCGGCGTCCCCGCCGCCGAGGTCGTGGCGTTCGGCGACATGCCCAACGACCTGCCCATGCTGACGTGGGCCGGCACGTCGTACGCCGTCGCGAACGCCCACCCCTCCGTGCTGGCCGCCGCCACCCATCGAGCGCCTGCGAACGACGACGACGGGGTCGCCCGGGTGCTGGCCCAACTGGTCGGGATCGACCCTGATCTGTTGTGATGGCCCCGTGACCCCGTGATGACCCCGTGACCCGACTCGCGCGCACCGTGCTGCTCGGCCTGTGCCTCGTGCCTGGTCGTGCTCCTGGGCGCCCCTGCCGCCGTCGCCGTCGACGGCGACCCGGACGACGTCTTCGCCGGGTCGGGTCCAGCGCGTGCAGACCGTCGAGGGCGCCGAAGAACCGGCCCGACCGTCGCCGTCTACACGGTGCTGGTCATGGAGGTCTACGGCGAGAGCGAGATCGACACCGGCCGGGTCACTGTGCACACCTCGGCCGCGCTCGACAAGTGCGCTGCCCTGCCGACGCGGCCCGGCGAGCAGCCCTACTTCTTCACCCTCGACCGCCAGGGCGTCCGGCTGGTGGCCACGATGTGCAGCGACATCCGACCCGCCACCGGTCGGCCCGCGACCGGGTCATCGCCACCTACGGCGAACCGCGCCCGGCCGTCATGCCCGACCCCGAGCCGGCTCCCCGACGTCGCCTACACCTGCCCCGAGACCGGCGAGGCACTGCCGACGTCGAGGCTGCGCCTCCGCCTGCGACGGCTCGACGCCGCCAGCGACTCGACCGCGCCGCCGCCCCCGGCCTCGCGCTGGTCATCGTCGGCCTGCTCGGGCTCCTGGTCGTCCGTCGCGTGAGCCGCCCGCGCGCTGAGCTGGACGTCGCGCGGTCCGCCGACTCGCCGGTAGCAGGTGACGCACAGCCGACCCGCGACCTACAGGTACATCCCGCCGGCGCCGGGGCAGCGTCGTCGTCGGCGGCCGGGTGAGCCTGGGTGGCCCGGCCCACCGGCCGCTGGCCGGGTCCATGCCGGGCGGCATGCGCCGGGGGCAGGGCGCGCCGCATCTGCTCGAACTGGGCGCGGGCGGCCATCTGCTGGGCGTAGATCGCGGTCTGGATGCCGTGGAAGAGGCCCTCGAGCCAGCCGACCAGCTGGGCCTGGGCGATGCGCAGCTCGCCCTCGGACGGCGTCGTGTCCTCGGCGAAGGGCAGCGAGAGCCGCTGCAGCTCCTCGACGAGCTCGGGGGCGAGGCCCGGCTCGAGCTCCTTGATCGAGGCGGCGTGGATCTCCTTGAGGCGGTTGCGGCTGGCCTCGTCGAGCGGAGCGGCCTTCACCTCCTCGAGCAGCTGGCTGATCATGCTGCCGATCCGCATCACCTTGGCCGGCTGCTCGACGAGGTCGGTGAGGTTGCGCTCGCCGTCCTCGCTCGTCGCCGTCGCCGTCGGCGGCGCCGCAGCATCGACGCCGGTACGGAGCCGATCGCCTTGCCGTCGGGGCCGATGATCGACGACCTGCTGCTCCTGCTCGGGCTCAGTGGTCTCGTCGGACTGCTGCTCGCTCATGGCCGGAACCACGGTAGTCCATCACACGGTCGAGCACGATCTTGCCGGTTGTGTTCGCCGCATCCATCAGCTCGTGCGCAGCGCGGACGTCCTCCAGCGGCATCGTCCGTGTCGATGATCGGCCGGATCGAGCCGTCGGCGACCAGCGGCCACACGTGCTCGACGACCGAGGCGCAGATCGCGGCCTTGCCGTCGACGGGCCGGCCGCGCAGCGACGTCGCGATCACCGCGCCGCGCTTGGCGAGCAGCGTGCCGAGGTCGAGCTCGCCCTTGGTGCCGCCCTGCATGCCGATGACGACCAGCCGGCCCTCGGTGGCGAGGGCGTCGACGTTGCGGCCGAGGTACTTGCGCGCCCATGTTGTCGAGGATGACGTCGACGCCGCGCCGTCGGTCGCGGCCCGGACGACCTCGACGAAGTCCTCGTCGCGGTAGTTGATCGTCACGTCGGCGCCGAGGTCGCGGCAGAACGCGAGCTTCTCGGCCGTGCCGCCGGTGGTGAGCACCCGGGCGCCGAGCGCGTGAGGCGAGCTGGATCGCGAACGTGCCGATGCCGCCGGCGCCGCCGTGCACCAGGAACGACTCGCCGGGCTGCAGCCCGGCGACCATGAACACGTTCGACCACACCGTGCAGGCCACCTCGGGCAGCGCCGCGGCGGTGACCAGGTCGACCCCGGCGGGCACCGGCATCACCTGGCCGGCGGGTACGACGACCTGCGAGGCGTAGCCGCCGCCGGCCAGCAGCGCGCACACCTCGTCGCCCACCGCCCAGCCCTCGACGCCCTCGCCGAGCGCGGCGACGGTGCCGCTGCACTCGAGGCCGATGACGTCGCTGGCGCCCGGCGGCGGCGGGTAGAACCCCTGTCGCTGCAGGATGTCGGCCCGGTTGACCGCCGTGGCGGCGACCGTCGATCAGCACCTCGCCCGGACCCGGCTCGAGGTCGGGCACCTCCTGCACCGAGAGGACCTCGGGGCCGCCGGCGCCGTCGGCGACGACCGCCCTCACTCGTCGTCCTCGTCGTCCTCGTCGTCGTCGGCCAGGTCGACGGTCGGTGTCGTCGATCGTCGACGTCGTCGGACCGTCGTCATCGGCGGCGGCCGCGTCGGCCGGTCGGTCCCAGCTCTCGGCGAGCTGCTGGGCCTTGGCGGCCAGCCGCTCGACGGTCGCGGGCCCGGCCTCGTGCGCGCCGGCGGCGTAGCCCAGCAGGTAGGCCGTGACCGGCCCGGCCTGGTGGTCGACCTGGTCGTGGGACAGCTTGGCCAGGTCGTTCAGCAGCCCCTCGTCGACCTCGGTCTCGAGATCGAGCACGTCGCACAGCTCGTCGATCCAGTCGTGGAGGTTCACGGGTCCAGAGTGGCCAGCCGAGCGCTGCGGCGCAACCCCGTGCGGCGGTGGACCTGAGCCATTCGTGCAGCGACTCGTCGAGATCGCGCAGGTCGGCCCAGGTGTCGATGTCGCGGTGCTCGTCGCCCTCGGCGGGCACCTCGGCCAGGTCGAGCGGCGGCGAGCAGCCGGTGCAGCGCCATGCCGTGCTGCCCCTCGTGGCCGGGGCGCACGGCCTCGAGCCGGTCGCGGTCGAGGACGAGCGCCAGCTGGCGGCGGCCGTCGGGGTCGACCAGCACCGCCCCGTCGTGGCCCGGCGCCGGCCTCGTGCAGCCGGCGCAACGGTCGCGGACGCCACCCGCGGCATGTCGACGGCCAGCACCGCGACCGACGGCGTGCGCCGCAGCAGCGCGTCGACGGCCGGTGAGCAGGCCGGCGACCGGGCCGCCGTAGCGCGGGCTCTCGACGACGAACGTCACCGGCCGCTCGGTCGGCACCTGCTCGCCGACCACGACCACCTCGGCGGCGTCGACGACGGCGTCGAGCGCGTGGGCGAGCAGGGTGCGGCCCGTCGACCTCGACCGAGGCCTTGTCGAAGCCGCCGAGCCGCGCGGCGCCGGCCGCCGGCGAGCACCACGGCGCACGAAGCCGCGTCGAGGTCCACGGGGCCATCGTCGCACGCCGGCCGAGCGGCCTCGTGCCGCACGGGCAGGTGGCAGGCTGGAGCCGGTGACGTCCGAGCATGCTGCGCGTCGCGCTCGTGCAGGAGGCCTCCGGGCTCGACCCCGACGCCAACCGCGCCGCGGCTCGCGCGGCCTGGCCCCGACGGCACCGACCTCGTGGTGCTGCCCGAGGCGTTCGCCCGCGACTTCGGCGAGGCCGGCTCCGACGTCAGCGCCGTACGCCGAGCCGGTCGACGGCCCGTTCGCCACCGCGGTGGCCGAGGTCGCCGCGGCGCGCGGCACGACCGTCGTGGCCGGGATGTTCGAGACCAGCGACGACCCCGACGCGGCCGTTCAACACCCTGGTGGTGCGCGGCGGCGCCAGCGCCGACTACCGCAAGATCCACCTCTACGACTCCTTCGGCTACCGCGAGTCCGACCGGCTGCTCGCCGGCGACCCGGCGCCGACCGTCGTCGAGGTCGGCGGGCTGGCAGGTGGGCCTGATGACCTGCTACGACCTGCGCTTCCCCGAGCTGGCGCGGCTCCTGGTCGACGCCGGCGCCGAGGTGCTCGTCGTCCCCGCCGCCTGGGTGGCCGGGCCGCGCAAGGTCGACCACTGGCGCACGCTGCTGCGCGCCCGGGCGATCGAGAACACCGTCTTCGTCGTCGCCGCCGGCCAGCCCGGCCCGCGCTACACCGGCCACTCGATGGTCGTCGACCCGCTCGGCGACGTGCTCGTCGAGGCCGGCGACGGACGCCGAGGTGGTCAGCGCCGAGCTCGACCGCGAGGTCCTCGACGAGGCGCGCCGCACCAACCCGTCGCTGCGCAACCGGCGTCTGTAACCTCCACGGTTGTGTCCAGGACCGCAGTCGCCGTCGCGACGCGTCGCGTCGACCGGCCGACGCCCGGCTCGCGGCCGGCCGCCGACGGCCCGCGCTGAGCCGCGAGCCGGGTGCCGAGCGGCTCGGCCGCCGTCTCGACGACGCCCGATCACCGGCGTTCGCGCGTCGGTCGTGGTCGTCGCGGGCTGGCCGCGCTGGTCTGCGCGATGGTCCCGGTCGGGCCCGGCTGGCTCGGCGGCGCGGGCGCCGTCGCCGTCGCGGCGGCCTACTCCTGGGCGCTGGCCGCGCGCACCGGCGGCCGTCCGGTCGTCTTCGGCAGCGCTCGCCCTCGCGGTCGGCGGTCGCGGTCGCTGGTCATCGACGCCGACGTGCTGCGCACCGGCGCCGCGGTGATGACCTGCGTGCGTCGCCGCCGTGCTCGGCGTGATGGCCACCGTGCCCGGCGGTGACCTTCGCCGCGCGCCGCGCGCGAGTGCGTGATCGCGGTGCTGGTCGCCGGCGTCGGCGCGCTGGCCACGCTCGGCTTCGAGCCGGCGATCACGGTGACCCGCTTCGAGTACGCCACCTTCGGCCTCGCCCTGGCCGGCGCCTTCGCCGTCGTCTACCGCCTCGGCGCCGGCCTGCACGGCCTCGGACGCCGCGGCGTCGTCATCGTCGTCGTCGGCGGCGTCGTGCTCGCCGGTGACCCTGCTCTACGCCGAGCTGCTGCGCCGCTACGGCGCGCCCGAGCTGGTCTCCTCGCTGCTCGACGTCGTCGGCTGGTGCCGCGACAACGCTCGGCGCCTTCCCGCGCCCGATCGAGGCGGTGCTCGGCGTCCCGGCCCTCGCCTACGGCTGCCACATGCGCGCGCGCCGCCGCCAGGGCTGGTGGGTCTGCGCCTTCGGCGTCGCCGGCGACCTCGGCGGTCGCCAACGCGCTGGCCAACCCCGCGATCGCCTTCACCGAGAGCCGGCCTCTCGGTGCTCTACGGCCTGGTGATCGGCCTGGTCATCGGCTTCGTCGTGATCCGCCTCGACCTCTTCCTCACCGGCGGCTCGACCGGGTCACGCGGGCGCCGCAGCCGCGTCGCCGAGGAGGCCAACGCGTTGCGCCCCGAGCCGCCGCGCACCGCCGCGCTGCTCTGAGCGGCGCAACGAGCTGAATGCTGCGTACGCGGCAGTAACGGCTAACGTGCGATCATGGCACGCGACCAGACCGATCGAGATCGTCTCCGAGCTGGTGGCCAACGTCCTGGAGGTCATGGTCGCTCCCGGCGACACGGTGGCGGCCGGCGACGAGGTCGCGCTGCTGGAGTCGATGAAGATGGAGATCCCGGTGATCGCCGACGTCGCGGGCGTCGTCCTCGCCGTCAAGGTCGCACCGGGCGACGTCGTCCAGGACGGCGACGTGCTGGTGACGTTGACGCCGCTCTGACGTCGACGCACGGTGTCGCGGCTCTGGCAGAGGGGGCGGGATTCGAACCCGCGGTAGGTCTCCCTACGACCGCTTTCAAGGCGGTTCCGATCGGCCGCTCCGGCACCCCTCCGTGACTGCGCCGGCCAGAACCGCCGCAGCACGCCGGGATTCTATCCGCAGCCCCTCGCGACCGTCGCGGCTACTCCGACCCGCCGAGCTCCAGCTCGACGTCGTCGTAGGCCAGGTCGTTGACTCGTTGCACGTGGTGGGTGATGTCGACCACCAGGCGCGACACCTCGTGGTGAACGGCGGCCACGTCGCTGTCCTCGAGCACCCGCGACCCGAGGTCGCCCAGGCGCCCGAGCAGCACGTTGCGCTCGCGGAACGACGTCCCGCCGCGCGCGGCGAGCCAGCCGTCGTCGGGTGCCGCGCCGGTCTCGGCGAGCAGCGCGTCGCGGACCGCGGCCATGCGTTGCCGCACGGTCCAGCGCCAGTTGCCGAGAGCCGGACCGTCGCGCTGCGGCGCGTCGTTCGCCTCCTGAAGCCCGTCCAGGGCAATGGTCATCGTGGAGCTCGCGGTGCTCATGGCACCTCCCGGATGCGTCGACGGTGACTGGGTGCCCCGAGCATCCCTGCCGCCACGCTCCAGGGCAAGGGGTCGGAGTGCCCGACCTCCTGCATGTCCCCCAGAATGTCCGGGTGACGGACACCGAACCCGCCTACTACCGCCTCGCGCCGGCCATGGTGGCCCGCGTGATGGGCGGCGGGCTGGTGCTCCTGGCTGTGGCGATGTTCGCGATGACCGCCGTGGTGGCGAGCACCTCGTTGCCCCCCGACCTGCTCGTGGTCGTGCTGGTTGTCGGCCTGCTCCTGGTCTTCGGACTGATCAGCCGGCTGCGCACCAAGTCGTACGTCGTCCGCCTGGACGCCGAGGGGTACGCCGTCCGGATGGTGCGGGGCGTCGGCGTGGCGGAGGGCCGCTGGTCAGAGGTGACCGAAGCGGTCGCCGCGCACCCGCACGACGTGGTCTGCCTGGTGCTGCACCGCACCGACGACACGACGACCACCATCCCGATGTCGATGCTCGCCGTCGACCGGGATCGCTTCGCCGAGGACGTGCGCGGCTACCTCAAGCGCGCGCACGGCTGATGGTCTGGACGCCGGGCCTCTGGGGCGGAGCCTGATCCGCGATCCGATTGGCAGGCTCCGACGACGTCCTTGTACCCTGAGCGGGCCGTTCGCTGAGCGGCAGGGAGGCGTCGCCTAGTCCGGTCTATGGCGCCCGCCTGCTAAGCGGGTTGAGGGCTACAACCCTCTCGCGAGTTCAAATCTCGCCGCCTCCGCCCCGTACGACCTCCGGGTCCGCACCAGCCGAGCTGGTGGCGGACCCGGAGTCATGCCTGGATGGTGTCGCAGATCCGTGGCCGCTCGGGTTTGCGACCGCCGATGGCAGGGCAGATACCTCCCGCGCGTTCGTGCGGATCCCGGGGCCGGACGAAACTGCACAAGTCTGCATTGCACAAACCTGAAGCGGCCCACGGTGCCGCTGAAGATGCAGATCGCCGGAGAATCTGTGCACGGGCCATTCCGTGGGCCCGAGGAAGTTGGTCCACCATGAAGTTCGCCCGCAAGATCTGTCTGGCCGTCGCGGCCGGCGCGTTGAGCGTCAGCTTGGTCGGCATCTCAGCTCCTGCCCACGCCTACGACTCCAGCTGGGGTTGCGGCGGTTGGTGCAAGTCCGGTGGTGGCGGTCGTCCCTGACCGCGCCCCGACGACGCACTCCGGAGCAGCGATCGGCGCTGATCGCGGCTCAGCCTGAAGGCGGCCTTCGCACGTGCGAGGCCGCCTCGGCGCGGACCCGTCCCCTATAGAGGACGGGTCAGCGCACGTCACTCGACTGAGTCGTCGACGTCGGGCTCCTGGCCCGACACCCCGGCCTGGCCCATCGCGTAGCCGAGCTGGAAGCGGGTCTCGGCCTCGTACTCCGCCTTGAGGTCGGCGACGTAGCCCGCGTAGGTGCGTGGGCTGACCCCGAGCCGCTTGGCGCTGACCGGGTCCGAGTGGCCCTCGATGAGCATCCGGATCGTCATCGCCCGCTGCTCGGCAGCGATGCCCTTGAGCATCGTGCTCTCGCGGTCGGTGAAGGGGCGGGCCCGCTCCCAGGTGCGCTCGAAGATGTCGACGAGGTAGTCGACCACCGACGGCTCGCGGATCGCGACGGCGCTGCGGTGGTCGTCGCTGGCCGGGATCACCGCGACCCGGCGGTCGACGACGATCATCCGCTTGAAGAACTCATCGAGCGTGCGCACCTCGGCGCCGCGGGCCGTGACGGCCGCGACGTACTTGTGCGTGAAGGAGCTGCGCCGTGCGCTGTGCTGGTAGAGGGTGCGCATCTTGGTGCCCCGCTCGAGCATGGCGGTGTCCCGCAGCGCCGCGGCCGCCAGCGTGGCGGCGTCCCGTCCCGCTTGAGGCTGAGCGGTCAGCATCTCCTCCTCGGCCTCGCTCACGAGTCCGCTCAAGAACGGTCCGATCGCCTCGTCGTGCAGGTAGGTGAATGGACCTCTGGCCTGGGCGAGCGGTGAGCGGCGCCACGACTGGTTGAGGGTGCCGAACGCCCGTGCCCAGTGCGACGACTCCTCAAGCAGCTTGGCGCCCTCAGCACTCAGCGGCGAGACCACCCGCGACTGCACGCTGGTGGGGTCCTCGGGAAGCCAGGTCTCGGTGGCCTTGTCGAGCTGCACCAGGCCGAGCGAGACGAGGAGGTCGAACGCCGGACGGTCGGAGCCGTCATCGGCGATCCGGCGGTCATCGGCGGCCAGGCCCTCGCGGGTGACGATCTCGTCGTACAAGGTGGCCGCGCCGGACTCGAAGAGTTCGCGGTCGTCGGGACCGTACGTCGACATCTGCGCGCTACCCCCTCAGCCGAAACCGTCTCCCGAGCCGCCGCACTGATTCCACCACACGCGACGAACCCCGCCTCGAAGCGAGGCGGGGTTCGTGGTGGGACGGATCGGGTCAGACGTGGAGGCGGGCCTTGAGCCCGTCCAGCTCGGTCCAGAGCACGGCGGGCAGGTCGTCGCCGAACTTCTCGAACCATTCCTGGATCTGCGGGATCTCGGCCTTCCACTCCTCGGCGTCGACCGCGAGTGCGGCCTCCAACGCCTCGGGCGTCATGTCGAGGCCGTCGACGTCGAGCGAGCCCGGCGCTGGCACGTGGCCGATCGGCGTCTCCACCGCGGCGGCCTGGCCGTCGATGCGCTCGACGACCCACTTGAGCACCCGGCTGTTCTCGCCGAAGCCGGGCCACAGGAAGTCGCCGCTCTCGTCGCGGCGGAACCAGTTGACGTAGAAGATCTTCGGCAGCTTGGCGGCGTCGTTGTCTTTGCCGACGTTGATCCAGTGGCTGAAGTAGTCGCCGGCGTTGTAGCCGATGAACGGGAGCATCGCCATCGGGTCACGACGCACGATGCCGACGGCACCGGTGGCAGCGGCCGTGGTCTCCGACGACAGCGTGGCGCCGAGGAAGGTGCCGTGCGTCCAGTCGCGAGCCTCGAAGACCAGTGGCACGGTCGTCTTGCGGCGGCCACCGAAGAGGATCGCGTCGATCGGCACGCCGCGCGGGTCGTCGAACTCGGGCGCGAGGATGTCGCACTGCTTGATCGGGGTGCAGTAGCGGCTGTTCGGGTGGCTGCTCTCGAAGTTAGACCCCGGCGTCCAGGCTTCGCCCTTCCAGGAGGTCGCCTTGGCTGGCTGGTTCTCCAGGCCCTCCCACCACACGTCGCCGTCCTCGGTGAGTGCGACGTTGGTGAACACGGAGTTGCCCTTGTTGATGGTGGTCATCGCGTGCGGGTTCGTGTGCTCGTTGGTGCCGGGCGCAACGCCGAAGAAGCCGAACTCGGGGTTGACCGCCCACAGGCGACCGTCCTCACCGATCCGCATCCAGGCGATGTCGTCGCCGATCGACTCGACCTTCCAGCCCGGGATGGTGGGCTTGAGCATCGCCAGGTTCGTCTTTCCGCATGCGCTCGGGAACGCGGCCGCGACGTACTTCACGACGCCCTGGGGGCTGGTGAGCTTGAGGATCAGCATGTGCTCGGCGAGCCAGCCCTCGTCGCGGGCCATCACCGAGGCGATGCGCAGTGCGTAGCACTTCTTGCCGAGCAGGGCGTTGCCGCCGTAGCCCGAGCCGTAGGACCAGATCGCGCGCTCCTCGGGGAACTGCACGATGTACTTGGTGTCGTTGCACGGCCATTTCACGTCGGACTCGCCGTCGGCGAGCGGGTGGCCGACCGAGTGCACCGCCTGCACGAACGGGGCGTCGAGCTCGGTCATCTTGTCGAGCACGTGGCTGCCCATGCGGGCCATGACGCGCATGGACGCCGTCACGTAGGCCGAGTCGGTGAGCTCGATGCCGAACATCGGCTGGTCGGCCTCGAGGTGACCCATCACGAAGGGGATGACGTACATGGTGCGACCGCGCATGCAGCCGGCGTAGAGGCCGCGCATCTTGGTCTTCATCTCCTCGGGCGCCATCCAGTTGTTGGTGGGCCCGCAGTCCTTCTCGTCGACCGAGCAGATGTAGGTGCGGTCCTCGACGCGCGCGACGTCGATCGGGTCGGAGGCGGCGTAGAAGGAGTTGGGCTTGATCGCCGGGTTGAGGCGGGTGAACGTGCCGGTGCCGACGAGTGCGTCGGTCAGCTCGGTCCACTCCTCGTCGGAGCCGGTGCACCAGTGGATGCGGTCGGGCTCCGTCATCGCCGCGACCTCGGCGACGAAGTCGAGGATGCCCTGGTGGGTCGTGGGGGCGGACGTGAGCTGGGTGGTGCGGTCTTGCGTGGCGGTCATGCGGTGTTTCCCTCTCGCGAGTTCGCGGCGGAGGGGCCGGGGCCCGTCCTGCCGGCCGTCGAGCGTGTCGACGGTGTGTCTGGAGACGTGGTGGATCGCGTCGGCTTCGTTGCGGGCGACCTCGGGTCTGGCGAGGCTATCCCGGCAATTTGGCGCGGCGAATTGGACCGATCCAACCCGGTGGCGCGGGTCACACCAGCCACGCCGTGCCCCGCTTTCGACTCGCATCTCGGAGCCGACCTGCCGACTGATTTAGGACTGTCCGTCGGGGTCGGCTATTCTCATCCAGTCCTCTGGACGGGCGCCTGTAGCTCAACGGATAGAGCATCTGACTACGGATCAGAAGGTTTGGGGTTCGAATCCCTACAGGCGCGCAGCACCCGAAACCCGCAGGTCAACCCTCTGACTTGCGGGTTTGCTGATTTTCTGGCCGTCCGGTTAGCGGTGGATTGACGCGCCTTTAGTGCGCGCTATTCGCGGCACGAGCGGGCTCTGACCCCATGCCCGACGAGCGGGCCGTCAGGCGGCACGAGCCGCCACGAGCATGGGTCAGCGTTCGCAGGAGCGTTCGACCTCTGCAAGGCACTCATCGTTGTCTTCTCCGCCGACGGCCAAGTCCTTGCCAGGCCCACCCAGCAGTCTGTCGTGTCCGTCTTCACCGAAGAGTGAGTCACGTCCCCCCCGACCTTCGAGGCGATCTCGGCCGGAACCTCCACGCAAAGTATCGTCCGCGTTGCTCCCACCTAGGAAGTCACCATCATTGCCGCCTAGCAGCGTCGCGGGACCAACTTTGCCGCGAAGTATCAATCCGTCCCGGCCGTTGCCGCCCTCGAAGTACTACCCCTTCGATAACCGGTGGCCCGTCGATAGTGAATCGGTCACTACCTAGACCGCCCTTCAGCTCGATGCGCCTCGCGCCGAAAATGTTGGCCGTGTCGTCCCCATTGCCCAAGCGTGCCCGCAGGGCAGTGCCCACACAGTCACGACCCATGCCTAGTAGGTCATCTCCATCGCCACCTTTGACCGTGGCCGAGGTTGGGCACCCCGTGATGCTGACCGCGTTGTCGCCGTCCCCCGTGTCGACATCGACGCTGTGCCCATCGGCCACGCCGTACACGCAGATCTGGTCGTCATCACCGAGGGCCAATACCTTCTGCGCGGGGTCCGCACCGTGGGCGACGATGACGTCCGGACCCTCGGTACCCATCACGACTGCTTGACCCGAGGCGCCGACGACTGTCGCGGTTTGCTCACTGCACGTCTCTACGGCCGCACCGGCTGCGGGTGCCGTGGGCGCTAGTGCCAGCGGGATCAGCCACACGCTTACGGTGCAGGCCAAACCGGTTCGAATGCGCATCAGCATTGGACGGTCTCCGCTTCGCAGGTGTCTTCGGCTTGGCCGAAAGCATTGTCGGTTCCGGAACCACCTAGAAGCGACTCCTCCACAAACTCGCGTCCGTAGAGAGTGTCGTCACCGGCTTCGCCCATGAACGTGGCCGATGGCTCTGCGCCGCCTGGTAAGGGACAAACGCCGTCATCGAAATCCCTGGGGTCCGCCGCGGACAGCGCGAATGGAGTCATCGCCGGCACCTGCTCGAATGTCCACCGTGCAGCCACCCACCTCGACGGTCTCGTCCTCGGGCGATCCGATGAAAGTGACCTTGTTGCCCTGCAGGCCGAATCCCTCAAGGTTCGTGAAAATGACGCTGGCGTCCAGTCGTACAGCGTCACTCGGGAAGGAGGTGTACTCAAATCTTTCGGCACGCCCCAGATTGGTGTTCACCACCACGACGGAGAAGTCCCACCAAACATAACGAAGTCGTTTCCCTCCTGACCGTCGATGCTCGCGTCATCGTCGAATCGATAGGTGTTCAGTCGGTCATCGCCACCTCCAAGTTCAGCCTTACGCAGGTGCATCAGCGTGACGAACTCCTCCGACTCATCGCTTCCGATGATGGTGATGGTGGGCTCGGACTCCGAGAGAGGGCCCGTGAAGTAAAACCTCTCGAAGTCCTTCCAAGACAGCGACGGCGCCTGACCGGACTTAGTAAACGTGCCCGCCACATTGTCGAGCACGGCGTCCCGAGGACCCCTCGTGTCGAACTTGAGCCTGTCTGATCCAGACCCACCGACGAGGACGGCCCTAGAGGAGTCGTCTTTCGAGTAGTTCGTCAGTACGTCGTCTCCCTCGCCCAGGTAGACGCGGTCAGCCGTCGGTCTACTCGTGTAGCCGACCCTGACATCGTCGTCCCCTGCCCGCGTACGGATCACGTCTAGAGCACTGTCCGATCCGTCGAACACCCTCTCCGCCGCCGGTCCGCCGTAGAACCGGTCGCCGCCTGAGCCGAGATCGACCGGGAACCTCTCAACATTCGCAGGCACCCGCGATGAGTCCACAACATCCGAACCGTCGCCAGCATCGACTACGGCGCCCCTCCGAGTGACACAGATCAGATCCCGGCCACCAAAGGTCTCCACCCGCCTAGCGCCATTCGTGACAACCACATCACGGCCCGTGCGGGGGAGTCTGATCAAGCCGTCCGGCGTCCCCACGACTGTCGCCGGCACTCCGCGACACAGTTGCCTCAAGGAATCCGGGTTGCCTGCGGGCTGTTCGGCTGACGCGGGCGCGACGACGACAGCAAGAGCAAAGGGCATGAGCCAGCCGACAGCCCGAGAAATGTTTGGCATTGATCAACTCTACGCGTGGCTCTACAGGCTGAGAGTCGGTCGCGCCCTGTCGTTGGCAGATCCGCGTCCGACTTGCGGCGGAAGGACGCGCCCGAACTCGCCGACACGACCCGGCGTTCTTGCGCCGTTGGCGACACGAAGACGGCAGGGTTCGCCTGGGCGGGAGTGCTCAGTTCTGCTCATCGTCGGGGATGTCGGGGTTGGAGTCCAGCCTCGACAGTTCGGCAACGAGGCGCGCCCGCTCGGCTCTCAACTCGGCTCGCGTTATTCGGCTCGGAGCCTTCGTGGAGCTGCGCCATCCGTCGAGTTGCGCCAAGACTGCCTCGATGCCGCGAAGCTCGCCCATGACTTGCTGATTGATCAGCGCCATCATTGCGGCCACGATGTGCAACCGTGCCGGGAAGGGCCCACCGGTGGCGAGGTAGTCGTCGACGAAGTCCAGACCCTCCCTCACCTGAATGGTGAGTTGCGCGCGTCTGAGCATCAGCTGTCGTCGTGTGGTCTCGATGTCGACCTGGTCTGCGAAGACAATGCGCAGACCGATCTCCGAGGCGGTCTGAGTCGGCCGTACGTCTGTGCCGAGCCAGGCGCGGAGCACTGCGCGGCCGCGGTCGGTCGCCGACCACCGGTGCGCCGCCCTGCTGTCCTCAGAGGCGGAAAGCGCTTCCGCGAGCCCCTGATCGGCGAGCTGTCGAGGCTGCCGGAGCAGTAACGAGCGGCTGGAGGTCCAAACGTAGGCCAGAGCTCGATGCTGCACCTGCTCCGCAATCGCATACGCCGTCATCGGGGCCGTTGCCAGCAATCCCAAGACGGCCATGGCGTTGACCGACAGGCCGGGATCACGGTCGGGTTCAGTCACGACAGTCTACTTTACACCCTGGACGTCATGGTGTACTTTCCACTGTCATGAGTGACTTTGTGATCACCGGAGGCAGCGAGCTCAAGGATCGGACTCGAGTCGCGTTCGACCGCTTCGTCACGCTGGTTGCGGAGGTTCAGCCCGAGCTGCCGCTGCCCGGAAGCGACTGGACGGCGGGTGAAGTCGCCCGGCACGTACTGACTGTGCTGCGGCGCTACACCAGCCGTGACGTGACCAGTCGAGACGGCCTCAGCCCGACGATGGACGCCGTGCACGAGCAGAACCGGGCGGAGATCGCGGGTCTCGACGACGTGACTCACGCCGAGGTGCTGGAGCTACTCCAACAGGAGATCGAACGCTTCATCGCCCTGAACCTCACCATCGAGGACCGCTTCGAGTTTCACCTCGGGGTGACGGTCGACGGTGCAGGAGGGATCGGCAACATGCTCGGCGAGCTACTCGTGCACGGCTACGACGTAGCGATGGCTGCGGGGCGACCCTGGCCGATCGCCGACCGAGACGCCCTCCTCGTCCTAGGTTCGATGTTCCAGATCCTCCCCGGCGTTGTCGACCCCGACGCGACAGCCCGAGTCGACGTCGCTGTCGAGCTCCGCATTCCGGGTGGTGCTGCCACCACGCTGCTGTTCCGTCGTGGCACTGCCGCCGCCGTGCGCACAGCAACGACCACCCGCCGACCGGACGTCGTCATCACGGGTCGTCCCAGCTGGCTCATGCTCAACCTGCACGGCCGGATCGGGCCGCTCCGCGCCGCTCGACACGGCGTGCTGGTCCGCGGCGGACGACGACCATGGATGGCGCTCAAGGTGCCGGGGTACGTACTTTCCTGAACTCGGTGCTCATCCACCTGCGCAAGCAGTAGAGCAGGAGTTGCCGACTCTCCGTCGGCACGCGCGTCTATCTGTGCGAAATGGACCATGACATGGCCGCCGTCGGAGGTGTCCGTGCAGGGTGGTGATGGGCATGCTGCCGAGGCCGGCTGCGGGCGATGGGGCGAGCCGGGTCGATGGTGTTCCTGATCATCGCCCAGAGCCTGAATGACTGGATGGTGAGGCCGGCTTTTTGTCGATTCCGGCTAGGGCAGTGGCCTTCCTCATTTGTCTGTCGGTAGTGGCTTCGGCTGAGACGCTGTCGAGTGCGGCGTTTCCGCTGTAGGTGATGGGGTGGACCCCGCCCGCAGTTGACCAGACCCTTGCCGGCGGTGCCCATCACTTGCGCGATTGCCCACGGCTTGTCGTGCGGATCCGGACTTCATCGAGATGGCTACGAAACGAGTGGCCCCTCCTCGTGATCCCACCCGGGACGGCGGATGCCTGCGGGCCGGGCTGGCATAGTGCCAAGAATGACCTTCCTGCTGCGCACTGCTGCTGTGGCGTTGGGGCGGACCTACCGCGCTAGCGGGGCGGACCGTCCATTTGGTGACCCGCTTCCGGCGCACGGAGTGGCCATGGAGGGCTACTTCTGGCGGTTCACTGATCCTGCTTCCGGACGGGTCGTGATCGCGCTCAACGGAGTGAATCGCGCCGAGGATGGGAATTGGTCGACTCTCGGCCTGGCTGCGCATCCCCATGGTTTCCTGCACACCGGCGTCAGTGCGTCGGGACATGCGTCTGCGGAGGGTCTCGGGGCGTTCGCAGAAGACTCCTTCTACGGCACTCAGGACCGATTGCGCGTCGATCTAGCGCCCGATGCCCGTCTTGACGTGAAGATCACCGAGCCGATGCCGTGGCCGCGCAAGAGTTTCGGTGGATCGAGCGTCTTCCAAACGATTCCTGGACTGAACCAGTACTGGCACCCATGGCTACTCGGTGGTTCGGCGCGTGGGAGCGCTGTCGTTGGCACCGAGACGTGGGACCTTGATGGCTGGTCGGTCTATGCAGAAAAGAACTGGGGGAAGGGTGGGTTTCCCGACTCCTGGTGGTGGGGGCAGGCCCAGGGATTCGCCGACCCGTCGGTGTGCGTCGCCTTTGCGGGCGGGGAGGTCACCGCTGGGCGCATTCACACCACAGTGACTGCCGTTGTTGTGCTCTTGCCCGATGGCAAGCTCATCCGACTTGGAGACCCCCTTGTGTCGCCTGTCGATGCTGAGGTGAGCGACGAGCGCTGGGCTTTACACGGGCGCAGTGCGCTTTGGAGCGTCGAAGTCGAGGGTGAAGGGAGCCTGGAAACCGCCCACGTCCTTCCGGTCCCGCTTCCTGCCGAGCGGCGAAACGTTCCAGGAGCCATCGAGCACCTCGGCGCCACCATGCGGGTCTCCGTCCGTCGCCGTGGACGGCTCGTCTGGGAAGGCGAGTCAAATCTTGCCGCCCTGGAGCATGGCGGTATCGACCGGGCCAAGGCCGAGGTCGCGCGACGAGGACACCGACCCGACGCAGTGGACGCCCCCCCGGTGCAGTGACACCTGGCCGCTGTCGGTGTGGCGGAGGGGGAGCCCACCGACACGCCCTTGAGCGACGTGATGCGGGCGGCCGTCGCCAGCGCTCCTGGCTTGCTCGCGAGGTGAGCCTTAAGACTGATGACACCCTCTTCGCCAGTGTGCACAGTGAAAGGCATGAACCCCCTTAATCCACGGTCCACCGCACCGATCAGCGACTCGACCCCGGCAGCACGAGAGGTCCGACAGCGTGGCACATTAGCTGACTTGAGCCGTTGAGGGGTGCGTCAATCTGGGCTACTAGAGACTTCCGCCAAGGCCGGTGTCTGGCCAGACTCGGCTCAGGTGCTCGGCAGGCTCGCGCTCTTTGGGCTGCCCACCGTCATGGCGGTGTGGCCCTCTTTCGGTTTGCGGCCTGCTGAGCACTGCTGACGAGGCGTGGCTCAAGAGGGGCCTGCCCAGCTCGTAGTAGCGATGCCCACCTCGCCGTCCATCGAAGCGAACGGGCGGGAAAGCAACATGAGCAACGCTGTCGATCGTGTCGTCATCGGCGTCGATCCACACAAGCTGTCAGCCACGATCGAGGACCTCGATCAGCACGAGAAGAAGCTCGGCACGGGGCGTTTCCTCACCGACCAGGCCGGCTACAAGGCGATGCGCGCATACGCCAATCAGTGGCAGTCCCCTCCCGTCTAGCCGGATGCGTCTGCGTAGGCCTGTGCGCGGTGGTGCATGCGTTCGCCGTTGCGTGCGAAGAGGCTGAGGACTTCGGCGGGTTTGTGTCCGTCGCTGCCGAACCAGTGGGGTTCTTTGGTGTCGAACTCGGCTACCTCTCCGGGTCCGAGGATGAGGTCGTGGTTGCCGAGGATGAGCCGCATCTTCCCGGCGATGACGTACA
Source organism: uncultured Actinomycetota bacterium (assembly GCA_963781575.1). Lineage (GTDB taxonomy): Bacteria > Actinomycetota > Actinomycetes > Propionibacteriales > Nocardioidaceae > Nocardioides. The sequence continues at coordinate 50,227 of CAWAGM010000017.1, read as the reverse complement.
GCCATTCGTATCCCTCGTGGACGCGCAGCTCGGGGATGTTCTTGGTGACCGGAATGATGATCTTCCAGGCCTGCATGCCGCCGGCGTGCCTGGTGAGGGGGACGACGGTTCGGCCGTTGATGCGTTTGGGCTTGAGGCGGATGCGGGGGTCGCCGACCTCGGGTGCTCCGACCAGGTCGTCGAGCGGGACGCGGTAGGCCTGGGCGAGCGGTAGGAGGAGCTCGAGGCTGGGTCTGCGTTCGCCGTTCTCGAGTCGCGACAACGTGCTCTTCGAGATCCCGGTCGCGGTGGCGGCCGCGGTGAGGGTGAGGCCGCGCTCCTTCCGGATGGTCTTCAACCGGTCCCCGACCTGGTCGAGAGCCGCGGCGATCACCTCGTCGCTGGTGTTCATGCCCCCATGCTCGCGCGAATTCCCGGTTTCCGCAACATTCGTTGTCGATACCGGGACGCAGCGGCCAGTCTCTAGTACATGAACTTCTACGACGTTGCAGTCATCGGCGGCGGTGCGGCTGGCCTCTCCGCAGCACTGGTCTTGACTCGGGCCCGCCGCCGGGTCGCGGTGATCGATTCCGGCCGGCCCCGGAACGCGCCGGCTGCCCACATGCAGGGCTTCCTCTCCCGCGACGGAATGGCGCCGGCGGACCTGCTGAAGGTGGGCCGCGACGAGGTCGCCGCCTACGGCGGAGTGCTGATCGATGACTCGGTCGACCGGCATCGTCCGGCGTGCCGACGGCATGTTCGGCGTCCTGGTGGACTCCGGTGAGCCGATCATCGCCCGGCGGCTGTTGGTCGCGACCGGCCTTCGTGACGAGGTAGTCGACATTGCCGGGGTTGCCGAGCGTTGGGGCAAGGACGTCCTGCACTGCCCCTACTGCCACGGTCACGAGGTCCGCGACCAACCGCTCGGGGTCCTCGGCGGCAACCCGATGGCCGTGCAGCACGCGCTGCTGATCCGGCAATGGAGCCACGACGTCGTCTTCTTCGCCCACACCACCGACCTCACCGACGACCAGCGCGAACAGCTGACCTCTCGCGCGATCGGCATCGTCGAAGGCCCCGTCGCCCGAGTCGCGGTCGATGACGACCACGTGGTCGGAGTCGAGCTGGCCGACGGCCGCTACGTCCCGCGAACCGCGGTGTTCGTCCGGCCATCGTTCGTGCCTACGACCACCTTCTTGACAGGTCTCGGCGCCCAGGTCGACGCACAGGGCTGGGCCGTGGTCGATAGCACCGGCAAGACCACCGTGGCCGGGGTCTGGGCCGCCGGCAACGCCGTGAACCCCCGCGCCCAGGTCATCACCGCCGCCGGCGAGGGGTCCGCTGCAGCGATCGCGATCAACAACGACCTCACCGATGAAGACGTCAGGAACGCCGTCACGGCGTTCCGCGCCGGACTCCCGGCCTGACACCACCACCGCAACCGAAAGCGAGATCCACGATGACTGATCAAACCCCCCGCCCTGCAGGAGGACCACCGACCAAGCACCAGCTCGCGCTGATGATCTGGCTCTGTGTCTTCCCGACTCTGACCGCTCATCAACCTGACGCTCGCGGACTGGCTCGCACCCATGTCCGCCGTCCTGCGGACCTTCGTCCTGGCGACCATCGCCGTCCCGATCGTCATCTACGGCCTCATGCCCCAGCTCCACAAGATCCGTATCCGCATCCTCACCGCCAGGAGCAGCTCATGAACAACAACGCCCGCAGCAGTCGCCCTATGGGGCGGCATCGCCTACCTCGCTACCTTCATCTTCTCCATGCCCGCCGTCGGGCTGCTGAGCCCAGCCACCGAGCACGCCGACTTCGTCCTCGGCGGCGGAGGCAACGACAACCAGGTCCTTCTCGGCGGGATCTTCGAGCTCATGACCGCCGTTCGCCTGCGTGGCCACCGCCCTCGCGCTGTACCCAGTGACCCGCAGAGTGAGCAAGACCGCCGCACTCGGCTTCGTCTCCTCCCGCCTCGTCGAGGCCGGACTGATCTTGGTCGGCGTGGTCAGCATCCTGTCCGTGGTCACTCTCCGCCAAGACATCGGCGGCAGCACCGACGCCCCCACCGGACTGGTGGCCGTCGCCCACGCCCTGGTCGATGTCCGCGACTGGACCTTCCTCTTCGGCCCCGGAATCATGCCCGCGTTCAACGCCCTGTTCCTCGCGACCGTGCTCTACAAGGCCGGGCTCGTCCCGAAGATCCTCCCGATCCTCGGCCTCATCGGCGCACCACTCCTGGTCACCAAGTCGATGATCGTCGCCTTCGGCGGCATGGACGACATGTCCATCGCAGCCTTCCCCTTGGCACTACCCATCGCCGCCTGGGAACTCGGACTCGGCCTCTGGCTCACCTTCAAAGGATTCAAGCCCTCACCCATCCTCGCCAACACCCCCTCCCAGGCCTGATCCCATCCCTCGCCGTTCTCGGGAGGCAAGGCCAACACGGCACTGTCGCGAGGGGTTCACGCAGATGGACGAGCGCGTCTGAAATTCTCGACGGGCTGACGACTAACTGGTCCTCGGTATGTTCTGTCCCATGCTCACCCAGCATCGCTGCCTCCGCGCGATCTCAGTCGCCATGCTCTCGCGAGCGTCCACGCGGTGACCGGGCTCAGCGTCCTGCCTGAACTTGGTTCGTTTGACCACTATGCACGTCTGGTGCAGCGCTCCCTGAGCGTTCCCGTCGGCCTGGTGAGCATCGTCGAGGAGTACCGCCAGGTGTTCCCGGGGGCCCTGGGTCTGCCTGATCCTTGGCAGGAGAAACGCGAAACCCCGCTGTCGCACTCGTTCTGCAAGTACGTCGTGGCGCAGGAGAAGCCGCTCATCGTCGAGGACGCCCGCAAGGAACCTCTCCTTGTCGACAATCTTGCGATCCCTGTGCTGGGCGTCATCGCTTACGCCGGCTGGCCGATCACAAACAGCCATGGACAAGTCGTTGGATCGCTGTGCGCCATCGACGGCGAGCCGCGGGCGTGGACCTTCCTCGATCTAGAGAACCTGCGTGACTTGGCCGCTGCGTGCTCTGCGGAGATCGCCCAGCGTGAACTGGTGTCGGCCTCTGCCAACCTGGTCGCGGAGCTAGAGCGCAGCAACGAGCACCTCGCCACGCTGGGTGCTCAGGTGAGCCACGACCTCCAGAACCCGATCGGCGCCATGTTAGGCACGCTCGAGCTCCTTGACGACCAGCTCGCTGCCGTCCAGCCGGACGTCGACACGATGGCTTTGCTGGTTTTGCGCGCCCGTCGGTGCGCCTCACGAATGTCGGTGCTCGTGCAAGACGTTCTGCGCTACGCCGTCGTGGGCGGCGAGCTTGTGTTGCACGACCTTGATGTCACCGATCTGGTCACCTCGGTCCTCGAAGACGTGCCAACGCTCGCCGGGGTGCCTGTCAGCGTGGGCGATCTCCCCTCGGTACGCGCCGACGGTCTCCAGTTGCGGTTGTTGCTGCAGAACCTGCTGACCAATGTGGCGAAGCATGCTGGCGATGGTCCTGTGGAGGTGCAGGCACACATCGATGATGAGGACTGGGTTCTCGCGATCGTCGACCACGGTCGCGGCGTGCCGGCCGAGGCGCGCGATCGGATCTTCGCCGCCCACGCACGCCTTGACCACTCGGTTCCCGGTTCAGGTCTCGGACTAGCCACCTGTCGCCGCGTTGTGGACGCTCATGGAGGCACGATTGGTCTCGTTGAAACTCCCGGCGGCGGGGCGACAGTGATGGTCAGGCTCCCACGCTGATCGAGGCCCGCTCAGTCAGCAGCCCTGCGACGCGCCACGATCCGGACGTCATCCGGATCGCGGCGCCGCGCTAGTCGCGCGAGGATGCTTCGTAGAGTGCGCGATGTGCGCCATGATCGACATGGCCGGGACCGCAAGTTTGTGACGTGCGGCGTGGACCTGCTCAACGACACCAGCTACCGCGTAGACCTCGTGGCCCCGGGGGGCGCCTGATCAACGTCATTCCGACGCACAGGTTGACCAAGAACACGAAGTGGTCCGCCATCCGGTCGGCGTCGGTGAACCGGAAGCTGCTCACGATCGGGCGTACCTAGCGCATCAAGATCACCACGACCTATCACTCAGTGGCGACGGTGATCGCGACCGGTGAGGTCGGCTACGACAACGTGCGGTTGATCACGGCTGGTCGAAGCAGCAGCGGGATCACCAGCATCACGGAACTCCGCGAGATCACCAGGACCTTCATCCTGCCCCGGTACACGAAGCTCGTTCGCAACCACGTGAAGCTGCTGCTGCGCTGCCCCGGCGAAGCGGCGCCCAAGAAGTGCCGGATCAACGTGCACGGACTCGCGGCCGGCAAGTTGTCCAACCGTGCCACCACCAAGAAGTGGGTCAAGCTCGCGCCGGGTACCCGCCGCTGGGTCCAGGTCCGGGTGAAGCCCAAGTACCTAGCGATCTACCGCAGCGCGGACAAGATCTGGATCAAGTCGGTCGTGGATGTCGGCAAGCAGCGCGTGGTCGTGCGTAAGCACGTCAAGCTGCGTCACTGATCGCTGATCAACCGTGGGCAGCCAAACAGATTGACGGCTGCCCACGGCGCAGATCAGAGACACGGTTGCCTGTGAAGAACGCGGCGAATCACAGGTCAAGGGCGTCCACTTCCCGATCAAGCTGTGCTCGCCAATCGGTAACAAATCTCAGGCGAACTGCAATGCCTCATGACGGCCCAGCTAGGGCGCAGCGGGTGACCCCCGGACGCGGTGACTCACCTTCAGGTCTAGCTGCATCGCGGCAGACGGGTCCGGTCCAGGGGGTTGTTCATCGAGGCCCCGTGCTCGCATCAGTGCGTAGTCAGTCCCAGCACAGACAGAAGGGATGTCCGACGGGGTCGAGGAAGACCCACCAGTTCTCGTCGACGCCGGGCTACCGGCCTAACCGGCAAGCGGCACGATGACGCACCTTGAAGGTGCGCGACTCGTTCAAGAGAGGGTGGGCGCAGCTGGCCACAACCAGCGGCGATCAGCGAGGGGTGGCGTTGTGGTGGAGGATCTCCCACTGGTCCGGGATCCAGCGAGCGGAGGGGACATAGAGTTCCGGTATGCATCGCCATGACTTGGGGACGTCCGCGCGCACACGTCTCGTCGTCGGCCTCGCCGCTGTGCTCATAGCGACCCTGACCGGGGTTGTCGTCCAGCCCACGAGGGCGACGGCGCTGCCCGCGGGATGTGACTGGCCCGTGTACATCGGAAAAGACGGTCTGAACGTGCTCGCTCCGGACTACCAGGCGAACTACTGGATCTTGCACTACACCGTGGTCCCTGGCACCTCGCTGCGTCTGGATGGCACCTATCCCGAGGCGCGGTTCTTCAGCCACACGCTCCAAGACGAGACCACCATCACCACAGCTGCGCTCGTTGACCGCGACATCAACCCTGACCGCCGCGGCACCAATCCCTACCGCACTGCGGGCGCCCAGCCGGGGGCCCCGTACTCCATCAGAATCAACTTCGGGACCGAGCCCGCGAGCGGAGCCGAGACCAACACCCTGTACGCCGGCGAAACCCTTGAGGGCGAACCAAACCCCGGCGGCACCTTGATCTACCGAATCTATGTATCGACCGAGCAAGGCGACAAGCAGGCCGGTCAACCTCTACCCACGGTGGTGTGGGAAACCCCCGGCGGCGACGTCGACCTCACCCTCGATCAATGCCAACCAGCAGGCGACGGGCTCCGAGGACCACTGAACGAGGCGACCTACGACGCCGACCGACCCCTCCCCCTTCCGGCACTGACCCCCACCGGGTCCGACTACCGCCCCCAGCCCGACTTCGTCCGCATCCACGACGGCGGATTCGCCGACCCAGTCCTGAACGCGCTCCCACCTGACATCAACGCGCTGATCCCACGCCGAGAAGGTGTACCGGTAGCCAACAAGCCCTTCCCCTACCTGCGGTCCAGCATCAGCCGCAAGTTCGGCGAAACGATGGCGGTTCGCTTCAAGGTCCCAACTTTCCCGGACACCGTGAACGGCGAATCTGTCACTCAACGCAGCCAGGTCCGCTACTGGTCGCTGTGCTCCTACGCCGCTCTCGAGGAAGGCGGGCTGCGCGGCAACGACTGCCGCACCGACTTCGAGGTGAAGCCAGACCGCCGTGGCTACGTCACGTTCGTCGTCTCCGACCCCTCCCACCGTCCCGCTCCGCGCATCCTCCGCAGCACAGGAGTGGAATGGCTTCCCTGGGGACCCTGGGAAAAGGACTTCCTTCTCCTGCGGATCGGACTGCCCCGCGAGAACTGGCGCCACAGCCCACTACGCGTGAGCCCGGACGCCTCCGACCAGATCAAGGCAGCCCGTGCCGCGATGGGGCCCTACTACCCCGTCGCCCGCTACTGCGACCACCAGAAGATCAACAAGCAGGGCCTGGCCTCCTGCTTCTAGGTGTGCTCGGTCAACGCCACCCCGCTCGCACGCAGCACCGCGCCCGTGTGCAACGCCCCATCAGCTCCTTCCTCCCCCCTGATCGCCCTGAGGCAGCGCCAGGGGCTCTGTCCGCTGACACCGATCCGTACAGCAGACCCTTCCTGCCGGCCAGCGCTCGCACTGCGCGGCTCGTTCGGCGGTCGAGTCCCGGCGCCGGAGCCGGTCCGAGCTGGCGTCTGAGAGAGCGGAGACGGGGCATGCTGCCGGGCGTGACCGTTTACGCCATCTGGACTTCGGCCGACCTTGACAACGAAGACCCCGCGCGAGCTCTGCGCGGGCCGTGGAGCGAGGTCGTTGTCGCCGCCAATGGCTTGGTCTTCGTCGAGAGCGACCACACGCTCTCGCAGGTCTACCACGCGATGAAGTGGTCGCTCCCCGAGGGAGCTGCCCTCTTCGTGGCGCCCATCTCTGCCCTGCCGAAGGACAAGGGTCTGGCCCCAGGGACTCACAGCTGGCTCCGGGCAAGATTGCGTTGACGCCCGGCCCTTCACTCAGGGCTCGTGGCGCACAACGATCTCATGGCCATGGTCCAAGGCGAGATCGCCCAGCACCAGAAGGCGGCCCGAGCACAGAGGAGGGGGGAAGCGTCGATGGTCGGGCGGCAACGTCCAAGAAGCGAGCATCGGCCCTGCGTCTGGGACTAGAAGGGTGCTTGCTTGCACCCGGTGAAGTAGGGGAGGGTTCCGAGGTTTGCCGCGACTCGGACGGATCGTCCGCCGGCCATTGCTTCTCCGGTAGGTACGTACCGCCAGCAGCCGCGTGGCAGCAGGACAGTGCGGGTGCGGTCTCGTTCTCGGAGCACGGGTGCGACGAGGATGTCGGGTCCGAGCATCCATTGGTCGGAGACGCCGTGAAGGCGCGGTTGACCGGGGAACTCGAGCCACAGCGGTCTGGTCGGCGGGATTCCGGTTCGGAGCGTGATGCGCTGGAGTCGACGTAGGTAGGGCAGCGCTTCGAGCGTGGAGCCGGGAGGACTGGCGGAAACGCGCCAGTGCGGTGGGTCCGAAGTCCCAAGGCATCTTCACTCCCGTCGAGGACGAGTTGTGCACACGAAAGTAGGGTGTCAGGGCTGCGGCTTGGTGCCATCGGGTGAACAGCTCCTCGGTGACGGCGCCGGAGACGAAGTCGAAGTAGCCTCCGATTCCGTGGTGTACCCCCAGGAGCCCCCGACGGCGCGATTGAGCATGTCGGGAACGATGGATGGCAGACCGCTGGAGAAGGAGAAGTCGGTGGTCTCGTCGCCGAGGCGGCGCTTGGCCAGTTCGGGAACAGGTACTCCTCGTCGCCGGTCCCGGGGATCTGGTCAACGCCAGGCTGGAGTTGACCGGCCGAGACGTTCTGCGCCTGGATCCAACCAGTCAGCGTGCGGCCGCGCTGGTCGACCCGGGTGTGCCGCCCACCGAACCCGTGGAAGGCCTCACCGGCCGGGCTGACGAAGCTGGTGGCCACGGCGGACACGCCCAGGTCGGGGGTGACGCGCATCGAGACGGACATGGTCCCCAGGTCCGCGGCACGCACGCGCACCACGAGCTGACGCCCGAGGGGGTCGTTGGTCGAGACCGTCAGCTCGAAGTCCGCCTCCGATCGTCCGGTAGGCCACGACGTCGCGCGCCGAGTACTGGATGCCGGCACGACCGGCGCCGATCAGTGCGCCGACCCAGGGACTGGCTGGGAACTGAGCCACGGCCCCCAGTCCGACCTCGAACGTGAAGGGTGAGTAGAGGGCGCGGTCGTCGCTGGAGTCCGCGCCCCCAGGTTGCTCGAGTGTCGTGCCGACCAGTGGCGCCGGCCGCTCGTTCGCGACCTGGTTCACGACAACTCGTCCGTGGGCGTCGAACGTTGAAATTCGGAACGGCCGCGTGGAGATGACGGCACGCACACCGTCGCCCTGGACGACCAGACGCCCTGGGACGCCGAGGGCGGCCTCATCGACCAGCGGTGCGAGGGCCTCGTCGATGGCCACCGATGGCGGTGTCACGAGCAACCCCAGCAAGACCGCGACAGCAGACACGAGACCGAAGCGGGAAGTAGCTGGTGCCACGCGCCATCAACGCCCAACTGTCCATCGGGGTTACGTAGCTCGCCTGTCGCGGACATCTTCAGCGCCGAAGTCCCGCCCCACACTCGTCACGGTTGTCGCGGTCCTCGCCGGCGAGGACCGCTCGTCCTGGCAGGAGTCTCGGCGGGGGACTGGCCGGAGTCCGGTGAGCCACCTTGGGAACCAGCAAGGAGGCTGAGCGCCGTCTCGGTCCGCTTCTCCACGACGTCCCAAGCTCTGGAGGACACCCCGGGGTGAGCGCTTCGATCGATCGAGCGCAGCGCGTCGGACAGCGCAGCGGTGGTCTGCCCAACCACGCGTTCGGCGCGCTTGGCCGGGATGCGCCAGCTCGTGCCCTCCGCCACGACGTCGTGAATGGTCAGGTTCGCCATCAGGTACTTGCCGTTGATGTCGAGGGCCGACCGGCGATTGTCGCGGGGGTGATGGAGATGCATGGCTATGTCGTACGCCGGGCTCAGTTCTACCCGCGCGTCGTCAGGGCGAAGGAACGAGATGTTCTTGGCGTGCATGTCGGTGTTTCCGACCAGGAACGAGAAGGCCGTCAGGCGGAGAAGATCGTCAGGGTTGCCACCGTCGAGGCGAAGAACCGACGCCCCCTGCACCAGTGCCGGCATGTTCGAACCCCACTGGAACTTCCGGTTCGGGTCCTGAGTGTTCAGCCCCGTGGCCTGGGCGAGGTCCTCCTGGTGAATGCGAGCCTGGTCGGAGTCGCGGTCGTAACGCGAGACTGCGATCGCTCGAACGTCACCGAAGTCGAGTACCTCCGCCTCAACGCTCGTCAGACCGAGCATGCGTGCCAACACCAGACTCGCGACCTCGGTGTCCACGACATCCGAGCTGTCCGCGCCTGGGGGGTCGGCACGCTTGAGAATCCACGTGGAGGGGGCCCCGTCCTTGCACGCGTACCAGGTCGACTCAGCGCGGTGCAGCGTGATCTTCGGAACCATCCCGGGGAGCGTGGATGACTCCGTCGTGCGGGCCAGCGACGCTGGCTGGTGCTCGTCTGCCTTCCGCAGGCGCTCGGCAACCTCGTCATCGGTCAGCGGCTCGTACCGGCCGCTCTGGGTCGGGTTCGGGGTTCCGGCAGGAGTGAAGATGGCCGCTCCGAGGGTGTCACGGCCGAACTCGCGAATGAGGGCGAACGTGTCACTGGGCGGTACTCCGGCGGTCAGTGCATGGTTGACCCGGGCGTTGCCCTCCGGAAGCAGCCCGTCGAGGTAATTGAGCACCACACGGAGAGACGATCTTGTCGCCGGTCGGCAGCTTCGCTGAGATCACCCGCGCGCCGCGCCCCCAGCGGTCTCGCCCCTCATCGGTCCAGGTGAACCTCAAACGCCCGGAGAAGTCCTCGTCGATGGTCGCGATGTGCGTCCCGTAGATCCAGACGTCGAGCGGGTCTCGAGTCACTCGGCCAGCCCCCCGGCAGTAGCACCAGCCGAACGGCGGCGCTGCTGCTGGCGCGGAGAAGGGTCGTCGTCGACGATCTCCAGGTGGGCACCGAGTTCCCGAAGCAGCTCAAAGAGTCTCGTCCCATAGAGGCTCGGCCTTCCCGATTCGGTCTCGTAAAGGTACCTGCGGGTGATGCCGAGGTCCTCTGCCAGCTCGTCCTGGGTAAGTCCGCGGTCGTACCGCAGACGTGCCAGCTCTTCTCCTAGCGCCCGCTGTGACCGAACAGCTGCTTGAGTTACTCATGACGTCACCCCTCGTTATGGGAGCATAGTCTCCCACTAGACGAATGGGAGAATATCATCCTGTCCAGTTAGTGCGAGTATATTCTCGCACTTCTCAGCAGGTAGTCCGACGTGGCGGTCGTTGGGCGACGGCTCCATCGGTGGGCATGGGAATTCGCCGAGCCCTGTTCATCGCCACGTCGGTTCGGCCACGGACCAGTCACCCGGGCAGGCACACCGAGCGCTCTGGGCTCGACTAAGACCGCGCCAGGGGCGAGGTGATGACGGGCAGGTCGGCGTAGGTGGCGATGCCGGGCGCGGCTGCGACAGACCGCAGGGATGGCGTTCACGAGGGCACGGCGGTGATGCGCATGCCGATGCTGTGCATCGTCTCCTTGTCGAGGTGGGCCAGGTCGTCGTCGGTCGGCCAGATGTCGAGGCTTCAGCCGCAGGTTCGGGTCACCCACGACCTCGACGATGTAGCCGTGCTCGACGGTCCAGGCCGGCTCGATGCGGTCGCTCGCCAACCAGCGCTGACTGCACGTCGACGACGTCACGCCCGTCGAGCACCCCGACCCAGTTCACGTCCATCGCGGCCACGTGGTCGCTGGCGGATCACCATCTCGGCAACCTCGACGTCCTCGGTGGCGTGGGCGAACTCGACGTCGCACGCAGTCTCGTCGAGCTCGACGCCGAGCAGCCGGCCCAGCACCTCGACGGCCTCGGCGAACACCGCGGTCCCGGCTTCGGACGTCGTCGGCATGGCCGGGGTCGTCGCGGGGTCGACCCCACCCCACGGCCTCGAAGTTGGCGTCGCTGACGAACTGGCTGCACGTCGACCGACTCGAGCCACCGTCACCCGCTCGACGCCGCTGCTGATCCCCGCCGCCACCGCGGCGAGCAGCTGGGCGTAGCCGGGGTTCATGCCGCTGCCGAAGAGCGTGGCGCCGCCCTCGAGCGCGGCGCTGCGCAGCGCGTCCTGCTCGGTCGAGCGCCGAGGTTCGTGCCGGTCATGAGCTCCGCCGAGTGACCACGTTCGACCCCGGCCCGCAGCAGGCGGGCGGCTCGGCCGAGTCGAAGTGCAGCGGCGAGTACACGATGCGTCCAGGCCGAGCCCGAGAAGCTCGTCGACGTCATTCGTGGCCGTGACGCCGAGGTGACGGCCCAGGCCGGACAGCTCCCCGACGTCGACGCCGGACTTGGCCGGCGAGCGGGCGTACGCGCCGACCAGCTCCAGGTCGTCGCGGGCCACGATGGCCCGGACCGCCTGGCGGATCACGTTGCCGGTGGTCCACACGGCGACGCGCAGCGGTTGGGGTGGGTCACGGGCGTGAGCGTAGGGGACGCCGATGCGCGACCTGCCTCGCCGCGCCACCCCGGGTCAACACTGTTGACCAGTGGAGGGGCGGGGGGCATCCTGTGCCGGTGCCCGACGTCGAGCTGAAGCCCACCTTCTGCCGGATCTGCGAGCCGCTCTGTGGTCTCGTCGCCACCGTCGAGGACGGCCGACTCACCTCGCTCCGGCCCGACGACGAGCACCCGCTCTCCCGTGGTCAGGCCTGCCCGAAGGGCATCGCGTTCACCGAGATCCAGAACGACCCCGATCGAGTGCTGCACCCGCTGCGTCGCCGCGACGGACGGCACGTTCGAGCAGGTGTCGTGGGACGCCGCACTCGACGACATCGCGCTGCGCCTGCGCGCCATCTGGGACCAGCACGGGGGAGCGGGTCTCGGCCACTACCTCGGCAACCCGCCCGGATTCTCCTACTCCGCCCCGGTCTGGTCTGGCCTGTGGTGCTCGCGGCTGGACGTCGTGCACCAGTTCACCGTCGGCTCGCAGGACGTCAACAGCCGTTTCGTGGCGAGCAAGCTGCTCTACGACGCCGCCAGCCAGCTCCCGTTCCCCGACCTGCCACGCACCGACTTCCTGTTCATGCTGGGCGCGAACCCCCACGTCTCCCACGGCAGTGTCATCAAGGCGCCACGTATCAAGGAAGAGCTGAAGGCGATCGTCGAGCGCGGCGGTCGAGTCGTCGTCGTCGACCCACGTCTCACCGAGACTGCACGCGCCCACGAGCACGTGGCCGTCCGTCCCGACGGCGACGCCTGGCTGCTGCTGTCGATGTTGCACGTCCTCTTCGAGGAGGATCTGGTCGACCGGGCGGCGGTCGCCGAGCAGACCACCGGCGTCGAGTGGCTCGGGCAGGCCGTGCGCGACTTCAAGCCCGAGGTGACCGAGATCGAATCGGGCGTGGCTCCGGACGTCGTGCGCGATCTCGCGCGGGACTTCGCCGCAGCCCCCACCGCGGCGGCCTACGGGCGCACCGGTGCCTGCCTGGGACGGCACGGCACCCTGGTGAACTACCTGCTCGACGCCCTGTCGATCGTCACCGGCAACCTCGACCGTCCCGGCGGCATGCTCTTCGCCCACGGGGTCATCCCGCTCGAGGATCTCGCCGAGCGCGCCGGGCGGATGACCTACGGGGCCAAGCGGAGCCGGGTCGGCGACTTCCCCGACATCATGGGTATCTTCCCGGCCTCGATCATGGCCGAGGAGATCACTACGCCCGGTCCCGGCCGACTCCGGGCGATGCTCATCACCGGCGGCAACCCGGTGCTCTCCACCCCCGACGGAGCGAAGCTCTCGGCCGCCCTGGACGAGCTCGACCTGCTCGTCTCCCTCGACCTCTACGTCACCGAGACGAGCAAGCTGGCCCACTACATCCTGCCGACGACCACCTTCCTGGAGCGCGAGGACCTGCCCAACGTGCTCACCTCCACCGCGATCACACCCTTCTTCCAGGCCACGGAGGCCGTGGTCGAGCCCTACGGGGAGGCCAGGCAGGAGTGGGAGATCTTCGAGCGAGCTCCTCCACCGCATGGGACTCGCGGTCAACGGCCGCGGCACCGGTCTGCTCAACCGCGCTCTGCTCGCCGCGGAGAAGTCGGGGCTCGCCCGCATCACGCCGCGGCGCATGTTCGGCCTGCTCGTCCGCACCGGCCCCTACGGCGACCGTTTCGGGTTGCGCCGCGGCGGCCTCTCGGTCGCACGCTCCACGCGCGAGCACCCCCACGGCGTCGTCCTGGACGAGTTCGCTGCCACCGGTCGCCGCGAGCACGCTGTGCGGCACCCGGGCCACCTGGTGCGGCTCGACCCTCCCGAGATCGCCGACGAGCTGGCGCGGCTGGGGTCTCGTCACCCGGACGACGACGCCTTCCCGATCCGGATGATCGGCCTGCGCGAGATGCGTTCGCAGAACTCGTGGATGCACAACAGCGCGACGTTGATGAAGGGCGCCGCCCGCATGTCCACGCTGCGCGGATCAACCCGGACGACGCCGCGTCGGCGGGGCTCGTGGACGGCGGTGAGGTGCGCATCGTCTCGGCGTCCGCCTCGATCGTCACCCGGGCGCGGATCACCGACGAGGTGGGGCGCGGCACGATCGCCGTGCCGCACGGCTGGGGGCACCGCGGCGGTTGGAACCTGGCGAACGCCGTCAGGCGGAGCCAACGTGAACCAGCTGATGTCCAGCGAGGTTGACGACCTCGAACGGTTGGCCGGGATGGCTGTCCTCAACGGCGTGGCCGTCCGCCTCGAACCGGTGTGACCGGGCCGACTGAGCGAGCCTGCGCTCACGACGCACCATCGGCCGCGAGCGACCGGTTTGGTGCCGCCCCTGCGGGTGGCGCGCGTGGCCGGGCGAGTCCCTAGCGTCGTCGGCAAACCCCCGCCGCCGCTACCCGAGGAGCCCACCATGTCGACCGACGCGATCGTCCTGCTCAAGCAGGACCACAAGGAGATCCTCAAGACGTTCCGCGACTTCGAGAAGCTCGGCCCCAACGCCCATGTCCGCAAGGGCGAGCTGGTGACGAAGATGATCGAGCTGCTCACCGTGCACACCTACCTCGAGAACGAGGTCATGTACCCGCGCGTCCGCGAGCTGCTGCCCGCGGTCGAGGACGACATCCTGGAGTCGTACGAGGAGCACCACGTCGCCGACGTCCTGGTCATGGAGCTGGTCGGCATGAAGCCGGACGCCGAGCGCTTCACCGCCAAGACGACGGTGCTGATCGAGAACGTGCGGCACCACATCGAGGAGGAAGAGGACGAGTGGTTCCCCACGGTGCGTGAGGGCCTGAGTCGAACGGTGCTCCGAGAGATCGGGCAGGAGATGATCGAGCGCCGCAAGACGGCCCCGACGAAGCCGTCTCAGCCGAGCGCGCTAAAAAGACCGTCGACGCCGTCATCAAGTAGCAACGCCTGATCCACTCGCGCGCCGCTGCCTAGGGGCGAGCGATGCTCGTTTCGGCGACAGCTCTGCGCAGGGATCGAGATGGGGCTGGGTCAGACCTCGACACGCGCACTCACCCTTGCGCGAGCCTCATTCCGGTTCGGGCGCTGGCTGCGTCTGGGGATCTGCCGAGGGCTGGTCGGGATCCAGGCTCGGCACGACGTCGGGGTGCGCCTCGTCGGGAGACGTGGGCTCAACGTGATCGGGCTGCTCCGCTGGTTGCTCTTCAGGGATGGTCGTCATACCGGCAGCCTCACCCCGATGGCATGCGTGCACGACACCCATGAAGGTGACCAATTTTCACCCTCTGGGTGAGTTTCGGAATCCGTCTCCGGGGGGAGGTGACGCGCAGGGCGGGCCTGTCATCGGCATCGCGACAACAGGTCGATCGGCTTGTCACGGAAAGTGGCCGTGTCTGGTTCTCACTATCGGAGGTGAGCAATGGTGGTTGACGTGAACTTGCCGGACAGCGACTCCCTCGAGGAGCTGACCGAGCGCGAACGCGAGATCATGACCTTGATCAGCGCGGGTTACTCGAACGACGTGATCGCCACACGGCTCTACCTCTCCTTGAACACGGTCAAGACCCACATCCGCAGTGGGTACCGCAAGGCCGGCGTGACGACCCGCGCACAGGCGGTCCTGTGGGGACTGCGTCACGGGCTGGTCGACGTGAATCTGCTGATCGACCCGCGCGTCCGGGCGTTCCGCTCTCCAGGCCACCTGTCCTCCGCCCTTCGGCGCGTGTCGAGCCATGAAGGTCGGCCAGGGTGACGGCCGCGTAGCGGGTTGGCCGGCGCCACGCTGCCCGTCCCGCGCGAACCACCCCTGCGGGTGGCTTCGTCGAGGTGGGGCGGGGCAGGTCTTACTGAGCACGGATGGCGTGGGCCTGCAACGACCGTGCCGCCGAAGCCCTGGCACCGGGTGGTTGTGAGAGACCGTCCTGAGTCGAGTAGCGAGAAGGAGTACACGCATGTCCGTCCGCATCAACCTCCCAGATCCCGACGAGTTCGGCTCCACCGCTGGGGTCGAGCACCTCACGCCACGCGAGCTGAGCGTCCTGCAGCTGATCGCTTCGGGCTACAGCAATCGCGAGATCTGCGATGAGCTGTACCTGTCGATCAACAGCGTGAAGACCTACGTGCGATCTGCCTATCGGCGAATCGGCATCGAGAGTCGTGCGCAAGCGATCCTCTGGGGCATCCGCAATGGTCTTGGTCGACCTCGACGACCTGTGCGGCACCCCGCGACCGCGGTTGGTCTCGGTCGCATGATCATCGAGTTCTCGCTGAGCGATGCCCAGGCCCTGCGCCGAGCTATGCTCCTGCTCAATGACCTCGGCCACCGGGCTGAGGCCGGAAGCGCGCGGATGGGGAACCCGTTCCCCGTGCGTGTCCGGGGCGTTGACGCGGGTGACCTTTCCGCCGTCCGCGCGCTGATCGCCTCGGTCGATCCCGGCTGCTCACCGGGTGGGGTCTCCGAGGTGAACGCAGCCGCGCTCGCCCCTCGCGCAGCCTGACGTCTGCAGCGCCGAGGCGGGATCTCATGGCACTCGTGGTGATCGGCGTGGTCTCCCTGGCGTTGGTCGCCGGCGCGGTGTGGGGTGCCTGTCTTCCACTGACGAGGCCGGTCCAGGGCTTCGTCGTCGCCTTGGCCGGCGGGCGCGCTGATCGTCGCCGTAGTGCTGGAGCTGGTCGGGCCTGCGCTCGACGTCGCACCCTTCTGGTCCGTGGGACTGGCCGCGATGTTCTGGCGCGCTGGGCTTTGCGTTGGTCTCGCGATGGCTGGCCGCCACGTTCGGGCGAGACAGCGGCACGGGGCTACTCGCCGCAGTGTCGCTCGATGGCGTTCCGGAGAACCTCGCACTGGGCGTGGCGCTCATCTCGGCGTCACCGCTGCAGGTGGCTGCCCTGTCGGGATCGATCTTCTTGTCCAACCTTCCCGAAGCGGCCGGTGGTGCCCGGGACATGAAGGACGATCATGACGTGCGCACCGTCCTCGGTGTCTGGTGCGGCGCCGCACTGGTGCTCGCTGTGGCTGCAGTCACGGGTACCTGTTGCTCGGTGACGCGCCTTCCTCCAGCCTGGGCCTGCTCCAAGCCTTTGCCGGAGGAGCCGTGGTGAGCTCTCTGGCCGATACCGTCTTTCCCGACGCGTTCGCCGAGGACAGCTACGCATCCGGCGTGGCAAGTGCGCTGGGTCTTCTCCTGGCGTTCGGCCTCGACCGGCTGGGCTGACACCGCTCGTGCAGCCCGACCAGAACCACGCGGTCTCGCGTCGGGCTCGCCCGGCTACGACACGACTGTGGCTTGAGCAATGGTGCCGGCGCAGGGCTCGACACCTCGGTGCAGCCTCTAGAACCCGGGCGGGTCAGGTTCGTCGATGTCCTCCACCAGCACGGTGAAGGGATAGGCCAACCGGACGCCGCCGGGGGAGGCGCAGTACCCCTGCTCGCGCAGGGCGTCGAGCACCCGTGCCTTGCTCCGGGCACTGGTGACACTGAGCTCCATCTGCATGGTCGGCCTCTCCGCTCGCGACGTTCCGGTCCTCCCCGCATCGGAAGGTAGTGCCGTAGAGACCGAGTTCCATCGCTCGGACGGGTGATCTTGCTCCTCGCCCACCGGCCGAGCCACCGAAGGGTGATCTCCACCAGTACTCAGGCATCTAGCGTCCGTTGGCATGACGACAGTGACGCGAACCTTCCAGGTCAAGCCCGAGCCGGCGGTGGTCCTGGACTACCTCAAGGACTTCACCAAGGCCGAGGAGTGGGACCCAGGCACCGAGTCGTGCGAGCGCACCGATGGCGCCGGCCCAGTGACGGTGGGCGCCACGTTCCACAACGTCTCGAAGATCGCCGGCGTCTCGACAGAGCTCGACTACACGCTCGTTGAGCTAACTGACGACACCGTGGTCCTGGTGGGCAAGAACGACACGGCTACCTCGACAGACACGATCACCGTGAAGCCGAGCGCTGGCGGCAGTGAGGTGACCTACCGGGCCGACATCGAGATGAAGGGTGTTGCCAAGCTTGCGACGCCGATCGTCAAGGTGATCTTCGAGAAGGTTGGCGTCAGACACCGAGGACCAGATGACCGAAGCGCTGAACAGGCTGGCGTCGTCGTGACGTCGCCGAACGGATCAGTCGAGCAGCGGCAGGCCGAGGACGACGGCGCCTCCGTGTCTGAGGTCGTTCGACTCGACCCCGACGAGGCCGAGACACCCATCAGCGACGACCAGGCGGTCGCCGGCTACCCGCCCAGCGAGTCCGGGCAGCCTGATGAGGGCGCGACCGGGCCCAACGCCAATCAGCACCGTGACCAGAACACGCATTGAGAAACCCACGTGACCAGCGCAGACACCCGTGTGGGCGAAGACGTCCACCACGGACGTTGTGAAGATCGAGACATGCCAGTTCCGACGTCCCGGTCTCTCACATGAGGCTGCCAACCGCTCGCGGTGCGCTCAGCGCCACCCTGTTTCGCACCCTCGCGCACCCAACCCCTGAGGGGTCCTTGCCCGGGAGCTGGCTGGACTCCGCCCCCGACAACGAGGACGACGCGGCCATCACGTTGTGGGCCCTGCAGGAGCTCAACTACCGCGGTTTCGACGAGGTCGACGACACGTGGGAGTGGCAGCCCGACCTCGTGGCGCTGCGCGGGTCGCTCGAGCGCGACCTCGAGGTGCGACTGCGCAAGCGCTGGGCCGACGAAGGCCATGTCGTCGCGGCCGACGACGTCGTGGCCACGGCGCTCTTCAACCTGATCGACCAGCACGACGGTCCTTCGCTGGCGCGCCACCTGCACCACCACGGCACGGTCGAGCAGGCCCACGAGCTGCTGCGCCAACGGTCGATCTACCACCTCAAGGAGGCCGACCCCACCGCCTGGGTCGTGCCGCGCCTGGGCACCCGGGTCAAGGCCGCGCTGATGACCATCCAGTTCGACGAGTACGGCGCCGGCGACCCGACGCGGCTGCACCACCACCTCTTCGAACGCGGCCTGGCGGCCGCCGGCATCGACGCGAGCTATGGCGCACACATCGACGACTGCCCTGCCAGTCGTGCTGGAGCAGAACTGCACGTTGACGATGTTCGGGCTCCACCGTCGCCTGCGGGGCGCGGCGCTCGGTCACTTCGCTGCCGTCGAGGCCACGAGCTCGCTGCCCTCCCAGAAGCTGGCCCAGGCCTTCAAGCGACTCCAGCTGCCGGCCGCGATGATCGCCTACTACGACGAGCACGTCGAGGCGGACGCCGTGCACGAGCAGCTGGCGGCCCGCGACGTGTGCGAGGTGCTGGTGGCTGAGGAGCCACACCTGCTCGACGACGTGCTCTTCGGCGCTTGGACGTGCCTCGACCTCGAGGCGCGCACGGCCCGTGCGCTCCTGGAGAGCTGGGGGGTCGCGGCATGACCGAGCCGAGGTCGAGTCACCCGCCACCGATCGTGCTGTGCCCCGGCGGGCCGGCCCTCATCCGCGGACCGGTCACGGTCGAGGACGCCGACGGCGTGCGCCACGAGAGCTCTCGACCGGTCTCCGCCCTGTGCCGCTGTGGCTGCACCAGCAGGGCGCCCTGGTGCGACGGCACCCACAAGCGGCTGCCGCCCGGAAACCGCCCGTGATGACGGCGGCGACGATGGAGTTCGCGCACCTCCGGATCAGCTACGACGAACGCATCCTGCAACCGCGTGGCTGGACCGAGCTCCAGTCGCGCTGGGCCGCGGAGCTCGCGGCGTCCGCCTCACCGGGCCCGATGCTCGAGCTCTGCAGCGGGAGCAGGGCATATCGGACTGCTCGCGGCCGACCTGAGTGGCCGCGACCTCGTGGCCGTCGATCTCGACCCGGTCGCGTGCACCTTCATGCGCGGCAACGCCGAGGCGGCGGGCATCGCCGACCGCGTCGAGGTGCGCCAGGGGGAGATCGAGAGCGCACTGCTCCCCGGCGAACGGTTCAGCATGATCGTGGCTGACCCGCCGTGGGTGCTGTCCCGCGACGTCGCGGCCTTCCCCGAAGACCCGACCCTGGCCATCGACGGTGGCGCGGACGGGCTGTCGGTGACGCGCTCGATCCTGCGGGCGAGCACCCACCGGCTCCCCGTGGGCGGTTCGCTCCTGATCCAGCTCAAGGACGCCGAGCAGGCGGCCACCGTCGGCGCCGAGGCCGGCGCGCTCGGGTGGCACAGCGGCGAGTGCCGGCACGGTGCCCGCGGCGTCGTCCAGCAGCTCGATCTGGCAACCTGAGCCCGGTTGTTCGCTGACCCGTCCTCTATAGAGGACGGGTCAGCGAACAATTCGACGTCAGGGCCGGTTCTCGACGACGAAGGCGAGACGGCGCAGTGCCTCCACGTTGCGCCAGGCCAGCGGCGGGTCCTGCAGGAACTTGGGAGCCAAGGCGCCGGGACCGGTGACGGCCTGCTCCTCGATCACCACCTCGGTCTCCTCGCCACGCGGGTGCAGGCGCAGCGTCACGCGGGCCTCGCCCGTGGGCCAAGCCCGAGCCTGCAGCACCAGCTTCGTCGGAGGTTCGGCCTCGAGCACTTCGGTGGTGTCGTCCAATAGCACGGGCCAGGCGCCGACTGAGTGATGCAGCTGCGCGCCGACCTGTGGCCAGTTGTCGTCGACGTCGCGCATCCGCGAGGCACCGACCACCCACAGGGGATAAAGCCAACCGTCGCTCAGCACGGCCCAGACCTCGTCTACCGAGGCCTGCACCAGACGGGTGTTGGTGCTCACGCTGTCTCCTTCGTCTCGGTGTCGCCGGGCTCGGCGTCGGTGTCGTCGCGCCGCGTCAGCCCGCACGTGGCGACGCCCTCGAGCACACGGCCGTCGGCGGCGAAGCGGGATCCGTGCAGCGGACAGTCCCAGCTGGTCTCGGCGTCGTTCCAGGCCACGACGCCACCGAGGTGGCTGCACACCGCGCTGACGCGTCGGGTGACGCCATCGGTGGTCGAGACCGCCACCGGCGCCCCCGATGCCTTGACGAGCCACGACTCCTTCGCCCTCGGGCGGCGCCGTCGAGGAGGCCCGCGCGGGCCAGGCGCCGACCCAGCCGGTGGTCATGGCCAGACCCACCTCGGCGTTGGCGCGCACGGCGGTTGGGAGTCCCGCCAGCTCGCGCGGAGCCCAGGTGTCGAAGGCCCCCGCCCACGTGGGCAGATCGCCCGCCATCCGACCAGTCAGCACCTGTGCGGCGGCGACCCCGTTGGTCATCCCCCACTTCGAGAAGCCGCCGGCGAAGAGCACGTGCGTCCGCCCCGGCAGGAGTGGACCCGCATATGGAAGCGCGTGGTGGGGCACGTAGTCCTGTGCCGACCACGCAGCGATCTCGTCGAGCTCGCCGAACTCCGATCGAGTCCACTCGCGGATCTCGTCAAGCCGAGCGCGCGCGGACGGCGTCCGCCCGGTCGTGTGACCGTTGCCGCCGACCAGCAGCAGCGATCGCCCGTCGCCATCGACCGCGTCTCGCAGCGACCGGCTCGGTTGGTCGGTCGAGAGGTACATGCCGTCGACCGTGGACCGTCGGTGCGGAAGGCCAGGCTGTAGGACCGCGCTGCCTCCACGCGCGCGAAGTACCCACCTCGGTCGAGGATCGGAGTGTTGGTGGCGACGACCACGGTGGATGCGCGCGCCTCACCGTGCTCGGTGGTGACGGTGGCCGGGCCGCTGCCGTGCACGCCCGTGACTCGAGCGTTCTCGATCACGATGGCACCGAGGGCCTCGGCGCGCGCCCGCAGCCGCAGAAGTAGCGCTACCGGGTCGACCTGCAGCTGGGCGTCCATCCGCAAGGCCCCTCGCGTCGCGAACGGCAGCGGCACGTCGTCGACCCACGTCACAGGCAGTCCGGCGGTACGAGCGGCGTCCAGCTCACGACGGGCTGCGTCCTCCCCGCTGGCCGTCGTGCAGTAGGTGTAGGCAGGCCGCCGGTCGAGGTCGACGTCCTCACCCTCGCAGAAGTCAGCGAGCCAGGCCTGTGCCTCCAGGTTGGCGGCCGCGTAGTCGGCCACTACGGCGTCGCTGTGGTGGCGCGCCACCTGGGAGAACTGGGTGCCCTGCAGCAGGCTGATCTTCGCGGTGCTGCGACCAGTCGTGCCGTGACCCACCAAGCGTGCTTCCAGCGCCAGCACCGACAACCCGGCCTCGGCCATCAGGACCGCGGTGGTGAGTCCGGTGATGCCCGCACCCACGATCACGACGTCATACCCGCCGCCCACCGCTCTCGTGGGCGGCGCATCGGGAGCCAGGGCCGCGATCTCGTGCCGGCCTTGCCACAGCGAGGTCAAGGGCATGGTGCGTCCGTTCGTCGAGTGTTGAACGACCACCCTTGCCCTGATCATCGACGGCCACGACACCCCAGAGGGTGTCGATCACGCGGCGCGGATGCATGTCTACGGACGAGTCAGCCAGGGGCTCATCAACCTCGGTCGACCACCGGGCTCGCCGCTCGCGGAGGTCTGCTCCCACCAGGGCGTGCCGCGCTCACCCAGGGCGACCTTGGCCGCCTGGACGCCGGCACGGGCCGCGCCTCGCCGTCAGTGCCCCGACGACGGCCGACCTCGCGGCGCCAGGCCATCAGCACCTGGGTGAGCACCTGTCGTCGCTCCTCAGGGATCTGCGGATCGGTGGCCCGCCAGCGTCGTCCGTCGACGACGATGTAGCGCCCGTCCGGGGTGAGCTGTACCTCGTCAGCCATGGCTCGGTTCTCCGCAGCGCGACGTGGTGTCAGCTGGCAGCCCGCAGTGCTTTCACCTCGTCGCGGGCGGCGACCACGGCTGCGTGCTGACGGCTCACGACGTCCTTGAACCCGGAGCTGAGGTCCTGCTGGAGCGCCTTCTCGTACTCGGAGACCGCGTGATCCTCGCCGGTCAACGCGGCCTCGAGAACGGCGCCCGGCGTCATCACCGGTCAGGGCGTCCTTGAGCGAGATCCATCCGCGGTGCAGGGCTGCTGCGACCGTGCCGCTCTCGTCGACGTCGTCGCCGTACTCGTGGCCAAGTGCGACGATCTCCTGGACGAAGCCCGCGCGTTGCTCGGAGAGACGCTGCAACGTCGCTGCCCACTCGGGGTGCTCCCCGTCCTTCAGCTTGTCGGCAGCGCTGGCGAAGCCGCGCTCGCCGTCCTTGAGCGTCTCGACCAGTTCCTTGGCGGCCTGCTTGTCGTCCGACACGATGAGCTCCTTCGATCCTAGTGGTGGGCACCCTTGCTACCCGCTCGCAGCCAGGCCCAATCCTCCGGGCCGCGGGTCGATCCTCGACACGCCAGGGACCGGCGATCGCTGGCCTACCCGCCAGCCGGCGACGGGGCCGACGATCCGCCGGTCGGCGCCGAGGGACGGGCTGTATCTGGGTGTGCCGAGGCTGCACCGGGCTTGGCACGGACCCCGCGCGTCGATTAGAGTCTGGCAAACTAGAACACGTTCTACTTTAGTCGGTGCTCCCATGTATGACCTCCAGTCGGACAACCCCGAACCTGCAGCCTCGTCGGAGCGGTCCGCGCGCCACCGAGCGCCCTCGCGAGCGCTGACCGCCCTCGAGCTGCCTCGCGTGATCGGTGAGTACGCCGCGTCCCGCATCATCGACGCAGGAGCGCGGCCGTTGCCCGGTCGCGACGTCGGCCACGGCCACCCGGTTCTCGTGCTGCCCGGCTTCGCCGCCGACGACCGGCTGACCGGTCGGCTGCGCGGGCACCTGAAGGGCCGCGGCTTCCGGGTTCACGGGTGGCAGCTCGGCTCCAACGTCGGGCTCACCGACCGCCTGGTCGACGGCCTCACCGACCGGTTCCTCGGCCGTCGCCGACCAGTACGACGAGCCGGTGAGCGTCGTCGGCTGGAGCTTCGGGGGCCTGCTGGCTCGCCGGCTGGCCCACGAGTACCCCGACCGGGTCGCTCGCATCGTCTGCCTCGGTTCACCGTGGCGAGCAGAGGGGGAGCGCACGCGGGCGACCGCGATGTTCGAGCGGTCTCGCGCCAAGCACGGCATGTCCGACCGCGCCCTCGACATCATCACCCGGTTGCGCGAACCTGTGCCCGTGCCGGTGACCGCTGTCTACTCACGCACCGACGGCATCGTGCCGTGGCGCGGATGCCGGGTCGACGAGCGGCTCGAGCCGTTGGCCGAGAACGTCGAGGTGCTCAGCAGCCACGTGGGCCTGGTCAGCAACCCGCTGGTGCTGCGCGTCGTGGTCGACCGCCTGTCCCGCGACGTCACCGCGCGAGCGACAGCATGAGCGCGCTCGCGGGCCGCAGCCCCCAGGCGCTGAACAAGGCGCTGCCGTTCCTGAAGCTGGCCATGAAGGGCTACTTCCGCTCCGAGGTGCGCGACATGGAGCGGGTGCCGGACGGCGGGGCCCTGATCGTCTCCAACCACTCCGGCGGCCTGATGCCGATGGACGTGCCGGTCCTGGCCGTCGCGTTCGCCGAGACGTTCGGCGCCGAGCGGCCGCTCTACTGCCTGGCCCACGACATGCTCTTCACCGGCGTCGCCGGGCCCGATCATGCGCCAGTTCGGCTTCACTCCCGCCACGCGCGAAGCGGCGCACGAGATCCTCACCTCCGGCGCGGTGACGATCGTGTTCCCCGGCGGTGACTTCGACACCTTCCGCCCCTTCACCAAGCAGAACGTCATCGACTTCAACGGCCGCGTTGGCTACGTGCGGACGGCCCAGCGAGCCGGCGTCCCGATCGTGCCGGTCGTCTCCATCGGCGGCCACGAGGACCAGCTGCACCTGAGCCGGGGCGAGTGGATCGGGCGCCACCTGCCCACGCGCAAGCTGATGCGGTCGAACCTCTTCCCGATCTCGGTCGGCTTTCCGTTCGGCCTCAACATCGGTATCCCGCTCAACCTCCCGTTGCCCGTCGAAGATCGTTACCCAGGTGCTCGACCCGGTCGACATCGAGGCGGAGTTCGGGGCGGACGCCGACCCCACGGTGGTTGACGCCGAGATCAGGCGTCGCATGCAGGAGGCCCTCGACGAGCTCGGCGCGGCAGCGCCGGTTCCCGGTCCTGGGCTGATCGGGATGTCGAAGCTAGCCGGACTCCGCACCCAGCTCTGGGTGTTCTCGGTGCTGGTGCGCTCCCGCATGCTCACCCTGATGCGTCCGGACAAGTACGTCGGGCTGGTGCGGGTGCTTCGAGCTCAGGGCACGAACGCCACCACCAGCTTCAGCCTCGCCGCGATCCGACGTCCGCACGGCACCGCGATCGTCGACGAGCGCGGCAGCCTCACCTGGCGCGAGTTGCAGCAGCGGGCCGACGCGCTCGCTGTCGGCCTCGTCGAGCTGGCAGGCAGCACCCCGGAGACCGTGGCCATCCTCTGCCGCAACCACCGCGGCATCGTCGATGCTCTGATCGCCAACTCGCGCTTGGGCGGGCAGGCGCTGCTGCTCAACACCGGCTTCTCCGGCCCGCAGCTGGCCGACGTGATGGTGCGCGAGGGCGCGACGATCATCGTGTACGACGAGGAGTTCGCCGGTGTCGTCACCGAGGCCCGCGACCGCATCGACGGGCTCGTCGAGGTGCTCGGCTGGGTCGACGACCTGGACGTCGCGCACGCCCACCCCACGATCGACGAGCTGATCACCCGGCACGCCGGCCAGAAGGTGGTGCCGCGAGCGGGCAGCAAGGTCGTGCTGCTGACCTCGGGCACGACCGGCACCCCCAAGGGCGCACGCCGCGGCGGCGGCGGCGCCGACGAGCTCGCCGGCATGCTCGAACGCATTCCGTGGCGCGGCGAGGACACCGTGGTCGTGGCCGCGCCGATGTTCCACGCCTGGGGCTTCGGCCAGCTCGTGGTGGGCGCGACCATGACCTGCACCATCGTGATGCGCCGACGTTTCGACCCCGAGGCGACCCTCGCCCTCGTCGACGAGCACCAGGCCGGCGGGCTCGGTGTCGTGCCGGTCATGCTCGAGCGGATCGTCGACCTGCCCAGCGAGGTGCTCGACCGCTACTCGCTCTCGAGCCTGCGATTCGTCTCGGCCAGTGGCTCGCGCATGCGACCGGACGCCGTCGTGGCGTTCATGGACCGCTTCGGCGATGTCGTGCACAACAGCTACAACGCCACCGAGGCCGGCCAGATCAGCGTGGCCGGACCCGCCGACCTGCGGCACGCCGCCGACACCGCCGGTCGTGCCGTCCGCGGCACGCTCCTGCGCGTCGTGGACGACGAGGGTCGCGACGTCCCGGTCGGCGAGGTCGGGCGGATCGTCGTGCACGGGGCCTCGCCGTTCGACGGCTACACCTCGGGTGCCACGCAAGGACTTCCTCGGCGACTTCATGGTCTCCGGCGACGTGGGCCGTCTCGACGCCGACGGTCGCCTCTACGTGGTGGGCCGCGACGACGACATGATCGTGTCGGGCGGCGAGAACGTGTACCCGATCGAGGTGGAGAAGATGCTCGGAGCGCACCCGGACGTGCGCGAGGTCGTCGTGATCGGCGTCGCCGACGAGGCGTTCGGACAGCGGCTCGCGGCGTACGTCGTCGCGGTGCCCGGCACATCGCCGACCGCCGACCAGCTGCGCGCCCACGTGAAGGCCGGGTCTGGCCGGCTACAAGGTGCCGCGCGACGTGGTGCTGCTCGACGAGCTGCCACGCAACGCCTCCGGCAAGGTGATGGTGCGCGACCTGCCTTCGGTGTCAGAGTCGGGCGCATGACGATCCACCCGGCCATCGAGCGGATGGAGGGCGTCGACGCCGGCTTCCTCTACCTCGAGACGCCCGACGTGCACATGCACACGCTCAAGATCGCGATCCTCGAGGGCGACCCGCACCTGACCTTCGAGACCTTCACCGCAGGTCTGCTGGCCCGGCTGGAGAAGCTGCCGCCGCTGCGCCGCCAGGTGGTGCCGGTGCCGTTCGGGCTCAACCACCCGGTGTGGGTGACCCGGCCGACGGTCGACCCATCACGACACATCCACCAGCACCGGGTGCCAGGTGCGGGCACGATGCGCGACCTCGAGGTGCTGATCGGGCGCATCTCGAGCACCCAGCTCGACCGTCGCTTCCCCTTGTGGGAGCTGCACTTCTGCGAAGGGCTCGAGGGTGGCCGGATCGCCGTGGTGGGCAAGATGCACCACGCCCTCGCCGACGGCGGAGCGGCCAACGCCCTGCTCGGCAACGTCACCGACGTGCGATCGGCCGAGCTGCCGACCGCTGCGCCTGGCACCTACCTGACGACCACCAAGACGCCCGGACGCCGCCAGCTGCTGCGCTGGGCCTGGTCTGATGCGGCGCGACAGATCGGCGACCTGCCCGGCCTCCTGATCCGCACGTTCGCGGGACTGCGCTCCGCCGGCAGGTACCGGCGGGCGGAGCAGACCGGCGTCCCGCTGCCCGTCGTGCACGCCCCGCGCACGTCGATCAACGGGTCGCTGACCCCGCGCCGCACCTTCGCCACCACGACGCTGTCGCTCTCGGAGTTCAAGCGGATCCGGGCCCAGCACGACGGCGTCACGCTGAACGACGTCGTCCTGGCCGTGGTGTCCGGCGCTCTTCGGCGCTGGATGGCCGACCACGACGAGCGCCCAGCGACCTCGTTGACCGCCGGGGTGCCGGTCGGGCTCGACGAGCGGGGTGCGGCGCCTCGCCTCGGCGGAAACCGGGTCTCGAACATGTTCACCACCCTGGCCACCGACGTCGACGATCCCGGTGAGCGACTTCAGGTCATCTCGCGCACCACCTCGCACGCCAAGGCCCTGCAGGAACGGATGGGCAAGCGCACGCTCATCGACTGGACCCAGTTCGCCCCGCCGCTCCCGTTCTCGTGGGCGGTGCGCGCCTACTCGCACATGCGCGCCGCGTCGTGGCACCCGGCGGCCTTCACCGCGATCGTGTCGAACGTGCCGGGCCCGCGCGAGCGCGCCCGTATCGGCGGGTTGCGGCTCGCCGACCTCTTCAGCGTCGGCCCCCTGGCCGACGGCATCGGTCTCAACGTGACGGTCTGGTCGTACGTCGACCGGATGAACTTCTCGCTCCTGGCCTGCCCCGACCTGTTGCCCGACGTCGAGGTGCTCGCGAGCTACCTGCCCGAAGCGCTGGCCGAGCTCGACCGCGACGCCGTTGAAGAGACGCCGCTCGAGACGGGATCGACGAGACAGCACGCCACCGAACGACCCGGCACGCTCCGCTCCCAACAAGCATGCATGAGCCGTTTCATCAAGCAGGGCATCGGATCGACCACCCGCGGCGTCGGCATGCTGGCCCTCGGTGGCACCCAGATCGCGCTCGGCGTCAGTCGTCAGCGGGCTGCGCCTCGGCATCCGCCGCACCCAGCGCTTCCCGCAGCTTCCCGAGCTGCCCGAGGGTCGGATGCTCGACCTCCCGGGGCGTGGCCGCGTCTTCGTCGTCGACTCCGGTGAGCCGTTCCCCGGAGCGCCCACGGTCGTGCTGCTGCACGGCCTGGCCACCACCGCCACTCTCTGCTGGTACGGCGTGCTGGCCGACCTGGCGCCGCACTGCCGCATCGTGATGGCCGACCAGCGGTGGCACGGTCGCGGCATCGTGTCCGAGCGCTTCAGCCTCGAGGAGTGCGCCGACGACGTCGCTGCCACGCTCGACGTCCTCGGCATCGATCGACGCGGTCGTCGTCGGCTACTCGATGGGCGGGGCGCTGGCCCAGGTGATCGCCGGCCGGCACCCGGAGCGTCTGGCCGGGCTGGTGCTCTGCTCCACAGCGGCGCGTTGGCACGCCTCCACCATCGAGCGGGTCTTCTATGCCGGGCTCGGCCGCGCCAACCTCAAGCTGCGCCCGCACGCCCGCGCCCGGGTGGCCAACCGGCTCGCCGCGCTGCCCGAGGTGCCGATCGTCGTCACGCCCGGGTCCGACCTCTCCGACTGGGCCTGGGCCGAGTTCCGCAGCACCAGCGCCTGGAGCCTCGTCGAGGCTCTCGACGAGCTCGGCCGCTTCGACGCTCGCGGCTGGCTGCCCGATGTCACCGCCCCCACCGCGGTCGTCGTCACCGCACGCGACCGGGCGATTGCCACGGCTCGCCAGCGCGAGATGGCGGCGCTCATTCCCGATGCGCGCGTCTACGATTCGCCCGGCGGGCACGCCTCGATCGTGTTCGATGCCGCGTGGCGGCCGATCTTCCTCGACGCCGTGACGGACGTGCTCATCCGCTCGCGCGTGCCGGTCTGACTGTCGCGCGCGAGTGACGCTGGGGTGACCAGCATCTGACCTGCTGGGCGGTGCAGCGCGTGCCCACGTGCCGCATAAACTGGGCAAAACCTGCGTGATCACCACACGCCTTACCGTCTGCGGGTGCACCTCATGACTCTCCACGACGTCCCGCTCGGGATGGACGGCGTCAGTGTCCTTGCCTACTTCGCCGACGACGAGACGCGCGCCTACCAGCTCCTGCAGTGGCTGCCCGTCCTGGAGACGCTCGACGCCACCCACCGGGTCGGTGTCGTCACCCGCGACGCGGCGAGCGCGGCGCTGATCGCCGAGCGCACCGACCTCCCCGTTGCCCTGGCGCCGACCTTCCCCGAGCTGACCGAGCTCTATGCCCGCGTCGATGCCGACGTGGTGCTCTACTGCAACAACTCGATGCTCAACTTCCAGTCGCTCATCGACGCCGGCAAGCTCCACGTGCACGTCAACCACGGCGAGAGCGACAAGCAGTCGATGGCCAGCAACAACGCGAAGGCCTACGACCGGGTGTTCGTCGCTGGCGAGGCTGCAGTGCAGCGCTACCGGGCCGAGCTCATGGAGTTCGACGAGTCGCGACTGGTGCGCGTGGGTCGGCCTCAGCTGGACCTCCAACCGGTACCGGCGCTGCCCTCGACCCGGCGGTCGACCGTGCTGTACGCCCCCACCTGGGAGGGCGACGCTGACTACAACAACTTCAGCTCGCTCGATACCCTCGGACTCGAAGATCGTTCGGCAGATCCTCGCGCTCGACGACGTGCGCTTGGTCTACAAGCCGCACCCGAAGATCGTGACCAGCACCGACCCCGTCATCCATGAGGCGCATCGCCGAGTAGTCGCTCTCGTGACCGACGCCGCGCTGCTGGACGTGACGGCGGGGCACACCGTGGTCGAGCAGGGCGACATCCTGGCCGTCATCCCCGGGTGCGATGCGATGGTCACCGACGTCTCCTCGGTCGGTCTCGACTGGCTCTACCTGCGCACCGAGAAGCCGATCCTGATCACCGATCGACACGGCGACGCCGAGCGGCTCCGCTGCGACGTTCCGGTCAGTCGCTGCGCCGACGTGGTCATCGAGTCGAACGTCGACGCGCTCGGCGAGGTGCTGCATCGCCGTCTGCGCACGCCCGGCGGCGACGATCTCCGCCTGGCCCGGATGGCGATGCGCCAGCACTACTTCGGCGAGCTCCAGGTGGGTGAGAGCACCGCCCGCTTCGACGCGGCGCTGAGCGAGCTGATCGAACGGCGGCGTCGGCTGCGCGGTGAGCCCACGTCCCAGGACGGCGACGACTCGGCCGCGACCGCCTGATCCAGGATCAGAGGGGGCGTGCCGCGCGCCGGCGACGGATCCGGTCCATGCGGCGCCAGACCGAGTTCTGCACGGTCAGGGTGAGCCAGCCGGCCAGCACCATGCCGGACACGTTCAGGCCGAGCTGGATGGCGCTGCCCTGGATCTCCGATGGCACCCACACGGCGATGCCGAGGGCGACGTTTCCGGCTGCAGGCACGGTGGTGACGGAGATGAACGCGCCCGAGAGGCCGCCGAGACGCGACGACGTCAGGGACAGCACGCCCGCCGCCGCAGCGATCAGCGCCACGATGAACGACCACTTGTCGGGGGTGTAGATGAAGTCGGTGCCGGGCCGGTCGGCGGTCAGGTCGGAGGCGCTGATCCAGCCCAACGACCGCGCGACGACGGCCCCGAGCGTCGCGATCGTGATGGCCACCAGGAACCCGGCCAGCAGCGTGCTGGCCGCGCGGCGGAACAGCACCGGGCGCCGACGGACCGCCGCCAGGCCGAGCGCCGCGATCGCGACGAACTCAGGACCCAGCACCATGGCGCCGATCACCAGGACCTGAGAGTCGACGATGACCGCGATCGAGGCCAGCAACGTCGCCAGCGTCATGAAGGACAGGTACGTCCAGTTGAGCTCAGTCTCCTCGTAGGCCTGTTGTGTCACGTCCGCCCAGACGACGGCGTCGGCGCTCGCGCCTGGGGTGCGCCGTTCGGACTCCAGACCCGGCCCGCGAGACCCAGGTCGACACCTTCTCGACGTGGATGGTGCCGCACTCTGGGATCCCGAGCGCCTCGAGCCGTTCGATGAAGTTGTCGGCGGCCTCGCGCGCGACGTCGACCAGGACGATGTCGCCCACGGGACGCCGCGACACGCCCTCGAGGACGGCGAGCTGGCTAACTGCGTCGTCGTCCTCGAACAACGCGAGCACCGAGCCGGTCAGCTCGGTGGGGACGGTGATCCGCAGGTGCAGCACGGGTCGAGTGTGCCCGAGCGCAGGCGTCAGGCTGTGGTGGCCACGTCGGGTGCCGTCAAACGCCGCAGCCGAGCCAGCCCGCGGTGCCGCGCGACACGGACCGCGATCGAGCTGATTCCGAGCACCTCGGCCGCCGAGGCCGTGTCGAACCCGAGCGCGTCGATCAGCCCCACCGCGTCCCGCTCGCGTGAGGGGAGCTGAGCCAGCACGTGGGAGATCCAGTCTTGCCCGACGAAAATCAGCGTGGAGTCGGGAACGCCGACCCCAGGGTCGTCCTCCACCGGATCGGTGCGCCGTCGCTGCGATCGTCGGTGGACGTTGGCCTGCAGGTTGCGGGCGATGCCGAACAGCCAACCGGCGAACGCGTCGTTGTCACCTTCGAAGTCAGCGATCTTCGAGGCTGCGACGAGCCAGGCCTCGGACGCGAGGTCCTCGGCAGTCGAGGCCGTGTCGCCCGAGGGGCGCGTGCGAAGCCACGCGACCAAGCGCCCCGCGTGCGCTCGGTAGAGGGCTCGCCAGGCGTCGGGGTCACCGGCCCGAGCCGGTGTGAGGAGATCGTCCTCAGCCATCCCCATCCTTGGGTCCGGCCTGTGGGGGCCTGCCCGGCCGGTCAGGCCGGTCTGGCCGATCTGCGCGTGCCGGCCGATCGGGCGGCGGTCGGGCTTCGCCGCCTGGTCGGGCTTGGCGGCATGGTCGGGCTTGGCGGGTCGCTCCGGCCGGGCTGGCCGCTCGGGCCGCGCCGGTCGCTCGGGGCGCTCGGGGCGATCGGGGCGGGTCAGGCCCGGCGGTGAGTCGGGGCGCTGGCTGTGCGGGCCGTCCTGACGGTGCTCCGAGCTCGCACCGTCCGGCTTGCGTGGGTCACGCGGGCGGTCGTCCCTGCCCGGGCGCGCTTCGGGGCGGCCGTTCTCGGACGGCTCCACGGGGTCGGGGGGCGTCTCGCCGGCTGGTTCTGACGTGGCGGGCGGTGTGGTGGGCTCGGGTGTCGGTGACGGCGTTGCTGGCTGGGGCCGAAGAGATCGGGGCTCGGCAGGCCCGGCACGGTCACGGCACCACCCGCCCAGGCGGCGCCGGTGGAAAGAGCAGCCACCCCGACGACGGCGGTAGCCACCTTCGCCGCACGGGACGCTGCCCGCGCTGTGGGCGTGCTGGCCCGAGCCAGACCCGCAAGCTGTTCGACCAGGTGGTCGGGCGGCTCCAACGTGGGAGCGTCGAGCATGAGATCACTCATTCTCGGATTCACAGATCGTTTCCGTTCTGGCGTCTGTCGATGGCGGTGCGTCGCTGTCACTGAGTACCTGTCACGTCTGGCTCCCCGCGTTACACGCGTCGGAAAACTTCTCGGCCGGTTGTAACGAAGCTCGAGGCGTCGCGACAGGTATGTCATGAACGCCCCGCCTTGGGGAGTCTCCACGAGAGGAACCATCATGCGCACCTCATCCCGATTCGCCGGCAGTGTTGCCGGTCTGACGCTCGCCCTCGGCACCCTGGCGGTGGCGACCCCGGCCGTGGCAGCTCCGCCCGCTGACCAGCCGGCGTGTGCCCAGGAGCAGAAGCAGGTCGACAAGGCCGAGGACGCCCTGGCTCGTGTGACCGCTGTCTTCGAGCGCCAGAAGGCGCGGGTGTCGAAGGCCAAGAACGAGGTCAAGCAGTCCGACACCGCGCGGGAGCGGCGGGAGGCCAGGGCTGCGCTGAAGAAGGCCAAGGCCGACCGAGCCAAGGCCGCGAAGTCGAAGACCGCTCAGCAGCAGCGCGTCGAGCACGCCCAGGCGCGCCTCGATGACTGCGAGGCCGAGGCCGAGGCCACGCCGACCAGCTGACCCGACCACTCATCTCGGGGGTCCAGGGGCCTGACCACGTCAGGTCCCTGGACCACGGTCGATTTTTCGGGGTCGTCAGCAGGCCGTCAGCAGGCCGTGCCCCGATCGACCGACAGCACCGCACCGGTGACCGACGCTGCGGCGTCCGAGGCCAAGTAGGCCACGGCGTCCGCGATGTCACTGGGCGGCATGAAGCCGTAGCGGGCGCCGGCGGTCTCCATCAGCAGCCCCCAGTCGAGCTGGCTGTCGGCGTGCTCGGCCGCGGCGTTGGTCGGCAGGTCGGTCTGCACGCCGCCGGGGCAGATCGTGTTGACCCGGATGCCGTCGGCGGCCAGCTCGAGGGCCAGCGACTTCATCAGCAGCACGACGCCGCCCTTCGACGCGCAGTAGGCAGCCTGGTACGGCTGGGCCCGCAGGCCGGCGATCGAGGCGATGGTGACGATGTTGCCCTTGCTCTCGCGCAGGTGGGGGAGCGCCGCGTGGCTCATCAGCATCGGGCCGGTCAGGTTCACGCCGAGGTGCCGCTGCCAGGTGGCGACGTCGAGGTCCTCGAAGCGCCGGAACTGGTCGATGCCGGCGACGTTCACCAGCACGTCGAGCCCGCCCAGGCGTTCGGCGGCTGCGGCCACGGCCGCCCGCACCGACGACTCGTCGCTCACGTCACAGCGCAGGTCGTCACCGACCGGGTTCAGGTCGACGCCGACCACGGCGGCGCCCTCGGCGACCAGCAGCTCGACCGTCGACTTCCCGACCCCGCCGGTCGATCCGGTCACCAGTACTCGCTTGCCCTCGAACCGACCTGCCATCGACCCTGCCATCGGTTTCGTCCCTCCTGTTCGGCGTCCCGGACGGACGCGCGAGGGAACTTACCGTGCACGACGGCTGCGTGACCTGGGAGTGGCCGACGTCGTTGGTGTCGCGTGAACCTCCGCCCCTTGCCCCTCCTGCCGAAGCTCGGCGCCATCTTGATGTCGGCACTGCTCGCCCTGACCTTCTCCCCGACCGTCGGTCCGGCGTTCGCGTCGGCGTCCGGCATCGCAGCCTGCACCACCTGGCGCACCTCGACGGTGATCTCCGGGCTCGGCACCCTGGAGAACCTCTCGTTCGACGGACGGGGCGGGATGCTCGTGTCGGCGGGCAGCTTCGCCGGCAGCGGCAGCATCCTGCGGCTCAGCGACTCCGGCAGGAAGAAGCGCACCCTGGTCTCGGGTGTCGGCGGCCCTGGTGGGCACGTGGTGGTCGGCCGCCGCCTCTACTTCACCTCGGGCAACGGGTTCGCGGATGGCGTCACCGCCGAGCTCGGCAGGCGCGACGGCAAGCTCAACGTCGTCGACCTTCGGACGAAGAAGGTGGGGGTGGTGGCGCGCAACTTGGCCATGCCCAACGGCCTGGTGCGTCTGCCCGACGGGTCCTTCCTCACCAGCCGCGACGTCGGCTTCCCGGGCCGCACGACGCGGATCCACCCCAACGGACGCCAGACGGTGTTCGCCCCGAGCGTCACCTCGACCAACGGCATGGCCGTCGACGTCGAGCGTCGACTCGTCTACATCGTCTCGACGTTCAACCCCACCAGCACGATCAGCGTGGTCGACCTCGACCACCACCGCGCCGCGCCGCGGGTGATCACCCTGGCCGGGATCGGACCCGCGAACTCAGCCGACGAGATCGTGCTCGGGCGGGACGGCATGCTCTACGTGACGCTCAACGTGGCTGGCCAGGTCGTCCGGGTCGACCCCGACACCGGCCTCACCTGCACCATCGCCACGGGCATCCCGTTCGCCTCATCGCTGCGCTTCGGGGCCGGCCAGGGCTGGGACCCTCGCTCCCTCTACGTCACCAGCTTCTCGGGCACCGTGACCCGGCTGCGTCGCTGACCTCACCCGTGACGTCAGTGTTCTTGCTGCGTTGACCCTGCAGACGATCGGAAGGATCACCTCTCGCCATGAGCCACACCACGTCACTGAGCGCTCGGCTGGCAGTGCTCGCGTGCGCCGCGATCACGCTGACCGGCGCCTCGGCCACAGCCGCAGCGACCAACACCGCCGCCGTCACGACGCGGGAGCGACCCGCCGCCGCCCTCCAGCAGCTGCGAGACACCCACCCGGGCCTGGACCGGCTGCTGGCGACGGGACTGACACGCGGTCGGGCCATCGTCACCTTGAAGACGACACCCACGAGCGCCGACGTAGCCGCGCTGCGCAGCCTCGGCCTCACCGTCCAGCCCCTGAAAGCCCTGCCGCTTGCCCTGGTGTCAGGACAGGTGGCTGCGACGGCAGCCGCCGTGTCGGGCGGCCTGGTGAGAGGACGCCTACCCCGAGGAGACGCTGCAGTACGACGACACCGACTCGTCCAACGAGATGTCGTCGTCCCTGGGGGCCGCCAAGGCGCTACGAGCTCAGAGGCTTTACGGGCAAGGGCGTGACCGTAGGGGTCGTCGACTCCGGCTGCGATGCCACCCACCCCGACCTGGCCGACC
Source organism: uncultured Actinomycetota bacterium (assembly GCA_963781575.1). Taxonomy (GTDB): domain Bacteria; phylum Actinomycetota; class Actinomycetes; order Propionibacteriales; family Nocardioidaceae; genus Nocardioides. The sequence continues at coordinate 15,080 of CAWAGM010000017.1, read as the reverse complement.
GGGTCGAGCACAACGTCACGCTGCTGAGCCCTGAGTACGTCAACGCCGGCACCGACCCGATCATCGCCATCCCGATCGGCTCGACGCCCTACAACAACACCGACCTGGGCTCCGGGCACGGCACCCACGTCGGGAGGGATCATCGCCGCGGACGGCACGTCGGGACCGGACATCGCTCGGCGTCGCTCCGGACGCGAAGCTGGCCTGCTTCGCCATCGGTGCGGTGATCACGACGACCGCCGTTGTGACTGCCTACGACTACATGCTGCAGCAGCCCGACATGTTCGGGATCGACGTCGTCAACAACTCGTGGGGCAACAGCTTCCGTCAGTTCGACCCGGCCGACCCGGTGAACGTGGCCACCAGAGGCGGTCACCAAGCGCGGCGCCGTCGTCGTCTTCTCGGCCGGCAACTCAGGGGCCGAGGACGGCGAGGCCAGCGTCAGCCCCTTCAACCAAGCCCCGTGGGTGATCTCGGTGGCGGCCAGCGACCTCGACCGGGTGCGCGGAGACTTCTCGTCCAACGGCTTGGAGTTCGACAACGGCACCGCGATCCCGATCGGACGCGCCGGGCACACCGTCATCACGGGTGACCGCATCGGCAACACCCAGCCCGATGTCAGCGCCCCCGGTGTCGACATCTCCTCGTCGTGCGACTCGACCGGCTCCGTCATCGGCCCGTGCCCGGACCATGGCCAGGCATCGGCGTCCGGCACCTCGATGTCGTCACCGCACGTCGCCGGGGCCGCAGCCGTCCTGGTCGGGGCGAACCCCGCCCTGACGCCGATGCAGGTGCAGAAGGCGCTCACCGCCTCAGCCACTCCGATGGTCGACGAGGAGGGGACCCGGCTCGGCCGGTGGCAGGTCGGCTACGGCCACGTCAACCTCGACCGAGCCGTCGCGCTGGTCACGGGCAGGAACTGGAAGCACCGCCTGGCGACCGCTCAGAAGAAGGCGGACGCCCGTCTGACCCGCGCGAGCGCATGGAGAGTCGTGCGCGCCGATCTGTGGCAGGACGATGCCCCGCCGCTGATGCTGGGCGGCTCCTACTCGGCCACCCGCGCGGTCACCGTTCGCCGCGGAGTCAGGGCGCTGAAGGTCGCCCTGGTCTATCCCTCGCCCGCGACGGCCGCGAACCTCGCCAGCGTGGTGGCCACCGTGCGTGACGGCTCCGGCAAGGTCGTGGGTACCACCAGCACCGACATCGCCTACGCGCTGGGCGTGGCCAACGTGCTGGTGAAAGGCGTGAAGCCCGGCCGCTACACGATCGAGGTGGTCGGTGAGTATGCGGTCGCCGACCCCGACACGATCGACAGTGACTCGGTGAACGGACGCGTGGTGTTCCTCCAGGCCGCTCAGCTCGGCCCGTCGCTGACTCGGCCAATCGCGCGTAGCTTGACGCCGACCCGGACCGCACCTCGGCGTGCCATCCTCTCCCCATGAACGATGAGAAGCCCGCCGTCCTGACCGAGGCCCGTGACGGCGTCCTGGTCATCACGATCAACCGGCCGGAGGCCAAGAACGCGCTCAACGGCGCGGTCGCGCGCGGCATCGCCGCCGCGGTCGACGAGCTCGATGGCAGCGACGAGCTGTGGGTGGGGGTGCTGACCGGCGCGGGTGGCACCTTCTCAGCTGGCATGGACCTCAAGGCGTTCCTGACCGGAGACGTGCCGCTCGTCGACGACCGCGGGCTTGGCGGCATCACTCAGCGGCCGCCACGCAAGCCGCTCATCGGCGCGGTCGAGGGCTGGGCCGTGGCCGGCGGGTTCGAGCTGCTGCTCGCCTGCGACATGGTCGTGGCGGCCGAGACGGCCAAGCTCGGCGTCCCCGAGGTGAAGCGCGCGTTGGTGGCTGGCGCCGGCGCGGCAGTCCTGCTGGCGCAACGGATCCCGCAGGCGATCGCACTTGGAGATGCTGCTGACCGGAGACCCGATCACAGCTCAGCGCGCGGCCGAGCTCGGCCTGGTCAACCGGCTCACGCCCGAAGGGGGCGCGTTCGACGCCGCGGTCGAGCTCGCGCGCACCATCGCGGCGAACGGACCACTCGCCGTGGCGATCACCAAGCAGATCGCTCGCAGCGCCCCCGACTGGACCTTCGACGAGGGCTGGGAGAAGCAGTCGGAGCTGATGCAGCCCGTCTTCACCTCCGAGGACGCCATCGAAGGCGCGACCGCGTTCGCCGAGAAGCGCCCCCCGGTCTGGAAGGGGCGCTGACCGGCTACCGCTTGCGGACCTTCACCTTCAAGACCGGCGACACGTAACCGACCACGGTGTCGGTCGCGTCGATGACCAGTCGGAACTTGTAGGTGCCGGGCTGGCGCAGTCGCGGGTAGGTGATCTTCGCGGTTCGACCGTTGTCGACCAGCGTCTTCACGAAGCGCCAGCCGTCGGTGGTCTTGCGCTCGAGGTCGACCGAGGCGAACCCGAGCTGGTCGACCATGATCGTGTCGGGCTGCGCAGTGCGACCCTGGGCCACGACGACCGGCTTGGCTGCGAAGCCACGCACGTCCGCGAGGGCGAACGCCTCACCGGAGGCGTCCAGCCGGCAGTCGACCGCACCTTCCCAGTGGTAGTTGGTGCCCGCCACCTGGGTCCACTCCACCGTGTACGAGGTCACGCCCGCCGGCCAGCGCGGGTGGTCGCGGTAGGCGAAGGCCTGTGTGCCGAACCAGAAGCCCTCGTCGAGGTGGTAGTTGAGCGTGATCATGCCCAGGTTCGTGCGGATCCTGATGTTGACGTCGTTCGACTGCCCGTCCGGGATGTCGGCCGGGTAGGTCACCGTCAAGGCGTCACAGCTGGGTGCCGGGTAGGTCCAGTTGAAGTCGAACCCATCAGACGGCGGCGGCGTGGTGCCCGTGCCGGTGCTGATCGTCGCCGACGCGTCGTAGGTGACCGTGCGGCCGCTCGGCGACTCGCCCAGCACGGTGGCCGTGTTGTCGACCCGTCCGCGAGCCACGTCGTCCTTGCCGACGGTGTAGATCGGCACGTTCACCGCGGGGCAGGTGGTGCTCGCACCGACTGGGAGCGAGCTCACGCCGCACGAGGCGTTGTTGAGGCCGATCAAGGCGTCGGTGATCCGGATGTTGGCCAACGGCACGTCGCCGTTGTTCGTGATCTTGAACGAGTAACGCAGCTGCTCGCCCAGCGAACCGATGGTGTCCTTGTCGGCCGAGTCGCGCACCGACTTGACCAGCATCGCGGCGGCGTTGGTGGCCTCGGTGCCGATCGAGGCGGTGTCAGAACCCGACACGGCGGTGCCGGCGCTGTCAGCGGCGGCGGTGGCGGTGTTGTCGATCGCCGTCCGGGACATGTCGGCGGAGGTCACCGTGTAGGTCTGGGTGAGGCAGGACGCCGTGGCGCCCACGGCCAGCTCCGCCACGCAGTCGCTGCGGTCGAGGCCGAGCATCGCGTCGGTGATCGTGACCTTCGTCAGCGGCAGGTTGCCGTTGTTGGTGACGGTGAAGCGGTAGGTGAGCTTCTCGTCCAGGTTCGCGACCGAGCCGGCGTCGTCGGAGTCGGCGACCTGCTTGTCGAGGCCGATGGCGGGTGCCGCCGTCACCGTGGGCATCGTCGCGGTGTCGGAAGCGGAGACCCGAGTACCAGACGTGGAACGTCCCTGGACGCTCGCGGTGTTGTTGACCAAGCCACGGGCGACGTCGGCCGCGGTGACCTGGTAGCTGCGCTCACCCTGGCAAGCGACCACCTGGCCGGGAGCCAAGGACGCTGCGCAGGTGACGGCGTCCAGACCGAGCTTGGTGTCGGTCAGCGTGACCGGGCTCAGCGTCTGGTTGCCGGTGTTGGTCACCGTGAAGGTGTAGGAGAGCTTCTCCCCGGCCGAACCGACGGTGTCGGACGTCGGCGGAGTCGGCCACCGACTTGGTCAGCGTGATGCCCGGCGCGGCCGGGGTGAGGATCGTGGCGCTGGCGGCACCGGTGACGGCCCCGCCGGTGGCGGGGGTGGCCGAGACCGACGCGTTGTTGACGACCTGGCCGGCGTCGATGTCGGCGGCCTTGACCACGTAGGTCTTGTCGCCGAGGCACGACACGGTGGCTCGCTCGGCGAGCGTGGCGGCGCAGACGGCGCGGTCGAGACCGAGCTTGGCGTCGGTGATGGTCACGTTGCTGAGCGGCACGTTGCCGGTGTTGGTGACCGAGAACCGGTAGGTCAGCGTCTCGCCGAGCGATCCGGTGTCGTCGACGTCGCTGGAGTCGGTCACGGTCTTGGTCAGGGCCACGCCCGTCGACGGCTTCTCAGCCGGGATGGAGGCGGTGTCCTGGGCGCTGACGCCGTTCGCGCTCACGCTCGCGGTGTTGTCGATGGAACCCTTGGCGATGTCGGCCGAGGTGACGGCGTAGGTGCGCGCTCCGCCCGGTGCAGTCGGCGCTCGCGCCCACGGCCAGGGTCGACACGCAGCTCGCGCCGGTCAGCCCGAGGCGTGAGTCGGTGAGGGTGACGTTGCTCAGCGGCACGTTGCCGGTGTTGGTGACCTTGAAGGCGTAGGTCAGCGTCTCGCCCAGGGCGCCGACGGAGTCGTTGTTCGCATCGCGCACCGACTTGGACAGCGAGATCGCCGGGACGGCGGGGGTAGCGATGGTAGCGGTGTCGGAAGCCGTGACGCGCTTTCCGCCGCCTGAGCCAGCGGTGGTCGCGGTGTTCACGACCGAGCCCTTCTCGATGTCGGAGGCCTTCACCGTGTAGGTGCGGCTCGAGGGGGGCGAGCAGGTCGTGCTGGCCTTGACCGAGAGCTTGGCGGCGCAGACGAAGCCGTCGAGACCGAGCAGCGGGTCGCTCAGCGTCACGTTCTTCAGGGCCACGTTGCCCTTGTTGGTCACCCGGAAGGTGTAGGTCAGGGTCTCGCCGAGCGAGCCGATCGAGTCGCCGTCGGTCGCCGAGTCAGCCACGGTCTTGACGATCGTCAGCAGCGGCGCGGCGGTCTCGGTCGTGAGGGTCGCGGAGTCGGCCGAGGTGAGCGTGGTCGCGCCGTAGCGGGCGTTGGCGGAGGCGTTGTTGACCACCGAGCCGGACTCGACGTCGTCCTCGGTGACGGTGTACTTCTGCGTTGAGCAGGTCGCGGTGACGCCGGGGTCGAGCGTGGCCACGCAGGGCGCGGCCGACAGGTTCACCCGCGCGTCGGTGACGGTCACGTCGGTGAGCCGCACGTTGCCGGTGTTGGTGACCCGGAAGGTGTAGGTGAGCTCCTCGTCGAGGTTGGCGACGTTGCCCGCGTCCGGGCCGTCGGCGACGGTCTTGCTCAGCGCGAAGCCAGGAGCGGCCGGGGTGGCGATGGTGACGCTGTCGTCGTCGGTGACGGCAGTGCCGCCGGACGTCGTGCCGCGGGCGAGCGCGGTGTTGGTGATCGAGCCGCGCTCGATGTCGGCGGCGGCCACGATCCGGGTCGGCGCGCTCGGGCAGGTGGCTGAGGCGCCGGCCTCGAGCGTGGCCACGCAGCTGGCCTGGGCGAGGCCGACGGCGGCGTCGGTGATGGTCACCGAGGTCAGCGGCACGTTGCCGGTGTTGGTGACGACGAACCCGTAGGTGAGGGTCTCGCCGAGCGAGCCGATCGAGTCGGAGTCGGCGGGGGAGTCGGCGACCGACTTGGTGAGCAGGACGGCGGGCCGAGCGGCCTCGGTCGGGATGGTGGCGGTTCCGGTCGTGGTGGCCGATCCACCTGACGATCCGGTGCCCGAGGCGGTGGCGGTGTTGGTGACGACGCCGCGGCCGATGTCGGCCGAGGTGACGGAGTAGGTGCGCCCGGTGAAGCACGTCGCCGAGGCGCCGACGGCCAGGGTGCTCGCGCACGAGGCGTTGCCGAGCTGGACCATCGGGTCGCTGACCGTGACGTTGCTCAGCGGCACGTTGCCGGTGTTCTTCACGGTGAAGCCGTAGGTGAGCGTCTCGCCGAGGTTGGCGATGCTGCCGGCGTCGGCGCTGTCGGCCACGGTCTTGACCAGGCTCAGCGCCGGCGCGGCCGGGGCCGGGATCGTGCGGCTGTCGCTGGAGGTGATGGCCGACCCGACGCTGGGCGTGCCGGTCGCGCTGGCGGTGTTGATCACCGACCCGAGCGCGATGTCGGACGACGTGACGGTGTAGCGCTTCCTCTCGGCTGCGAGCAGGGGGCAGGTGGTGGTGGCGCCGACCCCGAGCGAGGCCACGCAGTCGGCGCTGCTCAGGCCGAGCTTGGCGTCGCTGAGCTTGACGTTCGACAGGGGCAGCGAGCCGGTGTTGCTGACCGAGAAGGTGTAGGTGAGCACCTCGCCGAGCTCGGCGACGCCGTTGCCACTGGCATCGGTGACCGTCTTCACCAGGGCCATGCCGGGCTTGGTGAGGTTCGTCGGCTGGTAGTAGGCGTTGTTCGTGGTGTCGGTGTCCTTGGTGGCGGCGTTGATGCTCACCTTGTTGCACACGTCGGAGGTGGGGCACGTCGTGGCGTAGCCGCCGGGTTGGCTCGAGCTGCCGGTGAAGGCGTCGGTGGTGGCGTTCGCGGAGGTGGCGACCGTGACGGTGAAGGTCTTGCTGCCCTTCTTGGCCAGCGTTCCGACGGGGCACGTCAGGGTGGCGCCCGAGCGGGTGCAGCCCGGCGCGGAGACGAAGGTCGTGGTGGCGTCGAGGGTGTCGGTGACCACGACGTTGGTCGCATCGAGCACGGTGGAGTTGTTGACTGCCGAGATCGTGTAGGTGATGTTCTCGCCGGGGCGGACCGGGTCGGCCGCCTCGGACTTGGTGACGGCGACGTCGGCCCCGACCGCCTCGAGCGGTTCGGGGGTGACCGAGTCCTTCTTCCACGACCCCTCGACCTCGGGGTTGTCGCTCTCGTCGTCGCCTCCTGAATTCAGGTCGGCGCCGAAGTGCCACTGGAAGTAGATCTTCTTGGTGCTGTTGGAGGAGTAGACGTCGGAGGTGAGCTGGGTCGCGCCCTTCTTGCCCAGCACCATCGGGGTGCCCTTGCAGTAGTCGCCGACCACGGTCGAGGCCTGGAAGGTGCTGAGGTCGTTCTTCTTCCCGCTGGGCACGAACTTGCCGTCGTTGGGGGCGGGTGCGGGGTAGGCCGCGTCGGGAATGGGCACGACGATGGTGCTCTGCGTCGGGATGATTTTGCTGTCCTTGCAGGTCACCTGCAGCACAGCAGTCGTGTCCTTCACGACGGTCGACGCGCCCTCGACGTACTCGAAGGAGTAGCCGACGTAGACGGTCTTTCCCGGTGTCACGTTGATGTACTTGTCGCTCTCGATGGTCACCGTCTGCGCGGAGGCGACAGTGGCACCGACCACGAGGGTCACGGCCAACCCGCTGACTAGCAGCAGGGCCGACAACAGGGTCGCGAGCAGGCGACGACTATCACCGTGGACGGCGGGGAAGGATCGAGCAGACATCGTGGGCTCCAGAGCTGGGTGCAGAGGGGGGCTGCGCCAGAGTGACACCGCGATGGTCGCGCCACTACCCACTTCGGTAGATCAGGAGGCTTGCTTGAGGAAATCTTGAGCCGTAGTTGGTCAGTTCCCCACGATCGCGAGCGCCCGGGCACATATTTACGAAATGCTTTCGTGAGCCACGGATCTGGTCTAGGTTCCCCGTACTACCTCGTCGCGCTGTGCTCGGCGTCGTGGCGTCCGCGCGCTCCCCGTGGACCGGATCAAGCAGAACGGTCTTCCGCATGTCTCGTCTGACCCGTCATGCCTTCCTCGCCTTGGTGACCGCGGTTCTCGCCGTGCTGCTCACTCCGGCGATCTCCTCGGCCCACGTCGAGCGGCCGTCGTACTGGCCCGACCCGAAGGCCGACTGCGAGGTCGCACCGTGCGCCGGCGGCAAGTTCCCGAGTGCACGACCGCTGGCCACCGCGCTCGACCGCGGAGCCCGCGGCACGACCCGCGTCGTGTGCCAGAAGGACTCGCTCGTGCGTCTCAAGCGCTCGGTGGCCAAGGCCCGACGCTCCGGGTACGACATCCGGCCCACCGACCACCGTTCCTTCACCAAGTCGGAGGCGCGTTCGCTGCTGCGCATCAACCGGGCGCTGTTCAAGCGGTGTGACTACCACGAGATCCAGCCGGCGGTGATGGACTCCGGCAACAACGACCGCGTCGTGGTGATGCCCGGTCTCTACCTCGAGCCGACGGCTCGCAAGCAGCCGACCTTTGACAAGTCGTGCGCCTCGCTGCACACGCCCGCCGACAGCGGCGACCCGGGCGCGCTCTCGCACGACTACCAGATCGAGTGCCCCAACGACGCCAACTTGGTGGCCGTCATCGGTCGGGGTCACGACACCGCCAAGCCGGTCTCGCCGCCGCGCACCAACCGGCACGGTATCCCGAACATCGGGCCCTGCATCCGCTGCAACCTCCAGCTCGAGGGTTCAGGCGTCAACGCCGACGACGTGGTGCTCGAGGCCGGTCGCGCTGCGGCCGGCGACGGCGGCCCCTCGGCCGTGGGATACAAGAAGGACGTCGGCATCTTCATCGACCGGGCCGACGGCTTCGTGCTGCGCAACATCAAGATCCGGCACGCGCGCGAGCACAACATCTACGTGCTGGAGACCGACGGATACCTGCTCGACCGGTTCAAGGCGTACTACGCCGGCGCGCTACGGCCTGCTGACCTTCACCAGTGACCACGGCCTGGTGCAGAACTGCGACGCCACCGGATCGGGCGACTCCGGTCTGTACCCGGGCTCCGGGCCCGACTCGACGACAACCGGTACAAGAAGTTCTACCCGAAGTACCGCTACAGCCAGATCTTCCGGATGTGCGACAGCCACCACAACACCGGCGGCTTCAGCGGCACCAACAGCCACGGCACGCTGATCACCAAGAACAACTTCTACGACAACTCGCTGGGCTACACGACCGACGTGTTCACCGCGCCGGGACACCCGGGCTTCCCCCAGTTCGGCAACGTGGTGGAGAAGAACAACTTCTACTCCAACAACTTCAACTCCTTTGCGCCCGACTCGGACGTCGACCCGTTCATCCCGGCGCCGGTCGGCACCGGCCTCTGGTTCGCCGGCGGCAACGACAACATCGTGCGCAACAACCGTTTCTACGACAACTGGCGCCGCGGCATCATGCTGTTCGCCGTGCCGGACGCCACGGTGTGCGGGCCGCCGCCGGTGGGCTCCTCGACGCCGGTGCCTGGCTGCGACCCGGCTGGTATCTCCACCTCGTACGGCAACAAGTTCCATGACAACACGATGGGCGTGAGCCCGAAGGGTGCAGTCAAGCCCAACGGAGTCGACTTCTGGTGGGACAGCTTCCCGGGCAACACCGGCAACTGCTGGTGGGGCAACAAGGCCGCCCCTGGCAAGAGCATCACGAGCTCGCCATTCATGCTCCCGAGCTGCGCCAACGGCACGAACCCGTCGATGAGCGTAGGTGTGGGCGACGTCGTCAACGAGGGCGAGCTCGTCGGCTGCCTGGTCGGATTCGAGATCGGCGACGGCGACGCCAGCAGCCCGCTCACCTGCACCTGGGCCGAGACCCCGGACAAGCCGTCCGGCTCGTCAGCACTGCCGATCCCGCTCTCGTCGCGGACGATGGCTTCGCAGAGCGCGCTCTTCTCCTCCATCTGTCGCAGCGGCCTGGCCCCGCGACTCTGCTCCACCTACGGAGCCGAGCTGCCCAAGGCCCCCGCCTTCGCGTGGAAGTCGTGGTCGGCGAACGACCGGATGCTGCCGGAGACCGCGCTGCCGACGTCCCTGGTCAGGCGCCCCTTGGGCAGCTTCACCTGCAGCTGGTGGCGCTCGGCCGGTCCTGACCACCGCGTCGGGCTGGTGCAGCGCATTCGCGACTTCGCCACCGGCGCCATCGACGGCTCGACCCCCTACGGCTTCGGCGCCGGCTTGTCCGACACCCGGGCGATCCAGCTGTTCGACGGGCGATGCAGCACGGCCCACGCCGGGTCGTTCGCGCTCTACAAGCTCTACGGGGCGGCAGCGCCCTTCGCGGCGAACGTCGGCTGACCCACGGATCGACCACAGGCGGGGGCCATGACACGCGATGACATAACCTCCGCCTGTGGTTGATTCCGTCTCTCGCGAGGTGATCCTGCCCGCGCTGCGCCTTGACGTCCCGAACCGTCCGACCGACCGAGAGATCTCGGCGTTGGCTCCGTCCAGCGCCGAGGAGTGGACGCTCAGCCCGCGCACCTGGGTGACCCACCAGGTGGTGCGTCTGGCGGTGGCCGAGGTGCTCCGCTCCCGCCTGGCGCAGGCCGCCTCGACGACGCACGAGCGACACACCCTTCCTGACGACGTCGAGCAGACCACGCTGGCCCAGCTGGTCGCCTGGTTCCGACCGCACGCCGACCTGGCCGGCCAGGCCTTCCGGATCGGCGTCCTCGAGGCCGTGAACGCCCGGGTGCCGGCCGCCGTCGACCCGGTGCGCGAGGGGCTGCGCCGCGTCGGGGTGACCGGGCGCGACCCGATCAAGATGGTGGCGCTGGGTCTCGACAAGGTTCCCGAGCGAGCCCGCGGCGACTTCTGGGGTTCGGTGCGCAACGCGCCGGCGCTGACGGCGCTCGTCGACGGGCTCGTGGGCGCCCATGCTCGTACCGACCTCAGCACCCTTGACCGCAGCCATCTGGCTCGCGCCGACGTCGTGGTGCTCGGTGGTGGTCGCGCGACCGCGATCGCCTTCGACAGCCGCCGAGCCGAAGGCGGGAAGTCGTGGCTCGAGGTGCCCCTGCGAGTGGCACGTGCCGAGCGTGGTCGCTCCGGTGACGAGGCTCGACGCGGCGACGCCGGTGTCGAGGTGAGCCTGCGCTCGGCCAGCTGGACCGAGGTGTTCGAGACCGCCCTGGACGCCGTCAGCGCAGCGATGCGGCAGATCGACGGTGCTGGACGCGGTGCGGCGCGGTGCAGGACGCCGCAGGTCGAACCCGCTCGCCGAGGCGCTCACTCAGCGGCTTGCCGCAGCCCGCGACCGCCGGGTCGTCGACGTCTGTGCCTCCCTGCGTGCCATCGACCCGCTCGCCCTCGAGATGTTCGACCACCAAGTCACGACCTCGGTCGTCCGCGTCGCTGTCCCGGTGATCGAGGACGACGCGTTCCTGCAGCTGTGGATGCCCACCTCGGCGCTGGCCGGACCGCTGTTCGTGGGGTCGGCCGACCTGTTCCTCGGCGCCGGCTCCGACGTGCGTAGCCCTCGGCCGAAGTCGACCGGCCGTCCGGAGGGACGCCCGTCGGGCCGCTCGGAAGGGCGTGCCGGTCGTCGCCAGGACGGTCAGAAGTCGGACTCAGGCGTCGGCGTCGCGGACTGAGGCCACGCCTGGCCAGAAGCGGCGGTCGGGGCGCCGCGGCGGCCAGCGCCGGCCGGCGACGCCGGGGACGCCGGGGACGTCGGCCACACCCCAGACGTCGCCAGCACCCGACCCGGCATCCGCGCCTCCCCCGGTCAACCAACCGGTCAACCCGCAGATCAACCCGCAGATCAACCCGGCGACCGACTGAGCACAGGTCGCCGCTGGAGTAGCGCCCGTCCCGCCCTGTGAGCATCTGGATCGTTCCAACCAACCCGGACTGCACGGTGGCGCGTGTGGGTGGGTACCGTGCCCGCAACCCAGGCAGCCTGCAGGCACCGAAAGGCCCCAAGACATGGCACAGCTCGATGTGGAAAAGGTCCTCGACGACGCGGGCGTGAAGAACACGCACGTCCGTGAGTACGTCGCTCACTGGGCGGGGGTGACCCAGCCCGACGCGATCGAGGTCATCAACGCCTCCGACGACGCGCGGCTGCTGGCCGAAGCCGTCGACGCCGGTGAGCTGCTCCCCGTGGGCGAGGGGCGCTACTACTCCCGCAGCTACTACAAGGACACCGCTCGCGCCGAGGAGCGCACGATCGTCGCCACGAGCAACGAGTCCGACAAGGGCACCTACAACAACTGGCGTCCGGCGGCCGAGATGAAGCCGAAGCTCGTCGAGCTGATGACCGGCGCCTCGGCCGGCAAGACGATGTACGTCATCCCCTACCTGATGGCGCCCCAGGGCTCGCCCCTGGAGAAGTTCGCCGCGGGCGTCGAGCTCACCGACAACCGCAGCGTCGTGCTGCAGATGATCCGGATGGCGCGCGTCGGCGTCGACTTCGTCAACGACCTCGGCGACTCGTTCGTCAAGGCGGTCCACGTGACCGGTGACCTGGAGAACCTCGGCCAGGGCACGCCCGACGACCAGCGCTACTTCGTGACGGTCGCCGACGAGCGCACGATCCTGCACTTCGGCTCGTCCTACGGCGGCAACGCCCTGCTCGGCAAGATCGCCCACGGCCTGCGCCAGGGCTCGTTCGACGGTTGGAAGAACGGCTTCCTCGTCGAGCAGTTCATGCTGCTCGGCATCACCGACAAGGAGACCGGGAAGAAGTACCACATCTGTGGTGGCTTCCCGAGCGCGTCGGGCAAGACCAACCTGGCGATGACGCTGGCCCCCGACGCTCTGGGCGACCGCTACTACGTCGAGTTCTACGGCGACGACATCGCCTGGCTCTGGGTCGGCGACGACGGCAAGCTCTACGGCATGAACCCCGAGAACGGGGTCTTCGGGGTCGCGAAGGACACCAACGAGAAGACGAACCCGACCGCGATCGACTCGATCGTCCCTGGCACCGGTGCGATCTTCACGAACGTCGCCTACAACGCGGACCGCCAGGAGGTCTGGTGGGAGGGCATGACGCCCGAGCGTCCCGCCGACGTCACTGGCTGGTTCGACTGGAAGGGCGAGGCGATCGCCGACCGTGCGGAGGCCGACGTCGACGCCCCCTGGGCGCACCCGAACAGCCGCTTCACCACCACGCTGGCCAACGTGCCCAACGTGGCCAAGGACTTCGAGGACCCCGCCGGTGTCGAGATCCACGGCATCATCTTCGGTGGCCGCACGCGTGACCGCGAGCCGCTGATCCGTGCGATCCACGACGTGGCCGAGGGCGTCTACGACGGTCTGACGCTGGGTGCCGAGGCGACGGCCGCGGCCGACGGTCTCGAGGGCGTCCTGCGCTACGACCCGATGTCGATGCGTCCGTTCATGTCCTACGCCGAGGCCGACTACGCCGCGCACTGGCTCGAGGTCATCGGCCGGACCACCACCAAGCCGATCTTCGCGCACGTCAACTGGTTCCAGCGCGGCGACGACGGTCGCTTCCTGTGGCCCGGCTACCGCGAGAACCTCCGGCCGCTCGTGTGGCTGATGCAGTACGCCAACGGTGAGGTCACCGGCGTTCAGACCCCGGTCGGCGTCATCCCCGCCCGCGACGAGCTCCTGCTCGACGGTCTCGACGAGCAGGGTCTCGCCGACCTCGACACGGTGCTGTCCATCGACATCGAGCGTTGGCAGCAGGAGATGGGCCACCGCGAGAAGCACCTCGCACAGTTCGACGGTCTCCCCGACGCGATCTGGGAGGCCCACCGCCGGGTCGCCTCGGCTCTCGACGCCGAGTAGACGCGTCTCGACTGATCGCGCGTCAGTCGTCACACTCCGAGGGTGCCTACGCGCCTGATCTGCCACCTGTACCGGACCCTGGGGTCGCGGTACCGGTGGGTGCTGGTCGCGGGCGAGGCCGGGGCGTCGGCTTCGGTGGCGGTCGCCACCGTGGCGATCGTGGCGACCTACTTCGACCCCTCGGTGTCCGAGGCCGTCGCCGTCGCCGCGATCTCGGGGACGGCGACGCTGCTCGCTGTCGGCTACGCGAACTTCCGGGGCAGGGCGGCCTTCGCCACGATCGCCCGCTGGCGGGCGACGGCCATGCCGACGCCACGCGAGACCGTGGCGGCTTGGGAGATCGCGACGACCTTCACGCTGCGCCAGTACCGACGCGACTCCACGACGGTCAACGTCCTTGCAATCGTGCCGACGCTGGTGGCGGCCGCGTGGATCTGGGGCCTCGAGGCAGTCGAGGTTGCCGCGATTCTGCTGGCCACGGTGATCCCGGCGCTCTACGCCACGGTGCTCAGCTACTCGATCGGCGAGATGCTGGCGCGACCGATGATCGAGGAGATCGCCGCCGAGCTGCCCGACGACTTCGAGTTCGAGCCGCGGGGGCTGCCGCTCGCGAAGCGGCTGCGCCTCTCGATCCCGGCGTACACGACCTGCGCTGGCATCGCGGTCGTCGGGTTGGTGGGCGGTGGCGGCGGTGCGGACCGACTGGCGCTGGCCGTCGTCGTCGCGCTCGTGGTTGGTCTGCTGCTCTCTCACGAGCTCACGGTGCTGCTCTCCAGCTCGATCACCAGACCCATCACTGACGTGAGGTCACAGCTTTCCCGGGTGCGAGGTGGTGACTACACGGCCCGGGCCGCGGTGCTGAGCAGCGACGAGCTCGGTGAGCTGGCCCTCGACTTCAACCGGATGGCCAGCGGTCTTGCCGAGCGCGAGGAGCTCCGCGACGCCTTCTCTACCTACGTCGACAAGGAGGTGGTCGGGCTGATCTTGTCTGGCCAGTTCCCGCAGGAGGGGGTCGAGGTCGAGGTATCGCTGCTGTTCTGCGACGTTCGGGACTTCACTTCCTACGCCGAGCACGCGGCTGCGACCGAGGTGATTGCGACCCTCAACGCCCTGTTCTCCGAGATCGTGCCGATCATCGAGGCGCACGGCGGGCACGTCGACAAGTTCCTCGGCGACGGGGTGCTCGCGGTGTTCGGGGCCCCGGAGTTGCTTCTCGACCATGCCGACCGCGCCGTCGACGCCGCCCGGATGATCGTCGACGCTGTCGCTCTCGGGTCGAGCGGTCTGCGCGTGGGAGTCGGAGTCAACACCGGACGGGTGGTCGCCGGACCGATCGGTGGGGCTGGGCGGCTCAACTTCAGCGTCATCGGGGACGCCGTCAACGTCGCCGCCCGTGTCGAGGCCGCGACCCGACAAACCGGCGACGACGTGCTCCTCACGGTGGCGACCCGCGATGCGCTGGTGCGCCCGCGTGAGCTGGATGCGCGGGGGAGCTTGCCGCTGAAGGGGCGCTCGGGTGAGACCGAGCTGTTCGCCCTCCCGGTCGCTGGCCCGCCCCTGCGCGATGGAGCTATCGAGCGGCTGAGCCGGAGCTAGCTGGCCCGATCTAGCTGGCCGATCTAGCTGGCCAGCACGTGCCCTGAACGGGCCGGTCGGGGTGGTCGGG
>CAWAGM010000016.1:0-106263 GCA_963781575.1 uncultured Actinomycetota bacterium | reverse complement strand
GGCCCTCGGATCGAGGGCCTCGAAGGGGCCGTGGCAGCGGGGCGCGGACGTCTCGACGACACCCTGCTCGACGAGGTCACCGAGACCGCCGGACGCGGCACCGGGCGGCTGCGGCTCTCGGCCCAGCACACGGTGGTCGCGATCGCCGGCGCCACCGGCTCGGGCAAGTCGTCAACGTTCAACGCCCTGACCGGGCTCGAGCTCTCCTCCACCGGCGTGCGGCGCCCGACGACGTCCTGGGCCACCGCGTGCGTGTGGGGCAGCGCGGACGCCGAGGAGCTGCTGGAGTGGCTCGGCATCCCGCCGCGCCACCAGACGATGCGTGACTCGCTGCTCGACCTCGACGGCGACACCGCCTACCGCGCCGACCGCGAGCTCGATGGCGTCGTTCTGATGGACCTTCCTGACCACGACTCCACCGAGGTCGCCCACCACCTCGAGGTCGACCGGCTCGTCGTGCTCGCCGACCTGCTCGTGTGGGTGCTCGACCCGCAGAAGTACGCCGACGCAGCCATCCATGACCGCTACTTCGCACCGCTGAGCACGCACTCCGGGATCATGGTCGTGGTGCTGAACCACATCGACACCGTGCCCGAGGACCGCCGGCAGTCGATGGTCGACGACGTCCGCCGACTGCTCGACCTCGACGGGCTGAAGGACGTGCCGGTCTTCGCGGTCAGTGCCCGCCACGACATCGGCATCGACGACCTACGCGGTGAGATCGCCAGCCGAGTCGCGGCCAAGCGGGTCACGCGTGAACGCATCGAGTCCGACCTGCGCGTCGCTGCCCAGCGCATCGCCGAGGCCAACGGCGAGCCGTCGACGCGCGAGCTGCCTGCAGCCCGGGTCACCCAGGTCGAGAACGAGCTGGCCGAGGCGGCCGGCGTCCCGGTGATCGTCGACGCGGTCGAACGCGTCACCCGTTCGCGCGCGGGCCGCGCCGCCACGTGGCCCCCTGTGGCACTGATCTCGCGGCTGCGCCGCGACCCGCTCGACCAGCTCGGCATCGACCTGGGGTCGAGCGGTTCGGGCTCGGGGCGAAGCGACTCCTCGCCCGTCCGAGTGCAGCGCTCACGCGTCGAGCTGGCCGTGCGCGACCTCGCCGACGACGTCACGGCCGGGCTCGCCCCGGCGTGGCAGAGCTCCGTGCGGCGGGTCGCCGCCGAGCACGCGCCGGCGGTCGCCGACCGCCTCGACCAGGCGCTCGCCAAGGTCGACCTCCGACGCAGTGGACTGCCCGGCTGGGCTGGCTTCCTCTCGCTGCTGCAGTGGCTGCTCTTCCTCGCTGCCATCGGCGCGGGCGTCTGGACCGTCATCACCGCAGCCGACGGTTCCTTGACCGGTTCCGACCTCGACTTGGGCGGCCTGCCGCTGCCCGTGGTGGCGACGGTGAGTCCGGTGGTCGTCGGCGTGCTGCTGGCGGCCCTGTCCCGCGGGCTGGTGACCGGTGCTGCGCGTGGGCGATCCGAGGAGGTCGACAACTCGCTGCGCAGCGCGGTGAAGGACGTTGTCCGCGAGCACGTCGAGGTACCGGTGAAGGCCGAGCTGGCCGCTCGCGCCGAGATCAGCCGGGCACTGGCGCCCACCCTGACCTGACGCTGACCGGACCTCCTGGGTGCGTGAGCCCCGCCAGTGGTGGTTGAGGTGCGAGGAGCGCCAGCGACGAGCATCGAAAGCCCCCACGGCCTGGCCACGAATCGTCCACAGGCGGTGCCTCGTGCCTGCTTGTGCACAGGCTCCCGTCGCGTCGTCCGGGAGCGTCGCCGTGGCGGTCTTGACTCGTGCTGACCGGTCGCACGGTGCGACCGGCTCAGCGGAGGAGTCAGCATGCTCAACGACACCATGGTCACCCTGCAGGGCTACGTCGGCGCCGACGTCGTGCTGCGTCAGGCCGGCGACGTGCCGGTCGCCGCGCTCCGTGTGGCGTGCACGCCGCGACGGTTCCGACGCAGCACGCAGGAGTGGGTCGACGGCACGACCCAGTGGTACACCGTCAACGCCTGGCGCCAGCTCGGCGAGCACTGTGCGCGGTCGGTGCGTCGCGGCGACCCTGTCGTCGTCCACGGTCGGCTCGAGGCGCGAACCTACGTGAACAAGGCCGGCATCGAGGTGACCACCTTCGAGGTCGAGGCGCTCGTGGTCGGCCACGACCTGTCCTGGGGCACCTCGACGTTCACCAAGGCGCCCCGTTCGGAGGCAGCCCCCGCCACCGGGGAGGGCGTTGCTGCATGACTAGGCTCGGAGCATGGCGGAATATGTCTTCACCCTGCGCAACGTCCGCAAGGCCCACGGTGACAAGGTCGTGCTCGACAACGTCACGCTCTCGTTCCTTCAGGGCGCGAAGATCGGTGTGGTCGGCCCCAACGGCACCGGAAAGTCCTCGCTGCTGCGGATCATGGCGGGCCTCGACCACGCCAACAACGGCGACGCCATCCTCGACCCTGGCAAGACGGTCGGCATGCTCCAGCAGGAGCCGCCCCTGACCGAGGGCAAGACGGTCCTCGAGAACGTCGAGGAGGCGGTGAGCGAGATCAAGGGCAAGATGGCCCGTCTCGACGAGCTCTACATGATGATGGGCGACCCGGACGCCGACCAGGACAAGGTCGCGACCGAGGCCGGCGACCTGCAGTCCGAGCTCGACGCGGCGAACGTGTGGGACCTCGACAGCCGCCTCGACCAGGCCATGGACGCGCTGCGCTGCCCGCCCGCCGACGTCATCGTCGACCACCTCTCCGGTGGTGAGCGTCGCCGGGTCGCGTTGTGCAAGCTGTTGCTGCAGCAGCCTGACCTGCTGCTGCTCGACGAGCCCACCAACCACCTCGACGCCGAGTCGGTGCAGTGGCTCGAGGGACACCTCAAGAGCTACCCAGGCGCCGTCCTCGCCATCACCCACGACCGGTACTTCCTCGACAACGTCGCCGAGTGGATCCTCGAGCTCGACCGCGGCTCCACCCACCCCTACGAGGGCAACTACACGACCTACCTCGAGACGAAGAAGGACCGGCTCAAGATCGAGGGGCAGAAGGACGTCAAGCGCGCCAAGATGCTCGAGAAGGAGCTGGAGTGGGTCCGCTCCAACGCCAAGGCCCGCCAGACCAAGAGCCGCTCGCGTCTTGCGCGCTACGAGGAGATGGCGGCCGAGGCCGACCGGATGCGCAAGATCGACACCTCCGACATCAACATCCCTGCCGGACCGCGTCTTGGCGACATCGTGCTGGAGGCCGACAAGCTCACCAAGGGCTTCGAGGGCCGCACCCTGCTGAACGACATCTCCTTCTCGCTCCCGCGCGCCGGCATCGTCGGCGTCATCGGACCCAACGGTGTCGGCAAGACCACGCTCTTCAGGATGATCACCGGCCAGGAGCAGCCCGACGACGGCAAGCTCACCGTCGGACAGACCGTGAAGATCAGCTACGTCGACCAGAGCCGCGGCGGACTAGACCCCACCAAGAACGTGTGGGAGGTCGTCTCGGACGGCCTCGACTTCATCAAGGTCGCCAACTTCGAGATGAACTCGCGCGCCTACGTCGCCTCCTTCGGCTTCAAGGGCCCGGACCAGCAGAAGAAGGCCGGCGTGCTCTCCGGTGGCGAGCGCAACCGCCTCAACCTCGCGCTCACGCTGAAGATGGGCGGCAACATGCTGCTCCTCGACGAGCCCACCAACGACCTCGACGTCGAGACGCTCTCCGCTCTCGAGGATGCGCTGCTCGACTACCCCGGCTGCGCTGTGGTGACCTCCCACGACCGGTGGTTCCTCGACCGGGTCGCGACGCACATCCTGGCCTGGGAGGGCGACGACGAGGACCCCGCCAAGTGGTTCTGGTTCGAGGGCAACTTCGCCTCCTACGAGGAGAACAAGATCGAACGGCTCGGCATCGAGGCGGCCAGGCCACACCGGGTCACCCACCGCCGCCTGACGCGCGACTGATCGGCGGCTGATCGCCGATGGCGTTCCGGCGTACGCCGAAGCTGCTCGGGCCGGGTGACCTGCCCGAGGGTTTCGCCTACCCAGAGGCGATGCTGGCCGCCGTCCAGGAGGAGTCGTTCCGCGAGTGGGAGTGGCTCCAGGGCAGTCGGTTGCGCGAGACCGTGCGCGCGATGGGGCAGCACTACCCCCGCGACGTCGTGCCCTTCGCGCTGCGCCGCGGCACCTCCTTCGTGGCGTGCTTCGACGCCGACCGACCCGTTGAGGGTGGCTACGAGGTGGTGACCGTCGATGCGCGCGAGGACCGCGAGGCCGTGCAGCACTGCGCCGACTTCGGGATGTGGCTGGTCGGTGCTCGGGAGGAGGAACGTGGCCCGCGTGTCCAGCCCAGTGCTGCCGGGGCCGAGCCCGAGCCGGACCACTGGTCGGTTGCCGACTACCCCGAGCCCTCCGACGATGAGTCCTGGGGCAGCGGGACCGCGGGCTGGGTGCCGCCTGAGCGTGGCCAGTGCGCCTGTGTGCACCACCTGGATCCCTTCGCGGCGCAGGTGGTGCCTTACGGAGCCGGCGCACCCGACGGGTTGCCGCCGCGCACGGTGGCCGACCTGGTGATGGCCCACGAGATCGACGCCGAGAACGGCTTCCCCGGCCCCGAGATAACCTGGAAGGGACGTCAGCTCGGGCCGTTCCACTGGCGGGTGCACCTCGGCGAGGGGGCGCGGCTCCACTTCGACCTGGACGGACGCCAACCGCTCGAGGGCTGGCTGATGTTCAACCCCGGCGTCGACCTGGTGGTCTGGCCCGACCGCGGCGACCTCTACCTCGCGGCCCCCACCCTGTGCCGTGACGGCGTCCTCACCCTGATGGCCCGGGCGCTGCTCGATGATCGCCTCCGCAAGCGCCGCAAGCGCCGCTGACCGCCCAGTCGGCGCATCTGCACACGAAATTCACGCCGAGTCGGCTCGTCAGACGCGCCGACTCGGCGTCAGCGGAGCTCTCGTTCCGGGTGCGCGGCGATGAGGTGGTCGGAGACGGCGTTGAAGACCCGGCCGACGGCCTCGAAGTCGTCGGGGCTGGCGAGGTCGACGAGGTGCTCGCGGACGCCGTCGACGTGCGTGGGGGCGACGTTGTCGAGCAGCAGCTGACCGCGATCGGTGATCATGGCGACGACACCCCGACCGTCGTCGGCGGCGTCGGCGCGGGTGACCAGGCCGGCGGCCTCCATGCGCTTGACCGTGTGGGTGACCCGGCTGCGGCTGTGGGCCAGCGAGTCGGCGAGCTGGGCCATCCGCATCCGGCCGTCGCGCTCGGAGAGGCGCACCAGGATCTCGTACTCGACGAGGCTGACTCCGTGGTTGCGCTGCAGGTCGTCGTCGAGCCGGTCGAAGAGAAGCGTCGTGCCGAGCAGGAACGCGCGCCACGAGCGCTGTTGCTCCTCGTCGAGCCACCGCGGTTCGGCGCGGGTCGGAAAGCGTTCCACGAGCCTGAGTCTAGGCAGCACGATGCCCGGCCACGCGGAGCGCGGCCGGGCATCGTGAGCAGTCTTTAGGCGATCACATGCGCTCGAGGATCAGCGCCATTCCCTGGCCGCCGCCGACGCACATGGTGATCAGTCCGGTCGACTTGTCGTGGAAGTCGAACGAGTTGATCATCGTGTTCTGCAGGCGGGCGCCGGTCATGCCGAACGGGTGGCCGACCGCGATGGCGCCGCCGTTGACGTTCAGCCGGTCCAGATCGATGCCGAGGTCCTGGTAGGAGGGCACGACCTGCGCCGCGAAGGCTTCGTTGATCTCGACCAGGTCGATGTCGCCGATGCTCATCTTGGCGCTGGCCAGGGCCTTCTTGGTGGCCTCGACCGGACCCATACCCATGATCTCGGGGGAGATCCCGGAGACGCCGGTGGAGACGATCCTGGCCAGCGGCTTGAGACCTAGCTCGGCGGCGCGGGTGTCGGACATGACGATCACCGCGGCGGCGCCGTCGTTCAGGGCGCAGCAGTTGCCGGCCGTGACGACGCCGTCCTCACGGAAGACCGGCTTGAGGTCCTTGATGCCGTCGTAGGTGACGCCGGCGCGCGGGCCGTCGTCGGCGCTCACCACGGTGCCGTCTGGCGTGGTGACCGGGGTGATCTCTCGCGCCCAGAAGCCGTTGGCGTTGGCCTTCTCAGCCAGGTTCTGCGAGCGGACGCCGAACTCGTCGAGCTCCTGGCGCGAGAGGCCGCGCATGGTGGCGATATTCTCGGCGGTCTCGCCCATCGCGATGTAGATGTCGGGGGCGAGGCCGTCCTGGCGCGGGTCGTGCCAGGTGGCGTTGGACGCCGTGGTGGCCGCGGTGCGCTCCTGCGCCTCGGCGAAGGTCGGGTTCTTGGTGTCCGGCCAGTGGTCGGGCGTGCCCTTCATGAACCGCGACACGGTCTCGACGCCCGAGGAGATGAACACGTCGCCCTCGCCGGCCTTGATGGCGTGGAACGCCATCCGGGTGGTCAGCACGGACGACGAGCAGTACCGGTTGACCGTGGCGCCAGGTACGGAGTCAAGGCCCAGGATCGTGTTGACGACCTTGGCGGCGTTGAAGCCGGCCTCACCGCCCGGCTGACCGCAGCCGAGGTAGTGGTCGTCGATCGTGGTCGGGTCGAGCTCGGGGATCTTGTCGAGCGCGGCCTGGATGATCGTGGCGGCCAGGTCGTCGGGACGGAGGTCCTTGAGCGACCCCTTCATCGCGCGACCGATGGGCGACCGCGCGGCGGAGACGATGACTGCTTCGGGCATGGGAGGAACTCCGATCTCGGTGGATGTGCGCTCCCGAGAGTAGAACAGGTTCTCCTGTCAGGATCATGGGGTGCGTCACGTCTACGAATGTCCGACCCGCTGGGCCGACCTGGACATGCTCGGACACGTCAACAACGTGGTGTACGTCGACTACCTCCAAGAAGCGCGCGTCGACATGATGCGGACCCTGTTCGCCGACCGTCGGGGCGATCTCACCGAAGGTGTCGTGGTCGTCGCCCACGCCGTCACCTACTTGACGCCCCTGACCTTTGGGCGGCACTCGGTCACGGTGGAGTGCTGGGTCACCGAGGTGCGGGCGGCCACGTTCACCCTCGGCTACGAGGTGCTCCACACCGACGACGAGGGAAACCGAACGGTCTACGTCCGCGCAACGACCACGCTCACGCCGTACGTCTTCGCCGACGAGCGGCCACGCCGGATCGCCGCCGAGGAGAAGGCGCTCCTCGGCCGACTACCTGGAGCCCAGCGATGGTCTCCGGCAGCCCGCGATCGAGGTGGTGCAGGCGCGACCGGGCTCACCACTTCCCGCTGCACGTGCGCTTCTCCGACGTCGATGCGTACCGACACGTCAACAACGTGAAGTACTTCGAGTTCCTCCAGGAATCGCGAATCCGGATGATCGGCGACCTCGTCGACCGTGAGTCGCTGTCGTTCCCGGGCTTGGTCGTCGCACAGACCGACGTCGAGTACCGCGCGCCGGTCCTGATGCGCGCCGAGCCCTACGACCTCTACTCCGAGATCGTGCGGGTCGGCGGGCGCTCGATGACCGTGGAGTCGGAGATCGCCGACGGCGCGATCACGCTGGCCCGAGGGCGCGTCGTGGTCGTCTTCTACGACCCGCGGGCCGGTCACTCGGTCGAGCCCTCCGACGAGGTCAGAGCCGCCTTGACGTCGTCGCGGTGAGCTACTCGAAGGTGTTCACCATGAACTGGGCGGCGTGGGTGACGTAGTCCCAGAACTGGGCGTCCTGCTCGGGGGTGAGCTCGACCGAGTCGAGCGCAGCGCGGAAGTGCATCAGCCAGTGGTCCTTGGCAGCCGGGTTCACCGCGAACGGTGCGTGGCGCATCCGCAGCCGCGGGTGGCCACGCTGGTCGGAGTAGGTCGTCGGGCCGCCCCAGTACTGGATGAGGAACAGCCGGAAGCGCTCCTCGGCCGGGCCGAGGTCGGCCTCGGGGTACATCGGCCGCAGGAGCTCGTCGGTGGCGACGCCCTCGTAGAAGCGGGCGACGATCCGACGGAAGGTCTCCTCCCCGCCGATCTCCTCGTAGAACGTGGTCACGGGCTCCAGTCTCCCAGGCCCCCCGATCCTCAGGACGTCGGCTCCGGGCTCGGTTGTTGCGGACCAGATTCGTGGCCCGCCGATTGCTGGCGCTGCCACACGACGCGCTGCGGGAACGGGATCTCGATGCCCTCGTGGTCGAAGCGGGCCTTGATCCGCTGGCGCATCTCCCGGGCGACCGCCCACTGCTCGCCTGGCGTGGTCTTGAGCACGACGCGGATCGTGACGGCGTCCGCCGCCAGGTCCTGCACGCCCCAGACCGACGGCTCCTCGATGACCTTGCCCTGGAAGTCGTCGTCCTCCCACAAGTCGTGGGCAACGTCCTGGAGCACCTGGCGCACGCGCACCAGGTCCTCGCTGTAGGACACCCCGATGTCCAGCACGGTGCGCGACCAGTTCTGGCTCTGGTTCCCGACGCGCACGATCTCGCCGTTGGGCACGTACCAGACGGTGCCGTTGATGTCGCGAAGCCGGGTGACCCGCAGGCTGACCGCCTCCACGGTGCCGACGGCCTCGCCGACGTCGATGATGTCGCCGACGCCGAACTGGTCCTCGAGGATCATGAAGACCCCGGACAGGAAGTCCTTCACCAGCGACTGGGCGCCGAAGCCGAGCGCGATGCCGATGATGCCGGCACTGGCGATGATCGGCGCGATGTCGACGCCGAGCTGGCTGAGCATCATCGTGCCGAACACCGCGACGAGCAGGCCGGTCACGATGCTCTTGAAGAGGCTGCCCATCGTCTCGGCCCGTTGCATCCTCCGCGCCGAGGCGCCCATGTTCATCCGGTCGGGCAACACCCCCTGTCCGGCCCGCGCGACGACTCGGCCGACCACCTTGAACAGCAGCCACCGCAGCAGCAGCGCCAGGATCAACAGGCCCAGCAGCGCCAAGGGGACGCCGATGAGGTCGTTCGAGTACCGCGCGAGGTCGGCGTCGCCGGTGATGTTGAAGACGGTGTTGCAGATGAGTTGGTCGTCAGGGCACGGGTTCACGTCGGCCATCCCCCATGCATAACAGGTCGATCAGGTGTTCCCCCACATCGCGACCGCAGGACCGGGCAGGAGCAGGTGTGGTGCCCGTCACCCCGCATCCACCGATACTCTGGGCGGGTGACCCCGCCACCCAAGTTGCGCACCGTCCACCGACTCGCCGCCGTGGCTGCCGCGACCGCCACGCTGGTCGTCGGACTCGCCGCCGTCTCGTTGCTGCTCGCCGGCCCGGCGGCGGCCGACGTGCCCGAGCTGTGGCCCGAGAACGAGCCGGTCGAGCCCTTCCACGCGATCATGGTGCTGGCTGGCATCCCGCTGCTGCTCCTGGTGGCGATCGCGGTCGCGGTGTACGTCCCCTCGCTGATGCGTGGCGAGAGCCTCGCGCCCGGCGGCGTGCCCGGACGACCAGTGGATCGGCGGGCCGCGGCCAGCCTCGGGCGAGCTGGCAGCACCCGACACCGACGCGTCCGAGGCAGGCGGAGCCAGTGGCCGCTGGTGACCGGTCGCCGACGCCCGGCTACTCGACCGCTCGGCTGTCGACTGCAGAGCGAGCGGCTCTCGACGTCACCATCCGCAAGGCCGAGCAGTTGTGCCGGGCCGAGTTCTCGGTCTTCGTGGGGCGGGCCGACCGGCGAACCGCGAGAGTTCGCGACCAGCCTGCACAACACGCTGGTCGCTCCGGCACGCAGCATCTTGATCATGGTCGACCCCGACCAGCACGCCGTCGAGGTCGTCACCGGCGGCGTACGTACGCCGCACCCTGGGCGATGCCCAGGTCGACCTGGCCATCACCACCATGACCGCCTCCTTCGCCGAGGACGACCTGGGTGGCGGTCTGCGGCGAGGTATCCAGCAGCTCGCTGAGCACGCCCGCCCGATCTGACGCTGACCCGTCCCCTATAGAGGACGGGTCAGCGCAGGTGTGGGTGACCCGTCCCCTATAGGGGACGGGTCAGCGACGTCAGATGGCGCGGGCAGCCAGGGCTCGGACGACCTCGGCTCGGCCCTCGCGCACGTAGCGCAGTGCTCCGGGGTTGGCCGTCGCGGTCGCGAGCCACTCGTCGAGCCGCGCGAGCAGCTCCGGTGAGGCCATCGGCATCGGGAACAGGCCCTGTAGGG
Organism: uncultured Actinomycetota bacterium; assembly: GCA_963781575.1. Taxonomy (GTDB): domain Bacteria; phylum Actinomycetota; class Actinomycetes; order Propionibacteriales; family Nocardioidaceae; genus Nocardioides. Next base: position 96,159 of record CAWAGM010000016.1, on the reverse strand, counting down.
CGACGGCGGCCTTGTGGGCGCCGAGCACCTCCCAGGCCGACCCGACGCTGTCGAGGTAGCGCTCGACGTACGGCGCCAGCACCTCCTGCTGGTCGGAGACCTGGAACTGGGTCGAGATGCTGCGGGCGGTCTCGTTCGGCGTGGCCGCGACTCATGGCGCAGCCGTCCAGGCAGCCTCCTTGGCGTCTGCGTCAGGCTGCGCCGCGCGAGCCGCAGCTGCCCGCTCCTTGCCGGAGATCGTGTTGTCGGCGGCCTCACCGCAGTGCGATTCGGTCACCCGCGCGACCGGCCGCGGCCAGACCGGCGATCAGTGTCCAACGCAGATCCATGTCGACGGCCAGGCCGTCGATCACCAGGTCGCCGTCCAGGATCTGCTCGAGCGCGGTGAGCCCCTCGTCGCTGCGCGCGGCAGCGGCGAAGCTCCGGGCGAAGGTGAGCTGGTGGTCGCTGCCGGGCTCGGCGGCATCGAGCAGCCGCCGCAGTCCCTGCTCCCACTCGAGCCGGACGGCGGCGCGGTGCTCCGGCTCGATGTAGTGGTTGACGGCCTGGGCGGTCATCGCCGGAATCCGAGTGACACCCCACGCGTCGGTCTCCTGGCCGATGTTGCCGAGCACCAGGGCGATGAAGTCACGAGCAGCCATCTCGGCGTCGCGGGTCATGTCCCAGGCGGCGCTCCAGATGACGGCGCGGGCCAAGGAGTCGTCGAGCTTAGAGAGTCCGTTGATCGCGGTGGCGAGAGAGCGCTCGTCGAGGCGCACCTTCGCGTAGGCGAGGTCCTGGTCGTTCAGTAGCAGCAGGTCAGGCTGCTTCTGGCCGACGGCCTCCTTGATGTCGGTGGTCTCGCCCTCGACGTCGACCTCGATGTACTCGCGGCGTACCAGTCGACCATCAACCTCGTCGTAGAGGCCGATCCCGAGCCGGTGACGACGCAGCGTCGGCCAGTCGGGGTGGGCGGTCTGCCGGACGACGAGCGAGGCGTAGGCGCCGTCGTCGTCGAGCGTGATCTCGGGGGTGAGCGTGTTGACGCCAGCAGTTTGCAGCCACTCGGTGGCCCAGCCGCTCAGCTCACGGCCCGACGAGCGCTCGAGCGCGCTGAGGAGGTCGCTGAACTGGGTGTTTCCGTAGGCGTGGTCCTTGAAGTACTGCTGGAGGCCGGCCACGAACGGGTCGAGCCCGACCCAGGCCACCAGCTGCTTGAGCACCGAGGCGCCCTTGGCGTAGGTGATCATGTCGAAGTTGACCTCGACCGCCTCGAGGTCGTGGTTGTCGGCCGCGATGGGGTGCGTGCTCGGCAGCTGGTCGGCGCGGTAGCCGGTCTGCTTGCGGGCGTTGGCGAAACCGGTCCACGCGTCGGTGAACTCGGTGGCCTCCGCCTCGGCACCAGTAGCAGGCCCACTCGGCGAACGACTCGTTCAGCCAGAGGTCGTCCCACCACTGCATGGTCACCAGGTTGCCGAACCACATGTGCGCCATCTCGTGGGTGATCACCGAGCAGCGGAACTCGTAGAACGATCGTGGCTGGCGGCTGCGCGGGAGGTACTCGTCGCGCAGCGTCACGCAGCCGGCGTTCTCCATCGCGCCCATGTTGTATTCGGGGACGTAGAGCTGGTCGTACTTCTCGAACGGGTACGGGAAGTCGAACTTCTCCTCGAAGAACGCGAAGCTCTGCTTGGTGAGCTTGACCAGCTCGTCGCGGTCGAGGTGCTCGACCAACGACTGGCGGCAGTAGTGCCCGAGCGGGATCGTGCCGTGCTCGCCCTCGTAGGTGTCGAAGACCGCGTGATACTCACCAGCCACCACGGCGGTGATGTACGTCGACATCGGCTGGGTGGTCGGGAAGGTCCACACGGCAGTACCGGGCTGGCCCACGGCCGCGACCGGCTCGGGCGTCGGCGCGTTGGAGACCACCTTCCAGTGGTCGGGCGCGGTCACCCGGAAGTTGAAGACGCCCTTGAGGTCGGGCTGCTCGAACGTCGTGAAGACCCGGCGCGCGTCGGGCACCTCGAACTGTGAGTACAGGTAGACGCGGTCGTCGGCGGGGTCTACGAAGCGGTGGAGACCTTCGCCGGAGTTGGAGTAGCGGCAGTCGGCGCGGACGACGAGCACGTTGTCGGCCTGCAGGTCGGGCAGCGGGATCCGGCTGTCGACGTACGTCGCGACGTCCAGCGACACCCCGTTCAGGGTGATCTCGTGGATCGTTGCTTCCACCAGGTCGGCGAACGACGTCGCCCCGGGCTGGCTGCAGGTGAAGCTCAGCGTGGTGGTGGAGCCGAAGGTCTCGTCCCCGGTCGTGAGGTCGAGGTCGACGGTGTAGGAGCTGACGTCGAGGAGCGAGGCACGGATCGCGGCCTCGTCCCGCGTGAGATTGGTTCCAGGCATGCGCGCCATCCTGTCACTGCCGCGGTGACGCCCCGGGCGGGGTCTGGCTACATCGGGAAGTTCTTCTGTCAGCGGACAGTTCGACAGGAAACGACACGCTTGTAATTACATCGTGCGCGAAAATGTTGCTGGAGTGAGTTATGGGGAAATTGTTGCGAAACACGACCGATGTGCTTGACAGTGTTCCTCGTGCCCCCCGAATTCAGGTCCCGGCGACTGCTGCCTGCGCTCCTGGTGGGAGTGATTTGGGTCGCTGGACTGCCGGCGTTCCTGACGGGCAGCGCCGCGCCGGCCGCCGCGTCGTCGACGTACCTCTGCACGGGGTACACCGCGTGTGCCGAGGCAGGCCTGTCGAGCGCCGGGTACGCCGCGCGCAGCCAGCAGATGTACTGGCGGATGTACAAGGGTCACAACTGCACGAACTACGTCGCCTATCGGATGATCCAGGCTGGCATGTCGGCCGAGCGACCGTGGAGCGGCGGTTCGGGCAACGCCTACTACTGGGGCTACGCGATGGCCTCGATCACCGACCAGACGCCCACCGTGGGCGCGGTCGCCTGGTGGGACCGTGGCGTGTCCGGCGCCGGCTCGGCCGGGCACGTTGCCTACGTCGAGAAGGTCGTCTCCCCGACCGAGATCGTCATCTCCGAGGACAGCTGGAGCGGCGACTTCCACTGGCGCACCATCGTCAACGACGGCCCAGGGTGGCCGACCGGATTCATCCACTTCGTCGACAAGGCCGTCGCCAACAAGACGCTCCCGGTCGTGAACGGCACACCGCAGGTCGACCAGCCGCTGACGGCCACCACGGGCTCGTGGCAGCCGGGTGGTGGCAGCAAGCAGTACCAGTGGTTGGCCGACGGTGCGCCCGTGGTCGGCGCGACGGCCCCGACGTTCCTGCCCGGACCCGCCGAGACCGGCAAGGCGATCGCCGTGCAGGTGCGCGTTGCCCGCACCGGCTACGGCACCGGTAGTGCCACCTCGGCGCCGACGGCGCCGGTCGCGCTCGGACAGCTCGCCGCCACCGAACCACCCGTGCTCGACGGCGACGGCATGGTCGACCAGGTGCTGACCGCGACGCCAGGCTCGTTCGCACCGCAGCCAAAGGCCACCGCGTTCCGTTGGAGGGCCGACGGCGTGGTCATCAAGGGCGCGACCGGCGCGCAGCTGACGCTGACCCAGGCGCTGGTCGGCACCACGATCAGCGTGGTCGAAGTGGCCCGTCGCGACGGTTACGCCAAGGTCAACGCCGCCTCACCGCGCGTCGTCGGGCCCGTGGTCGAGGGCATCATCGAGGCGGTCGCGCCGCTGAGCGCCAAGGGTCGAAACCGGTTCGGCTCGAAGCTCACGATCAAGACCGGCGGCTTCACGCCGTCCGACGCCGCCGTGAGCTACCAGTGGCTGCGCGGCGAGACACCGATCGACGGCGCGACCGGCTCCACCTACCAGCTGTTGGCCGAGGACGTCGGTCAGGACGTGACGGTGCGAGTCACCGCGACCAAGGACCGCTTCCGTGACCTCGTGCGCACCTTCTCCTTCGGACGCACGACGACCGGCTCGCTGACGACCATCAGGGCCTGGGGACGGCGGAAGTCGGCTCTGGTCGCGGTGCGGGTCGAGGCGCCCGGCGTCCTGCCCAAGGGGCTGGTGACCGTCGCGATCGGTGATCACGTCGTGCAGGGTCGCCTGGTCGACGGCGTCGTCCGCGTGCTGGTGCCCGACCTCTCACCGGGCACTCGTCGGGTCGTCGTCGAGTACGGCGGCACGGAGATCGTCGAGGCCTCGCGCGCGGTCACCAAGGTCGCCGTCAAGAGGTGATGGCTTGAGAGCGGTGCTTGAATCGTCACCATGACGACCAACGCCGACTTCTGGTTCGACCCGCTCTGTCCCTTCGCCTGGATCTCCTCGCGGTGGGTGCTGGAGGTCGAGCAGGTGCGCGACATCAGCGTCACCTGGCACGTCATGAGCCTGGCCTACCTCAACCAGGACAAGGACATCCCGGACGAGTACCGCGAGATGCTAAGCCCGGCGTGGGGTCCCGTGCGGGTCTGCATCGCGGCCGAGCAGAAGCACGGGCGCGAGGTGCTGCTGCCGCTCTACACGGCGATGGGCACGCGCATCCACAACGGCGGCGAGGACATCTCCCGCGAGCTCATCGCGGCCGCGCTGGCCGAGGCTGGTCTCGAGCCCGAGCTGTCGACGCGATGGACGACTCCGTCGCTCGACGACGCCGTCGCCGCGTCGCACCACGAGGGCATGGACCAGGTCGGCAACGACGTCGGCACGCCGACGATCGCCTTCGAGGGCGCGGCCTTCTTCGGCCCGGTGCTCTCCAAGATCCCGCGCGGCGAGGAGGCCGGCCAGCTCTGGGACGGCTGCATCGCCGTCGCCAAGGTTCCGTACTTCTACGAGCTCAAGCGCTCGCGCACCGGAGACCTCGACTTCTCCTGATCCGGTGCGGCGCCGGTGAGAGTCGGCGAGACTGCTGGCGTGCTCCCCGCTCGTGTCCTCGGTGTGCTCGCCGTCGTCGGCGCGCTGCTCGCACCGGTCGGGATCGCCCCCGCCGACGCAGCGACCATCCACTGCGTGGGGTACGACGCATGCGCGCGCAGGGATTCTCCAACGCCGGCTACGCCGCCGCGAACCAGCGCAGCTATTGGAGCATGGTCACCGGGCACAACTGCACCAACTACGTCGCCTATCGCGTGATCGGAGCGCGGCGGCCCGGGCGCGCGGCCGTGGGACGGTTCCGGTGACGCACACCGCTGGGGCCACGAGCTGCCCGGCAGCACCGACCAGACGCCGATCGTGGGCGCTGTCGCGTGGTGGGACAGCTTTGCCGGCGGGTGGGGCGAGAACGGCCACGTCGCCTACGTCGAGCGCGTGCTGTCGTCCACCACCATCCAGGTCTCCGAGGACATCTACAACGGTGACTTCCGCTGGCGCACGATCAGCCGCGGCGAGGCTGCGTGGCCCAGCGGCTTCATCCACCTCGTCGACGAGCGGATCCGCAGCCGTGGTGCCGGGCCGCGGATCAGCGGCACGCCACGCGTGGGGAGACCCTGACATCGAGCTCCCGGCTCGTGGGAGCCGGGCGCGGTCGACGTCACCTATCAGTGGCTCGCGAACGGTCGCCCGGTGCGCAATGCGACGTCCTCGAAGCTGACCTTGGAGCCGAGGCTGATTGGCGCAGCGATGTCCGTCGAGGTGACCGCGGAGCACCTGGGCTACCTGCCTGCCTCGGTGCGGACGTCGGCCCCCAACCCGGTGCGGCGCGGGCGGATCGAGAGCCTGCGTGAACCGCGCATTCGCGGCCGCGCGTTGGTCGGGCAGGTGCTCGTCGCCGACCCGGGGCGCACCCGACCCGAGGCGAGACCGTCGTATCGGTGGCTGGCCGACGGCAAGGTGGTCCGCGGCGCAGCGGCGCCGCGACTCAGGCTCACCTCGCGCTTCAACGGGGCGCGGATCGCCGTCCGCATCACGCTGCGCCAGCGCGGCTACGAGCCGCTCACCGTGACCAGTCGGCTCGCCGACCGAGTAGCTCGAAACCGGCTCAAGCGGGTGACCTCGCCACGCATCGTCGGCTCCCCTCGGGTCGGGTGGACGCTGGAGGTCATCGCCGCCAAGTGGTCAGTCCAGCCTGCGCGACGCGCGTACGTGTGGTTCGCCGACGACCAGGTGATCGAGGGTGAGTACGGGCCCCGGCTGCTCCTAGGCCAGGACCTGGTCGGCCGGATGATCGTGGTCGTGGAGGGCGCGACCCGGCCCGGTTATGCCTCCGGCGTGGCCGCCTCCGTGCCGGTAGGCCCGGTCACTGGCTGACGCCGTCCTGCTTGGCGCGGACTGGTCTCCTGGTGGTCGGGTACGGCCGCGACGGCCAGATCGGCGAGCAGCAGGACGAGTCGAGCCGGCACCTGCAGGCCGTCCCTGCCGTAGTGGGCGATCTCGTCGACCGCGAGGTCGAGGTACTGGGCGAACGTCCACTCGGTCGTGAGCACCCGCGGGACGTCGTCCTGGCCGACGTGGACGCCGACGACCGGCGCCTGCCGCGCCATGCGCCGAAGCAGGTCGTGCAGCTCGTCGAGCACCTGGACCGCCGTGGTCGGGTCGTTGACGCCGGGTGAGAGCGCACGCTCGGCGATATCGACCAGGCGCCGGAACCCGTAGCTGAGGTCCTGCTCCATCGTCCGCTCCCGCGGCAGGGTCAGGCCGTCGAGCACGTCGTCGTCCCAGGCGTCGCTCGACCCGTCGGCGGAGACCAGGGCGACCGGAGCGCCTTCCGGGACGAAGGTGCCCACCGGGTGGAGCACCTCGATCAGGGCGTCGTGCGCGGACGCCAGCCGACACAGGTGGCCCGCGTCGACGGTGTCGAGGTAGCCCGTGCGTGGACTGACCACCACGTGCTGGGAGGTGAACGATGGCAGGTTCGGGCGGTTCGACGGGAGGTGACGGCGTTCGCGGTCGCTCCGCTCGAGCAGTACGCGGGTCTGGTCGCCGACCTGGTGCAGGACGGTCGTCACCGAGATCGACTGGGTGATGTGGTGGATGAACGCCAAGAACATCCCGACGGCGCCCAGCACGAGCACGAACGCGAGCGTGACCGCGACCTGGGGCACGCTCTCCTCGCCACCGCTCTCGCCGAGTGAGCGCAACACGGTCAGGGAGTACACGAACGAGGCGGCGAAGACGCCGAGCGTGTGCTGGGTGATCCGGTCCTGCAGGAACGTGCGCACCACGCGCGGGGAGAACTGGCTGCTGGCCAGCTGGAGCACCACGATCGTGATCGAGAAGACCAGCCCGGTCACCGAGATCATCGCCCCGGCAGTGGTGGACAGCACCGACCGGGCGCTCTCGACGCCGCCGTCGAAGAGCAGGGGGATCGAGCCGCCGTCCTGCTGCTCGAGCTGAGGCAGCGCCAGCCCGACGCCGACCGCGGCCAATGTCCACAGGGCGGGCACCACCCAGAAGGGCTCGAGCATCAGCCGGATCCGGCGCCGCAGGCGGTTGACCGGGAGGCCGGTGCTGGGGGTCGGGGCCGGTGTGGCCGGTCGGTCGGAGCTCACCGGTCATGTCTACCGGGTCGCCCTACCGGCTCGACGGATGTTGCTGGTGTGACGCATGATGTTGAGATGGCTCACTCGGGTTGGCCGGAGGTACGACGGCGCCCTGCCGTGGTCGCGCTCGCCCTGACGGTGGCGACTGCGCTCGTGCTGCTCGACGTCATCCGCCGTCGCGGTGCAGACCGGGCGCGCCGCTTCTGATCCCTAGGCTGGGCCGGTGACGACCTCGCTGACCGGCATCCACCGCTACCCAGTGAAGTCCGGGCGTGGCGAGTCGCTCGAGGCCGCGAGCGTCGAGCCGTGGGGCCTGGCCGGTGACCGGCGCTGGATGCTGCTCGACGAGACAGGCGCGGCGATCACCGCCCGCGATGCACACCGACTCGTGCTGGTGCACCCGACCATCACCGCCGGTCGGGCTGCACCTCACCTCGCCGGGAGCCGAGTCGATGGACGTCGAGACACCAGACCCGAGCCGGCAGGTGCCGGTCACGCTCTGGAAGTCGCGGCTGACCGCGGCCAGTGCCGGGGCGGACGCCGACGCCTGGTTCAGCGAGGCGCTCGGCATGAGCGTCCCGGCTCGTCTGGCTCGACGACCCGGCTCGGCGTCCGACGAGTCCGGAGTTCAGCGGCCCCGACGATCGCGTCTCGTTCGCCGACGGCTACCCGCTGCTCGTGACGACCGAGTCGTCGTTGGCCGCGCTCAACGACGAAGTGCTGGCTGGGTCGGCGCACGGCCGAGACCCCCTGCCCATGACGCGGTTCCGCCCGAACGTCGTGGTGCGCGGCACCGAGCCATGGGTCGAGGACGACTGGCGTCGTGTCCGGATCGGCGAGGTCACCTTCCGTGCGGTCAAGGGGTGCGCGCGGTGCGTGATGACCACGATCGATCCCGAGACCGCCGAGCGCGAGAAGGAGCCGATCGCCTCGCTGTCGCGACTGCGTCGCTGGGACGGCAAGACGTGGTTCGGGGTGAACCTGATCCCCGACCTGGCCGGCGCGGCAACGGGCCAGATCCGCGTAGGTGACGACGTCGAGGTGCTGGAGGCGGTGCCCTCGGGCGACGGTCCCCTGAGAAAGCCAGTGGCGCTGCCTCACTAGGCTGCCCGCATGACCCACGTCCTGTCCGCCGTCGCCTGGCCGTACGCCAACGGCCCGCGCCACATCGGCCACGTCGCCGGTTTCGGTGTGCCCTCCGACGTCTTCAGCAGGTACATGCGGATGGCCGGGCACGACGTGCTCACCGTGTCGGGCTCCGACGAGCACGGCACGCCGATCCTGATCGCCGCCGACGAGGCGGGGGTGACCCCGCAGCAGCTCGCCGACACCAACCACCGGCTGATCGCCGAGGACCTCGCCGCGCTCGGCTGCACCTACGACCTCTACACGCGCACGACCACACGCAACCACCACGCGGTGGTGCAGGAGCTGTTCCTCGGGGTCTACGAGAACGGCTACTTCGTCGAGCAGACGACCCACGGCGCCATCTCGCCGTCCACCGGACGCACCCTGCCCGACCGCTACATCGAGGGCACCTGCCCGATCTGCGGCGCGGGCGGCGCGCGTGGCGACCAGTGCGACAACTGCGGCAACCAGCTCGACCCCGCCGACCTGATCGACCCGGTCTCCAAGATCAACGGCGAGACGCCGGAGTTCATCGAGACCCAGCACTTCTTCCTCGACCTGCCGGCGCTGGCCGATGCGCTGGGGGAGTGGCTCGATGAGCGGGCGGCGACCGACCTGTGGCGGCCGAACGTCATCCGGTTCAGCCAGAACATCCTCAAGGAGATCCGTCCGCGGGCGATGACCCGCGACATCGACTGGGGCATCGCAGTGCCGCTCGACGGGTGGCGCGACCAACCGACCAAGAAGCTCTACGTGTGGTTCGACGCAGTGGTCGGCTACCTGTCGGCGTCGATCGAGTGGGCGCGTCGCACCGGCGACCCTGACGCCTGGCGCGCCTGGTGGAACGACCCCGAGGCGCTGTCGTACTACTTCATGGGCAAGGACAACATCACCTTCCACAGCCAGATCTGGCCGGCCGAGCTGCTGGCCTACTCGGGCAAGGGATCGAAGGGTGGCCAGGCACGCACGTTCGGCGACCTCAACCTGCCGACCGAGGTGGTCAGCTCGGAGTTCCTCACGATGGAGGGCCGCAAGTTCTCCTCCTCGAAGAAGGTCGTCATCTACGTGCGCGACCTGCTGAGCCGCTACCAGCCCGACGCCTTCCGCTACTTCGTCGCCTCGGCCGGGCCGGAGAACCAGGACTCCGACTTCACCTGGGCGGAGTTCGTGCGACGCACCAACGACGAGCTCGTCGCCGGTTGGGGCAACCTGGTCAACCGCACGGCCAACCTGATCAACAAGTTCTTCGAGGAGATCCCGCCCGCCGGAGTGCTCACCGAGGACGACGAGCGGGTGCTCGCGATCAGCGAGCAGGCGTTCAACGTCGTGGGCGACCTGATCGGTCGACACCGCCAGAAGCAGGCGATCGGTGAGGCGATGCGAGCCGTGGCCGAGATCAACAAGTACGTCTCCGACACCGAGCCCTGGAAGCTCAAGGCGGACGACGAGCGCGAGCGGCTCGGCACGATCCTGCACGTCACCGCCCAGTGCATTGCCGACCTCAACCTCGTGCTGGCGCCGTTCCTGCCGTTCTCGGCGAACGCGGTCGACCTCGCCTTCGGCGGCGCCGGTGACCTCGCCCCGATGCCCCGCATCGATGAGGTCGACGACCTCGACGGCGGCGCGCCCTACCCGATCATCACCGGCGACTACACCGGTTCGCCGGCCTGGGAGCGACGCCTGATCGAGGTCGGCACGCCGGTGGCCAAGCCGACGCCGATCTTCACCAAGCTCGACACCGCGATCGTCGACGAGGAGCTCGCCCGCCTCGGCGTCTGAACGACGTGGCGCCGCACGAGACGCGCGCGGGACGGCGGGGTAGGTTCGCGCTGTGACCCAGGACACCTACGACTACGTCATCGTCGGAGCAGGAAGTGCCGGGGCGGTGGTGGCCGCGCGCCTCACCGAAGACCCCGCGACCACGGTGCTGCTGCTGGAGGCTGGAGGCACCCCTGACATCGACGAGGTGAACGTGCCCGCGGCCTTGACCGGCCTGGTGAAGACCAAGTGGGACTGGCAGTACCAGACCACCGAGCAGAAGCAGCTGCACGGTCGACGCACCTATTGGCCGCGCATGAAGGGCCTCGGCGGCTGCTCCTCGATGAACGCGATGATCTACATCCGCGGGCACCGGGCCGACTACGACGGGTGGCGCGACGAGTTCGGGGCGGTCGGCTGGGGTTACGACGACGTCTTGCCGTACTTCATCAAGTCGGAGGCCAACTCCCGCCTCGGCGGGCCGTTCCACGGCCAGAGCGGACCGTTGAGCGTCGAGGACCGGCGTTACACCCACGAGCTGAGCTCGTCGTTCGTCGAGAGCGCTGTGGCCGCAGGGCTGAAGCGCAACGACGACTTCAACGGGGCAGAGCAGGAGGGGGTCGGCCCCTACCAGGTCACCCACCGCGGAGGTGTGCGCTCGTCGACGTACGAGGCCTTTCTGAAGCCGATCATGAGCCGGGCGAACCTCACCGTCACCACCGAGGCGCTCGCCTCGCGGGTCGAGCTGGACGGCGACCGCGCGACGGGGGTGACCTTCCGGCAGGGCGGCGCGGTGCACACCGTGCACGCACGACGTGAGGTGATCCTGAGCGGCGGCGCGATCAACTCCCCGCAGCTGCTGATGCTCTCGGGCATCGGTCCCGCGGCGCACCTGGCCGAGGTCGGCATCACCGCGAAGGTCGAGCTGAGCGGAGTCGGCGCGAACCTTCAGGACCACCCCTACACGCCGATGGTGTGGCACACGACTGGCACCACCGACCTTGCCGACCTCGGCACCATCGGCAACCTGATGCGCTGGAAGGCCACCAAGCGCGGACCGATGACCTCCAACGTCGCCGAGGCTGGCGGCTTCTGGTGCACCCGGGACGGCCTCCCCGCCCCGGACATGCAGGCGCACGCCGTCCCGTCCGGGATCTACGGCGAGCTCGACCGCGAGCCGACCAGCCGCATGGTCACCGTGCTCGCGACACTGGTCGACATCAAGAGCCGCGGCTCGGTGCGACTCCGGTCAGCCGACCCGTCGTGGCACCCCGAGATCGACGCGGCGTACTTCGATGACCAGACCGACCTCGACGCGATGCTCGCTGGCTGCCGTCGGATCACCGAGATCGTCGGGCAGGGGCCCTTGGCCCGGTTCGTCGACCGCGCCTTCGACCGGCCCGACGCCCCGTCGGACGACGACCTGCTCGAACACATCCGCCGGTGGACGGCGACGACGTTCCACCCCACGTCGACCTGCGCGATGGGGACCGGCGACGATGCCGTGGTCGACCCCGAGCTGCGTGTGCGGGGCGTTGACGGGCTCCGTGTCGTCGACGCCTCGGTCATGCCGGTCGTGCCCCGCGGCAACACCAATGCACCCACCATCATGGTCGCCGAGAAGGCGTCCGACCTGATCAGGAGCGCCCGATGACTGCCCTCGACAACGCAGCCGACAATGCCACCGATAGCGCCGCGACGACCGTGTCTCCCACGTTCGACTCACTGAGCCCGATCAACGGCGACGTCGTCGGCACCCACCCCGTGCACTCGGCCGAGGACGTCGAGGCGGCCGTCGTCCGCGCTCGCGAAGCGGCGACCTGGTGGTCGGCGCTGACCTTTGACGAGCGCGCCACGCACCTCAACACCTGGAAGAGCGTCATCACCCGCCGGCTGCCGCAGCTGGCGGAGCTGATGCACCGGGAGACCGGCAAGCCGCACGGCGACGCGATGCTCGAGGCCGCGCTCGCCATCGACCACCTCAACTGGGCGGCCGGCAAGGCCGAGAAGCACCTCAAGCGGCGCAAGGTCTCCTCGGGGATGCTGATGGTCAACCAGGCGGCGTACGTCGAGTACCGCCCGCTGGGCGTGGTCGGCGTCATCGGGCCGTGGAACTACCCGGTCTTCACCCCGATGGGCTCCATCGCCTACGCGCTGGCAGCCGGCAACGCGGTCGTCTTCAAGCCGTCGGAGTACACGCCCGGCGTCGGAGAGTTCCTGGCTCGTCTGTTCCTCGAGTCGGTTGGCCGGCCGGTGCTCTCGGTGGTCACCGGCTTCGGCGAGACCGGCGCGGCCCTGTGCAACGCCGGTGTCGACAAGGTCGCGTTCACCGGCTCGACGGCGACGGGCAAGCGGGTGATGGCGGCGTGCGCCGAGCACCTGATCCCGGTGGTGATCGAGGCTGGCGGCAAGGACGCCGTCATCATCGATGCCGACGCCGACCTCGAGGCGGCGGCCGACGCGACGCTGTGGGGTGCTTGCGCGAACGCTGGCCAGACCTGCGCCGGTGTCGAGCGGGTCTACGTGCACGAGCGGGTCTACGACGAGTTCCTCTCCGTGCTCGTCGCCAAGGCGAAGGGCCTCAAGGCCGACGACTCGGCGTCATCGCAGATCGGCCCGATCACCATGCCCAAGCAGCTCGACGTCATCCGCTCGCACATCGCCGACGCCTTGGCGCGCGGCGGGCGTGCGCTGGTGGGCGGCGCCGACGCCGTGGGTGAGCGTTACGTGCAGCCGACCGTGCTGGTCGACGTCCCCGAGGACTCGCTGGCGATCACCGAGGAGACCTTCGGGCCCACCGTCACCGTCGCCAAGGTGGCCTCGATGGAGGAGGCGATCGCGCGCACGAACAACAACAAGTACGCGCTCGGGTCGACCGTGTTCGCCAAGAAGAACGGCATGGAGATCGCCGGTCAGATCCGCTCGGGCATGACCTCCATCAACGGCGTCATCACCTTCGCCGGCATCCCTTCGCTGCCCTTCGGCGGCGTGGGCGACTCCGGCTTCGGCCGCATCCACGGCCCCGACGGCCTGCGCGAGTTCACCTACGCCAAGGCGATCTCGCGGCAGCGGTTCAAGCCGGCTCTGGCGCTCACGACGTTCGCGCGCACCGAGAAGGCCGACAAGCAGCTCATCACCATGATGACGATGATGCACGGGCGCGCCTCGACGTTGCCGAAGCGCAACAAGAAGGGCTGACGCGTTGATCGAGCAGACGATGGCCGGCCGTACCGTGCTGGTGACCGGCGCCAGCGACGGCATCGGCGCAGTCGCCGCGAAGGACCTGGCGGCGAAGGGTGCCACGGTGCTCGTGACCGGGCGCTCGGCAGACAAGCTGCGCCCGATCGCGGAGGCAGTCGGCACCGAGCCACTGATCGCCGACTTCTCCCGGCTGGACGACGTCCGCCGGCTCGGTGCCGAGGTCAGCGAACGAGTCGAGCATCTCGACCTTCTGATGAACAACGCGGGGGGCACCTTCGCGCCATCGAAGAAGACCCACGACGGGCACGAGCCGAACTTCCAGATCAACCACCTCGCACCGTTCCTGCTCACCCACCTGCTGCGCCCCCAGCTCGCGGCGGCGCGTCCGTCGTTGGTCCTGAACACCTCCAGCATCGGCAACCTGATCGGCAAGGTGGTGCTCGACGACCTCGACTACGAGCGCCGGCGCGCGATCGAGCTCCAGGCCTACGGCACCGGCAAGTTGATGAACATCCTCTTCACGCGCGGCATCGCCCAGCGGTGGTCGGCCGACGGCATCGTCTCTGCGGCGGTGCACCCCGGACCGGCCGGCAGCTCGTTCGGGCGCGACTCCTGGTTCATCGGCCTGCTCTACAGGTCGCCACTCAAGAGGTTCGGCACCATCAGCGTGGAGGACGGCGCCGCCCCGCTCATCGCGCTTGCGGAGCGTGGCGCCGACCTCGAGATCAACGGGCGCTACTTCAGCCGGTTCAAGATGGACGGCGCTCAGAACAAGCAGGCACGCAACCAGGCGCTCATCGACGGCCTCTGGGAGCGCTCCGAGGAGCTGCTCGGCCTCTAGCCCCGCCGCGGGTGGTTGAGGTGCGAGCGCAGCGAGCCTCGAAACCACGCCCGCCCACGTACGTCGAGTAGCCCGGAGCGAGGAACGAGCGGAGGGCGTATCGAGACGCTCCGCAGGCCGAGAATCAGCGTCGGATGACCACGAGTCATCCACAGTCGTAGTGATGCAGAGAGTTGTCCACAACCCCGTGGTTGAGCGGGATTCTCGCTCAGGAATGTCGGCGCTCGGTGCTTTGATGGAGGCATGAAGGACGACGGCAGCAGCACTGATTGGGGTCACCCGATCAACGTTGCCGTGACCTCGTGTCGGCGTGATATCACCGAAGTGGCAGAGCAGGCGATGTGGACTGAACGCCGCTGGAACCCGCGACGTCCTCGTCGAGCTGACCCGGCTGCACGCCCAGGTCGCCGAGCTCGAAGCACGCGTGATGGCCCATGCCGATGAAGTCGACGCAGGCGTCGAGACCGGCGCGACGTCGACCGCGACCTGGCTGGCCCACGCCACGAAGATGACTCGCCCGGCCGCGGCCGGGAAAGCTTCGCTGGCGATGTCCCTGGGCTCGCACGGCCTGACGCGTGAAGCGCTGGGTCGTGGTGACGTCCATGTCGAGCAGGCCTTGGTGATCGTCCACGCCGTGGAGCAGCTGCCTGAAGATTCGGTGGTGCGGGAGCTGTGCGAGAAGCACCTCATCGCCCTCGCGGAGCACCACGACGCAAAGGAGTTGAAGATCCTCGGTCGTCGGGTGCTGGAGGTCGTCGATCCCGATCTCGCTGACGCCCACGAAGCCGCGTTGTTGGCCGATGAGGAGGCAAAGGCTGAGAAGGCGATGTCGTTCACGATGCACGACGACGGCCACGGCCAGGTCCACGGCCGCTTCACGCTGCCCGCTGCAACGGGTGCGATCTTGAAGGCAGCACTGCTGGCGAACGCGGCCCCCAAGCACGTCCGCGCGAAGGAGGGTGCTGGTGCGTTCTGCTTCGAGCAGCCGACCCCGCAGAAGATGGGCAGGGCGTTCAAGGAGTACATCGAGGGCTACCCGACCGACCGGCTTCCCAACGCTGGTGGCGTCAACGCGACCGTGGTCGTCACGATGACCCTTGAAACGCTGTTGGGCGACCTGAAAGCAGCATCGTTGAGCACCGGGGACAAGATCAGCGCTGGTGAAGCGCGCCGGATGGCGTGCGAGGCAGGCATCGTGCCGGTCGTCCTCGACGGGAAGTCACATGTGCTCGACCTGGGCCGAAAGCGCCGCTTCCACACCCCAGCCCAACGGTTAGCGATCGGCCTGGAGCAGAAGCACTGCCAACACCCGAGTTGCACAACGCCGGCCGCAGGCTGCCACGTGCACCACGACGATCCATGGGTCCCCTGCGGCAACACCGATACCCGCACAGCGCGGCTCCTGTGCCCACGGCACCACACATTGGCGCACCAACTAACGCCCATGCGGACCTAGAGGCGGATGGGTCAGGCCTTCTCGCAGGCTACGCCATCCTTGTCGCCGTCCAGACGGCTGTTCGCGCGCATCGCCGCGTTGTACATCTTGGTTGACCGCTTGAAGGTCGTGACGGGTGTCCCGGAGGTGTGATCCCGCGCGTTGTTGCGGCCCACGCCATGCGGGAACTTCTTATTGAAAGCGGTGCAGTTCTCATGGAACGCCGCAGCCTCGGCCTGTGCGGTGACCGTGAGCGACGAGAAAGCGACGGCCGTGACGACGGCGAGCGAACGAAGGTTCATAGGCCTATGGTGCGACTTCACCGCCTCAGCCGTTGCCGATCGAGCGAACTGGAGCCGAGTGGGATTCCGTCGAGGCGCCGAGCTCGTCAGCGACAGCAACCACGAGCCCGCCGATCATGAACGCGATCACCACGCCCGCGAGGGCGCCGGTGCTGAAGGTCGGGATCAAGGCGAGCCAGCCGGTCGGGGAGTGGTCGCCGTGGTGGTACTCGTGGGTGAGCGCGTGCCCCTTGCCGCGACGTAGCAGGTAGCGGTTGACCGGGTAGGCGGCCACAAACGCGGCGGAGAGCGCGATCATCATGCCCAGCCAGAAGACGACGCTCACCAGCCCAGCGTCCATGGCTCCGGGAAGCACGGCCATGACTGCGTTGTCGACGATCTCCATCGTGAGGATCGAGAGGGTGTCGGCGGCCAGGACCACGCTCAGGGCGGCGCCGATCGCCAGGCCACCTCGCAGCAGGGGCAGGGTCGAGAGCGTGTAGCCGAAGGCGAAGGCCAACGCGATCGACAGCACGATCGTGGTGCCCGTGGCCAGACCTGCCGCTGTGCCGATGGACACCTGGTCGTCGGTGACGTCCTGGAGGGCGAGGGTCAGGTCACCAACACACAGCTCGTCGGCGGCCAGGAGGGCGAACAGCAGTCGGAGCCGCACGGGGTCGGGGAGGTTCCCGAGACGTCGCTCGACCACGTCAATGCTGAGCACGAAGGGCATGCGGGCGGCACGTCTTCGATGGGCGACATGGACATGCCCGCGATGATGTCCGGCGCCGAGATGGACGCGCTGGCTGGCGCACCCGATGCTGACTTCCAATCCCTCTGGCTGACCATGATGATCGAGCACCACCGCGGGGCCATCGAGCATGGCCGAGCTGGAGGTGGAGGACGGGCACTTCGCCGACGCCCAGAACCTCGCTGAGTCCATCGCCACTGGTCAGGCGGCCGAGATCGAGCAGATGGAGGCGTTGCTTGCCGCCCAGTAGCGGCTCGGTCAGTGGACACGCGCGTGTAGGGCGCCGACCACGGTGACTCCCGCGATGAGTGCTCCAGCGACGGCCATGCCAGCGCCGAGGTGCCACTTGAGCAGCAACGCACCAAGGCCGGCGCCGGCCAGAATCAACCCCACGGCCAAGAAGCGGCGCGCAGAGGCACCACCCTTGCCGGAGCCGAGCACGGAGTCGGCAGCGAGGCCTGTGATCGTCGAGGTCACGACCACGGTGGTGACGTCCATAACCGCGATGAAGCGCGCGGTTGCTGCCTGGGTGCCCATCGCCCCACCGAGCAACGTGGTGACCGTGATGCCGACGCCCTTGGACGGGTCTTCGCCGCTGACGAAGACCATCGCGGCGAGCGCGACGGTGACTAGGGCGACAGCGCCAAAGAGGGCAGTAGTACGAGCGGTCCAGGCCAAGCCAGCGCGCTTGAGCACACGCCCGCCGAGCACGGCTCCGACCATGAAGCCGAGCAGGGCGAGGAGCGGTCCGAGGATCGGCAGGTCCTCCCCGCCGGCCAGCGCCATGCCGAGGATGACGACGTTGCCGGTCATGTTGCCAGTGAAGACCTTGTCGAAGCCGAGATAACCGACCGCGTCGATGACGCCGGTGGTGAAGGTCAGCACGAGCATCAGCGACAGGTGCATGCGGTCTGTGGCGACAGCGGACAGGCGCGAGATCACGGCCGATCTTCTCTCATGCTGCGGCCCACTACACGGCGGGTAGCGTGCAGGCATGGCCACGATCGAGCTGACCAACGACAACTTCTCGAGCCACGTGGAGCGCGACGACATCCTGTTGGTCGACTTCTGGGCGAGCTGGTGCGGGCCGTGCCAGCAGTTCGCGCCGACCTACGAGGCGGCTTCGGAAGCCAACCCGGACATCACGTTCGGCTCGATCAACACCGAGGAGCAGCGGGAGCTCGCGTCGGCCGCCGGCATCTCGTCGATCCCGACGCTGATGGCCTTCCGCGAAGGCGTCCTCGTCTTCTCCCAGCCCGGGGCGCTGCCGCCCGCGGCCCTGGACCAGCTCATCGACGGGGTGCGTGGCCTCGACATGGACGACGTCCGCCGCCAGGTCGGGGAGAACGAGCCACCCGACGCCGCCGAGTAGCGACAACTCAAGCCGCTACGACAACGAGGCGGCCAGCGAGAGCAGGTCGCGGTCGCGGTGAGGGGCGCCGACCAGGCACACGGCGCACGGGAGATCGTCCGAGGTGGTCAGCGGGATGCTCACCGCCGGGAGTCCGGCGAGCCCGGCGAGACAAGTGAGCCGCATGGTCGCGTCCCGCACGTGCTGCAGCCCGGCACCGGTGAGTGGTGCGGTCGACGAGGACGACGGCAGCACCAGCACCCGGTCGCCCACCAGGCCGCGGATGCGCT
The DNA here is from genome assembly GCA_963781575.1 of uncultured Actinomycetota bacterium. Lineage (GTDB taxonomy): Bacteria > Actinomycetota > Actinomycetes > Propionibacteriales > Nocardioidaceae > Nocardioides. The sequence goes on along the minus strand of CAWAGM010000016.1, from coordinate 77,690 downwards.
CGCGGGCTGCGCCCACCACGGCCTGCGCCGCGAGGGCGTCGTCCTCGACGATGCGGGAGGCCGATTCGAAGCGACCGCGTACATCGGCACCCACCGAGTCGAGCCGGCTCTCGAGCCAGGCGCCGCGCACCTGCCAGGCCTCCCAGGCCTGCCAGGTCTGGAAGGCCGACAGCCAGACGCCGAGCTCTTCGAGCACCCCCCACGTCTCGCGGACGGCGAGCAGCTGCTCGCCGGCCCAGGCCTCCACGGCCGCGGAGACGTCCGGCTCAGCGAGGCCGAGCAGCTCGGGCACGACGACGAGGTCGGGTGTGCCGCTGGTGGCGTCGGACGCCGGCAGCAGCACGTCGCCCACCAGAGCAAGCAGGTCGGCCGACCGAGTCAGCCAGCCGACCGTGTCGAAGCTGGGGGCCAGTGCAAGGAGCCCGTGTCGACCGATCGCGCCGTGCGTGGTGCGGATGCCGTAGAGGCCCTGGTAGGCCGCCGGAACCCGGATCGAGCCGCCGGTGTCGGTGCCGAGCCCGATCGTCGCGTGCCCGAGCGAGACCGCTGTGGCAGAGCCCGAGGACGAACCGCCGGGGATCCGTCCGGGCGCTCGCGGATTGGGCGGCGTCCCGTAGTGCGCGTTGGTGCCGGCCAAGGAGTAGGCGAACTCGTCGGTGCGGGCGATGCCGCGGATCGCTGCCCCGGCCTCGATGAGCTGGTCGATCACGTGCGCGTCGCCACGCTCGATCGGTGCTGATGCCTCCCACGTCGGGTTGCCCGCGCCGATCTTGTGCCCTGCCACGGCGTAGAGATCCTTCACCGCGACGGTCTCGTCGGTGAGCGGGCCGGTCGGCGCGCCGGGCACGAGCGGGTCGCCGACGACGCGCCAGATGCGGGTGTCGAGGGCAGGAGCCGGCACGGCCATGTGGGCGGCAGCGACCCGCCAGCCTGGCGCCGTCCGCGCCCACAGCTGGGTCTGCTGGCCGCGTCCGCCGCCAGCGAGCTCGGTGACCGCGACGACCAGCGCGTGGTCGGGATCGGTCACCTGCACGTGGGTCTCGACGATCCGCCGCAGCGGCGCGCCGCCACGCCCGCCGGAGAACGAGCTGATCGCGTCATGACCGACGAGCAGCCCGTGTGCGTCGCCGTGCAGCGTCGTGGGGCCGGGCGCGAGGAGCCGGTGGAGGGTCGCGACGTCCTCGGCCATCAGGGCGCGCTCGTACTCCCAGAACGCGTCCATCAGTCCCGCGGGCAGCTCGTCGCTCATGCCCGCAGCGTAGGGACCGGGTGTTGCAGCTCCGATTCACCCAAGCCCTGGCGAAGCTCTAACGAAGGGAGTACGTCGCGAGCGACACGCTCACGTAGTGCGACGCAAAGGCCAAGATCGTGAAGGAGTGGAAGACCTCGTGGAAGCCGAAGTGTCGAGGCCACGGGTTCGGGCGCTTGAAGCCGTAGACCACGCCGCCCATCGTGTAGAGCGCACCGCCGACGGCAACGAGCACCAGCACCGCGATCGCCGTACCTGTGCCCAGCCGCGTGGTGGCACCGTCGATGAAGCCGGGGATGAAGAAGACCGCGGCCCAGCCGAGGCCGATGTAGAGGGGGGTGTAGAGCCAGCGCGGGGCGTCGGTCCAGAACACCCGGAAGAACACACCGAGCAGGGCGCAGCCCCAGACAGTGGTGAGCAGCACGACGCGCTGGGTGCCGTCGAGCAGCATCAGCGTCAGCGGCGTGTAGGAGCCGGCGATCAGCACGAAGATGTTGGCGTGGTCGAAGCGGCGCAGGAACGCCCAGACCCGAGGCGACCAGGTGCCCGTGTGGTAGATCGCCGAGACGCCGAACAGCAGCAGGGCACTCGCCGCGAAGATGCTAGAGCCGGCCTTGGTCGTGGCCGTGGGGGAGAGGCAGATCAGCACGATGCCGCCGGCCAGGGCGAGCGGCGTGAGCACCAAGTGCGACCAGCCGCGCAGCTTGGGCTTTACCTCGCTGACCTTCTCGCCCAGCGCTTCCAGGCTCGAGCGGACGGCGTCGTTCGCAGAGTGCGCAGCCGGGTTCATGGTCGAAGGATACCCGTGCGCTCCACGGCAAAACGCCGCCCGATCGTGTGGCTCCGAGCACCCGACCAGACCACTACAGTGAGCAGGTGGCGGACTGGAAGCGTGGCCTTCGTCGGGTGCTCTACCCGGCCTACGAGGCACGCATGCTCCGCCGGATGCCGGCCAACCTGCCCCAGCACGTCGGCGTCATGCTCGACGGCAACCGGCGCTGGGCCAAGGCAGTCGGCCGCGACAGCGCGCACGGGCACGAGGCGGGCGCAGCCAACATCGAACCGCTGCTCGGCTGGTGCGACGAGGTCGGTATCGAGGTCGTCACCCTCTGGCTGCTCAGCACCGACAACCTGAATCGACCCGCCGCCGAGCTCGAGCCCTTGCTCGCCATCATCGAGGACGCCGTTGACGCCCTCGCGGTTCAGCGCAGGTGGCGGCTGCACCCGGTGGGGGCGCTCGACCTGCTGCCCGACCACACCGCTGCCCGGCTCAAGGCCGCAGCCGAGGCCACCAGCGACGTCGACGGAATGCTCGTCAACGTCGCGGTCGGCTACGGGGGCCGACGCGAGATCGCGGACGCCGTCCGCTCGCTGCTGCACGAGCACGCCGCCAAGGGCACCTCTCTCGAGCAGCTCGCGCAGATCATCGACGTCGAGCACATCTCCGACCACCTCTACACCAAGGGCCAGCCCGACCCCGACCTGGTGATCCGCACGTCTGGCGAGCAGCGGCTCGGCGGGTTCCTGCTGTGGCAGAGCGCAAAGTCGGAGTTCTACTTCTGCGAGGCCTACTGGCCCGATTTCCGCCGCGTCGACTTCCTCCGCGCCATCCGCGCCTACGCCGAGCGCGAGCGCCGCTTCGGCTCGTGAGTTTGCGCTGACCCGTCCCCTATAGAGGACGGGTCGACCAAATTTGCGCTGACCCGTCCCCTATAGAGGACGGGTCAGCGGGAAATCGGGTTTTCGGCCATGTGAACTTCATCCCGCGTTCGGGCGTGTCGCTCCGGGGGTGACCGAGGGAGGCGTACTTTCTCCAGTGTGGCGAGTGGGGAAGCTCGCCGCATCGGGAGGCCCGGACGTGTCACATCACGGCCTGACAGTCGGAGACGGTCAGCAGGCGTCAGCCTGCCGCTCGTTGATGATCGAAGGGTGTCGGCACTCCGACACCCGGGCTCCCTCCCGGTCCATCTGCGCTGACTAGGACCGGGCGACGAGTGCGCGCGTGGTCCGTGAAGGGGTTCCCGTGGCCAATGCCGCAGCTCGGACGAAGAACGTCCCAGCAGAGAAGTCCCGCACCTACGTCCTCGACACCAGCGTCCTGCTCGCCGATCCGGGGGCGATGAACCGGTTCGCCGAGCACGAGGTCGTGCTCCCCGTCGTGGTGATCACCGAGCTGGAGGGGAAGCGGCACCACCCCGAGCTCGGGTTCTTCGCGCGTTCAGCACTCCGCATGCTCGACGAGCTGCGGATCACCCATGGCCGACTCGACGAGCCGGTGCCGGTGGGCGACGAGGGCGGCACCCTGCGGGTGGAGCTCAATCACACCGATCCAGCCACGCTGCCCTCGGGCTTCCGACTCGGCGACAACGACACGCGGATCCTGGCGGTTGCGCGCAACCTGGCCGACGAGGGCTTCGACGTCACCCTGGTCTCCAAGGACCTCCCGCTGCGCATCAAGGCCTCCGCCGTCGGCCTCGACGCGCAGGAGTACCGCGCGGAGGCGATCAGTGACTCCGACACTGGCTACTCCGGCATGGCCGAGCTCGAGGTGGCCGCCGGCGACCTCGACGAGCTGTACGACGACGGCGTCCTCGACCTCGAGGCTGCGCGCGGCCTGCCCTGCCACCAGGGCCTGGTGCTGCTCTCCGACCGCGGCACGGCGCTGGGCAGGGTCGGCCCCGACAAGCAGGTGCACCTGGTGCGCGGCGATCGAGAGGCGTTCGGCATCCACGGACGCAGCGCCGAGCAGCGGATCGCCCTGGAGATGCTGCTCGACCCCGAGGTCGGCATCGTGTCGCTCGGTGGTCGCGCCGGCACCGGCAAGTCGGCGATGGCCCTGTGCGCCGGGCTCGAGGCCGTGATGGAGCGCAACCAGCACAAGAAGGTCGTCGTCTTCCGCCCGCTGTTCGCCGTCGGCGGCCAGGAGCTCGGCTATCTGCCCGGCTCGGAGAGCGAGAAGATGTCGCCCTGGGGCCAGGCCGTCTTCGACACCCTCGGTGCGATCACGACCAAGGAGGTCATCGACGAGGTGCTCGACCGCGGCATGCTCGAGGTGCTCCCGCTGACCCACATCCGCGGACGCTCGTTGCACGACGCGTTCGTGATCGTCGACGAGGCCCAGTCGCTGGAGCGCAACGTGCTCCTGACCGTGCTCAGCCGGATCGGCGCCAACTCCAAGGTGGTCCTCACCCACGACGTCGCCCAGCGCGACAACCTCCGGGTCGGACGGCACGACGGCGTCGTCGCCGTGGTCGAGAAGCTCAAGGGCCACCCGCTCTTCGCCCACGTCACGCTGACCCGTTCGGAGCGCTCGCCGATCGCCGCGCTGGTCACCGAGATGCTCGAGAACGTGACCCTCTGAGAGCGCGACAAGCACTCGGCGTCCGGGTCTGCAGCGGAGGCTGGCCGAGGCTAGTCCACCTGTGACCTGAGTGGTCGGTGTGCCCTGTGTGACTCACGGGGCACACCTGCCCTCGATGATCGCACCAGTTTCACGGTTCGCTTTGCACTCCGGCGCTGCACGAGGCAAGGTGACCCACGTCTCTCGACCGGGCAGCGCCGCCCGCCGATGAGTTTCCCGGCCCCGATCTGGAACGCGTCCTCTTGTCGAAGCTCGCCAAGCACGTCCCGAAGCATCGGGGGGTCCCGCCGCGCCATCGAGCAGCGGCTGCCCCGCGCAGCGCGCTGCGCACGACCGTCGTCGTGTCGGGCCTCGCCGCGGGCGCCACCGGCCTCACGATCGCCAGCGGCCTCATCGGTTCCACGGCCGTCAGCTCGGCCGCAGTCCTTTCAGACGCAGCGCGACGCAGCGACGCCGGACGCGGCCGCAGCAGCCCTGGCTGCCAGCGACCTCGGCGAGCGCGCGGCCCAAGTCTCCCGCTCCGCAGACCGGCGGGCGACGTCCGACCCGATCAAGGTGGCGGCTCTGTCGGCCCCCGGCGGTCCCTCGGTCACTGGCCAAGAGGACCTCAGCGACGCTGACCCGCGTGAGATCGCCCGGGTTCTCCTGGGCGAGTTCGGCTTCTCCGACTCGCAGTTCGGCTGCCTGGACTCGCTCTACATGCGCGAGTCGGGCTGGAACCCCTACGCCGACAACCCGAGCTCGTCGGCCTACGGCATCCCGCAGGCCTTGCCCGGCTCGAAGATGGCCTCGGCCGGGGCAGACTGGGCGACCAACCCGGTCACCCAGATCCGTTGGGGCCTCGGCTACATCCAGGACCGCTACGGCAGCCCCTGCGGCGCCTGGGGCCACAGCCAGAGCCACGGCTGGTACTGACCGACACTTCCGCTCAGCTTTCAGCATGGCCCCCTCTGCTTGGCCCCTCTGCTTGGCTGGGCAGATGGACGATTTCCGCGATGACCGGGTCGGTGCTGCGCTGGCCGGAACGAACCCCACGGTGCTGCGTCGGTTGCGGGCAGGCTTCGCCGTCATCGGCGACGTCCAGCACCTACCCGGCTACTGCGTGCTGATCACTGACACACCCGGAGTCGACCAGCTGACCGACCTGTCGGCCGAGCGCCAATTGACCTTCCTCGAGGACATGGCCGTGCTCGGTCGCGCCGTGTCGGCGGTCTGCTCGCGGCGCGACCCGCAGTTCCGTCGGATCAACCTGGAGATCCAGGGCAACACCGACGCCTTCCTGCACGCACACGTCACGCCCCGTTACCACTGGGAGCCCGAGGGCGTCGTCGGCTGGCCCGCGGCGCTGCACCACTGGACCAAGCGGGTCACACCGGAGCACCAGCTCGGCGAGCAGCACGACGCGCTGCGGACCGATCTGACCGACGAGATCGATCGACAGCTGAGGCTCTAGGCGGCGTCTAGGCGGCGCTAGGCGGGTCTAGGCGGGCCGGCGGCCGGTGAGTAGGTACCGCTCGTCGGTGATCGGGCCACCCCAATAGACGGCCTCGGGCATCGGCACGAGCTCGACGTCGTCGCACCGGCTCCGCAGCAGCGCCGATGCGCTGTCGGCGGCGATGCCGCCGCCGGTGTGCCAACGCCCCTCGACGAGAACGAGGCGGCCGCCGGGGCGGACGAGCCCGAGCCACCGGTCGATGGCGGCGCCGGCGTCGGGCATCGCCCACAGCACGTGCCGCGACAGGACGACGTCGCACGACGCCGCGGGGTAGGGAGGTTCGGCGGCGTCACCAACGACGAACTCGACGTTGGTGGCGGTGTCGAACGCCTTGGCTCGGGCCCGGTCGACCATGGCGGGGGCGAAGTCCAGCCCGCGCACATCGAACCCGGCGCCGGCCAGCAGCGTCGACAACGTGCCGGTGCCACACCCGAGGTCGACCACTTCGGCCGGTGGCGTCGGCAGGTGGGCGAGGAGGAGCGCCTCCCACGCAGCTCGGGTCTCGGCATCCGCCAGTCCGTGGTCGGGCTCCTGGTCGAAGGCGTTGGCCTGGTCGTTCCAGTAGGCACGGCTGTCGTCGGTCACGGGTGCGTCATCCCTTCGAGGTCGAGGGCCGCGTCGAGCTCGCCCTCGGTGAGCTCGCCGCGCTCGACGAAGCCCATCTCGATGACTGTCTCGCGGATCGTGCGACCATCGGCCAGCGCCTGCTTGGCGACCTTGGCGGCAGCCTCGTAGCCGATGTGCTTGTTCAGCGGGGTGACGACCGACGGCGACGACTCGGCGTAGCGGCGCATCCGCTCGGCATCGGCAGTGATGCCGGCGACGCACCGATCGGCCAGCAGCGTGGACGACGTCGCCAGAAGCCTGATCGACTCCAGCACGTTGCGGGCGATGACGGGCATCGCCACGTTCAGCTCGAAGCTGCCGCTCGCGCCGGCCGCGGTGACGGCGGCGTCGTTGCCGATCACCTGGAAACAGACCATCAGCGTCGCCTCGGGCAGCACCGGGTTCACCTTGCCGGGCATGATGCTCGAACCCGGCTGAAGGTCGGGCAGATGGATCTCGGCGAGCCCCGTGGTCGGCCCCGACGCCATCCAGCGCAGGTCGTTGCAGATCTTGATCAGGCCGACGGCGATGGTGCGCAGGGTGCCGCTGAGCTCGACGAGCGAGTCGCGGGTGCCCTGGGCCTCGAAGTGGTTGCGGGCCTCGATGAAGTTTTCGCCGGTGGCCTGGGCGAGCAGGTCGATGGTGCGCGCCGCGAAGCCGGGCGGGGTGTTGATGCCGGTGCCGACGGCGGTGCCGCCCAGCGGTAGCTCGCGCACCCGCGGCAGGACGGCGTCCAACCGCTCGACGGCGTAGCCGACGGTGGCGGCATAGCCGCCGAGCTCTTGGCCGAGCATCACCGGGGTGGCGTCCATGAGGTGGGTGCGTCCCGACTTCACCAGCCCGGCGAACTCCTCGGCCTTGTCGGTGAGGGCGGCGGCGAGGTGGCGCAGAGCGGGCGCGAGGTCCTCGACGACGGCCAGGGCCACCGCCACGTGGATCGCAGTCGGGAAGGTGTCGTTGCTCGACTGGCTGGCGTTGACGTGGTCGTTCGGGTGCACCTCGATTCCGGCGGCCGCGGCCAGGGAGGCGATCACCTCGTTGGCGTTCATGTTCGAGCTGGTGCCCGACCCGGTCTGGAACACGTCGATCGGAAAGTGCTCGTCGTGGTCGCCGGCCGCTACAGCCCGGGCCGCCGCCACGATCGCGTCCGCCTGCTCGCTGGTCAGCACCTCCAGCTCGCCGTTCGCTGCTGCGGCCGCGGCCTTCACCTGTCCGAGCGCGTGCACCAGCCGCGGCTCGAGCGGGGTGCCGCTGATCGGGAAGTTCTCGACGGCCCGTTGGGTCTGCGCCCGCCACAACGCGTCGATCGGAACCTCGACCTCGCCCATGGAATCGTGCTCGATGCGCATGTCGTCGTTGCTCACCGGTCCAACGTAACCTCCGTCCAACGACCCCAGTCAGCAGGAGATGCAGATGTCGCAGTGGCTCGAGGACCTGAGCACGCTCCAGGTGTTGCTCCTGACGCTCGGCCTCCTGGTCGGTGGCTCGCTCGTCGCCGCCATCATCGGTGCCGTTTTCGTGCGCTTCGGGATGCGCCAACCCTGGGTCGTGCGGCGTGCGAGCCGGCTCTCGGTCCGGCTGCTGGAGCTGATCAAGCGGCCGCTGACGATCGTGGTGCTGGACGAGGTCGCGGCCGTCATCCAGACCGGTCACTACACCAAGAACATCTCGGCGGCCCTGAAGGAGAACCACGACGAGCTCAAGGCGTTGGTGGCGGAGAAGGTCCGGGCCGACCCGAACGCGCGGGTCGTCAGCCGACTGCCGGGCTACGAGACCATCGTCTCGGAGGTCACCGAGACGACGATGCGGGTGCTGATCGACATGCTCAGCGACCCGCGGATGGACGAGCTGGTCTCCGACCTGCTGCGCAACAACCTCGAGCAGATCAAGCGGGCGGTGCGGGAGCGCCAGCACGAGCAGGTCGGCCCACCGGCGCCGCCCGACCCCGGCGCACCTCAGGTCACCGGGCCGGCGACGTAGAGCCAGTACTGCTCCTCGCGCCCCTGGAGCAGAACGTCGAGGGGCTCGATCTCCACTGCTCCGAACACGGCCCTCATCGCCTCGCCGAGCGCCGGCGCCTCGGCGGCCGACCACACCACCAGAACTCCGCCGGTCCGCAGCAGGCGCTGCACCTCGGTGAGGAACGGCTCGTCGTAGAGCGCGGCGTTCGCGCCGTGCACCAGGTAACCGGGGCCGTTGTCGACGTCCAGCAGCACCAGGTCGTAGGAGTCGGGCCGTGGCCTCGGCGACCGCGTGCGCCACGTCGGCCACCACGAGCTGCACCCGCTCGTCGGCCAGCAGGGCCGGACCGTGCGAGATCGTGCCGTCCCGCATCCAGTCGACCAACGCCTGCTCGATCTCCACCACGGCGCAGCGCTCGACCCGCGAGTCGGCGAGCACCTCGTGCATCGTGAAGCCGAGCCCGAGCCCGCCCACCACGACCGCGCGGGGGTCCGAGCACCGGGCGAGGGCCGCGGTGGCCAGGGCGCGCTCGGTGGCGACCTCGACGGTGTCCATCACGAAGACGCCGTTGGCGCGCAGCTCGAGGGAGGTCAAGCCGCCGTCGCAGCGGCGCTGGCGGAGCACCAGCTCGCCACGTTCGGACTCGGCCCGAGCCAGCTCGACGTACTCCAGTGCCAGGGGGTCCACGCCCGTCATCCTGCCGGTGCCGGCTCCGGCCAGTCGCCCGGCTCGCTGGGCGAGCAGGTCACTCGGCTGAGCGCACCCGGATTCCCGCCCCCTGAATCGAGCTCAGCGGCACCGTGACGGTGCCCGACGGGTCGGTGAAGAAGTCGTTGCCCTGGTCGTCGACGACGATGAAGGCTGGGAAGTCCTGAACCTCGATCTTCCAGACGGCCTCCATGCCGAGCTCGGGGTACTCGATGACCTCTTGGCTCTTGATGCAGTCCTGCGCGAGCCGGGCCGCCGGGCCGCCGATCGAACCCAGGTAGAACCCACCGTGGGCCTCGCAGGCCTGGGTGACCTGCTTGCTGCGGTTGCCCTTGGCGAGCATGACCATCGATCCGCCGGCTGCCTGGAACTGGTCGACGTAGGAGTCCATGCGTCCGGCCGTGGTCGGGCCGAACGAGCCGGACGCCATGCCCTCGGGGGTCTTCGCCGGTCCGGCGTAGTAGACGGGGTGGTTCTTCAAGTACTCCGGCATCTCGCCACCGCCGTCGATGAGCTCCTTGATCTTGGCGTGGGCGATGTCGCGCGCCACGACCAGAGGACCGGTCAGCGAGAGTCGGGTCTTCACCGGGTGCTTGCGCAGCTCGGCCAGGATGTCGGCCATCGGCTGGTTGAGGTCGATCGGCACCACCTCGCCCCCGGCGATGTCCTCGGCCACGCCGGCGTCCGGGCATGTAGTGAGCCGGGTCGGTCTCGAGCTGCTCGAGGAACACGCCCTCGGCAGTGATCTTTCCCAGCGCCTGCCGGTCGGCCGAGCACGACACGGCGATCGCCACCGGGCACGAGGCGCCGTGACGGGGGAGCCGGACGACGCGCACGTCGTGGCAGAAGTACTTGCCGCCGAACTGGGCGCCGATGCCGAACGTCTGGGTGAGCTTGAAGACCTCCTCCTCGAGCTCGAGGTCGCGGAAGCCGTGGGCGCTCATCGAGCCCTCGGTCGGCAGGTTGTCGAGGTAGTGCGCCGAGGCGTACTTCGCGGTCTTCAACGCGAACTCCGCGCTGGTTCCGCCGATGACCACGGCCAGGTGGTACGGCGGGCACGCGGCGGTGCCGAGCGAGCGGATCTTCTCGTCGAGGAACTCCAGCATGCGCTTGGGGTTGAGCACCGCCTTGGTCTCCTGGAACAGGAACGACTTGTTGGCCGAACCGCCGCCCTTGGCCATGAACAGGAACTTGTACTCCGGCTTGCTCTCCCCGACTTCGACACTGCGTTCGGCGTCGAGTAGAGCTCGATCTGCGCCGGCAGGTTGCTGCCGGTGTTCTTCTCCTCGTACGTCGTGAGTGGCGCGAGCTGCGAGTAGCGCAGGTTCAGCTGGGTGTAGGCGTCGTAGACGCCCTGGCTGATCGCCTCCCCGTCGTCGGCACCGGTGAGCACGCCCTCGGACTTCTTGCCCATCACGATCGCGGTGCCGGTGTCCTGGCACATCGGCAGCACGCCACCGGCAGAGATGTTGACGTTCTTGAGCAGGTCGAGCGCGACGAAGCGGTCGTTGCCCGAGGCCTCGGGGTCGTCGATGATCTTGCGCAGCTGGGCCAGGTGCGCCGGGCGCAGGTAGTGGCTGATGTCGTGCATGGCCTCGGCGGTCAGCAGCCGGATGACGGCCGGGTCGACCTTGAGGAACGTCTGGCCGTCGACCTCGACGGTCGAGACGCCCTCGGTGGTGATGAGGCGGTACGGGGTGTCGTCCGCCCCGATCGGCAGCAGGTCGGAATAGCGGAACTCAGGGCCGGTGCTCACCGGGCCAGATTAGTCGCGGTCCGCGTCGGGTCAGCCGACGGGGACCGGGCTGGCCGCTGCCGGGATCTCGCCGGCCTTCTCCCGGTCGACGGTGAGGTTCTCACCGGTGGCCGGGTCGAAGAGGTGCATCTTCGAGGTGTCGACCCAGATCTCGGCCTCGTCTCCCGACGGCGATCGTGCTGGTGCCGTCGAGGGACACGACGAGCTGCGTGCGCAGCGACTCGCCGTCCAGGTCGCGCTCGAGCTGCTGCAGCTGCTCCTGCACCTCCGGCGGAGCCTCGAAGGGCACGTAGGCGTACGCCTCGTTGCCGAGCCACTCGACCACGTCGACGGTAGCGCGGAACGTCGAGCCCGTGCGGATTCTCGACGACCGAGGCGTCCTCGAAGTGCTCGGGTCGGATGCCGGCGATGAGCAACCCCTTGCCCGCGGCGGCCTTTGCCTTCTCCTCCGAGATCTGCACCGACCCGAAGGGCAGCTGCACCGAGGTGCCCTCGACGGTCGCCGGCAGGAAGTTCATCGGCGGTGAGCCGATGAAGCCGGCGACGAACAGGTTGCCCGGGTTCTCGTAGAGCTCACGCGGACTGGCCAGCTGCTGCAGCACCCCGCGCTTGAGGACGGCGACCCGGTCGCCCAGCGTCATCGCCTCGGTCTGGTCGTGGGTGACGTAGACGGTGGTGATGCCGAGCCGCTTCTGCAGCCGCGCGATCTCGGTGCGCATCTGCCCGCGCAGCTTGGCGTCGAGGTTCGAGAGCGGCTCGTCGAAGAGGAACGCGTCGGCGTCGCGAACGATCGCGCGGCCCATGGCGACGCGCTGGCGCTGACCACCGGACAGGTTGCCGGGCTTGCGCTGCGAGGTGCTCGTCGAGCTCGAGCGTCTTCGATGCCGCTCGGACCTTCTCGTCGACGGTCTTCTCGTCGGCCTTGGCCAGCCGCAGCGGGAAGGCGATGTTCTCGTAGACGGTCAGGTGCGGGTAGAGCGCGTAGTTCTGGAAGACCATCGCGAGGTTGCGGTCGCGAGGGGCCAGGTCGTTGACCCGCTTGCCGCCGATGACCATGTCGCCGTCGGTGATGTCCTCCAGGCCAACGATCATCCGCAGCAGCGTCGACTTACCGCAGCCTGACGGACCGACGAGGATCATGAACTCCCCGTCGGCGACCTCGATGCTCACGTCGTTCACGGCCGGGAAGCCGTCGCCGTACTTCTTGACGATGTTCTTCATCTCGATGGCGGCCACAGGAGCTCCTATCCCTTGACGGCGCCGGAGGTGAGGCCGGCGACGATCTTGCGCTGGAAAAACAGGACGATGACGATGATCGGGATCGTCGAGATGACGGCTCCCGCGGCCAGCAACGAAGCCGGTCGGTTGAACGGGTCGGACCCGACGAAGAACGACAGCGATGCCGGGATCGGTCGCGCGGCCTCGGTGGAGGTGAGCGAGATGCCGAAGACGAAGTCGTTCCACGCGAAGAAGAAGGTGAGGATGGCGGCAGTGAACACGCCGGGCGCCGCCAGCGGCACGATCACCCGACGGAACGCCTGCCACGACGTCGCGCCGTCGACCTGGGCCGCCTGCTCCATCTCCCACGGGATCTCGCGGAAGAACGCCGACAGGGTCCAGATCGCCAGCGGCAGCGTGAACGACATGTAGGGGATGATCAGCCCCGGCCAGGTGTCGTAGAGGTGCAGCGTGCGCCACATGTCGAAGAGCGGGCCGACCAGCGAGACCACCGGGAACATGGCGATCACCAGCGCCATGGTCAGCACCATCTTCTTGCCCTTGAACTCGAGCCGGGCGATGGCGTAGGCCGCCAGCGTCGCGATCATCACCGAGAGCACGGTGGCGATCAGGCTGATGCCGATCGAGTTGAAGATCGCCCGGCGGAACTGCTCGTTGTCCCAGACGTCCTTGTAGTTCTGCCAACCGGCGCCGTCACCGTCGGCTGGGAAGAACCCCGGGCTGCCGTTGGTGATCGCGATCTGGGACTTGAACGAGAGCGAGATGATCCAGACGACCGGCAGCAGGCACCAGACGAGGATCAGCAGGCAGCCGAGTGCGGTGCCCAGGCTTCGGAGGTTGGCCTTGCTTGCCATGACTCAGCCCTCCTGTCGCGCGGAAGCGAGGTCGACTCGGAAGATCTTCACGATCAGGGCTGCGATGGCCAGCACGGAGAGGAAGAGCAGCACCGAGAGCGCTGAGCCGATGCCGAGCTGGAACTGCTCGATCGTCTGCCGATAGGTCAAGAAGCTGATCGACTCGGTGTCGACGGCCCCGGCGGTCATCACGAAGATGTTGTCGAAGATCCGGTAGGCATCGAGCGCCCGGAAGAGGACCGCGACCATGATCGCGGCGCGCATGTTCGGCAGGATCACTCGCCACATGCGCTGCCACCACGTGGCGCCGTCGACCTTGGCGGCCTCGATCATGTCCTCGGAGACCTGGGCCAGCCCCGCGAGCAGCAGCAGCGACATGAACGGCGTGGTCTTCCAGATCTCTGAGACGCAGATGGCCACGATCGCCGGCGTCGTCTCGCCGAACCAGTTGAAGCCGGCGTCGATGAAGGGCAGCCAGCTGTTGACGAAGCCGTTGTTGGCGGTGAACGCGAACTGCCAGGCGAATCCCGAGACCACGGTGATGATGCCGTAGGGGATCAGGATCGACGTGCGGATCACACCGCGGGCGAAGATCACGCGGTGCATCACCATGGCGAACGACGAAGCCGATCACCAGCTCGATCGCCACCGTGACGAGCATGTAGAGCACCGTGACGGCGGTGTCCTTCCAGAACAGCCCGTCGGTGAGCGCGACGGCGTAGTTCTCGAACCAGATGAACTCGCGGTCGTCGGGTGAGGTGAGCGAGTAGCTGAAGAGCGAGAGGTAGAGCGCTCGCAGCATCGGGAACGCCGTGACCACCAGCATCAGGATGATGGCCGGAGCGACCAGGCGCTGGCCCAGCCGGGCCTCGGCGTTGGCTCGGTCGCTGACGTGGGCCTGCTGGCCGGTTTCGGCGGCCCGGTCTGGGCTGCGTGGGCGGGGGTGCAGTCGCGGTCACAGGAGGGCCTTCCCGTCGAGAACGTCCTGGAGGAACTCAGCCGACTCCTTCGGTGTGTTGCTGTCGACCGACGTGGGGGAGTGCCAACGGCTCTGCACCGCCTGGGAGATCAGCGCGTAGTAGGCGCTCTTCGGGCGGGCGCCGCCCTCGTCGAGGCTGGTCTGCCAGAGCTCGAGCAGGTCGTCGGGGTAGTCCTTGAGCTCGGGGGAGTCGTAGACGTCGCCGCGGGCGGGCATCAGGCCCTCGTCGCGGGCCAGGGCCTCCTGGGCCTCCGGTGTCGTCACGCACTGCGCGGCCGCCAGCGCGAAGTCGGGGTGCTGGCTGAACGCGCCGACGCCGATGTCGATGCCGCCGACCGGGGGGCGGGACGGCTCGTCGGGCAACGTGCGCGGGTAGCGCGCCCACCCGAGGTCGTCGAAGTCCTCCTGCGTGATGTCGCCGGACTCGACCAGCCCCTGGTAGTTCTTGTAGACGAAGGTCCAGTTGGTCATGAACTCGCCGGCGGTGTCGTTGAACATCTGGCCCAGGCTGGTGCCCTCGTTGGAGACGCTCAGGTCGTTCTGGGCGGCTTCCGAGTCGGCGAGCTTCTCGATCACCGCCGCGGCCGCGCGCCCGGCGTCCGAGTCGATGTCGACGGTCGCGTCCTTGCCCTCCTCGGTGTCGGTGACGATGTCGCCGCCGGCGCCCTGGATCAGCGAGTTGATCAGCACGACGTAGGCCTCGTACTTGTTGGCCTGCACGCCGACGGTGCCGTCGTTGTCGGACGCGGCCTCGATCACCTGGTCCCACGTGACCGGCTGTCGTTCATCTCCAGCCCGGCGGCCTCGGCCAGCGACTTGCGGAACCAGAGGACCTGGGTGTTGGCCCACTGCGGGAGCGGCGAAGACGCCGTCCTCCCACATGACGGTGTCGAGCGGGCCCTCGAGCACGCTCTCGGTGACCTTCTCGGCGGCGTCACCGGGAACTCCGCGAGCCACCCGGCGTTGGCGAACTCGGGCACGAAGACCGGGTCGAGGCTCATCAGGTCGGTCGAGGAGTCCTCGGCGGCCAGGCGTCGCGCGAGCTGGGTGCGCTGGTCGGTGGCGCCCGAGGGCAGCAGCTGGATCTCGATGTCGTACTCGTCGGTGCTGCACTGGTCGGCCAGCGTGGTCAGCGTGGCGACCCCGTCGGGGTTGACGTACCAGTTGAGCACCGGCTTGCCGTCGCCTCCGCACGAGCTGAGCAGCCCGCCAGCCAGGATCGCGACGGCCGCCGCGACCATGGCACGACGGGGATTGGCCCGCCCCGAAATAGCCCTACGCATCGAGCACCTCCGAGTGTGTCGGTGCTCACACATTCCTCGTAGTCGCGTGCGTTTGTCCACCCACCTCGGGGTGGGTCGTCGCTCGGATGTCGCGGCGCTCAGGCCGCGCGGTCGGCGTTGCGCCGGATCGCTCGCGGTGAACGTCTCGAAGAGCTGGGCCGGGACGTCGTGGCCCATGCCGTCGATGAGCAGCAGGTCGGCGCCGGGAACCGCGGCTGCGGTGGCCCGCCCGCCGGAGACGTGCACCATCTTGTCGGCCAGCCCGTGCACGACGACGGTCGGCACGCGCAGGCCGCGCAGCCGGGGTCCGCGATCGGGCTGGGTGATGATCGCGGTCATCTGGCGCATCAGGCCGGCGATGCTCACCCCGCGGTCGTAGGTCTCGCCGGCCTTGCGCTCGGTGTCCTCGAGCGAGGTCGGGTAGGCGGGCGAACCGATGAGCCGCCAGATCGCGACGCTGGCACCGATGTAGCCGTCGCGGCCGTTGCTGCGGCCGAGCAGGTTCCGGACGAGGCTCGGGTGCTGCCAGCCCACCGTGCGCTTGCCGGTGGTCGACATGATGCTCGCCAACGACCGGACCCGCGACGGCGACGAGATCGCCATCGTCTGGGCGATCATGCCGCCCATCGACACCCCGGCCACGTGGGCGGACTCGATGCCGAGGTGGTCGAGCAGCGCGAAGCTGTCGGCGGCCATGTCGTCGAGCGAGTAGGGGGCGGCGACCGGGAGACCAGCGAACGCGCGGACGAGCTGGTGGACGGGTGATCCGGCCCTGCCCGGCACTCGATCGCCCGGCGTCGCGGTTGTCGAAGCGGATCACGAAGAACCCGGCGCGCGCGAGCATGGAGCACAGCTCGGGGTCCCACCAGGTCATGGGTCCGCCCAGGCCCATCACGAGCAGCAACGGCTCGTCGTCCGGGTCGCCGAAGGTCTGGTAGCAGAGCTCGATCTGTGGAGACACCGGCGCGAACAGCTCATCTGAGACCGCGACGTCCTCGGACGAGACGCGTCGGGACCGGGGTGCTTGGAAGCCATGCATCCAGTCAACAGCAGGGATGTCCGCCGTTAGGTAACCGGTACGAAAGTTGGTCGAATGTCCTGCGTGTTCGCGTAACCAGGCCGTAACGTCCCACGCGTGAGTGACAGCCCGCTGGCCTCGTTCCTCCTGCCCGAGGGCTTCACGCGCCCTCCGCTGGCAGCGCTGCTGCGCGAGGGGAGCCTGCCGTCGGAGAGCCGGGCGCTACCCCGCCCGAGCCCACGACGAGCGCCGCCTGCGGCGCTCGCAGCCGTACGCCGGCCGCGCCGTGCGCCCGCGCCGTCGAGCCCGTCATCCTGGTGCCCGGGTTCCTGGCCGGCGACGGCACGCTGGCCGCTGATGTCGCGCAGCCTGCGCGACCGCGGCTTCCGCACCTACCGCTCCCACATCCACGCCAACGTGGGCTGCACGCTCAACGCGGCCGCCCAGCTCGAGTCGCGGCTCGAGGAGATCGTCGGCGCGCCGCGGCACGCGGGTGCAGATCGTGGGCCACAGCCTCGGCGGCATGCTCGCCCGCGGGATCGCCGTCCGCCGCCCCGACCTGGTCTCGGGGATCGTCACGATGGGAAGCCCGATGCTCGCACCGGGCGCGCACCACCCGCTGCTCTCCATGGGCGTCGACGCGCTCGTGCGCTGAGCAAGGTCGGCGTGCCCGGGCTGATGTCGCAGGAGTGCGTCGCCGGGACGTGCGCCCGACAGAGCTTCGACGAGAGCCGTTCCGCCGATGCCGACCGACGTCGGGTTCACCGCCATCTACTCCAAGCGCGACGGCATCGTCGACTGGCGGGCGTGCGTCGACCCCGAGGCTCACCCGGTCGAGGTCACCGCCTCGCACGTCGGCATGGCGCTCGACCCGCGCGTCATCGACGAGGTCACCGCCGCGCTGCGCCGCCAGATCGACGCCGTTCAGTACCAGCGGCCTGCAGATCGCCTGATCACGACGGCGCAGCCGGCGCTATCGTCGGTGGTCGAGCAGCGACCGTGACTGAGCTTGCGAAGTCACGACGGAGCGTGTCGAAACCTGGTGACTGTCCGCGCACATGGCGATCGGGCACTGTCCAGCGACACTGACTGGGTTTCGATACGCGCGTCACGACCTCGCAGGCTCGGTCGTGGCGCCACTCAGCCCGATTCTTGATCGTGTCCCGAGCGAGCTCGGGACACACACGATCAAGAATCGAAGTCGATGGCGGAGAAGGGGCGGAGCTTCTCCAGCCGGTGCTCGGCGGTGATCGTGCGGATCGTGCCGCTGCGTGAGCGCATGACGAGCGAGTGCGTGCTCGCGCCGCCGGCCTTGTAGCGGACGCCGCGGAGCAGCTCGCCGTCGGTGATGCCGGTGGCGACGAAGAAGCAGTCGTCGCCGGTGACCAGCTCGTCGGTGGCCAGGATCGTGTCGGGGTCGAGGTCGTGGCCTGCGTCGATGGCGCGCTGACGCTCGTCGTCGTCCTGCGGCCAGAGGCGGCCCTGGATGGTGCCGCCGAGGGCCTTCATCGCGCAGGCGGCGATGATGCCCTCGGGGGTGCCGCCGATGCCGAGCAGCAGGTCGATGCCGGTATCGGGGCGGGCGGCCATGATCGCGCCGGCGACGTCGCCGTCGGAGATGAACTTGATCATGGCGCCGGTCGCGCGGATCTCCTCGGCCAGCGCGCTGTGGCGCGGCCGGTCGAGCAGCACGACGGTGACGTCGGAGGGCCGGGAGCCCTTGGCCTTGGCGACCTGGGCGATGTTCTCGGCCACCGGGTAGCGCAGGTCGACGACGTCGGCCGCCTCGGGGCCGGTCACCAGCTTCTCCATGTAGAAGACGGCCGAGGGGTCGTACATCGTGCCGCGGGGGGCGACCGCGAGCACCGAGACCGCGTTGGTCATGCCCTTGGCGGTGAGCGTCGTGCCGTCGATCGGGTCGACTGCGACGTCGCACTCGGGGCCGGTGCCGTCACCGACGACCTCGCCGTTGAAGAGCATCGGGGCGTCGTCCTTCTCGCCCTCGCCGATCACCACGGTGCCGCGCATGCCGATGGTCGAGATCATCACGCGCATCGCGTTCACCGCGACCCCGTCGGCGCCGTTCTTGTCGCCGCGTCCGACCCAGCGTCCGGCGGCCATCGCGGCCGCCTCGGTGACCCGCACGAGCTCGAGGGCCAGGTTGCGGTCGGGCGACTCGGGAGCGACCTTGAACGTCGACGGCAGCGTGGGGGAGCTCATGGGCGGATGTTATCTGTAGGAGCCAGTGCAGCTCGCGAGGTCGCCATGGGGCGGCACGACGGCACAGACCGCGACCTGTGAGACTCGCGGGCATGAGTGCTGGCACGAGTAGCGGGGCTCAGCCCGACCAGCCGGGCCGCTACAACCGCACCGCCAACGGGCTGATCGGCTCGATGATCGTCATGGTGCTGGCGGTGGTGGCGTTCGTGCTCTTCCGCAGCGTGTTCAGCGACGACCTCGACCAGGGACGTCCCGACCCGATCGACTACCTGCCGTCGCTGCAACAGCTGCAGGCCAACGGCTACGACGCGGTCTACCCGCCGACCCTGCCCGAGGGCTGGATCGTCACCAGCCTGGACGTCGACCCGGGCGATCGCCCGGCGTACGGGCTGAACTTCTTCACCGGCGACGACAAGTTCGTCGGGCTGCGGCAGGCCGACGAGGACGTCGAGGACCTGCTCGCCGAGTTCGTCGACGAGGACGTCACCGAGCAGCAGGCGCTCACCGGAGTCGCCCTCGGCGGCACCTGGGAGGGCTGGTCGGACGACGGCGGCGACCATGCCTACTCCACGACCTTCGGCGACGACACCGTGCTGGTGTTCGGCGACGTCCCGGCCGACGACCTGGCCGACCTCGTCGCCCTGCTGACCGCCGACGCGCTGCCCGCGCCGGGCGCTGCTAGTCCGAGTCCGGCTCCATGACCGCGTCGAGGCGCTGACGGGCGCCGTCGAGCCAGGTCTGGCACACGCCCGCCAGGTGCTCGCCGCGCTCCCAGAGCGCGAGCGACTCCTCCAGCGTGATGCCGCCGGCCTCGAGGCGGCGGACGACGTCGATGAGCTCCTCGCGGGCCTCTTCGTAGCTCGGGTTGTCAGTCATCGGTGGTCTCCTGGGTTGTCAGGGGCAGTCAGGGGTGTGGTGGACGTGATGTCGGCGTGCACGCGACCGTCGGCGACGCGCACGCTGACGGCGGCTCCGCCGCGAGGCCGGCGACCGAGGTGACGACGTGCCCGTCGGCGTCCTGCAGCACGGCGTAGCCGCGTTCGAGCGTGGCGAGCGGGCTCAGGGCGCGGGCCCGGGCTCGATGGTGGTCGATGTCGTCGGCGGCGCGGTCGAGGGCGTGCCCGATCGTGCGTCGCGCGCGCTCGCGCAGCAGGGCGACCTCGGTCTGCCTCTCGGTGACCAGGGTTCGCGGGTCGGCGAGCACCGGCCGCGACCGCAGCGCGTCGAGACCGGTCTGCTCCCGCGCGACCAGGCCGAGCAACCCCGCGCGCAGGCGCTGCTGGGCGGTGGCGACCCCGTGGGCCTCGGCGGCGACGTCGGGCACGACCAGCTTGGCCGCGTCGGTGGGCGTGGAAGCGCGGACGTCGGCCACCAGGTCGAGCAGCGGCTGGTCGGGCTCGTGGCCGATGGCCGAGACCACGGGGGTGCGGGCCTTCGCGACGGCACGGATCAGGCCCTCGTCGGAGAACGGCAGCAGGTCTTCGACCGAGCCACCGCCGCGGGCGATGATGATGACGTCGACCGAGTCGTCGGCGTCGAGCCGGGCCAGCGCCTCCATCACCTCGCCGGCGGCCCGCTGGCCCTGCATGGTGGCGTGGGCGACGGCGAAGTCGACGCCCGGCCATCGTCGCCGAGCGTTCTCGAGCACGTCGCGCTCGGCGGCCGACGACGGCGCGGTGACGAGGCCGACGCGTTGCGGCAGGAAGGGCAGTGGCCGCTTGAGGGCGGCGTCGAACAGGCCCTCGGCGGCGAGCAGCTGGCGGCGTCGCTCGAGGTGGGCCAGGAGCTCACCGAGGCCGACCATCCGGATGTCGCGGGCCTGGAGCGAGAGCGTGCCCCGGTTGGCGTAGTAGGTGGGCTTGGCCTGCATCACCACGCTGGCGCCCTCGACCAGCGGCGGGTTCAGCGAGTCGACGAGCGTGCGCGAGCAGGTGACCGGCACCGAGATGTCGGCCACCGAGTCGCGCAGGGTCATGAAGACCGTGTTGATGCCGGGCCGACGACTGAGCTGGGCGACCTGGCCCTCGACCCAGACCGTGCCGAGCCGGGCGATCCACCCGTCGATGGCGGTGGCGACCTGCCGGACTGGAGCGGGCTTCTCCAGCGAGGTCTCCAGGGCCATGGGCGGAGGCTACTGGGCCGACCCGACATTCACCCTGACACGCCACTAGCTGCTCGGCGACCAGTGCTGCTCGAGCAGTCGCGTGGCCTCGGCCAGGGTGAGCCCGAGGCGTCGAGCGGTGGCGGCGTACTCGCTCGCTGCGTCGACGGCGTCGGACGGCGTGGGGCTGCTGGCGACGAACGTGCCGCGGCGCCCCTCGGTGACCACGACGCCGTCGGCCTCGAGCTCCTTGTAGGCGCGTGCCACGGTGCTGGCGGCCAGGCCCAGCTCGGCGGCCAGTGCGCGCACGGTCGGCAGCCGGTGCCCGCCGGCAGGTCGCCGGTCGACGCGCGTCCGGCGATCTGGGCGCGCAGCTGCTCGAAGGGCGGGTCCGGCGAACCGGGGTCGAGGGGCAGTACGGTCACCTGGCTGACGGTAGGTGGTCGGAGGAGCACGTGGGCACGACGCTCGACGGTGCTGGTGATCGGCGAGTCGCTGATCGACGTCGTCACCGACGCCCGACGGCGCGACCGTCGAGCGACCCGGCGGCAGCGCCGCCAACGTCGCCGTCGCGCTCGCCCGGCTCGGGCGCGAGGTCGCGCTTCGCGACCTCGTTCGCCGACGACGAGCGCGGCTCGGTGCTCGCCGCGCACCTCGCGGCCTCCGGCGTCGCGCTGGCCACCGACCCGCACGTGCTCGCCCGCACCTCGAGCGCGGCCGCGACGATCGGCCCCGACGGGTCGGCGTCCTACGTCTTCGACCTCGACTGGCGCATCGGCCCCGTCGAGACCGAGGCGCCGACTTCGTGCACGTGTGCTCGATCGGCGCCGTGCTGGCCCGGGCGGCCGAGGCGGTGCTCGACGCGGTGCGCCGCACCTCGCGACCGTCACCTACGACGTCAACGCCCGCCCGGCCATCACCGGCACGGGCCCCGAGGTCGTGGCGCGGGTCGAGGCCGTGGCTCGGCGCGCCCACGTGGTCAAGGCCAGCGACGAGGACCTCGCCGTGCTCTACCCGACCTCGGCCTCGACGAGGCCGCCGCCCACCTGCGCGCGCTCGGCCCGCGCGCGGTCGTGGTCACGCGCGGCGGCGACGGCCCGCCTGGTTCGACGCCGACGGCGGGTCGACCAGCCGGTGCGTGCCGACGCGACGTCGTCGACACGATCGGCGCCGGCGACACGTTCTCGGCCGCCCTCGTCGACGCGCTCTGGGACGGGCCTCGACCCGGCGCGACGCCGTTGGCCCACGCCGCCGGCCGCGGCCGCCATCACCGTGTCGCGTCCCGGCGCCGACCCGCCGACCCGGGCCGAGCTCGACGAGCGGTCAGGGCAGCCGAGGGCCAGGCACGCGATGCACGAGCGGCACGACGCTCGCGCCCTCGCCGGACGCCGACGCGACCCGCTTCATCGAGCCCGCGCGGATGTCGCCGACGGCGAAGACGCCGGGCATCGTCGTGGCCAGGTTGGCGGGCGGGCAGCCGTCGACCCAGTGCTCGCTCGGGCACGTCGCGCCCGGTGAGCACGAAGCCGTGGCCGTCGCGGGCGACGCCGCCGGGCAGCCAGTCGCAGTGCGGCTCGGCGCCGAGCAGCAGGAACAGCGCCCTGCGCCTCGCGCCGGCGTCACCGCGCCGGTCTCGACGTCGCGGACGTCGAGCCACTCCAGCCGGCCCTCGCCGCCGCCGTCGGCGACCTCGGAGCAGGCTGCACGCTGGATGCGCGGGTTGAAGGCGATCTCGTTGATCAGGTACGACGACATCGTCGCCTCCAGCGAGGGCCGCCGCACCATGATCGTCACCGACCGGGCGAACCGCGCCAGGTGGATCGCCGCCTGGCCGGCGGAGTTGCCGCCGCCGACCACCACGACGTCGTAGCCCTCGGTCTCGCGGGCGGCGGTCATCGCCGAGCCGTAGTGGACGCCGAGACCGACGAGGTCCTCGATGCGGCTCGACGCCGAGCTTGCGGTAGGCGACGCCCGTCGCGATGACGACCGCGCGCGCCTCGACGTCGCCGCCGTCGGTGCGCAGCAGGTGGTGCGCGCCCTCGGGCCCGGGCTCGAGCGCGGTGACCTCCCAGCCGGTGAAGAACTGCACGCCGAAGCGGATCGCCTGGTTGCGGGCGCGCTGGGCCAGCCGCATGCCGGAGATCCCGCGCGGGAAGCCGAGGTAGTTGCGGATCATCGAGCTCGTGCCGGCCTGCCCGCCGATCGCCTCGGCCTCGAGCACGACCGTGGAGAGGCCCTCGCTGGCGCCGTACACCGCGGCGGCGAGGCCGGCCGGGCCGGCGCCGACGATCGCCAGGTCGACGACGCCGTCGACCTCGAAGTCGCCGGGCGCGCCGTAGATCGCCATCGCGACCTCGCGCACCGAGGTCGGGGCGATCGGGGCCGCTCCATGGCGCCGACCAGCGGCCAGGTCACGGTGCCGCCGGCCGCCTCGAAGCGCGTCGACCACCTCCTGGCCCTCGGCGGTGTCGGGCGCGTAGACGCGGGTCGGCATGCCCATCCGCTCGGTGTACTCGCGGATCGCGCTGGTCAGCGGCATGCCCGGCGGCGACACGATGCGCACGGTCTCGACCTCGGGCGCGGCGACGGTCGAGCCCCAGTCGGACAGCATCTCGGTGATCGCGCCGTGGAACTCCTCGTCGCGCACGCCGCGCGGCATCAGCAGGTAGGCGTCGTACTTGCCCTTGGCCAGGCCCGGACGCAGCTCGGCGGCCTGCGCCAGGAACCGTCGTACGGCGCCGCGATGACCCGGCGCGCCGTCGGCACCTTCGTCGCGCCAGTGCGCGAACGCCTCCAGCGGGTGGGCGTCGGGCAGGTCGCCGTCCTGCACGAACAGCGCGACGGTGCCGCCCTCGGCCTGCGACGCTCGCGGATCGACCTCGATCGCCTCGGCGCTCGAGCCGGCGGTGCGCAGTCGTAGTCGCGGGCGTAGCGGCCGAACTCGTCGAGCAGGAAGTCGGCGTGGTGCGCGGAGACGAGGAGGATGACGGGGTCGGGCACGCCGTCAGCCTAGGCGCGGCAAGTGTCAGGCCGGCTTGGCCGGTTGACATGCAACCAGATGGTTGCCTAACGTCGCCGTCATGAGGTCCACGGTCTTCGACGCACTGGCAGATCCGGTGCGCCGTGACCTGCTCGAGCAGCTGCGCGAGCACGGCCCGTGCCTCGCTCGGCGAGCTGGCCGAGGGCCGCACCATCACGCGCCAAGCCGTCACCAAGCACCTCGACGTGCTGGCGCGGGCTGGCCTGATCCGGGTCAGTCGGCTCGGTCGGCAGCGGATCCACGAGATCGAGCCGGCACCCCTGAAGCAGCTGGTCGACTTCCTGGCGCCGTACGCGGCGGCCTGGGACGACCGGCTGGCCCGACTCACCACCCACCTGGAGGAGAACCCATGAGCAGCACGCACACCGCCCTCGACGCGATCGAGAAGACCGTCGAGCTGAACCACCCGATCGAGCGCGTCTGGCGCGCGGTCACCGAGCCCGACGAGCTCGCGGCCTGGTTCCCGAACGCTTCGGCGGTGCTCGACGTCCGCCCGGGAGGCGAGGGCGTCTTCGCCTGGGACTTCGCGCAGGACGACGGCAGCACCGAGCACCACGAGACCCGGGTGCGCGTGCACGAGGTCGTCGAGCCCACCCGGTTCGTGTGGTCGTGGGGGCACGGCGACCGCGAGCGCCCCGTCACGGCGGTCGAGTTCCTGCTGACCGCGCGCGCCGACGGCGGCACCACGCTGCTCGTGCGCGAGTCCGGCTTCCTGGACGCCGAGCACCGCGCGGGCAACGTGCAGGGCTGGGACGGGGAGACGGCTGAGCTGGTCGCCTACCTGGGATGATGCGCGGGTGCGCCTGCGGATCGACCTTGCCTACGACGGCACCGATTTCCGCGGCTGGGCCACCCAGCCGGGTCTGCGCACGGTGCAGGGCGAGCTGAGCCAGGCGCTGGCCACGGCGTTGCGGGTGCCCGAGGTCTCGGTCGTGTGCGCCGGCCGCACCGACGCCGGCGTCCACGCGCGTGGGCAGGTCGTGCACTGCGACGTCCCCGTCAACGAGGGTGGCGATCCCCCTGGCCAGCTCGCCCGCCGGCTCAACGGCATCCTGCCGCCCGATGTTCGGGTGCGACGGGTGGCCGAGGCGCCCCGGGTTCGACGCCCGGTTCGGGGCGCTGTGGCGGCGCTACGCCTACCGCGTCGCCGACTCGACCGAGCTGCTCGACCCGCTCACCCGCGCGCAGTGCTCGCCTGGGGTCGCCAGCTCGACCTCGACCTGATGAACCAGGCCTCGGCGCTGCTGGTGGGCCAGCACGACTTCGCGAGCTTCTGCAAGCAGCGCGAGGGCGCCACCACGATCCGCACGCTGCTGGACCTGCTCGTGGGCCCGGGACGACGCCGGACTGGCGGTCGCCACCGTGCGGGCCGACGCCTTCTGCCACTCGATGGTGCGTTCGCTGGTCGGCTGCCTGCTGGCCGTGGGGGACGGCCGCCGCCCCGTGGAGTGGGCGGGCGAGATGCTCGCCGCCCAGCAGCGCGACGCCGCGGTCGCCGTCGTCCATGCGCACGGGCTGACCCTCGAGGAGGTCGCCTACCCCGCCGACGAGGAGCTCCTCGCCCGCGCCGAGCAGACGAGGGCGAAGCGTGCCTGACGACGACGAGGACCACTACTTCACCGCCGACCCCACGGTGGCGTTCAAGCGCGCGCCGGTCGAGGCAGAGGTGTGGGGTCAGCGGCTCGCCCTCACCAGCGGGTCCGGCGTGTTCGCGCGCGGCCGCGTCGACATCGGCACGTCGATCCTGTTCCGCGAGACCGACCCGCCGCGAGGCGGCCGGATCCTCGACCTCGGCTGCGGCTACGGCGTCATCGGCCTGGCCATCGCCGCTGCCGTGCCCGACGCGATCGTCACCGGCGTCGACGTCAACGAGCGCGCCGTGCTGCTCGCCAACGAGAACGCCGCGGCCTCGGGCCTGGCCGAGCGCTTCGCGGCATTCACCCCCGACGACGGCACCCGGTCGCCGAGTACGACGAGATCTGGTCGAACCCGCCGATCCGGATCGGCAAGGAGGCCCTGCACGCGCTCCTGCTCCGCTGGCTGCCCACCCTCGCCCCCGGCGGTCGCGCCGTCATGGTCGTCGGCAAGAACCTCGGCGCCGACTCGCTCCAGCGCTGGCTCGGCGAGCAGGGCTGGCCCACCACCCGCCTCGCCAGCGCCAAGGGCTTCCGAGTCCTCGAGACCCGCCGCAGCGCCGACTCGGCGTAGACGTGCGCCGACTCAGTGTTGGGGGCGGTCAGACGAAGGCGCTGATGCCGGTCTCGTCGCGGCCGATGAGCAGCTTCTGGATCTGGCTGGTGCCTTCGTAGAGCGTCATCACGCGGGCGTCGCGGAGGTACTTCGCCGCGGGGTACTCGTCGACGTAGCCGGCGCCCCCGTGGATCTGGATGGCGAGGTTCGCGGCGCGGACGGCGGCCTCGGAGGCGTACAGCTTGGCCTTGGACGCCGCGACGCGATAGGGCTCGCCGCGGTCGATCAGGTCGGCGCAGCGCCAGGCGAGCAGTCTGGCTGCGTCGGCGTCGAGGGAGATGTCGGCGATCATGTCCTGCACGAGCTGGAAGCCGGCGATCGGCCGCCCGAACTGGGTGCGCTCCTTGGCGTAGGCGACCGAGGTCTCCAGACAGCCCTGCACGATGCCGACGCAGCCCGACGCGACGGCGAGCCGGCCCTTGTCGAGCGTCGACATCGCGATCTTGAAGCCCTGACCCTCACCGGCCTCGCCACCGAGCATCGCGGACGCCGGCACCCTGACGTCGTCCAGGAACAGCTCGGCCGTGGCCTGGCCGCGGAGCCCGAGCTTGCCCTTGATCTCGCGGGCCTCGAAGCCGGGTGCGTCGGTCGGTACGAGGAAGGCCGAGATGCCGCGGGCACCCTCGCCGCCGGTGCGGGCCATGATCAGCGCGACGTCGGCCCAGGTGCCGTTGGTGATGAAGAGCTTCTGGCCGGTGATCAGGTAGTCACTCGCCGTCGCTGCACAGCGCGCGTCGTGAGGTTGCCGGCGTCGGAGCCGATGTCGGGCTCGGTGAGTCCGAAGCAGCCGAGCTTCGACGCGACGGCCAGCTGCGGCAGCCATTCCTGCTTCTGCTCCTCGGTACCGTGGAACAGGATCGACTTGCCCACGAGGCCGCTGCTGACCGACACGATGCCGCGCAGGGCGGAGTCGGCGCGGCCGAGCTCCTCCATGGCCAGCGAGTAGGTGAGGTAGTCGCCGCCCAGACCGCCGTACTCCTCGGGGATGGTCAGCCCGAAGAACCCGATCTCGGCCATCTTGGGCACGATCGCGAGGTCGACGGACTCGTCGCGGTCCCACTGGGTGCGGAACGGAACCGCCTCGCGGTCGAGGAACTCTCGCGCCAGCGCGCGGAACGCGGTCTGCTCCTCGCTGAGCGACAGGTCGACCATCAGTCGGTCGCCCGGAGGCCAGCGGCGAGCAAGTGGCTCGACCGCCTGACCGATCTGGTCGAAGCCCTCGCCGACGGTCTGCCCCTCGAGGAAGCGGTAGTGGATGCCCTCGAGGATGACCGCGATCTTCAGGTAGGCCAGGCCGAGGTGGAAGCCGAGGTCGCCGAGCTCGCGGCCGCTGGCGCGGGAGTACCGGTCGAGCTGGGTGCGCTCGTCGGGGTAGCCCGGCGCCGAGCTGGCGTCGGCGACGGCGCCTCCGCCAGTGATCGTGCCGAGCTTGTCGTAGACGAGCAGTAGTGCGACGTCGGTGAGCGGGTCGCCGATCGTGGCCATCTCCCAGTCGATGACGGCCCGCACCGGCTCGTCGGACGTCCGGCAACGTGAGCAGGTTGTCGAGCCGGTAGTCGCCGTGCACGATCGCGGACGACGCGACGTCCCGCTCGGCGTCGTCTGCGGGAACCGAGCTCTCGAGCCGGGCGAGCAAAGTATCGGCGTCCGGCAGGTCACGGGTGCGGGATCCTTCCAGCTGACGGCCCCAGCGCTTCACCTGACGACCCGAGGAAACCGCCCGGCCTGCCGAACTCGCCGAGCCCGACCTCGGCCGGCACGACCGCGTGCAGCCGAGCGAGCACGTCCACCATCGCGTGCGCGAGCCGGTCGGTGCCCTCGGGGCCGACCGTCTCGAGCTCGGCCGCGGTGCGGTAGGCCGTGCCGTCGACGCGCGACATCACGTAGAACTCCGAACCGATCACCGACTCGTCGGTGCAGTGGGCGTGCATCACCGGCACCGGCACGTCGGTGTCGCGCAGTGCCGACATCGCGGTGAACTCGCGGCGTCATGTCGTGGGCCGTGGCCTGCACGTGCCCCAGCGGCGGCCGTCGGACGATCCACTCCGACGAGCCGTCGGTAACCGCGTAGGTCAGGTTCGACTTGCCGCCGGCGATGAGCGATCCGCTCAGCTCGCCCGCGATCTCGCCGGGCCGCTGGGCGTCGTACCACCGGCGGTAGGAGTCGAGGTCGAGCCCGGGAAGGTCGCTCACTGCGCTCCGCCGGGGCGGCGAGCTGATCGACCTTCGCCTGCAGTCGTCGCATGCCACCCAGCCAGCGGTCGGTGTCGGCGGCTCGGGCGGCGTAGTAGCCAGCCGACCTCGGGGTGCGGCAGCACCAGGAACCGGTCGTCGTCGAGCGCAGCCACCCAGGCGTCGGCCACCGCCGAGGGAGCGAGCGCCTCGTCGTGGGAGAGCAGGTCCTTGAGCGGTCCGGCCTGCTCGAGCATCGCTGTCTGCACGCCTTGGGGGCAGATCGCCTGGACGACGACTCCCTGGTCGCCGTAGGTGATCGAGAGCCACTCGGCGAAGCCGACGGCCGCGTGCTTGGTGGTCGAGTACGCCGCCGCGCCGATCATGGTCAACAGCCCGGCTGCCGAGGCGGTGACGACGAAGCGACCACCTCGGCCGTCGTCGGTCCACAGCGGCACCAGCGCCCGCGCGGTGCGCACGTGGCTCATCACGTTGGTCTCGAGCATCCGAGCCCAGTCGTCGTCGGACATCTGCGAGGCTCTCGGGCATGGTGCGGTCGATGCCGGCGTTGGCGCAGAACACGTCGATCCGTCCGAGCGCGTGGGTCGCGGTTCGATCGAGTGCTGCGACGCCCGTCGGTCGAGGAGCAGTCGCCCGGCACGGCGATCGCGCCGATCTCGTCGGCGGTGGCCGCGCACGTGCGTCGGCGTCGAGGTCGTTCACCACGACACGCGCCCCCTCCGCGACCAGTCGCGTCGCGAGGGCGCGACCGATACCCCCGCCGGCCCCGGTGACGACGGCACCGAGCCCCTCGAGCTTCGGATGGCCCATCAGTGGGCGCCCTGCAGCGAGATGCCGCCGTCGGCGACCACGGTCTGCCCGGTCAGCCAGGCGGCGTCGTCGGAGAGCAGGAAGGCGATCAGGCTGCCGATGTCCTCGATCTCGCCGAGGCGCTTGAGCGGGTAGTTGGCCGACGGCCTCCTCCTCGCGTCCGACGTACAAGGCTTCGGCGAACTTGGTCTTCACCACGGCCGGGGCCACGGCGTTGACCCGGATGTCGGGGCCGAGCTCCTGGGCCAACGACTCGGTGAGCGAGATGAGCGCAGCCTTGCTGGCGCCGTAGAACGCGATGAACGGTGCCACGCCGGACGCCGCCGAGCGAGGAGACGTTGACGATCGAGCCGCCGTGCTCCTTCATCCAGGCGCGGTGGGCCTCCTGCACGAACCCGAGGGCCGCGACGACGTTGACGTCCATGATCTTGCGGGCGGCGTCGAGGTCGAGCTCGGTGAGCAGCCCGAACGCCGGGTTGATGCCGGTGTTGTTCACGAGCAGGTCGAGGCTGCCGAACGTCTCGATCGCCGCCGCCACCACCTCGCGCCGGTGCTCGGCGTCGCCGGCGTTGCCGGGGATCCCAGCGCGACGTCCGGTCCGCCGAGGGCAGCCACGGCCTCGGCGAGTGGCTCGGGCTTGCGCGCGGTGATGACCACCCGAGCGCCCTCCTCGACCAGCCGCTGGGCGACCCCGAAGCCGATGCCACGACTCGCTCCGGTGACGATCGCGGTCTTGCCGGCCAACCCCTTCATCGCGAGCCCCTTCACGCGCGGTCGAGGGGGTCGATGACGCCGTGCTCGAACAGCGTCGAGTCGAGGGCCTGCAGGTGGTGACCCGCGTCGCCGAGCATGTGGTCGAGCATCGTGAGGTGGGCGGTGTAGGTGCCCACGTTGTACTCCGCGGTCATCGCGATGCCGCCGTGCAGCTGGATCGCCTCCTGGCCGACGTGCCGACCGGCCCGACTGACCTGCAGCCCCACGCGGGCCGCGGCGTCGGCGACCTCGACCGGGTCGCCGCGCCGCCACCACCATCGTCGCCCACTCCACGAGGCTGTGGGTGAGCTCCTGGGAGGTGTACATGTCGGCGGCCCGGAACGTCAGAGCCTGGAACGTGTTGAGCGTGACGCCGAACTGCTTGCGGCTCTTGAGGTAGTCCGTCGTCGCCTTGCAGCTGCGTCTGCATCGCCCCGAGGGCCTGGTTGGCGGCCATGATGCGGGTGATGTCCTGCACCGTGGCGATGCTGGCGGTGACGTCGAGGCCGGCCTCGCCCAGCGGCGTGGCGGCGGTGCCGTCGAACGTGATCGCGCGCGGCCCGGCCGCCGTCGATCGTCGGGTAGCCGTCGCGCTCGGTCGCCGCCCTCGTGACGACGAACAGCCCGGTGCCGCCGTCGGGCAGCGCCGCGCTCACGACGAGGACGTCGGCGCGTGCCCCGTGCAGGACGCCGTCCTTGACGCCGGTGAGGTTGCCGTCGCCGTCCGGCGCGCCGAGACGTCGTGCGCCTCGGCGCTCCAGCGTGTGGCCCGGCTCGTCGTGGGCGAAGGCCAGCACGCTCTCGCCGCTCGAGAGCGCGCCGAGGATCTCGCCGCGCTGCTCGGGGCGTGCCGACCGCGGCCACCAGGCCGCCGGCGAGCACCACGGAGGTCGAGGTAGGGCTCGGGGGCGAGCACGCGGCCGAGCTCGCGGCACACGATGCCGATCTCGACCGGGCCGGCGCCGACGCCGCCGTCGTCCTCGCTGAAGGGCAGGCCCAGCAGGCCCATCTCGGCCATCTGGCTCCAGACCTTCTCGTCGAAGCCCGGGTCGTCCTTGGCGGTGCGGCGGCGCGTCTCGTAGTCGGAGTAGGCCTTGCCGACCAGCCCGCTTCACGGCGTCGCGGAGGGCGTCCTGCTCGTCGTCGTAGGTGAAGTCCATGTCAGTCTCCTCTCAGAGGCCCAGGATCGCGCGGCTGATGATCTGGCGCTGGATCTCGTTGGACCCGCCGTAGATCGACGCCTTGCGGAGGTTGAGGTAGGTCGGGGTCGAGCGGCGGTACCACGACGCTGCGTCGCGTCGCCCTCGCCCGAGGCCAGGATCGCCGGGCCGCCGAGGTCGACGACCAGCTCGCTGACCGCCTGCTGCAGCTCGGTGCCCTTCAGCTTGAGCACCGAGGACGCCGGGTGCGGCTCGCCGTCGGCCGGAGTGCGCCACCACGCGCAGCGCGGTGAGCTCGAGCGCCATGCAGCTCGTTCTCGAGCTCGATCACGCGCGCGCGGAGCAGCGGGTCGCTCGGCGATGGCCTCGGCGGCGAGTGTCCTTGGCCCGGGCCAGCACCCGCTTGGTCTGGCCGACCGGGGCGACGCCGACCCGCTCGTTGCCGAGCAGGAACTTGGCCTGGTCCAGCCGATGTTCTCCTCGCCGACCAGGTACTTCGAGGGCACCCGCACGTCGTCGAACCAGACCTCGTTGACCTCGTGGCCGCCGTCGATCAGCTCGATCGGGCGCACCTCCAGGCCCTCGGACTTCATGTCGATGAGCAGCATCGAGATGCCGGCCTGCTTCTTCACCTCGGGGTCGGTGCGCACGAGCGTGAAGATCCAGTCGCCGTACTGGCCCGAGCGTGGTCCACGTCTTCTGGCCGTTGACGACGTAGTCGTCGCCGTCCTTGACGGCCGTGGTGCGCAGGCTCGCCAGGTCGGAGCCGGCGTCCGGCTCGGAGAAGCCCTGGCTCCACCAGATGTCGAGGTTCGCGGTCTTCGGGAGGAACTCCTCCTTGATCTCCTGGCTGGCGAACTGCGCCAGCACCGGCCCGATCATGCGAGGCGTTGAACGCGAGCGGGATCGGCACGCACGCCGCCTGCATCTCCTCGTTCCAGATGTGGCGCTGCAGGTCGGTCCAGCCCGCGCCCGCCCCACTCCTCGGGCCAGTGCGGCACGGCGAGGCCCGCGCTTGTTCAGCGTCTGCTGCTCTCGATGATCTGGTCCTTGGAGAGCTCGCGCCCTTCCGCGACGGTGGTGCGGATCTCCTCGGAGACCTCGGTGGTGAAGAAGGTCCGCATCTCGTCGCGGAACGTCTTCATCTCCTCGGACAGCTCGAGCTGCATGCGGTGCCTCCTGATGTGCGGCTGCTCGGGGCTGGTCGTGGTGCGGCTCACACCCATCTAACTAGACGACCCCGTCGAGGAACATGCGCAGCACGGCCGTCGTGCAACGCGTTTGCGTCTCGGCACGTCCAAGATGGGCGCAGGCCCGTCGACGGGCCGGAGGAGAGGGGCAGCATGAAGTTCCAGGATGTCGTGGTCTGCACGGTGCTCGGACTGGCCGGGCTGGTCGGGCTGGCCGGACTGGCCGGGTGTGGCGCCGAGGAAGCCGACTCGCCGATCACCGTCCGGTCCTGATCCCGCGCCGACCGAGTGGCACACGGTGCGCTACGACGGCGAGCCCGTGGCCGAGAGCGGCGACGGCACGGTGCTGCTCGACGTCCCCGGCGACTGGGAGCGCTTGGACACCTCGGGCTGCGAGTTCGCCCGGCCGCGCTTCGGCCCGACCGACGTCGACCCGTGCGAGGGCGAGGCCGGAGTTTCGCTCTATGGCTCGGCAACCTTCGACCCGCTCCACGGGCCGGGTCTCTCGCACGAGGATGAGGGCGAGACCGAGAACGGGACGAGGCCGGCTACGTCTACACCGGCCAGTACGCCGTCCACGTCGCCGGGGTCGGCCACGAGGTCGCGCGTCGAGTGCTCGGCTCGGCCAGGACGAACGGCGTGGACATTCCCGACCTCGAGCGCTGCGTGGTCTCGACAGGAGGCGCAGGGTGTCGCCGTCGACGTCCCGGCCGACGGCGTCGAGGTCAGCGTGAGCTCCGTCCCTGTGCGCGCCGACTTCCCGGTTGGTGTGACCCTCGCGGAGCAGCGCGACACCAGGTGGATCGGCGGCCTCCAGATCGACGGGAGCCACCTGGTGGAGGTCGATGCGCCGACCCAGGCATTGGCCGAGCTCGTGGCCTCGTCAAGCCGGCTGCAGTCGGGCTTCCAGGAGCGCAGCGTTCCGTCGGACCCTCGACCCGCGGGAGCGCCGGTGATCTGCCAGGGCCCGGTGGCCCGGGCTCGGTCGGAGAGGTCACGGCTCTGCGCAGGAACGTGGCTAGGTCACCGCTCCGAGCGGCAGCCCTGGCAGCACCCGCGACCTGACGTTCCGCGCCACCGCTCCCAGGCGGACGACGCCACGAGCACCGCGCGGCCAGAGCAGCGCCGGCGATCAAGTCGATGACGTAGTGCTCGCCGTAGTAGACGAGCGCGACGCACATCGAGAGCGGGTAGAGCACGAGCAGCCAGCGCCACGGCGAGCGCAGCCGCAAGATCAGGTACGCCGCGATCAGCACGGCGTGCCGGTATGCAGCGAAGGCATCGCCGCCACGGGGTTGCCGACACCGTTGAGGATGACGTCGACCCGCGAGAGGCCGATGTCGCGCCAGCCGCGCGACGTGAGGCGCGCGACGGGGCCGAGGAAGCCCTCCTCCGAGGCCAGCCACGGCGGCGCCATGGGGTAGGCGATGTAGATGACCAGGCCGCCGAGGTTGAGCCCGATGAACCGACGCATCCACTTGACCCACTCGGGTCGGTCGCGCATCCAGAGCACGACGGCCAGCGACAGGCCCGCCAGGAAGTGGGTGGCGTAGATCGAGGTGAAGTAGATGTCGTACCAGCGCGGGTCGCTCGACTTCAGGCACGGATCACCGCACCAGGCGTCCTGCAGCAGCTCGGTCGGGGTCGTGCCGCCCCCGAGCCAGCGGTCGACGTCGATCGGCATCGTCCAGTGGATCGTGATGTCGAACTCGTCGACGAAGCCGCGGCTGAAGAAGTAGAAGGTCAGCAGCAGCGCAGGCAGCGACCAGTCGCGGAGGAAGCCGAGGTGATGGCGCCAGGGTGCCTCGATGTTCCAGGCGATGGTGCCCAGCCAGAGGGTCAGCATCACGGTGATGGAGTCGTTCGGGATGCCGAAGCGCCACCACCATGCGGCGACCAGGACGCCCCACACCGACATCGCCGCGATGCGGGCCTCGCGGCGGGTGCCGTCGTCCACCGCTTCCACGACGGCGCGGGGAGATTCCGCCTGGGCCGTCATGGCGCAGGAGTCTAAGCCAGGTCCTTATGCGGTGCGCTGGGATATCCGTGTGCGGGTTCCGCTGCGATGCCGGACAATCCTCACGCGTGGGACATGTCGACGTCGCCGGGGTCCGGTACGAGCTGCCGGACGGCCGCGTCCTGCTGGACGACGTGGCCTTCCGGGTGGGCGAGGGCGCCAAGGTCGCGCTGGTCGGGGCCAACGGCGCCGGCAAGACCACGCTGCTGAAGATCATCACCGGCGACCTGGTGCCGCACGCCGGCGCAGTCACCCGCACGGGCGGTCTCGGCGTGATGCGCCAGGACGTCAAGCACGGGCTCGGCGCGACGCCCACCGTGGCCGACCTGCTGCTCAGCGTCGCGCCGCCGCGCATCCGCGCAGCCGCCGCGGCCGTGGACGCCTGCGAGATCGCGATGATGGAGAGCGACGACGAGAAGACCCAGATGAAGTACGCCGAGGCGCTGCACGAGTACGCCGACGCCGGCGGCTACGACCTCGAGGTCACCTGGGACGTGTGCACGATCAAGGCGCTCGCCCTGCCCTTCGACCGCGCGAAGTACCGCGAGCTGACGACGCTCAGCGGCGGCGAGCAGAAGCGGCTGGTGCTGGAGTACCTGCTGGCCGGCCCCGACGAGGTCCTGCTCCTCGACGAGCCTGACAACTACCTCGACGTGCCCGGCAAGGTCTGGCTCGAGCAGCGCATCAACGCCTCCGACAAGACGATCCTGTTCATCAGCCACGACCGCGAGCTGCTCGACAACACCGCCACCCGGGTCGTCACCGTCGAGCTCGGCAGTGCCGGCAACCTCGGTGTGGACGCACCCCGGCGGCTTCGCCAGCTATCACGAGGCCCGCAAGGACCGGTTCGCCCGCTTCGAGGAGATGCGAAAGCGCTGGGACGAGGAGCACGCCAAGATCAAGGCGCTGGTGCTGCGGCTCAAGATCAAGTCGGAGTACAACGACGGCATGGCCTCGCAGTACCACGCGGCCCAGACCCGGCTCCGCAAGTTCGAGGAGGCCGGCCCGCCGGTCGAGCAACCCCGCGACCAGCAGGTCACGATGCGGCTCAAGGGCGGCCGCACGGGCAAGCGCGCCGTGGTCTGTGAGCGCCTCGAGCTCACCGGCCTGATGAAGCCGTTCGACCTCGAGGTCTGGTACGGCGAGCGGGTCGCCGTCCTCGGCTCGAACGGCTCGGGCAAGTCGCACTTCCTGCGGCTCCTCGCGGCCGGCGGCAGCGACCCGGACGTCGAGCACCGACCCGTGGGTGACGCCGTGATCTCGCCGGTCCGCCACCGAGGCAAGGCCAAGCTCGGCGCGCGGGTGCGGCCGGGCTGGTTCGTGCAGACCCACGACCACCCCGAGCTGATCGGGCGCACGCTGCTCGAGATCCTGCACCGCGGCGACGGCTCGCCGCAGGGCCGGGCCGGCATGGGGCGCGAGCAGGCGGCCCGGGTGCTCGACCGCTACGAGCTCAGCCCCCAGTCGGAGCAGAAGTTCGAGTCGCTCAGCGGCGGCCAGCAGGCCCGGTTCCAGATCCTGCTGCTGGAGCTGTCCGGCGCCACGCTGCTGCTGCTCGACGAGCCCACCGACAACCTCGACGTGCAGTCGGCCGAGGCGCTGGAGGAAGGGCTCGAAGCCTTCGAGGGCACGGTGCTGGCGGTCACCCACGACCGCTGGTTCGCGAGAGGGTTCGACCGGTTCCTGGTCTACGGCGCCGACGGCGAGGTCTACGAGTCCGACGGTCCGGTCTGGGACGAGGGAAGGGTGGTGCGAGCCCGATGAGTGAGCGGGTGCTCGTCATCTCCGAGGTCGACGTCATCTGACGACGATGCTCTGCGGGAGTGGTACGACGTGGTCGTGGCTGCCGAGCGCGAGGGGCTCGACGACCTCGCGTCGGTGTGGGCGTTCCCCGAGGTGCAGGTCATGATGCGCGAGCCGAGCCGCATCAGGGAGCGCCACGTCTACGTGGGCCGTGAGCACGAGGGCGGCCCGGCGGTGGCGGCTGGTTCGCTGGTCTTCTTCCTGCAGGACAACCCCAGCAAGGCGAACTTCCTGGTCGCGGTCCACCCCGACGCCCGGCGTCGGGGTCACGGCACGGTGTTGCTGGCCTTCGAGGAGCAGGCGGCCCTGACGGCCGGTCGCACGCTGATGAGCACCGAGATCAGCTGGCCAGACTCCTCGGGCCCGTCGGGCGATGGTTGGGCCGGGCGCGAGTTCGCCCGTCGGCACGGATACCCGCTGACCCTCGGCGAGGTCCAGCGGGAGCTGACGCTGCCCGTCGACACGAACCTTCTCGACGAACTGGCCGCCGAGGCCGAGGCGGCCCACGAGGGGTACGCGATCCGCTCCTGGGTCGGTCCGGTCCCTGACGAGCTAGCGCTGGGGTGGGAGACCCTCGCGAGCAGCCTGATGACCGAAGCGCCGATGGGCGACGGTGAGCACGAGCCCGAGGTCGTCGACGTCGCGAACCTTCGAGAGCACGAAGCGCTGGCGGCCAAGCAGGGCCGGACGGTGTGCTGCGCGGTTGCGCTGAGCCCCGATGGCGAGGTCGCGGCCTACACCGATCTCGCGGCCACCCCGCACGAGTCGGGGAAGGCCTACCAGTGGGGCACGCTGGTGCGCAGGTCCGATCGCGGGCACCGGCTCGGCCTGGCCGTGAAGGTGGCCAACGTGAAATTGCTGCAGAGCCTCGATCTGGGCGTCGGCCGGGTCGTCACCTGGAACGCCGAGGTCAACGACCACATGATCGGCATCAACGAGCGTCTCGGCTTCGCGGTGGTCGCGCGGGCCGGCGAGTTCCAGAAGCGGCTCGGTCCGACCACGGTCGCTGGTTGAGGACCAAGAGGTGGGCGTGCAGGCGGTTGGTGGAGGTTAGATTGCCGGCATGAAGGACCCCCTCATCGCGGTGCTGCGCGCGGAGCCGCCGGCGTCCGTGCTGGCACTTCCCGACGACGTCCGGGCCGGGCTCGCCGAGCAGATCGTGGCGGCCAAGAAGCACCAGGGCGAGCTGGTGGTCGAGGCCGAGGCCCGAGCGCTGGGCGGGGTGCCGCTGCCCCTGCGGGGCATCGTGAAGAAGGCACTGGGCCGGTGAACCCGCAGATCGTCCGGATCGCTCGTCTGCTGGGCATCTCGCCCACCGAGGTGGTCGGGCTTGACGACGTGCCGACGGCCGACCTGCGCGAGCTGCACGACCAGATCAGCACGGCACTTTTCGCGGGCGGGCACAAGCGCTTCGCCGGGATGGCGGTCCTGGCGGGTTCGTTGCCTGGTCCGGCTGTGGCGAAGATCGCGGAGAAGTTCCTGCCGGCGTTCCTGGCTGCTCGGGTGGCCGAGCTGTTGGAGCCCGAGAAGGCGCGCGACCTGGTGCGTCGAGTGAGCATCGGCTACCTCGCCGAGATCGCGGTCGCCCTCGATCCCGTGCGCTCGCGCCCCGTCGTGCTGGCCATCCCCGCAGTCCGGATCGGAGAGGTCGCCGCTGAGCTCTTCGCTCGCGACGAGCACGCGGTGGTCGCGGAGTTCTTCACCGTCGTGCAGGACGACGCGTTCGAGGCGGCAGTCGGCGCCGCCACCGCAGCCGACCGCGCGGCATTGTTGCCGTTGGTGGAACCCGGGCCGCGCCGCGACCGGATCGGCGCGATGTGAGCTGCGCGCACGCCTGACGTTGCCATTGACAAGTGGCACAGTCAGTGGTGAAGTCCTCATGTGATCGCCACCACAGAGTCGTCCTTTCGTCCCCGCTCGGCGTCGGTCCGAGCGCAGCTGACCCAGGTCTCGACTCGGCTCACCCTGCGGCCGATCACCGGGGTGATTCCGGGCAACCGGCTCGGTCTCGCCACCTCGCGCCAGATCGTCTCGACATCCATGCGGGTGTTCGGCGAGATGGCGGCGGGCACCACGGTGCGCACGATCGACGAGCGCACCGCCGCCGGCCGCGTCCGCGCCGAGTGGGTGCGCGCAGGTTCCGTCACCCGCGAAGACGAAGTCCTGCTCTACGTGCACGGCAGTGGCTACGCGATGTGTTCGGTGGCTACTCATCGACGACTCGTCTCCCAGGTCTCCGCCGAGACCGGGCTGCCGGTGCTGAGCGTCGAGTATCGGCTCGCGCCCGAGCACCGGTTCCCTGCCGCCGCGGACGACGTCGAGCGGGCCTTCGGGTGGCTGCTCGACCAGGGCTATCGAGCCGATCAGGTCGTCGTGGCCGGCGACTCGGCGGGTGCGCACCTCGTGCTCGACCTGTGCCTCTCCCGGCTCCGGTCGCGACAGGAGCTACCGGTCGCCCAGTGGCTGCTCTCCCCGGTAGCTGACCTCAGTTTCGGCCTCGCCGCCCAGCGCGAGAAGGTGCGAAGCGACCCGATGATCTCGGCACGCAAGGCGGCCGAGCTCTGCGGCCACTACACCCTGGACGCCGACCCGCTTCACGCGCGACTGCGTCACGTTGTAGCCCGTGGGGAGGTACTACCGCCCACCCTGATTCAAGCCGGTGGTGCGGAGATCCTCTCCGCCGATGCGCACCATCTGCACTCGATGCTGACCGCGGGCGGCACCGACAGTCGGCTCGAGGTGTGGCCGGGCCAGATGCACGTGTTCCAAGCCATTCCCCGCCTCGTGCCCGAGGCTCGACCGGCGATCCGTCGAGGTGCGAGGTTCTTGGTCGAGGCGCTGGAGCACCGCGCCATGACCGTGGTCTCGGACATCGCATGAGTCCCTTCCCGCGCAGGCGGCGCAGCCGCGACAGTCGAGCAGTCGTCACCGGCGCGGGCAGCGGTATCGGCCGCGCGTTCGCTGTGGAGCTGGCGGCCCGCGGTGGACAGGTGGTGTGCAGCGACGTCGACCTCGCCTCAGCCCAAAGCACCGTCGACGCCATCACCGATGCAGGTGGTGCCGCGATCGCCTGTGCCTGCGACGTCAGTGACTTGGCACAGGTGCAAGCGCTGGCCCTCCAGGCCCAGACCTGGTTCGGCGCCCCGCCGACGCTCGTGATCAACAACGCCGGTGTGGGCGCTGGCGGGAAAGTCGTGGGTGAGAGCTCCATCGACGACTGGCAGTGGACACTGGACGTCAACCTGTGGGGACCCATCCACGGCTGCCACGTCTTCGCGCCGTTGCTCCGAGAGCAGGGCTACGGCGGCATCATCAATGTGGCGTCGGCTGCCAGCTTCGGAGCGGCCCCGCGGATGGCGGCCTACAACGTGAGCAAAGCCGGCGTGCTGTCGCTGTCCGAGACGCTGTCCGCCGAGCTGGCAGGCACCGATGTCGCGGTCTCAGTGCTGTGTCCGACCTTCGTGAAGACCAACATCATCAAGGCTGGACGCATCGACCCCCGAGCGTCGAGCGCCGCCACCAGCTTGATGAAGATCACCGGCCTCTCGGCCGCATCGGTGGCACGCACGTGCCTCGACGCCCACGACCGCGGCAGCCTCTACGTCGTCCCCAACCTCGACGCGAAGGTCGGCTGGGAGATCAAGCGACACGCACCCCGCACCTACACCCGCGCCGTCGGCCTCCTCGGCCGACTCGCTCCGCTCACGGACTGAGGAGGCACCACGAACATGGCCATGGACATGGACGCAATGCTCGCCAAGATCAAGGACCGGCAGTGGGCGCTGGCCGACATCGACTGGGATGCCCCGGGCGTCGAGACGATCAGCGATGAGTTTCGGCCCAAGCTGAAGGCCTTCATGGCCGACCTGTGCTGGATCGAGAACGTGGGAGCCCGCGGGTTTGCGGCCATGGCCAAGAAGGCACCGACCCCGACCATCGCCGAGATCTACAGGTACTTCCATGCCGAGGAGCAGCGCCACGCCAACGCCGAGCTCGCCCTGCTCAAGCGCTGGGGCATGCTCGAGGACGGCGAGATCCCGGAGCCCAGCATCAACATCCGCCTCGTGATCGAGTGGCTCGACAAGTACGCCGACGACATGCCGCTCTCGGTGCTCGGCACCGTCATCCCGATGCTGGAGGTCGCGCTCGACGGCGCCCTGCTCAAGTTCCTGCTCGAGGAGGTGCACGACCCGGTGTGCCACCAGGTCTTCGAGAAGATCAACAACGACGAGTCGCGGCACATCGCGGTCGACTTCGAAGTCTTGGACATGATCGGCCACGCGAAGGCGCGACGGCTCGCCATCGAGTTCGTGGGCAACCTGGCGTCGCCCGGCATGGTGGTCGGCGCGATCATGTACGTGCCGCTGCTCAACCGGATGCGCAACAACATCGCCGACATGGGCCTAGAACCCGAGCGCCTCTACGCCGCAATGAACCGCTTCAAGAAGCTCGGGTCTCGCGGAACGCACACGCACCGCGTGCCGCTCTACCAGGTGCTCAAGTGGCACTCGGCCATGGTCGTTGACCCCAAGCACCCCTACCACCTGCTGGCGAACTCGATGGTCTGGGCGAGCGAGAAGTACCCGCGCGTGCTGCTCCGCCCGATCCCGTCGTGGTTCAAGGAGCTCACCTTCGAGCCGGTCAGCAGCGATATCGGCAAGACGGAGCCGCGAGCCAAGGTCGCCGCCGCATGAGCAGCAGCCAGGGACGACGGGTGCATGACGTCCTGATCATCGGCGCCGGCTTCACCGGGCTCGGCACCGCCATCAAGCTGCGCGAGTCGGGCGTCGACGACTTCGTCATCCTCGAGCGAGCCGACGCGGTGGGCGGCACGTGGCGCGATGCCACCTACCCGGGCGCTGCCTGCGATATCCCCTCGCTGCTCTACTCGTTCTCGTTCGCCAAGAACCCGGGCTGGTCGAGGGCCTACTCGCCGAGCGGAGAGATCCGCGAGCACATCGAGGAGCTCGTCGAGCGTTTCGACCTCCACCGTCACCTGCGGTTCGGCGTTGCCGTCTCGGCGATGGCCTTCGACCGCAGGGCGGGCGTCTGGGACGTCGAGACCGAGGGTGGCGAGACGTTCCGCGCCCGTGCCGTCGTCGCCGCGTCCGGTCCGCTGTCGAACGCCAGCATCCCCGCGATCCGCGGCGTCGAGACGTTTGAAGGGCACAAGATCCTCAGCGCTCGCTGGGACCACGATTACGACCTGACCGGCAAGAAGGTCGCCGTGATCGGGACCGGTGCCAGCGCCATCCAGATCATCCCCGAGGTGGTGAAGGTCGCCGCGTCAGTGAAGGTCTTCCAACGCACCGCCGGCTGGGTGATGCCGCGCGTCGACGTGCCGACCCCCAGCATCGCCAAGGCGGTCTTCGCGAAGGTGCCCCTCGTGCAGCAGGCGGCCCGCGCGGCGCTCTTCGTGAGCCACGAGGCTGCGGCCACGGGACTGGTGTGGGACACCCCGGTCACCACTGCCATCCAGCAGCTGGGCAAGGCACACATCCGGCTGACCGTGAAGGACCCGTGGCTGCGGCGTCAGCTCACGCCGGACTTCCGGGCGGGGTGCAAGCGGATGCTGATGTCGAGCGACTACTACCCCGCTCTGCAGCAGGACAACTGCAAGCTGATCACCTGGCCGATCGCGACGATCAGCCCGCGGGGCTTGCGCACGGGCGACGGCATCGAGCACGACCTTGACTGCATCATCTTCGCCACCGGGTACGACGTGCAGCTCGGCGGACCGCCCTACCCGATCACTGGCCTGGACGGACGAGTGCTTCAGGAGGAGTGGTCGAGGCGGGCGCAGGCCTACAAGTCGATCAGCGTCCACGGCTACCCGAACCTGTTCCTCCCGACCGGGCCGAACTCAGGCCCGGGCCACAACTCGCTGCTGGTCTACGTGCAGGGGCAGATCGACTACACCGTCAGTGGCATCAAGAAGATCCTGGACGGCGACCTCCGCGTGCTCGACGTCCGCCGTGACGTCCAGGACCG
Source organism: uncultured Actinomycetota bacterium (assembly GCA_963781575.1). Classification (GTDB taxonomy): domain Bacteria; phylum Actinomycetota; class Actinomycetes; order Propionibacteriales; family Nocardioidaceae; genus Nocardioides. The sequence goes on along the minus strand of CAWAGM010000016.1, from coordinate 35,652 downwards.
CTACAACGAGCGGATGCAGCGCCGACTGACCAAGACGACGTGGATGTCGGGCTGCTCGAGCTGGTACCTCACCGAGGACGGCTTCAACGCCTCGATGTATCCGGGGTTCGCCACCCAGTACCTTCGACAGATGAAGGACTTCCGGATTGCTGACTACGAGGTGGCCTCCCACGCCACCCGCCGGCTCTGGAACATCCCCGCCGCGGTGTGAGATGAGCTCCGGACCCGGCCTTCCCTCGATCGACGCCGTGCTGCAGACGCTGCGGCGTGGTCAGCGGCACCTGGCCCGCAATCCTCGTGGAGCAATCCAGGCCGCGGTGAAGCAGCTGCTCGCCGGAACGACCGCCCCAGCGTCGGGTGCGTCGGCCCCGCCGACGTACCGGATCGACGACCTGGCGCGTGCTTCGGGAGTCACGGTGCGCAACATCCGGGCCTACCAGGAACGCGGCCTGCTGCCGCCACCCGAGCGGGTCGGCCGCACGGCGGTCTTCTCCGAGGCGCACCTAGCGCGGTTGCGCATCATCAGCTCGATGCTCGAACGGGGTTACACCGCGGCCAACATCCTGGAGATGCTCCACGCCTGGGAGAGCGGTCGCGACCTGGGTCAGGTGCTGGGCCTGGAGGGCGCGTTGGTGCCCCCGTCGGGCGACCAGCCCGTCACGGTGTCCGTGGGCGATGCTCGCCGAGCCGCAGGCAGCGCCGACGACTACGCCCGATTCGTGGCCGAGGGTCTGATCGAACGAACGGGCAACCGGGCCAGGGTGCTGCGGCCTCGACTGCTCGAGGCCTTCGCCGAGATGCGTGAGCAGGGCATGAGCACCGATGCACTGATGGAGGTCTACCAGGGCGTGCAGCCTCATGCTGACGAGATCGCCCGGATCCTCGTAGGCGCCGGGGCGCTCAGCTGGGGCCACGGTTCCTCGGTGAGGACGCCGCGACGCCCGAGGACGTCGGTGAGCTGGTCGAGCTGCTCAGCCGGTTCCGTACCTTGGCCATGTCTGCGGTCACCGCGACCTTGGCCGGATCGATCGAGACTGCCATTGAGAACTTGCTCGCCGACTACCTGGCTGCGCGCGTGCTGGCCGGGCCCGATCTCGACGTCGGCTGACGCCAGGAGGACGCCGCCGGCCACGGGATGGGTATGGCCGGCGGCGTGTTTCCCCCTCAACGGGCGCCCCCACGGCGCCCTCCCTTCTGGGCATTCCTCACCAGAAGGGCAGCTGGGTCTCAGGACGTCGAGGAGTCGGCGTCCGAGTCGAGCGTGAGCGTGGTCGTGCTCTCCTCGCCGTTGCGCTCGTAGGTGACGGTCACCTCGTCACCGGGGCGGTAGGACCGCACGGTGGCGATCAACGAGTCCGAGCCGGTGATCAGGGTGTCGTCGATCTTGGTGATGACGTCGCCGCCTTCGAGTCCGGCGGACCCCGCCGCGGAGCCGGCGCCGATGTCCTGGATCTGCGCGCCGTCGATCACCTGCGCCCCGGAGCCGTTGCTGGTCACGTTCTGCACGGTGATGCCGAGTCGGGCGTGGGTCGGCGTCTCCCCGTTCTTCATCTGCTCGATGACGGGCAGCACCTCGTCGATCGGGATGGCGAACCCGAGGCCGATCGAGCCGGCTTCGCCGCCGAGGCCGTTGCCACCGGTGGACTGGATCGAGGAGTTGATGCCGATGACATGACCGTTCAGGTCGACGAGCGGCCCGCCGCTGTTGCCCGGGTTGATGGCCGCGTCGGTCTGGATGGCGGGATAGACGGTGGCGTTGCCATTTTCGTCGGTCCCCACGTCGACCGGGCGCTGCAGGGCGCTGATGATGCCGGAGGTGACCGTGGCATCGAGGCCGAACGGGGAGCCGATGGCGACCACCTGTTCGCCGACGTCGACCCCGGCGGACTCGCCGATCGTCGCCGGCGTGAGCCCCTCGACGTCCTGCGCCTGAACCAGCGCGGTGTCGGTCAGCGGGTCGAGGCCCACGACCTCGGCCGGAGCGTGCGAGCCGTCGGCGAAGGAGACGGTGATCTGACCACCGTTTCCGGCCACCTCGGCCACGTGGTTGTTCGTCAGGATCAGGCCGTCGGAGCTGAGGATGATCCCCGACCCCGAGCCGCTGCCTTGGCTGCCGGTGACGTCGAGCTTCACCACCGACGGGAGTACAGCGGCCGCGACCTGCTCGACGGACCCGTCGACGGCTGGTGCGTCGTCCGAGCTGACGATCGGGCTGGCGAATCCGTTGCTGCTGGACGAGCTCGAGCTGCCGGCCGTCGTCGCTGGCCGCGGTGTAGATCGCAGCCCCTCCGATACCAGCGCCTCCACCGACCACCAGCGCCGCGGTGATCACCGCGGCGGCAAAGCCGGCCCGACCGAGTCGGGCCGGAGCGGTGGGGCGTGGCACGGTAGGTAGAGCCTGGGTGGCGTACGGGTTCATGGCGGCCGGGTTCAGGGGGGTCGGAGCGAACTCCGTGAAGCCCGGCTGCTGGGTGTCGCCAGTCGTGGCGTACGGGTTTCCCTCGGGGGGAGGGAAGGACGGTCGATCGTTCATGCTCCAACTCTGCTGACCCTGTCTGTGACCACGCTGAGACAGTGCTGGGGGGCGGTGAAGAACACGGGCGTCGTATGGCGTGCGTCGTATGGCGTGGGTCACACGTCCCCTGGCAGGCTGTCGGCATGGTTCCAGACAGCGTGAACGCCTCCGCCCCGGCTCCCGAGTTCGTCGACGACCGGATGGCTCACTGGGCCGCCGCCAACCCCGATGGCGAGGCGATCACCTACCTGGGCCGCACGTTCACCTGGGCCCAGTGGAACGACCGAGTCCGCCGCAACGCCGGCGGCCTGCAGGCGCTCGGCATCGGGCGCGGAGACGTCGTGTCGTTCCTCGACAAGAACCACCCGGCGTGCGTGGAGACCTCGACTGGCTGCCGCCTCCCTGGGTGCGGCCAACGCAGTCATCAACTGGCGCTCGGCCGGAGACGAGGTCGACTACGCGGTCAACGACTGTGGCGCCAAGGTGCTGATCGTGGGCGCCGAGCTGATGCCCACGATCGAGAAGATCCGCGAGCGACTCACGACGGTCGAGCGGATCATCGTCGTCACGCCCGACGGCGTCGACGACGAGTACGAGGAGTGGCTCGCCAACGCCACTCCCGTCTCACGCCAGGCCGACGTCACGCCTGAGACACCTGCCTGGTCATGTACTCCTCCGGCACCACAGGCCGCCCCAAGGGCGTGATGCTCAGCCACCACAACATGGTCAGCCACACGCGCAACGCCCACGAGGGCTGGGCCTTCGAGCCCGGCGACAAGTGCATGGTCTCGATGCCGCTCTTCCACGTCGGGGGCTCGTCGTACGTCCTGTTCCCGATCAACGACGGCGTGCCCAGCGTGATGACGCGTGACCCGGACGGTGCTTCCCTGGCGGGGGCGATCCTGGCTGGAGCCAACCGCACGTTCCTGGTGCCGGCGGTGCTCGCCCAGGTGCTGCAGACCGGCGCGGACGCCGTGAAGCTGTTCGGCGCCCTGAAGACCTATACCTACGGCGCCGCTCCGATGCCGCCGCCGCTGCTGCGCGCGGCCATGGAGGCGTGGCCAGACACCGACTTCCTCCAGGTCTACGGGCTCACCGAGGTGGGCGGCGTCGTCACCCAGCTCGGCTCAGACGACCACCGCACGGCGGTTGCCGACGGCCACCCGGAACGGCTGGTCTCGGCCGGTCGACCGATCCCCGAGGTCGAGCTGCGGATCGTCGACCCCGGCACCCTCGAGGAGGTGCCGGTGGGTGAGAACGGCGAGATCTGGCTACGCACACCACAACGTTTCCAGGGTTATCTCGGCAAGCCGGAGGAGACGGCGGAGGTGATCACCGAGGACGGCTGGTTCCGCACCGGAGACATGGGCAAGGTCGACGACGACGGCTACGTCTACGTCGAGGACCGCATCAAGGACATGATCATCAGCGGCGGCGAGAACATCTACTCACCTGAGGTCGAGCGCGTGCTGGCCGAGCACCCGGCGGTGATGGAGGTCGCGATCATCGGTATCCCCGACGACACCTGGGGTGAGGCGGTGAAGGGGGTCGTGGCGCTGAACGACGGCGCCAGGGCGACCGAGGCCGAGCTGATTGCCTACTGCCGCGAGCACCTGGCGACGTTCAAGTGCCCCAAGTCGATCGACATCATCGAGGCGCTGCCGCGCAACCCGACGGGCAAGATCTTGAAGAAGGACCTGAGGAAGCCGTACTGGGAAGGCCGCGACCGCCAGGTCAACTGACCTCGTCGACCACGCCCGAGCCCCCCTTGGCCGGGCCTGGCCCACAGCTGGGTAACGGTTGGTGCACAAACGAGGGGAATCCCTGCCTTCGGTGGCACCGTGACCGCTCTGACGACCTTGGGAGGGGGAGTCGTGGGATTTTTACGTGCGCGTAGAGCATCCGCGATCGCCGTGGCGACAAGTGTCATGGCGAGTCTCGTGGCGGCTGTCGTGACGGCGACGGTGATGGGGGTGACGGCCGGGGGAGCTGATGCCACCGCACCGTCGTGCGAGAACGTCACGCAACCCCTGGGGATGGCGACCGGATGGACCGAGTTCATCGAGACCGGCGGACGGCGCGGTTCCGAGTCGGAGGGCGCTATCGCCTGGGGCGGCAACCTCGACGCTTCCGGCATGACCGTCGGAACTCGGCTCACCTCGGCGGCATCCGCGGCCACCCTTGTGGTCGGCGGCACTCACGGCCAGTGGTTCAACCTGCAACGCGGCAGCGCCTACCTCGTGCCCCGCCTCCGGCGTGAACTTCAACGGCGGTGGGCACCACCTCGCCACGAACCCGCTCGACTTCGTCTCGGCCTTCGCGCGCTTCGCGCGACCTCGGACGCCTGGGCGGCTGCGCCGGCAACGGGCACCGCGGCCCTCGGCGTCGCCGGCGGCAACACGGTGCTGGTGCTCGCGGGCACCGACCCGCAGCTGAACGTCTTCTCGCTCAGCCAAGCCCAGCTCAGCTCAGGCAACGGCGTCGCCTACGACGTGCCGGACGGTTCCACCGTGCTGGTGAACGTCGCCGGCACCTCGCTCACGCTCCAAGGCCAGATGTGGGTGCGCCAGGGAAGCGGCTACCAGCAGGCCAACGACAACGTGATGGCCTCGTGGCCCGGGGTGATCTGGAACTTCCCGGAGGCGACCACGGTCACGATGAACTTCGGTTCGGCGTGGGGTGGCACGATCCTGGCCCCGCGGGCCTTCCTCGACGTGCGTTCCGTGGGTCACACGATCGGGCAAATCATTGCCCGCTCGTTCGCCTCGAACTTCGAGACCCACCAGCGGCTGGTACCGCCCGCGCTGTGCCTGCCGATTCCGCTCGGACCGCCGACTCCAGACCCGACCCTGACCCGACTGCGGGCAGGTCCGACCTGCGGATCACCAAGACGGCGTCCACTTCTTCGGTGGTCGGGGGCCATCGGCTCAGCTATCGCCTCCTGGTGGAGAACGTCGGCACGGCCAAGGCCACCGGTGTCACCGTGCGTGACGAGCTGCCCGCAGGCGTCACCTACGAGTCCGACTCGGCCGGCTGCGCCCGGAGCGGCGCCACGCTCACCTGCGCCGCTCCGGACCTCGCGCCGGGTGCCTCGACGACGATCGACGTCGCGGTGCTGGCCGACCCCATCGCCGGCGCCGGGCCGGCGCCCGACCCGCAGGCCTACCACGAGCTGACGCCGTACAAGACCGAGGCGCAGGTTGACCTCGAGCCCGGCGAGACCCGCACGGTGACGCTCGGCTGTGCCGGCGCGGGCATCGTCTCGGACGGCTCGGTCCGCGTCGATCACGTCGACCAGGGCACCGGATCGCTGACCGATGTCCAGGTGCTCAGCGCTGCCTCGACCGGCCTCGGCACGTGGAAGGCGGTGGTGCGCAACCACGCGACGGGTCGAGCCCAGGCGAAAGCCTTCGCGGTGTGCCTGCCTGGTGCCACCGAGGTCGCGGATCGCCAGACAGGCCATGCTGATGGGCACGCTCACACGCTCTCCGCCGACGCCGACCAGGTCGTCAGCTCCCGGGCCTGGAACGTCGGTCGGCACTCGACGACGCTCGCCTGTCCCATCGGAAGCACGCCCATCGCCCCTGGCTACTCGCTCTCTGGTGGCTCAGCACGCCTGGTCGGTTCGGAACCGACGTCGTCCGGCGCCTGGGAGCTCACCTTCGGCGTCGACGAGCCAACCACCGCGACGGTCTCGGTCCGCTGCCTACGCACCACCACCTCGGCCGAGCAGGGCCACACCCACGACCTCCGGTTCACCCACGTCGTGCGCACTGTGTCGGTTCCGGCTGACCAGAACGTCGAGGAGCAGGTGATCTGTCCCGACGACGCCAAGGGCGTCGTGGCTACCTGGGAAACCTGCCGGCAGGGCCTCGTGCCGCTCGGCAACGATCCGCGATTGAAGACCCGGGCATTCCGGCTGCTCAACACGACCGGGTCGTCACTCACCGGCACGGTCGACCTGGTCTGCCTCAACGACCGCACCGCCGTCGAGTCGATGGGTCACGACGACCCGGTCGTCGTCGCGAACACCGCCACGGTCGCGTCCACCTCGGTCGACGCCGACCCGGGCAACAACTCCTCCACCGCGACGGTCACCGTGCTGCCCGGCACAGCCACGGCCGCGCTGCTGCGGGGGCCGACCTGCGCCGTGGCCACTTCGCGGTGAGTGTCGCCTCGGCGATGCCGGGGCAGGGCCGGTCATGGTTCGACTGGCGGCGCAGTCGCGTCGCCGCAGGCCGTCGTCCGGCTGCGGCCAGGACGCAGGACGACCGCCTCGGTCCGGCTCACTGCCCGTGAGCGCCGCCTGGTTGCCCGAGCCCAGCAGCGTCCGGGTCTCGTGCCCTGATCGTCGTCCGCGGCGACCCGCGGCTCCCTACGTGCCGTGGGCAGCGTCACGCCCCGGCGTGAGCACCGCCACGGGCATGGCTAAAGACAGGGGCGCGGCCGCGGTGCCACGTGTTCACGACGCAGCCCGCCGGGTTGCCCGGTGCGAAGGAGCACGTGATGGGGATCAGAAGAATTGGCCGCGGCGGTGACGCTGTGCCGGGGCTCGCGCTCGGGCGGGTGGGGCTGCCCACGCCGGCACGATCAAGGGCACGCCGCAAGGCCGGACAACTCAAGGGGACCGCCGGGGCCGACAGGCTCTACGGCTACGGCGGCGACGACACCATGGACGGTGGGCGCGGTGCCGACGTCGTGATCGGTGGCGGCGGTGATGACTTCATCGAGGCTGTCGACAACTTCGCCGACAAGCTCTACGGCGGCGATGGGAACGACAGATCGACATCGGCGGCCGCGACAAGGGCCTACGGCGGCGCGGGGAATGACTTCTTTAACGCTCTCCACGAAGAGCTTCATCGATTGCGGCCCGGGCAAGGACTCGGTCCTCTACTTCACGAAGGCCCGCGGACGAAGAACTGTGAGCGCGTCACATACGCGCCGATCGGCTGACCAACCGCGGACGCGGGGTCACGGGCACACTGTCCCCATGACCGACATGAACGACTTCAACGCACAGATCATCGCCGAGTTCCGCGCCAACCACGGTGTCGTCGGCGGGCAGTTCGAGGGAGCCCCGCTCCTGCTCCTGCACTCCACCGGCGCCAAGAGCGGCCAGGAGAGGGTGAGCCCGATGATGTACCTCGCAGACGGTGACCGGTGGTTGGTCTTCGCCTCCAAGGCCGGGGCGCCGGACAACCCCGACTGGTACCACAACCTGAAGGCACTCCCGAGGCGACCATCGAGGTCGGCGACGACACGATCTCGGTGGTCGCCTCCGAGCTCACCGGGGCCGAGCGGTCGGACAAGTATGCCGAGCAGGCGTCGCTCTTCCCCGGCTTCGCGGACTACCAGGCCAAGACCACGCGGGTGATCCCGGTCGTCGCCTTGGCCCGGGCCTGATCCATCTCAGCACCAGGACCAGACACCTCTCGTTCACTTGCGGCCGACACGTTGCCGCACGTGTCTGACTCGCTGCTGCGTGCTGCCTACGCCCCCCACCGCGCACGCTCGTCGACATCTTCCGCGCGACGGTCGCACGGGCTCCCGACGAGCCGGCCGTCGACGCCGGCACGGGTGTCCTGACCTACGCCGAGCTGGAGGAGGCCGCCGATGGGCTGGCCGCCGAGCTCGCCGCCATCGGGATCGGGCCGGGCGACAAAGTCGGCGTCCGCGTTGAATTCGGGCACCACCGACCTGTACGTCGCCATCATCGGCGATCCTGCTGGCCGGCGCGGCCTACGTGCCGGTCGACGCCGACGACCCCGACGAGCGGGCACGCCTGGTCTTCGACGAGGCCGACGTGGCGGCGGTCGTCGGCAACGGCCTGGTCGTCGCGGCCCGCCGCGTGCGCCCGGCGCCGGTCGCGCGACATCGACGACCCGGGCCTCGACGACGACGCGTGGGTCATCTTCACCTCCGGCTCGACCGGCAAGCCGAAGGGCGTCGCGGTCACCCACCGCAGCGCCGCCGCCTTCGTCGACGCCGAGTCGCGCATGTTCCTGCTGGACGCGCCGCTGGGCATCGGCGACCGGGTGATGGCCGGGCTGTCGGTGGCCTTTGACGCGAGCTGCGAGGAGATGTGGCTCGCCTGGTGCTATGGCGCGTGCCTGGTTCCCGCACCCCGGGCGCTGGTGCGCAGCGGCATCGACGTCGGACCTTGGCTGGTCGCCAACCGGGTCACGGTCGTCTCGACGGTGCCAACCCTGGTGGCGTTGTGGCCGCTCGAGTCGCTCGCGAACGTGCGCCTCCTCATCATGGGCGGCGAGGCATGCCCGCCCGAGCTGGCCGCGCGCCTGGTAGCTCCCGGCCGCGAGGTGTGGAACACCTACGGCCCCACGGAGGCGACCGTGGTCGCCTGCGGCGCACTACTCACCGGCGAAGGCCCCGTGCGCATCGGTCTCTCGCTCGACGGCTGGGACCTCGCGGTCGTCGATGGTGCCGGGCATCCTGTCGCCGAGGGCGAGACGGGCGAGCTGATCATCGGGGGAGTGGGCCTGGCCCGCTACTTGGATCCGGCGAAGGACGCCGAGAAGTACGCGCCGATGCCGACGCTGGGGTGGGACCGGGCCTATCGCAGCGGCGACCTTGTCGTTAACGCCTCGGCGGGCCTGCTGTTCGCCGGTCGCGCCGACGACCAGGTCAAGCTCGGTGGTAGGCGCATCGAGCTCGGCGAGATCGACAGCGCATTGCTCTCGCTTCCGGGGGTCATCGGCGCGGCCGCCGCCGTGCGCAGGACCGCGGCAGGCAACTCGCTGCTCGTGGGGTACGTCGCGGTCGACGAGCTGTTCGACCAGGCGGCCTCGTTGGCTCACCTGCGCGAGACGATGCCGGCGGCGTTGGTGCCGCGCCTCGCCGTGGTCGACGTCCTCCCCACCCGGACATCGGGCAAGGTCGACCGCGACGCGTTGCCGTGGCCGCTGCCAAACACCGTCGACCCGGCGGTCGCCGGTCTCAACGACACCGAGACCTGGCTGGCCGAGCTGTGGCTCGAGGTGCTGGGCGCCGCCGTTGACGGTCGTGCGGCGGACTTCTTCGACTTCGGCGGCGGCAGCCTGACCGCAGCCCAATAGTCTCCCGCCTCCGTGTTCGGTTCCCGCAGGTCGTCGTGGGCGACCTCTACGAGCACCCCACGATCGGGCGCCTGGCCGCTCATCTCGAGGCCCTCGTCGTGGCCGGTCCCGCCGCCGATCGCGCGGCTGTGCCGCCTACTCCCCTCAAGACCCAGACGGGTCAGGTGGTCGCGACGGCGCTGGTCCGCTGCTTGGCAGCCCCCCGCTGGCTGTGGTGGATCGCTGGCCGTGGTCGCTCTCGCCGACCACCACGCCCTGCTCGCGGTGCTGCTCCTCGGGCCGCTGCTGGTGGCCGCTGGCCTGGTGGCCGCCGTGCTGACGATCGCCGCCAAGTGGGTGCTCGTCGGTCGGCTGCGACCGGGCAGCCATCCGCTGTGGAGCGGCTTCGTCTGGCGCAACGAGCTGGCCGACGCGTTCGTCGAGGTGCTCGCCGCGCCGTGGTTCGCGCGGGCAGTGAGCGGCAGTCCGGTCCTGAACGTGTGGTTCCGAGCGATGGGCGCCACGATCGGGCGGGGCGTGTGGTGTGAGACCTACTGGTTGCCCGAGCCAGACCTCGTCGTCCTCGGTGACGGGGCAACGGTCAACGCAGGCAGCGTCGTCCAGACGCACCTGTTCCACGACCGTCGCTTTGCCATGGACGTCGTCGTGCTGCAGCGCGGGTCGACCCTCGGCCCGAACAGCGTCATCCTCCCCGCGGCGACCCTGGGGCGGCACGCTACGGTCGGTCCCGTGTCGTTAGTGATGAGGGGCGAGTCGGTCCCTGACAAGACGACCTGGATCGGCAACCCGATCGGCCCCTGGGACGGCGGTAGCACCACCTCGTGAACCAGCTGCCCACCGCCGATCCGTACCTGCCCGATCACGGCGACCCCGCGTGGAGCGCCACCCACTACGACCTCGACCTCGGCTACGACCTGGTGCGCAACCACCTGCGCGGGCATGCAGTCATCGAGGCGCGGGCGGTGTCGCACCTCGACCGGATCGTCCTCGACCTGGCACACCTGTCTGCCGCGAAGGTGACCCTGGACGGCAAGGCGCCCGGCCGGTACGTCGCCCGGGGCAACCGACTGGTCGTGACGCCCAAGAACCGGATCGCGGCCGGCACGACGTTCACGCTCACGATCACCTACGCCGGCACCCCCCAGCCCCTCATCGACAAGCACCACGGAGATGCGGGCTGGGAAGAGCTCACCGACGGTGTCATCGTGGCCGCTCAGCCACACGGCTCCCCCACCTGGTTCCCGTGCAACGACCGGCCCGACGACAAGGCGAGCTACCGCATCTCGGTGGCTGCTCCCCACGACTACACGGTCATCTCCAACGGACTGCTCACCGCCCAGCACCGCGGCGCGAGCGTGACGACCTGGGTCTACGAGCAGCGCGAGCCGATGGCGACCTACCTCGCGACCGTGCAGATCGGCCGCTACGACATCCGCGAGCTCGCGAGCGACCCGCCGCTGCTGGCGGCAGTGCCCGGGGAGGCCGCGGGGTTCGAGGCGGCGTTCGGCCGCAATCCCGAGATGCTCGAGACCTTCGTCGAGCTGTTCGGCCCGTACCCCTTCTCGACCTACTCGGTCGTGGTCACCGACGACGAGCTCGAGATCCCGCTGGAGTCGCAGAGCCTCTCGACGTTCGGTCGCAACTTCATGCGTGACGACTGGGACGCCATCCGGCTGGTCGCCCACGAGCTCGCCCACCAATGGTTCGGCAACGCCGTCACGCTGGCGCGGTGGCAGGACATCTGGCTGCACGAGGGCTTTGCCTGCTACAGCGAGTGGCTCTGGTCGGAGCGTTCGGGCGGCGAGGCCGCCGATGTGCACGCCCGACGCCACCACGAGCGTCTCGCCAAGCTTGACCAGGACCTCGTGCTCTCCGACCCCGGTGCGGAGCTGATGTTTGACGACCGCGTCTACAAGCGCGGCGCGCTCACCCTGCATGCGCTGCGGCTGACGATCGGGGACGCCGCGTTCTTCGACCTGCTGCGCGCGTGGGTGAGCGAGAACAACGGTGGCAACGTCGTCACCGCCGACTTCACCCGGTTGGCTGTCTCCCGGACCGGTGACGACCTCGACGAGCTGTTCAGCTCGTGGCTCGACCAGACGGCACTGCCGGACCTGCCCACCGCCAGCTGACCTCGCTGCCGGCGACGGTGCCGACGTACCCCGCCGGTAGGGCCAGGTCGTGGGTCTTCGCCAAGGGCGGCTCCCCGGCGTCGAGCCCGAGACCGGTCGACTTGGCCAGCGCCTCGTGCCGGGTCCAGGCCAGGCGGTCGCCCACGCCATCGACCGGGGGACCGTGTGCCTCGACGTCGACACCGACCGGGCCGACGCTGCTCCAGGCGACGACGCCGAGGCCGTCGGCGTAGCCGAGGCTCACGTGGAGACGCGCGCCATCGGCCATGCGCGCATACGGCTGTCCGTGAGCATTCGAGCCGCACCGAGGACAGAGTCGGGTCACCGAGACAGCGCCAGCCTCGTCCGTCAGGACGGACTCCAGGAGGGTGCGGAGACCAGCGCGGTCAGCGTGTGAGCTCATCCCCGACGGTTCACTGACGGGGCCTCGGCACGCCGGATGCGACCTCGTCCGCTCCGGGGTCAGCTCCAGCGCTCGGAGGCCGGCACGAACGTGAGCTGCCGGTCGCCGGTGTAGATCTGCTTCGGGCGAGCGATCTTCTGCTCCTTGTCCTGCACCAGCTCGACCCACTGGGCCAGCCAGCCGGGGGTGCGCCCGATGGCGAAGAGCACGGTGAACATCTCGGGCGGGAACTGGAAGGCCTCGTAGATCAGGCCGGAGTAGAAGTCGACGTTCGGGTAGAGCTTGCGCTTGATGAAGTACTCGTCCTCGAGCGCGATCTTCTCCAGCTCCTTGGCGATCTCGAGGAGCGGGTTGACCCCGGTGACCTCGAAGACGTCGTCGCAGGCCTTCTTGATGATCGTGGCGCGCGGGTCGAAGTTCTTGTAGACCCGGTGACCGAAGCCCATCAGCTTCTCGTTGCCGTTCTTCACGCCCTCGATGAAGGCGGGGATGTTCTCCTTCGAGCCGATCCGGCGCAGCATCCGCAGCACGGCCTCGTTGGCGCCGCCGTGCAGCGGGCCGTAGAGCGCGCCGACCCCGGCGGCGACCGCCGAGTAGGGGTCGACCTGCGAGGAGCCGACCGAGCGCACCGCGTTGGCCGAGCAGTTCTGCTCGTGGTCGGCGTGGAGGATGAACAGCACGTCGAGCGCCTTGACCAGGCGCGGGTCGGCCTCGAACTTCGACTCGCTCATCTTGAAGAGCATGGAGAGGAAGTTGGCGGTGTAGCTGAGGTCGTTGTCGGGGTAGACGTAGGGCTTGCCCTGGGCGTGCCGGAAGGCCCAGGCGCCGAGCGTCGGCATCTTCGCGATCATCCGGATGACCTGGATGTGCCGGTTGTCGGCGTCGGAGATGTTGCCCGCGTCGGGGTAGAACGTCGAGAGCGCTCCGACCGAGGCCATCAGCATGCCCATCGGGTGGGCGTCGTAGCGGAAGCCCTGCATGAAGCTCTTCACGTTCTCGTGAACGAACGTGTGGTAAGTGATCTCGTGCACCCACGCGTCGTACTCGGCCTTGGTCGGCAACGTGCCGTTCACCAGGAGGTAGGCCACCTCGAGGAAGTTCGACTTCTCGGCCAGCTGCTCGATCGGGTAGCCCCGGTACTCGAGGATGCCCTTCTCGCCGTCGATGAAGGTGACGGATGAGCGGCACGAGGCGGTGTTGGTGAAGCCGGGGTCGTAGACGGCCAGTCCGGGTTCGTCGTCGCCGGTCCGGATCTGTCCCAGGTCGCCGGCCTTGATGGTGCCGTCGAGGATCGGGACGTCGTACTCCTGGCCGGTGCGGTTGTCGCGTACGGTGAGAGAGTCGGTCACGCGACAAACTTAGACCGCATTCATGAGGCCTCTTCACGGGGCCCACGTTTTGACCGGGCCGCGCGCCCGCCCGTATCGTGACCCGTCGCGTCCCTGCCGCGTCCTGCCCTGGTGCCCGCACCAGAGCGAGATGCAGATCCGGACACCGCTCGCCGAACTTCTCGGTGCGCGGAAAGCCGGGCCGTGTTCGTCAGAAGACGCAGCTCCACTACTGATCAGGCAGACCCGATCGGTTCCAACGAACGAAGAAGGCACCGCCATGCGTACCTACGCCCCGAAGCCCGGTGACGTCACCCGTGAGTGGCACATCATCGACGCCGAGAACATCGTGCTCGGCCGGCTGGCCGTCGCGACCGCCACCCTCCTGCGTGGCAAGCACAAGCCGATCTTCGCCCCGAACGCCGACACCGGCGACTTCGTGGTGATCATCAACGCCGAGAAGGTGGCCCTCTCCGGCACCAAGAAGACCACGAAGATGGCCTACCGCCACTCTGGCTTCCCGGGCGGCCTCACGGCCACCCCGATCGGCGAGATCCTCGAGAAGGACGCGCGCAAGGCGATCGAGTCCGCTGTCTGGGGCATGCTCCCCAAGAACAAGCTCGGCCGTCAGATGCTGAAGAAGCTGAAGGTCTACTCCGGCCCGAACCACCCCCACGAGGCCCAGAAGGCCGTTCCCTTCGAGATCACCCAGATCTCGCAGTAGTTCTTCACTCCAGACATCACGACTTCCAGAGCAGACAGAGGACATCACCGTGGCTGACACCACCACCACCGAGACCCCCGACAATGAGGTCGCCGAGACCTTCGAGACCGACGAGCAGGGCGTCTCCTACACGTCCGAGAGCGCCCCGTCGGCCGACACCCCGGCCCGCCCGGCGACCATCGCCCCGGCTGCGGCCACCGGCCGCCGCAAGGAGGCCGTCGCCCGTGTGCGCATCGTCCCCGGCACCGGCCAGTGGACGATCAACGGCCGTGCGCTCGACAGCTACTTCCCGAACAAGCTGCACCAGCAGGTCGTGAACGAGCCGTTCGCCGCGCTGCAGCTCGACGGCCGGTTCGACGTCATCGCCCGCATCCACGGCGGTGGCATCACCGGGCAGGCCGGCGCCCTGCGTCTCGGCGTGGCCCGCTGCCTCAACGAGATCGACCTCGAGGCCAACCGCGCCGACCCTGAAGAAGGCCGGACTGCTCACCCGCGACGCCCGCGTCATCGAGCGCAAGAAGGCCGGTCTCAAGAAGGCCCGCAAGGCTCCGCAGTTCAGCAAGCGCTGACCAGACGCCGCGTGCGCACCGCGGCGTTCTCGTCGGTCGACGCCAACCCCGGGCCGCTTCCCTCCTCGGCCTTGCCATGCGCTCCGACGCGACGCTGGATCGAAGGGACTGATCCTCGGTGAGTCGCATCTTCGGCACGGACGGAGTCCGGGGCCTGGCCAACGGTCACGTGACCGCAGAGCTGGCCCTGGACCTGTCCGTCGCCGCTGCCCGGGTGCTCGCCGATCGTGGCGAGTTCGCCGGGCACCGGCCGTTGGCGGTCGTCGGCCGCGACACCCGCATCTCGGGGCAGTTCCTCGAGCACGCCGTGGTCGCCGGCCTCGCCTCGGCCGGGGTCGACGTGCTGCGCCTGCGCGTGCTGCCGACCCCCGGCGTCGCCTACCTGACCCAGGCCCTCGGCGCCGACCTCGGCGTCGTCATCAGCGCCTCGCACAACGCGATGCCCGACAACGGCATCAAGTTCCTCGCCCGCGGCGGCCTCAAGCTCGACGACGCAGTCGAGCTGGAGATCGAGCAGCACCTCGCCCAGGAGTGGAATCGGCCGACCGCGGGTGAGGTCGGACGGGTCACGCCGTACGACGCGCCGGTCGAGGAGTACGTCGACCACCTCGTGTCCACGATCGACCAGCCCCTGGCCGGGCTGAAGGTCGTGCTCGACTGTGCTCACGGGGCCGCGCACGAGGCAGGCCCGCTGGCCCTGCAGCGCGCCGGTGCCGAGGTGATCGCCATCGGCGTCGCTCCCGACGGGCTCAACATCAACGACGGCTGCGGCTCGACCTACCTCGGCCCCCTCCAGGACGCCGTGCTCCAGCACGGCGCCGACGCCGGGTTCGCGCTCGACGGTGACGCCGACCGCTGCCTGGCCGTCGACCGCGACGGGCACGGTCGTCGACGGCGACCAGATCTTGGCGATCCTGGCGCTGGCGCTGGCCGAGCGCGGCTCGCTGGTCCGCAATACCGTCGTGGCGACCGTGATGAGCAACCTCGGCTTCGTGCAAGCGATGCGAGCAGCCGGGCTGACGGTGCTGCAGACCAGCGTCGGCGACCGCTACGTGCTCGAGGAGATGCGCGCGGCCGGCTACAGCCTCGGCGGCGAGCAGTCGGGCCACGTGATCATGAGCGACCACGCCACCACCGGCGACGGCATCCTCACCGCGCTGCACGTGCTCGCCCGGATGGCCGGTACCGGCTCCTCGCTGGCCGAGCTCGCGGGCGTCGTGACGCGGCTGCCGCAGGTGCTGGTGAACGTGCCCGACGTCGACAAGGCACGCGCCGACCACGACGTCGTCCTCGCTGCGGCCGTGGCGGCCGAGGAGGCTGCGCTCGGCGAATCCGGCCGGGTGCTGCTGCGCTCCTCGGGCACCGAGCCACTGGTGCGGGTGATGGTCGAGGCCCCCACGCTCGAGGGCGCCCAGGGCGTCGCCGACCGCCTCGCCACCGTCGTCAAGGAGCAGCTGGCCCTCTGAGGCCATGTGCCGCCGAGTCGGCGCAACTGCACGCGAATTCGCGCCGAGTCGGCGCGTCAGACGCGCCGACTCGGCGTTGATCTGGGCAGACGTTGCTGTGCTGTGGATGAACCGTGCACGCACCCTTTGCCAGACGAGCCACAGATGTGGGCTGGTCCACCTACGATTGAGCCATGACCTTCCCCAAGCGCTTCGTGGGGCAGCTGGTGTCAGGCGTCGTGCTCGCCCTGGTGTGCCTGCTGGCCCCGGTGACCGACGCACCCGCGGCCTCGGCCGCATCCTCGGCCGTCGCCCGCGGCAAGGTGCGAGGCGAGATCATCCAGACCAAGGGCTCCCCAGCACCCAAGATCAAGATGCAGTGGTTCGACGCCAACTGGAAGTTCCTCGGTGCGCGCCGCGTCAACGGAGGCGTCTACTCGTTGTCGCTGCCCGTGGGCAGGTACTACCTCCAGTTCGTGGACCAGCGCCCCGCCTACGACGTCACCAAGTCGGCCCCGGCCGACGTCACGGTGAACATCCAGGCCGGTCGCACGGTCACCCGCACCGTCCGGATGCGTCGCGGTGCGGCGATCGGCGGAACGGTCAAGGCCGGCGGCAAGGTCTCTCCCGGCGCGACCGTCGTCGCCGCCAACACCAATGAGCAGTCCTACACGAGCAGGGCCAACGACAAGGGCCAGTACGCCATCGGCGGACTGCCGGGTGGCAACTACTCGATCTTCACCTACGACCGGAAGAAGGTGTGGGTCGGCAAGAGCGTCTACCTGCCCAAGCTGAAGGGCGGCCAGTTCAAGAACGTGAACCCGGCCCTCACCAAGCGCGGTGGCAAGCTCTCGGTCGACCTGTACGCCGGCGACAAGCCGTTCAAGGGCTCCGGCTCGGTCACCGCGGTCAGCCGCACGACCGGCCAGTTCTGGACCGCCCGCATCTCGCGCGGCACGGTCCTGTTCCAGGGCCTCTACCCCGGCGGCTACTACCTCGACGTCCCAGGCTCGGGCAACTACCTCGCCGCCCGCGTCGGCCTCCGCAACAAAGTGCGCCCCGGTCGGGTCTCCTTCAGCAGCGCGATCGCTGAAGAAGCGCGGTGGCTGGGTGACCGGCCGCGTCGTCGACGCCTACGACCCGTCCTACGCGCTCAAGGGCGCTCGGGTGCGGCTGTACGACGCCGCTGGCGCACTGCGAGACACGGCGACCTCGCGCGGCGACGGCAGCTTCTTGCTGGACGGACAGCTTCTCACCGGCACCTACACGGTCATCGCCGATCCCGGTGAGTCGTCCGGGGGTTACCTCGGCACCGAGCCGCACCGTTGCCTGTACGGCGACACGAAGGTCAGCAACGTGAAGATCACCACCAGCCGAGGCACCGACATCGGCGAGACCTACCTGGAGCCGGCTCCAGGCCAGGAGAAGTGCAACAGCTGAGCCCCACGAGCGCTGTCGCTCGATCTCCAGTCGGAGTCATCCGAACCACCTGAGCCTCCCTCCCTCCCTCGATAGGATCCCGCGCATGACCGAGAACGTGGTGACGCCTGGCCGCAGCCAGGATGCCGGCTACGTCACGACTCCCGACGCCGGACTGAGCGCCTACGCCGACCAGTTCCTGGAGGACGTCGCCTCGATTCCCGAGCAGCGCCCCACCCTGGGGGCGATCATCCCGGCCTACAACGAGGCCGAGACCATCGCCGGCGTGCTCGACTCCCTGCTGATGCAGACCCGGCTGCCCGACGTCATCCACGTCATCATCAACAACACCTCCGACGACTCCGTCGAGATCGCCGGACACTACGCCGGTCCGCACACCCGGGTGACGCCGCTGGGTGAGCAGAACACCGTCGTCTACGTGCACGACATCGGCAAGAACCCTGACAAGAAGGTCGGAGCGCTCAACTACGGCTACTCGCTCGTCGAGACGATGGACTACCTGCTCGGCGTCGACGGCGACACCACGCCCGGAGCCCGACGCCATCGAGCACCTCTTCAACGAGATCGCCAGCGACGACCGGATCGGCGGGATCTCGGCGATCTACACCATCGACGACAGCGCCCTCGACAGCCCGATCGCCAAGTGGTTGATCACCGGCCAACGCGCCCAGTTCTCGGCCTTCAACATGCAGAACCTGCTCAAGGGTCGCAACATGGCCGTGCTCGGTGGGCAGTTCTCGATCTTCTCCACCCAGGCGCTGCGTGACGTCATGCGCGACAGCCACCAGCGCACGCCGTGGGTCAGCGACAGCGAGGTGGAGGACTCGCTCCTCTCCTTGCAGATCAAGAGCGCTGGCTACCTCACCAAGATCAGTGCGTTGGCCCGCGCGCACGTGGGTGGCATGACCACCCTGCGCAGCCTCGACGCCCAGCAGGTCAAGTGGAACTTCGGTGCCATCGACCTGATGTGGCCCGGCCAGCGCGGAGACACCAAGGGACAACCGTTCCACCCCAACCTCCGGCTGCGCTGGTTCGAGCACATGTCGATGGTGGTCAACATCATCACCCGACTGATGTTCGTGCTCCTGCTCCTGGGCTCGCTGAACATCAGCGCCTTTGTGTTCAGCCCGATCTGGCTGATCCCGCCGTTGTTCGCGATCCTGTTGAACTTCCGGGTGGCGCGATCGATGGCGTTCGCCCATCGACGCGACTACCTGTTCGCGGTCTTGCTGGTGCCCGCCGAGGGCTACATGTGGATCCGCATGGGGCACTTCGTGCGTGCCTGGCTGAAGTTCTTCAGCAGCCAGCAGACCGACAACTGGGCGGCTCAGGCCAAGGCCGAGCGCGGCAAGGGGAGCGCCTGGCTCTACCCGTTCGCCGCCCTGGTGATCTTCCTGATCGTGTGCGGTGCGATCTGGTTGCAGCTGCCCATCCAGCTTCGTTCCGACCTCCTCGCGGTCGGTTGGCCGATCCTGGGTGTGGCGACCGTGCTGCAGACTGCTTGGATGCTCATCAAGGGATCGCGACGCTACCGGGGGTTCAAGGCGTGAAGACACGCATCGCACTGGCTGCCTGCTCGGCGTTGGTCCTGCTCGGCACGTCGGGCTGCTCCTCGATCGACGGACTGTTCGGCGACGACGAGCCGACCCCGAGCGCGCCCGCCAGCGCCGAACCCGTCGAGGTCGACCTGGTCAACTCGCAGTTCACCCGCGACGGCACGTTCCAGTCGCACATATCGGTCAAGGGCGCCAAGGGCATGGACTTCGTCTACACGCTCTACCCGACCAAGGCCACGCCGCGCACGAACGAGTGGTTCCCCAAGGGCAGGAAGTACTTCTCCTTCACCTTCCAGGCCTACGACCTCGACCGCAAGATCCGCGACCCGTTCAAGACCAAGCGGCTGACCTACCTGGAGTCGATGGCGGTCACCTCGCGCACGATCACCGTCGACGGCGGCCCGACCCAGAGCCCCTACGAGCTCGACGTGCGGGCGGCCAAGGCCACGTTCGACCCGGAGCCGCTGACCACCAAGTACGGCATGCTCATCACCTCGCCCAAGGGCGCGTTCGAGGTCCGCAACCAAGAGATCGGCCCGATGTCGGCCGACACCCGCGGTCTCGAGCTGATGTTCCGGGCGATCGTGAACGTGGAGAAGCGGCCCGGCTCGGGCGTGTTCGTCAAGCGCGCTGTCGAGCAGGTCGTGCCGATCGCGATCTTCGAGTCCGACAAGGCCACGGTCGTGGCCAAGATCCCGGTCAACGCCAACTGACCCGCCCAGCTGATCGGGCCAGCTGATCGGGCCAGCTGATCGGGCCAGCCGATCAGCCTTCGGCCATTCGGAAGCCGACGCCCCTGACCGTCTCGATGTAGCGCGCGGCGGGGCCCTCGTCGTTGAGCTTGCGCTTCAGGCCCTGGATATGGACCTCGACCGAGCGCTTGTCTGCTTCGTTCACGAAGTACGACGTGACGTACTGCTGGCCCCGCACGACCAGCACCAGGTCGGCCTTGCTGCGCACGCGACGACCGGTACGCATCAGGGTGAGCAGGAGGTCGGCCTCCGGCTGGCTGAGGTCGAGCGCCCTGCCGTTGGCCGTGGCGACGCCGGTGGTGGTGTCAAAGGCCAGGTCGTTGAAGCGCAGCAGTGCGCTCTGGTCGCCGAAGGCGGCAGGACCAGCGGCGGCGCCGGCGGGTGCTGCCCGCTGCAGCGGCGGGGGGGCGGGGGCGGCCGGGACGGGCTCGGGAGCGGCGGGCGGCGGGGTCACCGGGGCGACGGGCGGTGCCGCTACGGGAGGGGCGACCGGCGGGTGGATCACCGGCGGTGCTGTGACCGGCGGGGCGGCGACAGGGGCCGAGGTGTCGCCTACCGACTCCTTGAACTCACGGGCAGCCTTCTCGGCCCACGTCTCGGCCGGAGCGGTGGCGGCAGCGGCCGGTGCAGGCCCGCCGACGCTGTAGCCGGCGCGGCGCAGCATCGAGTCGGCCCGGGCGCGCAGCTCGCGCGGTCGGAACGGCTTGACGAGGTAGTCGTCGGCACCGGCCTCGAAGCCGCGGATGATGTCGACCTCCTGGGCCAGCGAGGTGATCATGATCAAGTAGGTCTGGCTGAACTCCCGCACGCGCTTGGCCACGGCGAAGCCGTCCATGCCTGGCATGTTGACGTCGAGCGTCATCAGGATCGGGTCGTGCTGCCGCACCGCCTCGATCGCCGTGGGCCCGTCGTCGGCGAGCACCACGGTGAACCCTGACTGGGTGAGCACGACCTGGATCAGTTCACGGACGTCGGCGTCGTCTTCAGCAACGACGGCGGTCTTCGGCTCAGCCACGGGCGCAGCCTAACAACGGTGGCAACGTCGCGGGGTCGCGCGCCCATGCGTGGTCGCTGTGCGCGACGGTCGTCACCATCCTGTGGTGTACGCCAGGTCGACAGCGCGCTCGATCCAGACATCCCCGGCAGTGGGTCCGCCGTGGCAGGTGCCGTCGCTCTCGGCGGGCGGCTTGATCCACAGCAGCGCGTCCAGCTTCGACCCGTCGTCGACGAAGCCCGGCTGCTGCCCCAAGGCCCGCCCCGGCGGGTTGCACCAGTCGGTGACGACCTCCTCGGCACCGGTCGGATCGCCGTTGCGGGAGGTGTCGATGACGTAGTGGGCGTCGTCGAGGATCGCGCTCAGCTGCGCTGCGAACTCGGCCTCGTTGCGCTCGGGCTGGTAGTTCGACACGTTCGTGGCGAAGCCGCGGACCTTCTCGATGCCCACCCGGCGCAGCAGCGGTGCGATCTCGTCGGGCGGCACCCAGTCGCTGTGCCCGGCGTCGAGGTAGGTCGTCACCCCTGCCTTGACCAGCTCGGAGACGGCCCGGGAGATCAGGGGCAGCCGCTGTCGGGCCCGTCCGCACGAGGTGAGGCTGGGCAGCGCGTCGGGCTCGAGGATGACGACGCTGTCGTTGCCGGCAGCCTCGGCGATCTCGGTCACCCAGGGCACGTAGGTGTTCTCCGTCAGGCCGCCCGCCGAGAACCCGCCCGTGCAGTCGCGGTCGGGGACGCCGTAGATGACGAAGACCGGGAGGCTGGCATCGGCGTCGGCGGCCGCCACGACCGAGGAGACGAATGGGCCGGCCTCGGAGGGCGGGTACTTCTCCGGGGTGAGCCAGACGCCCGCCGGCACCTCGGTCAGCCGCTCGAGGACGTCGGATTGGTGAGCGTCGCCGTCGGCCTCGGCCTGCATCGAGGCAGCCTCGAGGCGCGGCGATGGGATGAACGTAGAGCGGTTCGGTCTCGAACGGGTTGCCCTGACCGAGCCCCTCGTCGACCGGCGCGGAGTCCTTCGAGCAACCGCTCAGGAGCCCACCGGACACTCCCCCCAGCAGGGTGAGCACGGCCAGCGCTGCGGCGCCGTGGCGTCGGGGGTGGCCTGAGTTCACGTCACCATTGTTCCGGACGCCCTCAACCCGTGCCCCTCGGTCCGCTCCTCTTGATCGGCTCAGGGTCAGACCTTGCGCAGCCGGACGTAGCGGACGGAGTGGTCGCGGTCCTTGCGCAGCACCAGGGTCGCGCGCGACCGGGTGGGCAGCACGTTCTGGGTCAGGTTGGGCCCGTTGATCGTGTCCCAGATGCGTTCGGCCTCGTCGACCGCCTCGTCGTAGGACAAGGCGGCGTACTTGGCGAAGTACGAGCCGGGATCACGGAAGGCGGTCTCACGCAGGTGGAGGAACCGCGAGATGTACCAGTCGCGGATGTGGCCGGTGCCGGCGTCGACGTAGACGGAGAAGTCGAAGAAGTCGCTCAGGGTCAGCCCGGTGCGCCCGTCCTGGTGCACGCGGGCGGGCTGCAGCACGTTCAGTCCCTCGATGATCACGATGTCGGGGCGATTGATGACGACCTTCTGGTCGGGAACCACGTCGTAGACCAGGTGGGAGTACGTCGGCGCCTCGACCTCGTCCTTGCCCGACTTGATGTCGACGACGAACCGGAGCAGCGCGCGTCGGTCGTAGGACTCGGGGAACCCCTTGCGCTGCAGCAGACCACGACGGTCCAGCTCGGCGTTGGGGTAGAGGAAGCCGTCGGTGGTCACCAGGGCGACGTTCGGGTGCTCGGGCCAGTGGGCGAGCATCTGCTGCAGCACCCGCGCGGTGGTCGACTTGCCGACCGCCACCGAGCCGGCCAGGCCGATCACGAACGGCGTGCGCGGCGGGGTGCGGCGGTGCAGGAAGTTCTCCTGCTGGCGGTGCAGCGTGCCCGCGGACTCGACGTACAGGCTGAGCAGCCGTGACAGGGGTAGGTAGACCTGCTCGACCTCGGCGAGGTCGAGGGAGTCACCCAGACCGCGCAGGGAGGCGACCTCGTCGTGCCGAAGCGGGTTCCTGGTCTCCTCGGCGAGCTGGGACCACGCGTCTCGGTCGAGCTCGATGTAGGGCGAGGTCTCGCGACCTGACTCGTCGGGGAGATGACCAGCGCCGGATGGCATGTCCGGGATTCTTGCAGTCGGTCGGCCTCCGCCGGCCGGGGGTCCACCCCAACTAGAGTGCGGTTCCATGTGCGGCATCGTCGGCTACGTCGGCCCCCAGCAGGCCCAGGACGTCGTCCTCGAGGGGCTGCGTCGGCTGGAGTACCGCGGCTACGACTCGGCGGGAGTGGCCCTGGTCGTGCCCCGCGACGACGCCCGTGGCGTCACCGGGCGGATCGTCTCGGCCAAGCGCGCCGGCAAGCTGGCCAACCTGGAGAAGGTGCTCGTCGAGCACCCGCTGCCCGGCGTCGACGACCGGCATCGGGCACACCCGGTGGGCAACCCACGGCGCGCCGAACGACGCCAACGCGCACCCGCACGTCGGGCCACGGCGGCCGGATCGCCCTGGTGCACAACGGCATCATCGAGAACTTCGTCGAGCTGCGGTCCAGGCTCGAGGCAGATGACCATGTGCTGCTCTCGGAGACCGACACTGAGATCGTCGCCCACCTCGTCGAGCTGCAGGTGGCCTCGGGGGAGAACCTCACGACCGCGATGCAGCGGGTCTGCCGCGAGCTCGACGGGGCCTTCACGCTGGTCGCCGTCGACGGCCAGGACCCTGATCGGGTGGTGGCGGCGCGTCGCAACAGTCCGCTCGTGGTCGGGATCGGTGAGGGTGAGAACTTCCTCGGCAGCGACGTCGCGGCGTTCATCGAGCACACCCGCGAGGCGCTCGAGCTCGGCCAGGACCAAGTCGTCACCATCACCCGGGACGGCGTGGAGGTCACCGACTTCCTTGGTCGGCCAGCCGAGGCGCGGCCCTTCCACGTCGACTGGGACCTCTCAGCCGCCGAGAAGGACGGCCACGACTGGTTCATGCGCAAGGAGATCTTCGAGCAGCCGCGAGCGGTCGCCGACTCCGCTGATCGGACGCCGCACTGCCGGGGGTCTGCTGCAGCTCGACGAGATGCGGCTCGACGACGACGAGATCCGCGACATCGACAAGATCATCGTCATCGCCTGCGGCACGTCGTTCTACGCGGGGATGATCGCCAAGTACGCCATTGAGCACTGGACCCGCATCCCGGTGGAGGTCGAGCTGGCCTCGGAGTTCCGCTACCGCGACCCGATCCTCGACTACTCCACGCTGGTGGTGGCGATCAGCCAGTCCGGCGAGACCGCCGACACCCTGCAGGCGATCAGGCACGCACGCACCCAGCGCTCGAAGGTGCTCGCGATCTGCAACACCAACGGTTCGACCATCCCGCGCGAGTCCGACGCGGTGATCTACACCCACGCCGGCCCAGAGATCGGTGTCGCCTCGACCAAGGGGTTCCTGACCCAGCTGATCGCCTGCTACCTGCTGGCGCTCTACGTCGCCCAGGTGAAGGGCACTCGCTACGGCGACGAGATCGACCAGATCATGAGGCAGCTCGAGGCGATGCCAGCCCACATCGACACCGTGCTGGCTGGGGCTGACGCGGTCTACGACCTGGCCCGCGCGCACGTCGACGCGACGTCGGTGCTGTTCCTGGGGCGGCACGCCGGCTACCCGGTTGCGCTCGAGGGTGCGCTGAAGCTCAAGGAGCTCGCCTACCTGCACGCGGAGGGGTTTGCGGCCGGTGAGCTCAAGCACGGCCCGATCGCTCTCATCGAGCCCGGCCTGCCGGTGCTCTGCGTGGTTCCGCCCCGTGGCCGCGACCAGCTTCACGAGAAGATGCTCAGCGGCATCCAGGAGGTGCGCGCCCGCGGTGCCCGCACGATCTGCCTGGCCGAGGAGGGCGACGACCGGATCGTGCCTTACGCCGACGTGCTGATCCGGCTGCCTCGGGTGCCGGTGCTGCTGCAGCCGCTCGTGTCGATCATCCCGCTGCAGCTCTTCGCGTGCGAGCTCGCGACGGCCAAGGGCCACGACGTCGACCAGCCGCGCAACCTGGCCAAGTCCGTCACGGTCGAGTAGACGGACCGGCGGATGGCGGTCATCGGCGTCGGCATCGACGTCTGCGAGATCGAACGCTTCGAGGCGTCCCTCGAGCGCACGCCGGCCCTGCGCGCGCGCCTGTTCACCCCGGCCGAGGCGATGCGCGGCCCAGCGTCGCTGGCGGCGCGGTTCGCGGCCAAGGAGGCGCTGGCCAAGGCCCTCGGTGCCCCGGGCAACCTGGAGTGGCACGACGCCGAGGTGGTCTCCGAGGATTCCGGGCAGCCGCGGCTCGAGCTGCGTGGCACCGTGCTGGCCCGAGCCGACGAGCTCGGCGTGCGCCACGTGCACGTGTCGCTCTCCCACGACGCCGGCATCGCCTCGGCCGTGGTGGTGCTCGAGTCGTGAGGCTCCAGTCATGAGGTGGGCGCACACGGTCGAGCAGGTGCGAGCCGCGGAGGCCGAGCTGATGGCCGAGCTGCCGGACGGTGCGCTCATGCAGCGGGCTGCCCACGGCCTGGCCCACGCGGTGCTCGACCTGCTCGGCGGTGGCTACGGACGTCGGGTGCTGCTGCTGGTCGGGTCGGGTGACAACGGTGGTGACGCCCTGTACTCCGGGGCGGTGCTCGCCCGACGTGGGGTGCAGGTCGCTGCGTGGCTGCTCACTGACCGTGCCCACTCCGAAGGCCTCGCGGCGTTGCTCGCAGCCGGCGGCGCGCTAGTTGAGCACGCTCCCGCAACCCCGCCTGACCTCGTGATCGACGGCATCGTGGGCATCGGTGGTCGTCCTGGCCTCCGGCCCGAGGCCGAGCAGGCGCTCGCTGCGCTAGCGGGTGTGCCGATGGTGGCCGTCGACGTGCCGAGCGGCGTCGACGTCGACACCGGCGCGGTCTCGCGGCGCGCACGTGAAGGCCGACGTGACCATCACGTTCGGCACCCACAAGGTCGCGCACCTGGTCGACCCGGCCGCGGCGGCCTGCGGGCGTCGTCCACCTCGTCGACCTCGACCTCGCCCGACCGATGCCACTGCCTCCGGCGCCGGTCGAGGCGCTGCAGGCCCACGACGTGGCGGCGCTGCTGCCGCGGCCCGACGGGAGCGCCCACAAGTACACCCGCGGCGTGGTCGGCGTCCGATGCGGCTCGGCCGACTACCCGGGGGCCGGGCTGCTCTCGGTGGCCGGAGCGGGTTGCGGGCTGGCCGGCATGGTGCGCTACGTCGGCGACGGCGGAGGTGCTGTCGCTGCTGCGCCGCGACCACCCCGAAGTGGTGGGCGCCGGTCGCGTGCAGGCGTGGGTGGTCGGCTCGGGTAGTGGGGCGGACGCCGAGCACACGCTCGCCGAGGCGCTGGCCGACGGCGTCCCGGTGGTCATCGACGCCGACGCCCTCGTCCACGCGCCCCGTGGCCGCGCCGACCTGGTGCTCACCCCGCACGCCGGCGAGCTGGCCCGGATGCTCCAGGTCGACCGTTCCGACATCGAGGCGCGCCCGCTCGAGCACGTGCGGCGGGCAGCTGACCACTACGGCTGCGTCGTGCTGCTCAAGGGCAGGCACACGTTGGTCGCCCAGCCCGACGGGCCGGTGCGGGTCACCACGACGGGCACGCCCTGGCTGGCCACGGCCGGAGCAGGTGACGTTCTCGGGGGCGTGATCGGCGCGCTCGCCGCTGCAGGACTGAGCCCGTTCGACGCCGCCTCGGTGGGCTCCTGGCTGCACGGCGCCGCCGCCACCAGCGCGGCTCGCGGTGGTCCGATCGTGGCCGGTGACGTGGGCCGTGCGCTGGCGGGCGTGATCGCCGACGTCCTCCGGATGGAACAATCGGCCCCATGACCGCCCGAGCCGAGATCGTCGTCGACCTCGACGCGATCCGGCACAACGTCCGGCTGCTGCGCGAGATCGCCGGGGTCACGCTGATCACGGTGGTCAAGGCCGACGGCTACGGGCACGGCATGCTGCCGGTGGCCCGCGCTGCCCGGGAGGCCGGCGCCGAGTGGCTCGCCGTCGCCACCCTCGACGAGGTCCGCGCTCTGCGCGCTGCCGGCGACACCGGCCGGCTGCTGACCTGGCTGACGGTGCCCGACGAGGACTACGACGACGCGATCCGGGCCGACGTCGACCTCACCGCCTACTCCGTGGGCGAGCTCGAGGAGATCGCGGCCGCGGCCCGGTACGTCGGCGCGCCAGCGCGCGTGCAGCTCAAGGTCGACACCGGACTCGCCCGGGGCGGGGCCGAGCGCGACGACTGGGAGGACGTTCTTCGCTGCCGCCCGGGCCGGCGAGGTAGCCGGCGCACTGGACCATCACCGGTGTCTGGTCGCACTTCGCGTGTGCCGACGAGCCCGACCACCCGGCCAACGACGCCCAGGAGATCAGCTTTCCGCCAGGCGCTCGACGCTGGCCGAGGCGGCCGGCCTGCGCCCCGAGCTGCGACACCTGGCCAACTCGGCGGCGACGCTGCTGCGCCCGTCGTCCCGGTTCGATGCCGTGCGTTGCGGCATCGCGACCTACGGCCTCGACCCGGCGCCGGGCGTCGAGCACGGCACCGACCTGCGCCCGGCGATGACCGCCCACGCCCAGCTGGCGTTGGTGAAGCACGTCGCGGCCGGTGAGTCGGTGTCGTACGGCCACACCTGGACCGCCACCACTCCCACGACCATCGGCCTGGTCCCCGCCGGCTACGGCGAAGGTGTGCCCGTCAGCGCCAGCAACCGCGGTGAGGTGAGCGTGGGTGGCGTGCGTCGGGCGATCCGTGGCCGGGTCTGCATGGACCAGATCCTCGTCGACCTCGGCGGCGACGAGCCGCCGGTGGGCAGCGACGTCGTCCTGTTCGGGCCCCCGGACGGTGGCGTGTCGGGTGGCCAGCCGACCGCCCAGGACTGGGCTGAGGCCTGCGGCACCATCAACTACGAGATCGTGACGCGGATTGGGTGGACGGATGACTCGTCGCTACGTGGAGGAGCAGCACATGAGCCGCAGGCGTTGGGTGCTCGGGGGCCTGGGCGGTGCGGTCGGCGTCGCCGCGACCGGGGCCGCCATCGGGCTGCTACGCCAGCAGCGGGCCATCAGCCGACGTGCCGGCGACGACGTCACGCTCGGCACGCTTGCGCTCCGCACCGCTGACCGTCGTCGCTGACGACGGCGTCCCGCTGCACGTGGAGATCGACGAGGCCGAGCCGCCCGAGGCAGGTCCGCGTCGCCTGTTCACGCGCACCTCCGACGCTCCGCCGGTCACGGTGATCTTCGCCCACGGCTACTGCCTCAACCTCGACAGCTGGCACTTCCAGCGGGCGGCCTACCGCGGCCTGGTGCGTACGGCGTTCTACGACCAGCGCTCGCACGGACGCTCGGGTCGCTCCGACCGGGCCCACGCGACCATCGACCAGCTCGGGCACGACCTGGCCCGGGTGATCGAGGTGGTCGCCCCCGACGGGCCGGTGGTGCTCGTCGGCCACTCGATGGGCGGCATGACGATCGCAGCGCTGGCCGAGCAGCTCCCCTGAGCTGATCGGCGACAAGGTCATCGGCGTCGCCTTGGTCTCCACGACCGCCGGTGGCCTCGACCCCAGCCGACTGCTGCTCCCGATGCTCCCGGCGCGACTCACCGGGCGCGCCACGCATGGCGCGGTCGCGGCCCTGCAGCGCGGCCACCGCACGGTCGACACCGTGCGTCGGGTCGGCCGGGTGATCGCCAACTCGGCGACCAACCGGTTCGCGTTCGGGGGGGACGTGCCGGAGTCGTACCTGCGCTTCGTCGACGACATGCTCTCGGCCACCCCGTTCGAGGTCGTCGCCGACTTCTTCCCCAACTTCGCGACGCTCGACAAGTTCGACCACGTCGGCGTGCTGAGCCGGGTGCCGGTCGCGATCATCTGCGGCACCCACGACAAGCTCACCGCGATCGGTCACTCCCGCAAGCTGCACGGGTGGATCGCGGGTTCGGTGCTGCTCGAGTGCGAAGGCGCCGGCCACATGGTGCCCATGGAGCGCCACGACCAGGTCAACGCCGAGCTGGATCAGTTGATCAGCTCCGCGGTCGAGCGGGCGGCCGCTCGCTGATGACCTCCCAGACCCTGACGGTGCGTCGGGTCGGGGCCGAGTCGGCCTCGATCGTGCTCGCCATCATCAAGGACGCCTTCGGTGGCCGACCTCCGCTCAATCCGCCGGCCGACGCCCTCAGCGACACCGTCGACGGCATCGCCACCCGGCTGGCGCTCAGCGGCGGACTCGTCGCCAAGCGCGGTGACGAGCCGGTCGGTGCGCTGCTGCTCGACCCGGTCGGCGACACCGTCTACGTGCGCCGCTTCGGGGTGGTCACCTCCGCCCGCGGCCAGGGTGTCGCCGAGGCTCTGGTGACAGCAGCGCTCGAGGCCGCCGAGGGCCGGTCGTGGCTCAAGGTCGTCGCGCGCGAGGAGCTGCCGGCCACCGTCGACTTCTGGCGGCGTCGAGGCTTCGTGCAGACCGATCGACGCTCGCCCTACATCGAGCTGACCCGACCCCTGCCCACTCGCCACCGGGTCGCCACGCCCGACGCGATGCGTGACCTCGGTCGCGCACTGGCCACCGAGCTGCGCCCGGGCGACCTGCTCGTGCTGATGGGCGACCTCGGCGCGGGAAAGACCACGTTCACCCAAGGGCTCGGTGCAGGCCTCGGGGTCGAGGGCTCGGTCACCTCGCCCACGTTCGTGATCGCCCGCGAGCACGCGGTCTCTGGACCCGGGCCGCAGCTCGTGCACGTGGACGCCTACCGGCTCGGGGGCGCCGCCGAGCTCGACGACCTCGACCTCGACACCGACCTCGACCGCGCCGTCACGGTCGTCGAGTGGGGCGAAGGCCTGGCCGAAGGGCTCTCCGACTCCCGCATCGACATCAGGATCACCCGCGCGCCAACCAACAATCCGGCCAGCAACGATGAGGCCAGCAAGGATCCGGCTAGCAACGGGCAGGTCACCGCCGCGGAGGACGACGTCGACCCGCGCGTCGTCGAGATCCTCCGGCTCGGTCCGCGCTGGGTGCAGACCCTGGGTGGCGTCTGATGTTGCTCTGCTTCGACACCTCCTCACCGATCGTCAGCGTCGCGCTCCTCGACGGCTCTGACATCCGTGCCGAGCTGGTCTCCGAGGAGTCGATGCGGCACGGCGAGCAGCTGGCCCCGCTGATCGAGCAGGTCCTGGCCGCCGCCGGCGCGACGCGCCACGACATCACGGCCGTCGGGGTCGGCGTGGGACCAGGACCGTTCACGGGTCTGCGCGTCGGGTTGGTCACCGCGCGCACGCTGGGGCTCGTGCTCGACGCCCCGATCTACGGCGTCTGCTCCCTTGACGCCCTGGCCGTGCAGGCTGTCGCAACGGGCGCGGTCGACGAGCGCTTCGTCGTGGCCACCGACGCCCGCCGCAAGGAGGTCTACCTCGCGGCTTACGAGCCCGACGCAACGCGAGTCGAGGGTCCGGCCGTCGACCGGCCGGACGCGGTGGCCACCGACCTTCCCGTCGTGGGGGAGGGGGCTCATCTCTACCCACACGCGTTCCCGAACGCCGTCGGGCCGCGTCGCCCCTCGGCCGGATGGCTGGGGTTGGCGATCACCGGCGAGCACGTCGAGCTGCTCGACCCCGAACCGCTCTACCTGCGGCGCCCGGACGCCGAGATCCCTGCCGCCCCGAAGCGGGTCTCGTGACGCTGCTCGTGCGTCATGCCGTGCCGCTCGACGCGGCCCGGATCGCAGCGCTCGAGGTCGAGAACCTGGGCGATGACGCCTGGTCGGCCAACTTGGTGGAGCAGGGTGTGAGCGGCATCTTGCCGACCGTGGTCTACCTCGTCGCCGAGGTCGCCAGCGAGGTGATCGGCTACGCCGCGGCGAGCATCGTGGCCGATATCGCTGAGCTCCAGCGGATCGCCGTCACGGCGAGCAGACGCCGCGGGGGTGTGGCCGGGGCACTGCTGAACGGCGTGATCTCCACGGCGCGTGCCCAGCGTGCCGATCGCCTGCTTGCTCGAGGTGCGTGAGGACAACGCGGCTGCGCTGTCGTTCTACGCCACTCATGACTTCGTGGAGATCGACCGCCGTCGTCGCTACTACCGCGACGGGGCGACCGCCGTGGTGATGCGCCGAGCGCTGGTGAGCGGTTGCGGAAGCAAGCCGGCCGATCCAGGCCACCCGATCACAGGCCAGCCGATCACAGGGCAGGTCAGCCAAGCACGCCGGGTGCTGCGTCGTCGTCCAGCCAGTCCTGACCGTCGTCGAACAGGTCGCGTTCGCTGCCCTGCTCCTTCTTGTCCTTGCCCCCACGCCCGGCGCCGCCCGTGCCCGAGCCCCGGCCGCCGGCCGTCCCCTGACCCACGACTGGCTGAGCTTCCGGCGCCACGACCGCCGCCCGCGCGGGCGCCCGCTCCCCGCCCGGAAGCGCCACCGGCGCCGGCCGCGCCGCCACGGCCGCCGCCGGTGCCGCCGGCACTGGGCCGAACGCCAGCGGTGGCGCCGGCACGACCGAGGGTTCCGCTCACGCCGCCGCCTCGGACGCCGGTAGCGCCGATGGGGCGCACGGCGCTCGAGGAGAGACCGGGAACGCGGAGACCGCCGCGGATGCTGTTGACCAGGGCCGCGCCGCCGAGGAGACCTCCGGCTCCGAGGCCGGCGATGGTGCCGGTCGGCACGCCGCTCGGGCCGGTGGTCGTCGGCCCCGTGCCGCCCAGCTCACCGGGGCAGGGCGTCGGGGCGCCTGTCGGCAACGTCGTGGTCGGGGGGTTGGTCGGGTCGAGCGGGGGACCGATCTCGGGTCCCCTCGGGCCATCCGGGTCCCGGGCCATCGCCTCCGGACCGTCCGGCCCTCGCGGACCGTCGGGCCCGTCAGGTCCGCCGGTGTTGGTCGGCGGGCCGATCACGTCGTGGGGTCGGCGGCCGCCGCGGTGGGGGTGTTGCCACCCCCCTGGTCGGTTCTCGATCGGCGGCCACGGGGGCTCGGTCTCCTTCTCGCCGTGAATGTCCTGCATCACGACGATCTCGTCGTCGAAGACGGTGTCCATCTGGTCGGCCCAGCGCTGCGAGGTCCGCTCGCGCTCCTGGTAGGTCTTGTTGTACGTCTCGAGCTTGGTGTCGTAGTCGGTCTTGGCCTGGTGGTCAGCCTCGGTCATCGGGCCGACCGGCGCGCGGTAGGTGCCCGGGTGCGGCACCTCGGGCCACTCGGCGTCCAGTGCGGTGCGGGCATCGCCAGCGTTCTTGATCACCGACTTCGCACGCAGCAGGGCGTCCCGTCCTCGTCTGAGCTCGGCCGACTTGTCCTTCATCCGCTGGGCCGAGGTCTTGAAGGCGCTGCCCATGGCCGGACCGGTCTGGCCGCCGATCTCCTTGTCGCTCTGCGCGGCGAAGTGAATCGACTCGGCCACTTGGTTGAGTAGCTCGGCGCAGCGGTCCCACTCGCCGGCACCGTCGTTGACCTCCTTGTGCTCGGCGCCCTGGAGGTGGTTGCGGAAGCGAAGCTCTTGGGGTCCGGGCATCAGCTCTCCTCCGTCGGGATCTCGCACGCGGGGTTGTCGCGCAGGTCGGGGGCGTTGAGGCAGTCGCTGGCCTCGGCCACGGTGACCGTGGGCGCAGCCTGGACCCTGGCGGTCGTCGCGTCGTTGCGGGAGGCAGCGTCCTCGTCGGTGAAGACGATCTCGTCGTGGAACTTGCGCACGTTGGTCTCGTAGCCCTGCAGTCCGGCCACCATCTGCTGCATCGCCTCGATCACGTGGCGGTGGGCGATGGAGGTGTGGTGGCCGAACGTCTGGCCCTTCTCCGAGGCGCCGAAGACGCTGCTGGCCACGCCCTGCGGACGACCGCCGTCGAGGTCGTCCTGACCCGTCTTGAGGATGTCGACGATCTCCTTGATCGTCTCTTCCTTGACGTGGAGCTCTTGGAGGTACTCCACGATCTCGGTGATGCCCGCGATCGCCGGCGCGAGGCCAGGGATGAACCCAGGGACCGACATGTGGCCGCAGTGGTGGCGAGCGCGCTGGGCTCGACCAGGGCTGACTGACATGTGCACAAACTCCTCGTCATGAGATGACGCCCGAAACATGGATCCTGTACCCGCCTCCATCGTCGACAAACACCCGATTCCTCGGTCAAGTCGGGCGATCAGTCAGGACCGTCAGAAGCACGTGCAGCACAGTCCTCGGCTCGATGCTTCGTGACTAGGCTGACGTTCGTCCCGTCTCTCGAAATCTTGGACTGCTCATGCCCCGACTGGCGTGCCGATCGGCAGCGCTGCTCCTCGCCCTCGCTGCCTCGTCGACCTTCGATGACGGCCTGTTCGGAGGACCCGGTCGAGCCGGAGACCGCACCCAGCCCTTCGGTGGAACAGACCTCGAAGCCGACGGCCGTGCTCGAGCCCACGGTGGCGCCCGCCACGGGCATCCTGCTCGAGCAGGACGCCGTCACGGTCAACCTCCCCGAGAAGTGGAAGCTCACCGAGAACCAGGCCAGCTTCCTGGTCTCCGGGCTCCCACCGGCCAGACAGGACGGGTTGATGACGTTGAGCCAGCTTCCTTCGCCTGACTCGATACCCCAGAAGCGGATGGAGCGGACCATCGCCCGCGATCCCTCGGGCCGTCCCACCGAGGTGCTGGACCCGCTCGACGTCAACGGGGTCGAGATGGTGCACATCGAGCGCCGCGACCCGTTCACGTTCGACTCGATCTTTGTCGCGGTCTACGACAGCGACCTGATCAACATCACCATCAAGGTCGACAAGGACATGGACGACGAGCGCCGCGACGAGCTGATCGCCTCGGTCCTCGCCTCGGTCGTCTGGCGCTGACCCCCTAGACGGCATCAGGTCAGGTACACCTCAGGCGAGCCCTCGGTGCCGTCGATCGGCCCCACCGCGTCGCTGAGGCCACCGACGACCGGCTGCCTCACGATCCGCCAGCCGGCGCCGTCGAACACGGTGGCCAGGACCGTGTCCGCGTCCTCCCACGCGAGCTCGTTGATGAACCCACCGTCGGGCGCGTACCGGGCGACTTCGGTGCCCTGGAGGTCCATCACCGCGAAGAAGCCAAGACCGAGCCCGTCACCGTAGGAGGAGGAGACGAGCAGGTGCTTCCCGTCGGGGGAGATCTCCTCGATGTAGTAGTCGCAGGTCTCGAAGATCTGCTCCTGGGTGTCGGCTTTGATCACGGCGCTGCACGACCCGGTGCCGGAGTAGGACACCTGCAGGGAGACGAGATCGCCGTCCGTGGTCTCGAGCACGTCCTGGACCCTGAGGGTGTCGGGCGCGACCGTGGTCTGAGTCCCATCGGCGTCGACACGGATCGGAGCGGTCTCGAAGTCACCGTTGTTCACGTAGACCCGACACTCGTCGACGTCGCACGACGGCCCGCCAGTGACAGCCGCGACACTGCTGTACTCGGCGAAGTTCGTGCCGAGCGAGCGTTGTCCGCCATCCCAGAGGGCGATCAGCTCCTCGGCGTCCGTCATGAATGCGACCGTCTCTCCGCTGTCTGAGACGACCATGTCGGTCGTGGTCTGGAAGCTCTCGACGATGCCGGTCTCGTCGATCACGTCGACGGTGCCGTCGCCGTTCTCGTTGCGGTAGCCGACGACCTGGTCGCCGAGCACCGCCGCCGCGCGATAGTTCGCGGCCGGCATCCGGAACTCCGCGCCGTCCGGGAGCGTCAGGATCGACGCCGAGAGGAACGGCAGCCCGACCGGGCTGGGCTCGACCGGAATGGGGTCGACGTCGGGCGCCGTGGTGGGGCCGTCCGTCGGCTGGGTCGACTGGGTGGCTGCTGGGAGCGTGCCCGTGTCGTTGCCGAGGTTGTTGCCCGCCACGACCGCCACGGGCGTGATGACCGCGGCGACGGCGAGCACGCTCCCGGCCACGGCCGCGCGACGGCGCCGGCGGATCTTGGTCGCCGTGCCGCGGACCTGCTCGAGGCTCAGGGGCGCCTCGTGGAGGTCGCGCACCCGCCGGTCAAAGGCGTTGCTCATCTCGTGCTCCCACTTATCGGGAACGGGGGCGCCGTTCTTGGTCTCGTCGTTCATCAGGACTCCTGTCCGGGGTGCAGATCGGCGGGCACGCGGTCACGCAGCGCCGCGATGGCGCGACTGCACTGCGACTTGACGGTGCCGACGGAGATGCCGAGCGCGTCGGCTGTCTCTGCCTCCGACATCTGTTCGTAGTAACGGAGAACGACGACCGCCCGCGCCTTGGGCGGCAGCGACTGCACCACGGCCCAGAGGGCGGCGTCCCGGCCGTCGTCGTAGTCGTCGTGGTGCGGGTCGCCCTCGGGAAGCACCTCGGTGGTGTGCTCGCGCTTCTTCCAGCCGCGGCGCCACAGCGAGTTGTTCTCGTTGACCATGATCCGGCGCAGGTAGGCATCCACCGAGTCGCGGTCGCGCACCTTGTCCCACGCCAGGTAGAGCTTCGCCAGGGAGGTCTGCAGGACGTCCTCGGCGGTGTGGCGGTCACCGGTCAGCAGGTAGGCGGTGCGCAGAAGCCTGGGCTGCCGTGCGTGCAGGTACGCCGTGAACTCGGCGTCCTTGGCGGCCTGCCGGTCGCGCTTGCTCATGGCGCCAGTCTCGGGTCTACCCCGGCTCTGGTCGCGCACCATCGTGCTCGAGTCGTTCACGTGTCCAAGACGCAGGTGCCGCCGGAAAGGTTGCACCCCGTTGCATTTGTGGCGAAATGGAACT
>CAWAGM010000015.1:0-151275 GCA_963781575.1 uncultured Actinomycetota bacterium | reverse complement strand
TGCCGTGCTTGCTCTCGGAATGCGCCCGGCGCCCGACAGCTCCAAGTCAGGGTGCGCCAGCACCGCCTCGATCGCCGCTTTGCCCACGCCGCCGGTCGCCCACTGCACTACTCCAATCGTCATGCTCCCAATTCATTCACTAATGACAGTCACTGTCAAGTCCAGTTGCTGTCAATTCGGGTCAGTTGAGCCGGTCGCCGGGCTGCCGATCGCTTGCGACTTGGCCCACCTGTAGTCGGCCTTTCCTGAGGGAGAGCGCTCAGCGCGGCTCGCACGGACGATGCCCTTGGGAATCTTGTAGCGAGCCACGTGGCGGCCGCACTCGGCGAGAAGCTCGGCGTCGGTGACTTCGCTGCCCTCGACCACCTGAACCACGGCGACCGCCTCGCTCCCCCACCGCTCGGAGGGTCGGCCGACCACGACGACGTCGCGCACGGCAGGGTGAGCGGCGATCGCGCGCTCGACCTCCTCGACGAAGATTTTCTCGCCTCCGGAGTTGATGGTGACGCTGTCGCGGCCCAGCAGGAGGATCCGACCGTCCGCGAGCAGCTCGGCCCGGTCGCCCGGCACGGAGTACCTGACGCCGTCGATCACCGGGAACGTGCGCGCGGTCTTGTCGGGGTCCCCGAGGTAGCCGATGGGCACCCGGCCGCGCTGTGCGAGCCAGCCACTGCCCTCGCCGGGCTTCAGAGAGCGGGTCATCCCCTCATCCACCACGGTCGTGCTCGGGACGGGCGTGAATGTGGCCGTGTCCGACTCCATGCCCTTCATCGACATCGTGCTCATCTGCAGGCCGGTCTCGGACGCGCCGGCCACGTCGGTGACCACGATGTGCGGTAGCGCCTCGAGCAGTTGGGCGCGGACGCCAGGCGTCAGAGGTGCGCTGCCGTTGTTGATGGCTGCCAGCCCGGACAGGTCGTAGCTGCCTCGCCTGATCTCGTCGAGCAGAGGACGGGCCACCGCATCTCCCACGACTGGGATGCTCACCACCTTCTCGCGGATCGCGAGCGACAACGCGTCGGCAGGGTCGAAGTGCTGGACGTTGTCGAGGATGACGACCTTCCCACCGAGCGTGATCATGTGGAAGGTCGACCACTGCGCGGCCCCGTGCATGAATGGAGGGACCATCAGCAGCGAGACGGTGCCCTGGGCCTTGGTCGCCGCCTCGGCAAGCTGCTCGTAGGACGCCAGAGGTTCTGGGGAGCCGTACGGAGTTCCTCCATCGAGGTGATGAAGACGTCGTCGTGGCGCCAGAGAACGCCCTTGGGCATCCCCGTCGTTCCACCCGTGTAGAGGATGAACAGGTCGTCGCCCGGAAGGTTCGGGCATCCCGTCGACTGGCGGTGGGGTCCTCACGATCGATTCGTAGTCGACGGCTCCCGGCAACAGGCGTTGCCGCTGTCGTCAGCGACCTGGATGAGAACCCGCAGACCTGGGACCCGGTCGCGGATCGCTGCCACGTTGGGGGCGACTCCGCGTGGTAGACGAGCGCCTTGGTCTGGGCGTCGAGAAGCAGGTAGAGCAGCTCCTCCTCCACGTAGCGGTAGTTGACGTTGAAGGGGGCCACCCGGGCGCGAAAGCCGGCCACCAATGCCTCGAGATACTCGTTGCCGTTACGCAGGTAGATGCCGAGGTGGTCCTGGCCGGAAAGGTGGCCCGCCAGGCCACTGCGCTCGGTATGACAGCCCAGACCTTGCTCGACCAGGTAGTGGGCGACGCCGTCGACTCGCGCATTCATCTCGGCGTAGGTGAGCCTGAGGTCGCGCCAGACGAGCACCTCTTGGTCGGGCACGGCCCGCGCGACGGTGTCAAACACTGTGGAGAGGTTGAATCCAGCCTCTGATGTCACCATGAGCTCGGTCCTGTCACCTTCATCTAGGGGGAGGTCAGACGCGGAGGCGTCACGTTGCGATCGGGGTTGGGTCCTGGCACCGACAACCCCGGCCCAGGCACCCACGCGGACTCGCCGAGCAGGTCGTGCACCTCGGCGATGTTCATCAGGTCGAGCTCGTAGTCGAACAGACCATCGCCGGCGTAGTGGAGCACCGAGAACGCGGGCGCCTGGTACTTCGAGCCATCGGAACGTTCGCCGGCCAATCTGTTCCACCAGAAGGTGATGACCCGGTCACCGTCCGCGACGGTCCACTCCTCCGGAAAGGTCCAGCCCTCGAAGCCCGCCATCGAGTGATCGAAGAAGGCGGCGATCGCATCACGACCTTGCACCCGACCCCAGGCAGGGTCGATGAAGACTGCGTCCTCGGTGAACCAGGCACCGATGGCGGACCACGGTGCATCGCCACTGACACACAGCTCACGCTGGGCCACGTAGTTGCGGTACGCCTCCAGCGCCTCGAGCTCGCGCTCGTCGTTCTTGGCCATCTGTTCTCCTCACATCGACAAGTCAGGTTTCTACCGCGCCGAGGTCGGCAACGGGGTGCAGCTCAGGAGAAGAAGGAACCGCCACCGTCGACCGACAGGGTGCGCCCGGTGATGTAGGAGGCGTCAGGGCCGGCCAGGAACACTGCCGCACGACCGACGTCGGCCTCGACGTCCGCGGAGCGGGGGATCGAGAGCTGCCGGTACATCGCTTCAAGGCCACCCGGCCGCTGGGCCACATCCGCCTCGGCACTCGGGCTGAGCGCGAACGGCACCAAGGCGTTGACCGTGATTCCCTTGCGGCCCCACTCGCGCGCTGCAGCACGAGTCAGTCCGCCGATCGCGGCCTTCGCCGAGACGTAGGCTCCATACCCGGGCATCGCCTGGTTCTCAGTCCCTGAGCGCAAGTTGATCACCCGCCCACCGTCCTGCAGGTGGGGAAAGCAGGCACGCATGAAGTAGAACGAGGCGAACGGTCCGCTGGCGAACGAGACAAGGAACTGCTCATCGTCAGCTTCTTCAAGCCCGATGCCCACCGCGGCATCCACCGCGTTGTTCACCAGGATGTCGATCGTTCCGAGCTGCGCGACGATGGCGGCTACACAGTCGTTCACCCGCGCGGAGGCCGTGATGTCGCAAATCTGAGCAACCCCGCGACTGCCTGTGTCCTGGACGAGCTCAAGCGTCTCGCGCCCCGTGTCGCCATTTCGGTCGACGATCGCGATCGAGGCACCCTCGCGGGCCAACGCCAGGGCGATGCCGCGACCGACACCCTGCCCAGCCCCCGTGACGAGTGCCACCTTGCCGTCCAACGTTCCCATGGCTCGAAACTAGCCGAAGATGACAGTGACTCTCAAGATGCGCCCTGTTCTCACTCAAGGTTTCACTGTCAGGTGGCTCGGTCGCGTCGGTCGGGCAACCCCGTCCGTCAGAGGCGAAGGCACGGACCGACCACCCGGCCCAGCACCCAGAAAAGAGGCAGAGCCCGAACCCACATCCATAGGTCCGGGCCATTCCGATGTCCTGAGACATCGCAGTGGTGGAGCTGAGGGGATTCGAACCCCTGACCTTCTCATTGCGAACGGAGACGCGCTACCAACTGCGCCACAGCCCCATCACGTCTTGACGACGCGGGACGGAACGTTAGCACCCAGACAGATGCCGTTCCGAATCAGGCCGACGTCGCGAGCAGGTTCTCCAGAGCGGTCGAAGCAGGCTCAACCGCCCAGCGCCGCCACATCGGCCCAAACGTGAGCATCGCGACGCGCCCCTGGAGGCCTCGCGGATGCAGGTTCCAGCTCCAGGTGATCGTGGTGCCGGAGCCCTCGGCCACGAAGAGACGCGGCCGTCGATGGATGCCGCCAGAAGGGCCAGCGGACCCGTGGAGCTCGGTGATGCGGTAGCCGAACTGGTGTGGAGGCTTCCGCCACGACCAACTCTTCGCGCGAGGTCGCCCCGTCGTTGAGGACGACGGTCCGGACGTCACCGAGCGAGCCCAGCCCGTGGGGCCGACGCGGACCTCGCGGATCCCGGGGATGACCAGGGAGCGGTGCCCGAGCACGTCGGGAAGCGACACGTGGATCAGGGAGTCATACGCCGATTCAGGCGTGGTCGCGTAGGTCCTCGAGTACGACAAGTGCGTCATGGCCGCAGTTTAGATCGCCGCCGATCGGCGCGGGCTCGCTACCGGTGGCGCGGTCGCTCTTGTTGTCGGACGCCGCCTTGGCGGCACGGTCGACCGCCTCCGCCTCACGGGCGATGGCCGAGTCGGCGGCATTGCGACCCGACGTCCAGACCCCAGTGGAGTCGAGGTCGATGGTGCGAACGCTCCGGCGCGCAGCTGGCTCCTTGGAGACGTAGGTCGGCAGCGTGACCGGCATCGGAGCCCACTCGCCCGGCGCCGGCTCGCCCGGCATCTCCGCCCCCAGCATGGCGGGCTCGGCCAGGGGCTCCGCGACTGCTGCGAGCTCCTCGGTCAGGTCGCCGTCGTCGACCTCGACGTCATCGCTCGTGCGCCGAGGAGCAGGCACGAACACCGCCGCCTCGCGGCGCACCATCACGCGGCACAGGACCAGCCACGCAACGAGCACGCCCGTCGGAATGGCTGCGTAGGCCATGGAGAGATACCCGGCAGTCGCGACCGCGAGCGTCACGATGATCGCGACGAGGATGGTGGAGACCACCTTGCGCCGTCGGCGGGCGGCCGCCATCGAGGCGGCCCGGTGCGCCCGGGCCTGCTGCGGTGTCATCGGCTCGCGGACGACGGGGGCCGGCACGGCCGCGGGCTTCTCGCCCTCGACCACAAGCCGCGCGGTCTTTCGGTCGACGGGCTCGCGGCGTGCGAGCACCCGGAGCCGGTCGGAGAAGCCGTCGATGCTGCGACTGGCGGCGCTGTCCTCGTGGTGCTTCAGCGCCTTGGGAACGAGGTAGACGGCCCAGGCCACGGCCAGGGCGACGAAGATCAAAGCGCTGAGGTCCACGTGCTCGAGGCTAGAACCGCTACCGCAGGTAGGGCGGATGTCTACCCGTGTGTCGCAAAGTGACTGATGTGATTGATGGTGCGCTGGCCACCCTACGTCCGCATCGGCCCCGGAGGTAGGTGAGGCCACCAGCGTTGGGAAGCCGGTCGACCGGGTAGCGCTCGATGTACTCCATGAACGCCCTGCCCATCTTCTCCGGGTGGGCTGCTCGAAGTGGAACGCGCCAGCACCGTTGGTGGCGCGGACGTGGTTGGGGGCTGCGTTCGCCATCAACACTGCCTTCAAGATCGCACGCTTCGACCTCGTCGCCATGGCTGAGCACCCAGGACTCGAGCTCCGCGACCTGCGCGTGCAGACGGCTCAGCTCGACAAGGACGTCGCGGGTGCCAGCAGCGTCCAGCGACCACATCGCCTGCGCGGCGACGTCGGTGATCTCACGCCGGCACGACGTCACAGCAGCGCGGATCGGGTGACCCGATCGAGTGCTGCTGCCGTCGTCCTTCATGCGTCCATCAATGCACCGACCTCCGACAGTCCCGAGCCAGAATCCCGCTCAACCACAGGGCCTGTGGACAACACTCTCCATCACTGGGGCAGTGGATGACTCGTGGTCATCCGACGCTGATTCTCGGCTTGCGAGCGTCTCGATACGCCCTCCGCTCGTTCCTCGGTCCGGGCTACTCGACATGCGTGTGCGGGCGTGGTTTCGAGGCTCGCTCCCCTCGTACCTCAACCACCTCGGGGACCTCAACCAGTTTCGAGGCGGCGCAGCAAACCGCGCGGGACTTCTTCCTTGGTGATGCCGTAGAGCCGGTGGTCGCGCCAGTCGCCGTCGATGTGCAGGTAGCGAGGGGCGTAGCCGACCTCGTGGATACCGAGCTTCTCCACCACTCGCAGGGAGTTGGAGTTCTCCGGTCGGATCGCCACCTCGATGCGGTGCAGCCCGACGACGGTGAAGCAGTGGTCGATCACCATCGCGGCCGCGCGGGGCATGACGCCCTGCCCGGCGAAGTCCTTGTCGAGCCAGTAGCCGATCGAGGCGAACTGCGCGGAACCGCGCACGATGTTGTTGACCGTGATCTGCCCCGCGAACCGACCGTCGACCTCGATCGCGAACGGCAGCGTCGTGCCAGCACGAGCGTGGCGAGCCAGTCTGCGCACCAGCGCGCGGAAGGTCACGGCTCTCGACGGCGAGCCGGGTGGCGCGGTGGCGTCCCACGGCACCAGCCACGCTGCGTTGCGGCGACGCGCGTCGCGCCACGCCTTGACGTCAGAGCGCCGAAGCGGCCGCAAGGTGACGACCGGCGCGGACCCCGACGTCAGGGTGACCGGCCAACCGGGCGCGCTCAGTGGTCACTCCCGACGATCTGCTCGATGGCGTGCACGAGGATCGGACGCAGCACCGCCAGGCCGTCCTTCACTCCCCCGCGCGACCCGGGCAGGTTCACCACCAGGCACTGACCGACGACTCCTGCCAGCCCTCGCGAGAGCACTGCCGTCGGGATCCCTGGGCAGCTCCGGCGGAGCGGATCGCCTCGGCGATTCCCGGCACCTCGCGATCGAGCAGTGCCCTGGTCTGCTCGGGGGTGCAGTCGGTGGGCGTCAGTCCGGTGCCGCCGGTGGTGAGGACGACGCGCGCCCCTGCGGAGACGGCTGCGGCGATCGCCTGGCCCACGGGGTCACCGTCCGGCACGACGTGCGGGTCCCCCACCTCGAAGCCGAGGTCGCGCAGCGCGGCGACGATCAGCGGGCCGGTCTCGTCGGCGTAGACGCCCGCGGCGGCGCGGTTGGAGGCCACCACCACTGCGCCGAGAAGTGGGCTCATCGCTGATAATCGCCGGAAACGCCGCCGGTCTTGGTGTCGACCTGGATGTCGGTGATCACCGCTGCCTTGTCGACCGCCTTGACCATGTCGACGACCGTCAGCGCGGCCACCGACACGGCGGTGAGCGCCTCCATCTCGACGCCGGTGCGGTCTGTGGTGCGCACCGACGCGGTGATCTCGACGCCGTCGTCGACGACCGTGAGGTCCAGCGTCACCGACGAGACGGCGAGCGGGTGGCAGAGCGGGATCAGCGCCGGCGTCTGCTTGGCGCCCATGATGCCGGCGATCCGAGCGACCGCGAGGGCATCGCCCTTGGGCACACCCTCACCGCGGAGCAGCGCGACCACCGCTGGCGAGACGAGCACCCGGCCGGACGCCGTCGCGGTGCGGCTCGAGACGGGCTTGGCCGAGACGTCGACCATCCGGGCCGCGCCGGTCTCGTCGACGTGGGTCAGCCGGTCGCCCTCAGCCATGGTCGAGCCGGATCACCGAGACCTGCTGGCCAGCTTGGAGCGACAGCGCCTCCTCGGGCACGTCGATGAGGCAGTCGGACGCCGCGAGGTCGCCGAGCAGGTGCGAGGCGGGGCCGCCGACCGGCTCGACCTGGGCAGGCGTCAGCCCGTCCGGACCGAGGGTGACCGCGCCGCGGAGGAACTGACGTCGTCCGTAGGGCGACTTGACGTCGTGGGTGAGCCGAGCCGTGGCCAGCGGGCGGACCTCGGGAGTGACCCCCATCATCCGCCGCAGCGCCGGGCGCACGAACACCTCGAAGGAGATGTAGGCCGAGACGGGATTGCCCGGCAGGGCGAAGTAGGGCACCTTGCGCTCGCCTGCTCCCCCCGACGAGAGGTAGCCGAAGCCTTGCGGCTTGCCCGGTTGCATCGCGACCCCACCGAACCAGACGGTGCCCAGCGGCGAGAGCGCCTCCTTGACGACGTCGAAGTCGCCCATCGAGATGCCGCCCGACGAGACCACCGCGTCGACGCGGGTCAGCTTGCTGTCGAGGGCACCCACGAAGGCCGCGGCGTCGTCAGAGAGCGCGCCGATGCGAGACGGCACGCCACCCGCGCGCTTCACGGCGGCCGCGAGCAGGTAGGAGTTGCCGTCGTAGATCGAGTCGGGCTCGAGGTCGCTGCCTGGGTCACGCAGCTCGCTGCCGGTCGAGACGATCAGCACCCGTGGACGCGGGCGCACGCGGATCCCGGCCTTGCCGACCGAGGCCAGGAGACCGAGGTGGCGTGGCCCGAGCTGGGTGCCGGGCTCGATGAGCAGGTCGCCGGCGGCGACGTCCTCCCCCGGCGTACCGCACGTGCTGGCCGGCCCAGGCAGCGTTGGCGATCCAGACCTCGCGCGCGCCGCGGTCGGTCCACTCGTAGGGGACGACGGCATCCGCGCCGGCCGGCATCGGGGCTCCGGTCATGATCTTGACCGCCGTGCCGGGCGCGCAGCTTGGCGACGCGTCCCGGCTGCCCGAAGAGCTCTGGCCGTCTCCTGCCCCGATCTGGCCCACCACGGGCAGCTTCACCGGCGACTCGTCGCGAGCGGTCGCGACGTCAGCGGCGTAGACGGCGTAACCATCCATCGCGGAGTTGTCGAAGCGCGGCAGGTTGATCGGCGAGGAGACCTGCTCGGCCGAGGCCAGGTCGAGCGCCTCGATAGTGGTTGCTGGAAGTCGGCGAGGGGTTCGATCTCGGCCAGGATCGCCGCGAGGTGCTCGTCGACCGAGCGAAGCCCGTCAGGCATCGCCGGAAGGAGTCGGGCCGGAAGGCGTTGGGCCGGTGAGGACGGTGCCTGGCGCCAGTCGCTGTGCAGACGGTGCCTCGATCTCGACGTCACCGATGACCTGGACGTCGCGCCCGAAGGTGACGTCGCCCTCGATCGTGAGCGACGTGGCCTTCGCCAGCGAGGGAGCGCCCTCCGGGAACCGCTGGTCGAACTCGCCGACCAGCTTGTAGAAGCTGCCGTCGAGGTCGATGAACGGAATCTCGGCCGCCTGCTGGTCGAGCACGAAGTCGGCCCCGAGGCCGTAGACGTCGGAGCGCAGCACGAGCAGGTCGTTGGTGGTCTTCACCGGCACGAACCGGTCGCGGCCCACCTCGATCAAGGTCGAGCCGTCGAACACCTCGATCGCCGCGCCCATCGCGGTCTCGATCTGGATGACCTCCGGCGTGCTCTTGTCGGCGGGGTCGACGTTCTTGGTGTTGCGGATCAGCGGCAGGCCGAGGATGCCGTCGCGCACGTCGAGCGCCTGCTTCATCGCCGCGAGGTCGAACCAGAGGTTGTTGGTGGAGGTGAACTGGTGCCGGTC
Source organism: uncultured Actinomycetota bacterium (assembly GCA_963781575.1). Taxonomy (GTDB): domain Bacteria; phylum Actinomycetota; class Actinomycetes; order Propionibacteriales; family Nocardioidaceae; genus Nocardioides. The sequence goes on along the minus strand of CAWAGM010000015.1, from coordinate 142,286 downwards.
GAGGTCGGCCAGCGACTCCTTGTCCTCCTCCGGCGTCTGCGCCGTCTCACGCAGCACCAGCCGCCCGTCGCTCTTGCGGCGGGCGAAGTGCCCACCCTTGCGGTCGGACTGCGTGCGGCGCACGGCCTCGATCGCGAACGGCGCACCGCTGCCGGCGAACCAGCCAGCGACCCGGGCGTCCGGCACGGCGCCGAGGTTGTCGGAGTTGGAGATGAACACGTGCCGGAAGCCGCGCTCGATCAGCAGGTCGAGCAGGCCGGTGCCGCGCAGTGCGGTGTAGACGTCGCCGTGGCCGGGCGGACACCACTCGAGGTCGGGGTCGGTGGGGAACGAGACCGGGCTGAGGTCCTTGGCGAGCAGCTTGGGTTCCTTGTTCTGCAGGAACTCCAGCGGCAAGCCCTCGACGGCGAGGTCCGACGTAGCGACCGATGGCCGCCATCGTGTCGGCCGAGGTGCGGAAGCTGTTCATGAAGATCAGCGGCAGCGGGGCGTCGTACTCACCCCGCAGGTGCAGCACCTGGCGGGCGATGATGTCGAGGAACGACAGTCCGCGGCGCACGCAGAGCAGCGACTTGGCGCGGTCCATGCCCATCGACGTGCCGAGGCCGCCGTTGAGCTTGATGACGACGGTGTGCCGGATCGCCTCGGCGGCGACATCGGGGTCGACCTCCACGCCGTCCAGGCTCTCCATGTCGACCGGGTCGATCGTCGACTCGGGGACCATGCCCGTCTCGCCGTGCTCGAGCAGACGGAAGTAGTGCGCGAAGGTCTCGATCGCGACCTCGTCGACGCCAGCCGCGACCATCTTGTCGCGTGCGAGCTTGAGTGCGGGACTGCCCATGTCAGTGAGCCTAGGCTCGTGGGGTGGCGCTGTCACAACCACCCGGAATCCCACCGCCTCGGCCCTCGGCCGCGGCGGTCGCCAAGGTCGCGCTCCGCGACCAGCTGAGCACCGGCCGCAACCGACTGCCGGTGGCCGAGATCGGGCTGTTCTCCCGTGCCATCGCCGGCCACCTGATGGAGGCTCCCGAGGTGCGGACGGCGGCCACCGTGGCCGCCTACGTCTCGATCGGCACCGAGCCCGGCACGTCGTGGCTGCTCGACGGTCTGCGCGCCGCGGGCCAGCGGGTGATCCTGCCCGTGCTGCTCGACGACGGCGACCTCGACTGGGCGACGTACGTCGGCGACGCCGACCTGGTGCGAGCGCGGTACGGCCTGCTCGAGCCCGGCGGACGCCGCCTCGGGCGTCGAGGCGGTCGCCACCGCCGACGCCGTCATCGTCCCGGGCCTCGCGGTCTCGCCGTCCGGGCTCCGGCTCGGTCGCGGCGGTGGTTCCTACGACCGCGCCCTGGGCCGCGTCCCCGTCGGCACCTTCACCTGTTGCGTGCTCTACGACGGCGAGGTCGGCGTCGCCGTCCCCGCCGAACCCCACGACCGCCCGGTCGCCGCAGCCGTCACGCCATCCGGCCTGCGGAGGTTCTGAGCGTCCTCCATCTCGTACGTCGAGTAGCGGGAGCGAGGCACGAGCAACCGCGTATCGAGCAACGTGCAGCCGCTCGTCCCTCGGCGGCGCTACTCGACGACCGTGGCCCTAGCGCGGCACGAGGGTGAGGACGTCGGTGCCGGCGGCGTCGACGGCGTCGCGGGAGAAGGCCCACGGCAGCGTGCGGCCGGTGACCATCAGGTCGGTCTGGTCGGTGTAGTGCGGGTGGAAGGCGTGGCCGGAGACGCCGGTCAGGTTGATCCAGCGGGAGGCGTCGAAGTCGGCGAGCGAGACGACCATGCGCATCGAGGGGCCGGTGACCACCTCGTAGCCCTCCGCGGCGTCCCAGGCGAAGGCGTCGACCGCCGAGCCGCTGCCGGCGACCTCCCACCCGCCACGGTTGAAGAGGCGCTCCACGACAGAGATGCCGGACTCCCCCAGGGTCGAGGAGCGCAGCTTCAGCTCGTGCAGGCCGCCCCAGGTCCACTCGTCGGCGTTGACCGCCTGGCGCGAGGTGAGCTCGTCGCGGGCGGCGCGCAGGGCCGCGACGACGATCTGGTCGCGGGTCTCGACCTCGTCGGTCTCGACGTCGTCCCAGAACGCGTCGCGCGGGTGACGCACGAGCTCGGTCACCACCGCCATCCAGCGCTGCCCGCCGTCGGGCCAGAGCACCTCGGGCAGCTCGTCGTGGAAGGTGAGCTCGAGCAGGTTGCGCCAGACCACGTTGAAGTACGCCGCTGCCGCGCTGTCGGCGGGCTGGGTGAAGTCCCAATCGGCCAGCAGCCGCTGACCGTCGGAGTAGTAGCCGCGGCGCAGCCGCACCTCGAGCAGGTACGGCGTGAGCACCGCCGCGATCGGGTGCCGGTCGTCGAGCTGCAGGTCGCTCATCTGCTCGAGCGAGACCGGCTCGCCCTGAGTCGACGAGGCGGGTGAGCACGTCGCGGATGCGCTGCGAGCGGTAGCCGCGGTCCCAGTCGTCGGTGAGGAAGTAGGAGTAGTCGGGTCCGGTCACGGCCTGGTTCGCGGTGACGATGAGGCCTTCGTCGGGGTTGAGCACGCTGGGCAGCCCGTCGAACGGCACGTACTGCCCGGTCCAGTCGTTCTCGGCCTTCCAGCCGGCTGACCGGCAACCGGCCGTCGTTACCCGACTTGCGGATCGGCACCCGTCCTGGTGCCTGGTAGCCGATGTTGCCCTCGCGGTCGGCGTAGACGATGTTCTGCGCGGGGGCGGCGAAGTCGGAGACGGCGGCGCGGAACGAGCTCCAGTCGCGCGCTCGGTTCAGCGCCAAGATGGCGTCGGCCGTCGGCGCCGGCCGCAACGCCGTCCACGACAACGCCAGGGCGTACTCCTCGGTGTCGGGCGGGCGCGGCACCGGCGCGAGGTCGCGGACGTCGCCCAGCACGCCGTCGAGCACGTCGGGCGTGACCTGCTCGGCGTCGGAGACCAGCGGACCGTGCCGGGTGCCCCGAACCGTGATGGTGACGTCGTCGCCACCGTCGACCTCGATCGTCTCGACGCGACTGCGCAGTGGCAGCAGCTTGCCGGCACGCCGCCACTGGTCGCCGTCGAGACGCTCGACGAACAAGTCGGTCACGTCCGGCCCGAGGTTGGTGAACCCCCAGGCGATGTCGGCGTTGTGGCCGATGATCACACCGGGGACGCCGGAGAAGGAGAAGCCGCCGACGTCGTAGGGGCACGCCTCGCCGACCGTCGTGCAGTGCAGACCTACTTGCATCCACACCCCCGGCGCACTCACCCCGAGGTGCGGGTCGTTGGCCAGCAGCGGCGCTCCGGTGTCGGTGAGCTCGCCGGAGACCACCCACGAGTTGCTGCCCACGCCGTCGCCGCGTCCGAGCCACGCCGGCATCCGGCCCGAGGCCTGGCCCAGGCGTGACAGGGCCCCCAACACGTCGGGCAGGACGCCGGGCGCGAAGGCCGGTCGCTTGGGGTTGCGGGTGTCGTCACTCGTGGCGTCCTGCTCGAAGACGCCGTCGATCACCGCGCCCTGCTCGACGATCGGCGCGTGCTCGGCGTAGGGGTACCCGGGAAACAGCTCATCGGCACGCTTGGCCCCGACGGCGTCGATGGTGAGCGTGCGATCGATCTCGTCCTGCATGTTGCCGCGCAGGTCCCAGGCCATCGCCTTGAGCCAGGCCAGCGAGTCGACCGGCGTCCACGGCTCGGCGCTGTAGTCGAGTCCGCCAACGTCGAGCACGGCGTACTCGAGCGAGGTCCGGGTCAGCGCGCGGTCGTCGAGGTAGGCGTTGACGCCCTTCGCGTAGGCGTCGAGCACCGAGCGAGTGCTGGGGTCGAGCAGCGGCAGCTCACGCTCGGCGACCCGGCGCCACCCCATCGTGCGCACGAGGACGTCGCTCTCGAGGGCGTCCTCGCCGAACATCTCCGAGAGCCGGCCGGCCGTGGCATGGCGGCGAACGTCCATCTCGAAGAACCGCTCCTGGGCGTGCACGAAGCCCTGGGCGTACATGAGGTCCTCGGAGGAGTCGGCGTAGATCTGCGGGATGCCGTGGTCGTCGCGCACCACCTGCACCTCGGCACCCAGCCCGGGTACCTCGATCTCACCGCTCGTCTGCGGGAACGACCGGCGAACTACCACGACCCCCGCGGACAGCGACGCGACGAGAGCCAGTACCACCAGCAGGACCAAGTACGTCGAGACGCGCAACGGCCGCGGCAGTTGCCGGAAGCGCCGCCACCACAGCGGCGGCCAGCGACGGGGCTCGCCGCTGGTCGGGAGAGTGGTGGCAGTCATGGTGCCGATCATTCTGCCGTGACGTAGACTTGGCAGTCGTTAGGGCAGAGTGCTAATCCCTCTGTCCACGCCTGGCGAACACAAGCCACACGAACCCGGGAGACCGAGTGCCCACCTACCAGTACGCCTGCACCGAGTGCGGTCACGACTTCGAGCAGGTCCAGAGCTTCTCCGACGACGCGCTGACCGTCTGCCCTGAGTGCGATGGCAAGTTGCGCAAGGTCTTCAACGCCGTCGGTGTGGTGTTCAAGGGCTCCGGCTTCTACCGCACCGACAGCCGCTCGGCCTCGACCAGCAGCACTCCTGCTGCCGAGCGGCGCCGGCGGCTCGAAGGAGTCCTCGTCCAGCTCGCCGGGCACGTCGGGCTCGTCGTCCGGCGACTCGTCGAGCTCCTCCGGATCGTCGGGCTCGTCCACTCCCGCCAGTAGCAGCTCGGCAGCACCACCACCGCCACCGCCGCGTCGTAGCCGACCCTGTGGAGAGCCAGCGCGGCGATCGCGGGGCTCACCTAGCGTCGGGGCATGGCTCTCGACATGATCCGCCGACACGGTCGCGCCGTCCGGATCGCGATGCTCCGACGGCGCCGACCACTGGCGGCCGTCTGTGCTGGCGTGGCAGTCGCCGCCGGTCTCTCGGCGACGAGCGCAGGGGCACCTCCGACCGTCCCGGTCACGGTCGCCGCTGACGACCTGCCGGCCGGCACTCTGCTCGCGGCTGACGACCTGACCGTGGCGGAGTTCCGCGCAGGCAGTGAGCCCGCGGGTCTGGTCAGTCGAGCCCGCCGGACGCGTGCTCGCCGCGCCGCTGACCCGCGGCGAGCCGGTCACCGGCGTCCGGCTGGTGGGGCCGAGCCTCGATGATGGCCACCCCGGACGCACCGCGGTGCCGGTGCGGCTCCCGACCCAGGCATGGTCGCACTGCTGGAGGTGGGCGACACCGTCGACCTGGTCGCGACCGATCCGCAGCACGCGACGGCCGCTACCGTCGCGGCGCAGGTCCCCGTGCTGGCCCTCCCCCTGCCCGACGCGAGCGACCCCGGGACGGGAACCCTGCCTGGCCGCCTGGTGGTGCTCGGCCTGACCGACTCGGAGGTGCCCGAGGTGAGCGCCGCGGCCATCGCCCAGTTCCTGACCTTCACCTGGTCGGGTGAGCCTCCGTCTCGCTAACCTCACCGGTGGCCCGCTCGGGGCCGGCCACTACTTCGAACGACAGGAGCCACCACCATGCTGACCGGATTCAGGAACTTCGTCCTCCGAGGCAACCTCGTCGATCTGGCCGTCGCGGTCATCATCGGCACCGCGTTCGGCGTCGTCGTCGCCACCTTCACCGCCTGGCTCACTGATCTGCTGCCGAAGGGGGTCGACAAGACCTTCAACGCCGACGAGCCGTTCGGCGCGTTCATGAACGCCGTCATCGCCTTTGTGATCCTGGCCGCGATCGTCTACTTCTTCGTGGTCATGCCCTACGTGAAGGCCAAGGAGAAGTTCTTCCCGAGCCCCGCGCCAGGAACGCCGGAGGACATCAGGCTGCTCACCGAGATCCGCGACCTGCTGCAGGCCCAGCAGACGCGTTAGCTCACCCGTGGTGCGGTGGCACCTGAGCCTTCAACCAGGCTTCGCCGGCGTCCTCGGACGTCGGCGAGCCGCCGGGGTCGCGCTCGTCGGCCGTCGTGTCCGGCAAGACGTCGCCGAAGATCCGGTCGAGACGCCGACGGCGCTCCGCAGCTGACTCAGCCACCTTCTCGGGCTGCGTCTCGAGCTGCGTCTCGGGCTCCTCGTCAGGCACAGAGACCCGCCGCCTCGCGCTCCTGGGCGCGCTTGGCTCCCGTGCCGCCGCCGGTCGTGCGATCGCCGTCGACATCGTCGCTCGCGCGGATCACGCCGTCCTGCAGGCCGCGACTCAACGGCTCGTCGTCGATCACCCGCTGCCACAACGCATCGGCCTCGGGCAGCCACTCGACCCGGTTGGGGTCCTCGGGCGAGTACTGCCACGGCACGGTGATGAACTTGATCTTGTCGAGGCCGATGTTCTTGAACGAGGCGCCGACGCGTGCGATCTGGCTGATCGAGGTGAAGTCGGTCTGCAGCGAGCTGGTCGCGGCGTCGAGGAAGCCCAGCACCCGGTCGACCCGGGTCAGCGTGCCGGCCGAGACCACCTTGCCCGCCATCGCCGCGACGAACGCCTGCTGCCGCTTGATGCGGCCGATGTCCGAACCGTCGCCGAGCGTGTACCTCGCCCGCACGTAGTTGAGCGCCTCCTTGCCAGCCACGTCGCGCGTGCCGGCGGGGATGTTGATGCCATGGGAGAGGTCCAAGATCGGCTCGGGGATGCATACCCGGACGCCGTCGATGGCGTCGACCATGTCCTGGAAGCCGTTGAAGTCGAGCTTGACGTAGTGGTCGAGGCGGACGCCGGTGAGCTGCTCGAACTGCTGCATGGTGCACGCGGGGCCACCGACGGTGAACGCCGCGTTCCACATCGTGTCGTCGTCGGCCGGGATCGTGTCACCGTCGTCGTCGACGCACTCGGGCCGGTCGACGAGGCTGTCGCGCGGGATGCTGATGCCGTAGGCGAAGGTGCGGTCGGCCGAGAGGTGGAACATCAGCGTCGTGTCGGACCGCTCACCGCCGCCGGTCAGGCCGTCGATGTTGTTGCCTTCGCCCTCACGGGTGTCGGACCCCATGACCAGGATGTTGACCGGTTCTTGGGGCCCGTGGTCGGCCGCTTGTTTGGCCGGCCGATCGGTGAGCTGATCGTCGTAGTCACGAACGTCGAGGTTGTCGTTGAGGTGTCGGTAGAAGAACACGCCACCCAACCCGACGATCAACGTCAGGACGAGCAGGATCGCTATCGCCGCCGCGCCGAGGGTGCGTCGCTTCTTCACCCGACCGCGGCGCTTGGGCCGCGCGGGTGTAGGAGCGAGGTAGTCGGGCACGGTGACTCATTCTGCGGAACAGGTGGTCGGCCACCAAACTGGGCGGTCGTCGCACGTGGAAAGATGAGACGCAAGCCCCAGTAGCTCAGTGGATAGAGCAGCCGCCTCCTAAGCGAAAGGTCGCAAGTTCGACTCTTGCCTGGGGCACCAGCAAGTAGCGTCAGCGGCGTGCGCGGTCGCGCAGCTCGCCGAGCAGGTCCAGCACCGACTGCACGGTGAGACCACCCGAGCTCGGGGCGGACGGCTCAGGGACATCGGTCAACCGGGCGGCGGCGGCCTCGGAGGGCAGCAGGACGCCGGGGGCGATGGTGTAGAGCGTGTCGTCGAGGGTGAACTCGATGTCGGTCACCGTGCCGGCGCGGAACTGACCCTCGACGTCGAGCAGCACGACGTCCTCGCCGTGCTCGAGACCGCGACGCAACCTCGTGCTCGTGTGGTGCACGACGATGGCGCCGTCGGGCTGCGCCACGCAGGACGCCGCCACCTCGATCAACTCCATGGCGCGCTCCCTTGTCACCGCGAACATCTGTGCTGTGGACATGGTGGGTTCTCCCTTCCCCAGGTGGTCCGGTTGCGGACCTATCCCTGCCTCCACTGGGAAAACGAGCTACCCGACGCGACGTCACGCCCTCGTGACGCTGGTCTGGACCATGTTCTTGCCACTCATCGTGCCCAACTTGGCACAACGGAAACCGGACGACGACCCGACCGCGTGGAGGTCAGGTCGCCGTCCGGCGCTCTGGGGCACCCTGGATTTGAAATCGGGTGCCGGTGGGCTGTTAGACGGTGAAGCGGCCCACCAGCGCCTTCAGCTCGGTGGCCATCGTGGCCAGCTCGGTGGCCGACTGCAGGGTGTTCTGGGCCCCCTGACGGGTGTCGTCGGCGGCGCTGGCCACCTGGGTGATGTCGTCGGCGATGCCGTTGGCGCCGCCGGCGGCCTCGGTCACGCTGCGGGCGATCTCGTTGGTGGTGGCGGTCTGCTCCTCCACCGCGGAGGCGATCGTGGTCTGGATGTCGTTGATCCGGCCGATCACCTCGGCGATCTCGCTGATCGCGGTCACCGCTCCCCGGGTGTCGCCCTGGATCGCCTCGATCTTGCGACCGATGTCCTCGGTGGCGCGGGCGGTCTCCTTGGCCAGCTCCTTGACCTCGTTGGCCACGACCGCGAAGCCCTTGCCGGCATCGCCGGCGCGGGCGGCCTCGATGGTGGCGTTGAGGGCGAGCAGGTTGGTCTGCTGGGCGATCGAGGTGATCACCTTGATGACCTGGCCGATCTCGGCGCTCGACTCGCCCAGGCTGGCGACGGTGTCCTGCGCCGAGCTGGCCACGCCCACCGCGCCGGTGGCGACGGTGGCCGCCTCGGTGGCGTTCTTGGCGATCTCGCGGATGCTCGCGGTCATCTCCTCGGCGGCGCTGGCGACCGTCTGGATGCTGGCCGAGACCTCGGCCGAGGCGCTGGACGCGCTGGCAGCCCGGTCGGAGGTCAGCGTCGCAGCCGTCACCCATGCCCTGCGACAGGATCGTCAGCTGGTCGGCGGCGACGGCCGAGCGAGTCGGCGGTGCTGACCGATGTTGACCATGCTCTCGCGCAGGGTGGCGAGCAGCGAGCCCAGGCCCTCGGCCAGCTGGCCGATGGCGTCGGTGCCCGCTGACGGGGATCTCTCGGGTCAGGTCGCCCTCGCTGGCGGCCCGCACCACCTCGAGCACGAGGTCGACCTTGGTCGCCATGTCGGCGGCGCGCTCGCGCTCCGCGGTGTCGCGGGCGATGCGCTCGAGGGCCTGGGAGACCAGCCGGCCGACGTTGCGCAGCGCGTCGAGGCGCCTGGTCGAGGGGTGCAGGGTCTCGGTGGCGAAGAAGTCCATCGTGCCGACGACCTGGCCGCCCTGACGATGATCGGGAAGCAGACGCCGGACTTGACGCCGACCTGCTGGGCGACCGGGGCGCGGACGCAGTCGGTCATCTCGCCGATGTCCTGGGTGAAGAAGAGGTCGCGGTCGCCCAGGCGCGGCCCGACAGGCCGACGCCCTCGGCGAAGGACGCCGCCAGGGTGACCTTGCGGAACTCCGGGCCGGCGTCGCCCGACTCGAGCGCGAACTTCAGCGCGTTGTCGCTCGGGTCGACCGCCAGTAGGAGCCGTAGGCCCAGCCGAACGCGCCGCGCACGGTGTCGAGCGCGGTCTGCATCGGCCTCGTCGACGGTGTCGGCCGAGCCGAGGCGCGACAAGCACCAGGTTGACCGCCGCGGTGTCGGCGGCGGCCTCGCGGCCAGCGGCCTCCTTCTGCGAGCCGCTCGACGGCCTGGGAGACCAGCCGGCCGACGTTGCGCAGCGCGTCGAGGCGCTGCTGCGAGGGGTGCAGGGTCTCGGTGGCGAAGAAGTCCATCGTGCCGACGACCTCGCCGTCGACGATGATCGGGAAGCAGACGCCCGACTTCACGCCGACCTTCTGGGCGATCGGGGCGCGCACGCAGTCGGTCATCTCACCGATGTCCTGGGTGAAGAAGAGGTCCTCGTTCGCCCAGGCGCGGCCGGACAGGCCGACGCCCTTGGCGAAGGACGCCTCCAGGGTGACCTTGCGGAACTCCGGGCCGGCGTCGCCCGACTCGAGCGCGAACTTCAGCGTGTTGTCGCTGTCGTCGAGCGGCCAGTACGAGCCGTAGGCCCAGCCGAACTCGCTCGCGCACCGTGTCGAGGGCGACCTGCACGGCCTCGTCGACCGTGGTCGCGGAGCCCGACGGCCGTCAGCACCTTGTTGACCGCCGCGCTGTCGCTCATCGTCTCGGCGAGCTCGCGCTCGCGGCGCAGGTCGTCGGTGATGTTGTCCCACGTGGCCATCGCACCGACGTAGGCGCCCGCTCGTCGTGGAGCGCGAACACCTGCAGGTCGAGGACCTCCGGGCCGAGCTCGATGCGGGTGCGCCGCGGCAGCTGGCTCGGGGTCGTCGAGGATGCCGCGCTGGTAGCTCGGGGTCGGTGTGGAAGATGTCGAGGCTCGAGCCGACGATGTCCTCGGGTCGGATCGGCAACCAGTCGGCGAGCCGGACCAGGCCGTCGCGCGTGGCCTGGTTGACGTAGGTGATCGCGTAGGTCGCGGTCGGCGAGCATCACCCGCGTCGGCGATCGCCTCCACGCACACCGGGGAGGCCGAGAGGTCGACCGCGGGTGCGGTCGGCTTGGCGCTCTTGGCGGGCGACTTGGCTGGCGTCTTGACGGGTGCGCGCCCGTTGACCTTGGGAGCGCTGGCGAGTTCGGTCACGATGGTCCTCCGGTGGTGGTGGGGTCATGGGCACGGTCGAGACATCGACCGCTCGGTCGGCGTCGACGACGAGCAGGATGGAGTCGGCGAGCGGCAGGACACCGCTCACGACGTCCTGCACCGTCACCGGCAGGTTGGCGGGGGTGGGTTGCAGCGTCGAGCTCGTCGGCGTCCATGACGTCACCGATGTCGTCGACGAGCAGCGAGACGACCTCGCCGCGGCTGCGGACGATGACGTTCATCGGCAGCTCGTCGGCCGGACGCGGTGGCAGCCCGAGGCGGCACCGCAGGTCGAGCGCGGTGACGATCTGACCGCGCAGGTTGATCAGACCCAGGACGGCGTCCGGGGCGCACGGAACGACGGTGAGCTGCTGGTAGCGCAGCACCTCCTGCACGTGCTCGACGCTCAGGCCGAAGTGCAGGCCGTCGACCCAGAACGTGCAGTACTGACGGGCCAAGACATCCGTCAAGGTGGGCGTCGATGTGGCGGTGCTCATCGGGCACCTACCAGGGCGCCGGCCAGCACCGGTCGGACGACGGCCTCGAGGTCGACCAGGTCGGTCACCCGGTCCTGCACGACGGCCGAGCCGAGCACGCCGGGGCGCCGACCGACCTCGGTCGGCGACCACGGCCTCCTCGACGACGTCGAGGACCCGGTCGATCACGATGCCGACCCGGTGCCCGCCGTCCTCGTGGACGACGACCGAGATCTGGTCCTCGGTGCGACGGCGACTCGGGCAGGCCGATCGCCGGAGCCAGCCGCACCAGCGGCAGGATGCCGTCGCGGTACTGCACGACCTCCGCACTTCCGGAGCGCTCGATCCGGTCGAGGGAGAACTCCTCGAGCCGCGACACGGCGGTCAGCGGCAGCGCCGCCCGGCGGCCCGAGGAGACCTCCAGCACCAGCAGGGCACGACTGTCGACGTTGCCGCTGCGAGCCTCAGGCTCGGTGTGCGGTGCCGAGACCAGCACCCGGTCGCGGGCGATGCCGGCGACGTCGAGGATCAGCGACACCCGTCCGTCGCCCATGATCGTGGCGCCGGCGTACATCGGGATGCGCCTTGAGCTGGCGACCGATCGGCTTCACCACGATCTCCTGGGTGTCGTGCACCTCGGCGACGCAGAGTCCGAACCGGATCTCGTCGGCCTGCACGACCACCACGGTGAGCGGTCCACCCTCGTTGTCGGGGCGCTGGCCGCCGAGGGCCTCGGAGAGAGACACCAGCGGCAGCAGCCGGCCGCGCAGCCGCAGCACCGGGGCGCCCGCCAGGACGTCGACGGCCTGGCGCAGGTCGGCGCCCTCGAGCCGCACGAGCTCGACCAGGTTGGCCTGCGGGATGGCGTAGCGCTCGCCGCCCTCGCCGACCACGAGCGCCGGGATGATCGCCAGGGTCAGCGGGATGCGGACCCGGCACAGGGTGCCTTCACCGACGGTGCTCATCAGGTCGACGCTGCCGCCGATCCGCTCGATGCTGGTGCGCACGACGTCCATGCCGACGCCGCGTCCGGACACGTTGGTGACCTGCTCGGCGGTCGAGAAGCCGGGCCGGAAGATCAGCTCGATGATCTCGCGCGGCTCCATGCGCGCCAGCTGCTCGCGGGTGATGACGCCGCGGGTCACCGCGGCCGCACCGATCTTGGCCGGGTCGATGCCGCGTGCCGTCGTCGGAGATCTCGATGACGACCTGGCCGCTCTCGTGGAACGCGCGCAGGTACAACCGACCTGCGGCGGTCTTGCCAGCTGCGGCGCGGTCGGCCGGCGGCTCGAGGCCGTGGTCGAGCGCGTTGCGCACGAGGTGGGTCAACGGACCCTTGAGCGCCTCGAGCAGCGAGCGGTCGAGCTCGGTGTCGTGCCCCTCCATCTCCAGGTTGACCTCGCGGCCGAGCTGGTGGGCGAGGTCGCGCACGATGCGCGGCATCTTCGACCAGACCTGGCCGATCGGCTGCATCCGGGTGCGCATCACGCTCTCCTGCAGCTCGCTGGCCACCAGGTCGAGTCGTTGCGCGGCGCGGACCAGCTCGGCGTCGGCCGAAGCCGCCGTCGTCGCGTCGGTGCGTTGCAGGATCTGGTTGCGCGTGAGCACCAGCTCACCGACGAGCTGCACGAGCCCGTCCAACAGATCGATGTCGACACGCACCGACGCGTCGACGACTCCGCGGCGGGCCGTCGGGTCCTCATCCCCCGACGGCTCCGCCACGGCCTCGAGCACCGGGTCGACGTCGGGCTCGTTCGTGGGTGCCGCTGCTGCCTGCGGCTGCGGCTGCATCTCCAGCGGGGGCTCGGGCTCGCACCGCCGGCTCGGGGGCCTCTTCCAGCTCAGCCAGGGCGATGACCTCGGCAGCCGCCGGAGCGTCGGCAGGTGCATCGGCCTCGAGCGGCTCACCGGCGAGCACCCGCGCCAGGAGGACGACGACGTCCTCGACCGGCACCGACGGGTCGGTGTCGACGCTGCTGGTCTCGATGGAGTCGAGCAACGCGCGGACCGTGTCGACCATTCGGAGCAGCACCTCGGCGACGTCGTTCGACATCGTCATCTCCCGGTCGCGCAGTCGCGACAGGAGGTCCTCACCGTGGTGGGTGAGCTGCTCGAGGCGGCCGAAGGCCAGGAACCCGCTGGTGCCCTTGATCGTGTGGATGGTGCGGAAGATGCTCGAGAGCAGCTCGCGTGAGTCCGGCGTCTGCTCGAGCTCGACCAGGTCGCGGTCGAGCTGGTCGAGGTTCTCGTGGCTCTCCACGAGGAACTCGGTGACGATCTCGGCGTCGTCGTTCATGCACCCTCCCCTCCCACGCGATCGGTTCTGCGGTGCTACGCCTGCAGACTTCGGCGGGCCGCGTGGGCACCTGAGGGGAAGTGCGAGTCAGGTCTGGACTGGTCCGGACCGGCCGTGGTCCTGCGCCGGTCCCGCCTGGGTAGCCTGCGCCGCGGCGGAGTTGCGGGTCATCCGGTCGTAGCGGTGCAGCGCCAGGTCGGCCAGCCGCGGGGTGACCAAGTTGACCACCTCGCCGAGCAGCCCGGCCGGAATGTTCCAGACGACAGGACGGTCCTCGAGCGCGCGGACGATCGCGGCAGCAGCCTGGTCGGGCGACATCGCCTTCCGCTCGTCGTACTCCTCGGTGGGGGCGACCATCGGGGTTCGCACCAGCCCGAACCGCATGTTCGTGAAGGTGATGTTGTCGCCGTACCCCTCGCGGGCAGCGATGCGCGACCACGTGTCGAGCGCGGTCTTGGACGCCAGGTAGGCCGCGAACTTCGGCGCCTTGATCTGCACGCCCCAGCTGACGATGTTGACCACGTGACCGAACTGCTGGGCGCGCATCGTGGGCAGCAGCCCCATGGTCAGCCGCACCGGACCGAAGTAGTTGATCGCCATGGTGCGCTCGAAGTCGTGGAACCGGTCGTGGCTCAGGTGCAGGGAGCGGCGGATCGAGCGGCCGGCGTTGTTCACCAGGTAGTCGACGTGGCCGTGGTCGGCGAGCACGGCCACGACCAGCTCGTCGATCGCGTCATAGTCCGTGAGGTCGCACGTGTAGGCCGACGCGGTGCCGCCGTCAGCCGCGATCTGCGCGGCCAGCGCCTGCAGCGGCTCTGCCCGACGCGCCACCAGCAGCACCGTCGCGCCGCGGGCGGCGACCGCCCGGGCGGTGGCCTCGCCGATGCCGGACGACGCCCCGGTCACCATCACGACCCGCCCCACCAGTGGGCTCGGCGCTCCGGGACGAAGCACCCTGCCGCACCAGCGCGCGCGGGGTCTGCCACAGCAACGACGCCACTAGGCACCGTCGCCGACCACCAGCGGCCAGGGCCTGGCTTCCTCGAGCTGGGCCGAGAGGCTCAGCAAGGTCGTCTCGTCGTCGGTGCGGCCGACCAGCTGGACGCCGACCGGCAGCCCGTCGTCGGCCAGGCCACACGGCACGTTGGCAGCCGGGTTCCCGGCGACGTTCCAGAGCGCGGCGTAGGCGATCGCGGGCATCGCGAGCAGCGAGGAAGCCAACGTGCCGCGCCCGTCGAGGATGCCTACCCGCGGTGGCCGGTGCGCGATGCTCGGGGTGAGCAGCACATCGACCTGGTCGAAGATCCGGTTCGCCTTGACCGACACCCGCTCGGTGGCGCGCAGGGCCCACTCAGTGACCTTGGGCGTCACCCACGAGCCGAGCCGGTAGGTCTCGCGGGTGCGGCGCTCGAGGCGCTCGTAGTGCTCGACACCCTGCGCCTCGGTGCGGATGCCGGCGAGGAACTGCGGCACGAACGCGGCGGTCGGGTCGGGGTACCCCGGGTCGACCGGACGCACGTCGTGGCCGAGGTCGCGCAGCAGCGCAGCGGTGCGCTCGACGGCGGCAACGTGGATGGGGTCGGGCTTGATGCCTTTGGTGACCGGCGCGACCGACCAGCCGATGCGCAGCCGTCCCGGACGGCGACGGGCCGCGGCTGCGAAGGAGTCGGTCGGCCCCGCGGCGTAGAGGTCACCGGGAAGGTTGCCGCGGATCACGTCGTAGACCAGGGCGCTGTCGAGCACCGACCGGGTCAACGGGCCGATGGTGCCCAGCGCCCACCACAGGTGCGGGTGGGGCGCCGAGCTGACCCGACCCCGCTGGGGCTTGAGGCCGAAGAGGCCGCAGCAGGCGGCCGGGATGCGGATCGAGCCGCCGCCGTCGCCGCCGATCGCGACCGGCACCAACCCGGCAGCCACGGCAGCCGCAGTGCCCCCGCTCGATCCGCCGGGTGTGCGGGTGAGGTCCCAGGGGTTGCGGGTGATGCCGCGCGAGCTGCCCTCGGTGTAGGGGAACGCCCCGAACTCGGGCATCGTCGTCTTGCCGACGATCACTGCCCCGGCGGCGCGCAACCGACGCACGATCTCGGAGTCGGCCCGCGCCGGCGTCGAGTTGGCCTCGCCGCCGAAGGTGGTCACCAGGCCCTCGACGTCGAGCTCCTCCTTGATCGCGATCGGGACTCCGTGCAGGGCACCGCGGTCGGTGCGCTTGCGACCGAGCGCGATCGACTCGGCGCGCGCCTGCTCGGCCGCCACGACCGAGAACGCGTTCAGCGCCGGGTCGCCGGCGGCGATCCGGCCCAGCGCCTCGTCGACCACGACGCGGGGCGTGAGGTCGCCGTCGGTGGTGAGCTGGACGGTCTCGGCCACTCCGGCACGACTGAGGTCGGTCATGCCAACGAGGCTAGCCAAGCGTCGTGGAGGTCGGAGAAACGTCCTTCACCGCTGCCGATCAGCTCGGCCGGGCGAGCCGTCCTCGACCACCCGGCCGTGCTCCATCACCAGCACCCGGTCGGCGATCTCGACCGTGGAGAGACGGTGGGCGATGATCACCGCCGTGCGGCCGGCCAGCACGGTGCGCAGCGCCTGCTGCACCAACCGCTCGGACGGGACGTCGAGCGACGAGGTCGCCTCGTCGAGGATCAGCACGGCTGGGTCGGCGAGGAAGGCCCGCGCGAACGCGACCAGCTGACGCTGCCCGGCGCTCAACCGCCCACCCCGGTTGGCGACGTCGGTGTCGTAGCCCTGGGGCAGGGCACTGATGAAGTCGTGAGCACCCAGCGCACGAGCGGCGGCCTCGACGTCGTCCTGGCTGGCCGTGGGCCTGCCAAACCGGATGTTGTCGGCGATGGAGCCGGAGAACAGGTAGTTCTCCTGGGTCACCATGACCACCGACGAACGCAGGTCGGCCGAGGTGAGGTCGCGCAGGTCGAGCCCGTCGAGCAGCACGCGCCCCTCGGCCGGGTCGTAGAAGCGCGTGGCGAGCTTGGCGAGCGTCGTCTTGCCGGCACCGGTGGTGCCCACCAGCGCGAGGGTCTGGCCGGCCGGCACCGTCAGGTCGAGCCCGGGCAGGACGTCGCGCCCCTCGACGTAGGCGAACCGCACGCCTTCGAAACGCAGCTCGCCCTGCGCGGCGCCCACCGTCGTCGGGTTCTCGGGCTCAGGCACCGACGGCTGCTCGCGGAGAACCCCGGCGAGCTTGTCGAGCGCGGCCGAGGCCGACTGGAAGGTGTTGTAGAACTGCGAGATCTCCATCATCGGCTCGAAGAACTGGCGCAAGTAGAGCAGGAACGCCGCGAGCACGCCGACGGTGACCTCGCCGTTGTAGGCGAGGTAGCCGCCGTAGGTCAGCACCACCGCGATCGTGATGTTCCCGATCAGGCGGATGCCGGGCATGAACAGCGCGACCAGTCGGAACGCGGTCAGGTTGGCAGCGCGGTACTGGTCGTTGACGTCGTCGAAGATCTCCTGGTTGCGCGGCTCGCGGCGGAACGCCTGCACCGCCCGGATGCCGCCCATCGACTCGACGAAGTGGACGATGACCAGCGCGACCTTCTCGCGCGTCACCCGGTAGCTCGACGCCGACTCGCGCCGAAACCAAGCGGTGATCCAGAACAGGAACGGCCCGCAGCACAGCGCCACGAGTCCGAGCTTCACGTCGAGGAAGAGCAGCAGGCCAGCGGTGCCGACCAGCGTCAGGGCTGCGGTGACCAGCCCGTCGAACCCGGTCTCGAGCATCTCGTAGATCGCATCGACGTCGGAGGTCTGGCGGGAGATGACTCGGCCCGAGGTGTAGTCGTCGTGGAAGGCCGGGCTCAGCACCTGGAAGTGACGGAAGACCCGGCGGCGCACCTCGTAGAGGACGTCCTGGCCGATCCGGCCCGAACGCACCAGGAACAGGTTGCGGGTGACGGCCTGGGTCAGCGTGGCGACGAGCACCAGCCCGACGATGAGACCGAGTGGCCCCAGGTCGTTGTCGGCACGGATCGGCGGGATGCCGGTGTCGATGCCCTCCTTGACCAGGTAGGGGATCGACAGGCGAGCGGCGTTCTCGACCACCACGACGGCGATCAGGATGTAGATGGCCTTCTTGTACGGACGCAGCAGCTCGCGCAGCAGCTGGCCGGAGCCACCGGTGAAGCGGGTGGCTCGCTCACGCTCGGCTGCTTCGTCCTCGTCGACCTTCGCGACTCCGCGCCAGTTGGTGCTTGTGGCTTGGGTCTCATGCTGTCACCCCCTCGCTCGGCCTCGGCGGCCAGCAGCTCGCGGTAGGCCGGCACCTCGGCCAGCAACGCGCGGTGCTCGCCGACGTGGGTGATCGTGCCGCCCTGGAGTAGCGCGACCCGGTCGGCGAGCAGCACCGTCGAGGCACGGTGCGCCACGACCAGGCCGGTCGTGGAGCCGAGCACGTTGCGCAAGGCTTCCTCGACCAGCTTCTCGGTGTGGACGTCGAGTGCGGAGAGCGTGTCGTCGAGCACCAGGATCGCCGGCTCGGCGAGCACGGCGCGAGCCAGCGCGAGCCGCTGTCGCTGACCGCCGGACAGGGCCATGCCCTGCTCACCGATCCGGGTGTCGAGCCCCCAGGGCAGGTCACGGGCGAAGCCGGCCTGCGCGATGTCGAGCGCCTCCTGGATGTCGGCCTCGCTCGCGTCGGCGCGGCCCAGCGTGAGGTTCTCCCGCGCGCTCATCGAGAAGAGGGTCGGCTCCTCGAAGGCGGTGGCCACGAGCGAGCGGAGGTGGGTGAGCTCGAGCTCGCGGATGTCGACGCCGTCGATGGTGATCCGGCCACCGGTGACGTCGATAGAGCCGCGGGATCAGGCCGGTGAGGATCGACTTGCCCGAGCCGGTGGCCCCGACCAGGGCGATCGTCTCGCCCGGCGCGAGATCGAGGTTGATGTCGCGCAGCACCAGCTCGTCGGGAGCATCGGCGAAGGCGAAGTCGACGTGCTCGAAGCGCAGGTGCCCGCGGGGCTCGTCGATGACCCGGGTGCCGCCGACGATGTCGGGCTCGGTGTCGAAGATCTCCAGGATCCGCGCTGCCGCGGTCATCGCCTCCTGGGCCATCGCGAGGATGACGCCGAGCGAGGAGACCGGCCACACCAGCGAGAGCAGCAGCGTGATGAACGCGACGAGCTCACCCGGCGTCAGGGCGCCCCGGCCGACGCCGATGGCGCCGAGCAGCAGCACCACGGCCACGGCAAGGTTGGGGATCACCTCGAGGAAGGTCCAGAACCGGGCGGAGAGCCGCACCTTCTCCATGGAGGTGGCGTGCAGCGTGCGCGCGGCGTGCTCGTACTGCTCGGAGACGTGCTCGCCGCGGCCGAACGACTTGATGACGCGGATGCCGACCGCACCCTCCTCGGCCCGGGTCGCGAGGTCGCCCTGCTCGTCCTGCACGCGCCGCGAGATCACGACGTACTTCTTCTCGAAACGCATCGAGAGCAACACGATCGGTGCGGCGGCGACGGCCACGACCAGACCCAGCGGCCAGTACATGTGCAGCAGCACGCCGGTGACCAGCATCAGCTGCACGATGTTGATGACGAGGAAGAGCATGCCGAAGCCGAAGAAGCGGCGGATGGCGCTCAGGTCGGTGGTGGCGCGCGAGAGCAGCTGACCCGACTGCCACCGGGTGTGGAACGACATCGGCAGCTGCTGGAGCCGGTCGTAGAGGTCGTGGCGCATCACGGTCTCGATGCGGAGCACCGCCTTGCTCTGCACCCAGCGACGCCAGAAGATCAGTAACGCCTCGAGCACGCCCAGGGCCAGCGCGAGCAACCCCAGCGGGAGGATGCCGTCGATGTCGCGCTCGGCGATCGGGCCGTCGATGATCGCCTTGGTCACCAGCGGGATGCTGATGGTCAGGCCGACGCCGGCCAAGGACGTCGCCGAGCATGATGGCCAGAGCCATCCGGTGCGGCCGCAGGTAGCCACGCAGCCGCCACAGCGAACCGACGCCAGCCGGAGGCTGCACGTCGGGGTCGGGCGGAGAGAGCGGAGAAGTTCCGAGAGAGGTTGCCATCAGCAACAAGTTTAGTTGCGGGCACCGACAATCGGCGAACCGTTATCGGCCCCCCTCCGGAGGATCAGCGTGGCTCAGGCAAGCAATCCGCGCACCACTCGCAGGCCCACCGACATCCGGGCCAGGTCGGCGGTGTCGTCGGAGCAGATGTCGTGCAGGGTGCTCGCGGCCCGGGACACGACGACCTCGTCGGCGTCCTCCCACGCGGCGATCCGGGCCGGCGCGAGATCGCCCGGTTCGGTCGCTGCGAGCACCTGCGCGGTGAGCTGGGCGTGGACGGCGTGCAGGTCGTCGCGCAGCGCGGCGCGGGCCATCGTCTGCCAGCGATCGTCGCGCGGCAGGGCCAGGATCCGCTGCACGAGGGTCGGCAGGCCGAGCCGCTCGCCGAGGGCGAAGTGCACCCGAGCGACGTCGTGGGGCTCCAGGCCCTCGCGAGTCGCGATCTCGATGACGTTGAACAACATGTAGGCCGGCGGCAGCACGGCGACCTGGGCCGCCAACGCCTCGGGCACGCCCCTGGCCAGCAGCGCGTCGCGACGCCCCTCGTAGGCGGAGAGCTCCTGCCCGACCATCAGGTCTGGCAGCTGCGTCATCGCCTCTTGCACAGCACCGGAGAAGTGGTCGACGAGGCCCTGGCTGTCGAGCGGCGGGCGCCGGTTGGAGACCAGCCACCGTGAGGCACGCTCGACCAGCGTCCTCATCTCGACGCGCACCTGCGTCTGCACCGCGGCGTCCAGCACGTTGTCGTAGCCACTGAGCTCTTGACGCAGAGGCAGCGACCCGAAGATCTCGCGAGCCACGAAGTTCGCCCGGGTCAGCTCGGCCGCGGACGCGCCGGTCTCGCCGGCCAGCCGCGGCCAGAACGTCATGCCGGCGCCGTTGACCAGGTCGTTGACGACCTGGGTCACGATGATCTCGCGGCGCAGCGGATGCTCCTGCACCGGCGTCTCGAACCGCTCCTGGATCGGCGTCGGGAAGAAGCTGCGCAGGTCGAGGTCGAGGTAGGGGTCGTCGGGCAGGTCGGAGGCGAGCAGCTCGTCGGCCAGCACGATCTTGGTCCAGGCCATCAGCACCGCCAGCTCCGGCGCGGTCAACCCTTCGCCCCGCTCGAGCCGCGCGGCGACCTCGCGGCTCGGAGGCAGCCCCTCGAGCTCGCGGTTCAGCACGCCGCGGCGCTCGAGCTCCTTCATCCAGAACTCGTGAACGTGCAGCAGCGGTGCCGCGTTCGCCTCGGCGTTGGCCAGGGCCAGGTTCTGCTCGTAGTTGTCGCGCAGCACCAGTGCCGCGACCTCGTCGGTCATCTCGGCCAGCAGCGTGTTGCGCTGCTTCTGGGTCAGGTCACCGGCAGCCACCACCCGGTCGAGGAGGATCTTGATGTTGACCTCGTAGTCGGAGGTGTCGACCCCGGCGGAGTTGTCGATGAAGTCGGTGTTGACCTGTCCCCCGGCCTTGGCGTACTCGATGCGCCCGGCCTGCGTCATGCCCAGGTTGCCACCCTCGCCGACGCACCGTGCGCGCAGCTGGCCCCCCTCGACCCGGATCGCGTCGTTGGCCTTGTCGCCCACCTCGACGTGGGTCTCGCCCGCGCCCTTGACGTAGGTGCCGATGCCGCCGTTCCAGAGCAGGTCGACCGGTGCGAGCAGGATGGCGCGCATCAGCTCGGCCGGCGTCATCCGGCGGACCGACGCATCGATGTCGAGCACCTCGCACATCTGCGGGGTCAGCGTCACCGACTTCGCAGAGCGCGAGAACACGCCTCCGCCTTCGGAGATCAGTGACGTGTCGTAGTCCTGCCAGCTCGACCGGGGCAGGTCGAAGAGGCGCCGACCGCTCGGCGTAGGACGTCGCGGCGTCCGGCGTGGGGTCGATGAAGATGTCGCGGTGGTCGAACGCGGCCACCAGCCGGGTGCGCTCGGAGCAGAGGAGTCCGTTGCCGAAGACATCGCCCGACATGTCGCCGATGCCGACGCAGGTGAAGTCCTCGGCTCTGGCAGTCGATGCCGCGCTCGCGGAAGTGCCGTTGCACCGACACCCACGCACCGCGGGCGGTGATGCCCATCGCCTTGTGGTCGTAGCCGACCGAACCGCCGCTGGCGAACGCGTCCCCCAGCCAGAAGCCGTAGTCCTTCGAGACGCCGTTGGCGATGTCGGAGAAGGTCGCGGTGCCCTTGTCGGCGGCCACCACCAGGTAGGAGTCGTCGCCGTCGTGGCGCACCACGCGCTCCGGCGGCACGGTCTCGCCCTCGACGAGGTTGTCGGTGACGTCGAGCAGGCCGGAGATGAACGTGCGGTAGCAAGCGATGCCCTCCGCCATCCACGCGTCTCGATCCCCGCTGCCCGGGTTCTGGGGAGGCAGGCTCTTGGCGTAGAAGCCGCCCTTGGCGCCCACCGGCACGATCACCGTGTTCTTCACCATCTGCGCCTTGACCAGGCCGAGCACCTCGGTGCGGAAGTCGTCGCGCCGGTCGCTCCAGCGCAGTCCTCCGCGCGCCACCGGACCGAACCGCAGGTGGACGCCCTCGACGCGGGGCGAGTAGACGAAGATCTCGAACTTCGGCCGCGGCTCGGGCAGGTCCGGGATCGACTTCGGCTCGAGCTTGAACGAGATGTAGGGCTTCGGGCCCCCGACGTCCTGGAAGTAGTTGGTGCGCAGGGTGGCCCGGATGTGGGTCAGGTAGGAGCGCAGGATCCGGTCGTGGTCGAGGCTCGCCACGTCGTCGAGGGCGGTGTGCACGCGCTGCTCGAGGCTGCGAACCTGGGCCTCGGTGCCCCCGCGGTCGGGGTCGAAGCGCAGCCTCGAACATCTCGACCAGCAGCCGGGTGATGTCGACGTTGCCGGCCAGCGCCTCCTCGATCGAGTCGAGCGCGAACGGCGACCCGCCCTGGCGCATGTACTTGGCGTAGGCGCGCAGCACCGTGGCCTGGCGCCAGGTGATCCGCGCACCGAGCACCAGCGTGTTGAAGCCGTCGATCTCGCAGTAGCCGTCCCACACCGCGCGGACGGCGTCCTGGAACAACGCGCGTGCCTCGTCGGGGAGCCGGCCGGCGTAGCGCAGTCCGAACTCGTAGATGTGCGAGCGACGCTCGATGCCGACGAGGCCGTAGGGCCTTTCGTCGACGACCTCGACACCCATCGAGGAGAGCGTCGGCAGGATCTCCGAGAGCGAGAGCGGCGCGCCGACCCGGTAGATCTTCAGCCGCGCCTCACCCGGCCCGGCGTCGACCGGCTGGTAGAGGGAGTGGTCGAGCCCCTCGTCGCCGACGATTCCTTCGAGTCGGCTCAGGTCGACCGCGGCGGTGCGCGGCGAGAAGTCCTCCTTGTAGGCCTCCGGGAACGAGTCGAGGTACCGACGACCGAGGGTCGAGCCGACCTCCTCGCCGAACTCGGCGAGCACCGCCGCGGTGAAGTCGTCACGCCATGACCGCGACGCCTCCGCGAGACGGCGCTCGAGGTCGGCGGTGTCGATCTCAGGGATCGACTGTCCCTTCGGCATCTGTGCCACGAAGTGCACGCGCGCGGTCGTCGACTCGTTGATGCGCACGTTGAACTCGACCGACTCCGCGCCGAGCTGCTCGGTGAGGATCTCGGCGAACCGCTCACGCACGCTCGTGTTGTAGCGGTCACGAGGGAGGTAGACGAGCACCGAGACATAGCGCTCGTAGGCGTCGGGGCGAATGAACATTCGCACTGCACGACGTTCCCGTGCCTGCATCGCGGCCTCGGCCAGGGGGCCGAGCTCCTCGACCGGCGTGTGGAACAAGTCGTCGCGCGGGTAGGTCTCCAGGGTGTCGAGCAGGGCCTTGCCGGCGTGGCTGCGCGGGTCGAAGCCGCTGCGCTGCACGACGGCCTGCACCTTCTCGCGCACCAACGGGATCCGGGTCAGCGACTCGGTGTAGGCCGCGCTCGAGAACAGGCCCAGGAACCGGCGCTCGCCGATCACGGCACCGGAGGCGTCGAACGACTTCACCCCGACGTAGTCGAGGTAGGCCGGCCGGTGCACGGTGGCCCGCGAGTTCGCCTTGGCCAGCACCAGCAGCTCGCGCTCGCGGGCCTTCTTCTTCACCGGGTCGGGAAGCCGGGCGAAGGACTCGGAGACCTGCTGGTCGGAGCGCAGGATGCCGAGTCCGCTGCCGGGCACGGCCCGCAGGACGTCGTCCTCGACGCCGTCGATCTCGACTCGGTCGAGGTTGTACTCGCGGTAGCCGAGGAAGGTGAAGTTGCCGTCGCCGAGCCACCGCAGCAGCTCGCCGGCCTGGCGCACCTCGTCGGCGTCGAGCGGCGGCGGCGCGGTCTCCAGCTCGGTGACCAGGTCGCCGATCCGTTCGTGCATCTTCGCCCAGTCCTCGACCGCCTCACGGACGTCGCGCAGCACCCGCTGCACGTCCTCGGCGATCGTCGGCCGGGTCGCCCACCTCGTGCACCCGGTCGATCTCGACGTGCATCCACGACTCGCGGATCCGCTCGCCGGTCGGCTCCTTGGCACCGTCGGCCACCGGCACAGCTGTGAGCAGCTCACCGGTGATGTCGCGCTCGACGTCGAGGTTCGGGTGCACGACCAGGTGGACGTCGCGCAGCTGGCGGGAGAGCTCCATGGTCAGCGAGTCGACGAGGAACGGCATGTCGTCGACCACCACCTCGACCACCGAGTGGCCGCCCGCCGACCACCCGTGCTCGCTCAGGGTCGGGGTGAAGACCCGGACCTGCGCCGTGCCCTGCGGGCGGTTGGCGGCGAGCTTGTAGTGCGAGGCCAGCGCGCCGTAGATGTCGGCGTCCGTGCGGTCGGCCAGGTCGTCGGGCGTCACGTGTCGGTAGTAGGCGTGCAGCAGGTCGGCCACGCCCTCGTGGGGCGGTCCACCTGTGCCCTTCCCGTGCTGAGCCAGCTCGATGGCTCGCGCCAGGAGCGCAGCCTTGTCCGGAACGTGCGTCGTCGTTGACACGCGTCCACGTTAGGAGATCAGAGGCGGCTTCGCACGTCCCACAAGACAGGGAAGTACTGCAGCGGCAATCGGCCGCGCAAGTAGGCCGATCCGCTCGATCCGCCGGTGCCCGACTTGCTGCCGATCATCCGCTCGACCATCACCACGTGGCGGGCCCGCCAGCTCGCCGCGAGCTCGTCGTGCTGAAGCAGCGCCTCGGCCAGGGCCCACACCGCGGCGTGCTGCTCGCGGTCGTGAGCCGTGGCGCGCACCGACTCGGCGATCTGGTCGTCGTCGTCGGCCGGCAGTCCACGCTGTCCCAGGACGGCGACGAACGCGTCCCAGACCGTCGGCTCGGCCAGACGCTGCTCGAGGCGTTGGCGCTCGGCCGGGGTGATGCCCTCGGAACCGGTCGAGGTAGCCGGCGTCCTGGGCGCCTGAGAGGAACTCCAGCTCGCGGAACTGCACGCTCTGGAACCCGCTCGCCGGGGCAAGGCGCTGCCGGAACTGCAGGAAGTCCTGCGGCGTCATCGTCTCGAGCACGTCGACCTGCTGCACGAGCACCCGCTCGATGACGTGCACGCGGGTCAGCAGGTGCTGGGCCCACCAGAGCTGGCCGGTGAACATCGCGTCGCGGGCGGCGCCCACCTCGTGCAGGAGCTGCTTGAACCACAGCTCATAGACCTGGTGGATGGTGATGAACAGCAGCTCGTCGTGGGCCGGCGGGTCGGACTCGAGGTGCTGCGCGTCGAGCAGGGTGGGCAGATGCAGGTAGGAGCCGTAGGTCAGCTGCGCGCCCTGCTCGCCGAAGGAGACGAAGCTCTCGTCGGTCACGTCACTGGACAACTCGTCGGCCACGGCAACCACCTAACCACGCCCGCATTGCGGGTCCCGCCACACGAGCACGACGCGGCCGATACCGTGCACCCCATGTCGACGCGGGTCATGGGGGCACGAGTGCTGGCCAGTCTGGCCACTGTGGCCAGCGTGGCTGTGCTGACCGCCTGCCAGGAGGAGGCCAAGCCAGCCACGCCGCAGGAACGCCTGGTCACCGCCCTCGACAACTTCCTGGCCGACAACGTCGGCTACTACACGCTGTCGGTGCCCGAGGGAGCGTCGAGCTCCTCCGACATCGGCTACTACCAGGTCGCCCCCGACGCGAACGCGACCCTCCGCACCGTCGAGACCGAGGACGGCGAGGAGGTGACGGTCCGCTACCTGCGTACCGTCGACGACACCTGGGTTCTGGTGCCGGGCAGCGAGAAGGCCGACGTGCGCAGCAGCTGCTGGGTGCACGGCGAGCTCGAGAACGCCGCGGCAGCAGCCGGCGTCGACCCACGCGCCGTGTTCGACGTCACCACCAACTCCCCCGCGGTCGAGGTCGTGCTCAGCCTGCGCAACGGCCGGGTCGAGGACGGCGACCTCGTGGCCGACGCCAACCTGCGCGAGCTGTCGAGCGCGATCGGTCCCGGTGCGGCCAAGGAGCTCGGCCTGTCCAAGAGTCGGGTCGACATCCCGGTCGTGGTGCAGGTGCAGGACGAGCGGATCGTCGGTTGGTCGATCAGCGTCGCCGACATCGCCGAGGCATCGCCCGAGGGCGACACCCTCGAGGCAGACGACGACGCGATGATCGAGGCCACGTTCGCCGACCCCGAGACCGACGTCGACTTCTCCGCGCCCGATGAGCTCAACACTGTCGACGACGACGCCGACGCCGAGACTTTCGGCGACTTCCTGGCACGATGCTCCTGATGAAGCTCCGTCACGAGGTCACCTACCCAGCACCGCCCGCCGAGGTCTTCGAGATGCTCGCCGACCCGGCCTTCCGCGAGAAGGTCTGCGCGGCCCAGGGCGTCGTCTCGGTCGACATCACGCTGACGCCGCAGGGCGACGGCTTCACGCTTGTCAACGACCAGGTGCAGAACACGGCCGGGTTGCCTGCCATCGCCAAGAAGATCGCCGGTGACACCACGCGGGCGATCACCACCGAGTCGTGGTCCGCCAGACCAGCGGCACCCTCGAGATCACTGCCCCGGGCAAGCCGACCAGCGCGGCCGGCACCATCACGCTCCAGGCCACCGCTGACGGCACCGCCGAGGTGATCGAGCTCGACGTCAAGGTCAAGGTGCCGCTGATCGCGGGCAAGCTCGAGGCCCTGATGGGCGCCCAGATCACCAGCGGCTACGACGTCGAGCAGAGCGTGGGCCGCGCCTGGCTGGCCGGAGAGCGCTGATGAGCAAGACCATCCGGCACGACATGCGCTACGACGCACCCCTCGAGGCGGTCGCCGCGATGCTCGCCGACCCGGCCTTCCGTGAGGAGGTCTGCACCTTCCAGCGGGTGACCAAGGTCGACGTCACGATCGACCCGGACGCGCCCGGAGGCATGACGGTCGTCATCGACCAGTGGCAGCCCAGCGACCGAATCCCGGCCTTTGCGAAGAAGATCGTCGGCGCCGAGATCAACATCGTGCAGAGCGAGGTCTGGTCGAGCCCGACCCGTGGCGACATCACCGTGACCATCCCTGGGCAAGCCCGGCGACATGACCGGCACCGCCTCGCTCGCGCCGATCCCCGAGGGCACGATGGAGACCGTCGAGCTCACCGTGAAGGTCGGGATCCCGTTGCTCGGCGGCAAGCTCGAGGACCTCATCGCGGGGCTGCTGCTCAAGGCCCTGAGGGCCGAGCACACCGTCGGCCGCGACTACTTGTCGCGCTGAGCCTCGCTCGCCAGTCGTCTCCTCGGCTGTCTCCCCGCCGTCTTCGCAATCGCCTCCACCGGTCTCGTCTGGGCCCTCGTGGCGCCGGCGCACGAAGATCACCACGCCGAGCACGGCGAAGGGTCCGAACGCGAGCGCCAGGGTCGCCGCCTGCTCGACCGGGTGGAGGGCCCCCAGGTGAAGAACACCGAGATGGAGTGGCGTGATCACCGCGCCATCATGAGGGATCTGGCGCCCATGTGCGGGTGGCGGTGGTCGGTGGCAGGCACGAAGGTCTCCTTGATCGACCGGGGCGAGGTCCACCGCAGCAGGTTGGCGGCCGCGCCCGCCTTGTCGTTGGTGCCGGACGCCCGCCCTCCGCCGAAGGGCTGCTGGCCCACGACGGCGCCGGTCGGCTTGTCGTTGATGTAGAAGTTGCCGGCGGCGAAGCGAAGTGTCTTGCGGGCCCAGGCGATCGCGGCGCGGTCCTGGCTGATCACTGCACCGGTGAGCGCGTACGGCGAGACGCCCTCGAGCTGGTGCACGACCTTCTCCCACCGGTCGTCGTCGTAGACGTGCACGGCGAGGATCGGACCGAAGTACTCCGTGGTGAAGACCTGGTCGGTCGGGTCGGTGGCGGTGATGATCGTCGGCCGCACGAAGTACCCGACCGAGTCGTCGACCTGGCCCCCGGCGACGACCTCGAGGCCCTTGGTGCGCTTCGCACGAGTGATCGCGGCCTTGTGCTTGGCGAAGGCCCGGTCGTCGATGACCGCGCCCATGAAGTGGGAGAGGTCGGTGACGTCGCCGACCGAGAGACTCTCGGTGTCGGCCACCAGCTGGTCCTTGATCTTCTTCCACAGCGACCTCGGCACGTAGGCGCGCGAGGCGGCCGAGCACTTCTGGCCCTGGAACTCGAACGCGCCGCGGATCATCGCCGTGCGCAGCACGTCGGGGTCGGCCGAGGGGTGGGCCAGGATGAAGTCCTTGCCGCCGGTCTCGCCGACGATCCGGGGGTAGGAGCGGTAGCCCGCGATGTTCTCGCCCACGGTGCGCCACAGGTGCTGGAACGACCGGCGTCGAACCGGTGAAGTGGATGCCGGAGAGATCGGGGTGGGTCAGCGCCACCTTGGAGACCTCGAGGCCGTCGCCGGGAAGCATGTTGATGACCCCCGGCGGCATCCCGGCCTCCTCGAGCAGCTCCATCGTCAGCGACGCGGCGAGCTGCTGGGTCGGGCTGGGCTTCCAGACGACGGTGTTGCCCATCAGCGCGGGCGCGGTCGGAAGGTTGCCGGCGATCGCGGTGAAGTTGAACGGGGTGATGGCGTAGACGAACCCCTCCAGCGGTCGGTGGTCGGTGCGGTTCCAGACGCCCGGGCTGTTGGCGATCGGCTGCTCGCCGAGGATCTGCTTGGCGTAGTGCACGTTGAAGCGCCAGAAGTCGATGAGCTCACAGGCGCTGTCGATCTCGGCCTGGAACGCGGTCTTCGACTGGCCCAGCATCGTGGCTGCGTTGATCCGCTGCCGCCACGGGCCGGCCAGCAGGTCGGCTGCCTTCAGCAGGATCGCGCAACGCTCGTCGAAGGGCATCGCCCGCCAGTCGTGCGCCGCATCGAGGCTCGCCTTCACCGCCGCCTCGGCGTCCTTGCTCGTGGAGTTCTTCAGGACACCGAGCACGTGCTGATGGTCGTGCGGCTGCACGACCGCGATCTCGGCTCCCCCGCCGTTGCGTCGCCGGCCGTTGATGTGCGCCCGCAGCGGGTGCTGGCGCCGTTCCTGCCGTTCGAGCTCCGCCACGAGGGCGGTGCGCTCGGCACTGCCGGGGGCGTAGGTCAGGTTGGGCTCGTTGGTGGGCGCCGGTGGCCGAGTGATCGCGTCCATCCTGCGACTGTAACGGGGACCGGTCAGCAGCTCGATCGGCCTACAGCCGAGCAGGTGCGCGATCTCCTGGGTGGCGAACCAGGCGAGGTCGTCGTCAGGGTCGGCGTCGGGACCGCGGTCGGCGGTGTCGGCGTGCAGCGCCACCACGTCGACCAGGTGCACGGCGGCCTCCGGATCGCTCACCTCGGCCACCAGCACCGCGCGTCGCCGGGTCGCCGACCCGAGCGCCGTCGAGGCGTCGGCGGCGGTCATCAGGGCTGCGTACTCGGCGTCCTCGGCGTCGCTCTCGGCGACCACCGCGTCGACGCCCGGCTGCACCGGGGTGCCCGCCAGCAGCGCCCGCAGCACCTCGAACGTCGTGGGAAGGTAGACCCGCATCACTCAGCAGTCGTCTTCTTGGACGGCGTGCGCCTGCGGCCGCGAGGGGCCCGGGTGCTGGTCGACGACTCGAGCAGCTCGTCGAGCGCCTCGCGCAGGCAGGTGCCGAACACGTCGATGTCGGGCAGGAGGTCGCGGTCGGCGGTCAGCCCGTAGAAGACCCGACCGTCGTAGGAGGTCACGCCGATCGAGAGCGGGTGCCCCTCGAGCAGCGGCGGCACCGGGTAGGTGGCGAGCATCTTGGCGCCGGCGGCGTAGAGCGGGCTCTGCGGGCCCGGCACGTTCGTGACGCTCAGGCCGTAGCCGCGCCGCAGCTCGTCGGAGGCAACCCGCGACCCGATCGCGTGGAACGTGGTCGGGGCGAAGCCGGCGATCCCGGCGAGCCGGTTCGCAGCGACGCTGCGACCGGTGTCCTTGTGGGCCTGGAAGGAGTACGACACCTGGTGCAGCCGCACGACCGGGCTGGCCTCACCCACCGGCAGCTCCACGAAGTGGGCCGCGATCTGGGTGCCCAGCGACGTCGCCTCGAGCTCTTCGTCGATCACCGAGACCGGCACGACTGCGCGCACCTGGCGCACCCCGCCCAGCGACTCGGCGCGGGTCATCATCCAGGTGCGCAGGCCCCCGGTGATGGTGGCGAGGATGACGTCGTTGACGGTGCCACCGTGGGTCTGGCGGATCCGGCGGTAGTCGGCGAGACGGGTCTCGACCGTGAGCACCCGCCGCTGCTGCGAGAGCGGGCCGAACATGACCGAGCCCTTGGGACGGCGCCGGGTGACGACGTGGCCACCGAGCGGGCCCGGCGGCGCGCCTCGGCCGCGGTGCGCAGGGCGGTGCCGGCGGCGAGGGTGGCGGTGTCGACCAGGGTGACGCCATCGGTGAGCGGTGTCACGCAGGGCGTCGACGAGCACCCCGGACGACGAGGGGCCGCCCGCGGCGTCCAGTCGTCGGGCTCGAGCACCTTGGGCTCGGGGTTCACGTCGAGCAGCAGCTGACCCAGGTCGACCGTGTGCACGCCGTCGACCAGCGCCTGGTGGGACTTGTAGAGCAGGGCGACCCGGTCGTCGCTCAACCCCTCGACGACGTAGATCTCCCACAGCGGCCGGGAGCGGTCGAGCGGGCGGGAGATGATCCGACTCACCAGCTCGAGCAGCTGGTCGTCGGACCCCGGGCGCGGCAGGGCCGAGCGGCGTACGTGGTAGCCGATGTCGAAGTGGTCGTCGTCGATCCACACCGGGGCAGCGAGCCGGCCGGGCACCTCGACGACCCGCTGGCGGTAGCGAGGAACGAACGAGATGCGGTCGTTGATGAGGGCGACCACCCGGTCGTAGTCGAGGCCGGACGGGCCGCCCTCGAAGATCTCGACCGTGGCGTTGTGGCGCGGCGACGTGGGCGTCTCCGCGGTCAGGAACGACAGGTCGCGGGCGCGGAGTCGCTCACCCATCGCGGTTCCTCCTGGAATGCACCTCTGGGGGCGCATGTGGTGCTGGTTGCTCGTCGTGCGATTCTGGCAGAGACCTGACATCGACGAGGAGGCAGCACGCATGCTGGCATTCCGACCGCTCCCACTGCGTGTCCTGGCCGTTCCGCTGATCGCCGTGCTGGCGCTGACCGCCGCGTGCAGCGACGACGGGCGGCACGGGCGGCACGGGTGGCACGGGCGGCACGGGAGAGCTCGTCACCATCGACGTCACCTTTGACGGCGGCACGGTGACCCCGAACGGTGACCGGGTCGAGGTCGACGCCGGCCAACCGATCGACCTCGTGGTCACCGCCGACGAGCCCGGTGAGATCCACGTGCACTCCGAGCCCGAGCAGACCTTCGAGTACGAGGGCGGCGGGGCCACCACGACGTTCGAGATCTCCGTCGACCGGCCGGGCGTCGTGGAGGTCGAGTCGCACAACCTGGAACAGGTGATCGTCCAGCTCGAGGTCCAGTGACCCGGCCAGACCTCTTCGGGCCAGACCTCTTCGGGCTCTTCGCAGACCTGTTCGGCTCGGACCTCTGGCAGGCCCACGGCATCGGTGGCCAGAAGGACCTCCCGATCTCGCTCGGCCTCGCGGTCGCCGGCGCCATCGCGGCGCTGGTCATCTCCTTCACGGTGCTCTCCGTGGCGTGGCGCCAACCGCGCTACGACGCAGCGACCAGCGGTCGGCCGGCGCCTCTCGTGGCTGCAGCAGGTCGTCGCGTCGACGCCGTTCCACGCCGCGCTGCGCGCGCTCGGCATGGTCGTCTTCCTCTTCACCGCGTTCGCGGCGGTGTTCGGCCGCGACTCCACGATCAACCCGTTCTTCGGCATCTTCTTCATCTGGCTCTGGGTCGGCATCGTGCCGATGTCGTTGCTGTTCGGCCCGTTCTGGAAGGCGATCAGCCCGGTCCGCACGATCAACTTGGCGTTCGCGAAGATCGCGGGCAGCGACCCCGACGAGGGTCTCTACCGCTACCCCGAGCGGCTCGGCTACTGGCCGGCTGCCCTCGGTCTCTTCGCCTTCGTGTGGTTCGAGCTGGTCTACCCCTTCATGAGCGAGCTGGGCCCGGCTCGCTTCTGGTGCGCCATCTACGTCGCCGTGATGCTGATGGGCGGTGCACTGTTCGGCAACACGTTCTACGAGCGCGCCGACCCGTTCGAGGTCTACTCGACCCTCGTGGGCAAGCTCTCCGTGTGGGGGATGCGCGACGGCGTCCTGCTCGTGCGCAGCCCGCTCGCCAATCTCGACTCGGTCGACGATCCGTCCGGGGCTGGTCGGCGTCGTCGGCATCCTGTTCGGCAGCACCGGGTACGACTCCTTCAGCGAGTCGACGGTGTTCGTGAAGTTCGTCCAGGACTCCTCGATCAACGGGCAGGTCCTGAAGAACGCGACGCTGATCGCCTTCTGCCTCGGCGCGATGGCGGTGTTCGCCGTCGGCTCGATGCTCACCGGCGTCGGGCCGGGCACCGATCGACGCACGTTGCCCAGTGCGTTCGCCCACTCCATCGTGCCGATCGTGGTCGGCTACGTCTTCGCCCACTACCTGACGTACTTGCTGGAGATCGGCTCGCGCACCCTGATCCAGGCCAGCGACCCGCTGAGCAAGGGCTGGAACATCCTCGGGACGGGTGACTGGAGCGAGATCACCTGGCTGAGCTACCACCCCACCCTGCTCGCCAACCTCAAGGTGCTGGCGGTGGTGCTCGGACACGTGATCGGGGCGATCGCGGCGCACGACCGGGCGATCCGACTGCTGCCACGCCAGCACCACCTGACCGGTCAGCTTCCGCTGCTCTTCGCCATGGTCGGGTTCACCGGCGGTGGCTTGTACCTGCTGTTCTCGGCCTGAGCGCGTCGGCCACCTGACCGAGGGCCCGGGCCAGCGCCGAGTCGCCCGACTCCACGAGCGTGCGTCCGGCCACCAACGCCCGATCCGCGGCCGCCTGGTCGTCGGGCACGAAGTGCACCGACGCCGGGCGCAGGAACCCCGAGATCATCGCGGTGACCTCGCGCTCGGACCACCCCAGGCTGGGTCGCATCCGGTTGACCACCACCCGCACCGGCGTCGACTCGACGATCGAGCGCAGATCGACCAGTCCGCGGGCGAGCCGGGCCAAGCCGACCGGGTCGGCGCTGCCGACCACGACGATCTCGTCGGCCACGTCGAGCGCGGTGAGGGTCAGCTCGTTGCGGGCGGCTCGTCCGTAGTCGTGGGTGGGGTCCTCCTCGAGGCAGAAGCCGGTGTCGAGGACGACGTCGCCGCGCTCGCGGCCGAGGCTGACCAGGTGCTCGACCGTGTCACCACGCACCTCGCGCCAGCGGTCGGCGCGCGGGAGCCCGGTGACGACGGTGAGCCGGCTGTCGACGGCGCGCTGCACGGTGGCGACCAGCTCGGGCAGTCGACCGGCAGCCTCGACCCGGGCCGCCGACAGCAGCCCCGAGACCTCGTCGAGAATGCCGAGCTGGTGGGCCACGGTGCCGCCGTACGGGTCGACGTCGACCAGCAGCGTGGGGTGCCCGCGCCGACTGAGCTCGGCGGCCAGTCCGCAGGCCACGGTGGTGCGCCCCGGCGACCCGGCCGCGCCCCACACCGCCCACACCCGACCGCCACCGGCCACGAGCGGCGGCGACGAGGGCATCGGGGAGGCTGGTCGATCGGGCGCCCGCAGCGCTGCCGGCAGCGTGTCGAGGGCTTCGGCGGAGACCAGGGACGAGACTCCGACGCGGCTGGCCAGCACCTGCACGCACGTCGGCCTGCTCGGCCGGCGGCCACGAGCACCGGGTGCACGCCGTGCCGTCGCAGGTGAGCGATCGCCGGTGGGTCCAGGCCAGGGGCGTCGGCTGCGATCAGGGCCGCGTCGGCCTGCCCCGACCCGGCGGCTGCGATCAGGTCGTCGACGTCGACGCACCGCTTGAGCACCACGACGCCGGGCGCCGCCTCCAGCACCCCCAGGGCCGCTGCCTCCCAACCGGCACCGGAGGCCGCCACGAGAACGACCGTGGTGGCGGGGCTCATCAGGGGTGCACCGCGACCGAGACGGTCGGGCTGTCGAAGGCGGCGAGGACTGAGTAGAGGTCGGCCACCTCGCTCGCCGGGACGCCGAGCACGATCTGCCGGTCGCCGCCTGCACCTCCGGCGCCGAACGAGTCGTCGAGCCCGGGGACGTCGACGACCGGTACCTCGACGAGCACCGGGCCGGACTGCGCGCGTGCCCGCTCAGGACCGCCGGTGCCGGTCACGTACACGTCGACGACCGCGCCTGGGTCCGACGGTCGGTGGCAGGCGCAGCGGCGAGACCGGGAGCGCCACCTGCACGCTGTCTCCGGCCTCGGAGGAACCTAGCGCCGAGCGCGGCAGCAGCTCGCCGGCGCCGAGGCCGCGGCTGACCTCTAGCTCGGAAGGCAACGTCTGGTCGACCGTGAAGTAGCGGTCGAGGTCACCGTCGTCGGCGAACCGCACCTGCCGCGACTACCAGATCGTCGTCGTCGAGGCGCTCGCCCGGCGCGACCGTCACGATCGACGGCCCAGACCCCGACGGTGTCGTCGGCGGCTGCCAGCACCCGCACGCCCACCAGCACCGACGCGGCCACGATGGCGACCCCGACCCACAGCCGAGGGTCGCGCCATCTGGGCGGCTCGGCGCGGAGTGCAGGATTCCCGAGAGAGGAGGACACGCCCGCATCATGTCCCGCCATCAGCCGTCCGACACCTCGTCATCCACAGGGCATCCACAGAACAGAGGCTGTTGTGACGCAGGTGACGAATGGGGTGCGACGATGGGCGGCATGGCCAGCACCCCTCGCTTCCTGACCCTCGCCGACGTGGCCGAGGTGCTGAACACCTCCAGCGCGCAGGTCTACGCGATGGTGCGGCGTGGAGAGCTCGAGGCGATCAAGATCGGTGGCCGCGGTCAGTGGCGCGTGGAGGCCAGCAAGCTCGAGGAGTACATCGCGCACGCCTACCGGCAGACCGCCGACTTCGTGGCCCAGCACCCGTTCCTCGAGGCGGAGCAGGACTCCGAGGTCTAGCCAGACTCCTCAGCCCGTCTCGCTGCCCAGCTCGATGTCGGTGCTGCGCTCCTGGCCGTCGCGAACGTAGCGGAACTCCACGACCTGGCCTGGCTGGTGGCTGCGGATGTTGACGATCAGTGAGATGCCGTCGACGACGCGCTGGCCGTCGACCTCGATCACCAGGTCTCCCGACTCCAGGCCCGCCCGCTCGGCGGGCGTGTCGTCGAGCACCTCGTCGATCTCGGCGCCGTCGACCAGGCTGGTGCCGCCGGTCTTCACCTGCGCCCCGATCACCGGGTAGCGCGCCTCGCCGGTCTTCAGGATCTGGTCGGCGGTGATCCGCACCTGCTCGACGGGGATCGCGAAGCCGACCCCGATATTGCCGGCCTCGCCAGAGATCGAACCGCCGCCGTTGGTGGCGATCGCGGAGTTCACGCCGACGACCTGGCCCTTGAGGTTGACCAGCGGCCCGCCCGAGTTGCCCGGGTTGATGGCCGCGTCGGTCTGGACGGCGTTGATGTAGGACGACTCGTCGCCGGAGTCGCCGGTGGTCACCGGGCGCCGCAGGGCGCTGACGATGCCGGCGGTGACGGTCGAGCTCAACCCCAGCGGCGAGCCGAACGCGACGACGCCGTCGCCGACCCGCAGCTGCTCGGAGGACCCGAGGGCGGCCGGCTTCAGATCAGTCGCCTCCTCGACGTAGAGCACCGCCAGGTCGTAGACCGAGCTGCGACCGACGAGCTCGGCGTCGTACCGGTTGCCGTCGAGGTCGACGACCTGGATCGGCCCGTCGTCCTGCGCGGCCGAGGCCACCACGTGGTTGTTGGTGATGATGTGGCCCTGCTTGTCGAAGACGAAGCCCGAGCCGGTCGCGCCGTCGGACTGACCGCCGAACTCGGCCACGATCTGCACCGTGCTGGGCAGCAGCGCCTCCGCGACTGCCTGCACGCCACCGACCTGCACGGGAGGCAGCTCGACGACCTCGACGTCGTCGAGTCCGCCGGAGTAGAACGACTCCGACTGGTCGTCGTCGACCTGCTGGTAGAGCGCACCCCCCGCCACGCCGCCGATCACGCCGACGACGAGAGCCACGACCGCGACCGTCGGCCAGATCCACCCCGTCGGACGCGGCGGGTCGGCCACGTGGCGAGGCTCGGCCAGACAGGTGGGTCGGCAGCAGGTGAGTCGGCTCGACTCGTTCCGTCGGCTGGGGCGGCGCGTAGTCGTGCCAGGCCGAAGGGGCGTGCGGGTCCTCGTTGCTCACCGGCCCATCATCCCTGAGGACTGGTTAGCGGCCCATCCGTGTGTCCAGCCGTGGATCCAGTCGGTTGTCGAGGCGAGGGGCCGGGGTCGGGCTCGGCGTGCTGACCTGGGTCGGCGGCGTCCGGCGCTCGAAGCTCGGGACGTCGGCTGGCGCGGTGCCCAGCGCGAGCACCCCCATCACCGCGGCACCGGCGGCGCCACCTCCGATCGCGGCCAGGCCAGCGACCCGTCGAGTGCTGCGGGTGCGCGGCGGCGGTGCCGACCAGGACGTCTCCCAGGCGTCTCCCAGGGCTGCGGCATGCCGAGCAGTGCGCCCTTGAGCGTGTCGGGTGCCGGCCCGGGGCCGGCGTCGAACGAGAGCCCTGCGAGGCGGGTCTTGACCCAGCCCTCTCGCTCGACCTGGTCGCGGCAGAAGTGGCACGCGTGGACGTGGTCCCAGGCGCGCTCGGTGTCCTGCGCCGAGAGCTGACCGTCGAGGAGGGCACTGACGCGGGCGCCGAGGTGCCCGGTCACCGGAGCGTCTCCGGTCCGGACTGTTCCGGTCGTGGGTCCGGTCGTGGGTCCGGTCGTGGGTCCGGTCGTGGGTCCCGGAGTAGCGCTCGCGACCCTCGGTGGGCGCTCGGTGGGCGAGAGCGGTGCGCAGCATCGCGCGGCCGCGGTGGATGCGCGAGCGGACCGTGCCGAGCTTGGCGTCGAGGATCTCGGCGATCTCCTCGTAGGTCAGCCCCTCGACGTCGCAGAGCACGACGGCGGCGCGGAAGTCGGGCGGCAGGGTGGCCAGCGCGCGCTCGATGTCGTCGTCGAACGTGCGGTCTGCGTAGGCCGTCTCGGGCGCCGGGTTGGCGCTGGAGAGGCGCGCCGCACGCTCGTCGGAGAGAGCGTCGAAGCGGATCCGCTGCTTGCGGCGGGCCTGGTCGAGGAAGAGGTTGGTGGTGATCCGGTGCAGCCAGCCCTCGAACGTGCCGGGGCTGTAGGTCGACAGCGACCGGAAGACCCGGACGAAGACCTCCTGGGTGAGGTCCTCGGCATCGTGTCGGTCGCCGGTGAGCCGGTAGGCCAGGCGGAAGACGCGATCGGAGTGCTGCTCGACGATCTCGTCCCAGGTGGGTACGCCCTGGGTCGGTTCGTGCATCGGGGTCTCCTGCTCGGGTCTGGGCTGTCTGGTGTCTGGTGCTGGCTGTCGCAGTTGCTCGATCCCACGCTAGTGGGGCTTGCTGAGCATTCCCTGTGAGCCGTTCTGTACTCCCTCAACGACCGGGCTCGATCGGGTGTTCCACGTGAGGCCGCTCAGTTCGTCGGGTTCGAAGCTGCAGTAGGTGCCGGTGCGGATCGCGCGGCCCAGGTGCCGGCCGAGCTCTGGCTGATGCTCGGTGAGCCGCTTGAGCGCGTACCGCACCGAGCGGGTCACCGCTGTCCGCGCCCGCTCGTCGCTCGCGCCCGTGGTGCGTGTCCGACCCGCCCACCCGACGGCGCGCGCCAGCTCGGCCACGAGGTACTCCCGGTCGCGCTCGGCCAGCTCACGACGCCGCAGGTCGTTGCAGGCGTCGGCGTCCGCGATGTCCTCGTCGATCTCGGACAACCGCCGGCGGTACGCCGCACGTGCCTCGTCGTCGAGCATCGGGATGCCGACGTCGCGGACTCCCGATGCCTCGCCCTGCTCCCAGGCGACCAGGTCGAGGGCATGGATCTCGCGGCCGGGCTCAGCCACGAGGCGCTCGATGTGGCGAAAGCCCACGAGATCGGGCACGAGCACCTCGGTGCCGCGGTGCACGATGCGGCGGCAGTCGCCGACGCGCGCGAACACGACGAGCTCAAGGTCGGGGTCGGGGGCGAGGATGGGGGCGAGATGGGGGTGCGACCTCGGGCCCGGTTCGCAGCAATGCCTCTGCCTCGTGTGCTCGTCCGTCCGCCCCGAACGACGCGAACGCGGCAGCCGCGGCCTGCCATTCCGACCGGGCGGAGTCGTGGTGCCCGAGCGCGGCGTGTGCGTGACCGGTGACGAGTCGAGCCGTGGCGGTCTCGTAGGGCGCACCGAGCTCGGACCACATGGTCGCCGAGCGCATGCTGGCCGCCATCGCGGCCCGGGCGTCGCCGACCAGGAGGTGCCACCGAGCGCGGGCCAGCGCCGCCGACGCGGCGAGGCCGGCTGCATCGAACCTGGCCGCGATGTCCTCGAGGCGCCCGGCCGCGCGGTCGAGGGTCTCGGCGTCTCCTGCTGCGGCAGCGATCTCTGCCTGGGCGTCGAGCAACGGCGCCAGCCCGAGGTCGTTGAACGGGCGGACGTTCCTTCCAGGGCATTTCCATCGGGTGCTCGATCGCCTCGACGATCAGCCGACTGGCGACGTCGAGGTGTCCCTGGGCCAGACGCAGCAGGGCGAGCCCCGGCTCCGGCGACCACACGTGCCGGTGCGCCTCCAGGAACGCCTCCTCCGCACCAGCGAGATCGCCCCGTCGCAGCCTGATCAGGCCGAGCTCTGCCAGTGGCCAGCCGAACTCGCGTCGCATCCACGGCCGCAGCTCGACGCAGGCCGCGGCCGCCTCGGCCTCGGCCTCGGCGGCCGGTCCGGAGAGCCGGAGCAGCTCCGCGCGATGTATCCGGCAGCGCCCGTGGATGCCGCCG
Organism: uncultured Actinomycetota bacterium; assembly: GCA_963781575.1. GTDB lineage: Bacteria > Actinomycetota > Actinomycetes > Propionibacteriales > Nocardioidaceae > Nocardioides. Next base: position 103,814 of record CAWAGM010000015.1, on the reverse strand, counting down.
AAGGCGACGCCGTGCCGCCACCGCTCCATCATCTCGGTCCACTCCCGCGCCCGGTCGTGCAGCGCAAGTCCCTGAGCGGCGCAGATGAGCTCGCAATACATCATTCCGCCGGTGAGGGGATCGACGTCCCCGGACATCAGCATCGCCGCGACCTCCTCGAGCAGCGCCATTCCCTCGGCCACCCCGCCCTCGAGGATGCGGATCCGGCCCAGGCAGGTGCGTCCGATCACGACCGCGGGCATGAATGCCCCACTGCTCGCCGAGCCGCACCGCCCGCTCGGCCTCTGGCCTGGCGGCTCGGTAGTCGCCGCAGAAGAAGCGTTCGTAACCGCGGATCATCGCGACCATCGCGTGCGTCGGCGCCTCCGGGGTGGGCGCCAGCAGCCGTTCGGCGCGACCGAGCCAGCCCCGGACCGACGTCATCATCCCGGTGTCGATCAGCAGGTACATCGCGACGAAAGCCGCCGCCTCCCCGGCGCCGACCGGATCGTCGGCCGCGCGGCGCAGGTCGTGCACGGCCTCCCACGAGCGGATGGTCAGCTCGAAGTCGCCTGCGCCGTAGGCCGCCGCCGCACGGATCTGCAGACCGGCATCGGCGACCTCCGGGGCGCTCAGCTCCGGCAGGAGCGCCAGCGCGTCGTGCCACGCACCGCGATCGAGCGCCTCCTGCGCACCCTGAAGGCTCTCCGGCCTCGTCACTGTCGCATTGTGACACCGGTTGTCACGCCTTGAGGGTGTCGAGATCCGACGAACACCCCCAGAGAGAGAACTGACATGCGACTTCCCAAGAACGACATCCCGGTCCGGATCGACGCCCCCGGCGCGGTGGCACGTGTGCTGCCTGACTTCGGCAAGGCCGAGGGCACCCTGGGCGCGGAGTACTTCAGCCTCGGCGCCGGCACCGACATCGCCCCGCTGCTGGTCGGCCTCGAGGACGACGCCTGCCAGGCGCCGCACTGGGGGTACCTGATCTCCGGCGACCTGGTGGTCACCTACACCGACGGCGAGACCGACCGCTGCGTCGGTGGCGACGTCTTCTACTGGCCGGCCGGGCACAGCGTGCGGGTCACCGAGGACGCCGAGGTGATCTTGTTCAGCCCCCAGGACGCGCACGGACTGGTCATCGACCACATGCGCGGCGCGATGGGCCTGGTCGTGAGCCCAGGTTTGAGCCCGGGTTGAGCCGACTGGGGGCGATAGCCTCCGTCCATGCCAAGCACGCCGACCGAGCCGATCTCCGCCACGAGCTGGACCTATGCCGAGAACTACGTGGCCGAGGACGACATCCTGACCGCTGCCCGCACCCGGGCCGACGAGGTGGGTGTGGTCGGGATCGGTTCCGGAGGCGGAGCGGCGCTGCAGTTCCTGGCGTCGGTCATCGAGGCCCGGGCCGTGGTCGAGATCGGCACCGGCACGGGCGTCTCGGGACTGTGGCTGCTGCGCGGCATGCGACCCGACGGCGTGCTGACCACCGTCGACCTCGAGGCCGAGCACCAGCGCCTGGCGCGGGAGAGCTTCGCCGAGGCAGGCTTCGCCCCGCAGCGGGTACGCACCATCGCCGGTGCCGCGCTCGACGTGCTCCCCCGGCTCACCGACGGGCACTACGACCTGGTCTTCTGCGACGGCGACAAGGCCGAGTACGGCGCCTACCTCTCCGAGGCGCTGCGACTGCTGCGCCCCGGCGGCGTGGTCGCGTTCGACAACGCTCTGTGGCACGACCGGGTCGCCGACCCAGCCCAGCGCGACGAGGACACCGTGGCGATCCGCGACCTCGGCCGTCGGATCCTCGACCACGAGGGCCTGGTGCCGGTGCTGCTGCCCGTCGGCGACGGCCTGCTGATGGCGAAGAAGGAATGGCTGCCGGAGGGCTGAGCCCGGCGCTGCGACATCGCAGCGCAATATGCCCCAAGTGTTGACAGTTCGAACATCTGTTCGATATGATCGAGACATGGTCTCGGGCGCCATCACCACCACACTCCTCGGCATCGACCTGCCTATCGGTCTCGATGTCGAGACCGATGCTGTGCGGGTCGACCTGCTCGCTGAGCTCGAGCTGGTCAAGAACATCGCCGCCGGGTTGCAGGCCCAGCTCGCGGTCGACCTCGACCGCTCCGTGCGTTCCCAGGACGCCGCTGCGGGTGTGCCGGCCGAACGCCGCGGACGTGGGGTGGCTGCGCAGATCGGGCTCGCCCGCGCCGAGTCACCCCACCGCGCCGCGCAGCTCCTCGGACTGGCGAAAGACCTCGCCACCGACCTCCCCCTCACCCGTGCCGCGATGCGGGAGGGTCGGCTCTCGGAGTACCGAGCCACCCTCCTGGCCCGCGAGACCGGCTGCCTCGACAGCCACGACCGCCAGCACGTCGATGAGCAGGTGATGGGCGAGGATGACACCTACCTCCTCGGCACCCGCCAGCTCGCCGCCGAGATCCGGCGCCGGGTCTACGCCGCCGACCCCGCCGCGGTCGCCCGACGGGCCGCGAAAGCCGCTGCCGACCGGTGCGTGACCGTGCGCCCTGCACCGGACACGATGACCTACCTCACCGCGCACCTGCCCGTCGCCCAAGGTGTCGCGGTCTACGCCGCGTTGATCCAGGCCGCCGCCGCAGCCAAAGCCGAGGGCGACGAACGCGGCAAAGGCCAGCTGATGGCCGACATCCTCGTCGAACGACTCACCGGACAAGCCGCTGCACCTGAGGTCCCGCTGACCATCGACCTCGTCATCTCCGACCAGACCCTGTTCGGCTCCGGACCTGAACCCGCAGACGTCCCCGGCTACGGCCCCGTCCCCGCCCAGACCGCCCGCGACCTGATCGCTGACGCCCTCGACGCCGAGACCCTCACCTACCTACGCCGCCTCTACACCGACCCGGCAGGCCACCTCGTCGCCATGTCTACCCGACAGAGGTTCACCACCGAGGGATTGTCGGACTTCCTGAGGCTCCGCGACCAGGGCACCTGCCGCACCCCCTGGTGCGACGCCCCCATCGCCCACGACGACCACATCGACCCCGCGGGCAACGACGGTCAGACCACCAGCAGCAACACCCAAGGCCTCTGCCAAGCCTGCAACCACGCCAAACAAGCCACCGGCTGGCGACCAACGAGTCGACCCCGACCACGACGCCGGGTCCCGGCACACCGTCGAGACCACCACCCCCACCGGCCACCGACATCGATCAACCGCACCCCGACCACCGACAGCAGCCAGGCCGACGACCCCGGTCCGCTTCAGGCACGTGCTCGTCAGCTGAGCTCTCACTTGTGTGCTCGGCGTCGGGTGTCTGAACTTCTCAGCGCGGGGTGAGCAATCTCTTGGCTTCCGCGACTCGTCTGGCCCATCGAACCGAACCTGTTCCGTCCTCGGAGAGTTCGTCGTTGAGGTTGTAGAGGCTGCAGGAGTTCAGTGAGAGGCAGCCGCAGCCGATGCAGCCGTCGAGGGAATCGCGGAGTTGTTCAACATAGGCGAGGCGCTCATTGAGGGTTTCCCGCCAACGTCGAGACACCCCTGCCCAGTCGGCTCTCGTTGGCGTGCGACTGTCGGGCAGAGAGGCAAGGGCTTCCGCGATGTCGGCTAGAGAAATTCCAACCTTCTGGGAGACGCGAATGAACGCGAGGCGCCGAAGCACATCACGGTGATAGCGGCGCTGGTTCCCGGTGGTGCGTGCGCTCTTGATGAGACCTTCGCGCTCGTAGAAGTGGAGCGTTGAGACACGCACCTCGGCGCGCTGAGCGACCTCGCCGGGGGTCAGGTAGCGGTGACGCATGTCCCTGTGTGAAGACATTGTGAACCACTCCTTGACCTGAACCATAGTTGAGGTTGTCCAATCATGGCATGACCTACGAGATCCTCGACGATGCTTACGTCCGCCTTCGTTCCACCGGACCGGAGTTCGACGGCTGGCTGAGCAACCACGGGCCCATGGCAGCCGAAGCCCTCGCCCGTCACGGACACGAGATCGAAATCCCTGCCTGGCTCGACGGCTACTGCCGACGCCTCGAAGTCGCGCCACGCCCGTCCAGGAGGATCGATGACTGGCGCACGACACTGGGCGACCCACGACGACTGGGCGACTGGCTCGGCTGGTTCGAGGAGAAGCTGCGCAACCGGCACTGGACCCATGTGCTCCAAATCTGGTGGCCACGGCTCTTGCCCGGCATTGCTGCAGGAGCAACGCACGGCGTCATCCGGGTCGGTCACGCCGTCCGAGTCCTTCGCGAAGAGGGCGAGACGCCAGCACGGGTTGCTGAGCTCGCTCAGGGTCTGGCGTACTGGGCGGCTCGATGGCAGCCGGTGCCTGACGCCACCAGCCCTCGGGGAACGCTCGGCGCGGAGGCCGCTGTGGCGTCACTGCCCTCAGTCCCCCACCAAGTCGACGGGATCCAGGCACGGCTCGCCCAGTTGAAGCAGGTCGATGGCTGGGCCGACGCGCAGCGGGCTCTAGCGCCGTCCGTCGACTGGGAGGCGTTCCTTCGAGACGTGGTGAACGCCTCTGTGCGTCGATACGCGACCCACGCCCACGGCAACCCGGTGATGCTGGTCCATGCCGCGACGGCACCCAACGCGGTCCTGCGAGTACTCCCCTCTCTGCCCACCGACCAGTGGCCAGAAAGCGCCGCAGCGGCATGGTCCGCCTCAGCAGCGATTCACGCCGCCTACGCACCCGCGACAGGCACCCCACAGCCCGCACCCCTGGCAACCGCCGCCGAGGCATTCGACCGAGCCGCCGAGAACGGCGACGAGCACGTCATCAAACTGGCCGACACCGCGCTCGACACCTACGCCTGGACAGGGGACGACCTCGCTCTGGCAGCAGTCGAGCGCGCAGCGCTTCTCATACTCAGCCGCCGTAGGCGCCCCGCGGACTGCCGCCAGCGCGGCCTAACCGCGCTTGTTGCGCAGCGCCTCGGCCAGGGATGCAACGGCGTCCTCGCTCGGCGAGGCGGCGGCCTGGTTCGAGCTCTCCAGCTCGGCCAGCAGCTCGGCCCGGTTGACCGCCACGGATCTCGGCGCCTCGATGCCGATGCGCACGACGTCGCCGCGCACGTCGAGCACGGTGATGGTGACGTTGTCACCGATCACGACGCTCTCGCCGATGCGGCGGCTCAGGACCAGCATGGCGTCACGCTACACACGCGCGTGCGCACCCGATCACGCAACCAGTGGTGCGGCGATCGAAAGCTCGGTGTCGTCGAGGATCACCTGGCAGGCGCGACGGCTGACCGTGTTGATCAGCAGCGGGGCCAGCAGGTTGGCGGTGGTGCCGGCCAGGCTGTCGCCGGTGGTCAGGATGACGAGAAGCAGCACGTCGTCGACCGACTCGATGGCCAGGTCGTCGACGGTGGCGTCGTCGACCACCGGGGCGTAGTCGGGGAAGAACGTCTGGGGCGGCACCACGAGGAACCGCAGCTCGGGATCGTCGAGTGACCGCAGGGCGCAGAGCAGGCCGGCGTCGTCGAGCTGGACCAGTGCGAACGTGCGTGCCTCGGGGAAGCCGGGCAGCGGATGCACCAGCTCGATCACCGGGATGTCCGGCATGGGTCTCCTCCACTCCAAGGAACGCACCGCGGTGTGCGTCGCCCGTTCACGTGCAGTGTCGATCATCGCAGGAAGTCCACCAGGCTCGGCTGCATGACGCGCGCGGTCGAGGCGAGCGCCGCTTGGTAGGCGACCTCCTGGAGCTTCAGGTCGACCATGGCCTTGGGAAGGTCGGTGTTCTCGACCTCCGAGAGCGTCTCGGCGAGACTCACCACCGCGCCGCGCGCCCGCTCGGCGCTGGCCTCGACCCGGTTGTAGGTGGCGCCGGCACTGGTCTGCGCCGAGCTGATGACGTCGAGCCTCGTGGACAGGGAGCCCAAGCCGGTGCGGATCGCAGCCGCGTCTCCCGCCCGCATGGCCGCCGAGAGAGCCTCCAGGTCGTCGAACAGAGAGGCGCCGTTCGAGCCGACCACGTCAGTGCCGGTGACGTCGACCCGCACCTTCACACCGTCGGCCACCGTGCGGTTCACCTCGCCGGGCACACCGATGAAGTCACCCGTCGTGCTGTCGAAGGCCGCCGACCCCGCGGTGACGCCGCCGAAGATCGGTCGCCCCAGGTAGGTCGTGTTCGCGGTGGCCAGCAGCCCCTGCCGGATCTGGTCGATCTCCGCGGCCTGTGCCTCACGCGACGTCGCGGTCGAGCTACCCGTGCTGGCGCCGGCGAGTCCCAGCTCGCGAGCTCGTCGTACCCCGTCGCTCAGCGAGCTGAGGGCCGTGTCGACGGTGCCCAGCCATCCCAGCGCGTCATCGGCGTTGCGGATGTACTGGTTCTGCTGCTGCACCTCGCCGCGCAGGCGCATGGCCGAGGCGGTACCGGTCGGCGAGTCGGAGGGCCGATTGATGATCCGCCCGGTCGAGAGCTGTTCCTGCACGGCTGAGAGCCGGCCGAGGCTGGTCTGCAACGAGACCAACGAACGGCCGGCGAGCATGCTCTGGGTGACGCGGGTGGTGACCATCAGCGGGTCACCCCGGTCCGGTTGATCAGGGTGTCGAGCACCGAGTCGACCACCGTCATCACTCGCGCGGCCGCCTCGTAGGCGCGCTGGGCCGAGAGCATGTTCACCATCTCCTCGTCGAGGTTCACGCCCGAGAGCTGTTCGCGTGCGGAGTCGACCTGGGTGGTCAACAGCTGCTGGGTGGTCGCCAGCCGCTGTACCGAGGAGACCTCGGTGCCGAAGCTGGTGACCAGCCGGCGGTAGGCCTCCGCCGAGTCGCCGACCGCAGCCAGCGCATCGGCGTTCGAGCCGTCCACAGCGCCGCCGGCGACACGGGAAGCGGCCACCTGGCCCGGCGTGATGACAGCGAGCTGCAGCGTGCGCGCCGCGTCGCCGGCCGTGTAGCTGAAGAAGGCCTGGCCGGTCGCTCCCGTGCGGTCGTAGCCCGCAGCATGGATGGCGTTCACCTCGTCGGCGAGGGTCGTCATCACGGCCGAGAGCCCGTCGGCGTAGGCGGGCAGCGTGGTGGTGAGCAGGTCGGTGATGCCACCGACCTGACCTCGCGTTCCCGAGGGCACCGCCGCGGTCGAGGCACCGAGCGTGATGGAGAAGGCGATCGGACTTCCGTCGGCGGCACCGGTCGGCGTCACCCCGGCGGCGACCTGGAAGGTGCCGGCCTGCGAACCGCTGACCAGGGTCACGCCGTTGACGGTGACGTCGAACCCGCTGTCGCCGCGCGGCGTCGCGGTGCCCCCGACCAGCTCGGAGAGTCGCATGGCGAGCTGGTCGCGCCGCTCAGCCAGTCCGCTGGCGTCGACCCCGTCGAGGGCCGCCGAGGCGATGGCCTTGTTCGTCGCAGCCAGCTCGGTGGCCGTCGTGTTCACGATCGCCACCACGCCGAGCAGTCGCGAGCGCTGGTCGGCCGCCTCGGTGTCGACGTTGGCTGCCTGGGCGCGGACGGAGTCGACCAGGGCCAGGCCCTTGCTGATCACGACCCCGCGCGCGGCCTCGCTGTCGGGCGAGTTGGCCAGGGAGTGCCAGCTGGTCCGGAAGTCAGTCAGGGCCGCGGCCACGCCCGCGTCACCCGGTTCACCGATGCCGCTCTCGACCCGCTGCAGCACCTCGGAGCGGACGTCGAGGTAGGCCTGCGAGGCGTGCTCACGGCGCGCCCGGGCATCGAGGAAGGCGTCGGCGAGCCGGTCGACGGACCCGACCGCCACTCCGGCTCCAACGGCGTCCTGGCCACCCGGGACGCGTGACCACAGGGCGGGCACGGCGGCCGGCCCGATCGCCTCGCCCACGACCCGACGACGCGTGTAGCCCTCGGTGCTGGCGTTGGCGATGTTGTTGCTCGCGACATCGAGGGCCACGCGGTTGAACCGCAGCGCGGTCAACGCGGTGTTGAGCGACGACATCGACCCACTCATGTCACAGGCTCCGGTCGACCAGTCGACGCGAGACCGGGGCACTGACCCCGGAACCGTCCTGGCTGTAGCTCTGCGGGGCCTGGTCGTCGATGGCGAGCAGCGCCTCGCGGGCCGACCTGTAGCCGCTCGTGATCAGGTCGCGGTTGGCATCGGCGAGCTCCATCACCTTCTGGGTGCTGGTGGCGAACGCGTCGCGGTGCTCGTTGAGGATCGTCTGCCACGGCTCGGGGCTGGACTCGGCGAGCTCGCGCAACGACGGGTTCGGACGCAGACCGACCTGCTCGGCGGCGGCATCAGCGGCCACAGCTCGCAGCACCTCGGTCTCGCGGAGATTCTGCAAGGTGGCCTCGACCTCGCGAGCAGCACGCATCAACCACGCGGTGCGGCCACTGGCCAGGAGCAGCTGCTCGACCTCGAGCCGGTACAACAGCTCGTCGAGCAGCTCGCGCTCGCGCCACAAGACCAGCGAGAGCTTCTCCATGAACGACTCCCTGATGTGAGGCGACGGGACAAATGCTTCCGCGGTGCTCATCGCCCTAGAGCCGATCGACCTGAGTGATATGGCCACCGGAATCGCCCGACGAGCCGAACGGTCAACCGCCTAGTACCCGCGGACTAGACGACTTGGGTCCTGCTTCCTCGAAAGTCTCGCCAGGAAGCGATGTCGTGTGCACACTGTGGATCGTCGGCCTCAGGGAGGGGTGCCGGCGAGCAACACCGGGAGGGGGGACGTGTCATGCACATGTCCGGGGGGCATCAAGAAGAACGTTCAGGCGACACCGACGACCTGATCACCCAGCACATGGGCCTGGTTGGTCACATCGTTCGCGAGACCATGAGCCGAGTCCCGGCTCACGTCAATCGCGACGACCTGAACTCGGCCGGGCTGACCGCGTTGGTGAAGGCTGCCCACGCGTTCGAGAGCGAACGAGGCGTGCCGTTCACCCGGTACGCCGCCAGCCGGATCCGCGGCGCCATCCTCGACGAGCTGCGCTCGGTCGACTGGGCCTCGCGCTCGGTACGCCGCAAGGGCCGCGACCTCGATGCCGCACGCACCCAGCTGGCCACCAGTCTGGGTCGAGCGCCGGAAGTCGGCGAGGTCGCCGCGGCCGCCGGCATGACTCCGACGGAGGTCGAGAACAACGACAACGACGTGGCCCGCGCCAACGTTCTGTCGCTCCAGGCCGGCACCGAGACGACGTACGAAGAGCTGCTGGTGAGCTCCTCCCCCACGCCGGAGGAAGAGGCACTGCACCGCGAGAAGCTCGACTACCTCGTCGAGGCGATCGCCGAGCTGCCCGAGCGGCTGCGCGTGGTCGTCCAGGAGTACTTCCTCGCCGAGCGACCGATGGCCGAGATCGCCGAGACCCTCGGCGTGAGCGAGTCACGCATCAGCCAGATCCGCGCCGAGGCACTCGTGCTCCTGCGTGACGCCCTCAACAGCGCGCTCGAGCCCAGCATGGTCACCCAGCAGTCGCGTCCCGACGGCTGCGCTGCGCAGCGCCGGATGTCGTACTTCCAGGCTGTGGCTGCGCGCCACGCCTCGGGCCTCCGCGCCACGCGGATGCACGACACCGCTTGAATCTCCCTCCCGGAAAATCCTCAAGCGCCCGTTCCACGCGCCGATGTGACCGCCGAGCCCATGGACGGGCTCGTCGGATCCACTACCAAGGAGGGGAACCATCATGGGTCTTCGTATCAACACCAACAGCGACGCATTCAACTCGTACCGCAACCTGTCGGTCACGCAGGGACAGATGTCCAAGTCGCTCGAGAAGCTGTCCAGCGGCTTCCGGATCAACCGGGCCGCTGACGACGCTGCCGGTCTCGCCATCTCAGAGGGCCTGCGCTCGCAGGTCGGAGGCCTCAAGGTCGCCGTCCGCAACGCGCAGGACGGCATCTCGGTCGTGCAGACCGCAGAAGGCGCCCTCACCGAGACGCACTCGATCCTGCAGCGCATGCGTGACCTGGCCGTCCAGGCCGGTAACGACACCAACAGCTCGGACGCTCGCACCGCCATCGCGAGCGAGGCAACGCAGCTGCGTGACGAGCTCGACCGCATCGCGGGTTCGACGAACTTCAACGGCACCAAGCTGCTCGACGGTTCAGCCAACACCCTGAACTTCCAGGTCGGTGCCGGTTCCTCGGCCACCGACGACGTCATCGGCTTCAACTTCGACACCGCCGACGTCTCGGCCGTCGCCGCCGCGCTCACGAGTGGTGGTGGCAACAAGTACGCCGTGGTCACCCCCGACCGCGGTCACCGGCAACTGGACGTTCACGACCACCGGCGTCGCGGCAACCTCGACGGTGGCCATGGGCGCCGCTGCGAGCCTGAACACCGTGCAGCGAGGTGGCCGACAAGCTCAACAGCGACACCGGCTTCGCCGCCAGCTTCCGGGCCACGGTGAACCAGGCAACGAGCTGGTCGTCAACGCGCACCAACGGCGGCACCCTGGCCACGACCGCTCCGGGTACCGGCGGTGCCGCTGGCAGCGCCGTGGCCGGCGGCATCCAGTTCGACTCCGCTGCCAACGCGCGCAACGCGATCGACGCGATCGACACCCAGATCAAGGCGATCTCGACGGCCCGCGCCAACCTCGGTGCCGTGCAGAACCGGTTCGAGCACACCATCAACAACCTCAACGTCGCCGTCGAGAACCTGTCGGCCTCCGGAGAGCCGGATCCGCGACACCGACATGGCGTCGGAGATGATGAACTTCACCCGTTCGCAGATCCTGTCCCAGGCCGGCACCGCGATGCTCGCGCAGGCCAACTCGGCCCCGCAGAGCGTGCTGTCGCTGCTCCGCGGCTGACGTCAGCTCGTCACGCGACCGGATCGTCGCCACGTGGCGTGGGACTAGTCGCCCTCCAACGCGATCTAGTCCCACGCCGCGTGGCCACACCCATCTCTTGAGGCAGGAGGAACGATGGCAGCATCAGTGGACTCTCCAGCGGGCTGGACACCACCACCATCATCAACCAGCTCATGCAGCTGGAGGCCGCGCCACAGACCAGGCTCAAGACCCGGGTCTCGACCGACCAGTCGCTCGTCACGACGCTGCAGACCCTCAACACCAAGGTGGCGCTGCTGCGCAGCAAGGCCGAGGCGTTGACGAAGCCGGCGGCCTGGGCGCCGCTGACGACCACCTCGTCGAACGCGTCGGTCTCGGTCACCACCGGAACCGGGCTGGCCCGGCGAGTCTCTCGGTCACGGTCACCGGCGTCGCCCAGACGCACCGGCTCGGATTCGCGAACGCCGCGGGGCTCACCGACCACGTCACGGCGCGCATCGAACATGTCCGGATCGACCGGTACGACGGCTCGCCCGTCGACCTCGACACCGGCGACGGCACCCTGGCCGGCCTGGTGACCGCGATCAACGACCCCGACAACGAGACCGGACTGCGAGCCAGCACGATCAAGGTGGCCGACGGCTCGTACCGGCTGATGGTCGAGTCTGCCGTCACCGGCGCCGCCGAGGACTTCACGCTGACCGCGCAGAACGGCGACCCGCTGCTCGGCGGACCCACCGTGCGCGCCGGCAGCGACGCCACGATCGACCTCGGATCTGGGGTGACGGTCACCTCGTCGACCAACACGTTCACCGACGTCCTGCCCGGCGTCACCGTCAAGCTCGCCTCCGACACCGCGATCGGCACCGTCTCGTCGGTGTCGATCAGTCGCGACACCACGAAGGTAACCGCAGCGGTGAAGGGCCTCGTCGACTCGATGAACAGCCTGCTGGCCGACATCGATGCGCAGAGCGGGTACAACTCGACGACGAAGGCGGCCGGCCCGCTGACCGGCGACGGAGCGGTGCGTGCCCTGCGCACGTCACTGCTCGAGGCCGTCTACCCGATCGACGGCACCTCGTTGGCGACGGTCGGCATCCAGCTCACCCGTACTGGACGCCTGGAGTTCGACGAGCAGGCGTTCTCCCAGGCGTACGCAGCCGATCCGCAGGGTGTGCTCGAGCGGTTCACCGATTCCGGCGACGGCTTCGTCGACCAGGTTGCCAAGGTCGCCAAGAACGCGAGCGATCCTACCGAGGGGACCCTGACCTCGGCGATCACTGGACGCCGCTCGGGCATCACGCGGATGCAGGAGAACATCGAGGACTGGGACCGCCGCCTGGAGCTGCGCCGCAGTGCCCTCGAGCACCAGTTCACCGCGCTGGAGACCGCACTCAACCAGATGACCAGCCAGTCCAGCTGGCTGGCCGGCCAGATCGCATCGCTGCCGTCCAACAGCGGCTCGTGAATTGCTCAGGTTCAAGGCTCACCGACCGCATATAGAGGAGAAGGAAGCGGTGCACGGACGCACCTGCTCCTTCAGGCTCCACCAGCTCCAGCAACGTCTCAGCACGGCCAGGGAAGACACCAGGGAAGCTAAGGAAGGCACCCCAATGACCCCCTCATCACACCCCCCGCAGTCCAGCCACTCGCACTCCAGCTCAGCCCGCAACACCTACATGGACGCGTCGGTTGCCACGGCAAGCCCCGCACGCCTGCTGGTGATGCTGCTCGAGCGCCTCGTGCTCGACGTCACCCGCGCTGCCGAGGCGCAGCGCGACGGGTCGGTCGAGGAGGCGCACCGCCAGCTGGTCCACGCCCAGGAGATCGTCCTCGAGCTGCGTGCCAGCCTCGACGTCGAGACCTGGGACGGCGGCGAAGGTCTCGCGTCCATCTACGACTTCCTGCACACGCCAGCTGGTGCGTGCCAACATCCGCAAGGACGTGAACCTCACCGAGGCCTGCCTCGGTCTCGTGCAAGACCTCGCCAACACCTGGCGCGAGGCTGCCATGCAGAACGCGAGCGTGGCATGAGCACCGCGACGCTGAGCCGGGACGGTCCGAGAGCTGAGCAGGGCGTCAGGGCTCGTGAGTGACGACCGCCTCGACCCGCACACGCCCTACACGGCGTGGGAGGTCGGCCCTGGACCGCATTGAGCTCGACGTCATGCGCGCCGAGCGCGACCTGGCCCGGGCCGGCAACGACATCGCCGAGCTGCGCATCGACCGCTGGGACGTCCCGACCAACTACGGCCCGCTCCCACTGGCCCTGCGCGACCGGGCTGAGCAGATCTTGATCCGCCAGCAGACGTGCCTCAAGCAGATGGCAGAGCGGCTCGGCGCCGTAGGCCGCCAGCAGGCCGTCGTCGAGGCTGTCGACGCGGCCACCAACACCAGCAGCCTCTCGCCGATCTACGTCGAGAAGTATCTGTAGCCCAGCTCGCCTGTCGGCTATCCGCCTCTTCCCCGACGACCCCCACCCATTCCTCCCCGGGTGGGGGTCGAGGCATGTCCGGGCTCAGCTCAGGCACAGCTAAGCCAACGTCGTCAGGAGACGAGGGCGGGCCGGGTGACCAACGTGGTCAGCCGCGCGGCGATCGCGGTGAGCGGCAGCACCTCGTGCGCCAGCCCTGCCTCGGCGACCGCGCCGGGCATGCCCCACACGACCGAGGACTCGGCGTCCTGGACGACGACGTGGCCGCCGGCGGCGACGATGGCGCGGGCGCCGACGAGGCCGTCCTGGCCCATGCCGGTGAGCACCAGCGCGAGGACGGACGGGACCGCAGGCCTCAGCCACCGAGCGCAGCAGCGGATCAGCGGCGGGGCGGCAGAAGTTCTCCCGCTCGCCCTGGTCGAGGGTGGCGCGCAGGGTCGCCGCGCGGCGGGACACGCGCAGGTGGAAGTCGCCGGGCGCCAGGAGCACGTGTCCCGGGCGCAGCTGGTCGCCGTCGGTGGCCTCACGCACGGTCAGCGGCGAGACCCGGTCGAGCCGGTCTGCCAGCTGGGCGGTGAAGACGGGCGGCATGTGCTGGGCGATGAGCACGGGTAGGGGGAACGATGCAGGCAGTCCCGAGAGCACCTTCGTCAGCGCGTCCGGGCCGCCGGTCGAGCTGGCTATCACCAGCACCTCGGGGCGTCGGTTCACCGGGACTGCTGGCCGCGTACGCACCACGGCAGTCGCCGCGGCCACCCGGCGGGCGCCAGCCAGCGCCTTGATGCGGGGCACGAGGTCATCGCGCACGCGGGACATCGACTCGGCGACGTCGGTGGCGCCCGACGGCTTGCACACGTAGTCCGACGCACCGCGCGAGAGGGCGGTCAGCGTCGCAGCGGCACCGCGGTCGGTGAGGGTGCTGAACATGATGACCGGCAGCCTCGGGTGGGCGGCGTGGATCCGCTCCACGGCGGCCAGGCCGTCCATGCGCGGCATCTCGACGTCGAGCGTCACGACGTCGGGCAACAGCTCGTCGACCTTGGCGATGGCCTCGAGGCCGTCGCAGGCGGTGCCGACGATCTCGATGTCGGCGTCCTGAGCCAGCACTGTCGTGATGAGTCGGCGGAGCACCGCGGAGTCATCGACCACCAAGACCTTGATCACGCCTCCTTGATCGGCCGGAGGTGGCACTGGTCTGAGCCATTGCCACGCGCACCTGATGCGGGTTCTCGCGGTTTCTCTCAGGCCCCTCGATCTCTCGCCGATCGGTGGCACGTGATCTCCGACGCCAGCTTCTCCTTCGTCGCCGACCTGCTCAAGCGGGAAACGGCCATGTTGTGCGAACGCGGCAAGGAGTACCTCGTCGAGGCACGCCTGCTCCCCCTGGCCCGAGCGGTCGGTGACGCGGACGTCGACAGGTACGTCGACCGGCTGCGCACCAACGTCGCCGAACGAGCCCTGGCCGTGGACGCACTCACCATCAACGAGACGTCGTGGTTCCGCGACCTCGCCCCGTACCAGGCCTTCACCGACGTGATGCTGCCCCAGCTGCTCGAGGCGCGGCAGGCCCGCCGCCACATCGACATCTGGTCGGCCGCGTGCTCGAGCGGGCAGGAGGCGTTCAGCCTCGCGATGCTGCTCGACGAGCACCTGCCCGTCGGGCTGGACCTACAAGATCCACGCCACCGACATCTCCACCAAGATGCTCGAGCGAGTCGCAGAACGGCCGCTACAGCCAGGTCGAGATGAACCGCGGCATGCCCGCCACCCGGCTGGTGAAGTACTTCTCCCGAGTAGGCAATGAGTGGGAGGTCTCGGCGGACCTGCGACGGATGATCACCACCCAGCAGGTGAACCTGGCCTCGCCGTTCCCGATCTCCACCACCTACGACGTGGTGTTCCTGCGCAACGTGCTCATCTACTTCGACATCGAGACCAAGCGCGACATCCTGCGCCGCGTGAGCGGCCGGGTCGCTGGCGACGGCTTCCTGCTGCTCGGCTCGACCGAGACGACGCTCGACCTCGACGACTCGTGGGTCCGCGAGTCTGTCGGCCGGGTCGTCATCCACCGACCGCGTGGAGCGCCAGCCGTTCCCCCAGCCGTCCCCACGTCCATCTCGACCGGCCCCACCCGCCTCACCGCGACAGGAGCATGACCGTGCACGCGCTGATCATCGACGACTCCCGGACGATGCGTTCGATCTTGCGACGCATCGTCACCGAGCTCGGCTACGAGACCACCGAAGCCGCCAACGGCCAGGAGGCACTAGACGCACTGGAGGACGGCCTGATGCCCGACCTGTGCCTCATCGACTGGAACATGCCGCTCATGGATGGCTACACCTTCGTCACCCGAGTCCGCGCCGAGCCACGGTGGCGCAACCTGACCCTGATGATGGTGACCACCGAGAGCGAGCACGGACAGATCGTCCGCGCCCTCGCGGCCGGCGCCCACGAATACGTCATCAAACCGTTCACCCCGGATGCGATCGTCGAGAAGCTCGAGCTCCTGGGTCTGGCTGCACGGGAGGTCCCGGCATGATTCTCGCCACCGAGCCATCGCTCACCGACGTCTACTCCGTCGTCGAAGAGGTCTGGACGACCTTCCTCGGCCCTGACGACCCCATCTACCCGGCCAGTGACGAGGAGGTCGAGGCTGGGTTCGACGCAGCCATCACCGTCACCGGTGCCTGGCAGGCCGTCGTACTGCTCAGCCTGCCCGTGCCGCTGGCCGAAGCCATCACTCGCGCCATGCTCGGCATGGACGACGAGGAGGAGTTGGCCGCCGACGACCTCACCGACGCGCTCGGCGAGCTGGTGAACGTCATCGGCGGCAACGTGAAGAGCCTGATGGCCGGACCGAGCAAGCTGTCGCTGCCGCTCGTGGCCCGCGGGCCGATGTCGTCGTCGTCCAGCCTCATCGAGGCCTGCCGCCTTGATCTCGGCTGGCGCGGCCACGTGCTCACCGTCAGCGTCAGCGTTCCCGCCCACCCGACCTCGGAGGAGCCGTCATGAAGATCCTGGTCGTCGACGACAGCCGCGTGATGCGGCAGATCGTCATCCGCACGCTGCGCCAGTCCGGACACGCCGGGCACGAGATCGTCGAGGCCGAGAACGGCCGCGAAGGACTCGAGAAGGTGCGCAGCGAGAGTCCGGACCTGGTGCTCTCGGACTGGAACATGCCCGAGATGTCGGGCATCGACTTCCTCGAGGCGCTCCGCGGCAGCGGCTCGACCGTGCCCTTCGGCTTCGTCACCTCGGAGGGATCAGCCGACATGCGCACCCGGGCCCAGGGCTCAGGTGCCGCATTCCTGATCGCCAAGCCGTTCACGCCTGAGGTGTTCGACGAGGCGCTCTCGACGGTCTTGGTCGGGTAGTGCGTCATGTCCACCGACACGTCCACCCCGGCCTACCTGCCGGCCGCCAAGGAGGTCCGTGACCTGCTGGGCGACCTCCTCGACAAGGAGGTGAACCTGCGGCCCGGACCACCGTTCGGCGTCAGCGCGTTCTACCCCGCCAGCGTGGCCAGCTACGTCGACGACTCGCTGACCGTGCGCGCCGTCGTCGCGCTCGACCTGCCGCTCACCGCCTTCGGCGGCGCCGCTCTGGCCCTGGTGCCGCTGAAGGGGGCACAGGACGCGGTCGAGGCCGGCCGCGTCGACGGTGCGCTGGCCGAGAGCATCCGCGAGGTGTTCAACATCATCGCCTCGGTGTTCAACCCTCCGAACGCTCCTCACTTGCGGCTCTACAACGCGGTGATCTCCGGAGAGGTGCTGCCCGGCGAGCTGCGTGCACGCACCCAGATCCTGGGCCGGCGCGCCGACTTCATGGTCGAGGTCGGTGGCTACGGCACCGGCCGACTCAGCATCGTGCTCTGCTGAATCACTCAGGTCGGCCACGCGCCGACCGAATGCACCACCCGAGCAGGGACTGCTCGTCATCGCCGACGGACCGGCACCGCACTCGCATCTTCGCGGGAGGTTTCTGTGTCCGTTCCGTCCTACGCCGCCGGCGACGCGGTCTCGTCGATCCTGGGCTTCGCCCTGGACGGCATGGCCCTGCGCCAGCAGACGATCGCCAACAACCTCGCGAACATCGACACCCCCCAGTTCCGGGCTCAGAGCGTCGACTTCGAGAGCGCCCTGCGCGCCGCGGTCTCAGCCGGCGACTCCGCCCCCCACCTCCTGGCCGGCACGGCGGCGAGCGTGGCGGCGACCGACACGCCGGTCGGCCCCAACGGCAACAGCGTCGACCTCCGCAAGGAGACGCTGGCCGCGGTGCAGTCGCAGTTCCAGTACCAGCTCGTCGCCCGCGCGGTCACCGACCGTTTCGAGCTCATCCGGACGGCGGCCGTCTGATGGGCGCGTTCGACACCTTGAACATCGCTGCCTCCGGCCTCGGCATGCACCAGACCTGGCTGGACGCGGTCGCGCACAACCTGGCCAACGCCAACACGGTGCGGGCCACCAGCGAGAGCGCCTTCCAGGCCCAGATGCTCATCGTCGGTGCCGATCCCGCCGGCGGGGTCGACGTCACCGGCATCGCGTACGGCGACGCCGAGGGGGAGCTGCTCCACGACCCGGAGCACCCGCTCGCCGACGAGGACGGCTACGTGCGGGCGCCGGCGATGGACCAGGCCGCCCAGATGAGCCAGCTGATCATGGCTCAGCGTGGCTTCGAGGCTTCCGCCCAGGTGACCAAGTTCGCCCAGGACACCTACGGTGCCGCGATCCAGATCGGTAACCGCTGATGAGCAGCATGGGCGTCGAGGGCATCAGCAGCGCGCTCAGTGCCGCCGGCTTCACCCCGCTGGCGCCGGCCGCGGCGCAACCGACGACCGGCACGCGTGCGGCCAGCGGGCCCGCGTTCGGCGACCTGGTGCTCGACGGCCTCGACCGGCTGGACGGCGTGCAGCGCACGGCCGACCAGCTCGCGGTCCAGGCCGCGACCGGTGACCTGCAGAACCTGCACGACTACACGATCGCGGCCACCGAGGCGCAGGTGACGACGCAGGTGACGGTCGCGCTGCGCAACAAGGCCGTCGAGGCGTTCACCGAGATCATGCGGATGCAGGTCGGCTGATGAAGGACACACTCACCCGCGCGATGGGCCGGTACGGGCGCCTGTTCGAGGGTTTCACCAACGGCCAGAAGGTCGTCTCGATCATCGGCACCGGTGCGCTCCTGCTCGGTTGCTTCATGGTGTTCCGCTGGGTCTCGGCGCCGAGCTACGTGCCGCTGTTCTCCGACCTCTCGTCCTCCGACGCCTCCGCCGTCATCGAGCAGCTCGACTCCAGCTGGTGTCGACTACGAGCTCGCCGACGGCGGCTCGACGGTGATGGTGCCGCGCGACGCGGTCTACAAGTCCCGCATCGACCTGAGTGCCGAGGGGCTGCCAGCCAGCAGCGACGGTGGCTACTCCATCCTCGACGACCAGGGGCTCTCCACCTCGGAGTTCAAGGAGCAGACCGACTTCAAGCGGGCCATGGAGGGCGAGCTCGCCGCCACCATCGAGGCGCTCGACGGCGTCGAGACCTCGGTGGTCCACCTCGCGCTGCCGGAGAAGCAGGTGTTCGTCGAGGAACAGCAGCCCCCGACGGCATCTGTGCTCGTGCGTACCCGTCCGGGCGCCTCGTTGGGCGCCGACCAGGTACAGGCCGTCGTCCACCTGGTGGCGTCCAGCATCGAGGGCCTCGACCCCGAGAACGTCACCGTCGCCGACGCCACCGGTCGGGTGCTCACCTCGCCCGACGGCGCCGGAGGCGCTGACGCGACCGGTCGCGACCAGCAGGTGGAAGCAGTACAACAAGACCTGCACGATCGGCTGCAGTCGATGCTCGACCGCGTGGTGGGCGTGGGCAACTCCACCGTGCAGGTCACCCCGGTGCTGAACTTCGACACCTCGGTCACCGAGAGCACCGACTACCAGCCCGACCCGGACGCTCCGCCGGTCTCCTCGAGCACGAGCAGCGAGGTCTACCAGGGCCCTGCCAGCGGGTCCGGAGCGAGCGGCGTCGTGGGACCCGACGGACAGATGGACACCGGGCTCACTGGCAGCAACGACGAGTCCTCGTACACGAAGACGCAGACGACCGAGGACAACGTGATGGACACGGTGGTCGAGCGCCGCGAACGCGCCCCGGGCCAGCTCGAGAAGGTGCATGTCGGAGTCGTGCTCGACGCGGCGACGACGCAGGCCTACTCCCCGGCCGAGGTGCGCCGCTTGGTAGCCGACACGATCGGCATCGACGCCGAGCGCGGCGACACCGTGCGGGTGGCGGCCATGCCCTTCGACCGCTCGGCCGAGGAGGCCGCTGCCGCCGACCTGAAGGCGGCCGACGCCGCGGCGGCCGCCGCGGGCAAGAACGACCTCTACCGCAAGGGCGGCCTGGCCCTGCTCGTCGCCGGCCTCGTCGGCCTGGCCCTGCTGCGAGGTCGCAAGCGCACCAAGCAGCGGGTGCAGGCCACGACGTACGTCGTCGAGCAGCTCAAGCAGGAGAGCGCGGCCCGAACCTCGATCGAGCCGCCCGCTGCACTGGCCCTCGAAGAGGCCGTGCACACCGAGGAGGACGACTTGCGTGCCGAGCTCGACGCGTTGATCGAGCGCCAGCCGGAGGACGTCGCGGCCCTGCTGCGCGGCTGGCTCACGGAGCGGGCCTGAGATGGCGACCACCCTGGCCGGGCTCGGTGCCCGCAAGGCCGCCGTGCTGCTGGTGCAGCTCGGCAAGACCCGCGCCGCCAGCGTGCTGGCGCACCTGAACGAGAACGAGGTCGAGGCGATCACCGCCGAGATCGCCAGGCTCGACACCATCTCCGGCACCGAGTCGAGCGCGGTGCTGACCGAGTTCCGCGACCTGATGATGGCGCGCGAGCACATCAGTCGCGGCGGTCTGGCCTTCGCCCAGCAGGTGCTGGAGCAGTCGCTGGGCAGCGAGCGCGCCGCCGAGATCATCGAGCGGCTCAACGCCGCCGCGATCCAGATGCCGTTCCAGTTCCTGCGTCAGGCCGACCCGGCACAGCTGCGCTCGTTCATCGTCGACGAGCACCCGCAGGTGATCGCGCTGGTGCTGGCGCACATGACGCCCGACAAGGCGTCGCTGCTGCTCTCCGGGCTGCCGCCCGAGCAGCAGGCCCAGGTGGCGCACCGGATCGCCGTCATGGATCGCACCTCGCCCGACATCGTGCGCACGGTCGAGAGCACCCTGGAACGCAAGCTCTCCTCGATGCTGCAGCCGGCCGACATGTCTCGCGTCGGCGGTCTCGACCCACTGGTCAGCATCATCAACTGCTCCGACCGCGCGACCGAGCGGCAGATCGTCGAGGGACTCGAGGCGCTCGACGCCCCGCTGGCCGACGAGGTCAAGAGCCGGATGTTCATGTTCGAGGACATCGTCAACCTCGACGACCGCTCGGTGCAGCAGGTGCTGCGTCAGGTCGAGACCTCGCTCGCTGGCCCTGGCTCTCAAGGGTGTCTCCGACACCGTGCGCGACAAGGTCACCCGCAACCTGTCGGCCCGCGCGGCCGAGACGCTGGTCGAGGACATCGAGCTGCTGGGCCCGGTGCGCCTCACCCAGGTCGAGGAGGCCCAGCAGGCCGTCATCCGCACGATCCGTCAGCTCGAGGAGCGCGGCGAGATCATGGTGCGGCGAGGAGGCGACGTTGAGTTCATCGACTGACCTCCTGCGGGGCCAGGAGGCTGCCGACGCGAGCGCGCTGCCGACACCCGAGCTGCGCGACGGTTCCTGGACCCGGTTCGGCAACGGCACCGTGCTGGGCGACGCCGTCACCGAGCAGGTGCTCGCGGGCCTGGCCACCAACGCCCGCCGCGCGGCCAGTGCTCAGGGCTACGCCGTGGGCTGGGCCGACGGACGCCGCGAGGCCGCCATCCGCCGCTGCCGCTGAGGCCCTGGTGGTCGAGCAGCAGATCGCTCGCGTCGAGGAACAGCGCGAGACCGAGCACCGCGCCGCGGTCGCTCGCGCTGGCCCGCAGCGCCGAGGCCTTCGCCCGTGCCACCGCCGCCGTCGCGATCGAGATCGAGGACCACGCTCTGCAGCTGGCCTACGAGATCACCGAGGCACTGGTCGGCCACGAGTTGCGCATCTCACCCGACCGCGGGGCCGACGCCGTCCGACGGGCGCTGCAGCTGCTGCCCACCGGCGTGCCGGTGACGGTGCGGCTGCACCCCGATGTCGTGGCGGACGCCGACCTGCGTGCCGCGCTCGAGGCCGAGCACGTGCGGATCGTGGGCGACCCCGGACTGGCACTCGACGACGCCGTGCTCGAGACCGACGACCAGGTGATCGACCTGGGTGTCGGCGCCGCGCTCGACCGGGTGCGCGAGGCCCTCACATGACTCTCATCGCCGAGGGGCGGGTTCGGGCCCTGGACGCCGTCCGCCCGCGTTCCCTGGGCCGCGTGCGCGAGCTCGTCGGACTGCACCTCCGCGTGGTCGGCCTAGCCGCCGCTGTGGGCGACCTGCTCGAGATCGGCTCGCGCCCACCGGTGCTGGCCGAGGTCGTCTCGTCGAGCGGATCCGGGCTCACCTGCCTGCCCCTCGGCTCCACCACCGGTATCGACGTCGGCGTCCCGGTGCGGCACACCGGCGGTCCGTTGCAGATCACCGTCGGCGACGCACTGCGCGGTCGGGTGCTCGACGGCCTGGGGCGCCCGATGGACGACGGTACGGCCCTGGAGCTGCTGCCCGGCATGCACACGGTGGGCGTCGACGCCGACGCGCCCGACGCGCTGGCACGACCGCGCATCGTGCACCCACTCGGGCTCGGCGTTCGAGCCCTCGACGCCCTCGTGCCGTGCGGCCGAGGGCAACGGCTCGGCATCATGGCCGGCTCGGGCGTCGGAAAGTCCAGCCTGCTGTCCATGGTCGCCCGGGGCACCGATGCCGAGGTCTCGGTCATCGCGCTGGTGGGCGAGCGCGGCCGCGAGGTGCGCGAGTTCATCGAGAACGACCTCGGCCCCGAGGGGCTGGCTCGCTCGGTGGTCGTGGTCGCGACGTCCGACGCACCCCCGGTGGTGCGCTTGCGCGCGGCGTTCGTCGCCACCCGGATCGCCGAGTCGTTCCGCGACGCCGGTCGCCACGTCGTCCTGATGATGGACAGCCTGACCCGCGTCGCGATGGCGCAGCGCGAGATCGGTCTGTCGGCCGGCGAGCCGCCCGCCACCCGCGGCTACCCGCCCAGCGTCTTTGCACTGCTGCCCCGCCTGCTCGAGCGGGCCGGCACCTCGCCCAGCGGATCGATCACCGGGCTCTACACCGTGCTCGTCGAGGGTGACGACATGCAGGACCCGATCGGTGACACCGCCCGGTCCATCCTCGACGGCCATGTCGTGCTCACCCGACGGCTGGCCACCGCTGGCCACTTCCCGAGCATTGACGTGCTCGAGTCGATCTCGCGCGTCACCGGCGCGGTCACCACGCCCGAGCAGCGCGGCGACTCGGTCGCGCTGCGCCGGATGCTCGCCGCGCACCGCATCAGTGCGCGAGCTGGTCGAGATCGGCGCCTACGTGAGCGGCACCGACCCGGACGCCGACCTGGCGCTCGCGCGGATGCCCGCCATCGACGCCTTCCTGCGGCAGGACATGGACGACAGCACTCCCCTCGGCCGACACCTGGGCGGCGCTGCGTCGCGCTGGTGGCGCGATGAGCAAGGTGGGCGAGCACGACCGCGGGCCTGCGCGCCGTCGCCCGCGTGCGCGAGGTGCGCGAGCGAGACAGCCGGATCGGCCTGCAGCAGGCGCTGCTGGAGGAGCGGCATGGCCGCCGACCAGGTCGCCCGGCTCGATGCCGCCCTGGCCGCGCACCGCGACCCCGAGGGCTCGGCCGGCCACTACGTCGCCGTCCGCAGATGCTGGTGGCGCAGCGCGAGGTCATCCGCTCGGCGCCGCGACCAGCTCGACGCCGCACGCGTCGTCGCCCTGGACGCCGGCGCCCGCTGGCGCTCCGACCGCTCGCGGCTCGACGCCGTCGAGCATCTGCTCGAGCGTCGCGCCGCCGAACGACTGGCCGAGCGCCACAAGCGCGAGGTCGTCGAGCTCGACGACATCTCCGCCCAACGCTGGCTCCGACTCCGGCTCCAGCAAGGGCTCCAGCAAGGGCTCCAGCAAGGGGACGTGATCGCGTGAGCGTCGCGGAGATCACCGGTCGGATCGCCCAGATCCAGGCCCAGCTCGCCCTCCTCGTGCCCACCAGCACGTCGACCTCGGCCACCTCAGCGACGTCGCTGGCTGCCTCGCGCGTGCTCGGCGGCACGACCACGACGGGCTCGACCGAGTTCGCCGACTGGCTGGCCCAGTCGGTGGCCACCGACGACCTCGGCACCAACGCCGGAGCCGCTCCGACGTCGAGCGGCGAGGTGAGCGGCGCCCGCGTGGTGGCCGAGGCCCAGCGCTACATCGGGCTCCCCTACGTCTGGGGCGGCGACGACCCCGGCGACGGCGGCATGGACTGCTCCGGTCTGGTGCAGCACGTCTACTCCTCGCTCGGCATCGACCTGCCGCGCGTCTCGGCCGACCAGGCGCGTGCCGGCACCGCCGTCGCCTCGATGGCCGAAGCCCAGCCCGGTGACCTGATCGCTTGGGACAACTCGGGCCGCAACGTCGGAGCCGACCACATCGCCATCTACATCGGTGGCGGCAAGATGATCGAAGCGCCCCGCACGGGGCTCGACATCCGGGTCTCCGACGTCGCCGAGGCCCCGGACTACATCCGGCGAGTGCTGCCCGGCAGCAGCACGCCCGCCGAGCAGACGCCGTATGCCGACCTGTTCGCCGATGCTTCGGCACGGCACGGTGTGAGCTCGCGGCTGCTCGCCGCGGTGGCCCGTCAGGAGTCGAGCTTCGACGCGAGCGCGGTCAGCCCCGCCGGCGCCCAGGGCCTGATGCAGCTGATGCCGGGCACCGCCGCCGGCCTCGGCGTCAGCGACCCGTTCGACCCGGCTCAAGCCGTCGACGGCGCCGCCCGGTTGCTCAAGCAGCTGCTCGAGCGCTTCGGCAGCGTCGACCTGGCGCTCGCCGGCTACAACGCCGGCCCCGGCGCCGTCCTGCGCTACGACGGCGTACCGCCGTATCCGGAGACCCAGAACTACGTGCGCTCGATCCTGGCGCAGCTCGACGGATCGGGGATGGCATGAACATCTCAACGCTGCTGATGGCACTTCCGACGCCGGGACTGCTGGCCACCCCGGGTGAAGCAGCACCGACCACCCCCTCGGCCACCGACGGTGCCGCGGGTGGCTTCGAGGCCCTCCTCGACCTGCTCACCGGCATCTGCATCAATGCCGAGTCGGCGCACGTTGACGCCGACTCATCACCCACTCCCACCGAGTCGGCGCACGTTGTCGCAGACTCATCACCCACTCCCACCGAGTCGGCGCACGTTGACGCCGACTCGACGGACAACGACGTTGAGACGGAGCCGGGCGGCGTTCACCGCGCCAGTGCCGCTCTGGTTGGCGCACCTGCCGATCCCCCCGCTGCCGATCCCCACGCTGCCGATCCCTTCCGCCTCGCCGAGATCTGCACCGGCGACTCTCGATGCGCCGGCCGCACCAGCTGCTCCCATCCAGGCGCCGGCACAGCCCGAGTCCGCTGCTCACGCCGAGACGTTGCCAGACGTGGGCCAGTCGTTGGGCCAGACGTGGGCCAGACGGTGGGCCAGATGTGGCTCAGACGGGGGGCCAGATACCGAGGCCGACGCGGACACCGCGCCGCAACCGTCGACGACGGCCCCGGCAGCGGCCGCTCCGATGACGTCGGCTACTTCCGTCGCAACGACCTCTCTCAGCACAGTTATGCCAGTGCAGGTGCCAGCGCCGGTGCCGACCCAGGCCCCGACGTCGGCGCCGGCGCCGGCGCCGGCACCAGTGGCGACGCCGACCGTGACCCACCAGGTGTTCGCCGAGGTCGAGCGCCTGGTGAGCACCGGCCCCCAGAGCAGACCGACCCAGCACCTCACGCTCAAGCTCGCCCCCGAGGCGCTCGGCGAGGTGCGCGTCACCCTGAGCATGCGTGGCGACTCGGTGCACGTCCGCCTTACTGCCGGTTCAGAGCAGGCCAGGCACGCGCTGAGCGAGGGCTCTCCCGAGCTGCGGCAGCTGTTGGAGACCCACGCCGGCGACGTCCGGGTGACGGTGCGCGATGTCCCTGCCCCGGTCGCAGCGGTGTCTGCGCCGACCGCGGCCCAGCTGGTCGCGCAGCACGGCACGCAGCTCGATCTCGGCCAAGCTCCCTCACACCAGACGTCCGGCGGACCGCATCCCGATGCGTCCCGTCGCGACCGAGGACGGCAGGCACGGACGCCCGCCGCCCCACACCCCACCCGCGCCACGGACGGCACCGACCAGGTCACAGCGAGCCGGTCCCGGCTCGACGTGACCATGTGAGGAGGAGCCATGTCCGTACCCGCCACCGAGGCGGTCGTCGGCAACGGCCTGGCAGCACTGATGCCAGATCCGGCCCGCGCGTCCGCGAAGGCCGACAAGCAGATGTTCATGGATCTCCTGGTCGCCCAGCTGCGCTACCAGGACCCGCTCAACCCAGCTGACTCCGGAGAGTTTCTGGCCCAGTCGGCCCAGTTCACCTCGTTGGAGAAGCTGCAGGACATCGCCGACCAGACGGCGGTCCTGCTGTCGGCCCAGCTGGCCTTCGGCGCCAGCAGCATGGTCGGTCACGAGGTGACCTACTCCAACGCCGACGGCACCACCGTCACCGGGACCGTTGCCAGCGTCGCCTTCGGCGTCGACGGTCCGAGGCTCACCATCGGCGAGGACGAGGTCTCCCTCGGCGCCGTCCTGTCCGTGAGCGGTATGGCCGCCAAGACACCTTGGGCGACGCGGCGAGCGTCGACCCCACCCCGTCCGACCCATCCAGCACCACCGTCTGAAAGGACAGTTCCATGCTTCGTTCACTCTTCGCCGGCATCAGCGGCCTGCGCGTCAACCAGACCATGCTCGACGTCACCGGCAACAACATCGCCAACGCGAACACGATCGGCTTCAAGTCGAGCACCACCGTCTTCGCCGACACCCTGAGCCAGATGCTCACCGGCGCCTCGGGCTCGAACACCGCCCGCGGCGGCACCAACCCGGTGCAGGTCGGCCTCGGCGTCCAGCTCGCCGCCACCGTCAGCAACCTGGGCCAGGGGTCCGCACAGCTGACCGGCCGTTCGACCGACCTGATGCTCAACGGCGACGGCATGTTCGTGGTCGCGATGAACGGTCAGAACCTCTATACCCGGGCCGGCGCCTTCACGTTCGACGAGACCGGCACCCTGGTGAACGCCTCGGGTGCCCGGGTGCAGGGCTTCGCCCTGGACGCCGCCGGTCTGCCGACCGGCGCACCGGCCGACATCACCCTCGATGCGGCAGCGCTCTTGCCGCCGGTTCCCGTCGGCGTCGAGCTGACGTCGTACACGTTCGGCACTGACGGCAAGCTGCGCGGCGTCTTCTCCGACGACGTCCAGCGCGACATCGCCCAGCTCGCCATCGCCGACTTCAACAACCCCCAGGGCCTGGAGCGGGCCGGCGAGACGATGTTCCGCGAGTCCGCCAACTCCGGCGCCGCCGACATCGACGTGTCGAGCATCGGACGTCGCGGCACGATCACCGCCGGCGCCCTCGAGATGTCGAACGTCGACCTGGCTGCGGAGTTCACCAACCTGATCCTCGCCCAGCGCGGGTTCCAAGCGAGCTCGCGCGTCATCACGACGTCCGACCAGGTGCTCGACGACCTGATCAACATCAAGCGCTGATCGTAGTGACTCCGCGGGTCGGCGCCGTCAGCGTGCGAGCAACCGGGCAGCCTCGGCCGCCCAGTAGGTGAGCACGACGTCGGCGCCGGCTCGGCGGATGCGAGAGCAGGGTCTCGAGGATCGCGGCCTCGCGGTCGATCCAGCCGTTGGCCGCAGCGGCCTCGACCATCGCGTACTCGCCGGAGATGTTGTAGGCCGCCACCGGCACGTCGACGGCGTCGCGCACCTGGCGCAGCACGTCGAGGTAGGCCAGGGCCGGCTTCACCATCACGATGTCGGCGCCCTCGGCGACGTCGAGCAGCGCCTCGCGCACGCCTTCTCGACCGTTGGCGGGGTCCTGCTGGTAGGTGCGCCGGTCGCCCTGGAGGGAGGAGTCGACGGCCTCGCGGAACGGACCGAAGAAGGCCGAGGCGTACTTCGCCGAGTAGGCCAGCACCGCGACGTCGGTGTGCCCGGCGACGTCGAGCGCGGAGCGGACCACGGCGACCTGGCCGTCCATCATTCCGCTCGGACCGACGAGGTCGACGCCCGCAGCGGCCTGCGCGCGTGCCATCTCGGCGTAGATCGCCAGCGTGGCGTCGTTGTCGACTGGCCCGTCGGCGTCGAGCACGCCGCAGTGACCGTGGTCGGTGAACTCGTCGAGGCACAGGTCGGCCATCACCGAGATCGCGTCACCCACCTCGGCACGACGTCACGGATCGCCCGGTTCAGCACGCCATCAGGATCGATGGCGCCTGAGCCCTCGGCGTCCTTGTGCTCGGGGATGCCGAACAGCATCAGCCCGCCGAGACCGAGCTCGGCGGCCTCGGTAGCCGCGGCCAGCAGCGAGGACGAGCGAGTGCTGGAACGACGCCAGGCATCGAGCTGATCGGCCGGGGCTCGACCAGCCCCTCACGGACGAACACCGGCAGCACGAGCTGCCGTGCCTCCAGCGAGGTCTCGGCCACCAACCGGCGCAGTGCCGCGGTTCGCCGCAAGCGACGCGGACGGACGACGGGGGCGGCACCGGTCAGGCACCGGGTCAGGCACCGTGATCACCGCGCCGACGAGGTCTTCCGGCGAGCAGACGGCTTGCGATCCGACGGCTTGGTGACCGGCTCGCCGGCCTCGACCATGGCCGAGCGACGCGAGGCGCCGAAGTCGGCCAGCGCGCTGACGAGCTCGTCGACGTCCGGCTTCGGCGCGAGGACGTCGACCCGCAGGCCGTGCTCCTCGGCGGTCTTGGCCGTCGCGGGCCCGATCACGGCGATCACCGTCGACGGGTGCGGCTTGCCGGCGATACCGACCAGGTTGCGAACGGTCGAGGACGACGTGAACACGACCGCGTCGAACTTGCCGGTCTTGATCGCATCACGCACCGGCGCCGGCGGCGGCGTCGCGCGCACCGTGCGGTAGGCGGTGACGTCGTCGCACTCCCAGCCCAGGTCGATCAGGCCGGCCACCAGGGTCTCGGTGGCGATGTCGGCGCGCGGCAGGAAGACCCGGTTGATCGGGTCGAGCAGGTCGTCGAACTCGGGCCAGTCGGCCAGCAGACCAGCAGCGGACTGCTCACCGGAGGGCATCAGGTCGGCGCGCAGACCCCAGGCAGCGATCGCGGCGGCGGTCTTCTCACCGACCGCGGCGATCTTCAGGCCGGAGAAGGCGCGGGCGTCGAGGCCGTACTCCTCGAACTTCTCCCGCACGGCCTTGACCGCGTTGACCGAGGTGAAGGCGATCCACTCGTAGCGACCCTCGACGAGGCCGCGCACGGCCTTGTCCATCTGCATCGGGTTGCGCGGCGGCTCGACCGAGATGGTCGGCACCTCCTCGGGCACGGCGCCGAAGCCACGCAGCCCGATGGAGAGGGAGGCAGCCTGGTCCTTGGTGCGAGGCACCAGCACCCGCCAGCCGAACAGCGGCTTGGTCTCGAACCACGACAGCGTCTCGCGCAGGTCGACCACCTCGCCGACGACCGTGATCGCCGGCGGGGCCATCCGGGCCGCGCGCGCGTCGACGGCGATCCGGTCGAGCGTGGAGATGACGGTCTGCTGCTCGGTGGTCGTGCCGACCCGGGTCATCGCGACGGAGTCGCGGCCGACCGGCCGGCAGCGACGAGCTCCTTGGCGATGTCGCCGATCTGGCCGACGGCCGAGAGCAGCACGAGGGTGCGGCCGTCGGCGTACTGGCTCCAGTCGACGCGGTCGCCGCACGTGACCACGGCGACCTCGCGGTGGTCCTTGGTGGTCAGCGGGATGCCGGCGTAGGCAGGCACCGCACCGACCGACGAGACCCCGGGCACGATCTCGAAGCCGATGCCGGCCTTGGCGCAGGCCTGCGCCTCCTCGGGACCCGACGCGTAGAGGAACGGGTCGCCGGCGAGCAGCCGGACGACGCGCAGGCCGCGCTTGGCGTGCTTGACGACGACCTTGGCGCGGGCGGCGTGGGTCAGCGGCTGGCCGTCCTCGCCGAAGCCGCCGTCGATCAGCTCGGGGCCGACCTGCTCGCGGGCTCGACCGTCGGCGGGCTCGTCCCAGCGGCGTCCGCGTCGACGACGACGGGCGCGGGCAGACCCAGCAGCCGCCGCACGAGACCGTCGTGCTCGGGTGCCTCGGTGATGATCACGTCGGCCTGCCGCAGCAGGTCGACGGCGCGCACCGTCAGCAGGTCGGGGTCGCCGGGACCGCTGCCGACGAACGACACCCAGGAGCGGGCAATCCGGTCAGCGGCGCTGCCGGCGGAGGATGAGGTGGACTTTGCTCGCGTCATGCGTTCGGCACCTTTGCTGGATCTGCTGATCTGCTGGGCTGGGTGAATCTGAGCTGGGTCGAGCTGGCCGGTGATCTGGGGACTCTGATGCTGGGGGCCTCGGTCAGGTCGCCGGCTCCGTCGGCGAGCATCTCCTCGGCCAACCGGACGCCGAGCCCGCTCGGCGTCGGACAGGTCGCCGGAGGCCGAGCGACGCACCGAGAGGGTCCCGTCGAGCGAGAGCGCGACCGCGCGCACCCACAGCTCGTCGCCGTCCTCGCCCTCGACGACCTCGGCCAGGGCGCCGATCGGCGCGGAGCAGCCGCCCTCGAGGGTGGCCAGGACAGCGCGTTCGGCCGTCGACCGTCGCGCGCGAGCGCGCGTCGTCGAGGGCACCGAGCTCGGCGGCCAGGACGTCGTCGGCACGGCACTCGACGGCCAGCGCTCCCTGGCCGGGCGCGGGCAGCATCTGCAAGGGGTCGAGCACCTCCGTGGCCTCGTCGAGGCGGTCGATTCGGGCCAGGCCGGCGCGGGCCAGGACGACGCGCGTCGAGCTCACCGTCGCGGACCTTGCCGATCCGGGTGTCGATGTTGCC
This sequence comes from uncultured Actinomycetota bacterium, assembly GCA_963781575.1. Classification (GTDB taxonomy): domain Bacteria; phylum Actinomycetota; class Actinomycetes; order Propionibacteriales; family Nocardioidaceae; genus Nocardioides. The sequence continues at coordinate 73,600 of CAWAGM010000015.1, read as the reverse complement.
ACGGACACCGACCACGTCGAAACCGAGGCCCAGGGCGTGGAGCTGGGCCGCGCGGCGAGGCGAGCCGGTGCCGACGCGGCTGCCGACCGGCAGCTCGCCGAGGGTCAGCCCGTCGCGCGCGACCACGACGTCGCGGGGGTCCTCGCGGGTCGGGACCGCGGCGAGCGCGATGCCCTCGGCGGGCTGGGTGGGGAGGTCCTTCAGCGAGTGGACGGCGACGTCGACCGAGCCGTCGAGCAGAGCCGTCGCGCAACGCGCCGACGAAGACGCCGGTGGCGCTCGAGCCGGCGAGCGGTGCCCCGCTGGCTTGGCTGCGGTCACCGTCGGTGACCACCTCGACCAGCTCGGTCTCCCGGCCGAGGAGGTCACGAATCAGGGCGGCCACGTGGCCGGCCTGGGTGGTGGCGAGCAGGCTGGCGCGGGTGCCGATCTTGATAGGCGGCGTCATGACTCGACCTCCTCGACGTCGAGCGCCGGAACGTCGGCCCCCGGACGTCTGGCCGCGTCATCGCGCTGACCGACTCGGGGTCGAGGGCGAACAGCTCGGCGAGGGCCCGCTCGTAGGAGACGGCGCCCTGCTCGTTGGCGAGCTCCTTGACGCGCACGGTCGGCTCGTGGAGCAGCTTGTCGGCGACTCGGCGCACGGCGTGCCGGATCTCGACGCGCTCGGCGGGAGCGAGGTGGGGCAGCCGCGACTCGAGGCGGACCATCTCCGCGTCGACCACCGAGGTGGCCATCGAGCGCAGCGCCACGACCGTCGGCGCCACGCTGGCCTTGCGACGCGCGGTGAGGAACGAGGTGACCTCCTCGCCCACGATGCGGCGCACCTCGGCGACCTCCCGGCCAGCGTCGGTGTCGTGCAGCATGGAGGCCAGCTCGGCCAACCCGATGAGCGAGACGCCGGGCAGCTCGGCCACGGTCGGCTCGACGTCGTGCGGCAGCGCCACGTCGATCAGCGACAACGGGCGGTCGATGCCGGCGCGGGCACGCTCGACCATGTCGCGGGTGATGAGCACCCCGGAGGCCCCGGTGCACGTGATGACGATGTCGGCCTCGGCGATCTCGGCGGACAGGCGCTCGAGCGGCACGGGGTGTGCGCCGTACTCCGCAGCAAGGCGGTCGGCGCGGTCGGCAGTGCGGTTGAGCACGCTGATGTGGCGGGCCCCGAGCCGGCTGACCGTCGCCGTCGCCAGCCCGGCCATCGCCCCGGCACCGACCACGACCACCGGGTGCCGGCGACCTGGCCGACCACCTGGTCGGAGCGGTCGAGCGCCGCCGAGACGAGCGTGGGGGCGACCCGGTCGATGCCGGTCTCGGCGCGCGAGCGCTTGCCGACTCGCAGCGCCTGCTGGAAGAGCACGTTCAGGGCCGGACCGACGGTGCCGAGCTCCTGACCGAGCCGGAGCGCCTCCCGAGTCTGGCCGAGGATCTGCCCCTCGCCGACGGCCATCGAGTCGAGGCCGGCAGCCACCTGGAACAGGTGGGCGACCGCGCCGTCGTCGTAGTGCACGTAGAGGTGGGGCAGCATCGCCTCGGCGGTCTCACCGGCGCGCTCGACGAGCAGCTTCGAGAGCGACTCGACGCTGCCGTGGAAACGGTCGACCTCGGTGTAGATCTCGACCCGGTTGCAGGTGGAGATGACCGTGGCCTCGGTGACGTGCTGGCACGAGGCGGCGTCGTGCACGAGCTTGTGGACGCCGTCGGGGCCGAGCGCGACCTGCTCGAGCAGGGAGACCGGCGCGGAGTTGTGGGAGATGCCCACGACGAGGACGCTCACTCGGGCCCCCCGCGGCGTCGTTCGACGGAGGAGCGGAGCGGGAGAGACGAAGAGCGTCGTGGGGTATGGAGGCTCACGAGACGTTCGCCTTCCGCTGCTGGTGGTAGGCCAGGATCTGCAGCTCGATCGAGAGGTCGACCTTGCGGACGTCGACGCCCTCGGGCACCGAGATCACCGACGGGGCGAAGTTCAGGATGCTGCTGACACCGACCGCGACCAGCCGGTCGGCGACGTCCTGGGCGGCGAGCGCCGGGGTGGCGATGACCCCGATCGCGACCCCGTGGGTCTCCACGATCTCCTCGAGGTCGTCGAAGGGGCGCACCTCGACGCCAGCCACCTCTTCACCATGCCGGGCGGTGTCGGCGTCGAGCAGGGCGACGACGCGGAAGCCACGACTGCGGAAGCCGGAGTAGTTCGCGAGGGCGTGGCCCAGGTTTCCGATGCCGACGATGACGACCGGCCAGTCCTGGGTCACCCCGATCTCGCGGGCGATCTGGTAGCGCAGGTAGTCGACGTCATAGCCGACCCCGCGGGTGCCGTAGGAGCCGAGGTAGGAGAGGTCCTTGCGCAGCTTGGCGCTGTTGACGCCGGCCGCCGTGGCGAGGTCCTCGCTGGAGCAGGTCCGGATGCCGTCATCGGCGAGGGTGTTGAGGGCTCGCAGATAGACGGGCAGGCGGGCGACTGTGGCCTCCGGGATGTCCCGGGCCGTCTCGCTCGAACTCCGTGCGGTCACTGCTCTTCTCTCCAGCCACGGCGCCACCATGAGTCGTCTGGGAGTCGCTCAGGGCGTCGCGGCCCGATCACTGTAGGAGTTTGTGAACGCGGGAACAAAATGAGCGGGAGCGCCGACTAGCACACCTGGACGGTCACCGGCGGGCAGGGGTGCCATGAGTCACAGAAGCGCAGCGCGCAGCCGCGCAGCGTCGACCCGCCAGAAGTCGTGCTGCCTGCCGTCGACGAAGGTCACCGGCACCTCGTCGGTGAACCGACGCTGCAGCTCGGGGTCGTCGTCGATCCAGACCACGGCGTACCGCTCCCCCAGGGCTGCGCACACCTCGGCGACCACCGCTTCGGCGACCTCGCACAGGTGGCAGCCCGGCCGGGAGTACAGCGTGACCCGTGGCTCTGGTGGGGGCTCTGGTGGGGGCTCTGGCGGGGGTGACGGCACCGCTACTCCAGGAGTCCGAGCATGCGTCGACGCTCGAGGCCGCGCAGCCGACCCTTCTGCACCTTGCCGGTCACCGTGTGCGGCAGCTCGTCGACGACCTCGATGCGGCTCGGCACCTTGAACCTGGCCAGCCGCTCCTCGCAGCGAGCCCGGACGGCGGCCTCGACCGTCACCGGGTCGGCGCCGGGAGCGACCACGAAGGCGACCACCGCCTCGCCGGTCTCGGCATCCTCGACGCCGATCACCGCCGCAGCCCGCACCCCGTCGACGTCGAGCACGACCTGCTCGACCTCGACCGGGTAGACGTTGAAACCCGAGACGATGACCAGCTCCTTGAGCCGGTCGACGAGGAAGACGTCGCCCGCGGCGTCGAGGAAGCCCACGTCCCCGGTTGACCACCAGCCGTCACCGTCGGGGCCGTCGACGCCGTCGGGCCAGTAGCCGCTGAACAGGTTCGGTCCCTTGATCTGGATCTCACCGGGGTCGTCACCGGGCACCACGGAGCCGGCCTCGTCGACCAGGCGCAGCTCGATGCCGTCGAGCGCCGCCCCGACCGATCCGGGCTGGGCGTCGTGGCTGCGCAGCGTGCTCGTCACCACCGGGGCAGCCTCGGTCAACCCGTAGCCCTGGTGGATCGGCACCCCGGAGAGCTGCGGTGAACTCCTGCAGCAGCTCGCCCGACAGCGGTGCCGAGCCCGAGAGCATCAGCCGCACCGGTCCGAGCCGCTCGGCCAGGTCGAGGGTGCGCCAGTGGGCGAAGACCGGCGGAGCGACGGGGACGACGCTGCACGCCTCGTCGTCGATCAGGTCGAGGGTGCCCTCGGGGTCGAACCGGTCGGTGAGCACCAGCTTGGCGCGGTGGCGCAGCACGCCGCCCAGCACGGCGTTGAGCCCGTAGACGTGGAAGAGCGGCAGCACCCCGAGCACGACGTCGTCGCCGTGGATCATCGGTGGCTCGACGGAGGCGACCTGCTCGATGTTCGCGGCGAGCGCCCGATGACTCAGCATCGCGGCGCGCGGGAGTCCCGAGGTGCCACTGGTGTACAGGAGCGCAGCGAGCCGCTCGAGGTCCTGCAGCGGAGGCGTGGGTCGCGCGGTGTCGGCACGCAGGTGGTCGTAGGAGCGCTCGCCCGGGCGCAGCGTCGTCCCGATCACGACGACGCGGGGCGGCGGCGCGGTGGGCGACTGGTCGGCCGCCAGGTGCTCGACGGCCTCGCGCACGGTGGTCACGGTGTCGCCGTCGGCCACCACCATCCGCGCACCGCTGTCGGCCAGCATCCGCGCCAGCTCGTGCGCCGTCGCCCGCGGGTTCACCGGAACGGCGACGGCCTGGGCGCGCAGCACACCGAGGTACGTGGTCACGAACTCGATCCGGTTGCTGCTGGCGATCATCACCCGGTTGCCAGCAACGATGCCCGCTGCGCCGAGACCCGTCGCGACCCGGCCCACCTCGTCGTCGAGCTGGGTCCAGGTGACGCTGCGCCCTCCGGCCTCGACGATGGCGAGCTTGTCAGGATTCTCCGCGGCGGCCACCGTCACCAGCCCGGCTACGCCACCTTGTGACGGGGTGTCGGCAACGGCGTCCGTGGGCGGCATGGGCGGAGTCTACGAGTCGCACTAGCCTGGCGGCATGACTCCCGCGGACCGACCGAGCCGCCGGGTCGACCTGCAGCAGCGCTCGGTGATGGCCGGCGAGGCCGCGGCTGCGGCCACCGAGGTCGAGGTGGCGCTCGACCATCCGACCGATCCGACGTCCGCGGCCTTCTTCGACGTCGACAACACCGTCATGCAGGGCGCCAGCATCTTCCATCTCGCGCGCGGCCTGCACCGACGCAAGTTCTTCACCACCCGCGACATCGTGGGGCCGCCTGGAAGCAGGCCTACTTCCGCGTGGTCGGGGTGGAGGATCCCGAGCACGTCGCCGAGGCCCGCAACTCCGCACTGAGCTTCATCGCCGGCCACACCGTCGCCGAGCTCGAGGAGCTCGGTGAGGAGATCTTCGACGAGGCGATGGCGCACCGCATCTGGCCGGGCACCCGCGCGCTGGCTCAGCTGCACCTCGACGAGGGACAACGGGTGTGGCTGGTCACCGCGGCCCCGATCGAGATCGCCCAGATCATCTCCCGCCGGCTCGGCCTCACCGGAGCGATGGGCACGGTGTCGGAGCACGTGGACGGCGTCTACACCGGGCAGCTCGTCGGCGACATGCTGCACGGCCCGGCCAAGGCGGTCGCGGTCCACGCACTCGCCGCGCGGGAGGGTCTCGACCTCAGCGCCTGCTCGGCCTACTCCGACTCCTAGAACGACCTTCCGATGCTGAGCCTCGTCGGCCACCCGGTGGCCATCAACCCCGACGCCAAGCTGCGCGCGCACGCTCGTGCCCAGCACTGGCAGGTCCGCGACTACCGCACCGGCCGCAAGGCCGCCCGCGCTGGCCTGCTGGTCGGTGCGGCGGCCGGCGCCGTGAGCGGCACCGTCGCCGCCGGCGTCGCCCTGCGCCGCGCGGTGAACCCCCCGCTAGCTCTGCAGCAGCCAGAGAAGGATTTCCGCCGTTTCCTGCGCGCAGCGTCAGTTCTGACCTAGGATCGGCGATGACTCGGGGAGAGTCGTTGCGGGGAGGGCGCTGAGCATGCCTGTGGAGGGGCTGGCTGGTGCGCGCGGGCTGGAGGCCCTGCGCGCGGCTGTCGCACGTCTCCTGCTCGAGCCCGGCCTCGCGGAGCCAGCTGCTGCGGCAGGCCCCGCGTGGCTGCTCTCCGAGGCCCTCACCACCGACTCGCCCGGCTCGATGGGTTCCGGCGGGTTCGGTGACGCCGAGCACGCGGCGTCCTCCGAGGACAGCGAGGCCGACCGCACTCGGATGATCGCCCTGGTCGAGCTGGCCCGAGGCGGCGACACCGAGGCCTTCGGTCTGCTCTACGACCACTACCAGCCGGCGGTCTACCGCTTCCTCTTCTACCGGACCCGCTCGTCGAGCCTGGCCGAGGACCTCACCTCCGACACCTTCTTCCGCGCGCTGCGGAGCATGAACAACTTCCGCTGGCAGGGCAAGGACTTCGGTGCCTGGCTGATGACCATCGCCCGCAACCTGGCGACCGACCACTTCAAGGCGGGCCGCACCCGGCTCGAGCTCACGACCGACGACATGGGCGACCACGACGACGCGACCGAGGGTCCCGAGTCGACGGTGCTGACCAGCCTCACCAACGAGCTGCTGCTCGAGGCGTTGACCCAGCTCCCGGTCGAGCAGCGCGACTGCCTGGTGATGCGGTTCCTGCAGGGAATGAGCATCGCCGAGACCGCCGCCGTACTCGGGCGCAGCGACGGCGCGGTCAAGCAGCTGCAGCTGCGCGGCGTCCGCAACCTGGCGAAGCTGATGCCCGACGGGATGCGTGAGTCGTGACGTACACAACAGCACGCCAGCCGGCCGTAACTTCTCGCGGCGCCGGCTCGTTGAGGTTCACGTACGGCTCCCCCGATGGCACTCGTGACAATTCAGGACGGCAGGCATGAATCCCGTGTTCACGGCGCGCAAGCGCGCCGAGGAGTTCAACGCGATGCTCGAGGACACCTCGACGCTCGCGGCTCCGGACGCGCGCCCCGAGCTGACCCGCCTCGCTGACCTCGCCACAAGCCTGCGCACCGTCGAGGCACCTCAGCCCCGGCCGGCCTTCGTCGCCGACCTCCGGGAGCGGCTGATGGTCGCCGCCGAGAGCGCGCTGGCCCCCGACACCTCCGAGCAGCTGATCGCCCGCCGCGCCGAGCCGGTTCGCCGCTCGGCCCGTGAGCGCCGGGTCGCCGCGGCCGTCGGTGGCTTCGCCATCGTCAGCGCCACCGCCTCCATGGCCGTGGCCGCCCAGACCGCTCTGCCGGGCGAGACCCTCTACCCACTCAAGCGCGTCATCGAGAACGTGCACACAGGCGTCCAGGGCGACGCCGACGACAAGGGCGGCACGCTGCTCGACAGCGCGTCGGGACGACTGGCCGAGGTCGACGAGCTGAGCCGGTCGGGCAGCAACGACGTCGCCGTCATCTCGCAGACGCTCGAGGACTTCACGCTCCAGGTCAGCGAAGCCTCCGACCTGTTGATGTCCGACTTCGCCGAGACCGGCAGCGCCGCCTCGATCGAGCAGCTTCGCAGCTTCGCGGCCCGCTCGATGAGGCAGCTCCAGCAGCTCCAGGCGATCCTGCCCGAGGCGGCTCGCGGCTCCCTGTTCACCGCCGCCACGGTGCTGAACCAGATCGACCTGCAAGCGTTGAGCCTCTGTCCCACGTGCTCCGACGTGCCGGCGACCACCACGCAGCTCTTCTCCGCCGCCGTGTCCACCCCACTGCTGAGGACCCTCGTCAAGGCCACCAGCTCCGAGGAGCTGGCTCCGGAAGCCAAGTCGGACAAGCCCCGCAAGCCCCGCTCGAAAGCCGGCTGAGCCGACCGCACCGACGAACGAGGACGAGCAGTCGGCCCCCGAGTCGACCCGGACATGACACCGACCTGACCGGTCGGCCCACAGCGACCGAGAAGCCAGACCGCGGCGGCAAGAAGGACGACCCGCTCGGCGCCGTGACCACGGGTATCGACGTCGACGCCGTCGGTGAGCTGATCACGGGGGTCCACGACGTCGTGACTGGCACCGTGACTGGCACCGTCGAGGGAGTGGTCGACGGCCTGCTCGGTGGACCGAAGCCCGGCGGGTCGAAGAACTGACGCTCCGCCGAGTTCGCCGAGGTCAGCGGAAGACCGACTGGCGCTGCATCAGCAGCGTGTAGAGCGTCTGCTGGATCGTCTCGCGCACCTGGTCGGTGACGTCGAACACGAGCATCGGGTCGTCAGCCGCCCCAGCGTCGTACTCGTCAGTGCGAATCGGCTCGCCGAACTCCAGCAGCCACTTCGAGGGCAGCGGCACCAGGCCCAGCGGCCCCAGCAGGGGGAACAACGGCGTGATCGGGATGTAGGGCATGCCGAGCAACCGGGCCAGCGCGGGGATGTTCCCCACGAGGGGATAGATCTCCTCGGCGCCGACCACCGACAACGGCACGATCGGGACGCCGGTGCGGATCGCGGCCGAGACGAAGCCGCCGCGCCCGAACCGCTGCAGCTTGTAGCGCTGAGAGTAGGGCTTCCCGATGCCCTTGAATCCCTCGGGCCACACGCCGACGAGCTCACCGCCGCGCAACATCCGCTCGGCGTCCTCGTTGCAAGCCAGCGTGGCACCACCCCGACGAGCCATCGCACTGACCAGGGGCATGCGGAACACCAGGTCAGCGCCCAGTGCGCGCAACTGGCGGCCGGTGGCATCGTTGATCGAGACCATCGTCATCAGGCCGTCGACCGGGATCGTGCCGGAGTGGTTCGACACGACCAGCGCGCCGCCCTCGGTCGGGATGTTCTCGACCCCACGCACCTCGATGCGGAACCACTTCTCGGCGATCGGGCGCAGCGCGGCCATAAAGAAGCGCTGGGTGACCTCGGCATCGAAGCCGTACTCGTCGACGACGTAGTCGCCGGTGACCCGGCGACGCAGGAACGCGAGGAACTCCGCCATGCGTGGTTCCCACTGGTCGCCGAACAGCTCCATCGCTGCGCTCTGGAAGGCCGCAAGCCAGTCGGAGGCGGGGATGCCGGCCATCGGATGGCGCTCCTTGGCGCGGGTGGCGCTGGCGGGCTTCGGGGGCGCGGCGGAGACGGGGTTCGCGAGCGCTCAGCGGCCTCGCAGCAGCGCTGACTTGCGACCTCTGGCTCGATCGAAGTCTCGGCTGGCGCTCGTCGGTTCGTCGGCTCGATCGAGGGCGGGTGGGCGACGTCCTTCTTGGGGGCTTGGCTTGCTCGCCGGCCTGGCGTCGGCCTGGCGGGCCGGCTTGCTGGCGGGCTGCTGGCGGACCGGTTGGGCGCCAGACCGCGCGCGGCGCTGGACGGCTTGTTGCCTCCCGTGCCCCGGCCGGGACGGCCACGGGTCCCGATCGGAATGATCTCGGCGTCACCCACGATGACTCACCTTGCTTCCCTGCTGTGCTACCTGGGAGGATTCGAGCGCCGGCGTGCTGGGGAGACGCTCGGCGACGGCGGCGAACACCTTGTCGGTGCGGCCGCCGGTGGGCGGCAGCCCGCCGGCGAAGTCGGCGAAGGCCTCGCCGGTGGTGAAGGCGGGCTCGAAGCCGAGGACGTCACGCATCAGAGTCGTGTCGACGCCGCGTCCGTAGGTCAGGAAGGCCAGCTGCTCGGGCGAGAAGTCGGCCACCCTGGCCGAGCGCAGCGCGGAGCCGAGGCTGCCCACGGCGAACCCCGGCATGGGGACGCCGGGACGCTGCAGGCGACGCAGCGCCTGCGACAACATCAGCATTCCGTCACCGGCGACGTTGAAGGTGCCGGCGACGTCGGTGCTGACCGCGTGCTGGAGGACCGACATGAGGTCGGTCTCGTGCAAGAACTGCATGCGGGCGTCATAGCCGAGCACGGTCGGGATCACCGGCAGCCGGAAGTAGGAAGTCAGCGGGCTCACGACGTGCGGGCCGATGACGTTGGCGCAGCGCAACATCGTGACCCGGCAGTCGCTGCGTCGGCGCGCGAAGCCCGCGGACGTAGCCCTCGATCTCGGCGACGTCCTTGGCGTAACCCGCGCGCGGGGCGCGACGCGGCTCCATGTCCTCGGTGAACATCGCCGGGTCGCGGTTGCTGGCGCCGTAGACGGTCGTCGTCGACTTCACGATCAGGCTCTGCACGCTCGGCGCCTTCTGGCACGCAGCGAGGAGCTGCATCGTGCCGATGACGTTGAGCTCCTTCATCGTGTTGCGTCCACCCGCGCTCCCGGGGGTCGCGATCACGCTCATGTGGACGACGGTGTCGACGTCCTCCTTGGCGATGACCTTGGCGATGACCGGATTGCGGATGTCGGCGCGCACGAAGGAGACGTCGCCGACGTCGCCGCGAGGCGGCACGACGTCGACGCCGATGACACGCGCGACACCTGGATGCTCGGCAATGGCTCGAGCGCAGCGCCGACCGAGGTCACGAGAGACCCCGGTGACCAGAACGACCTTGCCGGCACCGCTCACGTCAACCGCCCGAGAGACCCGGACTACTTGCCGAGCTTGCGACGCTGGACGCGCGTCTTCTTCAGGAGCTTGCGGTGCTTCTTCTTCGCCATGCGCTTGCGGCGCTTCTTGATGACAGAACCCACGGGTGAACCAACTTCCACGAACGATCAGGTCACCCGGAGACGTCCGGACGACGCGCTCAGCCTAACGGCCGAGTGCGCCGAGGACGGAATCGGGTCAGCCGGCGTTGTAGAAGCTCTTGCGCAGGTACTCGTCCACGTCGTCCTCGAGGACACGGAACGAGCGGCCCACGCGCACGGCTGGCAGGTCGCCTCCGTGGACGAGGCGGTAGACCGTCATCTTGGAGACACGCATCATGGCGGCCACCTCGGCAATGGTCAGGAACTTCGAGTCGGAGATTCCCCCAGGCGAGTTCGTCATCGGTGAGCACCAGCTTTCTTGCGCCCGCCACCAGCTTCCCCACCGGTGATGACACGGGCACGACCCCGCTGACAATAGGGCCTGATGTGACTCGTGGGGAAGACGTTACGTGGGAAACTTGTGAGTCGGCGGCGTGTCGCTACAGCACGGGATCGAGCCCGTGATACGGAAATGTCGCCGTTCGGGTCTCCTGCACGCAGCGGTCGAGCCAGCTGCCGGGGTCGTACCCCTCCTCCCAGATCCGGTACGCCGGCGCTCGTCCGTCGGTCATCCGCAAGGGTGCCTGGCGACCCAGGGTGCGGTGCACGTGCTCGCGCCACGCGCGGGGAGTCTCGGTCTCGGCGTCCATCGCGGCGCCGGCCACGGTGGCGAGCAGGTGGGTCCATGAGCGCGGCACCACCTGCACCAGCGCGTACCCACCACCCCCCGTCGCGACCCACCGACCACCGGCCACCTCGTGCGCCAGGTCGTGGAGGGCGGTGTACGTCGCGCGGTGCCCGTCGACGGTGAGCATCAGGTGGGCGAGCGGGTCGTCGGCGTGCGAGTCGCAGCCGTGCTGGGTGACCAGCACCTCGGGAGCGAACTCTCGCAGCAGCGGCGGGACGACCGCGTGGAACGCGCGCAGCCAGCCGGAGTCGCTCGTGCCCGGCGGCAGCGGCACGTTGACCGCACTGCCAAGCGCCGAAGGCCCCCCGAGGTCGGATGACTCCCCCGTGCCCGGAAACAGGAACCGGCCCGACTCGTGCAGCGAGATCGTCAGCACGCGCGGGTCGTCCCAGAAGATCTTCTCGACGCCATCGCCGTGATGGACGTCGACGTCGACGTAGGCGATCCGCTCCGCGCCCTGGTCGAGCAGCCACTGAATTCCCACGGCGATGTCGTTGTAGATGCAGAAACCGCTGGAGTGGCCGCGCATCGCGTGGTGCAGGCCGCCCGCGATGTTGGCGCTGTGCAGCGGACGCACCGGTCCATACCTGTCGGAAGGCCTCCAGGGTGGCCCCGACGACGTGTGCGGCGGCGACGTCCATGCCACGAAAGACCGGGTTGTCGTCAGTGCCGAGCCCGCGCGACTCCTCCCCCGGGCCCGGCGCAGCGCCCATCCGCGCGACGGCCTCGATGAGGGCCGGATCGTGCACGGTGGCGATCTGGTCGGCCGTGGCCGGGGTCGCGACGACGGTCGACATCGGGCTCTCCGGAGCACCGATCACTCCGAGCTCGCTGGCCAGCAGCACCGTGAGGTCGACCCGCACCGGTGACATGGGGTGATCGGGACCGAAGTCGTAGGCGGTGAGGCTCGGGTCGAAGACCAGGGTCGAGGGCCCGGAGCACGGCGTCACCCGCCTACCCTGGCACGGTGATCGCGTCTGCGTGGGGCCGCCTCGGCGTCCGAGCCGCGCTGATCTACCTCGCGATGCGGGTGGTCTCGGGCGTCCTGCTCGCGCTCGCCGCCGACGACCAGGTCTGGTTCCCAGGAATCACCGGCCCCACCGAGGACGACGTCGACCTCGCCCTCTCGTGGGACGGCCAGTGGTACCAACGCATCGCAGAGGACGGTTACCCCGACGAGCTGCCGGTCGGGCGACGACGGGCGCGTGCAGCAGAACCCGTGGGCCTTCTACCCGTTGTTCCCGCTCGTCGCGCGCTGGGTCGGCGCGCTGACGAGCCTCGACTTCTCCACCGTCGCGCCACTCCTCGCGCTCCTGGCCGGCATGGGCGCCGCGATGCTCATGGCCAAGCTCTTCGTCGAGGTCGGCACAGGTCGAGGTCCCGCCCTGGGCGCCGTCGCCGTCTGGGCTGCGCTTCCGGTCTCGCCGGTGCTGCAGATGGCCTACACCGAGTCGTTCTCGATGCTGCTGCTGGTCGCGACCCTGCTGATGCTCGTCCGCGAGCGCTGGTGGGCCGCCGGCTACTGCGCGCTGGCGCTGGGGGTGACCCGGCCGATCGCGCTGCCGTTGGTGCTGGTGCTCGTCGTCGCCATCTGGCTGCGCTGGCGCGCCCGGGCCGAACGGCCGCTGTCGATGGACGAGCGAGTGGCCATGGGCGGGGCGATGGGCCTGACCGTCGTCTCGGGCGGTCTCTGGACGGCGGTCGCCTGGGCCGGAACCGGGCAGCGCGACGCCTATCCCGAGACGATGACAGCCTGGCGGGGCGAGGCGTCGATCAACGTCATCGAGCCCTGGCTGCGCACCATCGATTGGGCCTGGACCTACCACGACAAGGTCTTCGTGCTGCCCGCGCTGGGCATGGTGGTCCCGCTGGCGTTCTCCCTCGTGCTGCTGGTGCCGCGCGTGGCGCCGTCGATCGACCTGCGTCTGCGCGTGTGGTCAGCGGCCTACTCCCTCTACCTGCTCGCCGTCGTCGACGGACACACCAGCATCTTCCGCTACCTGCTCCCCCTGTTCCCGCTCGCGCTCGCGCTCGTCGGCGCCCGGTGGTGGTCGGTGCGCACCGCCTTCTGGGTCGGCGTCGGCGTGCTCGGGCAGGTGGGCTGGATCTGGTGGCTCGTCGTCTTCACCCCACCCTCGGACTACCCACCCTGATTCGCTCTAGGGTCGGGGCATGACGAACTCGGACCTCGCCCGCCTCGCCGACGACTTCTGGACGGCGTACCTCCGGCACCTGCCCACCGAGGCGCACCTGCTCGGCGACTACCGCTGGGCTGGGGCCTACGAAGACGCGAGCCGTGCCGCGGAGGATGCCTGGATCGGGGAGCTGCGCGGCTTCGCCACCGCGGCCGAGGCGATCTCGACCTCCGACCTCGACCAGGCCGACCGGCTCACCCAGGCGGTGCTGGTCTCGACCGCGACCGCGTGGGCCGACGTCGACGAGACCCGCTTGAGCGAGCTCAGCGTCGACCCGATCTTCGGGCCGCAGACCGAGGTGCCGATCGTGTTGAACATGTTCAGCCTGCCCGACGCCGAGGTCGCCGAGGCGCTGCTGGACAAGCTGCACGGCGTCGCTGACCAGTACGACCAACGGGTCGAGCGGTTGCGCGAGGGCATCACGTCTGGCCGAGTTCCGGCGCGGTTCGCCATCGTCGACACGATCACGCAGCTCGACGCCGAGCTGGCACGGCCGATCGACGAGTCGCCCCGTCTTCACCGCCGTGCCCGCACCACCGGCCGGCGTCGACGAGGGAGCCTGGCGCGACCGCGTTCGCGCGGTCGTGGCCGACGTGGTGGGTCCCGGCCATGAGCCGCTACCGCGACGCGCTGCGCGACGAGGTGCTCCCCCACGGCCGACCCGACGAGCAGGTCGGCCTGGTCGCACTGCCCGACGGCGAGGCGGCGTACGCCGCGATGCTGCGCTACTCGACGACCACCACCAAGACCGCGCAGGAGATCCACGACATCGGGCTCGCCCAGGTCGCCCAGCTCGCCGACGAGTACCGCGACCTCGGCCCCGAGGTCGTCGGCACCAATGACCTGACCGAGATCTTCGACGCGATGCGCACCGACCCGGCCCTGCACTTCACCGAGGGCCAGCAGCTGGTGACGGCGTCCGAGGTCGCGATGGCGCGCGCCTGGGACGCGATGCCCGACTGGTTCGCGACCCTGCCCCAGGCCCCGTGCGCCGTGAAGGCGACCGAGACCGGCGCCAAGGCGTTCTACTTCCCGCCGGCGGCCGACGGGTCGCGCGGGGGCACGTTCTTCATCAACGTCGACGACCCGGAGTCGTGGGGCACCTTCGAGCTGGAGTCGATGGCCTTCCACGAGGGCATCCCCGGTCACCACCTGCAGCTGACCATCGCCGCGGAGCTGCAGGGCGTGCCGGAGTTCCGCAAGCACCTCCACAACAACGCGTACGCCGAGGGTTGGGGCCTCTACACCGAGCGGCTCGCCGATGAGATGGGCCTCTACAGCACCGCCGTCGACCGGATGGGCATGTTCGCCGCCGACTCCATGCGCGCCTGCCGGCTGGTCGTCGACACCGGCCTGCACGCCCTCGGCTGGAGCCGGGAGCAGGCGGTTCGGTACATGGTCGACAACTCCCCACTCACCGCGGCGATGGTGCGTCCCGAGATCGACCGCTACATCTGCTCCCCGGGCCAGGCCACCGGCTACATGATCGGCCGCCTGGAGATCCAGCGGATCCGGGCCGAGGCCGAGGCCCGTCAGGGCTCGCGCTTCGACATCAAGGACTTCCACTCGACCGTGCTCGAGTCTGGCTCGCTGCCGCTCGGCGTGCTCGACGAGCTGGTCGCCAGCACGTTGGTGTAACCGCTTGATAGGTTCCACCTCGTGCTGACGACGCGACTCTCCTCGTGGTGGCCCGCCTGATCCGGCGGACCACTCTCTGACGCACATCCAGAAATCGGCCGCCCCCGGGCGGCCGTTCTGCATCTTGCGGCTGGGTCGACCCGTGGGCTCACACCCCAGGAGCACCCATGACCAGCACCACCACACATCCGGCGCGGCGACTCTCGCTGCTGAAGCCGACCGGCCACCTCACGCTCGGCAACTACCTCGGCGCGCTGCGTCCGATGGCGGCCGGGCAGCACGAGGCCGACTGCTTCTACGGTCTCGCCGACCTGCACTCGCTCACCGTGCACCACGACCCGGTCGTCCTGCGCTCGGTCGTCAGCGAGCAGGCAGCCACCCTGCTCGCCGTCGGGCTCGACGCGAGCACGCTCTTCGTGCAGAGCCACGTGCCGGCGCACAGCCAGCTCTCCTACCTGCTCGAGTGCGTCGCGACCACCGGCGAGCTGAGCCGGATGATCCAGTTCAAGGTCAAGGCCCGTGACGAGCGCTCGACGCTCGCACCCGCACCTCGCTGTTCACCTACCCGGCGCTGATGGCGGCCGACATCCTGCTCTACCGACCCCAGCAGGTGCCGGTCGGCGACGACCAGCGTCAGCACGTCGAGCTCACCCGCGACCTAGCCATCCGCTTCAACGCCACCTACGGGCCCGTCTTCACGGTTCCGGAGATCACCACGCCCACGGTGGGCGCCCGGGTCATGGACCTCGCCGACCCGACGTCGAAGATGGGCAAGTCCGGCTCGAGCGATGCCGGCGCCGTACGCATCCTGGATGCCCCGGACGTCGTACGCCGCAAGGT
This sequence comes from uncultured Actinomycetota bacterium, assembly GCA_963781575.1. Classification (GTDB taxonomy): domain Bacteria; phylum Actinomycetota; class Actinomycetes; order Propionibacteriales; family Nocardioidaceae; genus Nocardioides. Next base: position 58,125 of record CAWAGM010000015.1, on the reverse strand, counting down.
AGCGCGGGCCGTCACCGATGCCGAGACGGGCCCCGATGCGGTGCGCCGCGACCGCGAGCTCAAGCCCGGGGTGACCAACCTGCTCGACATCTTGGAGGCGTGCGGCGGCTCAGCCGAGGGCATCACGACCTACGGCGCACTCAAGGCCGCGGTGACCGAAGCGGTGGTCGCCGAGCTCGAGCCGGTGCGCAAGCGGTTCGCCGAGCTGTCCGACGACCCGGCCCACGTCACCGACGTGTTCGCTCGCGGTGCGGCGCGGGCTCGCGCAGTGACCGAGCCGGTGCTGGCCGCCGCCTACGCCGCTATCGGCCTGTAGGTCAGGCCGTCATGAAGTCAGCCACGATGCGGCCGAGCTCGGCGCCGGCGTCCTCCTGCAGGAAGTGGCCGGCGTTGACGACGGTCGGGTGCTCGAGTGCTGCGGCGCCGGGCACCAGCTTGCGCAGGACCGGAGCCATCGCCCCGGTGATCGGGTCGCCGTCGCTGAACGCAGTGAGGAACGGCTTCTCCCAGGCGGTGAGCACCTCCCACGCGGCACGATTGGCGACCGTGGCCGGATCGTCGGTGGTGGTCGGCACCAGGGTCGGCATCGCTCGCGGGCCGGCCTTGGCCTCCTCGATCGGGAAGGGTGCGTCGTACGCCTCGCGGTCGGCGTCACTCAAGCCGCGCACGCAGCCGGACGCCACGAAACGACCGACGTCCAAGGTCGGCGCCGACTCGACCGCACGGCGGAACTCCCACCAGATCTCGGGCATGTCGAAGTCGCCGGTGGGCAGACCGGTGTTGGCGGCCACGACCGCCGCGAATCGGTCGGGGTGCTCGGCCACCAGTCTCAGCCCGATCAGGCCGCCCCAGTCCTGGCCGACCAGCGTGACTTCGGCAGGTCGAGATGGTCGAAGACCAGGCTCGCGGGTCCACTCGACGTGCCGGGCGAACGTGTGGTCGGTCGTCGGCCGAGCGGCTTGTCGGAGCGGCCGAACCCGACCAGGTCGGGAACGATGCAGCGGATGCCTCGTCCACCAGCACGTCGATCACGTGCCGGTAGAGGTAGCTCCACGTCGGCTCGCCGTGCAGCAGCAGCGCGACCGGGCCGTCCGTCGGCCCGGCGTCGACGTACGCCATCCGCAGCGGTTCGCCGCCATCGGGGTCGGGCTACCTCGGCGTAGTGCACGGGCACGTCGTGCTGGACGACGTCGAAGCTGGCCTCGGGCGTGCGGTAGCGCTCCATGCTCGGAGTCTGGCACGCGGGTTGGCGAGCATGCTGAGATGCCTGTCATGGACTCGACGACCGACTGGGACTCCTGGCACGCCGCCTATGCCGACCCCACGTCGCAGCTTTCCGAACGTCTTCGACCTAGTGCAGCAGCACATCTCGGCCTGGATGGATGCGCGTGCGACGCCCTCGTGCACGGTAGTGAGCTCGTGCGCCGGTGATGGTCGCGACGTGCTGGGGGTGCTCGAGAGCAGAGGAACGATGCTCACCAGGTGACGGCGACGCTCATCGAGGCTGATCACTCGCAATGCCGCACGGGCACGCAGTCACGCCGATCGACTGAGGCTGCCCAGCGTCGAGGTTCGCTGCGCCGATGCGGGCGCTGAGCAACTCCTACCAGGGAGGCGTACCGGCTGACCTGGTCCTGCTCGTGCGGCATCTTCGGCAACATCCCAGACGCGGACGTGCACCGCACCATCGCTGCAACACCTCAGTTCTGCACCGAGGGAGCCAGTGGTGATCTGGACCCGACACCGACAGGCCCCGGACCTGACCCCGCGCATCCGTGAGTGGTTCGGCAAGCACGACTTCGTCGAGGAGTGCTTCGACGCGCCCGAGCACGCGATCTACTCGGTCGGCGTGCACCGTTTCGCGGGGATGCCCCAGCCCCTTGCCGCGGATCAGCGTTTATTCACATTCATTCGCTGAGTTGTTCGAACATACTAGCGAATACCGCTGCATCTGGTCTAAACTGGTCGCATGGCGACCGACACCCGCAGCACCGCTCTCGACGCGGTCCGCGACTCGGTCGCAGCGGTGCGGGCCGCGGAGGTCGCCCGGTTGCACGCGGTGCTGGACTGGGCGGTCGAGCACACCGTGGACGGCCTCGACCCGCACTCGGTGTCGTTCGGGCAGCGGCCGTTGGGGCTCGGTGGGGTCGGGTGCCCACTGGTCGATGAGTTCGACGCCTACGACCTCGCGCTCACCCTCGGAATGTCGTCCGAGGCCGGGTGCGGCTACCTCGGCACCGCCCTCGAGCTGCGCTACCGGCTCCCGCGGCTCTACCAGGCCGTGACCGACCACCAGGTGCCGACCTGGAAGGCGTTCCGGATCGCTGAGGCCACGATGATCCTTCCCGAAGCGGGGGCTGCCTACGTCGACCAGCAGCTCGGCCATCTCGCGGGACGGGTCTCCTTCGCCCAGGTCGACCGGCTCGTCGACGCCGCGCTCGCGCAGTTCGACCCCGAGACCGCCGAGGCCAAGCGCCGCGAGGCCGCCGAGAACCGTGGCGTCGAGGTCTATCTCGAGCAGGTCTCCACGATGGGCACGGTCGAGGTCACCGCGACCCTCGACTACGCCGACGCCCACGACCTCGAACACGCCCTCCAAGCCGGTGCCGCAGCCCTCGCCGACGCCGGCTGTGCCGAGCCCCTCGACGTGCGCCGCTCCATCGCGCTCGGCGACCTCGCCCGCGGCCAGACCACCCTTGACCTCGCCGCCCGGCATCGATCTGGCCGTGACCTGACGATCTACGCCCACATCTCCGAGGACTCCGAGGTCGCGGGCGCGCTCGAGAACACCCGGTCCCCGATCCTGGTCGAGCAGATCAAGACCTGGTGCGCCACCGCGACCCGCGTGACCAGTGAAGCCGGTCATCGACCTCAACCAGACCATCAGCGTCAACGCCTACGAGATCCCCGACCGGATCCGCGAACACGTGATCCTGCGCGACCACCACTGCGTCTTCCCGAACTGCACCCGCCCCGCCCGCTCCTGCGACCTCGACCACACCGTGCCGTACGACCCCGGCGATCCGGACCATGGACGCCACCAGGCCAGACCTCGACAACGAACCTCGCCCCCCTGTGCCGACGACACCACCGCACCAAGACCCACAGCCGCTGGCGATACGAGACCACCAGCCCCGGCAGCTACACCTGGACCACACCCTCCGGATCAACCTGGATCCGCGACCACACCGGCACCCGCCCCACCTGACTGCCCTGCCTCGGCGAGCGCCCTCAGCACGCGCAACTGCTTGCGCATCATCACCAGGTCACCCCAGGCGAGCGCGTAGGCGCGCGCCTGGGCGAGTCGACCCGTTCGGGCTGCGATCCGGCAGACGATGCGCGAACCCAGCGGGCCTGGCTCGGCGGCGTAGGTCATCGCGACCGCGCCAAACATGAGCTGACCTCGCGGAGAGGTCACGCAGGTGAACTGGTGGCCGTCGTCGAACGAGGTGAGTCGAAAGACCTTCGCCATCGTCTGACCGACGACCAGGCGCTCGGCACCGGGCGTGAGGGTCGCGTGGGCTGCGTCGCCCCCCGTTGTCGATCCAGTCGTAGGAGTACGGCGCCACCGCGATCTGGCACAGCCACCGCCACGTCACCTCGACCGGTGCAGCCACATCGATCGGCCCGCGTCATCCGGGCGCATGGAGTGCCGACCAGCCGCATCCGCCGGATAGACGCGGCTCGCCTCCTCGAGGGTCGCGCCCCACACCCATGGCAAACCCTGGCGCGCCTGGGCACCACGGCTACTTCTTCTGCCGTCGGCTACCGCCGTGCCAGTCCTCCTGCGCGCCGACGTCGCCGTCCTCGACGCCGAACGAACGCAGCTGCGGCATCTCGCGCAAGCTTCGCTTGAGCTCGGCGAAGCCGGGGAAGGTCGCGAGTCCGACGACGTGGTCCCAGAGGCGTCCGGCGTCCTCCTCGGAAGGAAGTCGGCTGATCACCGGACCGAAGAAGGCCGCGCCGTCAGGCGGAGCGATGTGCAGGATCGGGGTGCCGACGTCCTTGCCGGTCAGGGCCAGCGCCTCGTCGGTCTCGGCCTGGATCTGTGCGTCCCGGCTGGTGTCGTCGAGATGCTCGACCAAGCTGGCCGGGAGGTCGACCTCGGTCAACGCCTCAGCCAGGAGGCCGTCGAGGTCGGTCGGGTCGTAGGCACGAGGCGGGACGTCGAAGATGCGCGCGCTCACGGCGGGGTACAGCGACGCCACGGAAGCCGGGCCGTGCTCGTCGCGTACGTGGGCGAAGACCCGCAGCATGCGCAGGCCCGCGGTGTGGCCGGCCTCGTACTCCGGCGGGAAGTGCGCGTCGTAGTCGACGTCGGCATTGAGGAGCCGGAGCGAGATGAACCGCCACTCGACGTCGTAGTCGCGCTGGGCTTGCACCATGCGCACCCACTTCGACGTCATCCAGGCGAACGGGCAGACCGGGTCGAACCAGAACCGGACGTCGGGCACGTGCAGCGGCCGCCATCTCAGCTGCCCTCGGCCAGCTCGCGTGACCGGTTGCGGGCGGCCTCCATCGCGGCGAGGAAAGCAGCGCGCACCTTGTGCACCTCGAGCTCGCGCAGGGCGCTCGCGGTGGTGCCGCCCGGCGAGGTCACTTGCTCGCGCAGGACGGTCGGGTGGGTGCCGGTCTCGCGGAGCATCTTCGCCGAACCGACGAGGGTCTGGATGACCAGGTCGGTAGCCGTCGCCCGCGGCAGGCCGAGGTGCACGCCAGCCTCGATCATCGACTCGACGACGAAGAAGATGTACGCCGGACCGGACCCGGAGATGGCGGTGACGGCGTCCTGCTGGCGCTCGGGGATCCGCAGCACGCGGCCCACCGACGACAGCAGCGACTCGGCCTCGGCCAGGTGCTCCTCCGAGCAGTGGGAGCCGGGCGAGATGGCGGACATGCCCTCGTCGACCAGCGCCGGGGTGTTGGGCATGACCCGGACGACGGCCACGCCCTCGGGCACGTGCGCCTCGATGGTCGCCGTGGTGATTCCGGCCGCGAGCGAGACAAGCAGCTGCCCGGGCCGAAGAACCGGCGCGATCTCGTCGAGCACGTCGACCATGTCCTGCGGCTTGACCACGAGGGCGAGCGTGTCGGCCTTCGCAGCAGCATCAAGGTTGGAGACGACAGCGACGCCGTAGCGCTCCTCGAGCTCGCGTGCGCGGTCGGGCGCGCTTCTCGCCGACGAGCAGCTGATCGACCCGACGTCCAGCCCGAACGAGCCCCGACAACAGGGTCTCGCCCATGACGCCGGCACCGATGATGGCGGTCTGCTGGTTCGGGTTCATGCGCTCACTTCTTCGAGATCAGGGACTTCACGAAGAATGACAGGTTCTGCGGTCGCTCGGCGAGGCGACGCATCAGGTAGCCGTACCACTCCTCGCCGTAGGGCACGTAGACCCGCACGGTCTCGCCGGCCGCTGCGAGCCGGCGTTGCTCGGTCGGTCGGATGCCGTAGAGCATCTGGAACTCATAGCTGCCCGGCGCGCGTCCGTAGCGACTGGCCAGGGACGCCGCGATCTCGACCATTCGCGGGTCGTGGGTGGCGATCATCGGGTAGCCCGCACCCCCCAGGAGCACCTTGAGGCAACGCACGTAGGACTTGTCGACGTCGAGGCGGTCTTGGAAGGCGACCTCCTCGGGCTCGTTGTAGGCGCCCTTGCAGAGCCGCACCCGGGAACCCTCGTGGGCCAGCGCCCGACAGTCGCCCTCGGTGCGGTGCAGGTAGGCCTGCAGCACCGCCCCGGTCTCGGGGAAGTCCTTGCGAAGGTCGCGCAGCACGGTCAGCGTGCGGTCGGTGGTGGTGTGGTCCTCCATGTCGAGGGTCACCGTCGTGCCGGCGTTGCGCGCAGCACGGCAGATCGTGCGGGCGTTCTCGAGCGCGAGCTTGTCGCCCACGTCGGGCAGGGCCTGACCGATCGCGGACAGCTTCACCGACACCTCGGCGCGCCGAGCGAGGCCGGCGGCGCTCAGTGCCTGCAGCAGGTCGAGGTAGGCGGCCACGGTGGCGTCGGCCTGCTCGACGTCCAGGGTGTCCTCGCCGAGGAAGTCGAGGCTGACCTGGAGGCCCTCCCCCACCAGTTCCGACGTGGCCGCGACCGCCGCCGAGGTGTCCTCACCGGGCACGTAGCTGGTGACGATGCTGGAGGAGAGCGGGAGCGTGCTCACCAGATCGCTTGACCACACCGCTACGAGAAAGGAGCAGGATGGGTTGGCGCAGCAGAGACATGCTCCCAGGCTACGTGTGGCCGATCAGGTGTGGTCGATCACGTGTGCAGCGGCGAAGTGCTCGCGGGCGAACGCCAGCGACTCGCGCAGGTCGACCTCGCGCTCGGCCCTTGTCGTGCAGCGCCGGGTGTTGATCTCCACGACGATCTCGCCGTCGAAGCCCACCCCGGCCAGGTGCTGCAGGAACTCGGCAGCCCGCATCGAGCCACGGCCGGGCACGAGGTGCTCGTCCTTGGCCGAGCCGCTGCCGTCGGTCAGGTGCACGTGCCGCAACCGGTCGCCGAGGCGCTCGGCCATCTCGACCACGTCCGAGTGCGCGATGGCAGCGTGCGAAAGGTCGATCGTGGTGTTGGCGTAGTTCTCCTCCGACGGGTCCCAGCCCGGGAGGTACATCTCGGCGCCACGACGCTTGGTCGCCCGCCAGGGGTACATGTTCTCGACGGCGAACTTGATGCCGGTGGAGTTCTCCAGCGACGCGATGCCGTCCACGAAGTCGCGGGCGTAGTCGCGCTGCCAGCGGAACGGCGGGTGGACGACGACCACCTCGGCGCCGACGCCGTGCGCCATCTCGGCCGACCGCTCGAGCTTGCCCCAGGGCTCGGTGCCCCAGACCCGCTGGGTGAGCAGCAGCGTCGGGGCGTGCACCGAGGCCACGGGGATCCCGTGATGCTCGGAGAGCTGCTTGATGGCCGAGGTCTGCTGGCTGAGCGCATCGATGCCGACCATCACCTCGACGGTCTCGTAGCCCAAGCGCCGCGGCGTAGGTGAACGCATGGGCGGTCGACTCGGGGTAGACCGAGGAGGACGAGAGCCCGATACGGGTCACGACTGGTGGGTCATCTGGACGCTGAACCTGTCGATGCGCTCGAGGATGACGCCCTCGCGCAGCGCCCACGGGCAGATCTTCGAGCTCGTCGAGGTCGAAGATGTCCATGCACGCCTCGGCCACGAGGCTCCGGGCACGATCTGGTGCGTGCGGCTCGGCGAGACGCCGGGGAGGTCGGCGAGCTCGTCGGGCGACATCGCCACGAGCTTGGGGATCCACTCGCGCAGGTCGGCCAGCGGCAACGACCGCGGCACCAGCGACCCTTCTCCCGAGGGAGCGGCACCGCAGATGCGGGCCAGCGAGCGAAACGTCTTGGACGTCGCCGCGGCGCGGTCGGGTCGCACCCGCGCGCAGCAGGTTGCCGGCGTCGCGGGCGATCTGCGCACGGATGCGCTTGCGGATCTCCCTCAGCCCGTCGTCGTCGGGCTGCTCGTCGCTCAGCACGCGCGCCAACCGGGCAGCACCCAGCGGCAGCGACCACGCGACGTCGGGACGTTCGTCGGCGCCCGCAGCGATCTCGAGCGACCCGCCACCGATGTCGAAGACGGCCAGCCGCCCCGCCGACCAGCCGAACCAGCGGCGCACCGCGAGGAAGGTCAGCCGCGCCTCGTCCTCGCCCGAGAGCACCTCGATGTCGACGCCGGTGCGTTCGCGCACGTGGCTGAGCACGTCGTGGGAGTTGCCAGCGTCGCGCACCGCGGAGGTGGCGAACGAGAGCATCTCCTCGCAGCCCTTCTCCTCGGCTACGACGAGCGCCTCGGCGGTGAACTGGGTCAGTGCGTCGATCCCGGTCTGCGACACAGCACCGGTCTCATCGAGGTGCTCGGCCAGCCGCAGCGGCTGCTTGTAGGAGTACGCCGGCAGCGGAGCAGCACCGTCGTGGGCGTCGACGACGAGCAGATGACCCGTGTTCGAACCGATGTCGAGGACGCCCAGGCGCATGCCGCAACGGTACCGCCGTAGCCTTGCCGCCATGCCCGAGGTCGACCTGGTGTTCCCACGCGCGTTCGTCGAGTTCGTGAACCCGGGCGACGAGTCAGAGATGATGCGCTGCGACCTCACCTGGCTCACCAGCAGCTTCATGTGCATCTTCGGCCAGGGCTGCCAGGGCATCTACGACACCGCACCCGACACCGGCTGCTGCACCCTCGGCGCCCACTTCGCCGACGCGGAGGACGAGAAGCGGGTGGCTGGCTTCGTCGCCCAGCTCGACGAGACCCAGTGGCAGTTCCATCCCGGCCGACGGTGAAGAAGAAGGACTGGATCGAGCGCGACGAGGACGGCGAGCGCAAGACCCGCACCCTGGAGATCAACGGCCAGCAGGCCTGCGTGTTCCACAACCGCGCCGACTTCGCTCCGCCAGGCGGAGGAGGTGGAGCGGGCTGCGCACTGCACGGGCTGGCCCTGCAGCAGGATCGCAACCCGCTAGAGACCAAGCCCGACGTGTGCTGGCAGCTGCCGATCCGGCGCACGTTCCGCGACGTCGAGCGTCAGGACGGCTCGACGTACACCGAGGTGACGATCACCGAGTACGACCGGCGCGGCTGGGGTGCCGGTGGCCACGATCTCGACTGGTACTGCTCGGGCAACACCGAGGCGCACGTGGCCGTCGAGCCGGTCTACGTCACGCACGAGGCCGAGCTGGTCGAGCTGATGGGGCGAGCGGCGTACGCCGAGCTGGTCACGCACTGCGAGGCCCATGTGCGGTCGCGATCGGTACTGGCGCTGCATCCGGCTGACCCCCGCTGAGCAGCCCCCATGAACGCCGGTCTCTCGACGTCGAGACACTCCGACCCCGGCGTCCGTCGCGGCTGAGACTCCGCTGAGAATGGGAGCCATGCACCTGGACCATCTCTCGTACGCCGCCGGTCCCGATGGCCTGAAGGCAACTGCTGAGCGCATCGGATCGCTGCTCGGCGCGGAGTTCGCCGATGGCGGCATCCACCCGCGCTTCGGCACGTGCAACATGACGCTCGCGCTGGCCGACCACACCTACCTCGAGGTCGTCGAGGCTCTCGACCACCCGGCCTCCGACAAGGCTCCGTTCGGCCAGGCCGTGAAGGCCCGTTCCGCCCTCGGCGGTGGCTGGCTGGGTTGGGTCGTCGCCGTCTCCGACATCACCGTCGTCGAGGAGCGGCTCGGTCGTGCGGCCGTCCCGGGCAACCGGCACCGCCCCGACGGCACCGAGCTCACGTGGAAGCAGATCGGCGTCAACGGCCTGATCGCCGACCCGCAGCTTCCGTTCTTCATCGAGTGGGGCGTGCCCTCGAACCTGCGCCCCTACTACGGCGCCGACGACAAGGTCTCGCTCAACTGTCTCGAGATCGCCGGCGACCCGCAGCGGGTCAGCGAGTGGCTCGGCGAGACCGTCGAGGCTCCTCTGGAGGACGTCAAGGTCGAGTGGGTCGCCCCGCACGGCACGCCGGGCATCCTGGCCGCGCAGTTCCAGTGCGAGTCCGGGCTCGTTCGCATCTGAAGCCCGTCACCGGCGCGATCCCCAGCGCCAACATCTGGAACCACCCCGCCACCTACGAGGTGGAGAACCGGGCAGTCGATCCGGACGGCGTGCTCTGGCGCGCACTGCAGGAGACCGTCGACTGGACCGGACGCACGGTGCTCGACCTCGGCTGCGGCACGGGCTTCCACGTGCCGCTGTTCGCGCAGGCAGCGGGCGAGGTGATCGGCGTCGAGCCGCACCCCGACCTGCTCCGTATGGCGGCGCGCCGCACCCGCGGACTGACGAACGTTCGACTGCTACCGGGTGCCGCGCAGGCGATCCCGCTGCCCGACACCTCGGTCGACGTCGTCCATGTGCGGTGGGCCTACTTCTTCGGCCCCGGTTGCGAGCCAGGTCTCGCCGAGCTCGCCCGCGTGGTGCGGCGCGGCGGCACCGCGATGGTGATCGACAACGACGGCTCGCGCTCGACGTTCGGGGCGTGGTTCCGGCGCGGCTACCCGCACCTGCCGTCGGCGGCCGAGATCGAGCGCTTCTGGGCCGCGCGCGGGTGGACCCGCGAGTCGATCGACATGGGGTGGCGGTTCACCTCGCGCTCCGACTTCGAGGACGTCGTCCGCATCGAGTTCAAGCCCAGCGTGGCTGACTGGATCATCGAGCATCACGAGGGGCTCGAGGTCGACTACGCCGTGAACCTCTGGTCGCGCACGTTCTGACGGGGCTAGCTAGAGCCACGCACCGTCAGCGACGGTGCGAGCAGGAGACCCTCATGGGTGCGCGGCGGGCCACCGAGGAGGTCCTCGAGCGAGCGGACCACGGCGATCGCCACTTCTTCGAGAGGCTGCCGCACCGAGGTGAGGCCGGGATAGACGACCTGGGCCACCTGGGAGTCGTCGAAGCCGACCACCGCGATGTCGCGCCCCGGGTGCAGCCCCCGCTCGGCGAGGGTGTGCAGCACACCCATGGCCAAGGTGTCGGACGCACAGACGAACGCGGTCGGCTGCGCCTCGTCGAGCAGCACGCCGCTGGCCTCGCGACCGCTCCACACGGTGTCCTCGACACGCGAGGCGAGGCCGGTGGTCGGGAGGTCGCGGTCGCGCAGCGCACGGCTCCAGCCGGCACGGCGGTCCTCGCCGATGTGGGAGTCCTTGCGCCAGCCGATCCAGGCGATCCGGGTGTGGCCCTTCTCGAGCAGGTGCATGGTGGCCTGCTCGGTGCCGGCAGCCCCGTCGACGTCGACCCAGGGGTGTCGGGCCTCGGCGTCGTCCCACGGCCGCCCGAACGCGACGAACGGCGCACGGCGCTCGCGGAGCCACGCGGCCTGAGGGTTGCCGAGATAGGTGTCGGTGACGACGAACGCGTCGACGGCCGTCGAGCGCAGGAGGTCCTCGTAGCCGGCCAACGGCTCAGGCCCATCGCCGGAGAACAGCAGCACGTGGTAGCCGGCCTCGCGCGACGTCCACACCAGCGAGTGCACGAAGCGGTCCATCGCGGCGCTGGCGCTGCCCTCCCAGACCGGGCTCATGCGCAGCCCGATCAGGTGCGAGGCCCGGGTTCGCAGGTTGCGGGCAGCCCGGTTGGGCACGTAGCCGAGCTCATCGATGGCGGCCTGCACCCGCACCAGCGTCTCGGGGCGCAGGAGGTCGGGGTTGTTCACCGCGTTCGAGACCGTCTGCCGCGAGACCCGGGCGCGCTCGGCGACGTCGGCCAGCGTGGGCGCCGCGGCAGGCGGCGTCACCCGACTGCTGATCCGCCCCAGGCTGTCCACGGCGATCCCCTTCTGGAACGAACTTCTTGAACGATCCAAGTCGCAGCATACGACGACGCGCGGGTCTTGATCGAGAGCCTGGTCCGCACTGTCGGAGGGGTCACCTACGGTCGGCCCATGTCGAAGAGCACGCCACGGCCCCCGCGCCCCCAGTACCGCTGCGCCGAGTGTGGCTGGGAGACCGGCAAGTGGGTCGGCCGCTGCGGCGAGTGCCAGGCGTGGGGCTCGGTTGCCGAGGCCGCCGCCCCCACGATGCGCGCCACCGCCGGTCCGGTCACCGCGGCCGCCGTACCCATCGGCCAGGTCTCCGTGGCCGAGTCGGCGTTCCGGCCCAGCGGCGTGGGCGAGCTCGACCGAGTGCTCGGTGGCGGACTGGTGCCGGGCGCGGCGATCCTTCTCGCGGGCGAGCCCGGCGTCGGCAAGAGCACCCTGCTGCTCGAGGTGGCCGCCCAGACCGCCAAGGAGCGCCACCGGGTCCTCTACGTCACCGGCGAGGAGTCCGCCAGCCAGGTGCGACTGCGAGCCGACCGCACTGGCGGTGTGCACGACGAGCTCTACCTCGCGGCCGAGACCGATCTCGCCGCCGTGCTGACCCACATCGAGGAGGTCCGCCCGACGCTCCTGGTCGTCGACTCCGTGCAGACCATCGGCGCCCCCGGGGTCGAGGGTGTGCCGGGCGGCGTCACCCAGGTCAAGGAGGTGGCCGCGGCGCTGGTGCGCGTGGCCAAGACCCGCAACATCGCCACCGTTCTGGTCGGTCATGTCACCAAGGACGGCGGCATCGCCGGGCCGCGCGTGCTCGAGCACCTCGTCGACGTGGTGCTCCACTTCGAGGGCGACCGCAACTCCCGCTTCCGCATGCTGCGCGCGGTCAAGAACCGCTTCGGGCCAGTCGACGAGGTCGGCTGCTTCGACCTCGGTTCCGAAGGCATCACGGCCGTTGCCGACCCCACCGGGCTGTTCGTCGAGCAGCACCACGGCCGCGTCTCCGGCACGTGCGTGGCAGTCACCATGGAAGGACGCCGGCCGATGCTGGCCGAGGTGCAGGCGCTGGTCACCCCCTCGCCCCTCGAGCGGCCGCGACGCACGACGTCCGGGCTCGACGGCTCGCGAGTCGCGATGGTGCTCGCGGTGCTGCAGCAGCACTGCGGCATCCGGCTCTACAACCATGACGTGTTCGCCTCCACGGTGGGCGGCGCCCGACTCGCCGACCCGGCGAGCGACCTGGCGGTGGCCGTCGCGCTGGCTTCGGCCACGTTCGTCAGTCCGCCCCCGGCCGGGGTGGTGGCGATGGGCGAGATCGGGCTGGCCGGCGAGCTGCGACGCATCCGCGACCTGCCCCAACGCCTGGCCGAGGCCGCCCGGCTCGGCTTCTCGATGGCCGTCGTGCCCGCCACCTACACCCGCCCAGGAGGGCCGCGGGCCTCGTCGTCCGACCTGATGGTCGACGGCATGCGGGTGGTCGAGGCGCCCGACGTGCACACCGCCCTGCGTGTGCTGCACCTCGTCGAGCGCACCAAGCACGCACTCGAGGTGGTCGATCCTGGATAGGGTCACCCTCATGAGCACGACCGACCGCAGCGAGGAGCAGCTCCGGCTGCGCGAGACCCTCGCCCTGATCGCTCCGGGCATGCCGCTGCGTGACGGTCTCGAACGCATCCTGCGCGGGCGCACCGGCGCCCTGATCGTGCTCGGCAACGACCGCACGGTCGAGTCGATCGCCACCGGCGGCTTCATGCTCGACGTGCCGTTCACCGCCACCGGGTTGCGCGAGCTGGCCAAGATGGACGGCGCGATCATCGTCGACGGCGAGATCACCCGCATCACTCGCGCCGCGGTGCACCTGATGCCCGACCACACGATTCCTTCAGAGGAGACCGGCACCCGGCACCGCACCGCCGACCGGGTGGCGCGGCAGACCGGGTTCCCGGTGATCTCGGTGTCGCAGTCGATGCAGATCATCGCCGCCTACGTCGGCGAGACCCGCCACGTGCTCGAGGACTCCGGGCAGATCCTCTCGCGCGCCAACCAGGCGCTGGCCACCCTCGAGCGCTACAAGCTGCGCCTCGACGAGGTCTCCAGCACGCTCTCCGCCCTCGAGGTCGAGGACCTCGTCACCGTGCGCGACGTCGCGGTGGTCGCCCAGCGGCTCGAGATGGTCACCCGCATCGCCAGCGAGATCGAGGACTACGTGCTCGAGCTCGGCACCGACGGCCGGCTGCTCACCCTCCAGCTCGAGGAGCTGATCACCGGCGTCGACGTCGAGCGCGAGCTGGTGATCCGTGACTACGTGCCCGGTGGCCGCAAGTCCAAGACCCCGGCCGAGCTGCTCAGCCGGCTCGAGGCGCTCTCCCCCACCGAGCTGGTCGACCCCGCCTCGGCCGCCCGCGTGCTCGGCCTGGGCACCGGCGAGCACCTCGACGGCGCCGTCGCCCCGCGCGGCTACCGGCTGCTGACCAAGGTCCCGCGGCTGCCCGCGCCCGTCGTCGACCGCCTCGTCGACCACTTCGGCACCCTGCAGAAGCTGCTCTCGGCCGGCATCGACGACCTGCAGGCCGTCGAGGGCGTCGGCGAGCTGCGCGCCCGCAGTGTGCGCGAGGGGCTCAGCCGACTCGCCGAGTCGACGATCCTGGAGCGCTACGTCTGATCGGCATCGCCGAGGAACGAGGCGATTCGATCAGGCGGAGCGCTCATCGGTGGTCGAGCAGCTGACCGCGGCTGAGGAACGAAGCCGCGACGGAGCGTGTCGAGACCCGGTGGACGCCAGGAACGATGGCCGCGTGACCCAGGTGGTCGAGCAGGTTCGTAGGGTACGCTTGGTGCCAGCCACGCCGTGCGCTGTCCGACCGTGGCTGCGCGAGCGAGAAGTCAGCGTCAGCGGGCTCACCACCGAACGCCGCGGTCGAGACGTTTAGTCGCCGACGCCGGCGTACCGCGTCTCCCGCGGAGCAGCCGCTCTCGGAGTAGCGGGCGTTCCAGGCCACGTTCACGGTCGTGGTGACCCCACGCCGCACCACGACGTCCTGCACGCCGAGCTGGCCCTGGCACTGCCAGCTCGCCCACACCTGCTCGCCGGCCCGCGACACCTTGAGCGCGAGTCGGTTCGCGGTGACTCGCCAGGTGCAGGCGGGGCTCTCGACCGTGCGCAGCTGCAGGGTGACGGTCACCGGGCGGCCCGCGACGGCACCAGCCACGTAGGGCGTCACGACCACGTCGGAGTCGACGCACGGCCCGGCCGGGCTGGCCAGCACAGGCACCGGTGGCGCGTGCCGGGTGTCTGGGTCCGCTGCTTGTTCCGCTTGGCCTTCTGGCCACTCTTCCGGTTGGACTTCGCACTCGTCGCCGGCAGCGTCGGCGCGGCCGTCGGTTGCCCGGACGACGGTCGTGGCCTGAGCAGCGGCAGGCGGCTCCTCGTCGCCGCGCACCAGGTTCACGACCATCATCACCAGGGCTACCAGGGTGCCCAGCACGAACAGTCGGCGGCGCCAGTAGACCGCTGGTGCCAACGGTCCGCGGGTGGTCGCCATGGTCCCGCACGCTAGTCGCGCGGGCGGCCCGCAGCCGGGGAGGCACTCCGAGGCAGAATCACGCCATGCTCGACGAGCTCCTGGACTGGTACGACGTTCACCAGCGCGAGCTGCCCTGGCGCGGGCCGTCGGTGAGCCCGTGGTCGGTGATGGTCTCGGAGTTCATGCTGCAGCAGACGCCCGTCGCGCGGGTGCTGCCCGTGCACGAGGCCTGGCTCGAGCGGTGGCCCACGCCGGCCGACCTCGCCGACGAGACCACCGGTGCGGCGGTGCGTGCCTGGGGCCGGCTCGGCTACCCACGGCGGGCGCTGCGCCTGCATGCGGCAGCGGTGGCGATCACCGAGCAGCACGGCGGCGTCGTCCCTAGCGAGTACGACGACCTGATCGCCCTTCCGGGCGTCGGCGACTACACGGCCGCCGCGATCGCCACGTTCGCCTACGGCGAACGGCACGTCGTCCTCGACACGAACGTGCGCCGGGTACTCGCCCGCGCGGTCGGCGGTTCGGAGTTCCCGGCTGCGTCGGTGACCCGCGCCGAGCGTGAGGTCGCCGCCCGCCTTCTGCCGGCCGACGAGCCGACGGCGGCCACCTGGTCGATCGCCGTGATGGAGCTCGGCGCGCTGATCTGCACCGCCAGCGGACCTCGGTGCGACGCCTGTCCGATCAGGTCGCAGTGCGCGTGGGTGGCCGCCGGACGCCCCGCTCACGACGGGCCTCCGCGTCGTGGCCAGGCTTGGGCCGGCACCGACCGGCAGTGCCGCGGGCGGCTGATGGCGGTGCTTCGTGACGCCGAAGGAGCCGTGCCGCAGGCGCGACTGGACGCAGTGTGGACCGACGAACCCCAGCGGGTCCGCTGCCTGAAAAGCCTGGTCTCGGACGGACTCGTGGCCCAGGTGGCGCCTGCGACCTACGCCCTGCCCTGACCCTGACCCTGCTCCTGCTCCGCGGCGGCTGCCTGCTCGGCGCGGCTGCCCGCGGCCGCGGACAGGACGTCATCCGGCAGCGTCCACGCGTCGGCGACCTCGGCGGCCAGCTCCGGGGCCAGTCGGGCACGGGCGACGTCGAGCAGCCGCTGCTGGTCGCGAGCAGTGCGACCGGTGTGGAAGGGCCACTTGTTCGCCGGGCGGACGGCGTCCAGGAGCGCGTGCAGTCGCGCCTCCCGGTCAGGGCCGAGCGGCTCGGGTCGGTGCGTGCCGGCGAGCGGGTCGATCTGCTCCAGCACGCCCGCAGCCTGAAGCGCGACGAAGTCGTCCTCGGTGGTCTCGCGGTAGATCTCGAGGAACCTGGCCTTGGCCTGGCGGGTCGAGAGACCGCTGTCGATGACCTCCTGCACGGCGTCGGCCACCGGCTCGCGACCCGGGCGGAAGCTGACCTTGCCGCCCGAGGTGAGGATGTTGGTCCACTTGCGCACGAACTCGTCCCCCGACCACGACTCGTAGTGCAGCAGCCGGGCCCAGTCGCCGTCGGTGAGTGCGACGTCGTCCTGCCGCACGTCGTGGACGGCGTGCAGGGTCAACCAGCGCTCGAGGCTCGGCCTGATCCCGGACTTGCCGTCGACGTGACCGTGGAAGTAGCTGCCGTTGTGGGGCGCCGAGATGACCCCGGCGGCGTGCAACGACGCCAGCTCGTCGGCGCCCAGCAGCCGCTTGAAGTGGGTGACCCGGTCGTGCGGCCACGACGTCTGACTCACCGCCTCGACCGGCTTGGCCCGCACCGCCACGACGCCCGGGCCCAGCTCAGCCAGCGCGGCCCGGTCGAGCACCAGGCACTCGTCGGCGTCGATGTGGAAGAGCCACTCGGCCCAGTCGAACGGCGCCAGCAGCGCCTTGGCGACGTTGGCGTTGATGCGCTGGCGCGCGTTGAGCTGCAGCGGCCGTTTGCCGTGCCACCAGTCTTCACCCGTGGCGATCGCGGTGACGTGCGGGTGGCGCTTGTCAGCTTGCGGGCCACCTTTGCGTCGGCGTCGTCGACGAACACGACGAGGTGGTCGACGCCGCCGGCCAGGTTGCGCGCCACGAACTGCTCCAGGTTGGCGAGCGAGTCCTTGACCGTGGACGCGGTGAGGATCATGCCCGGAAACTACGCTGACCCGTCCCCTATAGAGGACGGGTCAGCGTAGATGGACTCAGCCGGCGGTGGTTTCACCCTCGGACAGGGCCGGAGCCGGTGTCCTTGGGGATGTCGATCGGGCCGTCCGGGTCCGCGCCACCGAGCTCGGCGGCGCCGCCCCCGACCTCAGCGGTCTCGAACGGAGGCATGTCGGGCAGCTCGCCGACCTTCTGCCCCTCGAAGGTGAAGGTCGCGGTCGGGCCCTCGCCCTCGACACCGACCAGCACGATCTGGCCGGGGCCGACCTCGCCGAAGAGCATCTTCTCGGCCAGCACGTCCTCGATCTCGCGCTGGATCGTGCGACGTAGCGGCCGCGCACCGAGCACCGGGTCGAACCCGCGCTCGGCCAGGAGGTTCTTGGCCGCCTGGGTCAGCTCGAGACGCATGTCGCGATCGCGCATCCGCAGCTCGACCGACTCGACCATGTTGTCGACCATGTGCACGATCTGCTCCCGCGTCAGCGGCGGGAAGACGATGATCTCGTCGACACGGTTGAGGAACTCGGGCCGGAAGTGCTGCTTGAGTTCGTCCTGGACCTTGTTCTTCATCCGCTCGTAGGAGCCGGCAGCATCGCCACTCTGGTTGAACCCGAGGTGCACCGATTTGGCGATGTCGCGGGTACCCAGGTTCGTGGTCATGATGATGACGGTGTTCTTGAAGTCGACCACCCGACCCTGCGAGTCGGTCAGACGGCCGTCCTCGAGGATCTGCAACAGGCTGTTGAAGATGTCGGGGTGGGCCTTCTCGACCTCGTCGAAGAGCACCACGGAGAACGGCTTGCGGCGCACCTTCTCGGTGAGCTGGCCGCCTTCCTCGTAGCCGACGTAGCCCGGAGGCGAACCGAAGAGCCGCGAGACGGTGTGCTTCTCGCTGAACTCCGACATGTCGAGCTGGATGAGCGAGTCCTCGTCGCCGAACAGGAAGTCGGCCAGCGTCTTGGAGAGCCAGGTCTTACCGACACCGGACGGACCGGCGAAGATGAACGACCCACCGGGACGCTTCGGGTCCTTGAGACCGGCGCGCGTGCGTCGGATCGCCCGAGAGAGCGCCTTGACGGCTTCCTCCTGGCCGATGACGCGCTTGTGCAGCTCGTCCTCCATCTTGAGCAGCCGGGTCGACTCCTCCTCGGACAGCTTCACGATCGGGATGCCGGTCGCGACCGCGAGCACCTCGGCGATCAGCTCCTCGTCGACCTCGGCGACCTCGTCCATGTCACCGGCACGCCACTGCTTCTCACGCTCGGACTTCTTGAGCATGAGCTGCTTCTCCTCGTCACGCAGACGAGCGGCGGCCTCGAAGTCCTGGCCGTCGATGGCGCCCTCCTTGCGGGCGCGGACGTCGGCGATCTTGTCGTCGAACTCGCGCAGGTCGGCGGGCTGCGTCATCCGGCGGATGCGCAGTCGAGAGCCGGCCTCGTCGATGAGGTCGATGGCCTTGTCGGGCAGGAAGCGGTCGGAGATGTAGCGATCGGCCAGCGTCGCGGCGCTGACCAACGCCTCGTCGGTGATCGTGACCCGGTGGTGCGCCTCGTACCGGTCGCGCAGGCCCTTGAGCATCTCGATCGTGTGGGCGATCGTCGGCTCGGCGACCTGGATCGGCTGGAAGCGACGCTCGAGCGCGGCGTCCTTCTCGAGGTACTTGCGGTACTCGTCGAGCGTGGTCGCCCCGATGGTCTGCAGCTCGCCACGGGCCAGCATCGGCTTGAGGATGCTGGCGGCGTCGATGGCGCCCTCAGCAGCACCGGCCCCGACGAGGGTGTGGATCTCGTCGATGAACAGCACGATGTCACCGCGGGTGCGGATCTCCTTGAGCACCTTCTTCAGGCGCTCCTCGAAGTCACCGCGGTAGCGGCTACCCGCCACCAGCGCGCCGAGGTCGAGGGTGTAGATCTGCTTGTCCTTGAGCGTCTCGGGCACGTTGCCCCGGACGATGTCCTGCGCCAGGCCGGCCACGATCGTGGTCTTGCCGACGCCAGGCTCACCGATCAGCACCGGGTTGTTCTTCGTACGGCGCGAGAGGATCTGCATGACCCGCTCGACTTCCTTCTCCCGGCCGATGACGGGGTCGAGCTTGCCCTCGCGGGCGTCCTGGGTGAGGTTCTGCCCGAACTGGTCGAGCACGAGGGACGACGACGGCGCGTCGCCGCCGGCACCCTGGGCTGCCGCGGCTGCGGTCGACTCCTTGCCCTGGAAGCCCGACAGCAGCTGGATGACCTGCTGGCGCACGCGGTTGAGGTCGGCGCCGAGCTTCTGCAGCACCTGGGCGGCGACACCCTCGCCCTCGCGGATCAGGCCGAGCAGGATGTGCTCGGTGCCGATGTAGGAGTGACCGAGCTGCAGCGCTTCGCGCAGGGACAGCTCGAGCACCTTCTTGGCGCGCGGCGTGAACGGGATGTGCCCGCTCGGCGCCTGCTGGCCCTGACCGATGATCTCCTCCACCTGGGCGCGGACCGCCTCCAAGGAGATGTCGAGGCTCTCGAGCGCCTTGGCCGCGACGCCCTCGCCCTCGTGGATGAGCCCGAGCAGGATGTGCTCGGTGCCGATGTAGTTGTGGGAGAGCATGCGGGCCTCTTCTTGGGCCAGCACGACCACCCGGCGAGCTCGGTCGGTGAACCGCTCGAACATGTGCGTCTCCTCTGCGTACGTGGAGTCCCGTCCCCGCCTGGGTGGAGGGAGGGGTACGGGTTCTACAACCCCACCTGCAGCCTACGCGTTCCCGGTTGCGCTGAAAGGGCGTCCGCTCACAGCGAACGCTGACCCGTCCCCTATAGAGGACGGGTCAGCGTTTGGTGGGCTCGATCAGTTGGCTGCGTCGAACGCGTCGCGGACGTCGGCCGGGATCCGGCCACGGTCGGGGACGGTGAATCCGTTCGAGCGGGCCCAGTCACGCACCTCGCGGGCGCTGGGACCCTCGCTGGTCGCGGCCGCCTTGCGACGCCGACCGCCGGTCACCTTGCGGGCGTTGCCGACGTAGCCGGCGAGCGCTTCGCGCAGCGCGGTGGCGTGCGCCTCGGTGAGGTCGATCTCGTAGGAGGACCCGTCGAGGCCGAAGCTCACGGTCTCGGCGGCCTCAGACCCGTCGAGGTCGTCAACGAGAATGATGCTGACCTTCTGTGCCATTTAGTTCACATTCCCCTCAACAAATGGTTGAGCGTTGAAGTCGGTGAAGTGGTGAACCGCGACTATGGCAAAGAATTCAATATAGGACAATTCACCGGGCACAGATTCGGCGAATTGCGTCGGAATACGAGTTCCAAACCGCGCAGGGTCAACCACGGATCGGAGTCGGTAAAGCACTCGCACTCCTCGATCACCAATCCAGCGAGATATCCGGTGGCAATGACGCTGACATCCTCGACCTCCACCCCGAGCTCGTCGATCATCCGCTCGACGATTCCCTCGACCTGGGCGGCCACCCCGAAGACCATGCCGGACTGCAAGGCCTCGACGGTGTTCTTGGCGATGACGGTGCGAGGGCGCACGATCTCCACCTGGCGCAGCTGGGCGCCGCGGCGGCCCAACGCCTCGAGTGAAATCTCGATTCCGGGGGCAATCGCGCCACCGATGTACTGGCCCTGCGAATTCACCACGTCGAATGTCGTGGCGGTACCACCGAAGTCGACGACGATCGCCGGCCCGCCGTAGACGGTCGAGGCGGCAAGCGAATTGACGATCCGGTCGGTGCCGACTTCGCGCGGATTGTCGGTGAGCACCGATATTCCGGTGCGCACCCCGGGCGCCACCACCAGGTGCGGGAGATCGGCGAAGTGGCGGTCGAGCATCTCGCGCGAGGCCTGGGTCACCGCCGGGACAGTCGAGCACACGACGATGCCGTCGATCTCGGTCAGGTGCCGGGCCGAGCAGCCCGCGCAGCAGCACCGCCCACTCGTCGGCGGTGCGGTGCAGGTCGGTGGAGACGCGCCAGTGGCGCGACACGTCGCCCTCGTCGATCAGGCCGAGCACGGTGTGGGCGTTGCCGACGTCGACGGCCAGCAACGACATCAGAGGCTCGTCCCGCTCTGCACCGTGCTCAGGTCCAGCCCGAGGTCGAAGACCTTCACCGAGTGCGTGAGCGCGCCGACGGAGATGAAGTGCACCCCGGTGGCCGCCACCTCGGCGGCCCGCTCGAGCGTGAGCCCGCCCGAGGCCTCCAGGGTGGCGCCGGTGCCGCTCGCCTCGGTGATGCGCACTGCCTCGGCCATCGTCTCGGTGCTCATGTTGTCGAGGAGGATCTCGGTGCAGCCGGCAGCCAGCAGCTCGCGCAGCTGGTCGAGGTCGGTCACCTCGACCTCCACGCGTAGACCGGGGTAGGCCGATCGGACCGCGTTCAGCGCGGGGACGACCCCGCCCGCGGCCACGACGTGGTTGTCCTTGACCATGGCCCGGTCGGCGAGGCTGAAGCGGTGGTTGACGCCCCCACCGCAGCGCACGGCGTACTTCTGGAGGGCGCGCATGCCCGGCAGCGTCTTGCGGGTGTCGAGCACGCGGGCGCGGGTGCCCTCGAGAGCGGTCACCCAGTGCGACGTCGCGGTGGCGACGCCCGACAGGTGCGAGGCGTAGTTCAAGGCGGTGCGCTCGGCGGTGAGCAGCCCCCGGGTCGGGCCGCTGACCCGCATCACCGGGTCTCCGGGCGTGGACGTGGGTGCCGTCGGGGATCCGGTCGCTGATCGTGACCGTGTCGCCCATGACGAGGTGGAACACCAGTGCCGCGACACCGAGGCCGGCGACGACGCCCGCCTCCCTGGCACCGAAGTCGGCGACGCCTTGCTGGTCGGCCGGGATCGTCGCAGCGCTGGTGGCATCCTCGGCGCCGTCCGGGCAGGTCCTCGGCCAGCGCGCGCTCGATCGCGGCAACCAGCTCATCGACGTCGAGCCCGTTGGCCTGCAGCTCGGCGCGGAGCTCGGCAGTCATGACGCTAGCCCCGTCGCTGGCGGGAGACGCCACGAACTCGACCGTTGCCACCCCGTCGTCCATCCGGGTGTCGAAGTGGCCGGCCCAGGTCGCGTCGTCGCGCTCGGGGAAGTCCTCGCGCCAGTGCGACCCCCGGGTCTCCTCGCGGTGCGTGGCCGCCTCGGTCAGTGCGGCCGAGATGGTGACCAGGTTGGTGGTCTCCCAGGCGGCGAGGTCGACCGTGTCGGCCGTGCGGGTGCTGAGCTTGTCGATCAGGACGCCGGCCTCCTCCAGGCCAGCGGCGTTGCGCAGCACGCCGACCCGCGAGCTCATGACCTCCTGCAGCTCACCTCGAACGTCGCCGGCCACGAGGCCGCGTGTCCGCTCGTCGGCGACCGGTTCGGCCCACGGTCGCAGCTCCCCCGGCAGCACCCCGGCGATCCGGCGGGAGAAGACCAGGCCCTCGAGCAACGAGTTGGACGCCAGGCGGTTGGCGCCGTGCACGCCTGAGCAGGCGACCTCACCGGTCGCGTAGAGGCCCGGCACGTCGGAGCGCCCGAAGAGATCCGTGCGGACGCCGCCCGAGGCGTAGTGGCAGGCCGGCGCGACCGGGATCAGGTCGGTGACGGGGTCGACGCCGTGCGAGCGGCAGACCCCCAGGATCGTCGGGAAGCGTCGCTCCCACATCTCAGCGCCGAGGTGCCGGGCGTCGAGCCACATGTGCTCCTGGCCGGTGTCGAGCATCCGGCGCATGATCGCCTTCGCCACGACGTCGCGCGGCGCGAGATCGGCGAGCTCGTGCACGCCCTGCATGAAACGCGTTCCGCCCTCTCCGGCAGAGCGTCGACGAGGAAGGCACCTTCACCGCGCACCGCCTCGGAGATGAGCGGCTGCTGGCCCGTCGAGTCGGCGCCGAGGTACATGACCGTCGGGTGGAACTGGACGAACTCGAGGTCGCGCAGCGTCGCCCCCGCGCGCAGCGCGAGCGCCATGCCGTCGCCGGTGGAGACCACCGGGTTGGTGGTCTGGGAGAAGACCTGGCCCAGACCGCCCGCTGCGAGCACGACCGCGCGGCAACGCACCGCGCCGACACCGTCGCGCTGACCCTCGCCCATCACGTGCAGCGTCACCCCGGCCACGCCGCCGTCGGCCGCGAGCAGCAGGTCGACGGCCAGGGCGTGCTTGATGATCTCGATCTCGGGGGCGGCGCCGACGGCGGCGATCAGCGCCCGCTGGATCTCGGCGCCGGTGGCGTCGCCGCCGGCGTGGGCGATGCGGTCGCGGTGGTGGCCGCCCTCGCGGGTCAGCGAGATCTCGCCGTCGGCGTCCAGGTCGAACATCGCGCCCAGCGCGATCAGCTCGCGCACCGCTTCGGGACCCTCGTCGACGAGCACGCGCACGGCGTCCGCGTCGCAGGCGCCAGCGCCGGCCACGAGCGTGTCGACGGCGTGCTCCTCGGGGGTGTCACCGGGCCCGAGCGCGGCCGCGATGCCGCCCTGCGCCCACTGGGTCGACCCCGCGGCGATCTGGTCCTTGGTGACGACGAGGACCTTGTCGACCCGTGGTCCTTGAGCCGCAGCGCGGCGGTGAGCCCGGCGATGCCGGAGCCGATGATGACGACGTCGGCCTCGGTGGTCCAGCCGGGTTCGGGCGCGGTCAGGCGACCGGGCACGCGGCGGACGGCGGTGGGCATCGGCGCAGACTATCCGGGGGCTGTCGAGGGCTAGCCGGCGAGCGATCGGGCGACGACGTCGCCGCGGACCAGACCCGGTCCGTCGAAGGTCTCGGCCGGGTCGAAGCCGGTCGCGAGGATCTTGTTGTCGGCGTCGACGAAGACCACGTGCGGCTGGTAGCTCGCTGGCCTCGGCGGTCTCCATCTGGCCGTAGGCGATGAGGATGACCAGGTCGCCGGGGTGCACCAGGCGGGCCGCGGCGCCGTTGATGCCGATGACTCCGCTGCCGCGCTCGCCGGCGATCGTGTAGGTCTCGAGGCGGGCACCGTTGGTGATGTCGACGATGTGCACGAGCTCGCCGGCCAGCAGGTCGGCGGCGTCGAGGAGGTCCTCGTCGACGGTGACCGACCCGACGTAGTGCAGGTCGGCCTGGGTCACCGTCGCGCGGTGGATCTTGCTCGTCATCATCGTGCGCAGCATGACTCGTGTCCTCCGAGCGTCAGGGGCAGGTTGTCGATGAGGCGGGTGGTGCCGACGCGGGCCGCGATCAGGACGCGCCCCTCGGTGCCGGGCGGCAGGTCGGTGTCGCCGTCGGTCAGGTCGACCAGGTCGCTGGTGGTGATCGCGAGGTAGTCGAGGTCGACGCCGATGCGCTGCGCGCAGCTCGGCGCGGGCGGCATCGAGCGCCGCGTCGACCCCGTGCGGCGGCGCCTGCTGCGCGGCCCGGAGGGTGCGGTTGAGCGCCGCGCCTCGAGGCGCTGCTCGGGGTCGAGGTAGCGGTTGCGGCTCGACAGCGCCAGCCCGTCGGGCTCGCGCTCGGTGGGCGCGCCGACCACCTCGACGCCCGAGGCACAGGTCGGCGACCATCCGCTGGATGAGCACCAGCTGCTGGTAGTCCTTCTGGCCGAAGACCGCGACGTCGGGGCGCACCAGGCCGAAGAGCTTGGCCACGACGGTCAGGACGCCGCGGAAGTGGCCGGGCCGGGAGCGGCCCTCGAGCACGTCGCGAGCGGCGCCCGGCTCGACGGTCACGGCCTCGGGTCGCTCGGTGGGGATCCGCCGGGGTAGACCTCGTCGACGCTCGGCACGAACACCACGTCGACGCCCTCGCGCTCGCAGACCTCGAGGTCGACGTCGAGGGTGCGCGGGTAGCGGTCGAGGTCCTCGCCGGCGCGAACTGCAGCGGGTTCACGAAGATCGAGACCACGACGCGGACCGCCGCCGACGCGCTCGCGGGCGACCCGCATCAGGCTGGCGTGGCCGTCGTGCAGGGCGCCCATGGTCGGCACGAAGCCGACCCGCTCGCCCGCGCGCGCGGCGGGCTGCGCAGGAGCTCGGCCAGCTCGGCGCGGGTGTGGCGCGACGGCGACCGGGCAGCGCGTCACGTGGTGCGCCGGACGCGGGGCCGGGCGCGACCGCGGCGGCCGCCTCGTCGAGCACCTCGTTGATCTTGCAGCGCCCGGATCGGCACCAGCCGGCCGTCGGTGACGGCGCGGCCGAGCGTGGCGCGCGCCAGCGCGAGATAGCTCGGCAGCGTGGTCGGGCGCCTGGGCCGCGATGTCCGCGAGGTGGGCGCGCACGGTGTTGACGTCGCCGCGCACGATCGGGCCGGTCAGGGCCGCGTCGCCGTGCTCGAGGGCGTTGTCGAGGGCCGCGGTCAGCAGCGGGCGCAGCGTGGCGGCCGGGTCGTCGGCGCCGGCCGCGGCCAGCAGCTCCATCGCCTCGGTGACCAGGGTGACCAGGTGGTTGGCGCCGTGCGCGAGACCGGCGTGGTAGAGCGCACGCCGCGACTCGGGCACCCACATCGGGCGCCCGCCGAGGTCGGCGACCAGGCCGGCGGCGACCTCGCGCTCCTCGGGCTCGGCGGTGAGGCCGAAGACGCAGCCGCTGAGCCGGTCGAGGTCGACCGACGTGCCGGTGAAGGTCATGGCCGGGTGCAGCGCGACCGGCGCGGGCACCGACGCGCGATCGCCGGGGCCAGGATCGCCAGGCCGTGACGACCGGAGGTGTGCACGACGACCTGGCCCTCGCGGAGCGCGCCGCTGTCGGCGAGCACCTTGACGACGTTGCCGAGCATGTCGTCGGGCACGGTCAGGAGCAGCAGGTCGCAGTCGCGGGCGACGGCGCTCGGCTTGTCGATGCGTACGCCGGGCAGCAGGTCGGCGATGCGACCGCGCGAGGCGTCGGACTCACCGGCGGCGGCGACGACCTCGTGGCCGGCGGCGCGGAGCGCGGCGGCCAGGACGGCACCGACCCGGCCGGCGCCGATCGACGCCGATGCGGAAGGGCGGGCGGCGCGTAGGCGTGTCATGTGCGCATGCGAACCTCACGTTTCAGTCCCGCCGACCACCCGTCCCGGATGCGGCGCGGAGCCGGTGTGGGTACCAGACGATGTGCTCGTGACGGTCGAATGCGACGTCGCGGACTGCTTCACCGCGTACAACGTAACGCGTCCGGTGACGTGCTCCAGGCTCGTCCACACGCGCGCATGGTGCCCGTGCGCGAGCACCCGGCGCTGGCTGCCGGACGGTGCTGGCTCAGCGCTGGTCGTCGGAGGTGACGACCGGTGCCGACCTCGAGGGGGCGCGGGGCGCGCGGCAGCCAGTCGCGGGTGACGTGGTCGACGATGTGGACGCCGGCGGGGGCGTGCGATCTCGTGCACGCCGGGCAGCACGGTGCCCTCCTGGAGGGCGTTGAAGACCGCCCACTCGCGGCGCTTGCGCTTGTTGCGATAGCTGGTGGCGAACGACGCGGGGTCGGTCCAGTGCGCGAACTCGTCGCCGTCGAGGTACTTCAGCTCGACGCAGAGCCCGTGCGGCAGGCCGATCGAGCGCACCGGCTCCGGCGTCGTGCGCACCTCCCACTCGAAGGCCTTGGTGAAGACGAAGTCCGGGCCGATCGGGTAGCCCCACTCCTCGGCGTTGCGCAGCCCGAGGTCGAGGTAACCCTTCGACGGGTCGCCGTCGAGGTAGAGGCCGTGGCGCGGCACCCGGATGATCGACTGCACGCCGCCGATCTGCCAGGCGAGGTCGCCGAGCCTGGTCTCTCCCTCGGTGGTGAGCACCATGTCGCCGTCCCACTTGAAGGAGTAGCGGGTGTCGACCTGGGCGAAGCACCAGTTGTAGAAGTAGCCAGCGAGTGCACCGACAGCTCGTGCACGGCGAGGTGCTCGGCGCCGGCGCGCGCCACCTGGAACGGGTACGCCGTGCGCTCAGCTTGTGGCGCAGCCCGGCCTCGCGCGGCGGTGTCGGCCGCGACCTCGGGCGGTGCCGTCGGTCGAGCCGTTGTCGACGACGAGCACGTGGTCCATCGCGCGCAGCAGCGGCGGCAGCACGAACGGCAGCGACAGCGCCTCGTCCTTGACCCGGAGCACGGCGGTGCTGCCGGCACGCAGTCCGCCCGGCCTGGGTCCACGGCCAGGTGATGTCGAAGTCGGTGTGGCCCTCGAGGTTGCTGATGCCGGTGGTGCCGGAGTGGGCGCTCATCGCCGCTCGCTTGCCGGCCATCTTGCGCAGGCCCCGGCGCACCGGCGCCGGTACGGCGGCGCGCAGGCCGTGCGGCATCTTGTCGGCCGCGTGGGCGGCGGGCTCGGCGGCGCTGCGGCCGGCACGCGGCCCGGCCGCCGGCCTTGCCCTGCTTGCGCAGCCCCTGCTCGGCCGCCACCACCGAGGAGCGCGAGATCGCCTCGGACTCGGCGTAGAGGTCGGTGTAGGCCTCGCGCAGCTGGTCGAGGGTCGCGTGCGCCTCGGGGGTGTCGCCGCCGGGCTCGGCCAGCTTGTTGAGCTCCTCCCAGGTCTCGGCGGTCGAGCTCGTGCAGCCGCTTCGGGAGGCCGAGGTCGTCGAGGCTCTGGGCCATCCGGCGCAGCGAGGGGTCGACGAAGCGGTGACCGTCGCGGATCTGCTCGGAGTTGGCGTGCAGCACGTTCTGCAGCTGCAGCTGCTCGCCCACCGCATCGTGGTCTTGGTCCAGTCGTCGAGCAGGTCGGCGTACCGCACGAACACCCGACCGCCGCCCTCGGCCCGCGACCGACTCGCGGGTGCCGCGTTCGGTGTGCAGCAGCATGTTGAGCCAGGACGCCGCGAGGTGGGCCGAGCCGAGCTTGTTGGCGTAGTAGGTCTGCTTGCTGCCGACGACCTCGGCCGGCGGCCGCAGCATCGTGGCGAAGACCGGCGTCGCGCCGGTGCGGATGGCCGCGACCCGCCACAGGGCGAGGAACCAGCTCAGCCGCGGGTCCTTGACGACCAGCTCCGAGCTGACCGTCGAAGTGGCCCTCGAGCCACTCGGCGGTGGCGATCCGCTCGGGCTCGCGCGTGCTGATCCGGCCGGTCTCGAACCACGCGTCGGGGCGCGAGTCGGAGACCTGCACGAGCGCCTCCTTGAGCAGCCGGTCGTGGTGGTCGACCACCCACTGCGGCTCGCCGAAACCCTTGGGGTTGGTGGCGTCGGCGGCGACCTCGGGCCGGGGCACGTGCAGCCCGAGGATCTGCATCAGGCCGGCCATCGTGCTGGTGCCGCTGCGGCCGGCTCCGGCCACGAACAGCACCTTGCGCGGGTAGTCGGCAGGCTCGGGCGCTGGAAGGCGCTGGTCACTCACGAGGCGGGCAGCCTCATGCGGCCGATAGCCTGCGCGCCATGAAGCTGCGACGCCGGCGAGTCCGCTGATCAGCGTCGTCGTGCCGGTCTACGACGTGGAGGACTACCTGGCCGCGTCGCCTCGACAGCCTGCTGGCGCCAGACCTCACCAGCACCTCGAGATCGTCGTCGTCGACGACGGGTCGACCGACGCCTCCGGCGCGATCGCCGACGACTACGCGGCCCGCGAGCCACGCATCCAGGTCGTGCACACCGCCAACCACGGGCTCGGCGCCGCCCGCAACGAGGGCCTGCGGCACACCACCGGCGACGTCCTCGCCTTCGCCGACTCCGACGACGTCGTGCCGCCCGAGGCGTACGCCGCCCTGCACAGGCAGCTGCGCCGCACCGGCGCCGACATCGTCACCGGATCGATCGCCTGGTGGTACCCCGACGAGGACGACCGGCTGGTGCAGCCGCCCTGGATGCGCCGTCTGCACCAGACCGGCGCAGCGGTGCTCATCGAGCACGCAGCCCGAGCTGCTGGGCGACGTCTTCGCCTGGAACAAGCTCTACCGCCGCGACTTCTGGGAGGCCAGCAGCTCGAGTGGGTCGAGGACACGCGCTACGAGGACCAGCCCACCACTGACCCGCGCCTACCTGCGGGCGCGGCGGATCGGCGTCGTGCCCGACGTCGTCTACCACTGGCGGATCCGCACCGACGGCATCCT
This sequence comes from uncultured Actinomycetota bacterium, assembly GCA_963781575.1. Classification (GTDB taxonomy): domain Bacteria; phylum Actinomycetota; class Actinomycetes; order Propionibacteriales; family Nocardioidaceae; genus Nocardioides. The sequence goes on along the minus strand of CAWAGM010000015.1, from coordinate 29,348 downwards.
CGATCACCCAGCAGCGCGGCAGCGTCGCCGACCTCGACGACCGGTGGGCCACCAAGCGGATGGCCCGCCAGCGACGTCCTCGCGACTACGGCTCGACGAAGGTAAGCGAGGTCTTCCAGGACAAGGTGCTGCCCGGCGACCTGCACCGCTACTTCGTGCTCATTCCCGGCTGCGACGACGAGTGGTACCGGGTGCTCGAGAGCGGGGTCCGGGAGTTCTTCGGGGCTCGTTCGCTCGTGCACAGCGGCCTTCCGCCCGTCCATCGGCTCACCGGCTGGCTGGTCGAGAACGGCCGCCGCGACGACGCGGCGCTGGTGATGACGAGGCTGGCGGCGCTGGCGCCCGGCGAACGGCTGCCCCGCGTGCGCGACTCCTACGGCACCCGGATCGACGTGCCCGGGCTGAACCCCCGCTCCGTCGACCGCGCGGCCCTGGCAGTGCGCGACCACGAGCACTGACTTGCACATGTGGTTACTGTAGGCCGCGCCTCCACAGCGCCCTGCCCCCGACGGATTGAGCCTGTTCCATGATCGAGTTCGAGTCGGTGAGCAAGCAGTTCAACGACGGCACCGATCGCTGTCGAGGACTTCAGCTTCACCCTCCCCTCGCGCAAGACGACCGTGTTCGTCGGCTCCTCGGGCTGCGGCAAGACCACGCTGCTGCGCATGGTCAACCGGATGATCGAGCCGACTTCCGGCCGCATCCTGATCGACGGTGACGACATCGCGAGGCGCAACAAGGTCGAGCTGCGCCGCAGCATCGGCTACGTGCTCCAGGCCGCGGGACTGCTGCCGCACCGCAAGGTGGTCGACAACGTGGCGACCGTGCCGGTGCTGAACGGCGTGCCCAAGTCGCAGGCCCGCAGCGCTGCGCTCGACCTGCTCGACAAGGTCGGTCTCGACCGGGCCCTCGCCGATCGCTACCCGCGCCAGCTCTCCGGCGGGCAGCAGCAACGCGTCGGCGTCGCCCGCGCGCTGGCCAGCGACCCCAACATCTTGCTGATGGACGAGCCGTTCGGCGCCGTCGACCCGATCGTGCGCGCCGACCTCCAGGCCGAGCTCAACCGGCTCCAGCGCGAGCTCGGCAAGACCATCGTGTTCGTCACCCACGACATCGACGAGGCGTTCCTGCTCGCCGACCAGGTGGTGATCTTCCGCAAGGGCGGCGTGATCGCGCAGGCCGGCACCCCGGCCGAGATCCTCGCGGCGCCGGCTGACGACTTCGTGGCCAGCTTCATCGGCGCCGACAAGGGCAAGCGCACGTTGCGGCTCCAGCAGCGCGACGGCGCGACGGTCCGACCTTGGTGGTCGACGCGCGACGGTCGCCCGATCGGCGTCCTCGGCGACGAGGCGGCCGCCTGGATCGTGAACTGGACTCGCAACAACCTCGACCTGATCGGCGAGCTGACCTGGAACCACGTGCAGCTGGCGATCATCCCGATCGCGCTCAGCTTCGTGCTGTCGATTCCGTTGGGCTGGGTGGCCAACCGCAACCAGTTCCTGCGTTCGGTGGTGATCACCGGCGGCAGCCTCCTCTATACGATCCCCTCGCTCCCGCTGTTCCTGATCTTGCCGCTGGTCATCGGCACCCGGGTGCTCGACTCGACGAACCTGGTGGTGGCGCTGACCATCTACGGCGTCGCGATCATGGCGCGATCGGCGACGGACGCGCTGGCCTCGGTCGACGCGAGCACCGTCGATGCCTCGATGGCGATGGGCTACTCGACGACCGCGCGCTTCTTCCGGGTCGAATTGCCCTTGGCCGGGCCGGTGCTGCTGGCAGGCATCCGCGTGGTCTCGGTGAGCACCATCGCCCTGGTCTCCGTGGGAGTGCTCATCGGCTCTGAGAACCTCGGCTCTGCTGTTCCAGAACGGCAAGCAGCGCGGCATCCTCGAAGAGGTCGTCGTCGGCATCGTGATCAGCCTGCTGATCGCCCTGATCTTCGACGTGGTGATCGTGCTCGATCGGCCGAATGCTGATGCCGTGGAATCGCCCGGCCCTGGCGAAGAGCGGGACCGCCTGATGGACCTCCTGCTCAGCGCCCTGCGCTGGATCTTCGACCCGGCTCACTGGGAGACCGGCAGCCGCAGCCCGCTGCCGATCCAGGACCGTCTGTTCGAGCACCTGCGCTACACCGGCGCGTCGATGGCGATCGCCTCGGTCATCGCTCTTCCGCTCGGCTTCTTCATCGGCCACACCGGTCGCGGTCGCCAGTTCGTCATCTCCTTCACCGGAGCCATGCGCGCGCTGCCGACGCTCGGGCTCCTGTACTTCCTGCTGATGGTCTTCGGCTACTGGCTCTCCTTCGACACCGCACCGATCGTCGGCGCCACCATCGCCTTCGTCATCCTGGCCATCCCGTCGTTGCTGGCCGGCGCCTACTCGGGCCTCGAGTCGGTCGACCGGCAGACCATTGACGCGGCCCGCGCCAGCGGCATGACGGAGTGGCAGATCTTGGTGCGGGTCGAGATCCCGCTCGCGCTGCCGCTCATCGTCGGCGGCATCCGGGCCGCGACGCTGCAGGTGATCGCGACGGTCACGATCGCGTCGTACGCGGGGCTCGGCGGGCTGGGGCGGATCATCGCGAGCGGCATCGGCCTCAACGACTACGATCGAATCTTGGGTGGAGCGCTGCTGGTCACCGCGCTGGCCCTCGGCGTCGACGGCGTCTTCGCTCTCCTCCAACGGCTCACCAGCACCCCAGGACTCACCGAGCAACGCCCCGCGACACGTCGTCGCACCAGTCGGTCACCACGACCGCGCGCGCACTTGAGCGCGTCAGAGAAGGGAACACCGCAATGACCCACTCCCCCCGTCTGCGTCGCGTCGGCGTCGCCGTCGCCGCCCTCGGACTCGCGACCACCCTGGCCGCCTGCTCCTCCGACGACCCCACCGGCTCCGTCCGATGACGTCGCCAGCGGCGAGACGATCGTCGTCGGCTCGTTTGCTTTCCCTGAGAGCGAGATCCTCGGCGAGATCTACGCCCAGGCGCTGGAGGCCGAGGGCTTCGACGTCGACACCAAGTTCAACATCGGACCTCGCCAGCAGACCATCCCCGCCCTGCAGGACGGCTCGATCAACCTGATCCCTGAGTACAACGGCAACCTGCTCGCCTTCTACGACGTCGAGTACACCGAGCGCACCACCGAGGACGTCGACGCGGCGCTCGTCGACGCCGTCGCCGCCGACGGCCTGCAGGTGCTCGACTCGGCCGAGGCCGAGGACAAGGACGCCTACGTCGTCACCGCCGCGACCGCCGAGGCGAACGACCTGACCTCGATCGGCGACCTGTCGGCCCTCGAGCCGTTCAAGCTCGGCGCCAACCCGCAGTTCGGCGAGCTGGGCTACGGAATCCCTGGCCTCGACAGCGTCTATGGCGTCACCGACGTCGAGTTCGTGCCGATCGAGGACTTCGGCGGACCGGACACCGTGAAGGCGCTGGTCGACGACTCGGTGCAGGTGGCCGACATCTACACCACGTCACCTGCGATCGTGACCGAGGACCTGGTTGTGCTCGAGGACCCCGAGAACATGATCTCCTCGCAGAACGTCATCCCGCTGGTCTCCGACGCGGCGCTACTCCGACGAGCTCGCCGACGTGCTGAACGCGATCTCTGCCGTGCTCACCACCGACGACCTGATCGCACTGCGCGACCGGGTCGAGGGTGACGAGAAGGCCTCGGCTTCCACCGCTGCCGCCGACTGGCTCGCCGACAACGACCTGGCCTGACGATTCACGCTGACCCGTCCTCTATAGGGGACGGGTCAGCGTCGATTTGGGCTCAGTCAGTCGACCGGGACGTCGCGGTGCCACGACTCGGTGACGTACTTGGTCACCCAGCCCATCGACTCGTAGAGCCCGTTGGCCCCGGTCGAAGAGTCTGCGTCGACCTCGAGGCCGACGCGGTCGCGCCCGCTCGCGGCGGCGTCGGCGATGATCGTGCGCAGCAGGCCCTTGGCCACGCCGCGGCCGCGCGCCGCCTCGAGGACGCCGATGTAGGCGACGTAGGAGCCGTCCGGGCCGCTGGAGCTCTCCGAGACGGTGCCGACGAGAGCACCGACCGGCTGCACGTCGTCGCCGTCGACGAGCTCGGCGAGCCACCAGTGGTCCCACCGGTGGCCGGGGTCCTCGCGCAGGCGGAAGACGAACTCGTCGAACGTCTCCTCCCAGTGGTTGAAGTGGTCGACGAAGGCCCCTTCGATGACGTCGTGGACCGCGCGCAGGTCGGCCTCGTCGGGCATGCCGCTGCCGGAGGCGCTGCGCTGCACGAGTCGGACTCGGACGCCGTCCTCCTCCCACGCGTCGGGAGCCGGGACCAGGTCGGACTCCTCCGGCGTGACCGGACGGGTCATCTGCCACCAGGTGCGCACCCGCTCGAAGCCCGTCTCACCCAGCCAGCGGTGCTGGCGCTCGTCGTCGGCGAAGGCCCCGGTGTCGATCTGCTGCACGTCGAGGCCGCGGGCCGCGCCGACGGCCTTGGCCTGGCCGACCGCCCACTCGATCAGCAGGTCGGAGCACGCGCGCCCGACTCCGGACGGGAGGTCTCGCTCGACGACGTGCACGAAGAGCATCCGCCCGCCAGCACGGTCGTGGACGCTCCCCCAGGCTCGGATGACGCCCTTGCGGTCGCGCACCACGACGTTCTCCCGTGTGCGCAGGCCGGCTTCGGACACCTCGACCAGCACGTCGTCGAGACCGGAGCCTGCCCAGCCACGGCCGGTGCTCTCGTGGGCCCGCAGCAAGTGGGTGAGTCGCGCCAGGTCGAAGCGGTCTCCCGGGTCGGGAGCATCGATGGTCCAGCCGTCAGGGAGGCCCTCCGGCTCACCGATGAGCTCTTCGGGATCGTTCTCGAACCTGCTGTCCTCGGGCATCACTGACCTGATTGTGCCGGACGTCGTGCGCCGACGGCCGATAGACCTCGGGTGGACGAGCTCGTCGTCCACCCGAGGAGTCAGGCGTGCTTGCGCTGCTGCGGCTGCTGGCCGGAACGCCACTCGGCGAGGACGACGTCCAGCTCCTGCTCGAGCTCGGTGACGCGCAGCGCGCCGGCTGCAGCACGCTTCTCGGCGTCGACGAGACGAGCCGTCAGCTCGGTTGAACGCGCTCGCTCGGCGTCGAGCTCGGCCCGGGCTTCGGTGACCTCGGACGCAGCCTGGGTCAGGCGGCGCTCGAGGCGGGCGATGACGGCGTCCTGACGGGTCAGTCGTCCGGTGGCGTCGGCGACGAAGATGGCCTGCTCGGCCGTGCGCGCCTCGGTGATCGCGCGGTAACCGCGGGCCTGCTCGGCGCGGTCGCGTGCCCACTCGAGACGGGTGTCGGCGACCTCGGTGTAGGTGATCCGAGTAGCGACGGCGCCGAGGACGACGGCCGCGGCAGCGGCGACGGTGGCGACCAGCCACGAGCCGCTGAGGGCTGCGGCGACCACGGCCACGCAGCGAACGAGAGCAGGACGATGGCGACCACCGCGCGGGTGGACCGCTGGCGCCTTCGAGCAGACGGGGAAGTCATGGCCCAACGTTAGGGCGAGGGATCGTCCTTTCGGACGCGACACGCACGCTCGAGGAGCAACGCCCCGATGACGATGCAGAGCCCGGCCACGGCTGCCAAGGATGATCGGAGCAGCCGTTCGTCAGCCAGCTCGCCCGTGTCCCCGATCCAGCTCAACCCGTAGCCGAGGTAGCCACCGCCGACGAACGCGCCCACGAACGCGCAAGCCCGGGCCAGCACCAGCCGGTTCACCGCCTGCTGCGGCTCGAGGCGCTCCCGGAGCACCTGCACCGTGCGCCACGTCGACCAGGCCGCGAGCGCGACGATGCCGGCGACGAGGCCCAGCGAGACGACCTGGGCCCAGGTGACGATCGGTGGCGTGCCCCACCGGTCGGACAAGGGATGCAGCAGCCAGCCGAGCACGAGCCCCACCAGCGCCCAGACGGCAAGCACGGCCGGACTGGTCTGGCGCATGCGGAGAACGGTCTACTCGACGTCGAGCGTGAGGTCCTCACGCAGGGTGAGTCCGTCGATACCGGTCTTGCCCAGCAGGTCGGCGATCGGGCCGTACCCGGGCAGCTCGGCGTCGGGCTCCAGGTCGAACCACGGCTTGAGCACGAACGGCCGCTCGGCGGCCCTGGGGTGCGGCAGCTGCAAGGAGTCCGTGTCGCTGCGCCGATCGCCCACCATGATCAGGTCGACGTCCAGGGTTCGCGGTGCGTTCGGGACGTCGCTGCGCTCGCGCTCGTAGGCGTCCTCGATGGCCAGGGCACGGTCCATGAGCCGGTTGGCGGCCAGGGTGGTGTCGGCCAGCACTACGGCGTTGAGGAAGGTCTCGGCGTCGGGCGGGCAGTCGACCGGGATCGTCTCGTAGACGGGCGAGACGCTGGTGACCCACACGTCCGGGGTGTCCGCGATGGCGTCGACCGCGCCCTGCAGGCACGACATCCGCTCGCCGAGGTTGGACCCCAGCGCGATGACCACCCGCCGGATCGGACGCATCTCACCGGTGAGGGTGTCGGCGTCGACGATGTTCGGGTTGGGGGTCTCAGTCACGGGTTGCCCTCGCGCTTTCGAGTGATCGTGAGCGTGACGTCCGAGAACGTCGCGTCAATGGGGGCTTCCGGCTTGTGAACGGTCACCCGCGCCCATTCAACACGAGCGTCCGAGAGGCAGACGCTCGCGATCCGCTGGGCCAGGGTCTCGATCAGGTCGACCGGATCTTTCTCCACGGCGGCTTTCACCGAGGTCACGAGACTCCCGTAGTCGAGGGTGTCGCGCAAGTCGTCGGAGCCCGCAGCCGGACGGGTGTCCAGGCCAAGCGCGAGGTCGATCACAAAGGTCTGCCCCTCGCGCTTCTCGAACTCGAACACGCCGTGGTGGCCGAAGCACTCGATCCCCGTCACCGCGAGCTCATCGGTCGCTGGATCAGTCACACGCGCTCCCACACGCGCAGCACATCACGAGTCCCCCGGACGTCGTGCACCCGGACCCCCCACACCCCACGCTGAGCCAGCAGCAGGGTCAGGGCGTGGCCAGCGACCTCCCGCTCGGCCACCGCGCGCGGTACGCCGTGCGGATCGGCCAGGAGCGCACCTAGGAAGCTCTTGCGGCTAGCACCCACCAGCAGCGGGAACCCGAGCCCGGCGACCTGGTCGAGACCGGCGATCAGCTCCCAGTTGTGGTCGCCGTGCTTGGCGAACCCGAGCCCCGGGTCGAGCACGACGTGGGTGTCGGGGATGCCGGCGGCACGGATCGCGCCGACCCGCTCCCCCAGCTCACGCACCACTGCGGCCACGACACCTCCCGGCTCGTCGTAGACGGCCAGGTCCTGCATCCGGTCGCTGTGCGCGCGCCAGTGCATGGCGACGTAGCGGACGCCGGTGGCCGCGACGACGTCCAGGATGGCCGGGTCGGCCAGGCCACCGGACACGTCGTTGACGACGGTGGCGCCCGCCTCGACCGCGGCCCGCGCGACCTCGCTGCGCATCGTGTCGACCGACACCACGGCCCCGTCGGCGACCAGCGCCGTGATCACGGGAACGACCCGGTCGAGCTCCTCGTCGACCAGAGGTCGGGTCGCGCCGGGGCGGGTGGACTCGCCCCCGATGTCGAGAATGTCGGCGCCCTCGGCGTGCAACCGCCGCCCGTGCGCGATCGCAGCCGCGGGGTCTGAGTACCTGCCGCCGTCGCTGAAGGAGTCCGGTGTGACGTTGACGACGCCCATCACGACGACCTGACGACCGGACGCCGGGCGGAAGCTCACGCGTGGACGCTACCGCGCGACGACCCGCCTCAGGTCCAGGTAGGCCCACCCCACCAGCATGTGGTGGTCCGACGGCGTGTTGACGAGTCGGAGCTGGCGCCGCGCCAGGGACGACATGCGGTTGGCGGAGAAGAACACGTAGTCGATCTTGGTGCGCCCCCCGTCGAAGGTCGCCTTGCTGCACCGGCAGTCCCCGTTGCGACCGGTCCGCTGTGGGGTGGCCTCGCGGAACACGCCACGCCCTCGGAAGGTATAGAGGAAGTCGAGGGGCGGCTTGTGCGGCGAGGCGTTGAAGTCGCCACCGATCACCACGAGGTCGCCCGATCGCGACCACCGTGAGGTGAGCCGGTACACCTCGCGCGCCTGCTGCGTCCGCACGTGCTGACGTCGACCCTCGGATCCCGAGATCAGGTGCACAGAGCAAGCTCGGCGGCGCACCCCGTCATGACGCCAGGTGAGGCACACGAGCCCTTGGCTGCGACTGCTCTCCAGCTGGTGGGCGAACGTGTAGGTGTAGCGCTGGGCCCCGTTCCCGCCCGTCCAGATCGCCACGTTGCCGTCACCGTCCTTGGTGGCCGACGGCAGGATGCTGTCGGGGTCGGAACGCCGACACCAGCCCGACTTCTGGTCCGGCTTCCACGAGACGCTCCAGTCGGGGTGCTCCCGGCGCAGCTGGTCGACCTGCCACCAGCAGACCTCCTGCAGCGTGATCAGGTTGGCCTTGGTCGTGGTGGCCCGGCGGATCGCGGTGCGCAGTGCCGTCGACTTACGCTGAACGTTGTGGTCGACCACCCGGAACTTGGCCGTCGACTGCGGGAGCGTGCGGGACACCGGCACGGTCGACGGCGAGGTCGCAGCCGCGATGTCGGGCGAGCTGGCGAACTCCGGTGCGATCGACGGAGTCTGGGTCAGTGCCGGCACCAGGCCCGCCACGAGCATGAGTCCGAGAGCGCGCGCGGCGAATCTCTGTGCGGTCATGGCAGTGGGAAGTCCCCGGGTCCGTGGTCGTTGACGCGCCGCAGACTAGTGGGGTCCGACCGTCGGTGTTCGGAGAATCGCCCAACCCGGCCACTACCTGCGCCCAGTACCCTCGGCGGGTGTCGTCACCCTCGAGAACCTTCGTGCTGGGCCTGGGAGCCCAGAAGGCGGGCACCACCTGGCTCTCGCACTTCTTGAGCTCCTCGCCCGAGTTCGAGCGCGGGTACCGCAAGGAGTACCACGTCTTCGACACCCTCGACCTGCCCGAGCACGGTCAGCGGATGCGGCGCCGGAACCTGCGCCTGGCGCGGGCGGCCCTTGACGCCGCCGAGGCCGGAGAGCCCGGAAAGTCAGGCGACGCCGACGTCGTCCACCGAATGGCGATGACGCTCGACCCGACGTACTACTTCGACTACTTCGCCGGGCTGACCCGGCGGCCCGGTGTTCGCGCCACCGGCGACCTCACCCCCAACTACGCGCTGCTGTCGGCCGAGCGGGTCAGCGCCATCCGCGACGAGTTCGCCCGCCGCGACGTCCGGACCGTCGCGGTGTTCTTGATGCGCGACCCGGTCGAGCGGATCTGGTCGCACGTGCGGATGCGCCACGACCGAGAGCCCGATCGTTTCAAGGGCAGCGACCTCACCGCCGAGCTGCGCGAGCACCACACCGGCCCCAACTACGCCGACGTAACCCGCTACGAGACGACGCTGGCAACGATCGCCGAGGTCTTCGAGCCCGGCGACGTCCACGTCGGGCTCTACGAGACGCTCTTCCACGACGCGGCCCAAGCGCGCGCCATCTGCACCCTGGTCGGCATCGAGGCACCCGAGCCCGAGCTCGACCGCCGCAGCAACGCCGCCTCGAGGCCCTCGACCGACCTGGACGCCGACACCGCTCGCCGCCGTCGCCACGCACTTCGCGTCCACCTATCGCGAGGTCGCCGCACGCTTTCCCAGACCTCGACGTCGCCCGCTGGTGGCCGCACGCCGGGCACGTGCTCGGGGCCGACGCGTGAGCGATCCCGCAGGCACGTTCGTGCTCGGCCTCGGCGCCCAGAAGGCCGGCACCACGTGGCTGTCGGACTACCTGCGCAGCTCGCCGCAGTACGACTACGGCTTCCGCAAGGAGTACCACGTGCTCGACGTGGTCGACCTGCCCTCCGAGCAGTGGATGCGCACCCGGGTGCTCGACCAAGCGTCTGGCTCGATCGACGAGCTGCGCTCCGGAGCGCGGCCACGACGTCGGCCCACCTGCTGCGGGCAGCGATGATCGCCGACCAGTCCGTCTACTACGACTACTTCGCCGGGCTGCTGCACCGTCCGGACGACGTCCGCGCCACCGGTGACCTCACCCCGAGCCACGCTCTGCTCGGCGCCCAACGGCTCAACGAGGTGAGGGACGCAGCTGTCCCGGCGCGGCGTCCGCACGGTAGCCGTCCTGCTGCTGCGCGACCCCGTCGAGCGAGTCTGGTCGCAGGCACGAATGCGGCTGCAGCGCTCGTCCGACGACGCTCCCGGGCGCCGCCGAGCAGCTGCTGCTCTCCGAGTTCACCCGGCCCACCTACGCCCTGCGCACGCAGTACGACGTCACGCTGGCCACCCTCGCCGACACCTTCGCTCCAGCAGACCGCCTCGTCGGGCTCTACGAGTCGCTCTTCGCCGACGACTCCACTAGTCGAGCTGTGTGCCGGCTCGTCGGCATCGACCACGTGGCACCGGAGGCCGACCGCCGCGCCAACCCCAGCCGCCGCGACGCAGAGACGTTGCCCGACGACGTCGTCCAGACGATCGCCCGCCACTTCGAGCCGGCCTACCGGGCGACTGCCGCACACTTCCCCGACGTCGACCTGCGCGACCTCTGGCCAAGCGCCAGGTTCGTGCTCTGAGCGCTAGGTGATCAGTTCTTGGGACGCGGGGCTCGGCCGAAGTCGACGCGGCACTCGGCACCTGAGCACTCTCCGAGGACCAGCAGCCGGCGCTCCAGCTCGGAGCGGACCTTGCGGTAGCGAGCGTCCTTGGCCACGTTGACGAGCTGGTACGGATCGCGTACCCGGTCGTAGAGCTCGACGAAGTTGCTGCTTGGCCCAGCGCACGTAGGAGTAGCGCGAGGTGCGGACGCCGCGGTAGGTCCAGCCGTCGGGGTACTTCTTGAGGTTCTGCACGCCGGCCTGCACCAGCAGCGTTCGATCGTCGGAGGTCCGCGCCGCGCGGCCCTCGCGCAGCACGATCGGTTGGCCGTCGATCGGCACCTTTGGGATCGCCCGCGCCAGTGCAGCGAAGGTCGGCGCGAGGTCGATCATCGCCGTTGTCTGCTTGTCGATCACGCCCGCGGGCAGCCCGAGGCCGCGCATGAGCAAGGGCACCCGCACCGACTCCTCGTAGGCGAGCACCTTTCCCACGTAGCGGTGCTGGCCCAGCAGGTAGCCGTTGTCGGAGGTGAAGACCAGTAACGTGCGACCGAACCCACCCGGGCTGGCCTTGATCGCCTCCACGATCTTGGCCACGCCGTCGTCGAGCGCCACCAGCGCCTGGGCGCGGCTCATCTGCAGCTTCTGGATCTCGGAGTCGTCCTTGCGCTTCTGTCGGCGGATCACGTCGGGCTTGTCGCTGACGTCATCCTCGTTGTACGACGGATCCTGGGCCGAGGGCGGTTGGAGGCCGAGGTAGCGCAGCCGGTCCCGCAGGGCCGGCACCGGCGGGTAGTCACAGCCCGAGGTCTCGAACTGGACCGCGCAGCGGCCGTGCGGAGCCACGAACGACGACCACACGAAGTAGGGCTTGGCGCGCTTGGAGAAGCGGTCGACCATCTCGGCTGTCTGCTGGGCGACGTAGTCGGTGTGGTAGCTCAGCGGCTGGAACGGATGGCCGTTGTTGTGCTGGGTGTAGCCGTAGTACTGGTAGATCCGCTTGACCGTGGGGTCCCAGTGGTTCCAGCCGACCTCACGGTCGTTGCCCGACGCGCCCGGGTACTCGTTGAGGTACTTGCCGACCATGCCCGTCGTGTAGCCGGCCTGCTTGAGCCACACCGGCAGCGCGGTTGCCGGGTGGAAGCGCTTGTAGCCGCCCAGCCGCGCCTTGTTCAGCCGCACGCCGTTGTTCTGGGCGTACTGGCCGGTGAGCAGCTGGGCCCGCGAGGGGCAGCAGAGCGGGTGAGGGGCGGTGAATCCGCTGAACGTGACGCCCTCGCCAGCGAGCAGGGCCCGGGTCTTGGGCAGGAACTGCATCTCGTTCACGGTGAGGTCGTCGGCGGTGATCAGCACGATGTTCGGACGTCGTCCGGCCACCTGGATGGCCCGGTCCCCCAGGTCGACGGCCGGCGACGAGGTCGGCCGGACCCGTTGGCCGGGCTCGGCCTCGTTGCTGACGACGACGGCCGTGACGACGAGCAGCAAGGCCAGTGCCGAGATCGATCCGAGCAGATCCAGCGAGCCCGGCGGGGAGACGCAGTGGGACGCCCATCAGAACTCGTACCCGAGCTCGTCGATGACCCGGCTGAAGAGGCCGGCGACGCGCTGGCGACCGGCGTCGTCGTACATCTCGCGATAGCTGCGGCTCGGCCGCAGGCCCGCCTTGGCCTGCGGGAGCTCGGGGGCGCCCGGCAACCCGATCTCGGACCACACCTCGGCCAGGTCGTCGGCCAGCGAGTCGTAGCGCAGCACCCGGTCGACCACGCGCTGGCCGCGGATGTGCCACGAGCGGTAGTTCTGGTCGGCGAGGTTGTCGACCTGCGGCAGCTGCAGGAACTGCTCGAACGTGAGGGCGTGGTCGTGCCGGTTGACCCAGAAGTACAAGGAGACCACGGCGTCCCACGGATTCCGGTCGACCACGAAGGTCAGGTAGTCGTCCCACACCTGCTCACCGACCGCCTCCCGTGCGACCCGGGCCGGCGAGTGCTCGTGCACCGGTCGCGGCAACGGCGGTGCAGTGTTGTGCTGGCGGCCCAGGCCACCGACGCTCGGCGCGAATCAGCTCGTCCTTCGGTGGCAGCGCCGTGATCACGTCGTCCGGCCCGCACTGGCGTGACAGGGCGATCTCGATCGAGGTGCCGGCGGTCTTCTTCGACTTCATGAAGATGAAGCGGTGCCGGTGGCTGATGATCACGCAGGCGTCCTAGCGGCGGTGGATGAGCGCCATGGCCTCGGCACGGGTCGTCGCGTTGGTGCGCATGCTGCCGCGCACGGCCGAGGTGATGGTGCGAGCGCCGGCCTTCTTGACCCCGCGCATCGTCATGCACAGGTGCTCGGCCTCGATGACGACGATGACGCCACGAGCATCGAGGATCTCGACCAGGGCGTCGGCCACCTGGGTCGTGAGCCGCTCCTGAACCTGAGGCCGCTTGGCGTAGACGTCGACCAGTCGCGCCAGCTTCGAGAGACCGGTGATCTTGCCGGACTTGGCGGGGATGTAGCCGACGTGGGCCACTCCGGTGAACGGCACCAGGTGGTGCTCGCACATCGACCAGAGCTCGATGTCGCGGACCATGACCATCTCGTCGTGGCCCAGGTCAAAGGTCGTGGTGAGCACGTCCTCCGGAGTCTGGCGGAGCCCGGCGGTGAGCTCTTCGTAGGCGCGCGCCACCCGGGCCGGGGTGTCGCGCAGGCCCTCGCGCTCGGGGTCCTCCCCGATCGCGATCAGCAGCTCGCGGATCGCAGCCTCAGCCCGAGCCGCGTCGAACGTTGCGGTCATGCCTGCGAGGAGGGAGGCGTTGGCGGCGTCGCTCCGCCACCGGGGAAGCCAGGGTCACCGTGCACGTCGCCGCCCGGTCCGGGAGGCGTCACGACCGGGCCGGCGCTGCCGTTGACGTTGCCAGTGCCATTGGCGGTGCCGTTGTAGGCGACCCGGTCGCGGATCTCCTGCGGGATCTCGACGGGGGGAATCTCCGAAGGGTTACGGGTCGGTGACCCGGTCCAGGCCGGGCGTTCCGGCCGCCGACGCAGGGCCGTGAAGATCTCGGCGACTTGCGCCTTGTCGAGGGTCTCCTTGTCGAGCAGGGCGAGCACGAGGTCGTCGAGGACGTCGCGGTTCTCCTCCAGGATGTCGAACGCCTCCTGGTGCGCGACGGCGAGAAACTTCTTGGTCTCCTCATCGACGATGGCCGCGATGTCCTCGGAGTAGTCGCGCTGGTGGCCCATGTCGCGTCCGAGGAACGGCTGTCCGCCGGAGTCACCGAGCTTGATGGCGCCCAACCGCTCGGTCATGCCGTACTGGGTGACCATCGCCCGGGCCAGCGACGTGGCCTTCTCGATGTCGTTGCCCGCGCCGGTGGTGGGGTCGTGGAAGACCATCTCCTCGGCAGCGCGCCCACCGAGCATGTAGGCGAGCTTGTCGAGCATCTCCGAGCGCGTCTGGGAGTACTTGTCCTCGTCGGGCAGCACCATCGTGTAGCCGAGGGCCCGCCCGCGAGGGAGGATCGTGATCTTGTGCACCGGGTCGGTGCCCGGCAGTGCTGCAGCCACCAGAGCGTGCCCGCCCTCGTGGTAGGCCGTGATGAGCTTCTCCTTCTCGCTCATCAGCCGGGTGCGCCGCTGCGGGCCGGCGATGACGCGGTCGATCGCCTCGTCCAGCGTCTCGTTGTCGATCACCTTCTTGCTGTTGCGGGCGGTGAGCAGCGCCGCCTCGTTCAGCACGTTGGCGAGGTCGGCGCCGCTGAAGCCGGGCGTACGACGTCCGACCGAGGTGAGGTCGATGTCAGGGGCCAGCGGCTTGCCGCGCGAGTGCACCTGGAGAATCTTGACCCGGCCGGCGAGGTCGGGGGCGTCAACGGAGATCTGCCGGTCGAAGCGACCGGGGCGCAGCAGCGCCGGGTCGAGGACGTCTGGCCGGTTGGTGGCGGCGATCAGAATGACACCGCCGCGGACGTCGAAGCCGTCCATCTCGACGAGCAGCTGGTTGAGCGTCTGCTCGCGCTCGTCGTGACCGCCGCCCATGCCGGCGCCACGGTGGCGTCCGACGGCGTCGATCTCGTCGATGAAGACGATGGCCGGAGCGTTCTCCTTGGCCTGCTCGAACAGGTCGCGCACTCGGCTGGCGCCGACACCGACGAACATCTCGACGAAGTCGGATCCGGAGATCGAGTAGAACGGCACGCCCGCCTCGCCGGCGACGGCGCGCGCGAGCAGCGTCTTGCCGGTGCCGGGCTGTCCGTACAGCAGCACGCCCTTGGGGATCTTGGCGCCGACCGCCTGGAACTTGGCCGGCTCTGCGAGGAACTCCTTGATCTCGCCGAGCTCCTCGATGGCCTCGTCGCAGCCGGCGACGTCCGCGAACGTCGTCTTCGGCATGTCCTTGGAGATGAGCTTGGCCTTGGACTTCCCGAACTGCATGACGCCGCGTCCGCCACCGCCCTGCATCGAGTTCATCAGCCAGATGAAGACGACGATGATGAGCAGGATCGGCAGGAAGCTGATGAGCAGCGAGCTGAGCAGGCTGGGCTGCGGGTTCTCGGAGTTGGACTCCTCGATGTCGCCGGCCACGACCTGGGCGTCGACCTGGGCGATGATCCCCTGCTGCTGGCCGAGCACGTAGTGCGACACGACCTTGGCGCCGCCGTCGCGCACGCCGGAGTCGAGGGTGGCCTCGATCGTCTGGTCACCGTCGATGAAGGTGATCTCCTTGACGTCGCCGTCCTGGATGTAGGACTGCATCTTCGACGTGGGGATCTCGTCGTACCCGCCCCCGGGCGCCAAGAACTGCAGGGCCAGCAGCACGCCGACGACGGCGAGGCCGATCCAGACCCAGGGACCCTTGAATATGCGCTTCACGACTGTCTCTCACTTGGTGCACGACGGAACCCACGACGGTACACGCGCGGGCGCGCCCCTCGAGGCTTGTTACATCCTCTCAGGCGGGTGGTGGAGCCAGCGTGCTGGCCACCTCACCGGGCCTCGACACGCGTGGTCAGGAGTAGACGTGGGGCGCGAGGGTGCCGATGTCGCGCAGGTTGCGGTAGCGCTCGCGGTAGTCGAGCCCGTAGCCGACGACGAACTCGTTCGGGATGTCCCACCCGACGTACTTCACGTCGACCGGCATCTGCAGGGCCTCCGGCTTGCGCAGCAGGGTGCAGATCTCGACGCTCGCGGGGCTGCGCGACTTCAGGTTCGAGGTCAGCCAGCTCAGGGTCAGGCCGGTGTCGATGATCTCGTCGACGATCACGACGTCGCGGCCCGCGATGTCGGTGTCTAGGTCCTTGAGGATGCGCACGACACCGCTCGACTTGGTGCCCGAGCCGTAGGAGGAGACCGCCATCCAGTCCATCTCGACGTGGCGGGTGAACGCCCGGGAGATGTCGGCCATCACCATCACCGCGCCGCGCAGGATGCCCACGATGAGCAGCTCACGTCCGGCGTAGTCCTGCTCGATCGTCGCGGCGAGCTCGCCGACCTTCGCGAGGATCTGCTCCTCGGTGAAGAGCACATGAACCAGATCTGCGTCGACGTGGGCGGCGTCCATGGTGGTGAGACTAGATGGTGCGACGGAAGCGGAGTGACTCGGCGTCGCGAAAGACCGTCACGTGGCCGGGAAGCTGGATCTCCCCGCGCACCTGACCCGCGAGCAGGGCCTCCATCGCCCGCACGTGCACGTGGAAGAGCTCGGACGCCGGGCTGCCGGCAGCCAGCGCAGCCAGGCGCACTACCCGGCTCCGGATCGCCACCGGCTGCTCGACGAGCGCCGCGAGGTCGACGCCGTCCTCGTGGCGCGCCACGAGGTAGGCCAGGTCGGCCAGGTCGTCGAGGGCCTCCATGTCGGGGCGCAGCTGCTCGGCGGTGCGCGCGAGGGTCTCGGCCACGCCGGGACCCAGCTCCCGCTCGAGCAGCGGGAGAACGGTGTGCCGCACTCGGGCCCGCGTGAAGCGCGGGTCGGTGTTGTGAGGATCCCTCCAGAAATCGATGCCCTCGGCGGCGCACGCTGCCTCGGTCTGGGCGCGGCTGAGGCCGAGCAGGGGGCGCGCGAAGACGTCGAACGACTCACGCATGCCGGCGAGCGATCGGCCGCCACTCCCCCGGGTCAGGCCGAGCAGCACGGTCTCGGCCTGGTCGTCGAGGGTGTGCCCGAGCAGCACCACGGCCGCCCCGAACGAGGTGGCCATCTGCTCGAGGACGGCGTAGCGCGCCTCGCGCGCCGCGGCCTCCAGCCCCCGACCGGCCAGATCGACGTCGACCCGCGCACCCGCGGTCTCATCGACGCCGAGCGCCGCCATCTGCTCCACGACGCGCGCGGTGTGCTCGGCCGAACCGTCCTGCAACCCATGATCGACCACGGCGCCCAGCACCCGGCGATCGTGCTTGTGGCCCTCGAAGACCGTGGCCGCGAGCAGGGCCAGTGAGTCGGCGCCACCCGAGCAGGCGACGAGCAGCGGACCGGGCGCCGCCGTACCGAGGACGGTGCGTCGCACCGCGTTGCGAACAGCGGCCACCGCCGGGTCCAGGCTCATCGGGGCATCACAGCACCCGGCTGACCCATGCCTCCGGGTCCGCCAGCTCGGCCTTGGTGGGCAGGTGCTCGGCACGCTCCCAGACGGTGTTGAACTCGGCCATGCCCACCTTGTCGACGACCGTGCGCACGAAGTGGGCGCCGTCGCGGTACTGCGCCATCTTGGCGTCGAGGCCGAGCAGCCGGCGCAGGAGCCGGTCGAGCGTGCCGACGCCCTTGCGGCGTTCAGTGAACTTGGCGCGGATGTGATCGACGCTCGGGATGACGGTGGGGCCGACGCCGTCCATGACGACGTCCGCGTGACCCTCGAGCAGCGACATCATGCCGGTGACCCGGTCGAGGATCTCCTTCTGCTCTGGTGAGCTCATCAGGTCGATCAGGCTGCCCGTCGCGAACCCGCCCTTCAAGCCGTCGGTCAGGCGGCGGACGAGCTCGTCGAGCCCGCTGGGGCCGACCGTTGCCGAAAGTGCCTCGACCTCGGAGAACAGGTGGTCCCGCATCCAGGGCACAGCCGTGAACTGCACCCGGTGGGTCTCCTCGTGCAGGCAGACCCAGAGCCGGAAGTCGGTGGGGTCGACGCCCAGCTCGCGCTCGACGTGCACGATGTTGGGCGCCACGAGCAGGAGCCGCCCGTCCGGGGCGTGGAAGGGGTCGAACTGACCGAGCACCTTGCCAGCGAGGAACCCCAGCAGGCCGCCGACCTCTATGCCGGTGATGCGTGAGCCGACCGCGCGGGTGAGCCCGGTCGGCGGCTTCTTCTCGGTGAGCTGGGTGACGAGCGGCCCGAGCAGGTGCCGGAAGGCGTCGGTGTTGGCCTGGATCCAGCCGGCCCGGTCGACGACGAGCACCGGCGCCGTGTGGTCGGCAGCCACCAGGCCGGTGAAGTCGCGAACCAGCGCCGTCGACGCCTCGGCCCCCGCCCGCAGCTCGGCCACCGCCGCGTCGGCCTCGGGCCGGGTCACCTCCGGGCCCTGGCCCGCCAGGCGCGCGCCGATGCGGACGGCGAGGTCCCAGTCGACCATGTCGTCAGCACTCGTCATGGCGCCGAACCTATCGGGTGGGGCCTACCGAGCAGCCGAGCAGCCGCAGGCGCCCAGTGCTGCTGCGGCCGCGTCGAGCGCCGCCTCGGCGAAGAACGTGCGGCTCTCATCGACCCGGTCGGCCAGCAGTGCGAACACCAGCACGTGGCCGTCCAGGTCGACGGCCAGGCCAGCCAGCGAGGTGACGCCACGAAGGGTCCCGGTCTTGGCACGCACCCGCCCCAGCGCGGACGGAGGACCGGCGCCCATCCGGTCGGCGAGCGAGCCGGTGAAGCCGGCCACGGGCAGTCCGCTGATGACGTGCCGCAGCTCGGTCCGGTCTGGGGATGCGGCCAGCTGCAGGACGTCGACCAGCGACGCGGCGGTGGTGACGTTGCGGCGCGACAGACCACTGCCGTCGTAGAAGGTGCTGGGCCCGAGGCGTACCCCGGCCGCGGCCAGGAGGGCACGAACGCCGCGGCGCCCGACGGCCGTGCTGCCGACGTCCTGGGTCGCGAGGCCCACGTGCCGCAGCAGCACCTCGGCGCCCTCGTTGTCGCTGACGTCGATGATCCGCTCGACGATCTCACCGAGGCGTGGCGCTGCTCGCTGCGGCCACCGGCTGGGCACGGTCAGGGGCGACCGTGCTGGTGGGCTGCCCGACCACCTCGATGCCCGCCTGGCGCAACGACTCGACGAACGACGCGGCCGCGTCGGCAGCGGGGTCGGCCACCCGCCCAGACCGGCTGGGCGGACGGCCCTGGTCGACCCACAGCGAGGTGATCGGGCTGACCACCCTCTCGGGGATGTACCCCGGTTCCCAGTCGGGGTTGACCGCCGGGCCGCTGAACAGCGAGGTGTCGTAGCCCACCGAGACGCGTCGCACCTCGTTGTCGCGCAGCGCTTCGGCCGCGTCGACGGCGAGCGTGCGCAGGTCGGCACGGGCCGGGTAGGGCCAGTCCTGTCCATCGGGCTGGCGCGGTGTCCGCATCAGGTAGGGGTCGCCGCCGCCCACCAGCACCAGCCGCGGCCGACCGCCCCGACCCGGCGAGGCCACCACGCTGGTGGTGAACCGGTGCTCGGGTCCGAGTGCCAGCAGGGCCGCGGTCGCGGTGACCAGCTTCGTCGTCGAGGCCGGTGTCGCGAGTCCACCGCCGCGAGTCGGGCCAAGGGTCAGGTAGGGCGAAGCGCCGCCGAGCGGAGCGACCTCGGCCAGCACGTGGGGTCCGAGCGCCGGGGTACCGAGGGGAGTGCTGAGTACGCGGCGCAGTGCAGCGCGACGCACGGGGAGCGCGGCGTCGACGTCGATCGGCTCGGCGACCGGGTCGGCGCTGAACCCGCCGACGTCGACGGGAACCTCCGTCGGTGCGGGTGCCAGCGAGGGGAGCGACCCGGCCTGCTCGAGGCCGACCACGTCGTGCACGAGGTGGCTACGCCACACGACCACAGACCCGGCGACGAGAGCGCCAACGACGAGCAGGGACAACAGGATGCCCCAGAGCCGTCCATGACCTGTGCCTGCCTCACCTCGTGCCACTGTCCATTCCCCTCCCCGGCTGCGCGTTCGGCGCCATTGTGCGCGAGACTGGGCCGCGACTGGTCATCGACCGTCGCCCTGGACGCCGGTGAGCACCGGCCCGACACCCGGAGGAAGCGCGTGCTGGAGTTCGACGTACTGGTGGAGATCCCCAAGGGGGAGCGGAACAAGTACGAGGTCGACCACGAGTCGGGCCGGATGCGTCTCGACCGGACCCTGTTCACCTCGACCCAGTACCCGGCCGACTACGGCTACATCGAGAACACCCTCGGCCTGGACGGCGACCCGCTGGACGCGCTCGTCCTGCTGCCGACCCCGACGTTTCCGGGTTGCCTGATCAAGTGCCGCGCGATCGGCATGTTCCGGATGACCGACGAGGCCGGCGGTGACGACAAGGTCCTCTGCGTGCCGGCCAACGACCCGCGCCAGGAGCACCTGCGCGACATCAGCCACGTGCCGAAGTTCGACCGGCTCGAGATCCAGCACTTCTTCGAGGTCTACAAGGACCTCGAGCCCGGCAAGTCCGTCGAGGGCGCTGACTGGGTGGGCCGCACCGAGGCCGAGGCCGAGGTCAACGCGTCGTTCGCGCGCTTCACGGAGACCGGCGCCACCCACTGACGCTTCCCGTACGAAAGAGAAGGATCAGGCAGCCTCGGCCGTCTGGTCCTTCTTGTCTTTCGCGAGGCTCGCGACGGCGGTGACGAACAGGGTCACGATGATGACGCCGAGGCTCAGCAGCGAGCTGATCTCGGGCGCGCCGGTGACGTGCTCACCTCCGTTGATGAAGCCCAGCTCGTTCTCGTGCAGCGCGTGCAGCACCAGCTTGACGCCGATGAAGGCGAGGATGAACGAGAGTCCAAGCGACAGGTAGACCAGCCGCTCGAGCAGGCCGCCCAGCAGGAAGTAGAGCTGGCGCAGGCCCATCAGCGCGAACACGTTCGCGGTGAAGACCAGGTAGGGCTCCTGGGTGATCCCGAAGATGGCCGGGATCGAGTCGAGCGCGAACAGGATGTCGGTCGTGCCGAGCGCGATGATCACGATCAGCATCGGGGACACGTAGCGCACGTTCTTCGAGCCGGTACCAGAGCTTGAGCCCGTGGAACTCCTCGCCGACGTTGAGCCGGTTGCGGGCGAAGGTGACCACGGCGTTCTCCTCCGGATGCTCGTCCTCGTGCTTGCGATAGCTCTGCACGAGCTTGTAGGCCGTGTAGACGAGGAAGGCGCCGAAGATGTAGAAGACCCAGCTGAAGTTCTCGATGAGCTGGTAGCCGAGGGCGATGAAGATGCCGCGGAAGATCAGCGCCAGGATGATGCCCACCATCAGCGCCTCCTGCTGGAGGTGCCTGGGCACCTTCAGGGCGCCCATCAAGATGATGAACACGAAGAGGTTGTCGATCGAGAGGCTGTACTCCGTCAACCACCCGGCGAAGAACTCGACGCCGAAGTTGTGACCGTCGTTCGAGCCGTGGAACAAGAAGATCCAGATGCCGAACGCCACGGCCGCACCGATGTAGATGGAGAGCGCGGTGGCGCACTCCTTCATCGACGGCTCGTGGGGGTCACGGGCTATGACGAAGATGTCGAAGAGCAGCACCGCGATCGTGACCGCGATGGTGATGCTCCACTCGAGCGTGGTGACTTCCACTCAGAACTCCTGCAGACGAAGGGATGGCGGGATACCAGAGGTCTCTTCCGCTGCGCCCCGGAGGAGCCACAGCCCACGGGACCGGACCCCGTCGTGACTGGCGTCGAGACGGCTGTCGTGCTGACGACCCCGCAGCGAAGGAATACTCCCCTCCTGCAAGGTTCATCCTGTCATGCAGCCCCAGCGAGCCGTCAGTCGCCGCCGTACGGAACCCCGAGGGCAGCCAGCTGTTCGCGGCCGCCATCGAGAGCGGTCAGCACCCAGGCGCCTTCAGGCGTGAGCGTGAACGTGTGCTCGTAGTGCGCAGCCCACGACCCGTCGGTGGTCACGACCGTCCACTCGTCCTCGAGCACGTCGGTGTGGTGGGTGCCGAGGGTGACCATCGGCTCGACGGCCAGAGCCAGCCCGCGCACCAGCTTCGGGCCTCGACCCAGTCCACGAGGGGGCCCGTAGTTGGGCACGTCCGGAGGCTGGTGCATGGCCGAGCCGATGCCGTGACCGGTGTAGTCCTCGAGGATTCCGTAAGCGCCCGGCTGAGCGGACGTGGGTCTCGATGGCGGTGGAGATGTCGCCGACCCTCCCGCCGAGCCGGGCGGCGCCGATGCCGCGCCACATCGACTCCTCGGTCACCTGCATGAGGGCGTGCACGTCGTCGGGCACGTCACCGAGGGCGACGCTGATCGCCGCGTCTCCGTGCCAGCCATCGACGATGGCGCCGCAGTCGATCGAGACCAGGTCGCCCTCGGCGAGCACGCGCTCGCCCGGCATCCCGTGCACGACCTCCTCGTTCACCGAGACGCAGATCGAGCCGGTGAACCCGTGGTAGCCGAGGAAGGACGGCGTCGCGCCGAGCTGGCGGATGTGGGTCTCGGCGGCCGCGTCGAGCTCTCCGGTGGTGATCCCGGGCTGCGCGACGTCACGCAGCAGCTCGAGGGTGCGTCCGACCACGAGGCCGGCGACGCGCATGCCGTCTATCTGTTCGGGGGTCTTGAGCTCGATCCCCCGGTCGCGCCAGCTCAGGACTCAGAGACGTCGTCGAGCGCGGCGAAGATGCGCTGGGTGACCTCGTCGACCTCGCCCATGCCGTCGACCTCGACGAGCAGCCCGCGGGAGCGGTAGACGTCGATCAGCGGCTCGGTCTGCTCGGCGTAGATCTCCTGACGGCGCCGGATGACCTCTTCGGTGTCGTCGGCGCGACCCTCGGTCTGGGCGCGCTGCAGCAGCCGCTGCACGAGCTCCTCGGAGTTCACCGTCAGCACCACGGCCGCGTCGAGCTTGTGCCCGGTGAACGTGATCATCCCGTCGAGCTCCTCGACCTGCGCGGTAGTGCGCGGGTAGCCGTCGAGGAGGAAGCCGGGCACCGCGTCCGGCTCGTCGATCCGGTTGCGGACCATCGAGTTGGTGACCTCGTCGGGCACGTAGTCGCCGGCGTCCATGTAGCGCTTGGCCTCGAGACCGAGCGGCGTCCCCTCGGACACGTTGGCCCGGAAGATGTCGCCGGTGGAGATCGCCGGGATGCCGAAGTGGTCGGCGACGTACTTGGCCTGGGTGCCCTTACCGGCACCGGGCGGACCCATGAGGATGAGACGCATCAGCGCAAGAATCCTTCGTAGTTGCGCTGCTGGAGCTGGCTCTCGATCTGCTTCACCGTGTCGAGCGCGACGCCGACCATGATCAGGATCGAGGTGCCACCGAACGGGAAGTTCTGGTTGGCGTCGATCAGGACCAGGGCGATCAGCGGGATCAGCGAGATCAGGCCGAGGTAGAGGGCACCGGGCAGCGTGATGCGGGACAGGACGTAGGACAGGTAGTCCTCGGTCGGCTTGCCCGCCCGGATCCCGGGGATGAAGCCGCCGTACTTCTTCATGTTGTCGGCAACCTCGGTGGGGTTGAACGTGATCGACACGTAGAAGTAGGTGAAGAAGATGATCAGGGCGAAGAACGTCGCCATGTAGAGCGGGTGGTCGCCGCGCACGAAGTGCGTGCTGACGAAGTCGACCCACCAGGACGTGCTGGTGCTGTTGAACTGCACGGCCATCGCCGGGAGGTAGAGCAGCGAGGACGCGAAGATGACCGGGATGATGCCGGCCTGGTTCACCTTCAACGGGATGTAGGTCGAGGAGCCGCCGAACATCTTGCGCCCGACCATCCGGCGGGCGTACTGCACAGGGATCCGACGCTGCGCCTGCTCGATGAAGATGACGGCTGCGACGATGACGAGGCCGACGGCGAGGACGACGCCGAAGACCCACCAGCCCTGGCTCTTGCCGACGGCCCACAGGGCGGTCGGGAAGGTCGCCACGACCTGGCAGAAGATCAGGATCGACATGCCGTTGCCGATGCCGCGCTCGGTGATCAGCTCGCCGAGCCACATGATCACCGCGGTGCCGGCGGTCATCGTGATGACCATGACGAGGAAGGTGGAGAGGTTGTCGTTGTGCAGCAACGGGAACAGCGTGTTGTCGCAGTTCTGGAGCAGGTTGCCCGAGCGGGCCAGCGCCACGATGCCGGTGGCCTGCAACAGCGCGAGCCCGAGCGTGAGGTAGCGCGTGTACTGCGTGATCTTGGTCTGACCTGCCTGACCCTCCTTCTTCAGCGCTTCGAGCCGCGGGATGACCACGACGAGCAGCTGCAGGATGATGCTGGCGGTGATGTACGGCATGATGCCGAGCGCGAAGATGGTGAGCTGGAGCAGCGCGCCACCGGAGAACAGGTTGATGAGGTTGTAGACGCCCTCTTGGTTCGCCTGGTCGCCGAGACAGCTCTGCACGTTGGCGACGTTGACGCCGGGAGCGGGGATCTGGGAACCGGCACGGAAGATGACGATGATCATCAGGACGAAGAGCAGCTTGCGCCGCAGGTCCGGCGTCCGGAAGGCGTTCATGAACGCGCTGAGCACGATTCCTCTTTCTCCAGCTGACGAGGGCTACGAGAACGGTCGATCCGCGGGTGCGGAGACCGACCTGGAAGCCCGTGGAAGCCTAACAGGCACCTGAGCGCGCGAGGGGCGCCCCTGGGAAGGGACGCCCCTGCACGCGATCGGGCCTACTGGGGCCTGATGTTGCTCGGTGGGTCGGGTCAGACCAGGGTGGCCGAGCCGCCGGCCGCCTCGATCTTCTCCTTGGCCGAGGCCGAGAACGCGTTCGCGGAGACCGAGACCTTGACCGTCAGGTCGCCCTGGCCGAGAACCTTGACGGGCTCGCCCTTGCGGACCGCGCCGCGCTCGACGAGCGTGGCGACCGTGACGTCGCCGCCCTCGGGGAACAGCGTGCTGATCCGGTCGAGGTTGACGACCTGGAACTCCACCTTGAACGGGTTCCGGAAGCCCTTGAGCTTCGGGAGCCGCATGTGGATCGGCATCTGGCCGCCCTCGAAGGCGACCGGGACCTGGTAGCGGGCCTTGGTGCCCTTGGTACCGCGACCGGCCGTCTTGCCCTTGGAGCCCTCACCGCGTCCGACGCGGGTCTTGGCCTTCTTGGCACCCTCGGCGGGGCGCAGGTGGTGCAGCTTGAGCGTCATGTCAGTCGACCTCCTCGACCGTCACCAGGTGACGGACGGTGTGGACCATGCCGCGGATCTCCGGGCGGTCCTCTTTCACGACCACGTCACCGATGCGCTTGAGGCCGAGCGAGCGAACGGTGTCGCGCTGGTTGGCCTTGCACCCGATGGTGGACTTCTGCTGCTGGATCTTGAGCTGGGCCATCAGGAGGTCACCCCTGCCGCCTCGGCACGGGCCTCCTGCTCGCCCTCGGCCTTGGCCTTGAGCAGAGCAGCCGGGGCGACGTGCTCGACCGGCAGGCCACGGCGCGCGGCCACGGCTTCCGGCATCTCGAGCATCCGCAGCGCCTCGACGGTGGCGTGGACGATGTTGATCTGGTTCGACGAACCCAGCGACTTGCTGAGCACGTCGTGGATGCCGGCGCACTCCAGCACGGCGCGCACCGGGCCACCGGCGATGACGCCGGTACCGGGAGCAGCGGGCCGCAGGAAGACGACGCCAGCCGCCTTCTCACCCTGCACCGGGTGCGGGATGGTGCCCTGGATGCGGGGCACCTGGAAGAACGCCTTCTTGGCCTCCTCGACACCCTTGGCGATCGCCGCGGGCACCTCCTTGGCCTTGCCGTAGCCGACGCCGACCAGGCCGTTGCCGTCACCGACGACGACGAGGGCGGTGAAGCTGAAGCGCCGACCACCCTTGACGACCTTGGCGACACGGTTGATGGCGACGACGCGCTCGAGGTACTGGCTCTTCTCAGCGCCCTGGCCGCGACCTCCGTCGCGCCCCCGGCCCTGACGGTCGCCGCCACCACGCTGTCCGCGCTGGGCTCCGCTCATGAGTCTTTTCTCCTCAATCGATTCTTGGACTGGCTCAGAACGAGAGCCCGCCGGAGCGGGCCCCGTCAGCCAGGGCCGCGATCCGGCCGTGGTACTTGTTGCCGGCGCGGTCGAAGACCACGGACTCAACGCCCTGTGCCTTGGCACGCTCGGCGACGAGCTCGCCGACGCGCGTGGCCTTGGCAGTCTTGTCGCCGCTGAAGGACCGAAGGTCGTTCTCCATGGTGGAGGCCGAGACCAGGGTCTTTCCGACCAGGTCGTCGACGACCTGGACGGTGATGTGCTTGGTGGAACGCGTCACGACCAGGCGCGGGCGCTCGGCAGTGCCGGAGATCTTCTTGCGACCCCGGACCTGACGGCGCAGGCGCGACTTGAGGCGCGCGGACGCGTGCTTGTGCTGCTTGAGAGACACGGCCATGGTTACTTACCAGCCTTTCCGACCTTGCGGCGGATGTGCTCGCCGGCGTAACGAACGCCCTTGCCCTTGTAGGGCTCCGGCTTGCGCAGCTTGCGGATGTTGGCCGCGACCTCACCGACCAGCTGCTTGTCGATGCCGACGACACCGAGCTTGGTGGGGCTCTCGACGGCGAAGGTGATGCCCTCGGGTGCGTCGAAGATGATCACGTGGGAGTAGCCGAGCTGGAACTCCAGCTGGGTCGGACCCTTGGACAGGACGCGGTAACCGACGCCCACGATCTCGAGCTTCTTCTCGTAGCCGTCGGTGACGCCGACGACCATGTTGTTGACCAGGGTGCGGGTCAGGCCGTGGAGCGACTTGCTGATGCGCTCGTCGTCAGGACGCTTGACGTCCAGGACGCCTTCCCCTGAATCAGAGGTTGCCTTCTCGACCACGATCGGTGCGGCGACGGAGTGGCTCAAGGTGCCCTTGGGCCCCTTGACGGTCACGAGCGGACCGTCGATCGCCACGTCGACACCGGACGGGACCGCGACGGGGAGCTTGCCAATGCGCGACATGCTGTATTTCTCCTATCTCGGTCTCGGGTTACCAGACGTAGGCGAGGACTTCGCCGCCCACGCCCTTCTGGTTCGCCTGGCGGTCGGTGAGCAGGCCCTGGCTCGTCGAGATGATCGCGACGCCGAGTCCACCGAGCACCTTGGGCAGACCGGTGTGCTTCGCGTAGACGCGGAGGCCGGGCTTGCTGATGCGGCGGACGCCGGCGAGCGAGCGCTCGCGGTTGCGGCCGTACTTGAGGGTGATGGTGAGGGTCTGGCCCACACCTTCGTTGTCGGTCACGTCGAAGGAGGCGATGTAGCCCTCCTGCTTGAGGATCTCCGCGACGCCCTGCTTCAGCTTGCTGTAGGGCATGGCGACCTCGTCGTGGTACGCCTGGTTGGCGTTGCGCAGACGCGTGAGCATGTCTGCGATCGGGTCAGTCATCGTCATTGCTGGGTGTTCTCTCTCTTCTGTGGTTTCCGACGCTCGCGCGCTGGACCTTCAGCGGTTGGTCTGGGTGGTCACCAGGAGGACTTGGTCACGCCGGGCAGCTCACCGCGGTGAGCCATCTCGCGCAGGCAGATCCGGCACAGGCCGAACTTGCGGTAGACGGCCTTCGGACGGCCGCAGCGCTGGCAGCGGGTGTACCCACGGACGGCGAACTTCGGCTTGCGGGCCGCCTTCACCTTGAGCGCGGTCTTCGCCATGTCAGTTCGTCTCCTTGAACGGGAAGCCCAGCTGCTTGAGCAGCGCGCGGCCCTGGTCGTCGTTGGTGGCCGTAGTGACGATCGTGATGTCCATGCCCCGCTGACGGTCGACCTTGTCCTGGTCGATCTCGTGGAACATGACCTGCTCGGTCAGGCCGAAGGTGTAGTTGCCGTTGCCGTCGAACTGGCCCGGGTTGAGTCCGCGGAAGTCACGGATGCGGGGCAGTGCGAGCGACAGCAGGCGGTCGAGGAACTCCCACATGCGGTCACCGCGCAGCGTGGTGTGGCAGCCGATCGGCATGCCCTCGCGCAGCTTGAACTGGGCGATGGACTTGCGGGCCTTGGTCACGGCCGGCTTCTGGCCGGTGATCGCGGTGAGGTCGCGGACCGCGCCCTCGATCAGCTTGGAGTCACGAGCAGCCTCGCCGACACCCATGTTGACCACGATCTTGGTCAGGCCGGGAACCAGCATGACGTTGGGCAGCTCGAACTCGGTCTTGAGCGCCGGTGCGATCTCCTCGCGGTAGCGCGTCTTCAGACGCGGGATGACGCGCTCCTGGGGCTCGGCCACAGTGGACTCGCTCATCAGATCTCCTTGCCGGTCTTGCGCGAGATGCGCACCGAGCGCGTCGCGGAGTAGGTCGAACCGTCGGGGCGACGCTTGGTGACCTCGTCTCGGCGGAAGCCGATCCGGGTCACGCCGTCGTCCTCGACGAGCATCACGTTGGAGGCGTGGATCGGGGCCTCGACGGTGATGATGCCGCCGGTGTTGCCGGCGCGGCCGCCCTGGTTGACGACCTTGGTGTGCCGCTTGACGCGGTTGACACCCTCGACGATCACCCGGTTCTCCTCACGGAGGACCTTGATGATCTTGCCTTCGGCGCCCTTGTCCTTGCCAGCGATCACCTTGACGGTGTCGCCCTTCTTCAGGTTGATCGTGGGCAGCTTCTTCTGGCCATTCTTCTGGGCAGCCATCACAGCACCTCCGGGGCGAGCGAGATGATCTTCATGAACTTCTTCTCGCGCAGCTCGCGACCCACCGGGCCGAAGATGCGGGTGCCGCGCGGCTCGCCGTCGGCCTTGAGGATCACCGCGGCGTTCTCGTCGAAGCGGATGTACGAGCCGTCGGCGCGGCGGCGCTCCTTGACGGTGCGCACGATGACGGCCTTGACGACGTCACCCTTCTTCACGTTGCCGCCGGGGATCGCGTCCTTGACGGTGGCGACGATGACGTCACCGATGCCGGCGTACCGACGACCAGAACCGCCGAGCACGCGGATGCAAAGGATCTCCTTGGCACCCGTGTTGTCGGCGACCTTGAGTCGCGACTCCTGCTGAATCACTTCTTCTCCTTGTCACCCTGGTCCTCACACGAAGTGAGCCTGGGGGAACCGTTGTTGTCGTCCGGCTACGCCGGGCTGATGATCTGTTCCGTCGAACGCTCGTGCGCTCGACGGTTCGACGGGCTACTTGGCCTTCTCGAGGATCTGCACGATCCGCCAGCGCTTGGTGGCCGACAGCGGACGCGTCTCCATGATCAGGACGCGGTCGCCGATGCCGCACTCGTTGTTCTCGTCGTGCGCCTTGAGCTTGCTCGTGCGGCGCAGGACCTTGCCGTAGAGCGCGTGCTTGACGCGGTCCTCGACGGACACGACGACGGTCTTGTCCATCTTGTCGCTCACGACCAGGCCCTCACGGGTCTTGCGGGCGTTGCGCTCGACAGCGGTCTCGGTCTGCTCGCTCATGCGGCACCATCCTCGTTCGAGCCCGGCGCGCTCCGGATGCCGAGCTCGCGCTCGCGCACCACGGTGTAGATCCGGGCGATGTCCTTCTTGACCGTGCGGAGCCGGCCGTGGCTCTCGAGCTGACCGGTGGCGGCCTGGAAGCGCAGGTTGAACAGCTCTTCCTTGGCCTCGCGCAGCTTCGACTCGAGGTCGATGGCGTTGAGCTCGTCGAGCTCGTGAGCCTTGGTGTCCTGACTCATCAGAA
>CAWAGM010000014.1:0-111397 GCA_963781575.1 uncultured Actinomycetota bacterium | reverse complement strand
CGATCTGCGCGACCCGGCGAACCCTTTCTCGCCGGCGTGCTGACCTCAGCTGGCACCGCTCCGGTTTGTCACTCTCATGGTAAGAGTGCCAGCCTCATGTTTAGCACTCGGGGGGTGCGAGTGACAAGCGAGCCCGCAGCTTTGCCGAGGAACGAGGCGAAGAGTGGCGGGCGAAGGTAGAGCCAGCCCTCCGGCTGAGGAACGATGCCGGAAGGGGCGCGTCGAAACCCGGTCAGCGACGCAGGACCTCAGCCAAGACGTCAGCAAACGCCGCCCCGTTGGCGGGCACCACGTCGAGGTACAGCCCCGGCTCGGTCAGCTCGACCTCGCTGACGCGCCACTCCCCGTCGTGGTGAAGCACGTCGACGCGCACGTAGGTCAGGTCGGCCCCGGTCAGCGACCGCAGCGGCGGACGCCGTACGCACGGCCAGGTCAGCCAGCTCCGCGTCGAGCGGCACCGGCTCGGACGTGCCACCGCGGAACTCGTGCACGCGCACCTCGTCGGCCGCCGGGAGCTTGTGCACCTGGCTGACCGCGCGACCGCCCAGCACGAACACCGACTGCTCGCCGAGAGTACGGATCGACTCGACCAGCGGCTGGACGATCCACGGGCCTCGGTCATCGGCCTTCCACGCGCCACCCGGAGCGACGACGCTCAACCCGCGGCCGCCGGCAGCCACGGTCGGCTTCACGACCGACGCGAGTCGCTCCCGACAAGGCTCCTCGGACGTCGCTCGGCCGTCTCGGCCACGACCGTCGGCACGGTGGGAACGTGCGCCGCCAGATCGAGCAGGTAGCGCTTGTCGGTGTTCCAGCGGAACGCGACCGCGCCGTTGAGCAGAGATCTGCCGATGCCGTCGACCCAACGCAGGAACTCGGGCAGCCGGGTCTCGTAGTCCCAGGTCGAGCGCACCGCGACCAGTCGGGCCGCCGTCCAGTCGACGGACGGGTCGTCCCACCGCGCCCAGCGCGCCGAGATGCCACGTTCGACCAGCGCAGCGTCGAGCGCCTCGTGACCGGGTTCTCCGTCGATGAAGTCGGTGCAGGTGGCGAGCAGGACGTCGGGGGCGCCACTTGCCCCGGTTCTTCAGCTTGCTCGGCACCGCGGTGACGGCTCGGCCGGCCTTCCAGGTGGCGCTGGACTTGATGGAGGCCAGCTCCTGCTCGGCCTGCTTGGCGCGACGCTGAGCCTGCTTGAGCTGCTTCTCGGCAGCGGTGGCACGCTTCTCGGCCTGCTTGGCGCGCTGCTCGGCGTCCTTGACGTCGCGCATCATCGCCCGGTGCAGCTGCTGGGTCGACTTGATGCCCCACTTGCGGGCCAGCGCGAGCTGACGCTCGAGCCGCTTGACCCGGACGAGGTGTCCCTCGTCGTGCTCGTCTCGACCTCGGTTGCAGGCCGCGGATCACGACTTCCTCCAGTAGACGCCGGCCCAGTCGATGGTGTGGATCTCGTCGGTGATGCCGCGCTCGTCACGGAAGTCGTGGATCGCCTTGGCGCACGCCTTCACCGCGCCGTAGTCGTCGACGATGATGTAGCCGCCCGAGGGCACCTTGTCGTAGAGCGGGATCAGGGCGTCCATGGTCGAGGCGTACATGTCGCCGTCGAGGCGCAGCACGGCGATCTGGTCGAGCGGCGCCTTGTGCAGGGTGTCGGAGAACCAGCCCTTGAGGAACTTCACCTGGTCGTCGAGCAGGTGGTAGCGACGGAAGTTGTCCTTGACCATGTCGACCGAGATCGCCAGCTCGACCTTGGTGTGGTGCTGGTCGCCGGCGTCGGCCTCGAAGCGGCCGTCGGGAGCGGGCAGGCCCTCGAACGAGTCGGCCACCCAGATGGTGCGGTCGGTGACGCCGTGCGCCGCCAGGATGGCGCGGGCGTAGATGCAGGTGCCACCGCGCCAGGCGCCGGTCTCGATGAAGTCGCCGGGGATGCCGTCGGCGACGACGCTCTCGAGGCACATCCGCACGTTGGCCAGACGCTTGAGGCCGACCATCGTCTCGGCGTCGGCGGGCCAGTCGCGACCCTCCTCGCGACGGGTGGCGTCGAAGGCGCCGGCCTCGACGATCCGGATGTCGCGACCCTTGGTCACGTTGCGGACCATGTCCCACAGGTACGACTCGTAGGAGCGTCCGGGGAAGGTGACCGTGGAGTTGCGACCCTCGAAGTCGTAGCGGGTCAACATCTTGGCCATGATGTCGAGATAGAGGTCGACGGCGGGGCTCTGGCTGGGCGCGTTCACGGGCTAACCCTAACGCGCCTGAGTGCT
This sequence comes from uncultured Actinomycetota bacterium, assembly GCA_963781575.1. Classification (GTDB taxonomy): domain Bacteria; phylum Actinomycetota; class Actinomycetes; order Propionibacteriales; family Nocardioidaceae; genus Nocardioides. The sequence continues at coordinate 109,133 of CAWAGM010000014.1, read as the reverse complement.
CACCTCGGGCGCGGAGTGCCCGAACGGAACGGTGTCGTGCAAGCCGAGGGCGATGAGCAGCGACGGCAGCAATGCGGACGCCGTCCGCCGGTAGCCGAGCGCGCTGGGGTGGAAGCGGTCGAGGCTGAACATCTCGTCGGGGTTGGTGATGAAGAACGGACCCACGACGGCGGCCAACGAGACGGCGTGGGCCCCCGCGGAGACGGCGGTAGCCGCCTGGGCCTGGGCCAGCTGCCGTGATGCGCGCGACCCCAGGCTGCGCAGCGGCTGAGGCACCGGACGCAGCGCCCCGAGGTCGGGGCAGGTGCCCACGACCACCTCGGCGCCCCGGTCGCGCAACCGGGTGATCGCCTCCTCGAGGTAGGCGACCGACTCGGCCACCGGCACCCGATGGGTCACGTCGTTGCCACCCACCACGATCACCGCGACGTCCGCGACGTACCCAGGATGCGAGTCGGCCAAGGCATCGAGCTGGTCGGCGAGCTGTGAGCTCTCCGAGCCGACCACCGCACCCGTGGTGAGCCGGACCGGTCGGCCGGTCTGCTTGGCGAACCCCTTGGCCAGCCGGCCGCCCAAGGTGTCCTTGCGGCGCTCGGCCCCGAGACCGGCGGCGATGGAGTCACCGAGCATCAGCAGGTCGAGCGGCTCTGCGTCGCTGCCGTAGGCCTTCTTCCAGACGCGGTCGGCGTCCGGGGGCGTCTCACCGAGCGGCTTTCCGATCAGGCGCCGGGCGATCGCAGCTTGCCGGTGAAGCAGCTCGCGGGCGCCGTAGGACGTGCCCAGAGCTCCCGGCCGCCGCTCCCACCACGGCCACTGCCACGATACGTCGACCGGTCACGTGCTTGTTGAACCAGGCCCGTCTGAACAGACGACAAAGAACTCAGTGTGCGGGCGATGTCGAATTCGGAGGCACTGGCACGTCACGTGCCGAAGCTCGGCCTACCTGCCGTCGCGACCAGCCGAACGCTGAGGTAGGTCTCCTCGTCGGCCACCAATCTCCTCCCAGTCGATCGCGATCTGGGTCGGAACTCCTCGGCGGTAGGTGACGTCGACCCGGTCGGCTTCCGCGTATCCCCGACGCAGCAACCGATAGAGCGCCTCCATCTCGTAGCCCTGCGCGCTTCTGCTGGCGGGTCTCGCCCTGGTAGTTCACCGAGGTGACCCTCGATCCACGCACCGTCGTGCGGAGCGGCTTCTCCGGAGGACAGAAGCACGAGCTCTCGACGACGGTGACGTAGCGACCGAGGTCGCGCGAGGTCCACGTCCGCCAGCCCTTGACGAGCTTCGGGTCGTCAGTCGCCGTCGTCGCGAACGGCCGGATGCGGTAAGGAGCCCCCTCACGGGAGCCGGACGTCGCGCGCGCCGTGCCTTTGTCCGCCCGCAGCGTGACACGCATGAAGAACTCGTCATCGACGGCATCCTTGATCGGGTCCGCCGAGATCAACCTGGGTGCACCGCGCTTTCCGAAGCGCACCGTGACCTCGTCGGCCGATCGGTACAGCGATCGGACGAGCCGGAACAGCCGATCCATCTCGTACCCGCGCCGCGGCGGCTTGGCGTCGCTCTCGTCGACCACGCGCACGGCGAACACCTTCTTCCCCTTGACGAACGTGCGCACCGTCGGCCAGGTACCTTCTCCGGCGGACCGACTCACCGTCGTGTTGTAGTAGCCACTCCCCACGCGCTGCCACGTGCGCCACGCACGCTTGAGGGCCGGGCGATCGTCGGCGCGGAGCGTGAACGGCGTGATCACGTAGCCGGACGGCGGAGCCCCCGCCCCGGTCAGCTCGACCGACAGGATCGTCTCCTCGTCGGCCAACCGTTCGTCCCAGTCGATGTAGATCGACACCGGCACGCCCGAGCTGTACTCAACCTGGACCGCGTCAGCGTCCGCGTAGCCCCCGCGGAGCAAACGGTAGAGCGCTTCCATCTCGTAACCGTCGCGCCCGCTCTCCTCATCCGAGCCCTGGAAGCGCACCGAGGTGACCTGACCGTTGCGCACGTCGGTGCGGGTCGGGGGTTCGGGCAAGCACTCGCAGGCGCGCTGAACCACGGTGCTGTACCGCTTGGCGCCCCGGTCCTGCCACGTGCGCCAGGCTGCTGCCAACCGCTCGTCGTCGCCTGGTTGCACTTCGAACGGTCGCACGGAGTACGGCGTCTCGGCGTCTCGGGCTTGGGCCACGGGCGACAACACGGCACCGGCGACGACCGCCACGAGCAACGCCGCACCTGCCCGAACGAGCTTCTTCATCTGTGCCTCCTAGTGTCAGAGGCTGACAGGTTGGGGGGTCAGCCTCCGGCGACGGCCGGGATCACCGAGATCTGGGTACCGGCCGGGGTCGGCGTCTCCAGGTTCTCGAGGAACCGTACGTCGTCGTTGCCGACGTAGACGTTGACGAAGCGCCGCAGGTTCCCGGCGTCGTCCAGGATGCGGCCCTTGATGCCGGTGAAGCTCGCCTCGAGGTCGTCGAGCACCTCGGCCAGGGTGGTGCCAGCAGCACTCACCTCCGACTCGCCACCGGTGTAGGTGCGCAGGATCGTGGGGACGCGAACAGAGACGTGCGACACGGGAGATTCCTCTTCAGACGTACGGGTGCAGGTCAGGCGCCGAGGCCGGTGGCCTGGAACGCGGAGTAGTTCGGCTCGATGGTGGCCGCGGCGCCGACCTGGCCCGCGATCGAGTCGAGGGTCTTGAGGCCGTGGCCGGTGTTGATGACGACGGTCTCGAGGTTCGGGTCGAGCTGGCCCGACTCCACCAGCTTCTTCAGGACGCCGACCGTGGTGCCGCCGGCGGTCTCGGTGAAGATGCCCTCGGTGCGGGCGAGCAGCACGATGCCGTCGCGCACCTCGTCGTCGGTGATGTCCTCGACGGCCCCGCCCGTCTCACGGCAGATGTCGAGCACGTAGATGCCGTCTGCGGGGTTGCCGATGGCCAGGCTCTTGGCGATCGTGTCGGGCTTGACCGGACGGATCGCGTCGGTGCCGGCCTTGTAGGCGACCGAGACCGGCGAGCAGCCGGTGGCCTGGGCGCCGAAGATCTTGACTGGCTTGTCCTCGACGAGACCGAGCTTGATCAGCTCCTGGAACGACTTGTGCACCTTGGTCAGCTGCGATCCCGAGGCGACCGGGATGACGATCTGGTCGGGCAGCCGCCATCCGAGCTGCTCGGCGATCTCGTAGCCCAGCGTCTTGGAGCCCTCGGCGTAGTAGGGCCGCACGTTCACGTTCACGAACGCCCAGCCGTCCTCCTCGCCCGCGATCTCGGAGGCGAGCTTGTTGACGTCGTCGTAGTTGCCGTTCACGGCCACCAGCGAGTCGGTGAAGATCGCGGAGTTGACCTGCTTGGGCGTCTCGAGGTTGCTCGGGATGAAGACCACGGTCTTGATGCCGGCCCGGGCCCCGGCCGCGGCGACGGCGTTCGCCAGGTTGCCGGTCGAGGGACAGGCGAAGACCTTGCTCTTGAACTCGATGGCCGCGCTCAGCGCGCAGGCGACGACGCGGTCCTTGAACGAGTTGGTCGGGTTGGTGGAGTCGTCCTTCACCCACAGGTTGGCGATGCCGAGCTCGCGGCCCAGGTTGTCGGCCTTGAGCAGCCGGGTGAAGCCGGGCTCGGTGTTGGGGCTCGACTCGATGTCGGTCGGCACCGGCAGCAGCGCCTTGTAGCGCCAGATGTTGTTGCGGTCCGGCCTCGATCTCCTCGCGGGTGACCGCCGGGAAGTCGTAGGCGACCTCGAGCGGACCGAAGCACTCCGGACACGCGTAGAAGGGGCCGAGCTCGACGGCGTGCCCGCACTCGCGGCAGGCCAGACCGGTGGCGTGGCCGAACGCGCCGGCGCGGAGCCCCGTTCCGACGGCGGCGGCTGGGGCAGTGGTGGTGACGGTGCTCATGAAGTCCTCCTTCTCATCTTCCCCGGGGCGACCTTCGCGTCCGGGCGGAATTAGCACCGTTTCCATGATCCGTTCCCCGGTCTGCCGGGAGGCGGAGGTTCATGGCGGTTGCCGGGACTTCACTGGGCCGTTCCCTCAGTCCCTCTTGATGAGCTGATGACGACTGTACGTCGACCTGTCTCACGATGCGTCATCGGGTCCCGCCATCCGGACAGTCCGGCGTCGAGTCGGCGCGTCTGACGCGCCGACTCGCGCTGAATTTCGTGTGCAGATGCGCCGACTCGGCGTGGGTTCAGGCGCGGAGGGCGCGGGCATCGTCGGTGAGGGCGGCGAGCAGCTCGAGGACGCCGTCCGGACCCGTGACCACGACGTCGGCCAGGTCGACCAGGGCGCTCTCCTCATCCGAGGAGGAGCAGACCAGCAGCGTGGCGAGCCCGTCGTCACCGAGCTGTCGCACCGCCTCGAAGGCCTCCAGGTCACCGAGGTCGTCGCCGGCGAAGAGGAAGCCCCGGGCGCCGAGCTCGTCGACCAGGGTCTGCACGGCGACCCCCTTGTGCACGCCGGGCGAGCGCACCTCGATGACGCTGCGGCCCGGCTCGACGACGAGGTCGTGGGTGGCCGCGAGCTCGCGCAGCTGGGGCAGCAACCGGGCGAACGCGGCCTCGGGGTCGTCGAGCCGGCGCGTGTGGACGGCGACCGCGAGGCCCTTGTCCTCGACGAACGCCTCTGCGGCACCGGCCAGCCGCAGGGTGCGGGGCAGCTCACGCTCGAACGACGCAAGTCCGTGCGGCGGGCGTGGGCCGACGACGCGGCGGTTGGTCGAGCTCCAGCGCTCGTTGCCGTACTGCCCGAAGAGATGCAGGTCCTTGCCCGACTCCCCGACCGCGTTGCCGACCTCTTCGAGCCCGCCGAGGTCGAGCGCTTGGCGCGCCGGACGCCCGGTGATCACCGCGATGGCGAGCACCTGGGAGGCCAGGTCGACCAGCACTCGCGCCGCGTCGGGATGGATGTGGGCTCGGGTGGGGTCGTCGACGATCGGAGCGAGCGTGCCGTCGAAGTCGAGCCCCACGATGGTCGTCGGCAGCCGCGCGCACGAGCGCGGCATACCGCTGCTGGCCCAACGCCGAGGTGAACTCCACTGCTCCAGCCAACCACGGGCCGCGTCCGTCGCTCACCACTGCGCAGACATCACCCCCGCCCGACTTTCACCCCTATGGGCTACACAGCCACAGTTTTGCTCGCCAGCCCAGGGGTAGGGAGTCCACATCCCTCTCAAAGGAGCTCCCTCATGGATCAACCCACCGGACTGTCCGCGGACGACCTCGCTGCCGAGGAAGCCGTCGCGCTTCCCGACAAGGAGGTGGTCTCGATCCTGGACCTGAACGCCGACCTCGACCTCGCCATCGATGCCGCGGCGCCGATTGACCTCGCTGTCGCCGCCAACGCCAACGTGGCCGCCCCCATCGACGCGGCCGTCGGCGCGAACGTGCTCTCGGTGGGGTCCGACGCCCAGGCGCTGGCCGACCAGGGCGCGATCATCAACCAGGACATCACCGCCGACGCGACCGCCAACGCGGCGCAGGACAGCGCGCTCGACCAAGCCGACGCGGCCGACCCCGGGGCCGCACCGGACGCCGCGTCCCCCGTCGGCGCAGCACCCATCGGCTCGGTTCCCGACGGCACTGCGCCTTCTGCTGACCTGCCCGACGCCGGTGGCGCCGTGCCTGACCCCTCCGACGTGGCCGGTGGGCTCGACACCGGAAGCCTGCTCGACGGCAACCTGCTCAACGTCAACGTCGACCTCGACGCGGAGGCCGGCATCGCCGCCCCGATCAACGGGGCGGTCGCGGCCAACGCGAACGTCGCCGCACCCATCGACGCTGCGGTCGCCGCCAACATCGGCACCATCGACAGCAGCGCGACCTCCATCGCCCAGCAGGACGCGATCATCAACCAGTCGATCGACGGCTCGGCGGACGCCAACGCCGACCAGACCTCCGACATCGGCCAGGGCTGATCGGTGACCCAGGCCCCGCCGCCCCCGCACCCGGCGACCGATGCCGCGGTCGGGGACGGCGGGCCTCCGGCGCGTCCGGACGGCGTCCAGCTGATCGGCGAGATGGCCGGGTCCGGCTATCGCGTGCCGCCTGCCCTGGCTCGGCGTGCCGACGGCCAGACGGTGCAGCTGACACCGTTGCTGTACGCCACCCTGTCGGCGCTCGACGGCAGCAGGAGCTACGCCCAGGTAGCCGAATCTGTCAGCCGACGCGACGGGGAGAACCGTCTCGGAGGACAACGCTCGCGAGCTGGTGGAGAAGCTGCGTCCGCTCGGCCTAGCTCGAGCTGTCTGACGGCAGCGAACCCGAGCTGCCTCGCAGCAACCCGTTGCTGGCCCTCCGGTTGAAGGTGGTGGTCAGCGACCCAGAGCGAACGCGACGGCTCACCGAACCGTTCGCCCGGCTGTTCCACCTCGCCGTCGTCATCCCCGTGCTGGCCGCGTTTGCGTGGATCACCTGGTGGATCCTCTTCGACAAGGGACTCGGCCTCCGCCACGCACGAAGCCTTCGCCCGTCCCGGCCTGCTCCTCGCCGTCCTGGCGATCACCGTCTTCTCGGCCGGGTTCCACGAGTTCGGCCATGCGGCCGCGGCCCGGCGCGGCGGCGCGACGCCGGGCGTCATGGGCGCCGGGCTCTACCTGATCTGGCCCGCCTTCTACACCGACGTCACCGACTCCTACCGGCTCGGGCGAGCCGGTCGACTGCGCACCGACCTCGGCGGCCTCTACTTCAACGCCGATCATCGCTGTTGCCACCGTGGGGGTCTGGTGGGCGACGCAGTACGACGCGCTGCTCCTGCTCGTCGCGACCCAGCTGCTGCAGATGCTGCGCCAGCTGCTCCCGATCGTTCGGTTCGACGGCTACCACGTGCTCGCTGACCTCGTCGGCGTCCCTGACCTGTTCCAACGCATCGGGCCCACCCTCGGTGCGCTCGTGCCGTGGCGTCGCACCGATCCAGCGGCCAAGGCCCTCAAGCCGTGGGCGCGAGCGGTGGTCACGGCGTGGGTGCTGCTCGTGGTGCCCGCTGCTGGCCTTCGCCCTTCTGACGATGGTGCTGACCCTGCCCCGGATCGCCGGCACGGCCTGGGCCGCTGCGGTTCGCCAGCGCGAAGCCATGGGCGCAGCCTTCGGTGGCGGCGACGTGATCGAGGGGCTCGCCAGGTTGGCCGCGATGGTCATCGTCGTGCTGCCCATCGTGGCCATCGCCTACCTGCTCGTGCGCCTGCTCCGCGGGGTGGCCCGAGTCGTGCTGCGTCGCACCGACGGCCGGCCGATCCGTCGGGCCCTGGCGGGGCTGGTGGCCCTCGCCCTGGTCGCGGGCCTGGTCGCCGCCTGGTGGCCGGACGCCGATCGCTATCGGCCCGTCCAGGCCTACGAGGGCGGCACCGTGGGCGACGTCATGGCACTGGCCCGCCCGGCTCCCGACTTCGGCATCGGCTCGCAGGGTCGCGGGCAGATCGCCTGGCCCTCCGACCGCGACCTCCCGACCCGGGATCGTCCCCAGCTCGCCGCGATCTTGGTGCCCACCGACCGCGGCGCCCCCCAGTCGGCGTCGGCCACCGAGCAGCCCGACGGCGCGATCGCCGACGAGGGTCTGCCCGACGTGGGCCAGACGGCCCTCGCCAGTGACGACACCTGGATCTTCCCCTTCGACGAGCCTCTTGCGCCCGAGGACGGCGACAACCAGGCGCTGGCCGTCAACACCACCGACAACACCACTCGCTACTCGGTCGCCTTCGCCCTGGTCTGGGCCGACGGCGACACCCCGCTGGAGAACACCAACGAGGCCTACGCCGTGGCCAGCTGCACCAAGTGCAGCGCTGTGGCGGTGGCGTTCCAGGTCGTGCTCGTCGTGGGCGAGACCGATGCCGTCGCGCCGGTCAACATCTCGGTGGCCGCCAACTACGAGTGCACCAGCTGCCTGACCTACTCCTTGGCGGTACAGCTGTTCGTCACCCTCGACGGCCCGCTGAGCGACCTGGCGACCGACGAGATCAACGCCCTCTGGGAAGAGATCGTGCGCTACGGCGAGAACATCGGGCAGGAGCCGCTGGACCAGATCCAGTCGCGGCTCTCCGCCTACGAGCAGCGGATCCTGGCCATCATCGAGAAGGAGCAGGGCCCGCTGACCGACCCCACGAGCACGCCGACCCCGACGCCGACCCCGACGCCGGCCCCGACGCGTCCGAGTCGCCGACGACACCGGCCACGGAGACACCAACGTCGCCACCGCCGAGCACGGCGCCGGTGACTCCCGAGAGCACGACGCCGCCGCCGAGTCCGTCACCCACCGAACCGACCGACCCGACACCGAGCGCCGACCACGAGCGCCGACGCCACCGACCCACGACGAGCGCGTCGCCGTCTCCCGCGGCGTCAACACCGTCAACCACGGCGGCGACGGCCGCGCCCTAGCCCCGCGCTCCAGTGGCCAGCGTCTCAGCGGTGACGCAGACTTCCGTGAGCGGTTCGGCCCTACGATGCGTAGGTGCCCCTGCTCCCGTCGGGCCGCGTGACTTTCGTGTTCACCGACATCGAGGCGTCCACGCCCATGCTCACCGCGCTGGGCACGGCCGCGTTCCACGAGGTTCTCGACGACCACGACCAGATCCTGCGTTCGTGCTTCGCGGCCCACGGCGGCGTCGAGGTGAAGTCGGAGGGCGACGGGCTCTTCGTAGCGTTTCCGGATGCCGCCGAGGCAACGGTCGCCTGCTGCGCGGCCCAGTCGGCCCTGGCCGCGCACACGTTCCCCTACGACCAGACGGTCCGTGTGCGGATGGGCGTGCAGGTCGGCGACGCCCGACCCCGCGGCCATGACTACGTCGCCCTTCCGGTCAACCAGGCTGCGCGCGTGATGGCGGCGGCGCACGGCGGACAGGTGCTGGTCAGCGAGGAGGCCGCCGCGGCCTGCGACGAACGCGTCGACCTGGCCGAGCTCGGACTCTTCGTGCTGCGCGACTTCGCCCGCCCGCAGACCCTGCGCCAGGCGGTGCTCGTCGGTCACCCGCACCCGGCCCTGCCCGAGCCGCGGACGCCGCGCGCCGCACCCCACGGCGTTCCGGCTGCGGGCACCCGCTTCGTTGGCCGAGAGCGACTGGCCGCCCGCACCGAGCAGCTGGTGCGCACGACCCGGCTGGTGTCGCTGCTGGGTCCGGGCGGCGTCGGCAAGTCGCGCCTGGCCCAGGAGCTGAGCCACCGATTGGTCAGCGGCTTCCCGGACGGCGTCCACTACGTCTCGCTTGCCTCGGTGCTCGACGAACGGCTGGTGCCAGCCGCCGTCGCCACAGCCGTCGGCGTCTCCGGCGCGTCGGACGAGCTCGGCGTCCGACTGGGCACCTCGCTGGCCGGACGTCGCATGCTGATCGTGCTCGACAACTGCGAGCACCTCGTCGACGCGTGCGCCGACCTGGCCACAGAGCTGTGCACTCGCACCGGTGTGCACCTGCTGGCCACCACCCGCGAGCGACTCGGCCTGGTCGGCGAGCACGTCGTGGAGGTGGCGCCTCTCGACGAGGACGACGCCGCGCTGCTGTTCGCCGAACGAGTCCGCGCCAGCGGGCGGCCGGTCGCGCTGCCCGACGGCGACGTCCGCCGGATCTGTGCCCAGCTCGAGGGCCTGCCCCTGGCCATCGAGCTGGTCGCGGCCCGGGCCCGCGCGCTCGACCCCACCGGGCTCGAACAGCTCGTCGCCGACCCGTTGGCCCTGCGCGCCGGGCGACGCGGCGACGGGTTGCGCGCCACGATCGACCGCTCGCACGACCTGCTGACCCCGAACGAGCAGGTGCTCTTCCGGCGGCTCGCGGTGTTCACCGGGGGCTGGACGCTCGGCGCTGCCGAACAGGTCTGTCGCGGCAGCGCGCTGATCGGCGTCGACATCGCCGAGGTGCTCACCTCCCTGGTCGACAAGTCCCTCGTGGCCGTGCGCCACGACACGCTCGAGAGCCGGTACTCCATGCTCGAGGTGGTGCGCGCCTACGCCGCCGAGCTGCTGAGGGCCTCGGACGACGGGGAGCCCGCCGCCCGCGGGCATCGCCGCTGGCTGCTCGACGTGACGACCCGGGGCTTGGCTGCCTTTGACACCCCGGCGCTCCCGGAGTGGCTGGCTCGGATCGACGCGGAGCATGCCAACGTGCTGGCTGCGCTCGGCACCTCGAGCCGCGACGTCGCAGCCCGCGAGGAGCAGCTCGCCATCTTGACCTCAGTCGAGCCGTACTGGAACTTCCGCGGTCGACCCGAGCTCCACCTTGCTGCTAGCCCAGGCCCGCGCCGACTCCGCCGGGTGCGCCGACCACCTGCGCGCGCGCCTGGCGCTCGAGCTCGGCGATCGCCAGCGCGGCACCGCCGCCGGCCGCGAGCTGCTCGACGAGGCCGTCCGACTGGCTGTCGGGGCCCCGGCGACCCGAGCCCACGCACTCGCGTTGCTTGCCGAGGACTGCGCCACCGCCGACCCCGCCCGCTGCCGCGACCTGCTGGCCCAGGCCCGGACGATCGTCGAGCAGCTCGACGACCCGGTGCTCGACCTACGGGTGAGCTCGCACGAGGCCAACGCGCTGGCCGACCTAGGCGCCGAGGTTGGCGACTTCGACGAGGCCGCCCGCGCCTACCTGACCCTGGCCACGACCGCGCACGAGCTGGGCAGCATCCGGCGCGAGTTCTTCGGGCTGATCAACCTGGCGCTGGTCGAGTGCTTCGACCGGCACAACCCGGTCGCGGCCGAGAGCTGGGCCGACCGCGCTGCCGGCGTGGTGGCCGGGTTGGGCGAGCGCTCCAACATGGCCTTCGTGCACGCGGTGCGAGCCTTGGCGGCAGTCGCGCGTCACGACCCGACGACCGGGCGTCTCCAGCTGGAACAGGCGCTCGCGATCGCCGTCGACACGGGGTTCGTCGGTCACGCCCAGGCCTGCTCGATCGCGCTGGCCGCCGTCCTGGTCGAGGAAGGTGACCTGGAGGGGGCGGCCCAGGCCTGTGGTTACGCCGCCGCCGTCGACGGAGACGACGATTACTGCCGCGAACAGGTGCACTCGTCGTACGAGGCGGTGCTCGCCGGGCTCGACGAGACGACGGTGCAGCGTCTGGTCAAGCGTGGACGCGGACTGCCACTGGGCTCGCTCGCGCGACTGCGCGGAGCAGTGCTCGCCAACTAGGGCTCGCCAACCAGGGCACGTTGGCTAGGGCTCGCCGGCTAGAGCTCGCCGGTGAGAATCAGGGTGAGGCGGTCGAGCTTCATCTCGCCCTCGGCCGGCGAGGTGCGCTCGACGCCGAGGTCACGGGCGAGCACCTTGGCCGCGCGCTTGAGACGGTCGGGGTAGTAGACGGTGGTGCTCGGCACGGTGCCGTACCAGTTGTCGGTGCCGACGACCTGCCAGCCGACATCGGTGGCGGTGCTGCCGACTCGGCCGGCCAGACCGGAGATCGTGGTGTTGTTGTAGACCTCCACGAAGACCTCGCTGCGGTCGAGCTTCTTGCGCGGCTTCGTGGGCTCCTCGGTGACTGTCTCGGACGGGTCGTCGGTCGAGGTCGGGTCGCCGGTGGAGTCGGCGCTGCCCGACGTCGAGGAGGAGTCGGTGGCGCGGGTGGTTATCGCGACCTCGCGACCACCGTCGTCGGAGCCCCGGGTGACGACGAAGGCGATGGCGGCCATCAGCACGGCGACGATGCTGAGTATCACGATCGGCGAGGGGAAGACCACGCCCCGCTGCACGCGGCGACCCGTCACCGGATCAGACCTCGAAGCCGAGGCGGCGTGCTGAACGCTGCCGCTGGCGCTGCGAGCGCAGCCGACGCAGGCGCCGCACGAGCAAGGGGTCGGACTCGAGCGCCTCGGGGCGGTCGATGAGCGCGTTGAGCACTTGGTAGTAGCGCGTCGAGCTCATGTCGAACTTCTCGCGGACCGCGGTCTCCTTGGCGCCGGCGTACTTCCACCACTGGCGCTCGAACTCGAGGATCTCGCGGTCGCGGTCGCTCAAGGTCTCCTTCGCCTGGCCGGCTGCGTCGGCCTGGTCACTGTGGCGCTGAGCTTCCATCGGTGTTCTCCCACGAGACTCGGGTGATCGTGTGAGCTCACTGTAGACGCCGAATCACAGGGATGTCATTCGCCTCGCGGAAGTGTGACTCGTGGTACGGGTGGGACATGAACTCCACGAACGTCGCTGGGCTCCGCCGGGCCTCGGTCGGCCGCGGCAGCCGTGCGCTGGGGGGTGCTCGCCACCGGCAAGATCGCGCGGCGCTTCGCCTCCGAGCTGGCCCTCGTGCCGGGCGCCGACCTGGTGGCCGTCGGCTCCCGCTCCGCCGACTCGGCGCGTGCCTTCGCCGACGAGCTCGGCGGCCGACCCGCACCCCTCCTACGCGGCGCTGGTCGCCGACCCGGAGGTGGACGTCGTCTACGTCGCCAGCCCGCACGGGCAGCACCTCGAGCACGCCCGTCTCGCCCTCGAAGCCGGCAAGCACGTGCTGTGCGAGAAGCCGCTCACCGTGTCGGTGGCGCAGACCGAGGCGCTCATCGAGCTGGCCCGCGAGCACGACCGCTTCCTGATGGAGGGCATGTGGACGGCGTGCCACCCGGTCGTGCACGCGTTGGCCGAGGGGCTGCGCGACGGCCGCTGGGGGCGACCGCGACACTTCCACGCCGAGCTCGGGTTTCGCGTCGACGCCCCGCCCACCGACCGGATGCTCGACCCGGCGCTCGGGGCGGGAGCCCTGCTCGACATGGGCGTCTACCCGCTCACGGTGGCCCACCTGCTCCTCGGCGAGGCCGAGTCGCTGAGCGCCACCGCCGATCTCTCCGACCGCGGCATCGACCTCGACGTCGCAGTGGTCGGCCGCTACCCCGGCGGCGTGCTGGCCACGATGACCGCATCGATGACCTCCTGGTCGTCGCGGGCCGCGAGCATCGCCACCGATCGGGGCCGCATCGACGTCGCCGACTTCCACCACCCGACGTCGGCGACCTTCACGCCGTACGGGGAGGGCCTCGAACGACACGGTGAACGACGCCGAGCCCGAGCAGATCGTGGGCACCGAGCCGGTCATCGGGCTGGGTTTCGGCAACGAGATCGTCGAGGTGCACCGGTGCCTTCGAGCCGGACTGCGCGAGAGCCCACGCGTGCCGCACGCCCTGAGCCTGACCCTGATGCGTCAGATGGAGTCACTCCTCGCGAGCGTGGGAGTCACCTACTCCTAACCATGCGTCGATAGGGTTGGGGTCGTGCCCAACGACCTCGTGATCGTCGCCAACCGGCTCCCGGTCGACCGGGTCACGCTCCCCGACGGCACCACCGGGCTGGCGGCGCTCGCCGGGCGGTCTGGTCACCGCGATCGAGCCCGTGATGCGGGCGAACAACGGCACCTGGATCGGCTGGCCCGGAGGCACCGACGCCGACCTCGAGCCCTTCGAGGACGACGGCATGCACCTGGTGCCGCTGGGGCTGACGGCCGAGGAGATCGAGCTCTTCTACGAGGGCTTCAGCAACGGCACCCTGTGGCCGCTCTACCACGACCTCGTGGCCAAGCCGGAGTTCCACCGCGAGTGGTGGGACTCCTACGTCACGGTCAACCAGCGCTTCGCCGAGAAGGCCGCCGAGCTGGCCTCGGAGGGCGCGACCGTCTGGGTGCACGACTACCAGCTGCAGCTGGTGCCGCAGATGCTCCGCGACCTGCGCCCCGACCTGCGCATCGGCTTCTACCTGCACATCCCGTTCCCGCCGGCCGAGCTGTTCCAGCAGCTGCCGTGGCGGCGCCAGATCCTCGAGGGACTGCTCGGCGCCGACCTGCTCGGCTTCCAGCTGCCCGGCGGCGCGGCCAACTTCGTGCGCCTGGTCCGCCAGCGGGTCGGCCACAAGACCCACCGCGACTTGGTCTACCTGCCCGACGGCCGCACCGTGCGCGCGGCGCCATTCCCGATCTCGATCGACGCCGCCGGCTTCCAGCGGCTGGCTCAGACCGAGGCGGTGGCCGACCGCGCCACGGCGATCCGCGAGGCGCTCGGCAACCCGCGCCGGATCTTCCTCGGCATCGACCGACTCGACTACACCAAGGGCATCTACGCGCGGCTGCGCGCGTTCAGCGAGCTGATCCGCGACGGCCACTTCGACGTCGAGGACGCCGTGTTCGTGCAGGTGGCGGTGCCCTCGCGCGAGCAGGTCGAGCAGTACCGCATCCTGCGCGACGACATCGACCGCCTGGTGGGCCGCATCAACGGCGACCTCGGCCGGATCGGCCGTCCGGTCATCAGCTACCTGCACTCCTCCTACCCGCGCGAGGAGATGGCCGCCCTCTACCTTGCCGCCGACATCATGGTCGTCACGCCCTACCGCGACGGCATGAACCTGGTGGCCAAGGAGTACGTCGCCTGCCGCTACGAGGACGACGGCGCCCTGGTGCTCTCGGAGTTCGCCGGCGCCGCCGACGAGCTCCGCCAGGCCTGGCTGGTGAATCCCTACGACATCAACGGCATGAAGTCGGCGCTGCTCGAGGCCTACAAGGCCGACGAGCAAGGAGCTCACCCGCCGGATGAAGGCGATGCGCAAGACCATCGCCCAGCACGACGTCGCCGCCTGGGCGGACTCGTTCATGTCGGTGCTCGGCGAGTCCGACAACGGCGGGCACAGCAAGACCGTGCGCCCCGCCAAGCGTTCATGACTGGGCGTTCATGACTGGCCGCTCATGACTGGGCGCTCGTGACCGACTGGCGCGACGTCGTCCTGATCAGCGACGAGCGGGTCATCTGGATCCCGGTGGTCGAGGCGGGCGACCCGCTGGTCGACGCCGCCGACGTGCTGCTCTGCACCGGCGACACCGCGGTCGTCCCGCCTCCTGCGTGCGCCGGTGCTCGAACGCCTGATGGCGGCCGACGCGGCGCTGCCGCCCGACTACCGGATCGCCCTCAACGAGGGCTACCGGCCGCCGTCCCTGCAGCGGGAGTACTTCGACCGGCACTCCGAGCACCTGCGCGCGCTCGACCCGGTAGCCACCGATGTCGAGATCCATCACCGGGCCAGCCGCTTCATCGCTCCCCCGGAGGTCGCGCCGCACACCGCCGGCGCCGCGCTCGACGTCCTGCTCACCGATGCGGACGGCGTGCCGCTCGACGTCGGCTGCCCGATCGACACCGATCCGGAGGCGAGCGGCGGCCGCTGCTACACCGCGCATCCCGACGTCGTCGGCGAGCAGCGCTGGCTGCGCGACCTGCTGAGCACCGCCCTGAGCGGTGCTGGACTGGTCAACTACCCCACCGAGTGGTGGCACTGGTCGTTCGGTGACCGCTACTGGGCGATGTCCTCCGGCGCCGCGAACGCGATCTACGGACCTGTCGAACCTCCGCAACAGTGACCCGGCGGGCCAACCGGGGTATTTTCCGAAGGTGGATCTGCTCCCCAAGCCCGACCAGCTCGTCGCTGCTGCCAGCAACGTGGCGCACAAGGCCCTGTACGGCGGTCTCGCCGACCTGAGGCCGATGCCGCGCACCCTCATCGACGAGGGACAGCTCCGCGAGGTCTACCACTACCGGCCCGCCGCCAAGGTGCTCGAGCAGGGCGACCCCGTGCTGCTCGTGACGCCCTTGGCCGCGCCTGCCATCTGCTACGACCTGCGCCGTGGCTGCTCCTTGGTCGAGCACCTCGTCACCGCCGGGCGGCCGACCTACCTCGTCGAGTACGGCGAGGTCTCGTTCAAGGACCGCAACATCGGCATGGAGCACTGGGTCGACGAGGTCGTGCCCACCGCCATCCGCGAGGTCTCGGCGCACGCCGGCGGGCGACCCGTCCACGTGATCGGCTGGTCGCTCGGCGGGATCTTCTCGCTGCTCAGCGCCGCCTCCGACACCGACCTGCCGATCGCTTCCATCACCGTCGTCGGCTCCCCGATCGACGTCAGCCTGGTGCCGCTCGTGGCGCCGTTCCGTCCGCTGCTCAACTTCGCCGCTGGCCGGGGGCCGATCACCAGGGGTTACCAGGCTCTCGGCGGGGCCCCGAAGCCGCTCGTGAAGTGGGCATTCCAGCTCTCCTCGTTCCAGAAGCTGGTCACCAAGCCACTCACGGTGGCGACCCACCTCGACGACGCCGACTTCCTGGCCCAGCTCGAGGCCGTCGACCGGTTCACCGCCAACATGATCGCCTACCCGGGCCGTGCGTTCGGGCAGCTCTACCACCGGATGGTCAAGGGCAACGGCCTGGTCACCGGCAGCTTCGACGTCGGCGACCGTAGCGTCGCCTTCGCCGACATCGGCGTGCCCGTGCTCGTCTTCGGCGGCGCCAACGACGGCATCGCCCCGGTGCCGGCGGTCAAGGCCGTCGTCCCGCTGCTGACTGGGTCACGCGAGGTGCGGTTCGAGATCGTGCCCGGCGGCCACCTCGGCATGCTCACCGGCCGCGCCGCTCGCACCACCACGTGGTCGGTGATGGATGAGTGGATCACCCAGTGGTCGAGCGTGGCCGAGTCCGAGCCAGACGATGCCGCGGGGGCACTTGGCGACCCCTCCTCCCCCGCCGCGATCGGCACCTCGAAGACCCGCCGGCACACCTCGAAGTCGTCGCGGTCGTTGGCGCGCTGAGCAGCCACGGGACCAAAGTCCCCAAGCACCGCGCCTGCCAGCCTTCGCTTCTAGTCAGAAGGGACTAGGCGGCCCCGCCCCTGTGCGGGGCGATTTCGCAGCCCAGAATTTCTACGCTCGAGGCTCACGCACCTCTGAGGGGTTCTGGATGACACGCGCACCCGCGCATCTACAGCTGATGACGCAGACGACGTCTGCCGAGGCCGACGAGCACGGAAATGGGCTCGGGGACGAGCGCGCGTTCACCGCGGTGCGGGGCATCACGCCTGAGGACGGCCACGTCGCCCACCCGGCCACGCTCCACGCCACCCCGGCACACGACGCCGACGTGCCGCGCAGCCGTCAGGCCATCGAGAACGAGCTGGTCGGGTTCGTCTGCGACCTCGTGCAGGCCCCCGACTCGACCGTCGGAACCCTGGCGCCCGGGCTCGCCGACGCCGCGCTGCTGGTGCTGCGCGGAGCACGCGATGCCCGTCCCGGCCAGCGTCGTCCGACCATGGTCGTGCCCGAGTCGGCGCACCCGGCTTGGTTCGCCGCGGCCGCCGCGCTCGGGGTCGTGCCGGTGGTGATCCCGATCGACACCGACGGACGCGTCGCGGTGGGTCCGCTGACGGCCGCCCTCCGCGTGGAGACCGTGCTCGTGGTGGCCTCCGCCCCCTCGTTCACCCACGGGGTCGTCGACCCGGTGGGCTGGATCGCCGCGGCCACCGCCGCCCGGGAGGTTCCTCTGCACGTCGATGCGTCAGCCGGAGGCTGGTCGATGGCCTATGCCCGGCTGGTAGGTCGGCTCGGCCCGATGTGGGGCTTCGAGGTGCCCGGGGTCTCCTCGATGACTCTCGAGGTCGGCCCCGACCGCGGCGTGGACGGCGACGTGTCGGTCGTCCTGCACCGCAGCGGGGAGACCCGCGGCGCCGAGCAGCGGGCGGCCCTGGCGCGGCGCGGTCCGCAGGCCTGGCACGCCGCCTGGCGCGCGGCCGGCGAGGTCGCCGACGACGTGGCCGAGACCCTGCGCGAGGTCGGGCACGAAGCCTGCGCCGACCTGGCCCTAGACGCCCTCGACGCGACCGCCGTGCTGGCCCGCGGCATGCTGGACGTGCGTGGGGTACAGCTGGCCGCGCAGCCCGACGCCACGACCATGACCCTGCGCACCGACGCCACCTGCGACGTCTTCACGCTCGCCGATGCGCTGCACCACCGGGGCTGGTCGGCACAGCCCGTCGTGCTCGAGTCTGGCGCCGCGTTGCTCCGTCTCCCGGTGACCGCGGCCATGCTGCCGCTCATCGAGGACTGCCTGCACGCGATCGAGGAGGCGGCCTACGACGCGCAGGAGCGCGGCCGGGCACGGGTCGACCCGACTCTCGAGCGACTCCTCGAGCAGCTCGAGCCCGACCGGGTCAGCGAGTACTCAGCGCGCCTGCTGCTCGACGCGGCCGCGGTGCTCGACACCTCCGACCCGGATCGTCCTGGACGCCGAGCCGCCACTCAGCTGCTGCTTCACGCCGCCCCCGCTGGCATCCGCGAGGAGCTGTTGGTGATCGACCACGACCGGTTGAACCAACCGGTGCGCCGAGGCGTCCCTCAGCTGGTCCGTCAACTGGTGCCTCAACCGGTCGAGGACGACACGAGCGACTCGACCGACGCCAGCGAGTAGTCGCCGGCGTCGGTGCCGAGACCGCGTGCCACCTGGGCTGCGGTCGCGCAGCCAAGTGCGGCCGCACCGCGCAGGTCGCGGCCGAGCGCGATGCCGCGCAGGAAGCCAGCAGAGAAGGCGTCGCCGCACCCGGTGGTATCGACCAGCTCGTCGTCCGAGATCGGCAGCGCGGGCACCTCGATGACCTCGTCGGCGGTGACGACCAGCGCACCCTTCGCGCCCTGCGTGACCGCGACGCACGCGGCGCCCGCAGCGACCAGCGCGCGGGCCCCCTCCGCGAGGTCGGTGCAGCCGGTGAAGCCGCGCACCTGCTCGTCGTTCGGCAACAAGTAGTCGGTGTACGGCAGGGCATCAGCGATCCAGGCGAGCAGGTCAGGGTCGCCGGGGGCGAGGACGTCGACCGAGGTCACTGCGCCGATGGAGCGTGCATGGGCCAGCAGCTCACCAGCGGCCGGTCCGCCGAGGAACTCCGGTCCGCCCAGGTGCAGGTGGTCGATGCCCGTGAGGGCGCCGAGGTCGAGGTCGGCCAGGGTGAAGGCGCCGTTGGCGCCGATGCAGTGCCAGGCCGGGCGGTCGCCGTTGGGTCGCACGGGCAGCACGGACGCCGAGGTCTGGTGGTCGCCCGTGCGCACGAGGCCGCCGGTGTCGATGCCCTCGCGCGCCAGCAGGGCCAGCAGCACGTCGGCGATCGGGTCGGTGCCGACCGCGCCGTACGACGTCACCTCGGCTCCGAGCCGGGCCAGCACCACCGCCGTGCCACCGGCGGTGCCGGCCGGCGACATCCGGATCGTCTCGACCAGCTGGCCGTCCGAGCCCTCCGGGATCGACTCGATCCCGATCACGTGGGTGTCGAGCACGTGCACACCAACAGCAGCGACCTTCACAGCTTCTCCTGAGTTCCGTAGTTGCGAGCCAGCGCAGCGAGCACGACCTGCTCCTGCTCGTCGTTCGTCAGCACCCTCGGCTCGCCGAGCGCGCTCGCCCGGTGGTGCAGGGTGGCCAGCCACTCGAGCAGCACCGCGTGCTCGACGGCCTGGTCCAGGCGTCCGCCCACAGCGACTGAGCCGTGGTTGCCCATCAGGGCGGCTCTGCGGCCGACCAGCGCATCGCGCACGTGGGCCGCCAGCTCGGGCGTTCCGAAGGTCGCGTAGGGCGCCACCCGGATCGCACCGCCGAGCAGCAGCTGTTGGTAGTGCAGCACCGGTAGCTCGTCGAGCACGCACGCGATCGCGGTGGAGAACGGCGCGTGGGTGTGCACGACGGCGCCGACCATCGGGTCGTCCGCATAGACGACCGAGGTGCAGGCCGAGCTCGGAAGTCGGAGCGAGGTCGCCCTCGACCACCCGACCCGCCAGGTCGACGACGACGACGTCCGCGGCCGCGGCCTCCGCAAGCACCACGCCGGACGACGTGACTGCCACGAGGTCGCCGTGTCGAGCGCTGACGTTGCCGGCGGTGCCGATCAGCAAGCCCTCGGCGGCCAGCCGGCGACTGGCGGCTGCCACTGCCTCACGCACGGTCGACCCCCGTGATGCCGGCAGGCGTGGCGTGGCGCTCGAGGTAGGCCGTCATCATGGTGATCCCTTCAGCCACCAGGGCCTGGTCGCCGGCCGGGTCGTGCTCGTAGGCGAGCTGGAAGACTCGGTCTCCCACCTCGACGGCGAGGCCGGCGACCCGGTCGCTGAGCTCGTCGGTCGCGATGCCGGCCTCGACTGCGAGGGCACGCAGGGTGGCAGCGATCCGCTGGTTGTGCTCGCGGCCGTAGGCGTGCAGGCGCGGGTTGGCACGACCGCGCAGGTAGATCTCGACGAACGCTCGACGGCGCGCGTAGACCTTCACGAACGCGTGCATGGCCGTTGCGACCATGGTCGCGACGCTGAGCGTGGTCAGCTCGGCCAGGTCGTGCGCGGTCTGCTCGTCCATCTCGGCCATGTCGCGCTCGGCGA
Source organism: uncultured Actinomycetota bacterium (assembly GCA_963781575.1). Taxonomy (GTDB): domain Bacteria; phylum Actinomycetota; class Actinomycetes; order Propionibacteriales; family Nocardioidaceae; genus Nocardioides. Next base: position 89,045 of record CAWAGM010000014.1, on the reverse strand, counting down.
GGGCGAGCAGCACGCCCTCCTTGTCGGCGAAGTACTGGTAGAGCGAGGCGACCGGCACCTCGGCAGCATCGGCGATGGCCCGGGTGGTCAGTGCCTCGACGCCCTGCTCGACGACCAGTCGTTCCGCAGCGTCCAGGATCGCGCCCACGCGGAGCCGGCTGCGTTGCTGCACCGGCGCCCGTCGAGTGGCGGTCTGCACAACCTGTTCCGCGGACATGATTCCGGAGTGTAGGGTACGAAACCGAAACGTGACACATGTTCAGGTTCTGGCTTTCAGGCCGACAAGGAGACCTCGATGACCAGCCCCACCAGTGGCCCCACCAGTGCACAGTGCCCCACCAGTGGCCCCACCAGTGGCCCCACCAGTGGCCCCATTACTGGCACCGCGACCAGTCCCGTTTCGCGCCGATCGGTGCTGGGCGGGCTGTCCTTGGCCGCGGGCGCCGGCGTCACGGCGGGCACCTTCATCGACGCCGAGGCGGCCGGCCTGCAGGGTCAGCTACCCCGCGAGGTCGACGTCGTCGTCGTCGGCGCCGGGATTGCCGGACTCATCGCAGCGCGCGAGGTGGCACGTGAGGGCCGCTCGGTACTGGTCGTCGAGGCGCGCGATCGCGTGGGTGGCCGGGTGCTCAACCACCACCTCCGCACCGGTGGGGCCACGATCGAGGCCGGAGGCGCGTTCATCGGCCCGACCCAGGACCGCATCGCGCGCGGTCGCGCGGGAGCTCAAGGTGCCGACGTTCAAGGAGTACAACTCCGGCATGAGCGTCTACGTCTCCTCGCTCACCGGACGCCTGGAGTACCCCGGAACCGTTCCACCCGACCCGACGATCCTCACCGATGCGCTGCTGCTGCTCGGCCTGATCGACATGTACGCCGCCGAGATCGCCGTCGACTCTCCGTGGACCCATCCTCGAGCCGCTGAGTGGGACGCCATGACGCTGGGCGACTTCATCAAGCGGACCGCGGTGGTGAACCCTGCCGGCGTCGCCAACCTGATCAAGAGCTGGACCCAGCCGGGCTTCGGGGCCGACCCCTACGAGCTCTCCTTCCTGTTCGTGCTCTGGTACGTCGCCTGCTCGGGCAACCAGCGCTACGTCGGCACGTTCGCCCGCAACTCCGACACCGCGAATGGCGCGCAGGAGCGACGCTTCGTCGGCGGGTCGCAGCTGATCCCGCTGCGCCTGGCGAATCGGCTCGGCGACCTCGTCGCGCTGCGAGCGCCGGTGGGCAAGATCGAGCAGCGCAACGGTCACGCGATCGTGCACACCGGCCGCGGCATCGTCCGCGCCAAGCAGGTCATCTGCGCAGCACCGCCGCCGCTGGCACTCGACATCGACTGGTTCCCACAGCTGCCCACCCGTCGCCGCAAGCTGCTCGAGCACAGCGACATGGGCCAGCTGATGAAGTGCGACGCGGTTTACGAGCGGCCGTTCTGGCGCGACGCCGGCCTCACCGGGTTCGGCATCAACGACTCGGGCGCGGCCCGCGTCGTCTTCGACAACTCGCCGAAGAACGGCGAGCCCGGAGTGCTGCTCGCCTTCGTCGGCGGCTCTACCTGGCGCAAGTACGGAACGATGCCCAAGGACCAGCGCCGCAAGGCCGTGCTCCGCGGCTTCGCGGATCTGTTCGGCGAGCAGGCGCTCCACCCGGTCGAGTACACCGAGCACGACTGGACCAAGGAGCGCTGGACCACCGGGGGTCCGACCGCGATCCACGCACCCGGTGTCATCACGAAGTACGGCTCGGCGGTGCGACGTCCGTTCGGGCGCGTGCACTGGGCCGGCACCGAGACGTCGACCTACTGGTCGGGTTACATGGACGGCGCAGTCCGCTCGGGCGAGCGTGCGGCCGTCGAGGTCCTGGAGCAGCTGCGATGAGGCGGCTGGTTGCTCTGCTCGTCGCCGGCACGCTCGTCGGCCTGCTGCCCGTGTCGACCCCCGCGCCCGCTGCGGCGGAGGCCGAGAAGTGGCACACCAGCGTGTTCGCGAAGGTGCCGGCGCCCGGTTACCCCGCCTACGTGCACACCCACACGAACGGCCGCGTCTACGCCGGCACCTACGACGCCGGCAACGAGCAGCGCTCGAAGGTCTACGAGTGGAGTGCGGGCGGCAGCCTGCTGCGCTCGTGGATCGTGCCCGGGCAGCGCCTCAAGGCCAGCCACGGCGTCCAGGTCGCCAACCAGACCCACGACGGCAAGCTGGTGCTCATCGAGACCTCGCGGCGCACGATCCTGACGCTGGACGTGAAGAGCGGCAGGTTCCGCACGATCGCGCAGTTCCCGGCGGGTGCGGTGCCGAACTACGCCACCTGGGGACCGGGCGGCTCGCTCTTCGTCAGCGACTACCACCAGCCGATCATCTGGAAGTTGCCCAAGGGCGCATCGACACCCAAGCCGTGGTTCCGCTCGCCATCCCTCAACGGCACCGAGTTCGGCACCACCGGCCTGCGCTACCGGCCGGCGCAGCGCGACCTGGTCATCGCCCAGCAAGCGGTGCTCGATGCCTCGCAGCTGCCGACCAACGGAGCCGTCTACCGCCTCCCGGTGACGAAGCAGGGCGGGCCGGGTCGGCTGCGCGAGCTCTGGCAGTCGGGGCCGTTCGAGCTGCCTGACGGCTTCGGCATCGGCAAGTCCGGACACCTCTACGTCGCGCTGCTCGGCACCAACCAGCTGGTCGAGCTGACGGCCAACGGTCGTGAGGTCGACCGCTTCCCCGAGTTGCCACTCGCCGGCGAGAACGGCTCGAACATCGCGTTCGACACCCCCTGCAGCGCCACGTTCCTCGGAACCTCGGTGCTCGTGGCCAACCAGTCGGCGATCTTCGGCCAGGCCGCCAACCAGGCGATCTTGAAGGTCGAGGTCGGCGAGCGCGGCCAGGCACCGTTCCTGCCCTCCACCGCGGGGTTCGGGCTGACAAACTGACTCTGTGGGTGCACTGCAGGGGTTGGTCGAGCGCGGTCTGATGGCCGCGGACTGGGCGGAAGCCCTGGCTCCGGTCGATGACCGGATCGCGCGGATGGGTGCGTTCCTCCGCGAGGAGATGGAGGCCGGGCGCGGGTATCTGCCGGCCGGGGACGCCGTGTTCCGGGCGTTTCGGGCACCACTGGCTGACGTCCGGGTGCTGATCGTCGGGCAAGATCCGTACCCCACTCCAGGTCACCCGATCGGCCTGAGCTTCGCCGTCGAGCGCGACGTCTGGCCGCTGCCGCGCAGCCTGGTGAACATCTACACCGAGCTGCGTGCCGACCTCGATGTCGTGCCGCCGCGCCACGGCGACCTCACGGCCTGGGCCGACCAGGGCGTGATGCTGCTCAACCGGGTGCTGACCGTTCGCGCCGGCGAGTCGGCGTCCCATCGAGGTCGTGGCTGGGAGGAGGTCACCGAGTGCGCCATTCGTGCGCTCGCCACCCGCGCCGAGACCTCGCCGCTGGCCGCCATCCTCTGGGGACGTGACGCCCAGTCGCTCAAGCCGCTGCTCGGCCCGATCCCCTGGGTCGAGTCTGTGCACCCGTCGCCGCTCTCGGCCTCGCGGGGCTTCTTCGGGTCTCGCCCGTTCAGCCGGGCGAACCGGCTGCTCGCGGAGCGGGGGGCTTCCATCGTCGACTGGCGCGTATAGTTGAAATGTGAATCACCGCATGCCGGCCCTGTTCCTGGGCCACGGGGCGCCGCCACTGCTCGACGACCCGATCTGGTCTGGCCAGCTCGTCGACCTCGCGCGCAATGTGCCGCGGCCGAGAGCCATCCTGATCGTGAGCGCGCACTGGGAGTCGGCACCGGTCTCGCTCACGGCCAGCGGCACGCCCCTCGTCTACGACTTCGGCGGCTTCGACCCGAAGTACTACCAAATGACCTACGCGACTCCGGACGCGTCAGCGCTGGCTGCCCGCGTCGCGGCGATGATGCCGAGCAGCGAGCCCGTGCACCAGCACGCCTCGCGCGGCCTCGATCACGGCGCCTGGGTGCCGCTGAAGATCATGTATCCCGAGGCTGACATCCCGGTGCTGCAGATGTCGCTGCCCACCCACGACCCGGCCCAGCTGCTCGCCCTCGGCGAACGGTTGCGTCCGCTGCGCGACGAGGGCGTGCTCGTCGTCGGCTCCGGCTTCCTCACCCACGGACTCCCCTTTCTCACCGAGTTCCGCATCGACGCTCCGGCGCCAGGCTGGTCACGCGACTTCGACGCGTGGGCGGCCGAGGCCATGGCCCGCGGCGACGTCGACGCACTGGCCGACTTCCGCCACCGGGCGCCCGGTCTCCCCTACGCCCACCCGACGGTCGAGCATCTTTCGCCGTTGTTCGTGACCCTCGGCGCCGCCACCGATCCCGGCCAGCCCGGCCTCCAGGTCATCGACGGCTTCTGGATGGGCTTGTCGAAGCGCTCACTCCAAGTCGCGTAACGACGAGTCGGCGCATCTGCACAGAAAATTCGGGCCGAGTCGGCGCGACAGACGCGCCGACTGGGCGTTAGCGGGTGAGCTGGTCGAGCTCGTCGAGGTCGGCGTCGGTGGGGGTCCAGGCCAGCGCGGCGGCATTACGGCGCACCTGGTCGCCCGAGGTCGCACCGGAGATGACCGAGGCAACCGCAGGCTGGGCCGCCAGACCGGCGATAGCGACGTCCAGCACCTCGAGGTCGCGGGCTCGGGCGTAGGCCTCGACCGCTTCGATGCGGTCCCAGTCGGCGTCCTCCAGCCAAGGTGAGGGCGCAGACGCCGCCCGCGAGCCGGACGGCGCACCCTCGCCGCGCCGGTACTTGCCGGTGAGCAGTCCGTACTCGAGCGGGAAGAACGGCAAGATGCCGAGGTCGAACCGTTCGCAGGCCGGGGTCACCTCGGTCTCGATGCTGCGGTCGAGCAGCGAGTAGCGGTTCTGCACGCTGACGAACCGCTCGAGGCCGGCACTGCGGGCCGTCCACTCGGCGTCCGCGATCTGCCAGCCCGCGAAGTTCGAGCAACCCAGGTAGCCGATCTTGCCCTCACGCACGAGGTCGGTGAGCACCGAGAGGGTCTCCTCGATCGGCGTCACCGGGTCGGGGGCGTGCAGCTGGTAAAGGTCGATGTGGTCAGTGCCGAGCCGGGTCAGGCTGGCCTCGACAGCACGGCGTACGTAGCGTCGCGAGGCCCGCACGCCGTGGTCGTCGCCGTATAGGCCGCGCATGTCCATGCCGAACTTGGTGGCCAGCACGAACTCGTCGCGCTGCCCGTGGAGCGCCTCGCCCATCAGCTTTTCACTGCCGCCGGCCGGGTCGCCGTAGATGTCGGCCGTGTCGAGCAGGGTCACCCCGACGTCGCGCGCAGCCGAGAGGATGTCGCGCACACCGTCCAGGTCGACGCGGCGGCTGAACGCGTTGCAGCCGACCCCGACCGCGCTGACCATGAGCCCCGAGTCACCCAGGGGTCGGTACTCCATCTCGACGGTGTCACTCATGCTGCGACCCTACGACCGCGCTGACCCGTCCCCTATAGAGGACGGGTCAGCGTGAATGACTAGCGGATGCGGGTCTTGCGCATCATCTTCAGGCCGCTGAGCATGCTCTTGACGTAGGCGTCGTAGTCCTGACCAGGACGAGCGCCCATGACCTGCTTCTTGAGGAGCGCGAGGTTCTGCACGTCGGTGTACTTCAGCAGGCCTTGGTCACCGTGGCGGGCGCCGACGCCGGAGGTCTTCACGCCGCCGGACGGCGTGCCCTTCGATGCGAACGCCGTGGCGAGGATGTCGTTGATGTTGACGTTGCCCGACTCGATGCGGCGCCCGACCGCGCAGGCGTTGCTGACGTCGCCGCCCCATACCGAGGCGTTCAGGCCGTACTCGGTGTCGTTCGCCAGCGCGACGGCCTCATCGACGGTGCGGTACTTGTGCAGCGCGACGACCGGTCCGAAGGTCTCGGTGACGCCGGAGATCATCTCCTTGGTGACGCCCTCGAGGATCGTCGGCTCGAAGAACGCCGGGCCGAGGTCGGGGCGTGCGTTGCCGCCGGTGAGCACGGTGGCGCCCTTGCTGACCGCGTCGTCGACGTGCGACTGCACGCGCGCCATGTGCTCGGGCGAGACCAGCGAGCCCATGTCGGGACCGAAGTCGTAGGCCGCCCGGACGTCGAGCGCCTCGGCCGCCTTCACGTAGGCGGTCTTGAACTGCTCGTAGCGCGACTCGGGGAGGTAGATGCGCTCGATGTGCATGCAGATCTGGCCGGTGTTGCCGAAGGCGCCGAAGACCGCGCCCTGCACGGCCTCGTCGAGGTCGGCGTCCTCGAGCACGATCATCGGGTTCTTGCCGCCGAGCTCGAGGCAGGCGCCGATGAGGTTCTTGCCGGCGCGCTCACCGATGACCCGACCGGTCGCGGTCGATCCGGTGAACATGATGTAGTTCGCGTTGTCGATCAGCGTGGGGCCGATGTCGGGGCCCTCACCGCAGACGACCTGGAAGAGCCCCTTCGGCAGTCCGGCCTCCTCGAGCAGCTGAATGCCGTACAGCGGCGAGAGCGCGGTCTTGTTGTCGGGCTTGAGCACGATTGCATTGCCGGCCATCAGCGCCGAGATCGAGTCGGAGATGCCGGTCGCGAACGGGAAGTTCCACGGCGCGATGATGCCGACGACACCCTTGGGCACCCGCACCTCGGTCGACTTGGTCAGGAACGGCACCGGGCCGCCGCGGGTGGTCTCCTTGAGTAGCTTCGGCGCCCGCTTGAGGTAGTGGCTCATCACCATCGGCGGGTCGCAGGTCTCCTCGATCGCCATCCGCCGGTTCTTGCCGCTCTCGACCTGGATCAGGTCGGTGGTGCGGTGGGCGTTGTCGATGAAGATCGTGTGCGCGCGCTTGAAGACCTCAAGTCGCTTGGCCAGGGGCCACTTCGCCCACTCGACCTGCGCGGCCCGCGCCGTCACGAAGGCCTGCTCGATGTCTTGGGGCGTCGACTGCGGCAGCTCGACGAGCACCTCGTCGGTGTAGACCTCGGTCAGCGGCCAGGTGTTGCCGCCAGACCCGGGCACGCGCGCGACCAGGCTCTCCAAGAACGCGTCGGTGATGGACGCCGGGCGCGTCAGGGCGGTGTTGCTCGTGACCGTCATCTGTCTACTTCCCTTGCCTACTTGCCACTGAGGATGAGCTGGGCGCCCATCTCGCCGATCATGATCGCCGGTGCGTTGGTGTTGCCGCCGGTGATCGACGGCATGATCGAGGCATCGGCGACCCGGAGGCCCTCGACGCCGCGCACCTTGAGCTGCGGGTCGACCACGGCCAGCTCGTCGACGCCCATCCGACAGGTGCCGACGCCGTGGTAGACCGACGTCGCCCGGTTGAGGATGCCGTCGCGCAGCTCCTGGCCCTGCATGGCCGGGCCCGGGTGCAGCTCCTGCTTGATCGAGCCCTTGAACGCCGAGCCGCTGAAGATCTCGCGCACCAGCTCGGAGCCCTCGGTGAGGAGGTCGAGGTCGGCGGGGTCGGCCAGGTAGTTGAAGTCGATCAACGGGGTGGCCGTCGGGTCGCCCGACGCGAGGCGCAGCGTGCCGCGGCTCTTCGGGTAGATGAGCGTGGCCAGCACGGTCAGGGCCGGGTGCGGGTCGACGTCGTGACGGATCGGCTCATCCTGGTTGGGCGAGACGTAGCTCCATGGCAGCAGGTGCAGCTGCAGGTCGGGCACGTTGTCGGTGGCCTGCGAGGACTTGAGGAAGGCGAGCACCTCGAACACCGAGTTGGCCATGAACGTCGAGCCCGGACGCAGGATCTCCTTCATGGTGCCGCGGGCGAAGTAGGGCGCGGTGCCCTTGTTCTTCGACGACGTCGCCTGGAACGTCAGCGCGTGGAACATGTGGTCGTGCAGGTTGTCGCCGACCGGCAGGTCGGAGACGACCTCGATGCCGTGGTCCTTGAGGTGCTGGGCGTGGCCGACCCCGGAGAGCATCAGCAGCTGCGCCGAACCGACGAAGCCCGCTGCCAGCACGACCTCCTTGCCGGCCCGGATCGTGCGCTGGCCGCCGTCCTTGTCGGTGACCTCGACGCCGGTGGCGCGCCCGTTCTCGATGACGACCTTGCGGGCGAGCACCTCCGACTGCACCTGCAGCGAGTCCGGGGCCAGATGGTGGATGTAGCCGCGCGAGGCGCTGTAGCGCAGGCCGTTCGCCGCGTTCTGCTGCATGCGGCTGACACCCTCCTGCGAGGCGCCGTTGTAGTCGTCGAGGATCTCGCAGCCAGTGGCGTCGGCAGTCGCCTGCAGGAACTGCAGCGACCCTTCCTGCGGCTTCTTGTTGCGCGTGATCTTGATCGGACCACCTGCACCACGGAAGGCGTTCTCGCCGTCCTCGAAGTCCTCCATGCGCTTGTAAGCGGCGTTGACCGAGTCGGCGTCCCAACCCGTGTTGCCCTCGGCGGCCCACGAGTCGAAGTTGGCGCGGTTACCGCGCACGTAGACCATGCCGTTGATCGAGCTCGAGCCACCCACGACCTTGCCGCGCGGCACCGGCATCTTGCGGTCGAGGATGTGCTTCTGCGGCACCGAGTAGTAGCCCCAGTCGACGCGCTTCTTGATCTCGGGCACTGAGTGCATCGGGCCGATCATCCCGGGCTTCTTCACCAGGAACTGGTTGTCGCTCTTGCCGGCCTCGAGCACGATCACGCTCGCGCCGCTCTCGGCCAGGCGGCCGGCAATGGCGGCCCCCGCGCTTCCGGATCCGACCACCACGTAGTCGGCTTCGTTCGAGTACGGCTTCTTCGCCATCGTGTCCCTCGTTCGGCTTGTGCGTCGAGCTGTGTTCCGCGCCACAGTGCGACGATAACTGTAACGCGTTCTAGTTCTGTCTGTGTAGGTGTCCCGGAAGAACGAAGGGGTTTCGTAGAGCAGGATGGCTGGCGTGAAGATCCTGTCGATCCAGTCCTCCGTCGCCTACGGGCATGTCGGCAACTCGGCTGCCGTCTTTCCGCTGCAACGGCTGGGGCACGAGGTGTGGCCGGTGCTCACGGTGCACTTCTCGAACCACACCGGCTACGGCGAGTGGCGCGGCCCGATGCTGAGCGCCGAGGACGTCGCCGACGTGATCCGGGGCATCGGCGACCGCGGCAAGCTCGGCGAGGCGGACGCCGTCCTGTCGGGGTACCAGGGCGACCCCGCCGTCGCCGCGGTCATCCTCGACACGGTGGCGATGGTCAAGGAGCTCAACCCGGCAGCGGTCTACTGCTGCGACCCGGTGATGGGCGACCTCGGCCGGGGCATGTTCGTGCGCGAGGGGATTCCCGAGTTCATGCGCGACCAGGTGGTCACCCGCGCCGACATCGTCACGCCCAACCACTTCGAGCTCGACTTCCTCGCCGGCACCACCACCAGCACCCTCGAGGAGGTGCTCGCCGCCGCCGACGTCGTGCGCGCGAGCGGACCCCGTGACGTGCTTGTCACCTCGGTGCTGCACAGCGAGTCAGCACCCGACACCTTGGACGTCGTCGCGGTCTCGGACGCCGGCGCGTGGGCCGTCACCACTCCCCTGCTGCCGATCACGCCCAACGGCTGCGGCGACGTGACCGCCGCGCTCTACCTGGCACACCTGCGCACCAGCGGCTCGCCCGCCGCGGCGCTGGAACGCACGACGTCCTCGATCTTCGCGATCCTCGAGGCGACCATCGCTGCCGGCACCCGTGAGATCGCGCTGGTCGCTGCCCAGGACGCGATCGCCGACCCTCCCGCGCGGTTCGAGGCCCGCCGGCTGCGCTGAGCCGCGTGAGAGAATCGAACTCTCGACATTCGCTTTACAAGAGCGACGCTCTGCCATCTGAGCTAACGCGGCGTGCACCTTGCGGCGCGCGGCCGATCTTAGTCAGCGCCCCCGCTTGGTGGTCGCAGTGGGTCGGTCGGCTGCCCTAACGTCGCGCCGTGGCGCTTGGGCCCTTCGAGCCCGCGGACATCGACTCCGGTGACGGTCACGACGACCTTCTCCTTTTTCGACACTCCGGGCACCACGACCTTGCCCTTCTGAGGCACGAACAGCAGACGACGACCGTCGGCGACCGCGACCCGCACTTGGTAGGACTTGGAACGTGACCCCTTCCAGCTGATCGACAGCGCACCCTTCTTGCTCACCGACAACTTCAACTTCGAGGGCTTGCCAGGCAGCACCCAGCCGGGCGCGTCGTAGGTGGCCACCGAGGTCGTGGTCACCGGCAAACCGTCGACGTTGAGCACGACGGCCTGGATCGAACGGCGTCCTGCCGGGCCCGGCGTCGGCGTGAAGGGCAAGGTGCCGGAGGCAGAGGTGGTGGTGCCGAGCTCCCGAGTGACACCTCCTGGTCCGGTCTCGACGAAACGCACCGATCGCTGGGCATCGTCAAGATTGCTTGCTTCGTACGTCAGGGTCCGCGCCCGGTCTCGGCCTGAGATCGACGCCGTCACCGCTGTCGTGGGGTACGACTGCGCCACCGTGAACGCTGGCATCGTCTCCTTCTTGCCGGCCACCACCGCCATCGTCCGCTGAGCCAGCCTGGGCGATCCGGCCGCTGTGGTGATCTTGTAGTTCTTGGGAATAATCGAGTCCTGAACGATCACCAACCGAGCCGAGGTGGTGTCTGACTCGGCACCAGCAGCACCTTGTCGCCCTGTTGCGGGTCGTCCGGCGCGTCCGGGTCGCTCTGCACCACGAGGCCACCGTTGCCGTCGCGCACGATGACGTTCGGCACTCCGGTCGTTCCCGGGATATCGATTGTGTAGGTGGTGACGTCGGGCGAACCGGGAACGAACACCGAGCCATCCGAACTGATCGTGACCTGGGTATTTGACGGTCCGCTGGGCGGCGATGGGGGGATGAACGCTCCCGTATCGCAAGTGGTGCCGCCGACGAAGCCGTCCTTCCACACGTAGCCCACCAGAAGGCCGATCGTGACGAACCCGAAGTCAATGCCAGCGCAGGCTGCGACTCCGATGTTCGAGAGAACTGCCTTGGCATCCACGCAAAGGCCGATGCAGGCCTCGAGCTGGGTTTCGGTGTAGAACGTCCCGGCCTTCGCATTCACCACTCCCTTGGCGAGTCCGCGGACCCCGAGCCTGGGATAGCCGATCGCGAGCGTGGACGTGAAGTCGAAGTACCCGCTCGTATTGAAGTAGGCGGTACTCCTGCCGAGCTTGAACCCGAATATCTTCAGGTCGCCGGAAAGAGACATCTCGGCGTAGGGCTTGCTGTCCGGAATCGCGAAGCGGAATCCGCCGCCAGTTCCCGGCGGGTCGCCAATGGCTTCGATCGTGATCGCGCCTTTGGGGACAGGGATTCCGAGATTAACTCCCCCGCCGATGGCAAACCCGTCGGTTCCGTCGTAGCCAAACCCGAACCCGGTCAGCCACACGCCCGGGTAGATCAGGTACGGAAACGGTTCTCCATCTACATAGGTAAAGGCGAGGACCACGAGTTTGCCTGACTTGAAGCCGACTCGGACCTTGAAGAACGAGCCGCTCGGGGGCAGGCTGAGTTCGGCGACGCCGGAGAAGACCGACAGGCCGGCGTCATATTTCACGACCAGATCCCGGACTCCGAACTCACCGATCGTCAGGTTTTTCGCGCGCAGGGTGATCCCGGTCAGGATCAGGCCCTTGGCCTGAGTGGTGGTGAGAACGCTTTGACCCGTGACGTTGTCGAACGGCTTCGGGAGACCCAGGTTGACGGTTACCTCGGCCTTGTTGTTGAAGAACTTGACCGATGCCTCGCCGAGCACCGGAAAGTCGAAGAGTCTGATCTTCGCCTTCTCGAGCCCGCCGAACTTGGTTTCCTTGTCGACGTACCAGGTGCCGGCGTCCTTCGCGAAGATGATGGGCCCGGCCTTCTGCACCACTCCGGGACCGGCCGAGATCGTGTTCGTGGCCGTGTTGATGCGAACGGTCGTCTGCTTGCCGCCGGTGACGAAGTCGATGCCGTTCACGTTCACGTCGGCCTTGCTCACCCAGCCGTTGGCGCCGTCCTTGTCGAAGCAACCGCTGCGCGCGGCCGCGACGACGCCGGGCTTGATCGTGACCTTGCGCATGCAGTTGGGCGTGTTGTTGGCCGGGGTGAAGCCGCCGACGTTCTTCGGCGGCTCGACGGGTGGGTCGGTGTCGGGGATGGCCCCACCCACCGGGATCGGCGCCACGAAAGCGCTCCCGTCCGGGGCTTTGTTGTCGTCCCACACGACGAACCCGCCACCGTCACCGGCGGTGTCGAGCTTCAGGTTGAAGGCGCGGACGCCCTCCACCAGGGTTCCGGGAGGGGTGAACGACGTGGCATTGACGGCGTACGACGAGCGGATCGCGGCCGTGTCGCCCGCGTCGGTCCAGATGGCCGTGAGACCGCCCTCGTCGTCGGCCGTCATCGTGCCGAAGATCGACTCGGAGATGTCGCTGGCCACGAAGGGATTGCTCAGCGTGCCGTCGTCCGCCGAGATCCGGCGCACTTGATAGGCGTCCTTGAGCGGGTTGTTGTCGTACTCGATGTGAGTCATCACGAAGGTGCCGGCCGCGCCGGTCACCAGGGTCGGCTCGTTCTCCCCGACGACCGTCTGCGTATCGCCCCAGTTGTCGACGTCGTTGTACCCAGTGCCCTTCTCGGGGTTGTACTGACGCACGAACGTGTCGTCGAGATCGGTGAAGGCCGCGATCGGGTCAGCGGAATCGATCAGTCCGACGCCCCCGGCGTACCACTGCTGGAGCGACGAGTCGCCCACGTAGGCCTTGCCCGACGTGACCTCCTCGACATCGGTCTCGGCGACCTGGACGGCGGCACTGGTGGCTGCGCTGCTCGCGTCCTCCATCGTGGTGATGGCGTTGTCGCCGGGGCCGGCGATCGAGTAGTCGGTGCTCGCGGTGCCGATCTGGCGAGCCGGCAGGAACGAGTCTCCGCCGTCGAGGGACTCGAACAGGTAGGTGCCGTCGACGGCGCCGCAACAGAAGTACGCCACTACCTGCACCCGACCATCACCGGGAAGGACGACGTTGGCCGACTCGAAGGATCGCGCGCCGCCGGGCGCCAGGAAGGTCTCGGTCCGCTCGCATGCGGTCGCGCCGCGTGGCAACCTGCAGTACTTGACCTCGTCGTCCCCTTCGGCGTCGGTCTCGGTCCACGTGATGTGGCCGGTGCCGTCGTCCTCGACACCGACGCTGGGGACGCCCGCGTCGTGGGAGTCGGAGAGCAAGATGGGCTTCGGCAGCGGCGCCTGCGCCGACAAGGGCGTCACCGCCTGAGCGGCACCGCCGGAGGTCGTGGCCGTGAAGCCAGCCGTGGTCATCACCAGCAGCAGTGCGCAGAGCCGCGCCACCTGAGTCGTTCGCGAGCCAGCCACCGAGCACCCCTGTCACCCAGGCGTGCGAGCACACGCCACCGTCAAAGTAGGGCTCGTCTATCCCGCGGCGATATAGGTACTTCGGCTACTGCAACGCCGAGTCGGCGCGTCAGACGCGCCGACTCAGCGTGAAATTCGTGTGCAGATGCGCCGGCTCGTGCAAGGTCGGGACAGGGTCAGCTCATGCCGCCGTCGAAGGCGAGGATGGCGCCGGTGATCATCCGGGCCGAGGGCGAGGCGAGGTAGACGACCGCCGAGCCGATCTCGGCCGGGGAGATCGCCGCACCGGGCAGCATCATCATCAAGCCGGTCCATGACGCGGGCATCGAGGTCGGTCGGGAAGCTGGCGGCGACCTGGGAGACGATCGGGGTGTCGACGGTGCCAGGGCAGATGGCGTTGACCCGGATGTTGTCGGGGCTGAGCTCGAGGGCGAGCGCCTTGGTCATCATCGTGAGACCGCCCTTGGCTGCCGAGTAGGCCAGCGAGTAGGGCTGCGCCTTGTTTCCCGCCACCGACGAGACGTTGACGATGTTGCCGCCGCACGCCTTCAGGTGCGGCATCGCCGCCTGCATCAGCATGAACGGGCCCTTGAGGTCGACCGCGTGGACGCGATCCCACTCAGCGTCGGTGATGCCCTCGAAGCGGCCGAACTGCACGATGCCGGCGATGTTGGCCAGCACGTCGATCCGGCCGTGCTCGGCGACGCAGGTGGCGATCGCGGCGTCCACCGACGCGCGGTCACCCACGTTGCACTCGATGTAGGTGACGCCGTCCGGCACGGTTGGCGCGATGTCGAGGCCGAAGACGATGTCGCCGAGGTCGCGGAACAGCTCGGCGGTTGCGTAGCCGATGCCGGACGCTGCTCCGGTCAGGACGACGACGCGGGGGGTCGTGGATGCGCTCATGCCGCGGAGGCTACCAGCGAAACTAGAACCTGTTCTCGTTTCGTCGAGGCTCAATGATGGTTGAAGCTCGTGCATCACCGTGCGCACACTGGAGCACATGACGCTGACGATCGGGCAGCTCTCCGAACGCTCCGGTGTGGCCACCAGCGCGCTCCGCTTCTACGTGGAGCGGGGCCTCATCGCCTCGGCGCGGACGACAGGCAACCAGCGTCGCTACGCCCAGTCGGAGCTGCGTCGGGTCGCGTTCGTACGCACGGTACATCGGGTCGGTCTTGCCCTCGACGAGATCGGTTAGGCGCTCGCCGACCTCCCTGATGGTCGGACGCCGACGAAGTCCGACTGGCACCGCATCAGCAACGCCTGGAGGCCGCGCCGGGACGAGCAGGTCCGTCGCATCGAGCCGCTCCGCGACCGGCTCGACGGCTGCATCGGCTGCGGCTGCCTGAGCCTGCGCAGCTGCGCGCTCACCAACCCCGGCGACGAGCTCGGCGACCGCGGCGCCGGTGCAGTCCTGCTCGAACCAGAGCTGTGACCCGCCGTTGACTCTCTGGGTGCCGTGAGATCGGGCTACGGTGCTGTGATGGCGCTGCGCATCGTGGCCAGCCGCCCCGACCCCGCGCTGCTCCGGCTGCCGTGGTCGACGCCGCTGGAGGAGTGGGACGACGAGCACGTCGTCGACCTGCCCCGGGGCCTCTCCCGCCATGTCGTGCGCATCGTGCGACTCGGCGACCAGACCTACGCGGTCAAGGAGACCGAGGAAGACATCGCTTTCCGCGAGTACCGCCTCCTGCGTGACCTGCACCGCATCGGGCTCCCCGCCGTCGAGCCACACGGCGTCGTGACCGGGCGCGTCGACGCACACGGCGCGGCCCTGCCGAGCGCCCTGCTGACCCGGCACCTGGCGTTCTCAATGCCGTATCGCAGCGTCTTCTCCACTGCGATCGGCCCCGACCAGGTGGCCTCGGTCGTCGACGCGCTCGTCGTGCTGCTGGTGCGGCTGCACTTGACCGACTTCTACTGGGGCGACGTCTCGCTCTCCAACGTGCTGTTCCGGCGCAACGCCGGCGGATTCGCCGCCTACCTGGTCGACGCCGAGACCGGAGAGCTGCAGCCCAGCCTGTCGCCCCGACTACGCGAGCACGACCTCACCGTCGCGCGGGAGAACGTGTTCGCCGAGCTGCTCGACCTGCAGGCCGGTGGCTCGCTCGACCCGACCGTCGGTGCCCACGACGTCGTCGAGCTGCTCATCCGACGCTACGACGAGCTCTGGGCGGAGCTCACGGACGTGGAAGAGTTCTCCGGCGCAGAGATGTGGCGTATCGAGCAACGCATCGAGCGGCTCAACGACCTCGGATTCGACGTCGAGGAGCTCGAGATCGTCACCGACATCGGCGGCGACATCGTGCGCATCCAGCCGAAGGTTGTCGAGCTCGGACACCACCGCCGAGAACTGCGCGAGCTCACCGGGCTGGACGTCGAGGAGGCCCAGGCCCGCCGCCTGCTCAACGACCTCGCCGCCTACACCGCCCACCACGACCTCGGCCGTCTCGACCGCTCCACCGTGGCCGCGCGGTGGCGGCGCGAGGTCTACGAGCCGATCACCGAGCTGGTGCCCGAGCAGTACCGCGGCGCCCTGCAACCCGCTGAGGTCTTCCACGAGGTGCTAGTGCACCGGTGGTACCTCTCCGAGCGGGCCGGCGCCGAGGTCGACATCTTCGAGACAGCGCGCGACTACGTCGCGAACGTGCTGTCCCGCGGGTGACGGCGGCTCCGTCGGGTCAGGGCTTGCAGACCCGGCAGTTGGTGAGCCCCGTGCGAGCACCGGCGGGCTGGAGGTCCTGGCGGTGGGCGATGAGGGCGCAGTCGCGGCGGTGGAGGGTGGTGTTGTCACCCGCGGTGACCGGCAGCGAGTCGGTGTCCTGGTTGACCGGCGAGAGCGCGGCAGCGCGGCTGGTGACGTCGGCGAGCAGTAGCAGGGTGTCGGCGAGCCGCTTGGAGGCCTCGCGGTTGTCGGCACCGATCCGGGCCAGCCAGGCGCCGAAGTAGAGGAAGCCGCCGAGGAAGGTCAGGCCGAGGCCGAGGAACCCGCCGGAGACCTGGTAGGCCTCGCGCTCGAAGTCGTAGACGGAGTTCGCGACGCCGTAGTAGCCGAGCAGGATGACCACGATGCCGAGCGGCATCAGGATCGCGCCGGCCCAGAACAAGATGACCTGCAGCAGCTGGGCGTTGTTGTTCTTCAACGGCGCGGCGCCGGCGCGGGGCAGCGGTGCACCCGAGCCCATCCGGGCACCCGAGGCCCGATCTGCTGTGGTCGTGGCCGGCGTGGGTGTCGGCAGTGGTCATCGTCATGTCATTGCACCTTTCGGAGGTCGGGCAGGCCGGAGTCGAGGCCGTGGGGGCAGGAGGCGGCTCCACCGAGGGCGGCGAGTCCGAGTCGTCGGGCATACGAGCCGAGGACGCTGGCCAGGGCTACCGCTCCGAGGACGAGCAGGGTGGGGATGGAGAACAGCTCGGGCAGGCCGGGCAGCTGGGGTGCGGCGACCGGGACGGTGGTCGGGTCGGTGCCGGTGGAGGTGTCGATCGGGCCGCTGTCGCTCGGCGGCGTGATGGACGGCGGTCCGGTGATGTCGCTGCCGGTGTCGGTGCCGGTGGTGGCCGTCGTCGGGTGCTCTCGGTGTCGGGCCGGTCGATCGGGTCGCCGTCCAGGGGGGCAGCACGATGCCCTGGGAGGTGTCGACGCGAGTCTCGGTCTGGCCCAGGATGACCACGATGCGGGGCGCGAGGTTGAGGAGGACCTGGATGTTCTCCTTCAGCGGGCCGAGCTCGTTGGGCAAGGCCCCGACCACGGTGTCGAGGACGTCGAGCAGGGGTCGCAGCTGAGACTTGAGCTGGACCATGTCGAAGTCGATGACCATGCCCTGGGAGTTGACCTGGACCTTGTCCTTGTCGGCCGGGTCAGCGGTGATCACGGGCTTGGGGGTGGTGATGGTGATACCGAGCTGGGACAGCGCCTTGCCGGCGTCATCAGGCAGGCCGGGGATGGGCGTGGGTGAGCCGAGGGCGGTGAAGCCGTCGGGTCCGTAGCGGAACTCCTGCCCTGCGGCGATCATGGAACCGAAGGAGACTTGGCCGAAACCCTCACCCAGCGGTGCCGTCGCTGGTGGCTTTGGAGAGCACCTTGACGCCTTCGAGGGTGATCAGGCCGCCGAGCAGGCTGATGTCGCCGAGGTTGGAGCGGGCCTGGGCGAAGGCTTTGTCGCCGTTGTCGGTCTTGGAGACCGACGAGAGGCCGCCGACGTCGATGAGCGCCGAGATCGGGCCGGGCAGCAGCGCGTTCGGCGGTTCGCCTTCCTCGTCGTCGTTCTCGCCGCCGCCGAAGATTCCGCCGAGCAGGTCACCGAGGCCCGGGATGTCGAGGCCGGGCAGCGCACCGTCGGGGCCGTTGCCCTCGGCGTCGTCGCGCGCCTGGCCGTCGGTGGAGAACCCAGCCGAGGCGAACGCCTTCTTCTCCACGGCGCTGGCGCGCTGTATCGCGCCGGGCACCGGCTCATCGGACTGCTCGTTGGTCTCACCAGGGAACTGGGCGTTGACCTGCACCGGGTAGCCCTGCTCGGCGATCGGTCCCGAGATCTCGGGCGGCAGACCGAGGTTCTCCACGATCGTCTTGGCACCCTCACCGACCGGTGCGCCGGGCCAGGCATAAGACGCGCGGCCCTTCGCGGACGAGGAGTCGGCTGCGACCGTGGAGTACATCAGCGACAGCTCGGCCTGCGGGGTCGCCGGGATCGGGATCGTCGGCTCGTAGATCTCCAGCTTCAACGGCGTCGCGGTCGCCGAGGCCGAGAAGCCGCGTGAACGCAGCGACTGCTCGTCGGGGCCGGCGCTGTCAGTTGAGGTGTCGGTGGGCTCCTCGGTGGGCTCCTCGGTCGGCTCCTCGGTTGGCTCCGAGGTCGGCGGATCGGTCGGCACGGGGTCGTCGGCCGAGGCCGCGACTCCGCCCCAGGGCAGCGTGACGGCCACGACTGAGGCCGCGGCGACCGACAGGCCGAGACGACGTAAGCGAGGCAGGCCAGTGCGGGTGTGGCGGGTGGGCATGGTCCTCATGCTGCTCCTCCGAGGATGACGTCGGACATGGTTTCCATGATCTCGTCGGGTTCGCCGGTGGCCACGATGCGGCCACCGGTCATGACTGCTGCGTAGTCGGAGACCTTGAGTGCGGTGCGGGCGAACTGCTCGATGCACAGGATCGAGACGCCCGACTCGGCGATCTGCTGCACGGTCTCGTACAGCTCTTCGACGATCAGGGGCGCCAGGCCCATCGAGAGCTCGTCGAGCAGCAGCAGGGCCGGGTCGGAGGCCAGGGCCCGCGACATGGCGAGCATCTGCTGCTCACCGCCCGACATGGTGCCGGCCAGCTGGCGGCGTCGCTCGGCCAGACGAGGGAAGTAGGAGTAGGCGGTCTCGAGGATCTGCTCGGCGCTGACGCCGGCGTACGACATCAGGATCAGGTTCTCCTCGACCGAGAGGTTCGGGAACACCGACCTGCCCTCGGGCACGGTGCACAGCCCCAGGCGGGCGAGCTCCTCGGGGTCAGCGTTCTTGACGTTGACTCCACCGAGGTGGATGTCGCCGCTGGTGGAGCTCTTCTGCCCGGCGATCACCTTGGTCAGGGTCGACTTGCCGGCGCCGTTGGGGCCGAGCAGCGCCATCACCGCACCGCGCGGAATCGCCAGGTTGACCCCGCGCAGCACCTCGATCCGCCCGTAGGCGGCGTGCAGGTCGACGATCTCCAGGATCGGGATGGACATCAGAGGACCTCTTCCTGAACCGCGGGCAGAACCGCCGTGTGGGCAGACGCATGGGCAGCCACGAGGCTCTCCTCAGCAGGATCGTGGACGTCGGAGTAGCCGAGGTAGGCCTGCTGCACCCGCGGGTCGCGGCGCACCGCGGCGGGGTCGCCCACGGCGATGACCTCACCGAAGTCGAGCACCCGGATGGTGTCGCACACGCTCATGACCAGGTCCATGTCGTGCTCGACCATGAGGATGCCGCGTCCCTCGTCGGCCAGGTCCTTGAGCAGCTCACCGAACGCCTCGGTCTCGGTCTCGTCCAAACCACTGGACGGCTCGTCGAGGAGCAGGATCTTCGGATCGCCGGCCAGGCAGCGCGCCAGCTCGAGCAGCCGGGCAGTACCGGTGGGGATCGAGTCGGCACGGTCCTTGGCGTAGGAGGCGATGCCGACGCGCTCGAGCAGGGCGTCGATCTCGGCGCCCGAGGGCAGGAACGGCGCCTTCAAGCCCCGGTGGATGTCGAGCGCGACCTTCACGTTGTCGCGCACCGTCAACGACCCGAACGCCTCCAGGCGCTGGAACGTGCGACCCATGCCGCGCTTGGAACGACGGTGCACCGGGGTGCGGTTCACGACCTTGCCATCGAACCTCACCTGACCCTTGGTGGGCTTCTGCAGCCCGGAGATCACGTTGAAGCAGGTGGTCTTCCCGGCACCGTTCGGGCCGATCAGACCGGTGATCTCACCGACCTCGGCCTCGAACGAGGCGTGGTTGACCGCGGTCACTCCACCGAACTGGACGACGACGTCGTCGACCTCAAGCAGGGACATGGGTGCGCTCCTTGTCGCTCGTCGCGTCGGCGCCATCAATGGCATCGATCTGACCTGTCTCATCGTCATCGGGGCCGTGCCCGCCCGAACCATCAGGGCCATCGGCGTGACGACCACCGCCACGCCCGGGCAGCTGGGGCACGTTGACCTGGTTCAAGACCTGCTTGCCGGATCCAGCGGCCGGTCTTGAAGAGCAGGTTGGCCAGACCGTTGGGGTCACGCCCGGCGAAGACTGCACCGAAGCCGATGATCGCGAAGATCAGCCCGGCGATCGAGGGGTTCTCGGCCTGCATCACCGGCAGCAGCATCAGACCGATACCGCCCAGGGCTGCGCCGGTCACCGAGGTGATGCCGAAGACCACCGCGAGCAGCAGCAGCGGCAGCGAGTTGAAGTACTGGAAGTCGGCAGCACCGATCGTGCCGCGCAGCCCGGCGAACAGGGCGCCGGCCACACCGGCGACCGCGGCCGAGAGGCCGAACAGGCCGACCCGGAACCAGCGCATGTCCAGGCCCAACGTGCCGCAGGCCGCCGGGCTGTCGCGCATCGCGATCAGCAGGCGACCGATCACCCCTTGCCGCATCACCAAGATCAGCGCGCCGACCAGCACGAAGAACACCGCCATCAACATGACGTATCCCCCGGTGGTCTCCACGGTCTTGCCGAAGAACGACATCCGGCCCGCCTCGAGCGCGCCACCGAACCCGAAGGCCCGCTCGTCCTGGAAGACCAGCTTGTCCATCAGCACACCGAACGCGAGCGTCGACAACGCCAGGTACAGACCCGTCAGGCGCAGCACCGGCAACGCCACCAGCGCGCCCACCGCCCCGGCGATCAGCGCCGAGACCAACAGTCCGTACAGGTTCGGCTCGTCCAGCTTGGCGTAGGCCAGCGCGCCCACCCCGGCGAACGTCAGCTGGGACAGCGACACAAAGCCGCCGTAGCCGGTCAGCAGCACCAACGAGAGCATCACCATCGCGTACGTCGCAGCCGTGCCGACCCGCAGCAGATTGGCCTCACCCATCCCCGCGGTCGCGATGAACACGAAGAGCAGGAAGACCGCCCCCGAGATACCGATCCGCGGCAACGAGGGAACCGGTGCCGACACGATGCCCTTGACCTGACCGATCCGCAGCTGTGCCTGGGGCAGCAGCACGATCGCAGCGAACAAGAACAGCGGCGGGATCACCGGCCGAACATCAGCCAGGAACGAGTCCGAGGGGATGTAACCCAACGCGTACGAGTCGAGCAGACCCAGCGCCATCGCGCCCGCGAACGTCAACGGCAGGCTCTTGAGCCGGCCCACCATCGCCGCCGCATAGGCGTTGATCACCAGCAGCGTCAGCTGGAAGTAGTCCAGACCCACCACCGAGACCAACAAGATCCCGGCCAGCGCCGAGAGCGACATCCCGATCGCCCACGACAGCGCCGCCACCGTGTCCGGACGCCCGCCGTACAGCTTCAACAGCTCAGGGTTGTCGACCGAGGCCCGCATGGCCGTACCGATCCGGGTCTTGTTCAACAAGAAGTACAGACCGATCGCCACCGCGATCGACGCACCGATCGTGATCAGCTGGTGCGCGGTGATGATCGAGTCACCGATCTCGAACGACGTCTCCTGGAAGAACGGCGGCACGAACCGCGACTCAGGTGGCCAGATCTGCTGCGCCAGCCCGATCAGACCCACGAACAAACCCACCGTGACCACCAACGACACCGAGACCGGCACGTCGCCCAGACCGCGCGTGATGAACCGCTGCACGAACCAGCCCGTCAACGGCGCCACCACGAACAACACCAAGATCAGCGAGAGCCAGACCGGCAGCTCCTGCTTCTGGGAGAAGTCCCAGAAGATGAACGACATCACCATGCCAAAGGCACCATGCGCGATGTTGAAGACCCGCGTCGTCGTGTACGTCAGCACCAGACCCGACGCCGCAATCGCGTACGCCGCACCAGTGAAAAGCCCCGGCAGCCCGTAGGCAATGAACTTGTCCATGATTGGTCGCGATCCTCCGTCAGCTTCCGGAACCCGTGGATACGAGTGATCCGCACAGGTAGTCCCCGGGGGACACCTTCTTCCAAGCACTGCCCGTGTACTGGATGACCGCGTGGCACTTGCCGGTCGTCTTTCCACCCACGTCCTGCGGAGCATGCAGATCGTTGGCGGTCCAGTTGGTGACCTTCTTGAGCGCGTCGACGAGCGTGGCTCGCGACAGCTTTCCGCCGAGCTTCGTGGCCTGCTCGACGAACAGACGCGCCGCCGACCAGGCGAAGACCCCGTAGAAGTTGGGGTTCGCACCGGGGCTGACCTGGTCGAGCCAGGCCCGGTAGAGCTGCATCTCCTTGTTGGAGGTGTCGTCGAAGAGGGCGATGTTCGTGTAGACGAAGACGTCCTTGGCCAAGTCACCGGCCTGCGTCAGGTAGTCGTTGTCGTAGATCGTGGAGTCCTGCACGTAGACGTCGGGCTCGAAGCCCTGCTGCGCCATGGCCTGCTGCAGCTTCACCGTGTTCTGGAACGGCCCGATGTAGTAGACGAGCTTGATGCCCTTGTCCTTCATCTGCTGCACGTAGGAGGTGAAGTTGAACTCCGCGACGTCGATGCCCTCGAAGTACTTGACGTTCCAGCCCGACTTCGTATACCCAGCCTTGAAGGCCGCCGCATTGATAGGAGCTGCACCTGCGTTGATGTACAGCAGCGCCGCACTGCTCGGTGGCCGCCTTATGGGTCTTGACCATGTAGGACGGCCAGGCCGAGGGCACCAGGCCGGGGTTGACCGCCTGTGCGGCGAAGCACGTCGAGCACTTCACCCGCTCCGGGTTGACCGTGGTCGAGCGAATGTCGGGCAGACCGCAGGCTGCGGCGGTGTTGGCACCGCCGGAGTCGAACGCCGACATCGAGCCGACTGCGGCGAACGCATCGGAGCACGCCTTGGCATAAGCCTGCTGGTCGGCGCCAGCGTCGGCGCGACTGTCGAGCTCGAGCAGCTTGAGCTTGCGACCACAGATGTCGGACGTCGAGTTGAAGTAGGCGGCGTAGGCGCGGGCGCCCAGCCGGGCGGACTCGAAGATGCCAGGCACCGGGCCTGAGATGTCCGAGACGTTGGCCACCGTGATCTCGCTGTCGGTGGTGCCCGGGCCGTTCGTGAACCCGTCGCAGCTGCCAGCCTCGGCGCCGCCGTCGGCGGCGTTGTCGCCGGTGTCGGGCGCGTCGCCGGTGTCGGGCGCATCGCCGGTGTCGGCCGCGGCCGGGTCGTCACCAGCGGCCGGCTGGTCGCCGGAGGAGTCTGTACCCGGGACCTCGCCAGTGCCCGGGTCGATGACCGAGCCGTCGTCACCGGTGACCGGGCCGCTCCCTGGTCGATAGTCGACTGGTCGGCGCTGGTGTCGGTGGTCGCACCGACTCCGCGAACGTCGCCGGGGTCGAGCTGTGAGCCGCACGCAGCCAGGGCGAGGCTCAGTGAGGCGCCGACCACCAGAATCGCCGTACGGCGCAGTCCGGTGAGACGGGCGGGGGTGTGCGTCATGACATTTGCCTCGTCGCTACTTGCTCGAGGTCAGTCCGGTGCAGGAGTACTTCGTGCCGCCGATCGGCTTCCAGACGGTGCCGGAGAGCTGGATGAACCGCCAGCATTCGCCCGTGCCTCGGCTACCAACGGGCTGGGGTGCGTGCATGTCCTGCAGCGGTCCAGTCCTTCACCTTGGCAACTTCAGCGAGCAGCGTGGCACGACTGAGCTTGCCGCCCAGCTTGGCGGCGAGCTCGACGAAGAGCTTGGCTGCCGACCACGCGAACACGCCGAAGAACTCCGGGGTAGCGCCCGGCTTCACCTGGTCGAGGTAGCTGAGGTAGGTCGCCATCTCTCGGTTGGACCGGGCCTCCTCGAAGGGCGTGAAGTTCAGGTAGACGACCGTGCCGTCGACCGCGCTGCCTCCCTGGGAGACGTAGGCCGGGTTGTAGTCGGTGGGGTCGCGCAGGTACAGCTTGGGCTCGTAGCCGTTCTGCTGCATCGCCTGCCGCAGCCGGGCTGACTGCTGGTAGGCGCCGGTCCAGAAGACGGTCTCGACCTTCTTGTCCTTGAGCTGCTGCACGAAGGGCGCGTAGTTGAACTCGGCGATGTCCACGGGCTGAACCACGGTGAACCTCAGGCCACGCCGCTCCATCGCGCGGACCTGGGCGAGAGCGTTCTGCGACGACGCTCCGGCGTTGATGTAGAAGAACGCGCGTTCTGCGCGGCCGAAGTGCCGTACTTCTTCACGAAGTCGGGCACGGCGTTCTCGAACGAGTTGATGTTGACGGCCTGGACGCCGTAGCAGGTGCGAGCACCCGTTGCTTCGCTCGGTGGTGACCGACCCGGCGCGCAGGTCAGGCAGTCCACAGTTCTGGGCGGTCTTGGCACCACCGGAGTCGAAGGCCGACTGGGAACCCACCATGGCGAAGACTTCGGTGCAGGCCGAGGCGTACGCCTGCTGGTCGGCGGCGGCGTCGGTGCGGCTGTCGTAGTTCTTCAGCTCGAGCTTGCGGCCGCAGATGCCGTCGGGCACGGTCGCGTTGAAGTAGGCCACGAAGGCCTTGGTGCCCACCTGGGCGGTCTCGAACAGCCCAGGCACCGGCCCGGAGATGTCGGAGGCGTTGCCGATCGTGATGGTGGTGTCGGTGATGCCGGGGCCGTTCTTGAAGCCGTCGCAGCTGCCTGCAGAGCTGGCCTCGATCGGCGCCTCGGTGGGCCCTCGCCGCGGGTCGGTGGTTGCCGGTGCCCGGGTCGGTCGGTGCCCGTGCCCGGGTCGGTCGTGCCGGTGCCCGGGTCGACGACCTCGCCGGTACCGGGGTCGACCACCTCACCGGTACCCGGGTCGACGACCTCACCGGTGCCCGGGTCGATGACCTCGCCCGTGCTGGGGTCGGTGACGGTGCCGGTCTGCGACCGTGCCACCGTCGGCGCGCACTGACCTCGTCGGGGTTCAGGTTCGACCCGCAGGCAGCCAGCGCGGCGAGAAGAGCGACGACGACGACGGCGCTCGCGGCGCGACGAGCACGCGTGGACGAACGGGCTGACAGGTTCACAGAGCCTCCGACATCGCAAAACTAGAACAGGTACTAGTTTGTTAACGAGTGCCGAGCGTAAAGGTGACGGGGCTCACCCACAAGCCGTGACATCGACCACGCGGTCCAGACCAGCTCGTGCCGCATCTGATGCGCGACCAGTCGATCAGCCCATCAGACTTCGCGCCTGGTTGATCGCGTAGAGGCAGACCGAGGCGGCCACTCCGGCGTTCAGCGACTCCAAGGTGGAGGCCATCGGGATCGACACCAGGTGGTCGCAGGTCTCGGCCACCAGGCGAGACAGACCATCCCCCTCGGCTCCGACGACGACGACCAGCGGGCCGGTACGAGATCACGGTCGGCGATCATCTGCGGCAGGGACAGGTCTCCGTCGGCCGCCAGTCCGATCACCATGCAGCCGGCGTCCTGGAAGGCCTTGAGCTGGCGGGTGAGGTTGACCGTCTGCGCCACCGGGATCCGCGCGGCGGCCCCGGCACTGGTCTTCCAGGCCGAGGCGGTCATGCCGGCCGCCCGGCGCTCGGGGATGACGACGCCGTGCGCGCCGAACCCGGACGCGCTGCGCACGACCGCTCCGAGGTTGCGCGGGTCGGTGATCGAGTCGAGGACGACGATCAACGGCTTCTCGCGCGTTGGTGTCGGCCAGTTCGAGAAGGTCCTCGGGGTGGGCGTACTCGTAAGGCGGGGATCCGCGCGGCGAGGCCCTGGTGGACGGCCCCGGACGGTCATCCGGTCGAGCTCGCCCTTGGAGACCTCGAGCAGGCTGATGCCCTTGTCCTGGGCGAGGCTGAACGCCTCGCGGAGTCGCCCGTCGCGCTCGGCACCCTCGGCCACGTAGACGGCGTTGATCGGCACGCCCTCGCGCAGCGCCTCGACCACGGAGTTGCGGCCGGCGATCCACTCGGCGTCGCGTGCTGTTCTTGCGGCGACGGGCTGCTGCGCGTGCCGGGCTGCCGCCGACCTTCTTGGCCCGCTGGTCGGCCTTGTGCGCCTTGTGGTAGGGGCGGTCGGTGGCCTTGGGCGTGGGGCCCTTGCCCTCGAGCCCGCGCCGCACGCGGCCCCCCGAGCCCGCGGTCGGCTTCTTGCTCGCCTTGCGGATCGAGCCCTTGCGCTGCGAATTGCCTGGCACGTCAGTGCTCCTTCGTCGGTGGTTGAGGTGCGAGCGGAGCGAGCCTCGAAAGCCTGGCATCGACTCACGCTCCCCACGCTCAATGTCCACTTCGGACCGGTCGGGGTGTCCTCCACCTCGATGCCGGCCTCCTTGATCTGGTCACGGATGGCGTCGGCGCGGGCGAAGTCCTTCGCCGCACGCGCCTCGGCACGCTGGTCGAGCAGAGTGGCCACGAGCGCGTCGACGGCGGCGGTCAGCGCGGCGTCGTCGCTGGCTCCCCCGCCCCAGGCGGGGTCGGCGGGGTCGAGCCCGAGCACGCCGAGCATCGCGCGCACCGAGCCGCCGTGCCGCGCAGCGCCGCGCTGTCGCCCTGGGCGGCAGCGCGTTCCCCTCGCGGGCGACGTCGAAGATCGCCGCGATCGCGGCCGGAGTGCCGAGGTCGTCGTCCATCGCCTCGATGAACTCGGTGCAGAGCATGCCGTCGGCGGACCTCGCCGACCGCGGCCGCCGCCCTGTCGAGGAAGTTCTCGATCCGTCGGAACCCGACCGCGGCCTCCTCGAGAGCCTCGAAGCAGAACTCGACGTGGGAGCGGTAGTGGGCGCTGACCATGTAGAAGCGCAGCTCGATGCCACGCACCCGCTCGAGCACCTTGGGCACCAGCAGCGAGTTGCCCAGCGACTTGCTCATCTTCTCGCCGGCCGTGGTGATCCAGGCGTTGTGCAGCCAGTAGCTCGCGAACGGGTGGCCGGCCGCGCGCGACTGGGCCTGCTCGTTCTCGTGGTGCGGGAAGCGCAGGTCGACGCCGCCGCCGTGGATGTCGAACGCCGGGCCGAGGTACTTGCCGGCCATCGCCGAGCACTCGATGTGCCAGCCCGGGCGACCCGGCCCGAACGGGCTCGGCCACGCCGCGCTCGCGGGCTCGGTCTCCTTCTTGCGCCCCTTCCACAGGGCGAAGTCGCGCGGGTCGCGCTTCGCCGAGTGCGGGTCGGCGTCACCCGCGGGCTCCATGTCGTCGAGCTTCTGCCCGGTGAGCTCGCCGTACTCCGGCCACGAGCGCACGTCGAAGTAGACGTCGCCCGAGCCGTCGGCGGCGGCGTAGGCGTGGCCCTTGGCGATGAGGGTCTCGATGAGCTCGAGCATCTCGGGGACGTGGCCGGTGGCGCCGGGCTCGTAGGTGGGCGGCAGCACGTTGATGCTCGCCAGCGCCTTGGTGAGCTCGGCGTGCATCGCGTAGGCGAGGTTGAACCACGGCCGACCCTGCTCGGCCGACTTGGTCAAGATCTTGTCGTCGATGTCGGTGACGTTGCGGATGAACGAGACGTCGTAGCCCTGGTGGGTCAGCCACCGGCGCAGCACGTCGAAGTTGACCGCCGAGCGCACGTGACCCACGTGCGGCTCGCTCTGGACCGTCAGGCCACACACGTAGATCCCCGCCTTCCCCTCCTCCAGGGGGACGAAGTCGCGCACCTCGTGCGTCGCGGTGTCATAGA
The DNA here is from genome assembly GCA_963781575.1 of uncultured Actinomycetota bacterium. Classification (GTDB taxonomy): domain Bacteria; phylum Actinomycetota; class Actinomycetes; order Propionibacteriales; family Nocardioidaceae; genus Nocardioides. The sequence continues at coordinate 61,586 of CAWAGM010000014.1, read as the reverse complement.
GCCTCAGGGTCACCCGGCAAGTCTAGGGACGCCGGGCGCCCGGGCCTCGCATCGCGCTAACGGGTGGGGCTGGTGTGACGTACCGTGTCGAGGTGCCCCGTCCCCTGCGCCACCACCGTCTCCTCGGCCGCCGTCCTCGTGCTGGCCGGCTGTTACCTTGCCTCGGTGAGTCCTGGCGCCGCGGACGCAGCCCCGTCCGCTGCCCCGTCCGCAGCCGCGAGCAAGCGGGCCGAGACGCGGCAGATCCACTACCCCCAGTGGGACAGCGGAGCAGAGCTGCGCAGCGGGACCGCTCGCGGCACCGCCGTCTCGCAAGGCCGCCTGGTGATCGCGGCGCCGTCGAGCGCTCGCGCGGGTCGTCGGGCACCCGCTACGAGACGGCCTCGTGGGAGTCGCCGTGGACCTCCCCCGGCTTCGCCTTCACCGAGCTGATCCCGTCGTGGTCGGCCCGCACGCCGGGCGACAGCTTCGTCGAGGTCCGCGTGCGCGGCGTGGACGCCGACGGCACGAGGTCGAGCTGGGACCTGATGGGTCGCTGGACCTCCGGCGACCGCTACCTCAAGCGCGACGACCGTCTCCGGGCAGAACGACGACGTCGCCGACGTCAACGTCGACACCTGGCGGCGCCCGTCCGGGCTGACCGCCTACCAGCTGCGCGTCACGCTGGCCCGCAAGCGCCGGCTCGACCGTGCGGCCCGTCGGTCGACGCCGTCGGAGCGGTCGCCTCGCGCCTCCCCGACCTCGGCAGGTGCCACGTCGAAGCCCGGGGTCGGGCGGGGCATCGTGCTCGAGGTGCCGCGCTACTCGCAGATGGTGCACGAGGGCACTACCCGCAGTGGAACGGCGGCGGCGAGGCCTGGTGCTCCCCGACATCGACGTCGATGGTGCTCGGCTACTACGACAAGCTGCCCACCCCGAAGTCCTACGCGTGGGTTCCTGATGGGCACGTCGACCCCTGGGTCGACTACGCCGCCCGATGACGTTCGACCACGACTACGACGGCACCGGCAACTGGCCGTTCAACACCGCCTATGCGGCCCCCCGGGTCGGCAAGGCGCTTCGTGACCCGGCTCCGCTCGCTGCGCGAGGCCGAGCAGTTCATCGCCGCCGGCATCCCGCTGGTCGCCTCGATCTCCTTCAAGCCCGGCAGCTCGACAACGCCCCGATGAGCCCGACCGCCGGGCACCTGCTGGTGATCGTCGGCTTCACCGACGACCGGCGACGTCGTGGTCAACGACCCGGCCTCCCACACCCGCGACGGCGTCCGGCGCACCTACGACCGCGGCCAGTTCGAGAACGCCTGGCTGCCGCGGCTCCGGCGGCACCGTCTACGTCATCCACGACGCTGCACACCCGCTGCCGGCCGGCGACCAGACGAACTGGTAGCTCGACGCGGCTCCGAGTCAGACTCCGTAGCCGCCGTCGACGTCGAGCTTCTGGCCGCTGATGAAGCCGGCCCGGTTCGAGGCGAGGAAGCAGACGGCCTCGGCGATGTCGGCGGCCGTGCCGAACGTGCGCATCGGGATGTTGCGTCGGGTGACCTCGAGGTCGGAGTCGGAGAGGTCGCCCGAGGCCATCAGCCGCTGGGCCATGCCGTCGGTGATCATCCCCGGCCCGACCAGGTTGACCCGCACGCCGAACCGACCCTCCTCGGCCGCCAGCGCCCGGGCGATCGCCTCGACGGCGGCCTTCGGGGCCGAGGAGAGCCCGTCGCGCACGCGGGTAGCGGGTGGTGGCGGCGGTGGTGACCGCGACGATCGAGCCACTGCTGGCGCGCAGGTGCGGCAGGGCCGCGTGCGCGACGGCGAAGAACGCGGCGGCGTCGCCCTGCAGCTGGTCGGCCATCGCTGCGGCTCGACCTTCGAGAGGTGCAGCGGGGCACGTGCGGGCCGGCGGCGTAGACGAGCGTGTGGATGCCTCCCCCGTCGGCGGCCACCTGGTCGACGACGCCCGCGCACGGCGTCGAGGTCGGCGAGGTCGAGCCGGTAGCCCGGCGGCCGCTCGGACGGCGTGCGACGGTACGTGACCGCCACCTCGGCCCCACGCTCGGCCAGCAGGTCGGCGATCGGCGCGCCGAGCCCGCCGTTGCCGCCGATCACCAGCGCGACGCCGGCGCGCCCGCCGAAGTCGCCGCGAAGTCAGCATGCGGGCGACCCTGGGGCTGACGTCTCAGGCGCGGCGTTGAACTCGACGACGTGCCAACCGGTGGCGCCGTCGGGCAGCACGTCGGCGACCGCGCCGGTCTGCACGAGGCCGAACTTGTCGGTGGCGCGCACCCGCACGGCGTGGACGCCCTCCTCGAGCGTCGCGACGGCGCGCCACTGCACCCACGCATCGTCGCTCGGTGACCCGGCGAGCTCGGCCGGCATCCAGGCGCCGCCGTCGACAGCGACCTCGACCGCGCCGAATGCCGGTGTGCTGCGACCACGCCGACCCGGCGATGACGACCTCGCCGGACGCGACCTCGTCCCCGAAGCGGGGCACCTCGATCGCGCGAGGACATCTTCACCGGGCCGAGCTCGCCCCAGCCGCGCTGGGTCCAGTAGGCGTCGACGTCCTCGAAGGTGGTCAGCTCCATGTCGACGACCCACTTGGTGGCCGAGACGTAGCCGTAAAGGCCGGGCACGATCGTGCGCACGGGGAAGCCGTGCTCGATGGCGAGGGGCAGTCCGTTCATCGCGACCGCGAGCATTGCCTGACGGCCGTCGGTCATCGCGTCGAGCGGGGTGAGGCAGTTCCAGCCGTCGTCGGAGGTCTGCAGGACCGCGTCGGCGCCGGCGAGCGGCTTGGCCTCGGCCAGGATCGGCGCGAGCAGGACGCCGCTCCACCAGGCGTTGCCGATCAGGCCGCCGCCGACCTCGTTGGAGACGCAGTTGAGGGTGACCCAGCCCTCGACGAGCTCGCGGTTGACGAGGTCCTCGTAGCTCAGCACGAGCTCGTTCTCGACCATGCCGTGGATGCGCAGCTGCCAGTTCTTCGGAGCGATGGCGGGCTTCGTGAAGGCGGTGTCGATCAAGTAGAAGTCGTCGGCCGGCGTCATCCACGACGCGACGCCGTCGACGCCGATCTTCGCGTCGGCCGGCACGGTCGGCGTGGTGACCGGCAGGCGCAGCAGCCGCCTGCGCCTGCTCGACCTGGCGGCGTGACCGCCCGGCGAGCCGACCGAGCACGCCGGCGACGGCCGCGGTGCCCGCGACGGCTCCGGTGATGATCAGGAACTCGCCGGCGACCGCGGACGTAGCGCTGCTCGAAGCGCTCGGCGTCCGGGATGCTCTGCAGGCGGCGCAGCCGGTCGGTGACCAGGGAGAGCGTGATCGTCCAGGTGACGAACCCGATCGGCGATGGGGGTGAGGTCGGTGACGACGGCTCCGTTGGCAGTCATCGTGGCCACGATGCCGAGCACCGCCAGCACGGCGAACGCGACGATCGGCAGCCACGTCGAGCGTCGGGCGAGCCGACCGATGACGGCGAACAGCAGGTGAGGAACACCAGGATGCCGACGACCAGCAGCGGCTTGTCCTTGGTGCCGAAAGTCTGGATCGCACGCTCGACCATGCTGCCCGGGGTGATCGCGGGCGATCAGCTCGGCCATCGCGGTGACCGGCGATAGGCGCTCGTTCATCAGCCGGGCGACGAGGTAGCTGGTGCCGAGGCCGGCGTACCCGGCCACGACCCCGGCCAATGCCCAAGCGGCGACGGACTTCTTCATGGGGAACAGTGTGACTCAGGCATGATCACGCGGGTGGCCGATGACATTACGAACCCCTTACGTGTGCCGCCGCGTGGGTCAGGGTGTCGACGTCCATCGCTTGGTCGAGGGAATGCCGATGCACCTGGCCGGGCTGGCGTGGCCCGACGAGTCGCACGGGCTCGAGGGTCACTCGGACGCCGACGTCGCCGCCCACGCCGCCTGCGACGCCTTGCTGTCCGCCGCGGGCCTCGGCGACCTCGGATCGAACTTCGGCACCTCCGAGCCCGAGTGGGCCGGCGCCGCCGGTGTCGCCCTGCTCACCGAGACAGCCCGCCGGGTGCGAGCAGCCGGTTTCGAGATCGGGAACGTCGCGGTGCAGGTGATCGGCAACCGACCCCGGCTGGGCGCACGCCGCGCCGAGGCCGAGGCCGCCCTGTCGGCCGCCGTGGGCGCAGCGGTCAGCGTCAGCGCGACCACCACCGACGGGCTCGGACTCACCGGTCGCGGTGAGGGCGTCGCCGCGATGGCGACGGCGCTGGTCTTCCCGGTCTGAGCCGTCCCGCGGCTCGAGGCTCAGGCCGCGTCGGCCTTGCGGTGGCCGATCAGCACGACGCCGTCGACGATCTTGACGCCGTAGGCCGGCACCGAGACGTGGACGTCGTCGAGGCACTTGCCGGTGCGCAGGTCGAAGGCGTGCTTGTGCGAGGGCGAGGCCACGAACGGGATGCCGTTGCGCACCCCGACGATGCCGCGAGCGATCATCGACGACTTCGCGAACGGGTCGTGGTTGCCCAGCGCGTAGACCTGCTCGTCGGCCGCCTTGAAGATGGCCACCGCCTGCCCGTGGACCAGCGCCGTCACCCCACGCTCGACCTCGAGCTCGGCGACCCGACACACCGACTGCCACTCCTCGTGGGCTCCCTGGGCGGAGAGCGAGCGGGGTGCCATGGTCGAGAACGTAGGTCCGGGCTCGGCACCTCGATGTTTCGCTGTGTTACGGCTGTGAAAATGAATCCTCCCGGTCCGCCCCCAGCGCTGCTGGTTGACTGCACGGGTGAGCGCTGCCGTCGTCGTCCTGGCCGCTGGGTCCGGCAGCCGGGTGGGTGCCGGGGTCAACAAGGTGCTGCTCCCCCTGGGCGGCCTACCGATCCTCACCAGGTCGGTGATGACGGTTCTCGACCTGCCCGACGTCGCACGCGTGGTCGTGGTGGTGCGCGAGGGCGAGCAGTCGGCCGTCTCCGAGGCGCTGGCGCCGGTGCTCGGCGATCGCGAGGTGCTCGTCGTACCCGGAGGCGAGACGCGCCACGACTCGGAGTGGGCCGCGCTCAGCGTGCTGCGCACCGACATCGAGTCCGGAGCCGTCGACGTCGTCGCCATCCACGACGGCGCGCGCCCGCTGGCCTCGGTCAGCGCTCTACCGGGCCGTGCTCGGCGGCGGCCCGCGCCGACGGCGGAGCGATCCCGGCCGCGCCGATGCCGGCTCTGCTGTCGGCCCGAGGGCGCCGTGCGCGGGCTGGTCGCCGTGCAGACGCCCCAGGCCTTCGCGGCCGGTGCTCTGCTCGATGCCTACGCGCGGGCCGAGCTCGACGGCTTCCGCGGCACCGACACGGCCGCCTGCCTGGAGCGCTACGCACCGAGCCTCGCGGTGCGCGCGGTGCCGAGCGGCCCGGGCAACCTGAAGGTCACCTTCGCCGACGACGTCGCGCTAGCCGAGCGGCTGCTCGCTCGCGCGGCCGGTGGGTCAGGGCCTCCAGCGCCGCGATGTCGTCGGCGCCGAAGACCCGGCGGGCAGCTGAGGGAGCCGGCGCGCAGGACGACGTCCTCGCCGAGGCCGCGCAGGGCGACCACGAGGTCGGTGAAGTCGGACGTCGGCAGGGCGGCGAGTGCGCGCCACGACCCGTGCCGGCAGCACGACCGGCGAGCAGACGAGGGTGAGTGCGTCGCGGTCGACGGTCTGGCCGACCAGGCCGTCCGCCGTCTGCTTGAGGGTGTCGGTGACCGGGCGGACGCCGACGACCACCCGGTCGCTCTCGATCGCTGCGGCCAGGCACTCGGCGATGAAGTCAGGCGGGGTGAGCGGGCACAGGCTGTCGTGCAGCACGAGCGGCTCGTCGGCCTCGCGGATCGACTCCCAAGGCACGCTGAGGTCGAGCAACGAGACCCCGGCCTCACCGAGTCGCCCACGCGGCGGCCGCGGCGAGCGCCTCGCCGTGCACGAGGTGAAAGGGCAGCGAGCCGCGGTCGTCGGTGACGACGATGCCGAGCCCGACCGGCTCGTCGTCGTCCCAGAACGACTCGTGCGGTCATGGAGTCAACCGTACGCACGACGGGCCCCGGCTTTCGCCGGGGCCCGTCGGTGTAGCTCAGGTGGTGCGGCGCCTCAGGAGGCGAGCACCTCGTCGAGGATGGTCTCGGCCTTGTCCTCGTTGGTGTGCTCGGCCAGGGCCAGCTCGGAGACCAGGATCTGGCGCGCCTTGGCCAGCATCCGCTTCTCGCCGGCCGAGAGGCCGCGGTCGCGCTCACGACGCCACAGGTCGCGCACGACCTCGGAGACCTTCATGACGTCGCCGCTGTGCAGCTTCTCGAGGTTGGCCTTGTAGCGACGCGACCAGTTGGTGGGCTCCTCGACGTGCTCGGCACGCAGGACGTCGAACACCCGGTCGAGTCCCTCCTTGTCGACCACGTCGCGCACGCCGACCAGGTCGAGGTTGCACGCGGGCACCCTCACGACCAGGTCCTGCTGTGAGACGATCCGAAGAACGAGGTACTCCCGGTCCTCTCCCTTGATGGTCCGCATCTCGATGTCCTCGATGACAGCGGCCCCGTGATTTGGATAGACGACCGTTTCGCCGACGGTGAAAGTCATATGTGATGAACCCCTTCCTAGGCTTCCATAATATCACGTCCTGTTCCGGCTCAGTTCAGCGTTTCCGCAGGTCAGAGGCATAGTGAGCGGTGAACGAGGGCTTGACACGCACTCGTTTCTATGGTCCGGCGGGTGTCGTGGATCACTGTCGGGACCGGTGACGGATACTGAACGCATGGCGAAGTCACCCCAGCCGACCGGCTCCGACGACGACGCTTCCGACGCGTCGAGCGACACCGATTCCGTGGCTGGTGTGGCCACCGTGACTGATGAGTCACCAGAGGTGTCCGATCGGCCGCCGAGCCGGTTCCGGCCACGGTGGTCGGAGGTCACCGCGGTGACGCTCCTCGAGGCCGCGCACCCCCGTCAGGCGCTGCTCACGGCCCTCGCGCTGGCGGTGGCCGCACTCGCTGCCGGACGCCCCCCTCGGGAGGTGGGCGTGGTGGCCGCGACCGTGCTGGTGGGCCACGTCATCCTCGGCTGGCACAACGACCTGGTCGACCGCGACCGCGACGCCCGGCACGGCACGGTCCGCAAGCCGATCGCCGACGGTCGGCTCGACGCGGGCACCGCCTGGTACGCCCTTGCGATCGCCGCGCTGCTGGTCATCCCGCTGTCGCTCTCGACCGGCATCACCGCCGGCATCTGCTACCTCGTCTCGCTCGGCCTCGGCCTGGTCGGCAACCTCGCTCTGCGCGAGGGGCGCTTCTCCTGGCTCACCTGGGCAGCGTCCTTCGCGCTGCTGCCGGCCTACCTCTCCTTCGGCGGTTGGGGCGGCGACGCGGACGGCGAGGCTCCGCAGGTCGCGATGGTCGTGCTCGCGGCACTGCTCGGCGTCGGCGTGCACCTGGTGCGCTCGATCTGGGGCCTGGTCGCCGATGACCGGGACGGCTGGAACACCTACCCGTTGCGGCTGGGTCGGCGGTTCGGAGCCACCCGGCTGCTCGGCCTCGGCTCGGCCTACCTGGGCGTCGTCCTGGTCGCGATGATCGTGGTCGGCGCGACCGTCGGCCTGAGCCAGTAGTCGGGCCATGTCGGCCAGTGACGGCCAGTGATCGGCCAGTGATCGGGCCAGCGATGGGGTCAGCGATCCGGGTCGGTGGGTCCGGCTCGGACCTACTAGGCTGAGCGCGCTCAGAGCCCACCGACCTGCGAGGCCCCGCCGATGTCTCTTCGCCGTTCCACCGCGACCGCCGCTGGCGTCCTGCTCCTGGCAGTGCCCGTGCTGGCCTCGTGCGGTTTCGACTACGCCACCGACCGGATCAACACGATCAGCGCGGGAGTCAACAACCGCGACGGCGACGTCGACATCCTCGGCGCGGTGGTCATCGCCGGTCAGGACGACGCCGGCGTGTTCGTTGCGAGCCTGGCCAACAACTCCACGACCGATGAGGCCACCCTCACCGACCTGGCCGGTGGCGCTGCCGGTGAGCTGCAGGCCGTCGAGGAGCTCGCCCCGGTGACCGTGCCAGCCGGCAAGGCGGTCAGTCTGTTCCAGACCGGCGGCGTGCCGGTCTCAGGCACCTTTGGCGCCGGCGCGTTCGTCGACGTCACCTTGAACTTCGGCAACGGCCAGAGCTCGACCCTGAAGGTGCCGGTCGTGACGCCGTGCTTCCAGTACGACGTCGCCAAGTTCCCGGCGATCGAGCTGCCCGGTGCAGATGAAGCGAGCTGCCGATGAGGCCGAGGCAGAGACGGCGTCCCGAAGAGGGCGAGCCCGGCCCGTACTCCTGCGAGCCCGCGCACGTCGAGCTGCACGGCGAGGAGTGAGCGTGAGCCACACCCTGGTCCTGCTGCGGCACGGCGAGAGCGAGTGGAACGCCAAGAACCTCTTCACCGGCTGGGTCGACGTCGACCTGACCGACAAGGGTCGCGCTGAGGCGGTGCGAGGCGGCCAGCTGCTGGTCGAGGCCGGCGTGCTGCCCGACGTCGTCCACACCTCGCTGCAGCGCCGCGCGATCAGCACCGCTGGCTTGGCCCTCGACGCGGCCGACCGGCACTGGATCCCGGTGCGTCGCTCGTGGCGCCTCAACGAGCGCCACTACGGCGCGCTCCAGGGCAAGGACAAGAAGCAGACGCTCGAGGAGTACGGCGAGGAGCAGTTCATGCTCTGGCGCCGTTCGTTCGACACACCTCCGCCGCCGCTGGCCGACGACGACGAGTTCTCGCAGGTCGGTCTGCCGCAGTACGCCGACCTGGGCGACGAGCTGCCGCGCACCGAGTGCCTCAAGGACGTCATCGCTCGGCTGCTCCCCTACTGGGAGTCAGAGGTGGTCGCCGACCTGCGCGCCGGGCACACCGTGCTCGTCGCCGCCCACGGCAACTCGCTGCGCGCCATCGTCAAGCACCTCGACCAGGTCAGCGACGACGACATCGCGGGCCTCAACATCCCCACCGGCATGCCACTGGTCTACGACCTCGACGACGCGCTCGCCCCGATCACCCCCGGCGGCCGCTACCTCGACCCGGACGCCGCGGCTGCGGCGGCCGCTGCCGTCGCCTCGCAGGGGCGCTAAACGGCGCGAGTCAGGCGTTGACGGACGTCGGGTTGGTGCCGGTGACGACGAAGACGACCCGGTTCGCGACAGAGACTGCGTGGTCGGCGATCCGCTCGTAGTAACGGCCGAGCAGCGCGATGTCGACGGCCGCCTCGACGCCCTCGTTCCACTCGGGCGCGAGCAGCTGGGCGAAGCTGGTGCGGCGCAGCTGGTCCATCTCCTCGTCGTCGCGGCCCAGCGCGATGGCGGCCTCGACGTCGCGGCTGGTGATGACCTGGGCGACACGCTTGACCATGTCCTCGGCCACGACGGCCATCCGCGACATGGTCGGACGGATCTGCTCGGGCACGGCGAGCTCGGGCACGCGCAGTCGGGCGATCTTGGCGACGTGCACGGAGAGGTCGCCCATCCGCTCGAGCTCGCTGACCATCCGCAACGCGGCCACGATCGTGCGAAGGTCGCCGGCGACCGGCTGCTGCAGGGAGAGCAGCTCGAACGCGGAGTCCTCGACGCGCTCGCGAGCCCGGTCGATCTCGACGTCGGAGCTGATCACCTTCTCGGCGACAGCCACGTCAGCGGTCATCAGGGCTGCGGATGCCTGACCGACAGCCACCTCCACCATCTCGCAGATCCGTGCGAGGTCGCCGAAGATGGTCTCGAGCTGGTCGTGAAACTGTTCGCGCATACCTTGGACCCTAGAAATCGGCCCGGGTGACCACTCGGCGGTATCCGGTGAACGCGTGGTGAACAGACGATGCTCACACCCTCCTGGGCGAATCCTGTGCGAATTCGGCCTTACGATCCGGGTGTGGATCCGACGACGCAGGCATTTCTCGCCGCGATCATCGGGGCCGTCGTCGCCGGAGGCGCCGTCCTGGCCTGGCACGTCAGCGACCGCCAGCAGCACCAGCCGATCGCCGTCGACGAGCCGGCTGTGCCTGCGGCTGTGGCCGCCGTCCTCTCGGTGCTGCGCAGCAGCGCGGTCATCGTCGACGACTCGGACGTCGTCCTCAAGGCTTCAGCGCGCCGGCCTACGCCATGGGGTTGGTGCGCGGCACCTCCCTCGTCTCCGACACGCTCGCCTCGTTGGTCAGCGAGGTGCGTCGCGACGGGCAGATTCGCGAGACCGAGCTGGTCATGCCGCGCAACCAGGGCCCCAACCGGCACGTCACCGTGCGCGTCGCCCCGCTCGGCTCGCGCCTGGTGCTCGCGCTCGTCGAGGACCGCACCCGCGAGCGCCGCGTCGAGGCGGTCCGGCGTGACTTCGTGGCCAACGTCAGCCACGAGCTGAAGACCCCGGTCGGCGCCATCCGCCTGCTGTCGGACGCCGTCCGTGACGCCTCCGACGACCCCGAGGCAGTCATCCGGTTCTCCGAGCGGATGGTGCTGGAGAGCGACCGGCTGACCCGACTCGTGCAGCAGGTCATCGAGCTCTCCGCCTCCAGGGCGACGAGCCGATCGACTCGCCGCTGCCCATGGCGATGGACGACGTGCTCAAGCTCGCCGTCGACACCAGCGCGATCGACGCTGCCGCGAAGGGCATCGCCGTGGTCACCGGCGGCGAGAGCGGATTGCGCGTGCTCGGCAACGAGGAGCAGGTCACCACCGCCGTCGCCAACCTGGTGGCGAACGCCGTCCACTACTCCGACCCGGACTCCACCGTGCTCGTGACCACGAAGGCCACCGACCAGATGGTCGAGATCGGCGTGGTCGACCAAGGCATCGGCATCCCCCAGGGCGAGGTCGACCGGATCTTCGAACGCTTCTACCGCGTCGACCCCGCGCGCCACCGGTCCACCGGCGGCACCGGACTCGGCCTCTCGATCGTCAAGCACGTCGCCGCCACCCATGGTGGCGAGGTGCGGGTCTGGTCGGTGGAGGGCCAGGGCTCGACCTTCACCCTCACTCTTCCGCGCGCAGAGGCGCGCCCCGTCGCACAGGAGGAACCATCGTGACCCGCGTACTCGTCGTCGAGGACGAAGAGAGCTACAGCGAGGCCTTGGCCTACATGCTCCGCAAGGAAGGCTTCGAGGTCGCGATCGCGGCCGACGGCAACGCCGCGCTGGTCGAGTTCGACCGCAACGGCGCCGACATCGTGCTGCTCGACCTGATGCTCCCCGGTATCCCCGGCACCGAGGTGTGCCGCACGATCCGGCAGACCTCCAACGTGCCCGGTGATCATGGTCAGCGCGAAGGACGACGAGGTCGACAAGGTGGTCGGCCTCGAGCTGGGCGCCGACGACTACGTCACCAAGCCGTACTCCCCACGCGAGCTCGTCGCCCGGATCCGCGCCGTCCTGCGTCGCGGCACCGACCCCGACCTGATGCCCGACACGCTCGAAGCGGGTCCGGTGCGGATGGACGTCGAGCGCCACGTCGTCACTGTCGACGGCACCGAGCAGCGACTGCCGCTCAAGGAGTTCGAGCTGCTCGAGATGTTCCTGCGCAACCCCGGTCGCGTGCTGACCCGCGGTCAGCTCATCGACCGGGTCTGGGGCTCCGACTACGTCGGCGACACCAAGACCCTCGACGTCCACGTGAAGCGGCTGCGCGCCAAGCTCGAGCCCGACCCGGGCGAGCCGAAGTACCTCGTCACCGTGCGCGGACTCGGCTACAAGTTGGATCTGTAGCCGAGCGCGAGGCACGAGCGCTCGGCGTGGACAGGTCCAGGTTGAGCAAGCCCTGCGGCTGAGGGACGAAGCCGCAACGGGCGTGTCGAAACCCAGTAAGAATCGTGTGACAGCAACTGGCCGGAACTCGCGCTCAACCGTCCGAAACCCGCGCGCGCGACGTCGGCACCTCCACCTAGGCTCGAGCAGTGACGAGCACGACCCCCGCCCCGAGCCAGCCAGCCCCGCCCTCCACGGCCACCGCGACGCCGAGCTGGCTGCCCCTGGCAGCGGTCGCCACCACGCTGGTGCTGTGGGCATCGGCGTTCGTCGCGATCCGGCACCTGGCCGACGACTTCTCAGCGGGTCCCCTCTCGCTCGGACGCCTCGCCGTCGGCGCGATCGCACTCGCCGCCTTCGCGCTGCCGCGCGGTCTCCCTCGCCCGACGGGCAAGCAGTGGCGCTCGATCCTGGTCATCGGGGTGCTCTGGTACGCCGTCTACATGGTCGCGCTCAACGAGGGTGAGCAGCGGGTCGACGCCGGCACGGCGGCCATGCTCATCCAGGTCTCGCCGGTGCTGATCGCGGTGCTGGCCGCGATCTTCCTCAACGAGCGGTTCACCCTCCAGCTCGCGCTGGGGCTGGCGCTCGCGTTCTCCGGTGTCGCGGTGATCGGCTTTGCCGACTCTCCCGGCGGCGACAGCGACCTGGTCGGCGTCGGGCTCTGCCTGCTCTCCGCAGTCGTCTACTCGATCAGCCTGATCGTGCAGAAGCCGCTGGTGGCCACGATGTCGTCGCTGCACGTCACCTGGTTGGCGTGCACGGTCGGCGCCGTCGTGTGCCTGCCGTTCGCCGGCACGTTGACGTCCGAGGTCGCCGACGCGCCGGCGTCCTCGATCTGGTGGCTGGTCTACCTCGGCGTCTTCCCGACCGCGATCGCCTTCACCACCTACGGCTACGCGCTCAAGCACATGACCGCCTCCAGCCTGGGCGTCACCACCTACCTCGTGCCCGCGATCACGATCGTGATGAGCCTCGTGCTGCTCGACGAGACCCCGCCGCATGCGGCCTACCTCGGCGGCGCGCTCGCGCTCGTCGGCGTGGCGGTCGCACGACGCACCGCGCGCACCCGCGGCACCCAGCCCGTCTGACTGGCAGAGTCAGCCTCATGGACGTCGTCGCCATCATCCTGGTCAGCATCGTCGCCGCGCTGCACGCGTACTTCCTCGTGCTGGAGATGTTCCTCTGGACCAAGCCCACCGGCCGCTCCACCTTCGGGCTCACGCCCGAGTTCGCCGAGGAGACCAAGGGGCTGGCCGCCAACCAGGGCCTCTACAACGGGTTCCTCGTGGCGGGGCTCGTCTTCGGACTCGTCTCCGAGCAGGACGACGTCACGATCTTCTTCCTCGCCTGCGTGATCGTGGCCGGCCTCTTCGGCGCAGCCACCGTCAACCGCCGCATCCTGGTCGTGCAGGCGCTGCCGGCGGCGCTAGCCCTCGGCGCTGTCCTGCGTCGCTCCCTGACTCACCGTCTGGCTGCGGATCGCGTCCGCCTCCAGCCAGCCGCGGAACGCCTCGAGGTTATGGGTCGGCTCGCCGCGCAGCTTGCGCCACTCCCACTCCTTGCGGATCGATGAGGCGAAGCCGAGCTCGAGGATCGTGTTGAACGACTCGTCGGCGTTCGACAGCACCGACCCGAGCAGCCGGTCGAGCTCATCGGACGTCACCGCCGCGAGGGGCAGCCGCGCGTCGAGGTAGATGTCGCCGTGGTGGTCGACGGCGAAGGCTACGGCGTACATCTTCAAGTTGCGCTCGAGCAGCCAACGGTAGACCCGCTCGTGGTTCTCGTCGGGACGACGGCACACAAAGGCGTGCACGCCGAGCGCGTGGGCGCCGAGGTCGAGTCGTACGGCGGTCTGCAGCTTCTTCTCCCCGGGAAGCGCGAAGGAGAACGTGCCCGGCGTCGACTCCTCGAACTCGACCTCGCTCTCGTCGAGGTGGGCGCGGATGACGTCGGCAGGGCTGGGCGTGGAGCTCACACCAGCGAGCCTTGCATGCGCGCGCGTGCGGCGGCATAGACCTGAAGGGTGGCCTCGGCGGTGGCGTCCCAGGAGAACTCTTGCGCCTGGTCCAGCGCTCCTGCCGAGAGCCTGTCGCGCAGGGAGGGGTCATCGACGATCCGGCCGAGCGCGCGCGCCCAGTCGCCGGGCTCGTGGGTGTCGAGCAACAGGCCGCTGTGACCGTCGCGCACCACGGTGGTCAGTCCCCCAACGGCTGCCGCCACGACCGGCGTGCCGCACGCTTGAGCCTCAGCTGCGACCAGTCCGAACGACTCGTTGTACGACGGCACGGCGACGACGGTCGCGGCGGCGTACCAGCGGGCGAGGTCGGCCTGGGTCACCGGCGGCACGAAGCGCACGACGTCCTCGATGCCGAGCTCGGCGGCCAACGCGGCCAAGGACGACGGCCGCTCGAGGCCGGTGCCAGAGGGACCCCCGACGACGGGCACGACGAGACGGCGGCGCAGGTCAGGGTCACGCCCGAGCAGCACCGCCACTGCGCGCAGCAGCACGTCGGGCGCCTTGAGCGGCTGGATCCGGCCAGCGAAGAGCAGCACGGCGGCGTCGGCGGGCAGCCCGAGCTCGGCGCGCACCTCGGACTGCGAACGCGGCACGAACAGGTCGAGGTCGACGCCGGGGTGCACGACCTCGACGCGCCCGGGCTCGGCGTCGTAGAGGTTGATCAGCTGCTTGGCCTCGAGGTCGGTGTTGGCGATCAGCATGTCGGCGGCCTCGACCACCTGCTCCTCGCCGAGCACCCGTGCCAGCGGCTCGGGGGTGTCACCGGCCGCGAGTGCGTCGTTCTTGACCTTCGCCATCGTGTGCATCGTGTGCACCAGGGGCACGCCCCAACGGTCGCGCGCGAGGGCGCCAACCTGGCCGGAGAGCCAGTAGTGGGAGTGCACGGCGTCGTAGTGGCCGACCGGCTGCGCCGCCTCGGTGCGCAGCACCTCGCGGGCGAAGACGCACAGCTGACTGGGCAGCTCGTGCTTGGTGAGGCCCTCGAAGGGGCCGGCGGCGACGTGCCGCACGTGCACGCCGTCCGCGAGCTCGACGACGGGCGCGAGCCGTGAGCTGGTGGCGCGGGTGAAGATGTCGACCTCGACACCGTGCGTGGCGAGACGACGGGCCAGCTCGACGACGTAGACGTTCATGCCGCCGGCGTCGCCCGTGCCGGGTTGGTCGAGGGGGGAGGTGTGCAGGCTGATCATCGCCAGCCGCCGCATGTCGTGCACCTCAACCCCTCTCTTACGACGTCGACCTAGTTCCGTGTCCTGAACCCGCCAACATCGGATCAGTGCCGATGATTCCCCGAGCTGTTGCGGCCAGGGCCACCCCAGACGGCGAGGGCCACCGCGAGCGTGGCGGCTGCGCCGACGACACCCTCGAGCGGACGGTCGTCGACCTCGGCTCGCAGCACCTCGACCACCGACACCACCAGGGCGACCGAACCCACGGCGCTGATGAGCTGGAGCCAGGGCTGCCGCACCAGTTCGGCGCCGACCGCGGCGACCGCGACAGCGAGAAGTGCGAGACCGGCCCACGACACGGCGTCCTGCTCGACCCAGAGGTTGGCCACCCAGGCGATGCCGCCGAGGAGTCCGGCGGTGAGGGCCACGACGCGAAGCACCCGATCATCCTGCCAGGGCTCAGCACCCGGACAATGGGCCGATGAGCACCCGCACCGCCGTCGTCACCGGAGCCAGCAGCGGGATCGGCGCGGCCACCGCGCGAGCCCTGGCCGATGCCGGCTTCCACGTCATCTGCGCAGCCCGACGCACCGAGCGCATCGACGCCCTCGCTCAGGAGATCGGCGGCACCGCCGTCACCTGCGACGTCACCGACGCCGCCTCGGTGGCCGCGCTCGCAGCCGTCGTCGGTGAGCGCCTCGACGTCCTGGTCAACAATGCGGGCGGGGCGTTCGGCGGCGCCGTGCCGGTGACTGAGTCGGACGCCGACGACTGGCGGCGAATGTTCGACGTCAACGTGGTCGGGCTCATGCAGGTGACCCGCGCCCTGCTGCCCGCGCTGCTGCGCTCGGAGGGCGAGCGCGGCGTCATCTGCAACGTCGGTTCGACCGCCGGCCGGATCGCCTACGAGGGCGGGGGCGGCTACACGGCCGCCAAGCACGGCACGCAGGTGGTCAACGAGACGTTGCGGCTCGAGCTGTGGGACCAGCCGGTGCGGGTGTGCGAGATCGCCCCCGGCATGGTCAAGACCGACGAGTTCGCAATGGTGCGCTTCGACGGCGACGCCGAGAAGGCGGCCGCGGTCTACGCCGGCGTCGCCGAGCCGCTGCTGGCCGAGGACGTCGCCGAGGCGATCGCGTGGATGGTCACCCGCCCCCGCCACGTGAGCATCGACGAGCTGGTGATCAGGCCCCGCGCCCAGGCGGCGCAGCACAAGGTTCACCGAGTGTTCGACACCGAGTAGGGTCCCGCTCGTGCAGACCATCGGGTTGATCGGCGGACTGAGCTGGGAGTCCAGCGCGGTGTACTACGGGGCGCTGAACCAGGGCGTCGAGCAACGCCTCGGCGGGCTCTCGTCGGCGAAGGTCGTGATGGCCTCGCTCGACTTCGCCGAGGTCACCGCCCTCCAGGAGCAGGAGCAGTGGGACGACGTCGCCACCATCGTCGGCGCCGCCGCGCGCTCGGTGGAGGCAGCCGGAGCCGACTTCCTGGTGATGTGCACGACGACGTTCCACCGGGTGGCCGAGCAGGTTCAAGAGACGGTGTCGATACCGCTGCTGCACCTCGGTGACGTCATCGCCCAAGCGTGTGCCACCCAGGGCGTGAAGGACGTCGGCTTTCTCGGCACCACCTTCGCGATGTCGCGCCAGTTCTTCACCGACCGGTTGACGGCCAACGGTCTGCACGTGCACGTGCCTGACCCGGCCGACCACGCCGAGCTCAACCGGATCATCTACGACGAGCTGGTGCACGGCCGGGTGCTCGACTCCTCGCGCCGCACCGTCGTCAAGCTGATCGAGAAGCTGTGGGACGACGGCGCCGGCGGCGTCATCCTCGGCTGCACCGAGCTCGAGCAGCTCGTGCACCAGGCCGACTCCGAGCTGCCCGTCTTCCCGAGCACCACGCTGCACGTCAACGCCGCCCTCGACCGCGCCCTCGCCTGATTCGCGCTGACCCGTCCTCTATAGGGGACGGGTCACCGCAACTTGCCGCTGACCCGTCCCCTATAGAGGACGGGTCGGCGTTGTGACGGATGACGCCCCGGCGCCGATGCGGGTCGGACTCGTCCTCGCCCGTAGGATCGGGTGGCCCGTTCGGGCCCCAGACCTTTGTCGTGCACTCCACTGAAAGCGATCGTCGAACCGCTATGCCTACTCTCCGCTCCGACCTGCGCAACGTCGCGATCGTCGCCCACGTCGACCACGGCAAGACCACGCTGGTCGACGCCATGCTGCGTCAGGCCGGCGCCTTCACCGCCCACCAGGCCGAGAGCGTCGCCGACCGGGTCATGGACTCCGGCGACCTCGAGCGCGAGAAGGGCATCACGATCCTCGCGAAGAACACCGCGGTGCACTACGAGGGTCCCGCCGGTGGCGGTCAGCCGATGGTCATCAACATCATCGACACCCCCGGCCACGCCGACTTCGGTGGCGAGGTCGAGCGCGGCTTGTCGATGGTCGACGGCATCGTGCTGCTGGTCGACGCCTCCGAGGGCCCGCTCCCCCAGACCCGCTTCGTGCTGCGCAAGGCGCTGAACGCCGACATGCCCGTCATCCTGGTCGTCAACAAGACCGACCGTGGTGACGCCCGCATCGCCGAGGTCGTCGACGAGACCTACGAGCTCTTCATGGACCTCCTCGACGAGAGCCACGCCCAGGACGCCCTCGACTTCCCGGTCGTCTACGCCTCGGGCCGCGCCGGCATCGCCAGCCTCGTCCAGCCCGAGAACGGCGACCATGCCCGAGGGCGACAACCTCGAGCCGCTGTTCAAGACGATCCTCGACACCATCCCGGCCCCGGTCTACGACGAGGGCGCGCCGCTGCAGGCCCACGTCACCAACCTCGACGCCTCGCCGTTCCTCGGCCGCCTCGCGCTGGTGCGCGTGCACCAGGGCACTCTGAAGAAGGGCCAGCAGGTCGCGTGGATGCGCCGCGACGGCGAGGTCAAGAACGTCAAGATCACCGAGCTGCTGGTCACCGAGGGCCTCGAGCGCAATGCCCGGCGACTCAGCTGGCCCCGGCGACATCGTCGCCATCGCCGGTATCCCGGAGATCACCATCGGCGAGACCCTCGCCGACCCCGATAACCCGGTGGCCCTGCCGCTCATCCACGTCGACGAGCCCGCCATCTCGATGACGATCGGCACCAACACCTCCCCGCTCGTCGGTCGCACCAAGGGCGGCAAGGTCACCGCTCGCCTGGTCAAGGACCGGCTGGACGTCGAGCTCGTCGGCAACGTCTCGCTCCGCGTGCTGCCCACCGAGCGCCCCGACGCCTGGGAGGTGCAGGGCCGCGGCGAGCTGGCACTCGCCATCCTCGTCGAGCAGATGCGCCGCGAGGGCTTCGAGCTGACCGTCGGCAAGCCGCAGGTGGTCACCAAGGAGGTCAACGGCAAGCTGCACGAGCCGTTCGAGCGCCTGACGATCGACGCCCCCGAGGAGTACCTCGGCACGATCACCGAGCTGATGGCCAGCCGCAAGGGCCGCATGGAGCAGATGACCAACCACGGCACCGGCTGGGTGCGCATGGAGTTCATGGTGCCCGCGCGTGGCCTGATCGGCTTCCGCACCGAGTTCCTCACCGACACCCGCGGCACCGGCATCGCGCACGGCATCTCCGAGGGCTACGAGCCCTGGGCCGGCGAGATCCGTTCGCGGGTCAACGGCTCGCTCGTCGCCGACCGCAAGGGTGCGGCCACGGCGTACGCGATGACGAACCTGCAGGAGCGCGGGGTGATGTTCGTCGAGCCCACCACCGAGGTCTACGAGGGCATGATCATCGGTGAGAACTCGCGCGCCGACGACATGGACGTGAACATCACCAAGGAGAAGCAGCAGACCAACATCCGGTCGGCCACCTCCGACAACTTCGAGAAGCTGATCCCGCCGCGCAAGCTGTCGCTCGAGCAGTGCCTGGAGTTCTGCCGCGACGACGAGTGCGTCGAGGTCACCCCCGAGCAGCGTGCGCATCCGCAAGGTCGTCCTCGACCAGAACGAGCGCGCCAAGACGGCGTCGCGCGCTCGCAAGGCCAACGGCTAAGGCGCGACCCGGCTCGATGGTCCCCAGCGTTTCCGGGGTCGATCGCCGGATGTCACCCCGCAAACGCTGGGGATGACGCTCAACCGGCCATGTGCGACAGCCACCGACGCCGCTGCTCGACGTTGAGCTGACGGCGGCGCGCCACTGAGGTCGTGTCGACCCACCACGACGGCTGCTCCAGCGTCCAGCCGCCCTGGTCCTCACGAGCACGCGCGCGCCGGTAGGCGGAGTCGAGGCGCCGCTCAAAGGAGTTCGACGCGAGATCGGCGGCGATCATCGCCACGTGCTCGAGCCCGTGGTCGCGACACAGCTCCTCGCGGTCGAGGTCGCGTCGCCGCACTCGGGTGAGGTCGTGGACGACGCCGTCGTACTCGCCGACCACTCCGGAGCTGGGGTCGAACAGGTCGGGGGTGAAGAGGTGCCGTCCTGACCGATCGAAGATCGGCACGTTGCAGAGCGGGCGCGGGTACCCCCGGTCGGTCCACCGCATCCGCATGGTCACCTCCATCGGCGACCACACGTTCTCGTCTGCGGCATCGATCGCCGCCTTGAGTCGACGGACGCCGCCCCGGCCCTTCAGCCGCTCGGCGTAGCCGGCCCAGGGTCGCCAGGTCGACGAGGTCGGCGGCAGCGGCCATGTCGATCACCCGCACGGCCTGCTCCAACGACCGCGCCCGCCGAGCGGCGTACGAGACCGAGCGCTCGGGCCGGGTGATCGGCAACCCGTCGACCTCACCGACGTCGTCGGCGAACAGCCAGTCGTAGGAGAGCACGACCCCGCGACGGGGTGCGATGGAGGCCGCGTCGCGCGAGGGCAGCGTCGATGTCGCGCACACCACCGTCAGCGCGGATGGCGTCGAGGTAGCGCGCGCCCTGCCAGTGCAGGGCCGCCCATCCGGTCACCCCTGCGCCGGCCGGCAATCCGGCGGCGACCTCCACGATCCGCTGGTCGACCCGGTCAAGCGTGTCGCCGGCCACCGACGCCGGCACGTACCTGCCCGGCGACGTCCGCCGCCATCGGCGTCCGCGCGCCTGGTCGGGCGTCGGGCCGCGGACGCCGGCAGGATCGACGCGCACCGGTACGACGACCCGAGGGCGGCTGATCTGCAGCTCCATGTCACCAACGGTGGGCCACCCGGCGACGTGCGACCGAGGTTCTCCACAGGCCCCGCCACGCCCCCAGCAGTTTCGGGGCCGAAGACCCGATCTGGCCCCGAATTCTCTGGGGACGCGCGCCACTAGGCTCGCACCAACCATGTCCCCGCCCCGTTCCCAGCGCCAGCTGCTGACCAGCCTGGTGCTGCTCACCACGGTCACGGCGGTGGTCAGCAGTCTGGGTGCGCCGCTCGTGCCCAGCATCGCCGAGCGGTACGACGTCCCGCTGACGGGGGCGCAGTGGGCGCTGACCTCGACCCTGATCGCGGGCGCCGTCGCCACGCCGGTGATCGGCCGTCTCGGCACGGGACGCTTCCGTCGGCCGGTCATCTTGGGCGGACTCGGCGTCGTTCTCGTCGGCACCGTGCTCGCCGCACTGCCCGTCGGCTTCGCGGGCCTGGTGGTCGGGCGCACCCTCCAGGGCGTCGGGCTGGCCCTGGTGCCGCTGGCGATCGCGGTGGCGCGCGACATGTGGGTCGATGCTCGGATGTCGTCGGTGGTGGCGCTGCTCTCGGTGACCACGGTGGCCGGCGCCGGCCTCGGCTACCCCGTCACCGCGTTCATCGCCGAGCACGCTGGGCTCGCCGGCGCCTACTGGTTCGGCACGGTGCTCGTGCTTGCCACGTTGGTGCTGGCCGCCGTGACGATCCCGATGATCGAGGGCCCGGCCCAGCCGTTGGACGTCGGCGGTGCGGTGCTGCTCTCGATCGGCTCGGTGTCAATGCTGCTCGCGGTGAGCCAGGGCGAGCGCTGGGGCTGGACCGACCCGGCCACGCTCGCCCTCCTCCTCGGGGGCGCGCTCGTCGTCGTGCTGTGGGTGCTCTGGACGCTGCGGCAACGCTTTCCCCTCGTCGATCTGCACCTCGCCATCCGACCCGGCGTGGCTGGCCCGAACCTGGTGGCGCTGATCGCCGGCGTCGCCATGTACGGGCTGCTCACTCTGGTCGTCGTCCTGGTGCGCGCCGACGACCCGCGGCTTCGGCCTCGACCTCGGCGTCGCGGTAGCCGGGCTAATCCTGGTGCCGTACTCGCTGATGAGCGTCGTCGGCAGCCGGGTCGCTCAAGCGGTGAGCCAGCGCCTGGGCGCGCCGTCGCTGCTGCCGATCGGCTGCACCGTGTTCGCGTCGTCCCTGCTGCTGCTCGCCCTCGAGCACGCGCACCTGTGGCAGGCCTTGGCGGCGATGGCGATCGGGGGGCTCGGCAGCGGCTTCACGTTCTCCTCGCTCGCCGTGCTGATCGTGCCGCACGTGCCAGCGCGTGAGACGGGCAGCGCGATGGCCTTCAACCAGCTGCTGCGCTACCTCGGCTTCTCCACCGGCTCAGCCCTCAGCGTGGTGCTGATGGACGCCTTCGGCGGAGGCAGCGACGGCTTCCGCGGCGCGATGCTCGCGCTCGCCAGCATCTGCCTGCTCGCCGCACTGCTCGTGGGTGTCGGCGGACGACGGCGGGCAACATCGCTTAGTCTCACGCGGTGACCGCGACCAATCGACTCGACTACCTGGACGGCATCCGGGCCCTGGCGGTACTCGCCGTGCTGTGCGTGCACTGGGTCGCCGAGTACCTGCCGCTCGGAGGCGGCGGCTACCTGGGCGTCGACGTTTTCTTCGTTCTCAGCGGGTACGTGATCACCTCGGTCATCTGGCGATCGCGTGCAACGGGTTCGACCTGGTCACTGATGCGCACGTTCTTGTGGAAGCGGGTACGCCGGCTCTACCCCGCCCTGATCGCTCTGGCGATCGTCTCGCCGGTCGGGGTCGCGTTGGCTCCTGGGGTCGATGCCTCGTTCTCGGAGTCGTCCCGCTCGGCGGGTCTCGCCCTCGGGCAGCTGACCTGGTTGCCCGAGTCTCTCGGACACACCACCGAGCCGTTCAGGCAGGCCTGGTCGCTGGCCATCGAGTGGTACTTCTACCTGCTGTGGCCGGTCGCGGTCTTCGCCGCCAAGGGCCGGGGTGTCTCGGCCGCGGCGCTCGCACGGCGAGGAGCCATCGCCGCAGCAGTGCTTTACGTGGCGGCCTTGCCGTTGAGCGGTCCATTTTTTTACTTTGCTCCCCCGGCACGGTTCGCCGAGATCCTCGCCGGGTCTGTGCTGGCACTCGCGCTGATCGCTCGACCCGAGCAGCGCTCGCTCGGCAGGGCCGGCGAGCGCTGGGCGGTGGTCGCTGTCCTGGCAGTCTCCGCCTACGTGGTGCTCGCCAACTGGCACTACACAGAGCCTCCTGTGCGTTGGCTGGGCGTCCCGCTGGCAACGATCGCCACCGTCTACCTGATCTGGCATGGACTGACTACGAGTCAGGGTCTCGTGCACCGATGGTTGTCGTCGGCCCCGTTGGCCCTGGTCGGCCGGGCGAGCTACAGCCTCTACCTGTTCCACTGGCTCCCGATGTTCCTGCTCGACAAGGATGCGATCGCGCTGCCTGTGCCCGTGCTGGCGGTGCTGGCGGTCGCCATGGCAGCCGGATTCACCGCGCTGAGCTACCGGTTCCTCGAGCGCCCTTTCATGGGCTCGCACCCCGAGGCGCTGCGCTCGTCGGCGGCGGGCACCGCTCAGGCGAGGTAGATCAGCGCCGCGCCACCGAGCGCGATCAACCAGCTGGCAAAGCTGCCGATCAGGAAGTACTCGGTGACGTCGCTGGGGCCTTCCTTCTGAGCCTGCTGCAGCTCGGGGAAGCGCAGCAGGCCCTTGGCCGCGATCACCAAGCCGGCCGCCGTGAGCTGGTGGACGCCGCCGAGCCCGACGATCAGGATCCGTTCCATCGGGCCGAGCACCCGGCCACCCTTGAGCTTCTTCTCGTTGCCCGCAGCCGGGACGCCGACGGCGTCCAGCAGCAGGCGGATGGTGATGTTGGCGGTGACGAGCTGGGCGGCGACGACGCCGAGCGCCACTATGAGGTCGGGAGCCGGCCACCGGCTCGTGATGCTCTGGTCGAGCCAGTCAGGCCAGACGACGTAGTGGTCGACGACCTCGACCCCGAACATAGCGACGATGATCCCCGCGCCGAGTGCGCTGAAGGCCGCCGCTCGTGCCCGCCCTTGAACCTGCTTCGAGGCCCGCGGGTCGAGCGCCAGACCAGAGCCGAGCGACCAGGCCGCGAGCGTGCCGAGCATCAACGCGAAGAGCAGGATTCCCCAACCCACGCGGCGGCTTCACGACCAGCACCAGCCCGAGCAGCAGGACGGCGGCACCGAGACCGAGGCAGACCATCCGACGCGGCAGGGGCACCGTGTCGTGGCTGGCCCGCCCGAGGTCCGAGACTCCGACCGCGCCCAGCCACAGACCGACCAGCACCAGGCTCATCCGGGGTCCCCGCGGTGTTGTTCGTCGGCGGAGCGGAGCGGGGGAGGCGAAGAACACCGTGGGGTGGTCATGCCGAGTGAGTCTTCCCGAAGAGCTCTTGTGCGTCGCGCACCGCCCCCACCCCGCGGGCGAACTGCTGGCTCACCGCTGACTTCGAGATCGACTCCTGCTCGGCGATCTCGCTCTGCGGTGCGCCGCGCAGCGCCAGCGCCAGCATCCGCTGCGCTCGGTCGCCGAGTCGGTCGACCAGAGTGTCGCGGGTGACGAGGAAGGCGTTGACCCGGTCGGCGTCCGGGCCGTCGTACCAGGTGCGGGACGTCGCGCGACGCGGCCGTCCGAGCACCTCGAGCGCGTCGCGGGCGGTCCACCAGCCCGGACCGTCTTGCAGCAGCGGACGGCGGGAGGCGTCGTGCACGGTGACCTCGCCGTGACCGATGCCGCAGCGCACGTCGATCTCCGGCCGCAGGGCCAGGCGCACGAGCAGCGCGGCCCGCGTGGCCTCGCCGACCGAGGCGAAGGCGCCCTGGAACTCGTCGCCCACCGTGGCTTCGAGCTCCTGCTCGGTCTCGACGATGCCGTTGACGTCAGCCAGCACCTGCCCCAGTCTGGTCTGAGCGCCGCCGCGATCGTCGAGGTCGCGCGAGCGCACGACGTCCCCGATCAGGGTGAACACGACAACCATGAGTTCATCATATGCCTGAACTTCTCAGCTTTTAAGGTATAGCCTGAACTCATGCTTCTCGACGTCCAGCTCGATGCCCGCCCAGATCTCGTCGCTGCCCGCGCCCGCGACCTCGTGGAGGCGGGCGTCGCCGGCCTCTTCACGTTCGAGGGCCCCCACGACGTGTTCCTCCCGCTGGCGGTCGCCTCGGCGGTGGTCGAGACCGACCTGATGACCAACGTGGCCATCGCGATGCCGCGCTCTCCGATGCACCTCGCCAACGCGGCCTGGGACCTCCAGCTGATGTCGGGCGGCCGGTTCCGGCTCGGGCTCGGCTCGCAGATCAAGGTGCACATCGAGAAGCGGTACGGCGCCACGTGGTCACCGCCCGCCGCGCGCATGCGCGAGATCGTGCTCGCGACCAAGGCGATCCTGACCGCCTGGCAGGACGGCACCAAGCTCGACTTCCGTGGCGAGCACACCACCCACACGCTGATGCCGCCGACGTTCGTGCCCGGCCCCAACCCGTACGGCGCGCCGCCGGTGCTGCTGGGCGCGCTCGGTCCACTGATGACGCGCACCGCCGCCGAGGTCGCCGACGGACTGCTCGTCATGCCGTTCCACACCCATCGCCACTTCCGCGAGCGCACCCTGGCCGCGGTGTCGGAGGGGCTCGCGCTGGCCGGGCCGCTCGGAGGTCGCGATCTACCCGCAGGTGATCACCGCCATGGGACGCACCGCCGAGGAGCAGGCCGCGGCCGACGCCGGCGTCTCGATGCTGCTCGCCTTCTACGGATCGACTCCCGCCTACCGCCCTGTGCTCGACGTCGAGGGCTGGGGCGAGGTGCAGCCCCAGCTGAACGCGCTGTCGAAGTCCGGCGACTACGCCGGCATGTTCGAGCTGATCACGCCGCAGATGATCGAGACGCTCGCCGTCCGCGGCACCCCCGAGGAGTGCGCCGCCGAGATCAAGCGCCGCTTCGGCGACGTCGCCGACCGGGTCTGCTGCTACTTCCCCGGCTACGACGCCCCGCTCGCGCACATCTCCGACCTGGCTACTGCGTTGGGTAGTCCCTGACGAAGTGGTCGTTTTCAACCCAGATTTCGACCACTTCGTCAGGGACTACCGCAGCGGTCGGCGGCTGCCCGGCTCGTCGAAGCTCACCAGCCACGCCGCCAGCGCGCCGCCGAGAGCACCGAACAGGTGGCCCTGCCACGAGATGCCGGGCTGGCCGGGCAGCACACCGAGCAGCAGCGAGCCGTAGACGAGGAACAGCACGACGCCGAGCAACAGCTCGGCGAAGCGACGGGTCCAGATGCCGCGCACCATCAGGTAGACCAGCCACCCGAAGATCAGTCCGGACGCACCGATGTGGTTGGTGTCGCCCGGCGCGAGCACCCACACGCCGACGCCGGCCACCAGCCAGATGATGGCGGTGGCCTCGAGCCCGCGGACGATCCCCGAGGCCAGCACCAGGAAGCCGAGCACCAGGGCCGGCACGGTGTTGGACTCGATGTGGGTCCAGTCGCCGTGCAGCAACGGCGCGAACGCGATGCCGAGCAGGCCCTCGTCCGACCGCGGGCGGACGCCGTACTGCTGCAAGGGAGTCGCCGGACAGGGAGTCGATGATCTCGATGACCCACAGCAGCGCGACGAAGCCGAACGCGACCGCCGCGGCGACCTGCCACCGTGGCCGCTGGGCGGTCCGCTGACCTCATGACCCCAACTGTGCCACCAGCTCGGCCACACGGTGCACCTGTGCGACGTCCGAGCCGGTCGGGATCAGCTGCACCTCGTCGGTGCCGACGTCCTCGAACCGCTGCAGCACCTCGCGCAGCTCGGCCTCGGTGCCGGCGAACCCGGTGGTCGGGGCCATCGCGTCGACGAACTCGACCGGGATCCAGTTCATGTAGTGACGCAGGTGTCTGTGCACCTGCTCGCGCGCGGCTCCCCCATGACTAGCACTGCCGTCGTCGATCGCGAACCAGAAGGACGTCGTGAGCCGCGGCGCCGGCTTCGAGGCCTCGGCCCACGCCCCGCGCGCGATGTCGAACAGGGCACCGACGGCGCCCGCGTCGAGGTCGAGCGTCACCCCGGCGAGCCCGTCGGCCCACGCGGCCGCGCTGCGGATCGTCTTCGGCCCCATCGACCCGACCAGCAGCTCGGGGCCGCCCGGCTGCACGACGGCGGACCGACCGGGCGCATCGACTCGGTGATCATCTCCCCGGCCCACACCCGCTTCATCACCTCGACGCGCGAGGCCATTCCACGCATCGTCTGGGTGGCGTAGTCGGCGCCGACCGCGCGGTAGTCCTCCTCCCGACCACCCACGCCGAAGCCGACGGTCAGACGGCCGCGCGAGAGCTGGTCGGCGGTGGCCAGCGACTTCGCGAGCAGCACCGGGTCGTGCAGCTGCGGCACGATCACCGTGGTCACCAGCTGCACCCGCGACGTCCAGGCCGCGACCGCGCCCAGCAGCGTCAAGGTCTCGGGGTTGTCAAAGGCCATCCGCTCGCCGAAGCACAGCGACGAGAACGGCCCCTCGTCGATGGCGCGGGTCCAGGTCTCCAGCGTCTCCGGGCCGGTCGCCCAGAGGTCGGGCTCCATCACCGGGAGCGTCATACCGATCTGCATGCGGGTCACTCTGGCAGAAGCGCCGGCTCCCGCGTCGCGCGCAGATCGGTGCGCAGCACGAGCAACCCGGCGATCGGCAGGACGCCGAGCAGGGCCAGCGCGCCGCCGATGCCGAGCGGCTCGCCGAGACCCCCGACGACGGCCGAGCCGATGCTGCCGCCGACCAGGAAGAGCAGGGTCGCGATGCCCAGAGCCACGCCTCGAACGTCGGTCTCCACGGCGTCCGCGACCGAGGCACTCAGGGCCGGCTGGCCGATGCCGAACGCGACCGTCACCAGCATCACGCCGATCGCGAGCAGCGGAGACCACACCTGTGCGGCACCGACGGCGGCGATGCCGAGTGCGACGGTGGCGGTGACACCGGCGATCGCGAGCGCCTTGATCGGGCCGGCGTTCGTGATCAGCGGCCCGGCGACTCGCGGCACGAACAGGGCGAGCACCGCGCTGGGCACCAGCAGCAGTCCGACCTGCCAGGGCTCCCAGCCGTGACCCACCAGCACCGCGGGCACCGCGACCAGCAGCGCGAACCACGCAGCCGGGACGGCGGCAGCGGCGAGCGCGCTGCGCACGACCGGTCCGTTGCGCACGACCGAGAGCGGCAGGAAGCCGTGGGGTCGACTGCGCACCCGCGCAGCCGTGGCCGGAGTGCCGAGCACGAGCAAGGCGAGTCCGGCGATCGCCACCAGCACGCCGGTCGACGGCGACTGCACGAGCAGCACGGCACCGGCCGCGGTGAGAGCCACGAGCACCGCGCCGAGCACGTCGAGGTTCGCACCCGAGCCGCCACCGGCCAACGCCCGCCAGATGATCGGGATGACGATCACGCCGAGCACCGGCAGCGCCATCACGGCGCGCCAGCCGAAGGCGTGCTCGACGACTCCGCCGAGCAACGGTCCGAGGCAGCTGATCGGCCGCGGCCACTCGCGGCGAGGCGCCCCAGCGCCAGGCCGCGGGCGTCGCCGGCGTACCGCGCGTTGACGATCGCCACGCCGAGGGTCGGGATCGCCGCGGCGCCGGCGCCCTGCAGCAGGCGAGCGCCGAGCAGCACGCCGTACGTCGGGGCGAGGGCTGCAGCCACCGCGCCGGTGGTCATCAGGGCGACGCCGGTGAGCAGCGGGATGCGCACCCCGACGAGGTCGGAGACCCGGCCGTAGACGGCGGTGGTGACCGCGAGCATGAGGGCGTAGAGGCTGATGGTCCAGGTGGCGTTGCCCTGGCTGATGCCGAGGTCGTCGGCGATCAGCGGCACCGCGATCGCGGCCGACGACGAGCCCATGCCGGCGAGCCCGAAGAGCACCCCGAGCAGCACCGACACACGGCGAGAGTCGTCGGGGGTCATGGTGTGCGGCAACGCCGGCGGCGCCCTACTTGTTCCGCGGCTCGACCAGCCAGCGGGCCAGCAGGGTGCCCTCGTGCTCGAGCAGGGTGTGCAGCCGCAGCGGCACGTCGACGGGCGGGCCGGCCGCCATCCGCGGACCGTCTCCGCCCACGAGCTGCGGCACGATGCTCGAGTCGAGCTCGTCGACGATCCCCTGTGCAAGGGCCTCGGCGAAGAGCGTGGGGCCGCCCTCGCAGAGGATGCGATTGTGACCCCGGGCCACCAGCAGCTCGCGGAGCCGGCGCAGGTCGACCTCGTCGTCGCCGCAGTCCAGGACGTCGTCCGCGCCCCGGAAGGCGCGCGCCACCTCGGCGCCGGACGAGGTCGTGGCCATCAGCACCGCGCCGCCGGGCGCGTCCCGCAGTCCCTCCGGCACCTCGCCGCTGCGGCTGACCAGCACCAACGGCACGTCGGCGACGCGATAGCCCTCGGCGCGAGCGGTGCCCGCGCCCACGACGATCACGTCGGCCCAGCCACGCAGGTGCGCGAACACCTGGTGGTCGGCGTCGTTGTTGATCGACCCGCTCCGCCCGTCGGCGCCGCTGACCGACCCGTCGACGGTGGTGACGAAGTTGACGCGCAGCCAGGGCAGGCTCGGCTCGCGGTAGAGGTCGGTCAGGTCGTCGCTCTCCGAACCGACCAGCACCTTCATGACGTCAGCCGTGCAGCAGCGACCGCGTGCGCGCCACCACGTCGTCGACCGCCGCCGCGGCAGCCGGACTCATCACGCCCATGTCGATGAACCCGTGCACGAGCCCGTCGTAGCGCACCGTCTCGACCTGCACGCCGGCCTTCTCGAGCATGGCGGCATAGGCCTCGCCCTCGTCGCGCAACGGGTCGTACTCGGCGGTCACGAGAGCGCGGGCGGCAACCCTTCGAGATCGCCGAGGAACGGCGAGTGACGCGGGTCGTCCAGATCGACGTCGGCGCCGACGTACTGCTCCATGAACCAGACCATCGTGGCCATGTCGAGGAAGTATCCCTCCGCGTTCTCGGTGCGCGAGGCGTAGTCACCGGCCATGTGGGTGGCCGGGTAGATGAGCACCTGCGCGGCGATCCGATCGCGGAGCGCCTGCGCCACCACCGCCGACAGGTTGCCCCCAGCGCTGTCACCACCGACCGCCAGCACGTCGGTGCCCCCGAGCTCAGCGAGGTGGTCGGCGGCCCACGTGACGGCCGCGAGCGCGTCGTCGACGGCCGCTGGGAAGGCCGCCTCCGGGGCGAGTCGGTAGTCGATCGCGAGCACCACGAGTTCGGCCCCCGAGCAGAACCGCCGACACGTCTGGTCGTGGGTGTCGAGGTCGCCGATCACGAAGCCCGCCGCCGTGCAGGAAGACCAGCGTCGGGAACGGCCCGTCGCCGACCGGGCGGTACAGCCGCGCCGGAAGCCGGCCACCTCGACGTCCTCGACGCTGCCCACCGGCACCTGCGTCTCGGGCGTCACCGTGTCGACGGTCATCGCGCGGAACGCCTTGCGAGCCAGCTCGGGCGTTCCCTCGTGCATCGGCGGGTATCCGGCGGCGGCGATCAGTTCCAGGAGGGCGGCCGTGCCCGGGTCGAGTGGCATGCCGCCGACCCTATCCACGTCCCCCATGCCGAGTCGGCGCGTCTGACGCGCCGACTCGCGCCGAATTTCGCGTGCAGATGCGTCGACACTTCGAAGTACGCGGTGACCGAGTTGATGCGGATCGCCTGGCGCAGCGTCGGTGCGGTCATTACCCGGGTCTGGACCGAGGTTGAGAAATCGACCGACCTGATGGGCGGGCTCACCAAGATCGGGATCGACGAGGTCTCCTACCGTCGCGGACGGCTGTTCTTGATGGTCGTCATCGACCACAACACCGGCCGTCTGGTGTGGGCCGGGAAAGGACAGAGCGCCGCGACCCTGCAGAGCTTCTTCGACGCCCTCGGTCCCCAGCGAGCAGCCGCGATCACCCACGTCACCGCGGACAGCGCGGAGTACATCGCCAACGTCGTAGCAACCAACTGTCTCAACGCGGTCCAGGCCGCCGACCCGTTCCATGTGGTCAAGTGGGCCAACGATGCCCTCGGTGAGGTCCGCCTAGAGATCTGGCGCCAGACCCGGAAGATCGCCCGGGCGAACTCCCAAGGCCGCGGCCGACTACCCCTCGACGCCAATCAGGAGTACCCGGCCAGTCAACGTCAGCGGAGGGTGGCGCGGATGGCGGCGACGAGGGCGTCGGCGTAGCGGATACGTCCCGAGCGACTGCTCATCACCCGGGCGTCACGGGCCGAGCGCATGTTGCCGAGCTCGACCAGCACGGTCGGGATGCGCGAGAGGTTCAGCGTGGCGAGGTCGCTGCGCCGGTCGAGGCCGTCACCGCCCGCGATGTAGTTGGCCACCGGGAACGACGCCTGCGGAGTCGAGACCGCACGGTGGTGGCCAGGCTGCGCGACCCGGCGTACCGGTAGATCACGTGGAACCCGTGGGCGCCCGCGGCGTACGAGCCGTCGCCGTGCAGGCTCACCTTCAGGTCGGCCGGACGACGGTTGCCGGCACGACCGCGCTCGTCGACGCACGGGCCCCACTCGCGCTGAGAGTTCGAGTCGCGAGTCATCACCACCTTGCTCCGAGTGCCTCGAGGCGCCGCCGCACCAGGTTGCTCACCTGCCAGGTGAAGGTCGCCTCCGGGTAGCCCGCGTTCGTCGCGGTGCCCGTGGTGTTGCACGGCTTGCGGAACCCGCCGGCCGGCACGGGGCGCTGATCTGCTTCGGGAAGTTGTGGTTGCCGAGCTGGTGGCCGGGGTCGAGCACGACGACCCGACCCGCCAACGGGAGATACAGTGGCACGGGCGCATCTACGTGGGCGTCGAGCGCCTCGCCCCCGCCTGACGGTCCACGACGGCCCGAGCAGCGCCACGCCAGCCGAGCACGGCCACCAGCGGGCGACTTCACTCGTAGCCGAGGATCTCGTGCCGCTTGTCGGCCCAGGCGAGCGCGGACCGATGGCGTCGTCGATGCTGAGCTCGGCGGTCCAGCCGAGCAGCTCGCGGGCACGGTCGACGTTCGCGAACGCCCCGACGGCGTCACCCGGCCGCGGCGGGCGCCTCGCAGAGCGGCACCGACGACCCGAAGACCCCACTCGAACGAGGCGATCAGCTCGCGCACCGTCACGCCGTCCCCGGTGCCGATGTTGATGATCGTCGACGGCGCGCTCACCGCAGCGAGCACGTCGTCGAACTGCTCGACGGCCCGCACGTGGGCGCGGGCGAGGTCCCAGACGTGCACGTAGTCGCGGATGCCGGTGCCGTCACGGGTCGGCAGGTCGGTGCCGGTGACCGTGAACGTCGGCTTCTGGCCGCGGGCGGCGAGCACGAGTTGGCCGAGCACGTGCGAGGGCTCCTTGACGTAGATGCCCGACTCGAGGTCGGGGTCGGAGCCGATCGGGTTGAAGTACCGCAGGATCACCGCCCGCAGGTCGGTCGCGGCCGCCATGTCCTGCAGCACCTGTTCCATCATCCGCTTCGTGCGCGCGTAGGGCGAGGGCGGATCGAGCGCGTCGTCCTCGGTGACCTCGAAGCCGTCCTTCGTGGCGTACAGCGACGCCGACGACGAGAACAGCACTCGCGGAAGTCCGAGCGCGGTCAGCTCGTCGAAGAGGTCGAGCGACTTTGCGACGTTGTCGCGGTAGTACTCGTAGGGCTGCTGCACCGACTCAGGGACGACGATCCGGGCGGCCATGTGAATCGTGGCGTCGATGTCGGGGTGCTCGGCGGCGATGCGCCGCAGCAACTCGCGATCAGCGATGTCACCTTCGTAGAAGATCCGGTCACGCACGAACGCGCGCGGCCCGCTGAGCAGTGAGTCGAGGATGACGGGCGTGTGGCCGGCCTCCTCGAGCGCCTTGGCCGTCGTCGAGCCGATGTAGCCGGCGCCGCCGGTGACCAAGACCTTCATGTTCGGCATGCAGGCAGGCTAGTGTTTCGGACCGAATATGCACGCACGCACGCCCGTGCCCGCATGCCAGAATCGAGTACGAGAGTTCAAAGCAGCCTTCAACGGAGACGGGCGAGATCGAGAATGACGCCCCTGAAGTCCGCGCCATGGGCTACGCAGCAGGATTCGCAGTCCTGGACGGCATGCGTGAGTCGCGATCTGGCTGGTGTTGGGCACCACCTGGAGGTACGGATACACCAATCATTGGCGAGGCTGGGTTCCTAGCCGTTGACATGTTCTTCGTCGTCACCGGCTTCGTGATCGCCATCATTCCAAGGAAGTCCGCGAGTTCTCGAGTTGCCGCTCCCGGGCCAGTGTCTGATGTTCACTCGGCGCCGAGTTCGGCGCCTCTGCGCCGCCCTGCTGGCGTTCTCGCGATCGCCGTGGCTGTGTGGCCATTGGTCCCCAGCGCCGAGTGCCGCACCCGACCTCGCGCCCTCCCCACGAGTCGCGGCTCGGGGTCACGTTCGAGGCGTCATGTGATGAGATATGCGTCAGTCCCTCCCTCGGACGCCATTCGAAAGGCTCCCCTTGGCCAACGGCTCGATTCGTTCCGTCCGATCACGACGCCAAACACCGCGCCTGATCGCAGTTTTCACTCTGCTCGGGGTGTTGTGTGCTGCCCTCCTGCTCGTTGGGACCGTGGTTCTCACACGCATGCTCGCTGTAGGAGGCGCCCCTCCAAGCAAGGTAGCGGCCTTACCGTCGCGCCAAGTTCTGGCGATCGACGAGCCCCTGCCAGAGCAACTCTTGAGCAGCCGCATCTCCTACGCGGCCTTGGGAGACTCCTACACCGCCGGCCCCGGCCTGCTGCCCCAGCGTTCGGACCCACTTGCCTGCGGACGCACGGGCAACAACTACCCTTCTTACTTGGCGGGTTGGCTCCGGGTTGCCCAGTACCGAGATGTCAGCTGCACCGGGGCCGCGACCGCAGACCTGATCCAGTCGCAGGTGAGGCCTGATGGAACGCGCATCGCGCCGCAAGCCGACGCATTGGGCCCGGACGTAGACCTGGTCACCGTCACGCTGGGAGGGAACGACGGCAGCTACTTTGTCCTTCGACTCCTCGAGACGTGCATCGAATTGGCTCCGACCGACAGCGATGGTGCCCCCTGCACCGACTTCTTCCAGAGCGAACCGGATCTCGCGCCGCTCAATGCGGCTCAGGAAGTCGAGAGTCACGTGGTGGACGTCATCCGGCACGTTCGGGACGTCGCTCCCAATGCGGTGGTTGTCGTTGTCGGATATCCGCAGATGTTCCCGCGGGGACGCACCTGCCCCCAACTCGGTTTGACGGCGAAGGACAGCCTCTACGGGGTCCGCGTCATGGAAGCACTCGTGCGCAGCCTCCGTAGTGCCGCAGAGTCCGAGGGTGTCCGTTTCGTCGATCTCGTCGCCATGAGCAACGGTCACGACTTCTGTTCGAACGCCCCCTACTTCGAGGGGCGAGACGCCAGCCCCGGGGGCCCAACCGCATGGCACCCTTTCCAGGAATACATGCGCGAGACCGCCCGGGTCATCTACGAGCAGTTGACCCATAAGGCGGCGCCTAAGGGAGCCCGCGACGCAGCGCCGGACCCTGACGCGGTCGTGATCAACCAGACAGCCGCTGCACCCTGACGGAGTCGACCGTGGCCCTTCTCTGTCCATCGTCTACCCCCTGCTTGGAGCCGAACCGCTATGCGCGTGTTGTCCATCATTCCCAGCGCCGCCTATGCCGGCCCGCACAATCAAGCCGTGCGCCTCGTGGCACACGCCGAAGCGCACAGCACCGGATTGGAGATGTGTGCCCTGGTGCCGGCTGAACTCGGCAATGCCGCCGAGCGACTGAACGCGAGCGGAGTTCCAACCATGACGACGCGCATGGTGCGGCCCAGACGCCGAGCCATGGCCGCCTCGTTAGTGCTCTACCTCTTGGTCTTCCCCTTTCAGGTGCACAGGCTGGTCAGGTGCATCCGGGAGTCCCGGGCCGAAGTGGTGGAGTTGCACGGACTGCTCTCCCTCGACGCCGCCGTCGCCTGTCTCTTCGCGCGCAGACCGGTGGTCTGGCAATTGATCGACACAAGGCCGTCTGCCTCGATGATCCGCCTCGTGATGCCAATCGTCCGGCGCTTGACAGCGGTCTTCATGACCACGGGCGAGGCCCTCGGTGACACGTACGGGATTCGAGGTGGCCGGGTGCCGTGGGTCGTTTTCTACCCGGCGGCCAGTGCCGAGCAGGCTCGCCATGCAATGACACGGCGGCAACAGACCCGTCAGCGCCTCGGCGCGAGCGATAGCCGGACCGTCGTCGCCAATGTCGCAAACTTCAATCCGCAGAAGGGGCACACTCTCCTGCTGCAATCGCTCCAAGAGGCGGCTCGATCGCATGAAAGCCTGGGGGCGGTGATCGTTGGGTCGATCCAGGACGGCCACAACGACTACTACGAACAGGCCAAGACCACGGCCGAGGACCTTGGCGACCACCTCCTGCATTTCGGCGCCCTTCCCGAGGATATGAGCGTTCTCGACGTGCTGGCCGCCGCCGACGCATTCGTTTTCACACCAGATGCGAACTCGGAGGGCGTACCAACCGTCATCATCGAGTCGCTGAACGTGGGAACTCCCGTGATCGCGACCGACGCCGGCGCGACCCGCGAGGTGCTCGCCGAGCAGCGCGGAACGTTGGTGCCGCGCGATCCACTAGTCATCGCCGGCATCGTGGTCTCGACCCTGGAGCGTGGAGAGCGGAACAGCGAGCGAGTCGCCGAGTGGGTTGCCTCGCACTGCTCGGAGGAGTGCATGTACCAGGCCCACGTTCAGGCTTACCAGCTGGCCACCTCTCGGTGAGCGGTTCGGAAGTCCGGGACCGCGCGCACCATGGCGGGCAGCCCGAGTTCTGCAACCCGTGAGTTATGCGCGCCGAGCTGTGGCGAACGCCCAGACGGCCTTCACCGGATCGGCGTCCAGACTGGTGTGCAACAGCCGCCGCACCAGGCCCCGATGTTCGCGATCGCGATCCGTGCCCAACAAAGCCCCCTCGACGCTGCTCAAAAAGCCTTGGGCATCCTCCACAACCGGCCCCGGAAACCAGTACTCGTGCGGCTCAAGGGCCAGGCCTCGAGTCTCGCGGAATGCAGCGAGGTCAGGGCAGTAGGAGACCATCGGCCGGTCGCAGACCAGGAAGTCGACCCACAACGAGGAATAGTCGGTGACCAAGCAGTTGGCTGCGCTGAGCAACTCGTAGAACGTAAGCCCTAGCTTCGCGAGGTCGGCGTTCGAAGCCGAGCGAACGCCCGAGTCCGCCAATCGGCGCGCAAGACTCTCGGTCTCGGCATCTGACGGATGCGGCCTCATCCACAAGGTCGCGCCGGTTGTCGAGAGCAACGAACGCAGCTGTGGATCGTCTGGCGCGATATCGCGCTGGACCACACCGGGCTCTCCATCCACGTGGGGCCGACCGACCCCGGTGACGCGATAGGTCGGCGCCCACACCACGTGGGGGCCGGGTCCGATCACCTGGAGTACGCGCGACGCGGTGGCGTCAGACAGCATCGTCTGGCGCGGGGTGCCCACGACGTGGACGCTCGGCGGTGGCACCAGGAACTCCGCGCTGCGCCACGCTCGGGATAGTGAGCTTGAGACCGGCATCCAGTCGTAGTGGCTTCGAGGCTCGCCCAAGAACGCGCCGAGAAGCTTACCGAACTCCCCGTGCCACAGACCCACAATCCTGCGCCCCCGACGTCGCCGGCGGGTGCCGTACAACCCGTGTGTGCAGATCAGGACTCCGCAGCGCCAGTAGGTCCACAGCCCGGCTCTGCTTCGCCTTTGCCGGAGGGGAACGTCGAGCCCGAGCACCTCGGCCCGGGCCTGCGCAGCGCCAAGGTCGTCGACCAGGACCACCAGCTCGACTCCAGGAGGCCGGCCACGAAGTAGCGCCACGACGTTGTCATCCAGGTCCGGCGATGAGTGGATCGCGACCCGGCCAGAGGGGCTCACCAGCAGGTCTCCGAGGCCGATCAGATGCTCGGCAAACCTGTGGCTACGCGATCTGCGCGCCACGGCTGCGTGATTGACGCCCACGGTCCTCCGTCGGTCATGTTTCGGTCGGCCGGAAAGGTACCATCCGACGATGAGTACGTCGGCAGAAGCTCGCACGCCGCCGACAGGTGCCCGGCGGTCCGCCTCGATCCTCGGCATCCAGGCCATCAACTCCGGCAGTTCCGTGGTTCAGATGGGGCTGTTCGCGATCGCGATGCCGCGGTCAAGCTTCGATGAGTACTCCATTTGGTTCACCAGCTTCCTCCTGCTTGTGGGCATCGGCCAGGCGGTCGGAAGCGAACGAGTGCTCATCGGTCGGCGTACCCACGAGGCGGGGCGCGACAGCGCCCAGTCCATCGCTTTCTTCGTCTGTGCCGCCCAGCTGGTCGTTGCTGCTGCTCTGGCAAGTGTGCCTCTGGCCTTGTGTTCTGTGGCGGCGCTGGCCTTCGTCAGTTACGACTACGAACGCCTCATCCGATGTTGGACGCACCCGGGCCGATATTTGCGGCAGGACATCGTCGTGTTGATAACCCAGGTTGCCGTCACCCTGTGTGTGTGGAGATTGGCGGGCGACTCCGCATGGCTGGCTCTGGCATGGTGGATTCCGGCAATGCCACTCTGGCTTCAGTTGAGTCCGGTGACCTTCACACGCGCCCTTGCTGGCTTGGGAGTGCTGCGCGACGATCGATGGGAGTGCCGACCATTGCTGTTGGACTCGGTGCTGTCGGGAGTCCCGTTGTTCGGCATGCTGACGTTGGTCCACGTCCAGGGTCAAGAAGGTGACGCGTCTGCGGCGCGCATGGCCCTGACCATCCTGGGTCCGCTAAGCGTCATGGGCCTCGCGGCCCGTCGTGTCATCTTCACCAAGGTGGCCGAGCAGACGCTGACTCGTCGTTTCCTCTGGGGGTGGAGCGCATTCGTCGTCGGTACTGCGTTCTCCGCCGTGGGGTTATTGGCGTTGACCCGCACTCCCCTCTATCCCTTTCTTTTGCCCGGTTTCGAGGCCCTCTCCTGGGGCGCGATCGTCGGCTTCGCGGTGAATCACGCCGCCGTCTTTGCGGCCTATCTGCCAGCGGCCGCGCTCAGACGACAATCGCGTTCGGCCACGTTGCTGATGGCGCGCGCGGTAGCCACGGTCGGCGCAGCCACGACAGCCGTCGTTTTCATGCCCGTCGACGATCCCGCTGCAGTTGCGTGGAGTGTCGGCGTGAGCAGTTTGTGCTATTCGGCACTCCTGATGATGGCCGATCGTCGCCTAGACCTGGACACACAGGCGCCTGCGACTGGCCAGCACTCGTGAGTTGGAGTTCTAGACCCTCACGGCGTATCGGACCTCTGGCCCCATCGCATTGAAGGCTGGTCGTACCCACCCGGCCACGCAATAACCGCGCTCTCGTGGGCGTCCAGCACGGCTGCGAGAAGGCTCTCAGCATTATCGTGCTCCTCAGGCCGGAGCGTTGGCCCCAACGCCACTCCCAGTGATCCACGGCGGCGTACCGCGTTCAGCACCACTACCGGAGCACCCACCGAATATGCAACCCGAGCCACACCAGCCGAGCCGAGCCGAGGACGACCAAGGAAGTTCACGGGAGTCGAGCCGGGAATGTCCGGTGCTATCGCAACGATTCCTCCGGCGGCAAGCAATTCGCGACACGCACGAGACCCCAACCGCGCGTCGACCGGGAGATTTCCGGTCGAGCAGGCGACGTTGATGTGTGCGTGCAGCCACGACGGCCCGCGGGGATCGAGCATGAGCGGATCGACGAGAAGGTGCAGTGGCCCCATCTGGCGGCCCACGGACGCCAAACTTCCCTCGTAGTGTCCGTGATGCAGGAAGCTCAGCACCACACCACGCCCCCACGACATCGCCTCCCGGAGGTGCTCCACACCCGCTACCGGCTGATGGTTCAGCTGGCCTGGGTGGTACCGGAGCTCGGACCGACGAATCATGCGGTCTTGGTAGTCGCCGATGGACGAATCTACGAGGTCCGGCCTCACGGCCGCGAGTAGAAGTTCCATCTCCCGTCGGGCTCGCTGCTCGGCGCCGTTCGAGCGCCTGGCGGCGACGACACGTGCGTGAACAACCGCCTCAACCACCGGCATCGGGACCCGGCTTCGGAAGCGAATCCCCCGGGACAAGTTCGGTAGGTGAGTCACGTCAACTGCTGGAACGAGTCCGATAATCGTACTGGTAGTAGGACAGGGCACTGATAGAAACCTGATTCAGAACCAGTCCCGAGATGCTCGCCTCCACCGCACGGAGCCCGAAGATCGCTCGCCGTAGGTCGGCTTTCTTCGTGCGATTTGCCTGTGCCACCAGCACAACGCCGTCGACCACGGTGGCAACCACCGCTGCATCGGTCACCGCGACTAGTGGCGGTGTGTCGATCACGACCCGATCGTAACTTGAACTCAGTTGATCGATGAGGCTCCGGAACGCATGCGACCCGAGCAGTTCGCTTGGGTTGGGCGGAATCGGTCCACTAGTCAGCACGTCAAAGCCGTCCGCCGTTTGGAAGACGTCCTGGAACAGGGCCTTGCCCGCAACCACCGTTGACACGCCGACGTCAGGTGACAGTCCCAGCACCTTGGCCAGGGACGGACGACGAAGATCGGCCTCTACCAGTATCGTGCGCTGGCCACTCTGAGCCAGCGAGGCGGCAAGGTTGATCGCCGTGAGTGACTTGCCGTCACCGGGCAGCGCGCTCGACAGGGCGATGACGCGCAGCGGGTGATCCGGATCGACGTAACCCAGGTTAGTACGAAGTTTGCGGTACGACTCGGCCCACACGGGGTCGACCGGTGGCTGGTCCAAGCGCGGATGCGAAACGACGTCCCGGTTCGTGGGCACGCTGCTCAGCGTCGCTAGACCTGTGGCCTCAAAGACGTCACTCTCGTCCTTGATTGTCGTGTCGAGCGCCTCGCGCATCGCCGCCACGGCGACACCGACGACGACACCTCCCAGTAGGCCGATGGCCAGGTTGAGGACCGGAATGGGGGTGCGCGGCTGCGCAGGCGGGGTCGCCTCGCGGGTGACGCTCACACGCACCGGACTTCGAGCGATCGTCTCTCGTGCGGTCCAACTCCTCAACCACTTCGGCGAGGTGTGTCGACACGGCGTTGGCGATGGCTGCAGCCCGGGTAGGGGACGAGTCGTCGACGTAGACCTGGATCAGCACCGTGTTCGGCGGAACCTCAGCCTTGACGGACCGGGAGAGCTCCTCGGGCGTGAGATCAAGCCCCAGATCTGCAATCGCGGGGCCGAGGACGAGCGGACTATCGACCAGGTCCGGGTACGACTTCACTCGTTGCGACGAGAAGCTCGCAGCAGAGTTCAGTTCGATGGCGCCGTCGGCCGAGTCCAGGGCCACGAACAGTTGGGAACTGGCCCGGTAGCTGGGAGTAACCTCGTAGGTAATGGCCGCTCCCGTACCCAGACCGAGCACAATCATGGCGAGCAACACGCGCCAGCGCCGTGCCAACATGGCGAGAACTTCGAGCACCGGAGACCTTCCGCGGACTATTGGGTGAGAGTTGCGCATGTACCCCGCGCCAGAGGCAAACCTAGCGCACGAGCGAAAAGGCAAAGGCGGCACCACGTGTCAGTGACGACCTCTCCGTTGGTGCCCACGCCAGAACATCCAGGCACCCACGCCCGCGCCGATGACAGTGAGGGTGACGCACAGGAATATGCGCTGACCTTCTTCGCCCTCGCGGTCGGAATCAGCGCCCTGGCCCTCCTCCCCACGATCGGCTGGCTGGCCGACATGGACGGCTACCACGCGGCGCTGTCGGTCATTTACGCATTGATGTGCTCGATCGGAGCCACGTGCGCGATCTATCGACACCTTCGCCCGTGTCTCTTGATCGCAAGCACATTTCCATACTGCTGGCTGGCGCTTCCTCAGATCTATCAGATCTCGCACGTCCAAGCTGCCTGGCAAGATCCCGGCGCGACGTCGGACTTCTCCGCAACGATCCGAGCCCAGTTGATCTTGGTCCTGGCACAAGGCGCACTGTTTGTCGGCTATGCCTTGACCAATACTCTTGGCCGGAAATCAAGCGCGCCAGCGTGGAAGATCCAGCCGCAGGCAGGTCCACGGCTACTCTGGATCGGCGCAGGTTTGGCCTTGTTGGCGACGTTACTGGTGCCCGTGGTGATTAGCGCCGCAGGTGGCCTGTCGGGCCTGTATCAGTCGCGCGACGCCTTCAATGTCGGACTCGCATCGAGCGGCAACACCGATGCTATCTCGCGGGGGCTGCTGAAGATTGCTCCGAGCTCCTTCGCCGCTTCCTCGGCCATTCTTTCGCTCTGGGTGATGCGCACTGCGCCAGCCCAGACCGGAACCTTGAGGTGGGCGAAAATCCTCGCAACCTACGCGGCCGTACTTCTTCTCATTGTCGCCAATCCGTTCGCCTATACCCGATACATCGTCTTGGCGTCGTTCGGCTCGGTGGCAATGGCCTACTTCCGTCCACGCGGACGGCTGGCGGGGCTACTCCTCCTCGCGATCTGCATCGGCGCCTTCCTGCTGGCCTACCCAACCGCAGACCTCTTCCGAGCGGCTTCGGCGCAGAAAATGGCGCCGCTGAGCCTCTTGGCCTCACGTGACTTCGACGGGTTCCAGCAAACCATCAACTCGGTCCATTATGTCGATCATGTGGGCCTGCAATGGGGCTTGCATCTGATCTCCGGGTTGCTTTTCTTCGTGCCCCGCGCACTGTGGACGGGCAAGGCCGAGCCCGGCTCGATCGCCGTCGCCCAAGATCGTGGGTATAGCTTTGCTGACCTGTCCCTCCCACTCCCAGCCGAGGCCTACGTCGAGCTGAGTTGGGCAGGGGTCGTAGTGGTCTTCCTTCTCGTCGGATTCTTCTGGTCCCGACTCGACCTCGCGTGGCGCTCCCAGTCCAAACTGGCGGTGCTGGCCGCATATTTGTCCGTCGCGCAAGTAGGGATGTGGCGGGGTCCGTTCGGCTCCCTCGCGCCCATCTTTGGGCTGACGATCGGGTTGCTGGTCACAGGCATCCTGTTGAGCGCCGGTCCGAACGCCGGCCCATCGAGATTCGCGAAATCCCACACTCGGCTCGCCCCCACACCCGGTGCGCCTCAGAGACCGGGCGATTCTGAGGTACCACCGTCGCGCATCGAACCAACGACATAGCATCTCGGTGTGAAACGACTGTTGCGTGCGAGGTCCAGGCCGAAAGCACGGTCCGCCGCTAACTTCCGAGGGGACATCCAGGGCCTGCGCGCCGTCGCAGTGCTGCTCGTGATCGCCGACCACGTCCTCGGCGAGCCCGCCGGCGGCTTTGTAGGTGTCGACATTTTCTTTGTGGTCTCTGGGTTCCTCATCACGTCACTTCTGCTCGGCGAACACGACCGACTGGGGAAGATCAGCTACCTCAACTTCTACCGCCGACGGGTCCGACGGATCGTGCCGGTCGCCGTGTTGGTTCTGTCAGTCACCATCGCGGCGACCTACATCCTCTTTTCGACCGCCCGCGGCGATGGCGTGCGCGAGGACGGCGTGTGGGCCCTCCTGTTTGCCGCAAACTGGCACTTCGCCGACATCGGGACCGACTACTTCGGCGACAACGTGCTCGTCTCGCCGCTCCAGCACTATTGGTCACTCGCCGTCGAGGAGCAGTTCTACGTTGTCTGGCCAACCCTCGTAGTCGTCATAATGGCGGTCGGCGCAACGAGGATGCGGCGCGCTCGGACAACCACGCCCCACGGCCGTAGCCACGCATCCATCGGAGGGGCTGCATCCACCGCCACACAACCACACTTTGGTTTGCTTGCCCTCTCCTTGATGGTCGTGACGCTCAGCGCGGGCTACTCGTACTACCACTCGGTGGAAGCCCCGACCGCCGCTTACTTCTCGACGTTCGACCGGGCTTGGGAGTTGGCCCTCGGAGCCACCATCGCAACGCTGGCTCCCTGGCTGGTTCGCACCCCCCAACTTCTGCGCTATCTGCTGACGACACTCGGCCTCTCAATGATCGGCGTCTCGGCGGTGATGATCAATGACACCTTGACCTTCCCCATGCCATGGGCGGCTCTCCCAGTCATCGGAGCCGCCCTGGTTGTCTCGGCCGGGGTCGGCGTCAACCTCAAGTTCCCCCTCCTCGTGAATCCGGTGACGCGTTACTTGGGTGACATCTCATATTCCCTGTACTTGTGGCACTTCCCGGTCGCTGTCCTTGCGGTCGCCTACTTCCCGGAGAAGGGCCTCGCTTACCAGGGCACGGCACTTGCTGCAACCCTGGCTCTCTCGATCTTTACCTTTCACATGGTCGAGAATCCGGTTCGCCGGTCGAATTGGCTGGAGCCACGTTGGCGGCGCGCCAGGGTCCGCGGGCCCGCGGACCACTCACACCCCGTTGCCAACGGATGGCTCGCCACCGGACTTCTCGCTGCGATCGTTCTTTCCGCTCTGGCTGTGCAGCAACCCGATGCTGGACTCGAGACCCCGCTGCTCGCGGCTCAACCGGCCGGCACGTCGGCGACCACCTCGCCCATCGAG
This sequence comes from uncultured Actinomycetota bacterium, assembly GCA_963781575.1. Lineage (GTDB taxonomy): Bacteria > Actinomycetota > Actinomycetes > Propionibacteriales > Nocardioidaceae > Nocardioides. The sequence continues at coordinate 19,006 of CAWAGM010000014.1, read as the reverse complement.
ATCGGCGGTGACGCGGCGACCGATGACGAGGAGTACCTGCAAGAACGAGTGCTCCAGTCGCTGCGTCTCGAACGGTTCCCCGACTTCGAGCCCACGGTGGACTCCCTGGGATTGCCGCGTTGGTTCGAGGACTTGCAGAGCTATGGCTGTGTGGATGTCGGGCCACCCAATGTCGACGAGTGTCGCTTTGGCAACCCAAAGCCCGGCTTCAGTGCCGTGGTCGTGGGGGACTCGTATGCGATGGCCTACATGCCGGCTGTGCGCACCGCGCTCGAGTCCCAGTTCGTCGTGCAACAACTGACCCGCCAACAGTGCCCTGCCTTCCAGGCCCCCACCACGACGTTTAGCGGAGCGGCCTATCCCGAGTGCACGGATTTCAAGGACTTCGCCGTCGATGAGATTGAACGACTGAACCCGGACGTCGTCATCTTGTCCTCTTCGTTCGGATACGCGCTCTCCGGTCTGGCCTCTGGCGCCACCGGAGGTGCAGCCATTAGCGAGATTGAGCGCGGCCTGGTGCAGTTCCAGCGGGCCGTCGCGAAGCCGGGCCGCCTCGTTGTAGAACTGGCTCCACCCCCCGGGTCGAAGGCACTTCAGGCATGCGTTACGTCAGTCGGTTCGCCGGACGACTGTGAGCAGGACGCCTCCTCGACCTGGGTCGACTACACCGAGATGCAACGTCGCGTCTCCGAAAGGACTGGCGCCACATATATCGACACCATCGACTGGTTCTGTTACGACGAGCACTGCCCGGCATTCGTCGGGCCGACGCCCGTCTACGCCGACGGACTGCACCTAACTCTGGCCTTCTCCAAGCAGCTCGGTCCGGTGATGCAGTCTGCTCTGCTTCAGGCCGCCACGCGGGCTGAGCTCACAGCGAGGCCGAAGGGCTCGCGCAAAGGTCAGTCGAGGGGTGGCCCCTCATGACTGAAGACACCAGCCCCCCGCTCCAGCCAACCCCAGTGATACCGGGACTTTTCTGGCTTCTGATGACCCCTGCCTTGCGCTCGCGGGCGGTCAACCAAGTCTCTGCGGCGCAAGCCATGCGCGTCGTTGCCGGCGAACCCTAGGCTCCCGGACATATGAGCGGGTCCCGCCGGCAGATGGGTTCAACGCTTCACGTCGTCCATGTGACCGAAGTCTATGGAGGCGTGGAGACCTACCTCCAACTATTGGTCGACCACAGCGATCGCGACTCGATACGTTTCAGTTTCGTCCTAGCCCATGAGAATTCGTTTGCGGCGAATCTCAGGGCGGGCGGGTTTGACGTTGTAGTGATTCCGATGCCACGAACCAAGTGGTTGCTCCAGGAGATTCACGCTGCCTGGCGCCTGCGTCAGGAACTACGCCGCCTGCGCGCCGATGTAGTGCATCTGCACAGTTCTCAAGCCGGTCTTGTCGGCCGACTGGCGCAACTCGGAAAGCTCAGTCGCCACGGCCGCACCATCTATACCCCCCACGCCTTCCACTACCTCGGTCAACCTCGACTCTCACGTTGGGTCTATCTATCGGCTGAACGTCTGCTGGCGAAGGTGTCGCGATGCCTGATTGTGGCCACGTCGCCCAGCGAAGCAGCACGCGCAACCGATGAGGTTCGCGTCAACCTGGCCCGAGTCACCACCGCAACTAACGGTGTGGAAATCCTTCACCGCAGGCCACGAGAACTTGCGAACCCTGCCCAAAGGTTGCGCGTTGGAATGGCAGCAAGAATAACGTGGCAAAAGGACGTTGGAACATACCTACGCGCAGTCAGCGCGCTCCGTAGGTGCGACGAAAGCCGCTTTCAATTCGAACTCGTCGGCACAGGCCACTATCCAGGTGACCAGATCTCCCTTGATGGGGCGATGATGGACTCCGGGCTCAATTCCGACGATCTTCGCGTCACCCCCTGGATGGGGCGTCCGGAATTTCTCGAGTGGCTAGATAGTTGCGACGTTGTTGTTTTGACTTCACGATATGAGAGCTTCGGATATCTGCTGGCCGAGGCAACTACTCGGGGCATCCCTGTGATCGGCACCCACGTCGACGGGATTCAAGACATCATCCAGCACGATGTCAACGGCGCCCTCATACCGAAAGGTGATGCCAAGGCTCTGGCGGATCAACTTGTGCAACTGATCAACCCTGTCACCTATCACCGACTCAGCCAGGGTGCTCTCAAGGTGGCAGCCGAGACGCTTGACGTCCGTCGCACGGTCCGGCAACTCACGGATGCCTACGGCGAGGCCTACCGCACCCGAGACTTCTCACGGATTTCTGGATTCCCGACCAAAGGCTCCAGCACATCGGCTTCGCAGCCGCCCGCGAAGCAGCGCACTCACCCTTAGCCTCAATTGTTGAGCGGTGGAACAGCCCGACTCGAGAGTCGGGGTGACGGATGGTGTGGTCGACCACCTCCCTCCGGTGGTCGACCACACCATCCGAGGCGCGTCAGGCCACCCGATTGAAGGCTCCGCTGGCCTCCTGTTCGCGCAACGGCTCGGTGGTGCTGCCGTGACGAAAGCTGCGTCCACAGGCCAAGGCCAGCGGCAGAGGTAGAAGACACCAGCCGGCCAGCACCGAGGAGATCAACAACACCGTCATCACCAGATTGATCTTGCTGCCTGCGCTTCCTCCGCGCGTCAGTTGCGCAGGCACGTGCAAGTGGCTCGAAATGACTAGTAGAGCCGTCCGAGCGGTGAGTGGAAGTTCGCAGATAGATTCATCGCTGGCCGTAACCAATCTATGGGGCTCCAGTTGAGCAGCACGAGAAGTGGGTGTGAACTCGGGCATCTCTCCACTTGCGCCGACCCAGTGTGAGCGACGGAGGCTGAACGATCGTGACCGTGGCACTCCATCCCCTCCAGAGCGGCCGACTCGTCGCGCGCACGTCCAACTTGCTTCGTCTGCTTCCCCTCGTTGCTGCGAGCCTCGACCTCTGCGCCATTCTTATCGCGTGCAGCACCGCGGCGCTCGGGCGCAATGCGCTTCCGTTCAAGGCACCCGACGACGTCGGCGATGCCCTATCGTTGGTGGGCCCGCTCATCGTCGTTGGGTGGCTCTCGGCACTCTGGCTGGCAGGTAGTTACCAGCACGAATTGTTTGGGGCCGGTGCCGACGAATTCAAGCGTCTAGTCACGGCCAGTGGCGCGGTGGCCGCCATAATCGGTATCGCGTGCTACCTGGCTAAATTTCAATTGTCGCGCGGTTTTTCGTGCTCGCATTCACGATCGGGGTACCCGCGCTTATCGGTGGTCGGTTGGCGCTCCGATCGACCCTTCATCGGGCACGTCAAAGCGGTCGAATGCTCCAAACAGTTTTACTATCTGGAACTTCGGAGCACGTTGATGAGATTGCAGCCGTGCTCGCCCGCGAGAAGTGGCTCGGGTATCGAGTCATCGGCGCCTTGACGTCTGAGCCGTTTGCGGGCGAATTCACACCGGGGGGTCTCACCGTAATCGGTCAGTCTCAAGGAGTCCGACTAGCCATTGCAGAGTTCCAACCGGACGTCGTCTTTTTCGCTGACTCGTCGCTCATGAACAGCGACGAACTCCGCGAGGTCGTCTGGGATCTGGAAAATGGACATACGCAAGTGGTCGTTGCGCCGAGCGTTGCTGACATCTCCGGCGAACGAGTGCGCGTGCGCCCGGTGGGTGGCCTCCCCCTGATCCACATCGAGAAGCCCCAAACGTTGAACGCTTCTCGTCGAGCGAAGCGGCTCTTCGACCTCATCGGGGCAGCGCTCCTCCTGGTCATGTTCGCCCCACTTCTAGCACTCTGTGGCATCCGCATCTGGGTCCACGACCGTGGCCCTGTGATCTACCGCCAAGCACGAGTGGGCAAGAGCGGCGAACTCTTTAACTGCTACAAATTCCGGTCGATGGTCGTGAACGCCGAGACGCTTCAGGCGGAGCTGGAGAACGTTCACGGAGCTGAGCTGCTCTTTAAGCTCAAGGAAGACCCCCGCGTTACGCGTCCAGGGCGCTGGTTGCGCCGATACTCGCTAGACGAACTGCCGCAACTCTTGAACGTGTTATTCGGTCACATGAGTCTCGTTGGACCCAGACCACATGTGGCTGAGGAGATGGCTCGCTATGGCACGACCATGTCCCGGAGGCTTCTCGTCCGGCCTGGAATGACCGGTCTCTGGCAGGTCTCTGGTCGCAGCGACCTCTCACCCGACGAGGCAAAGCGGCTCGATCTCTACTACGTCGACAACTGGTCGATGCTGCAGGACCTCGCGATACTCTGGCGCACGCTGGGCGCCGTCTTCGGCTCGCGTGGCGCCTACTGATCGACCTCTTGGTCCTGCAGGCGCCTAACGCATTAGGTCGAGAAGGTAGGTTCCGTAGCCGCTCTTGGCGAGCCCGTTGCCGAGTACGGTGAGCTGGTCGTCGTCGATGAATCCCATCCGCCACGCTACTTCCTCCGGAGCACTCACCTTCGTGCCCTGACGCGCCTCGATCGCGCGCACGAAGTTGGAGGCGTCGTTGAGGTCGTCGAACGTGCCGGTGTCGAGCCAGGCCGACCCTCGCGGCAGCACCTCCACCTGCAGTCGCCCCTCGTCGAGGTAGAGCCGGTTGAGGTCGGTGATCTCGAGCTCGCCGCGCGCCGAGGGCTTGAGCGAGCTCGCCTTCTCGACCACGTCGTTGCCGTAGAAGTAGAGGCCCGGCACGGCGTAGCTGCTGCGTGGCTTCGCGGGCTTCTCCTCCAGCGACAAGGCGCGACCCTCGTCGTCGAACTCGACGACGCCGTAGGCGGTTGGGTCGGCGACGCGGTAGCCGAAGACAGCGGCGCCGTCGAGTGACTCGAAGCGCCGCAGCCGAGTGCCGAGACCCGAGCCGTAGAAGATGTTGTCGCCCAGCACCAGCCCGACGCGATCGTCGCCGATGTGGTCGGCTCCGATCACGAACGCCTGCGCCAGCCCGTCGGGCGAGGGCTGCACCGCGTAGGTGATCGTGATGCCGAGGCCAGAGCCGTCACCGAGCAGGCGGCGGAACTGGTCTGCCTCGTGCGGGGTCGTGATTACGAGGATCTCGCGAATGCCGGCCAGCATCAGCGTCGAGAGCGGGTAGTGGATCATCGGCTTGTCGTAGACCGGCATCAACTGCTTGCTCACCGCGTGGGTGATCGGGTGCAGCCGGCTGCCGGTACCGCCGGCCAGGATGATTCCGCGCACGAGCGCTGACTCTAGACTCACGCGGGTGGAACGGGTACTCGTCACCGGCGGAGCCGGCTTCATCGGCTCCAACTTCGTGCACCACCTGGTCGAGCACAGTGATGCCGTCGTCACAGTGCTCGACAAGCTCACCTACGCCGCGAGTCGCGAGTCGCTCGACGGCCTTCCGGCCGACCGAGTGTCGCTCGTCGTGGGTGACGTCGCTGACCAGCCGACCGTCGACCGGCTCGTGGGCGAGCACGACGCGGTGGTGCACTTCGCCGCCGAGTCGCACAACGACAACTCGCTGACCGAGCCAGGACCTTTCATCCAGACCAACCTGGTCGGCACGTTCTGCGTGCTCGAGGCAGCCCGCCGTCACGACGTGCGGCTTCACCACATCTCCACCGACGAGGTCTACGGCGACCTCGAGCTCGACGACCCGCAGCGCTTCACCGAAGCCACGCCCTACAACCCGAGCAGCCCCTACAGCGCGGCGAAGGCCGGCTCCGACCACCTCGTGCGCGCCTGGGTTCGCAGCTTCGGGGTGCGGGCGACGATCAGCAACTGCTCCAACAACTACGGGCCGTGGCAGCACATCGAGAAGTTCATCCCGCGCCAGATCACCAACGTGCTCGACGGCGACCGACCCAAGGTCTACGGCGCCGGCACCAACGTCCGCGACTGGATCCACGCCGCCGACCACAGCTCAGCTGTCTGGACGATCCTGCAGCACGGCCGCATCGGCGAGACCTACCTGATCGGTGCCGACGGCGAGCGCAACAACCTCGACGTCGTGCGCCTGATTCTCGAGCACCTCGGCCGCTCCCCCGACGACTTCGATCTCGTCACCGACCGCGCCGGCCACGACCTGCGCTACGCCATCGACTCCACCAAGCTGCGCACCGAGCTCGGGTGGCAGCCATCGTTCGCCGACTTCGAGTCGGGCCTGGCCCGCACCATCGAGTGGTACCGAGACAACGAGGCCTGGTGGCGACCGCACAAGCAGGCCACCGAAGCCGCCTACGCAGCGAAAGGCCAGTGAAGGCCATGGGCAGCTCACCGCGTCTCGATACACCCGCCTCGTCCCTCGGCGGGCACTCGACGACCGGAAGCACCGAGCCCGGTGGTTCAGGTCGAGCCGCGCTCGCAGCTCGAACCTCTGTCTCGACGTCTCGATCCGCGCCCGTTCCTCGGCGAGCTCGACGCCCGGCGATCGTCGAGTAGCGAGCGAGCGACGGGCGTATCGAGACGCCGCAAGCCGAGAGACAGCCATGACCAACGACCTCCGCCTCGAGCACACCCCGATCCCCGGCCTGCTCGTCCTCCACCTCCCCGTGCACGAGGACGCCCGCGGCTGGTTCAAGGAGAACTGGCAGCGCGAGAAGATGCTCGCGCTCGGCCTCCCTGACTTCGGACCCGTCCAGCAGAACGTCTCCTTCAACGCCCGCCGCGGCGCCACCCGCGGCATCCACACCGAGCCGTGGGACAAGCTCGTGTCGCTGGCCACCGGCCGGGCCTTCGGCGCGTGGGTCGACATGCGTGAGGGCGACTCCTTCGGCTCCACGTTCACCACCGAGCTCACGCCAGGCGTCGCGGTCTTCGTGCCCCGCGGCGTCGGCAACAGCTACCAGACGCTCGAGGACGACGTCGCCTACACGTACTTGGTCAACGACCACTGGCGCCCCGGCCTCGCCTACCCGGCCCTGGCTCTGGACGACGCGACGTCAGCGATCCCGTGGCCGATCCCGCTCACCGATTCAGAGATCTCCGAGAAGGACCACACCAACCCGATCCCTGGCCGACGCCACACCGGTTCTCCCCCGTCGCCCGCTGGTCACCGGCTGCCGCGGGCAGCTCGGTCGAGCTCTCCTGGCGGAATTCCCCAACGCCGTCGGCGTCGACCTCGACGAGCTCGACCTCACCGACGCCGCGGCCGTTGCCGCCTGGCCCTGGCGCGACCACGACGTCATCCTGAACGCGGCGGCCTACACCGCCGTCGACGCCGCGGAGACCCCAGAGGGGCGCGTCGCGGCCTGGGCCGTCAACGCAGTCGTGCCGGCGACGCTCGCACGGGTCGCCGACGAGCACGGCCTCACCCTCGTGCACTACTCGAGCGAGTACGTCTTCGACGGCACCCGCGAGCTGCACACCGAGGACGAGCCGCTGTCACCGCTGGGGGTCTACGCACAGTCGAAGGCCGCGGGTGACGTGGCCGTGAGCACGGCCCGCCACCACCTCGTGCTGCGCACGTCGTGGCTCATCGGCGAGGGCCGCAACTTCGTGCGCACCATGGAGGGCTTGGCCCGCAACGGCGTCTCGCCGTCGGTTGTCGACGACCAGCGGGGCCGGCTCTGCTTCACCGACGAGTTGGCACGCGCCACCCGACACCTGCTCGAACACGGGGTGCACGGCGTGGTCAACGTCAGCAACGGCGGCGAGCCGATGACGTGGGCCGACGTGGCCGCCGCCGTGTTCGCGTTGCGTGGCCGGAGCCCGGACGACATCGAGCGAGTGAGCACTGCCCAGTACACCGCAGGCAAGCACATGGCGCCTCGACCGCAGCACAGCGTGCTGGACCTGAGCCGCCTCACCGACTCCGGGTTCACGCCCGAGCCGGCCGAAGCGGCCCTGCGTCGCTACATCGTGGTCGAGTAGTCGACGCCGGTCTCGACGAGCGTCTCCCGGTTCGGCCGAGAGGAGCGCGATGGCCTCCCGGACCGAGCGTGGGGTGCCGGTAACAGGCAGCTCGAGGGCCTGTCGGGGGCTCAACGCGGGCACCGGCACGTGCGACACCAACGGATGCATGGGACGCAAGTCGCGCGGCTCCTCGGACCCGAAGAGGTCTTCGTGCATCTTCTCGCCCTCGCGCAGGCCCGTGAAGACGACTCGGATCGGTGATCCGGACTGGTCGATGAGCTGCTTGGCCACGTCGAGGATGCGCACGGGTTCGCCCATGTCGAGCACGAGTGCTTCGCCGGCCGCGCCGATGGCCGCGGCCTGCACCACGAGCTGGCAGGCTTCCTCGATGGTCATGAAGTAACGGGTGACGTCGGGGTCGGTGACGGTGACCGGGCCGCCGTCGGCGATCTGCTTGGCGAACGAGGTGAGCACCGATCCGCGGCTGCCCAGCACGTTGCCGAAACGGACCGACACGTAGATGCCGGGGTCGGTCAATGCCCGCTGGGCAGTGAGCCGTTCGGAGATGCGTTTCGACCAGCCGAGCACGCTGGAGGGGTCGGCCGCCTTGTCGGTGGAGATGTTGACGAAGCGGGAGACGCCCACCAGGTCGCAGGCGTCGAGCACGTTCAGGGTGCCGACCACATTGGTCTTGACCGCCTCGGCGGGGTACTGCTCGAGCATCGGCAGGTGCTTGAGGGCGGCCGCGTGGAAGACCACCTCCGGGCGGCGAGATGCGAACAGCGAGTGCAGGCCGGCGCGGTCGCGGATGTCGCACAGCACCACCTCGTCGGAGTCGAGCAATGCCCGGCCGTGGATCGAGAGCTGCAGGGCATGCAGTGCCGACTCGTCGCGATCGAGCATCATCAGCTCGGCCGGGGCGTAGCGATGCAGCTGCCGGCACAGCTCCGACCCGATCGATCCACCCGCACCGGTCACGAGCACGCGCCGCCCCGTGACGTAGTCGGCGATCGACTCGACGTCCATCTCGAGCTCGTTGCGGCCCAGCACGTCGGTGAGGTTGATGTCGCGCAGGTCTCGAATGCCCGACCTGGTCGTTCAACAGCTGGGTGGTGGCGGGGAGCACCTTGACGCTCAGGTCGGCTTCGAGCGCCTGGGTGCGAAGTCGGGCGATGGTCTCGGACGAAGCGCTGGGAATCGCGATCACGACGGTGCCTACCTCGTGCAGCGCGGCGGCCTCGGCCAGCTGGCTCGTCGTGCCGACGACCGGAACGCCATGAAGCCGTCTGCGCCGCTTGCCCGGGTCGTCGTCCAGCACCGCGACCGGACACCATTGCGAGGCGGGGTCACGCATCATCGACCCGACCAGCTCGTGAGCAGCGTCGCCGGCGCCGATGACGACGACCCGGGTGGCTCCAATGCGTTCGAGGTGCTGCAGCTCGACCTCACGGGCCCGCCGCCACGCAGCCCGACCCCAGGCGGCCAGCACCAGCGCGCAGACGGTGGCGCCGGCCGGGATCGATCTGCGGCACCCACTGGAAGACAAGGTTGAGCCCGGTTGCCAGGCCACCAGCGGCGAGCATCGCGGGGCCGAGGACGACCATCTCGTCGAGCGAGGCCATCCGGCTTCGACCTCGGTGCAGGTGGAACGGGGCGCCGAGCACGAAGTACGCAAGCGTCGTGCCGGCCGCTACGACCATCACCTCGGTCCACGGCACCCAAGCGCTTGCGGTGTCGAAGCGGAGCCAGGCGAACACGGCGTACGAGACAAGCCAGCAAGCGGCGTCGAAGAGGACGGCCACCGGCAACCGGTAGACGCCGTACCCGGAGCATCAGGTCAGTCACGTCTGGTCCAAACGTCGTTGGGTGCGCCCCCCACGCGCGAAGAATTATGCCTCGAATGCGGCCAACGCGTGGGGTGATTTCGGTCATTACTCGGACGCACGCCTGGCCGGGCGCGGTCGACGGCTCGCCTTGGCCCTTTGCCCTTGCCCTTGCGCTTGGCGACCTCGGGCGAGTAGTCGTAGGCGTACGCGTAGCCGTAGCCGTAGCCGTAGTAATCACTTGCCTTGCGTGGCGGCGCGAGGTTGATGACCACTCCCACGGAGATGCATCCACGGCTTCGAGCCGCTCCAGCGCGTGTCGCAGCTGCTCCTTGGTCGTAGCGCCGTGGCGCGCTACGACGAGCACCCCGTCGACCTGAGCCCCGAGCAGCGCCGCGTCGGTGACCGGGAGCAGTGGTGGAGCGTCGAGGATGACCACGTCGAACCGGGTCTTGAGATCGCCGATGAGCTTCTCCATCGCATGCGACTGCAGCAGCTCAGAAGGGTTGGGCGGGCGGGGCCCGCACGTCAGCACCTGCAACCCGGTCGAGCCGTACTCCTGCAGCGCCTCGTCGAGCGGGACCTTGCCGATCAAGACGCTCGTGGTGCCCACAGCGTTGTCGAGACCCAGCCGGGCGGCGGTCTGCGGACGGCGCAGGTCGCACTCGATCAGCGCGACGCTCTGCCCAGCCATGGCGAGCGTCACGGCGAGGTTGACCGCGGTGGTCGACTTGCCTTCGCCGGGGAGTGAGCTCGACACCACGAACGCGCGACGATCGCGGTCGACGTCGACGTACTGCATGTTGGTGCGCAGCACGCGGAACGACTCCGCCCACGGGGTCGGCTCGGACAGGGCATCGCCTGCCGGTCGCGCGGCCGCTCGTGCGTCGCGCTGAATGTGCCCCAAGATCGGCGTGCTCGGTTACCTCGGCGACGTCGTCGGCCGAGGTGACCGTGGTATCGAGCAGTTCACGCAGCACCGCGAGTCCCACCCCGAGAAGCACGCCGAGCACCAGCCCGAGTCCGATGTTACGCATCGGCTGCGGGCTCACTGGCGAGTCGGAGATGTCGGCGTCGTCGACGACCGAGGCCCGAATCGGCGCGACGTCCTTACCCTCGGGCGTCTCGATCTCGGCCACCAGGTCGCTGAGCGCCTCGGCGTAGGCCTGGGCGACGTCTCGCGCCATCACCGGGTCGGGGTCGGTGGCGGTGATCACGAGGTTCACTGTGTCGGGCACCACGACGGCCTTGATGGCGCTCCGTACACGCTCGGCGCTATAGCGATCGCCGCCGAGGTCGCCGGCTACGCGCTCAGCGAGCTTGCGCGTGTCGACCAAGTCGGCGTAGGACGCAACCCGCTGAGTAGCAAACTGGCCACCCACGCTGGCGTCACCGACGTCAGCACTGGAGGTGGAGACGAAGATCTGCGCACTCGAGGCGTATTGGGGGGTCGTCTGCCAGGTCAGCAGACCCGCGGCCCCCACCGTGAGCAGGATGCACACGACGACGACTTTCCAGCGCCGGCGGATGGTGCGCCAGTAGTCGCGTAGTTCCACGAAATTCCCGTCTGAGTCGGTGCTTGGTGAGGGTGCCAGCGCGGATTCTAGCGAAGAACCCGGCCCTCGAGCCGACCGGCCACCGCGGTCAGCGGCGTCGGAGACTGGCCAAGGCTGGCCGGACGTCGGCGAGGTAGACCAGCGCGGCGACCAGCATGGCGATGTTGATGAGCGACAACCCGAGCGGCACCAGCTGCAGCACGACCCCGAGGCCGAGAATCGTGCACCACGCCGGCTTTGTGAGCTTGCCGGCCGCGACGTAGGCCTCTGCCGAGTGGAGCAGGGAATTCACGAACGCGAAGATGGCAGTCGCCAGCAGCGCGAAGGCCACGATCAGGTTGACGTAACTCTCGACCTCAAAGACGCTCACCACGCCAACCCTAAGGGTTTCGAGGCACGCTTCGCTCGCACCTCAACCACCTCGATTGGTGGTTGAGGTGCGAAGCGCGCCAGCGCTGAGCCTCGAAACCCCTCAACCAACGTCACAAGCACGCCCGGATCTCCCCCACCGGCACGCCGCCACCCAGCAGCTCGACGACCCCGGTCTCCCGAACGGCGCCTGCGTCCACGCCCGGTAGCGCGAGAACACCAGACCGCTCCAGCGCGGCCGCCATGACCACCGGCCGCGCCCGCGGCGCACCGTCGTCGATCTTCAGCGCAAAGGCACGTCCGTCGGGCAGGGCTACCGCGTAGCAACCCTCCGCCCCAGCCTTGCCGATGGCTCCCGGGATGGCTCGCAGCAGCCGCACCTCGTCGCGCCTCGTGCCAGATACCATCTCAGGGTGCGTGCGGATGGCCTGCGCGATCTTCGCGTCCGGCTCCGACGAGGTCAGCGCGAGTGAGCGGAAGGCTCGAGCCAGTCCGACCAGGGTGGTCGAGAGCAGCGGGGCCCCGCACCCGTCGATCGCCACGACCTCCACCGGCACCCCGGTGAGCTCGGCGAAGGTCTCGGCGATCGCAATCTGCAGCGGGTGGGACGCGTCGCGGTAGTTGTCGGTGGGCCACCCGTTCATGACACACGTCGCGAGCATCGCCGCGTGCTTGCCCGAGCAGTTCATGGCGATGGCACTTCGCCCCAGGCCGGCGGCCAGCGCGTCGTCGCGGGCCACGTCGTCCAGGGGTAGGTCGGCGGGAGTCTGAAGCGCCGACTCATCGAGCCCGTGCCGGCCGAGGATGCGCCGAACGCCGTCGAGGTGAAACGTCTCGCCTGAGTGCGAGGCACACGCCAGCGCCAGCAGATCGGGCGGCAGATCGAGCCCGAGGCGGACCATGGCCAGCGCCTGGAGCGGCTTGTTGCACGACCGTGGCAGCATCGGTCTGGTCGACGGCTCCGACCCACCAGTCGACCTGCCCTTCGCGATCGAGCGCGACCACTGAACCGTGGTGCCGGCCCTCGACGAAGCCCGACCTGATCACCTGAGCGACCACACTCATGGGGCTCATGGAGCTCACTCGGCTCGGCCGAAATCGTCCTCGAGTCGGCAGATGTCGTCTTCGCCGGTGTAGGCGCCGTGCTGCACCTCGATGATCTGGAGATCCTCGGAGTGCTCGTTCGAGAGTCGGTGCGAGGCGCCCTTCGGAACGTCGATGCTGTCACCTGGACCGGCGACGACCACCTGGTCGTCGACCGTGCAGGTGGCGATGCCGAAGATGACCACCCAGTGCTCCGAGCGGTGCTTGTGGGTCTGCAGCGAGAGTCGGGCTCCGGGCTTCACGACGATGCGCTTCACCTTGTAACCCTGGCCGTCGTCGATGACGTGCCAGCTGCCCCACGGGCGATCCTGCGATTCGAGAGCCACGCGTGAACGATACCCACGGCCGACTGGCAGGATGACGCCCGTGTCGAACCCCGCTGTGCCGCAACACTGCCCCACGCCTCGCGAGCTCGACGACCTCGAGCTGCTCGTGTCCGGAGCCCTGGCGCCGCTGCGCGCCTTCAACGTCGCTGGCAGCCCGGTCACCCTCGACCTGCCAGCCGAGCTGGCTGCCGCTGCCACCATCGAGCTGGTCGACCCCGAAGGGCTTCCGCTCGCAACGGGCTCGCGCGAAGCGGACGGCAGCCTGAGCGTCATGTCACTCACGGACATGCAGTACGGACCGTTTCGGCGGTACTACCTGACGCCTGCCCAGGTCCGTTCCGAGCACGCAGGACGCACCGTGGTTCCGGTCAGCGGCCCGCTCACCGACTCCCAGCTCGAGCTGCTGCGTGGTTGCGGCCCACTCCTGCTGCTCGCGCTGGTGGGCAGCGGAACCCCCGACCTTTCCCCCGTCGCCCTGCTGCGAGCAACACTGAGGGTGGCTGGCGCGCTGGACGACGCCGTGGTGGTGGCCGTGGCGCTGGCCTCTCATGGCGATGCCGAGACCGACCATGCCCTCGGAGTGCAGGTCGTCGCCAACTATGCGGGCGACGACCCCGTGATCGGGCTACCCGAGGGCGGCGAGGTGCTGCCCGAGCTGGCCGACATCGTCGACTTCGACCTGCCCCCGGTCGACCGTCAGGGGCTGGTGCTGTTCTTCACCGGCCTGTCGGGCAGCGGCAAGTCGACCCTGGCGCGCGCTCTGATGGATCGCCTGCTCGAGCAGGGCGTGCGCACCGTCACCAGCCTCGATGGCGACGTGGTGCGCCGCAACCTCTCGGCCGGCCTGACCTTCTCCAAGGCCGACCGCGAGACGAACATCCGCCGCATCGGCTGGGTGGCCGCCGAGATCTCCCGCCACGGTGGCGTCGCCGTGGTCAGCCCGATCGCCCCCTTCGACGAGACCCGCCAGCAGGTGCGCGCGATGGTCGACGAGGCCGGCGGGGCGTTCTTCCTCGTGCACGTCGCCACCCCGCTCGAGGAGTGCGAGCGGCGCGACCGCAAGGGCCTCTACGCCAAGGCCCGCCGTGGCGAGATCCCCGAGTTCACCGGCATCTCCTCCCCCTACGAAGAGCCCGAGGACGCCGACGTCCGCGTCGACACCACCGGCCGCACCATCGAGGACGCCCTCGACGACGTGCTCGACGCCCTGGCCGAGGCCGGCTACCTCGACCTCCGTCCGACCCGGTGGTTCGAGCGGGGAGCGTCGCACGCCCACGCCGTCGAGGTGGTCGAGCGAGTAGCGACGAGCGAGGCCGAGCGAGCCGCGTCGAGACGCCCGCAGCCAACGCGACCCCTCCAACCGCGACCGCCCCTCAAGGTCCTCTTCGTCTGCACCGCCAACATCTGCCGCAGCCCCTACATGGAGGTCGCGGCCCGCGCCCTGGTCACGCGACGGCAGCGTCACCTTCAGCAGCGCCGGCACCCACGGCTTCCGCGACCAGCCGATCAACCCACCCATGGGCGCCGTCCTCGAGGCCGCCGGTCTCGACCCCAGCGGCTTCCGCAGCCGGCCACTCACCCGCCAGATGGTCGACGAGGCCGACCTGGTGCTCACTGCCGAGGCCGCGCACCGCTCCTTCATCCTCGACGAGAGCCCCGAGGCCTTCCGCAAGGTCTTCACCCTGGGCCAGTGCGCCGAGGCGATCAGCAAGCTCGACGAGCCCCTGACCGGCCGCGAGCTCGTGCGCCGCGCTCGGCGAGCGCCGCGGCCCGGCCGACGCCGAGCTGGACGTCGCCGACCCGTACGGTCGCGGTGACGTCGCGGCCGCCGAGGCTGCGCCACCAAGATCGACGAGCTCCTGCGCGTCGTCGTCGCTTCGCTTGACCCGAACCAGGAGCGATCTGACCCATGTCCGACCTGCTGTCACCGCCGACTTCTACTCGATCCTCGCCGCCGGCTTCTTCGTCGGCATCGTGGTCGGGCTCACCGGCATGGGCGGCGGCGCCCTGATGACGCCGGCGCTGCTCTTCCTCGGCGCTGGCTCCGGCGAGGCCGCGACCGTCGTGGCCGCAGACCTCACCGCCGCCGCGGTCTACAAGTCGCGGCGGCGCCGTCGTGCACGCCCGCGAGGGCTCCCCCAACTTCACGCTGGCGAAGTGGCTGATCATCGGGTCGGTGCCGATGGCGCTGCTCGGGCCCTACCTGGTCAAGGCCGTCACCGACGACCCCGACCAGCTCGACTTCGTGCTGAAGGTGTCGATCGGCTTCGCCCTGCTCCTGGCCGCCAGCACCTACGCGCTGCGGCTCTACATCAACCTGCGGATGGTGCGGAAGGGCGGCTACCTCGGCGACCCCGACCCCCGCATCCGCCCGCTGGCCACGCTCGCGGTCGGCGCGCTCGGCGGCATCCTGGTCGGCGTCACCAGCGTCGGCTCAGGCTCGGTGATCATGGTGGCCCTGCTGATGCTCTACCCCGGCCTCTCGGCCGTGAAGCTGGTCGGCACCGACCTCGTGCAGGCCGTGCCGCTGGTGCTGGCCGCCGCCATCTCGAACGTCGCCATCCACGGTCTCGACTGGGAGCTGCTGATCCCGCTGGTGATCGGCTCGGTGCCCGGCACCATCCTCGGCAGCCGCATCGCCCCGCGCGTGCCGCAGTCGTTCATCCGCCGCGGCATCGTGGTGGTGCTGACGATGTCGGGCGTCGCCCTGCTCGACAAGTCGGGCTGGGCCCCGCTCGGCGCCGACGAGACCCACCCGTTCCTCATCGCCGGCGTCGGCCTCGCGATGGTCGTGCTGGTGCCCTTCATCTGGGGCTTCCTGCGCAAGGAACAGGGGCTACCGATGTTCGGCGCCCCGACCGTGGCCGAGCTCGAAGGCTCAGCCCGCCCCGGCAAGTCAAGCGGCGGTTGAGGCTGCGAAGCGCCCCAAGGCGCCCCGGTGGTCGAGTAGCCGCCGAGGAACGAGGCGGCGTATCGAGACCCCAGCAAGCCCACAACCAGCCTCAATCCCGTCCGTAGATGTCCCGCGTGTAGACCTTGTCGACCACGTCAGCGAGCGCGTCCGACCGTCGATTGGCGATGATCACGTCTGAACGGCTCTTGAACTCGTCGAGGTCGTCGATCACCTCGGAGCCGAAGAAAGTCGTCTCCTCGAGCGTCGGCTCGTACACGACGACCTCGACACCCTTGGCCTTGATCCGCTTCATCACGCCCTGGATCGACGACATCCGGAAGTTGTCCGAGCCGGCCTTCATGATCAGCCGGTAGACCCCGACGGTCTGGGGGCGTCGCCGCAGGATGTCGTCGGCGATGAAGTCCTTGCGCGTGGTGTTGGCCGCGACGATGGCGCTGATCAGGTTCTGCGGCACGTCCCGGTAGTTGGCCTGCAGCTGCAACGTGTCCTTGGGCAGGCAGTAGCCGCCGTAGCCGAAGCTCGGATTGTTGTAGTGGTTGCCGATCCGAGGGTCCAGCCCCACCCCTTCGATGATCTGCGCGGAGTCGAGCCCGTGCATCGCGGCGTAGGTGTCGAGCTCGTTGAAGTAGGCCACGCGCAGCGCCAGATACGTGTTCGCGAAGAGCTTGATGGCCTCGGCCTCGGTCGAGCCGACCAGCAGCACCGGCACGTCGTCGTCCAACGCACCCTCGACGAGCAGGTCGGCAAAGCGTCGACCACGCTCGCCGCGCTCGCCGACGACGATGCGAGAGGGGTGCAGGTTGTCGTAGAGCGCGCGACCCTCGCGCAGGAACTCGGGGCTGAAGACGATCGACAGCCCGGGGTGCACCTCACGCATCCGGCGGGTGAAGCCGACGGGCACCGTCGACTTGATCACGACGGTGGCGCTCGGCTCGAGGGCGCTGACGTCGGCGATCACGGACTCGACCGACGAGGTGTCGAACTCGTTGGTCACCGTGTCGTAGTTGGTGGGGGTGGCGACGACAACGAACTCCGCACCGCCGATCGCAGCGGAGGCGTCAGTGGTGGCGGTGAGTCGGAGCCCGCCGCGCTCGAGGTACTCCTCGAGCTCGGCATCGACCAGCGGTGAGACGCCGCGTGCGATCTCGTCGACTCGATCTGCGTCGACATCGACGGCCCACACGTCGTGGCGCTGGGCCATCACGACCGCGTTGGACAAGCCGACGTATCCCAGGCCGATGACGGCGATCTTCACGGGCCCGACCCTACGAGACTGAGGAGAGGTCTCACCACGCAGCCGGGTCATGACCAGACGGCGGCGATCGGAAGGCTCCACAGCGCGGGCCCATAGCGGTGCCCGCGGGCGGCGGTGTTGAGCACCACCCCGCCGATCATCCGGCTCCCCGCGCGTCGGGCGAGAGCCTGCAAGGCGTCGAACTGATGGGGCCGCACGCCCGCTGCCGTACGCACCTCGATGCCGAAGACGCGTTCATCGGGCAGCTCGACCACCAGATCTACGACGAGACCGTTGCGCTCGCGCAGAGTGGCTGATCCGGTGGGTGACGACACTGGCGGCCTGCTGACGCAGCAGCTCGGCTGCGACCACGGCGCGGAGGTGCGGCGTCAGCCAGGTGCGGGCCGCGAGATCGGTGCGCCCGGCGTATCGGCGTCCGCTCAGATGACATCCCAGCGCGGGATCTGTGTGGACGGCGAGCGGCCTGCCGATCGCGCGCTTGGCGATAGGCGAACGACAGCCGGGCACGAGGGCGACGACGCCCAGATCGACCAGCGCATCGATGTAGGGGCCGAGGGTGGTGACCGGCACCCCCGCTGCCGCCGCGATCCTGGCCTTGTTGAGCTCGGCCCCTGGGGGGTCGGCCAAGGCCGTCATGACCGCGCGGAGCCGCGCGGCGTCGAGGCGACGGAGTTCTCGGGCACGGCGCACGATCTGCTCGACGTCGGCCCCGAGGCCATCGCGGTAGAGAAGCGACACGTAGTCGGACAACTCCCAGTCGGGCGCACCTCATGTGGGACCAGGGCTCGCGAGCCCAGCCGCGCGATGAGATCACCGACCATGTCCGTCATGCTAGTCGGCAATCTCGTCGATTTGTCTGACCGCGTCATCTCAGGTGCCCCGTCCAGCCCTCCGCCGTGGCACGATGAGCGTCGCAACGGCGCCCCGGCGCCCGCACCTAGACACCGAAAGGACGGGTCGCCCGCGCATGACGCAAACGCACAGCGACTACCGGCTGAGCCAGCTCGACCAGCTCGAAGCCGAATCGATTCACATCTTCCGTGAGGTCGCCGCCGAGTTCGAGAAGCCCGTCCTGATGTTCTCGGGCGGCAAGGACTCCATCGTGATGCTCCGCCTGGCCGAGAAGGCGTTCTACCCGGCCAAGATCCCGTTCCCGATGCTGCAGGTCGACACCGGCCTCGACTTTCCCGAGGTGCTCGAGACCCGTGACAACTGGGTCAACCGCCTGGGCGTGAAGATCGTCGTGGCCAGCATCGACGACGCCATCGCCAGCGGCGTGGTCGTCGACGACGGCAAGACCTCGCGCAACCGCATGCAGATCGGCACCCTGCTCAACGCGATCGAGGAGAACGGCTTCACCGCCGCCTTCGGTGGCGGGCGTCGCGACGAGGAGAAGGCCCGCGCCAAGGAGCGCGTCTACTCCCACCGCGACGAGTTCGGCCAGTGGGACCCGAAGATGCAGCGCCCCGAGCTCTGGAGCCTCTACAACGGTCGCCTGCACGCCGGCGAGCACATGCGGATCTTCCCGATCTCGAACTGGACCGAGCTCGACGTCTGGGACTACATCGGCCGCGAGGGCATCGAGATCCCCAACATCTACTTCTCCCACCAGCGCCGCACCTTCGTGCGCGACGGCATGCTGATGAGCGAGACCCCCCTCAACCCGCTGCGTGAGGGTGAGGTCGTCGAGGAGCGCACCGTCCGCTTCCGCACCTGTGGCGACATCTCGCTCACCGGCTGCGTCGAGAGCACCGCCTCGACCATCCCCGAGATCATCGACGAGATCTCGATCGCCAAGCTCACCGAGCGTGGCGCCACCCGCGGCGACGACCGCTTCTCCGAGGCGGCCATGGAAGACCGCAAGAAGGAGGGCTACTTCTGA
>CAWAGM010000013.1:0-123947 GCA_963781575.1 uncultured Actinomycetota bacterium | reverse complement strand
GAGTCTATAGAACAGCTGTTCTAATCGCAAGCATTTGATGCAACTTTCGTTGGTCCTGTCGCAGGACATCGGTGACAGGCTGCATCAGGACATCGGTGACACTTCAGGGGTTCTTGGTGGCCGGGTGGCGTCATGGCACCCTCACGGCGTTCCCCGCGACTACTGGTGCGCCATCTCATTGGCCATGAACGTGCCGTAACTCCCTGGCGCCTCGCCGCGTTGCACTCAGGTGACCTCCCACCGCCGCACCCTGGCCTCCCTGACAGTCGCGGCCGCCCTGGCGACCAGCGTCCTCGCTGCGCCGTCCAGCACGGCAACGCCGGTTGCGCCGGGCCCGGCGCCGGGGGCCGTGCTGAAGTCCGGGCCGCTGAAGCAGAGCGTGTGGATTCCGCGGTCGACCAAGCGCGCGATGAAGCTGACCTATGCCACCACCGACGCGTTCGGTCAGCCCACCACCAGCACCGGCACGATCATGCTGCCAAAGGGAAGGGCGCCTGCGGGCGGTTGGCCGGTCATCGCCTGGGCGCATGGCACGTCCGGCCTGGCCGACAAGTGCGCCCCCTCGCGCGTCGGTCCGGCCCTGAAGGGTCGCGACTGGCGCTACCTGCGCACCTGGATGAACGAGGGCTACGCGATCGTAGCCAGTGACTACGCAGGGCTCGGGACGCCGGGCAAGCACGCCTACCTCGATGCGCGGACGACGGCGCACAACGTCGTCGACATGGTCAAGGCGGCGCGCGCCTACTCGCGCACCCGGCTCGGCGCCGACGAGAAGCTGGCGAGGAAGTGGCTCGTGCTCGGACAGTCGCAGGGCGGCGGTGCGGCGATCGCCACGGCCAGCTTTGCCACCGAGCTCGGCGGCCCGGGCCTCGACTTCCGTGGCGGCATCGGCACCGGCACGCCGGCCTACATCGAGCTGCTGGTCTCGGCGGCCGGCCCCGGCGTGCTGCCTGTCGACGCCAGCCCGGCGCTGACGACCTACCTGCTCTACATCTTGGCTGGCATGCGCTTCGCCCACCCGGAGCTGCAGATCGACAGTGCGATGAGCACGACCGGTGCGCGCCTGCTCGACGCCGCCGAACGGCTGTGCGGGCACGACATGGAGGAGAAGGTGACCGGGACCGCGATCGGACAGCTCTTCAGCCGACCGCTGGCCAGCCTGCCGGGGTTCGTCCAGACCGCGCGCGAGTACATGGGAATGCCGGAGACGTCGTTCGAGCAGCCGATCTTCATGGCCAACGGGCTGATCGACACCGACGTCCCGATGGAGACGACGGCCGCCTACGCCGCCGTGCTCACTGCGAACGGCGCTGACGTCACCTTCCGCACCTACCCCGGCACCCACAACACGACGATGGCGATGTCGCTGCCTGACTCACTGCCGTTCGCCCGAGACCTCTTCGCCGACTGAGTTCCCCGACTCGAGCTTGCCGACTGATCCGCACTCTGAGACGCGCCGCCGGCTGCGTGACCTCCCGGTGCCACCAGTCGTTGAGGGGGCAGTCACCAGGAGGCCCCATGTCTGCCGTTCCAGCCCACCGCGGCGTGCGCCGCGCTCTCGTCGCTGCTGCAGCCCTGCTCGTCGTCACGGTGCCGCTGGCCGCCTCGAGCGGTGCGGACGCAGCCTCGAAGAAGCCCAGCAAGCCACGCCCCTCGGCTCGGGTGGTCACGTGGACGCCGGCCGCGAAGGCCACGATCACGCCGGGCGTCATGGCCTACACCGACGGCGCCCAGTGCACCACCAACTTCGTCTTCACCGACGCCGCGGGATCGGTCTACCTGGGGTACGCCGCGCACTGCGCCGGCACCGGCGAGGCCACCGACACCAACGGGTGCGCGGTCTCGTCGCTGCCGCTGGACACCCCCGTCAGCTTCGCGCGCGGCGGCAGCGTCGCGAGCAGCGGCAGCCGGCTCGGGGGCGGCACCTTGGCCTACTCCTCGTGGCACACCATGAACGAGATCGGTACGAGCGACGGCCCGACCTGCGAGTACAACGACTTCGCGCTGGTGAAGGTCGACTCCGCCGACGTGCGCGAGGTGAACCCGTCGGTGCCGTTCTTCGGCGGCCCGACTGGCATGGACACGAACGGCATGAAGGCCGGCGATCGTCTGTTCAGCTACGGCAACTCCAGCCTGCGGGCCGGGCTGGCGCCGCTCTCGCCCAAGTACGGCCTGGGGTTCTCGGACGCCGCGGCCGACCAGGGCTGGTCGCACTCGCTCTACTCGCTGACGCCAGGCATCCCCGGAGACTCCGGCTCCGGCTTCATGAGCGCGGGTGGCAAGGCGGTCGGCGTCCTGTCCACCGTGGTCATCACCCCGCTGCCGCTCTCCAACAACATCGGCGACCTGGCCAAGGAGCTGGCCTTCGCCCAGAAGCACTCGGGCATCCCCGGGCTGCGCCTGGCCAAGGGCACGGTCGCGTTCAGGTAGTTCATCCGACTTCGCATCCGGACCGGCTCCACGTCGGGGAAGCAGTCCTGCAGTAGCCCGGCAGTAGCGTTGACGGCCATGACCGCTCCCGCTCTGCCCGACCTCTCCGGCAACACCTACGTCGTCACCGGCGCCAACTCCGGCATCGGGCTCGAGGCGGCCAAGAAGCTCGCCGGCGCCGGCGGACACGTCGTCCTCGCGGTTCGCGATGTCGCCAAGGGCCAGGCCGCGGCGTCCGGCATCTCCGGCTCGACCGAGGTTCGCGACCTCGATCTCGCCGACCTGGCGTCGGTGCGGGCCTTCGCCTCGGCTTGGGACCGTCCGATCACCACGCTCGTCAACAACGCGGGGATCATGATGGTTGCCGAGGGCCGCACGGTCGACGGGTTCGAGCGTCAGATGGGCACGAACCACTTCGGACACTTCGCGCTGACGAACCTGCTGCTGCCGCAGGTGACCGACCGGGTCGTCAGCGTGTCGTCCGGCCTGCACAACGGACCCCAGGTCGACCTCGACAACCTCGACCTCGACGGCAGCTACAAGCCGACCCGCGCCTACCAGCAGTCGAAGCTGGCCAACCTGCTCTTCACCGCCGAGCTGCAGCGTCGACTGACCGTTGCCGGCAGTTCCGTCGTCGCGCACGCCTGCCACCCCGGCTACTCCGCCACCAACCTGCAGAGCCACCACGCCAACCCGCTGATGAACAAGCTGATGTGGGTGGGCAACCGACTCATCGCAACCAGCGCAGAGTTCGGCGCCCGGCCCACAGCGCACGCCGTCACCGCCGACCTGCCGCCGGCCAGCTACATCGGCCCGACCGGCTTCCAGGGCCTGCGCGGCGCGCCCGGCCCGAACCCGCGCTCGAAGCAGTCCCAGGACGCCGACGTGGCGGCCCGGCTCTGGGCGATCTCCGAGGAGCGCACGGGCGTCACCTGGCCGCTCTGACCCTGCCCGCCCAACACGACCGACTGGATGACCGGCTGGGCGACCGACGGGCACCGACTGGTGACCGGAATGCGCGGGCCGTTTACTACCCCGTTCCTGAACGTTCGCTGACAATTCGAGCCGGGGGGACCGGCATCGTCGATCCCGGTTGGTGGTTGCTGTTCTAATGGCTGGGTGAACAACATCGGGGTTGCTTCGCGCCGTCGTCGGGCGCTGCGGATGATCCCTGTCGTGCTTGCCTCGGCCGCCTGGACCACCCATCTCGGAGTCGCCTCCTCCGTGCAGGTCTCGGCGGTCAGCCCGCTGACCGCCACGCCGCCCGGTGACCCGCTGCTCGAACCCGCTGCCCCGGACTCGGCCAGCCTGACCTCCACGACCACGTTGCCGCGCGCGTTGGCCGCGCCGCTGTCGGCGAGGATCGCCTCGGGCACCCAGGCGGCCGCGCTCGTCGGTCGGCCGAACCCGACCGAGATCCCTTCGGCCGCCCTCGCGGCCTACCAGCGCGCCGAGACCGTCATCAACGCCGCCAATGCCGTGTGCCACCTGAGCTGGCAGCTGCTGGCGGCGATCGGGCGCGTCGAGAGTGATCACGGACGCTTCGGAGGTGCGGTGCTCGATGGGGCGGGCGTCGCAGTCCCCGACATCATCGGTCCGGCCCTCGACGGCGCCGGCCAGACTGCTGTCATCACCGACACCGACGCCGGCCAGTACGACGGCGACACCACCTTTGACCGGGCCGTCGGGCCGATGCAGTTCATCCCGTCAACGTGGAGCGCCCTCGGCGTCGATGCCGACGGCGACGGTGCGCGCAACCCGCAGGACGTCGACGATGCCGCATTGGCCGCCGCGGTCTACCTGTGCTCGGACGGCGACGACCTCGCCACCGCGGCTGGACGGCGTACTGCGGTCTACCGCTACAACCACAGCAGTGCGTACGTCGACCTGGTGCTCGGCATCGCCGATGCTTATCGCGACGGCGACTACGGCTCGGCCGGACCGACCCTGATCAACGCCGGCAACCTTCCGGACGCCCCGGTGCTCACGCCCACGGTGCCAACCGTCCGTCCTCAGGACGACGCCGAGCCCCAGCCGAAACCGACCAAGCCGCCGAAGCCAGTCGGGACGCAGGCCGACGAGGTGGCCGACGAGGTGGCCGACGAGGTGACTGACGAGGTTACCTCCCGACGAGCCCACTGCCGAGCCCACCGACGAGCCCACCGCCGAGCCACCGTCGAGCCCACCGACGAGCCCGAGCCGGCCTCGCTCACCCCCGAGGAGGCGGCCGAGCACTGCACCGAGCTCGGCCTGGTCGACGACCCCGAGGTCGACGACGACGAGTACGACGCCTGCCTGGTCGAGTTCACGCAGCCCGAGGAGACGGCCGAGCCGACGCCGACCGATCCGGCTCCGGCCGAGCCGACGCCCAGCGAGCCGGCGTCGACACCCACTGGCATGTCTACCGCCCCTGCCCCCAGTGAGCCGCCCACGGAGCAGACGCCCTGACCGACGGCGTGGCGTCTGCTGCTAGACATGGGGCATGGCTACTACTGCCCTCGGCGGCAACCCTGTCAGCACGGTCGGCGACCTTCCCGCGGTTGGTTCCGACGCCCCGGCGTTCACCCTGACCGGCTCGGACTTCAGCGAGGTCTCGCTCCCGTCGGGCACGCGCACGGTGCTCAACATCTTCCCCAGCGTCGACACCGGAGTCTGCAGCGCGAGCGTGCGGAAGTTCAACGAGCTCGCCGCCGATCTCGACGACACCACGGTCATCTGCGTCTCGCGCGACCTGCCGATGGCTCAGGCCCGTTTCTGCGGCGCCGAGGGCATCGAGAACGTCACCGTCGCCTCGGGCTTCAAGTCCGGCTTCGGTGACGACTACGGCGTGACGATGCTCGACGGCAAGTTCGAGGCGCTCTACGCCCGCTCGGTCGTCGTCATCGGTGCCGACGGCAAGATCGCCTACACCCAGCTCGTGCCCGAGATCGCGACCGAGCCCGACTACGACGCCGTCGTCGCGGCGCTGAGCTGACCCTCGGTCCACCCTCGCCACCCGACCACCCTCTCCACCTGGCTGGGACGGATGGGCGGCGCTCCGCCCACCTTTCGAGGCGCGAGAACCGTGGCTCACGCACCGCTGCCCGCGTCGACGCGGGTGGGCGGTGGGCTGGCCACGTGTCGGCCGCCGGAAACGGTGGCTCAGGCACCGCTCCCCGGCGGCGCCGACGAGGTCGGCGCCGACCAGTCAGCGTCGGCGAGTCACGGCGCGCAGCAGCCCGAGCGCCGAGGCGCCGACGAAGTTCGTCATGCTGAAGTGGTCGTCCCAGACGGTGATCCGGCCGTCGCGCAGCTCGAACGTGCCGCACACCCAGAACTCGGTGCGGAACCTGCGGTAGGTCAGCACGTCGGTGCGGTCAGTCAGGACGACGCCGTCGTCGCCCACTGCGATGTGGTGGAACTCCACCTCGAAGCCGATGCCGCGTCCGCCCATGTCGCGAAGGGCGGCCGCCACGCGCTTGCCGCGCAGCGTCGGCAGCCCGCTGTTGCGCCACTCGATGTCGGGGTCGATCAGCGACAGCGCGGTCTCGGTGTCGGCCTGCTGCAGTGCCTCGAGAAACCGGCGAACGACATCGATGGCGGTGCCAGCTGTGGTGCCAGCGGTGGCGCCAGGCGTGGTGCCGGCTGCGGCAGTCGTGTCGGTCATGAGCGCAACGCTAGTCGCGCGCAGCGATGGCCAACAGGTCGCGCACCGGGCCGGCCGGCGGACGGGGGCCACCCACCCACACCGCGGTGAAGGCCCGCCCCAGGTCGAGACCGCGCATCGGCAGCTCGACCAGCGCCCCGGCATCCAGGTCGCGCTGTGCAGCTCGGCGGCTGACGAACGCCGGCGGTCCGCCGGCGGCCACCGAGGTCAGGACGGCGGCCGTGGTCGTCAGAGCTGCCTCCGGCGCCACCGGGGTCAGACCGACAGCCACCAACGCCTGCTCCCAGACCGACCGGGTGCCTGATCCAGGTTCGCGGCTGGTCAGCGCGCGGGCGGCCACCACGGCCGGGGTCAGCGGCGAACGACGTCGCGACCACTCGTCGTCAGGTGCGGCCACCAGCGCCAGCTCGTCGTGGCCGACCACCCGCGAGGCGAGGCCGGCCAGCCCTGCCATCCCGTCGGGCCCCTCGATGAAGCCGAGGTCGGCCTCCCCGCTGCGCACGGCGGCCAGCACCGCCTCGGTGTTGGTGGCGCGCAAGGTGGCAGCGACGGCGCGCTCGTGACGCAGTCGCACCAGCCAGCGGGGAAGCAGGTGCTCGGCCACGGTCATGCTCGCGTGCACGTGCAGCTCGCGCGAGCGCTCCTCTCGCAGGGTGCGCAGGGCCGCTTCGACGTCGCTGGCCTGCTCGAGCAGCGCAGCCGACCACTCCACCAACAGTCGCCCGGCCGAGGTGAGCGTCGAGCCGCTGGTGGCGCGCTGCACGAGCACCAACCCCGTCTGCGCCTCCATCGACCGCAGTCGCTCGGACGCCGACTGCTGGGAGATGCCGGACTCCCGACCTGCGGCGCCGATGCTGCCGAGGCGTGCGACGTCAGCGAGCAGGCGCAGGGCAGCGATGTCGGGGAGCACAGCCACAGGCTAGTCCTGTGGCGCCACAGGGACGCGGCGGCTACCGGCGGGGAGGGCCGACCGCACCAGCCTGGACCCATGGCCCAGTCGACCGCCCTCCACCCGATGAGCCTGACCGCGCAACAGGCCGGACGCGACCGCACTGTCTTCGGGCCGAACTGGTTCGCGACGGTGATGGGCACCGCGATCGTCGCCGTCGTGCTGGCCCCGCACCTGCCGGGCCCGGCCCTCGCGGTGTGGGTGGTGGCGGCCGCCTCTGCTCGGGCTGCTGGTCGTCGGCGTCGTGCTCCATGAGCGCGACTACGTCGACCACCCGGTGCAGCAGCACTTCTACGGCGCGCCTGCGATGGCCCTCATGTCGGTCGGCGCCGGTGCCTCCTCACCCAGGGCGACGAGCCGGCGGTGCTGGTCATCGCCGCGGTGCTCTGGCTCGCCGGCACCGCGCTCGGCGTCGCCACCGCGCTCCTGGTGCCGCGGCGCACCCGGGACGCCGACCTGGCCGAGCGTCGGTCCGTGGTGGCTCATGCCGGTGGTGCCGCCGACCGTGTCGGCGACCACGGGGGCCCTGCTCGTGCCGTACCTGCCAGGCGGTCATCCTGCGGTCGGCCTTCGTGCTGCTCTGCTACGGCCTGCTCGCGCTGAGCCTCGTCGGCAGCGCCAGGGTGAGCCGGCTGCTGGTGCGGCGGGTGCGGGCACACGGATGGGGCGATCCGGCGATGGCGGCCACCTGGTTCATCGTGCTCGGGCCGCTCGGCCAGTCGGTCACCGCGGTGCACCACCTCGGCGAGGTCGGACCGGTCGGACGCTGGCTGACGCTGGCCTACGGCTACCCCGTGCTGGGCCTCGCGCTGGCGTGGTTGGTCGTCGCCGCGGTCCGGGTCTGGTGCGATCGGCCGGCCTTCGGGCTGACCTGGTGGTCGTTCACGTTCCCGGTCGGCACGGTCACCACCGCGGCGGCCGGCCTCGGGTTCGACGTGCTGGCCGGTGCGCTCACGGTCGGGCTCGTCGCCGCGTGGCTCGTCGTCGCCGCCGGCACGGTGCGCGGTGCGGTCGACCGCTCGCTGCTCCGCTAGCCCTGGCTAGGGCGCCAGCACCGACATCGGCGTCGGCGAAGTGCGTCCGCGCAGCACCTCGCTGCCGTGCGAGCGCCAGTGCGCGGTCTCGTCGGGGGCTGCCGCCTCGATCGAGGCGTCGGCCACGAGCACTCGTCCGGGCACGTCCTTGGCCAGGTCGGTCAGGCGGGACGCCGAGTTCACCGCGTCGCCGATCACGGTGTACTCGAACCGCCGGTGGTGACCGACGTTGCCAGCCACCACCTCGCCCGTCGCGACGCCGATGCCGGCGCCGATCTCGGGCACCTCGGCCGCCAGCCGGACCGCCATCGCCCGGGCGGCGGCCAGGGCCGCCCCCGCGTGGTCGGGCAGCTCGACCGGGGCGCCGAAGATCGCCAGGACGGCGTCCCCGATGAACTTGTTGACCAGCCCGTGGTGGCGGTCGACCTCGTCGACCACCACGGCGAAGAAGCGGTTGAGGACGGCGACGACATCGGCCGGCGAGTGCTCGGCGGCGTAGGTGGTCGAGCCGACGAGGTCGACGAAGAGCACCGTGGCGACCCGCGACTCTCCGCCGAGCTCGACCTCGCCTGCTGCGGCAGCACGGGCGACGTCCTCGCCGACGTGGCGGCCGAACAGGTCGCGTAGGTGCTCGCGCTCGCGCAGGCCGGTCACCATCTGGTTGAAGCCGGACTGCAGCAGGCCGAGCTCGGTGCCGTCGTAGATCGGGACCCGCCGCTCGAAGTCGCCGCGCTCGACGTCGAGCAGGGCGTCGCGCACCGAGAGCACGGGCGCCACGACGGAGCGGGCGTTGAGCACGGTCACGAGCAGCCCGAAGATCAGCACCGCGCCGCCGATCACGAGCACGACCACCGCCAGCTTGGTGAGCGACGTGCCGGAACCCACCAGCGCGATGATGGCGCTGATCATCAGACCCACCAGCGGGACAGCCGTGCCCAGGCCCCAGAAGATCACCATCCGATCGCCCACGCTCGCCCCGCGCAACCCGCTCGTGAGGGGTTCTGCCTCGAGCGCCCGCGCGGAGATCGGCCGGAGCGCGAACTCGCCGAGCAGGTAGGCCACCGCGCACACCACCACCCCCGCGATGCCGACAGTGAGGCCGGTCGTAGCGGCTCGCTCGGGCTGCAGGATGGCGGCCAGCAGCGTGAAGAGCACCGTGCCGCCGAACCAGAGCCAGCCCTGCAGCTGGGTCAGGCGAAGCGGCACGCGGAGGGCCCGGATGCGGTCGTCGCTGGTGGGACTCACGTCGGAGGTGGCCCAGCGCAGGGCTCGCAGGGTGGTGCGAGTGCCGGCCACGGCGCCGCCCAAGACCGCGAGTCCGACGTAGGTGGGGATGGCGATCGACAGCCCCACCACGGTCCTGCCAGTCGGGGCTGGCGTGGGCACGACGAACTGCGAGATGACTACGACGACCACGGCCCCGATGACGTTCGTTGTCACCAGCAGGAGGGTGAGCAGCACCTGGACGCGCACGCGCAGCGCCCGTGCCGACTGGTCGGCCGATCCCAGCAGCCGCGACCCGAACGGCGTCCGGCGGGAGCGCTCTGCCCGGGTCACCACCACTCAGGCAATGTAATGGGTGGCGAGCTGGGCTGAGGGCGGGCGCCGACACGGGTACCACCAATCGGTTCGTTGGTTCGCTCCGAACGCCGAAGACACTTCATACTGTTCTGGCGCCCTTCTCGGGTGCCGACGGTCCGGAGTCAGACAGGAGGGGTGGGGCAGTACATGGCGACATCCACCCTCGAGCCGACGACTCAGTCCGATCGCAACCCGGCCGGCAAGCAGAAGCTCGTCGAGAAGACCACTCCCAGCAAGACCCGCGCCGAGTACCGACCCGACATCGACGGCATCCGTGGTGCCGCCGCCATCATGGTGATGGGTTTCCACGCCAAGGTGCCCGGCTTCGAGGGCGCCTACATCGGTCTCGACCTCTTCTTCGTCGTCTCCGGCTACGTGATCACCGGCCTGCTGATGTACGAGTTCCAAAGGACCGGCGGCATCCGTTGGGGAGCCTTCTACGCCCGTCGCGCGCGCCGGCTGATCCCGGCCAAGGCCACGATGCTCATCGGCGTACTGATCCTGAGCTACTTCATCGCCACCCCGACCGGGTCGCAGCAGGAGACCGCCCGCTCGGCCGGCGCCGCAGCCGGGTTCTTCTCCAACTTCTTCTTCTGGCGCGCAGAAGACGTCGACTACTTCGGCCACCAGCCGGGCACCGGGGTGCTGCTGCACACCTGGTCGTTGTCGGTCGAGGAGCAGTTCTACCTCGGCCTGCCGCTTGCAATCCTGATCGCGTGGGGGCTCTCCAGGGCGCTGCGTGTGCCAGTCGTGCGCACCCTGCTCTTCACCACTGTTGCCCTGGCGATCGCGTCGTGCTGGCTGGCCATCACCTGGGCCGACCCACACCCCAAGGCCGCCTACTACCTGCCCATCACCCGGGCCTTCGAGTTCCTGATGGGCGTGGCCCTGGCGCTCGTGGTCCGGCGGCTGCGGCTGGCCTACGACCTGCGCGAGGTCATGGGACTGGCCGGCATCGCGATCTGCGCGTTCGTCATCTGGAAGCCGATGCCGGTCGACGGCTACCCCAGCTACTGGGCGCTGCTCCCGTGCACCGCGGCGGTGCTCATGACCTGGGCCGGCGTCGGCGGACCCACACTGGCCACCCGGTTCCTGTCGATCAAGTTCCTTGTGGGGCTTGGCCTGATCTCCTACGGCTGGTACCTCTGGCACTGGCCGTTCCTGGTGCTCGGCGAGTCCGCCAACCTGGCGCCCCCGCCCCTCTACGCCCGCGTGTTGCTGATCCTGGCCGCGCTCGGCGTCGCCTACCTGAGCTATCGGTTCATCGAGGGCCTCTTCTACAAGCGCTCCGGCGCCAAGACCAGCGGCCCCACGTGGGGCTCCAAGAAGGTCATCATCAGCGGCGTCCTGGCGATGTCGTCGGTGGCTGGGCTCTCGACCGCGGCGGTCGCGCTGGCCGACGACCAGGCTCACAGCCCGCAGTGGGAGCGCATCACCCAGCAACTCACCGACTACGCCGAGATGCCCTCGGAGTGCCTCGGCACGACGTTCATCCCGGACAAGCCGCAGAAGTGCATGCTCGTGCCCTTCGAGCGCGACCGGCCCACCGTCGTCCTGTGGGGCGACTCGCACGCGTGGATGTACATCCCGGCCATCGAGGCCGCCGCTCGCAAGCGCGACGTCAACCTCGTCGCCTTCGTGATGGGAGCCTGCCCACCGTTCGAGGCGCCGCTCGACGACAACATCGGCTGCGCGCGCAACAACCGGATGGCCCTCGACTTCGTGACCCGCCTCTCCGAGCGCAAGCAGCCACTGCGCGTGATCGCCAGCGCCAGCTGGGAGACCTACCGCGGTGCCACCCGGCTCGAGCTCGCCCAGGAGGGCGCGATCGGTCAGGCGCAGAACGAGTACGTCGAGCGAATCTCCGAGCTCTTCAGTGCCGGCGCCACCGACCTGTTCGAGACCTTGGGCGCGCTCGGCGTCGAGACCGACATCGTCGGTCCGACCCCGACGATCCCGCGCAACGCGCCGCTGTGCGCGGCCCGCCCGCGGCCCTACTCCTGCGACGTCGCGCGCGACGAGGCGATCCTCGACGAGGCCGACAACACCGCCTGGCTCCAGGAGCGGATGGCCGTGCTGCCCAAGGGCTCGCGCTACATCGACGCGACGCCCACGCTGTGCGACGAGAAGACCTGCTTCGCCGAGTCGGAGGGCGTCGTCAACTACTTCGACGACAACCACCTCAGCGCCAAGCTCTCCCGCCGGCTCAAGAAGTACTTCGCGCCGAGCATCCGCTCGGTCGTCGGCTGACGGGTTCGGCACCTCTCGTGACGCGGAGACCTCTGCGCGCCGTCGTCGCGTTCGTCGTGGCCCTGGTCGACCCTCAGCGCCGGGGCGTTCGCCATCCAGCAGTCGCTGTACGACGGCCCGCCGGTCGAGAGACCTGACCCCGCCCCCTGACCGTCGCGAACCCGCTGTCCGCCGTGGCCGCGCCGGTCGTGCAGCCCGCGGTCACCACGATCGGTGTGGCCGCCGGCGTGCCCGTCGTCGACTCGACGTGGTTGCGCCGGATGGCCAAGCGCGCCGGGATCCCGGAGGTCGCGCTGCGGGCCTACGCGCGCGCCGAGCTGATGGCCCCTCGTGGCTGCGACCTTGGCTGGACCACGCTGGCCGGCATCGGCTGGGTCGAGTCTCAGCACGCCACGCTCGGCGGGCGCACCGCTCGGCGTCGACGGGCACGCCTCGAGCCCGATCCTCGGCCCGGCGCTCGACGGGGTCTCGTTCGCTGCGATCCCGGCGACACCGGAGTCGACCCGGTGGCACGGCGACCCCGACTGGGACCACGCCCTGGGCCCGATGCAGTTCATCCCCAGCACGTGGGAGACCTGGCACTCCGACGGCGACGGCGACGGACGTCGACGACCCGCACGACCTCGACGACGCTGCGTACGCCGCCGCTCGCTACCTCTGTGCTGGCGGCCAGAACCTTTCCACGGCCACCGGCTGGACCGGCAGCGTGCTGTCGTACAACCACGCACGGGTCTACCTGGACGCCGTTCACGCCGCCGCCAGCACGTACGCTGACCGCACCGCCTGACCTCCCCCACCGCCGGGGCTGAAATTCACCGACCAAATCCGCTGCTTCCCCTGAAAGTCCTGGGGGCGGATGTGACCATGGAGGCACCATGAACCTGCGTCGAATCCTCCCCGCTCCCCTGGCTGCTCCCCTGGCTGGATGCTCGCCCTGCTGCTCGCGGCCGCCCTGCTGACGATCAGTGCTGGTGCCGCGCAGGCCCGGCCGGCTCCTGAGCGCGACTACCCGCGGATGCCGCAGCGTGTGCGCCTCGGCGAAGGACAAGATCCCGCAGAAGCCGGTCGTGTGCCGGCTCAACCGGTTCAACGTGACGAAGCCGACGATCCAGCTCTGGGGCGACTCGCACGCCTGGATGATGATCCCGGCCCTGAAGAAGGCTGCGCAGGGTCAGAAGGTCAACCTCATCGCGACGATGATGGGTGGCTGCCCGCCGATGGACAACCAGGTCTCCGAGGGCGAGCAGGCGCCGGGCTGCTACCACGGCAACCGGATGGCGCTGGAGTTCGCTCAAGACACCCTCGCACGCGGCAACGGACTCTCGATCCTGATCGGCGCCAGCTGGCAGCGCTACCGCAAGGCGCTGAAGACGCACGACCAGACCTACACCGGCCAGATGGCGCGCGCCATGAAGACCGCCACCCCACGCCTGGCCCGTACGCTCGCCGGCCTGGGCGCCGAGGTCGACGTCATCGGTCAGGTCGCGACCGTGCCCGAGGTGCGCAAGACCTGCAAGAAGGACAACAGCCCCTACGCCTGCAACGTGCCGCGCAAGAAGGCCCTCCAGGACGAGAGCGGCACCAAGGCGTGGGTCTCGAAGATGTTCCGCCCGGCAGCCCCGGGCCAGCCGATCAACGTGAACAACTACTTCTGCGGCAAGACGACGTGCCACGGCTTCTTCAAGAAGACCTACACCTGGTGGGACGACCTCCACATCAGCGCGTCGATGTCGACCCTGCTCGAGGGCTACCTCGAGCCGACCGTCGACGCGCTGGTCGGCAGCGACGAACCAGACCCCGAGCCCGAGAACCCGGGCGGTGGCGGTGCTGCACGTTGCTGATCTTCTGTCGCTAGCCACGCGAGGAGCTACTAGAACCTGTTCTCGTTCTGCGCTTGGATGGCGCGGTGACCTTCTCTGCCGCCGAGATCACCGAGGCCTACGCCGCCATGCATGGTCGCGTGCAGCAGCACGCGACCTCGGGCAACTGGGACGACTTCGCGCTCAACTTCACCGAGGACGCCGAGTACGTCGAGCATGCGTTCGGCACCTTCCATGGTCGCGACCAGATCCGCGAGTGGTCGGTGGCGACCATGACGTCGTTCCCGGGCTCGGTGATGACCGGCTTCCCGCTGGCCTGGCAGGTCGTCGACGAGCCGACGTCCCGGCTGATCTGCGAGGTGCGCAACCTGATGCCCGACCCCGGTGACGGCACCGTGCTCGAGCAGTCGAACCTCACGATCATGACCTACGCGGGTGACGGGCTGTTCTCCCGCGAGGAGGACATCTACAACCCGATGCGCTTCATGCGGATGTCGGTCAAGTGGGCCAAGATCGCCGAGGCGCACGGCAACCTCGACGACGAGGGACGCGCCTACCTCGCCCAGTTCGCCGGCTGAGCGTGGATCGGGGCTGGGCTTGACCCGCTCTGGAATGCTCGGGCCATGACCGGTGCTGTCAAGCGCGTCTTCCTCGAGGTCGTCGGCTGGACGCTGCTGGTGGCCGGGATCGCCGCGCTGGTGCTGCCCGGGCCCGGGCTGCTGATGATCTTCGCGGCGCTGGCCGTCCTCTCCCAGCAGTACGAGTGGGCCGAGCGCCGGCTCGACCCGATCAAGTACCGCGCCCTCAAGGCTGCCGCCGAGAGCGTCGAGACCGTGCCGCGCCTTGTCATGTCGGTGCTCGGGGTCGTGCTCCTCGTCGGCGCCGGCGTGCTCTGGCTGGTCGACCCCGACGTGCCGTCGTGGTGGGTGCTGCCTGACTGGCTGTGGCTGCCGGGCGGCGTCGCCACCGCCATCACCCAGCTGGCCTCGGCGGCGATCGCCCTCGGCCTGATCGTCTACTCCTACCGGCGCTTCCACGGCAAGCCCCATGCAGTCGCCGAGCTCCAGCACGACATCGAGGACGCCGACCGCGAGTTCCACGAGCGCTGAGATCGGCCGAGCCAGGCGCCGGGGCGCACACGGCGGCGCAGCGAGCGACTCGGGTGCCGGCGAATCCTGTCGCCGCGAGCCCCTAGGCTCGCGCCGATGTCCCTGCACCTGCACCACGCCACCAGCACCGACCGGCTCGCCGACGCTCTCGGCGAGCTGCTCGCGACGCCGCTGCCCGACCCCTTCGCCGAGGAGGTCGTGGTGGTGCCGGCCAAGGGCGTCGAGCGATGGCTCACCCAGCGGCTGTCGCACCGGCTCGGGACCGGGCCGCGCGGCGACGACGGGGTGTGTGCCGGGGTCCGGTTCCTCAACCCGCGCTCCCTGGTCTCGCTGCTGCTCGATCGTGAGCGTGACGACCCGTGGGACCCCGACCGACTGGTGTGGCCGCTGCTCGCCACCATCGACGCCGGTCTCGACGAGCCCTGGTGCGCCACCATCGCCGCCCACCTCGGGCACGGTCTCGAGGGCGATGCCGGCGAGCTGCGTCGCAACCGGCGCTACTCCGTGGCGCGGCGGCTGGCCGGACTTCTGGCGTCCTACGCGGTGCAGCGCCCGCAGCTGGTCACCGACTGGCGCGAAGGACGCGACACCGACGGTGCCGGCGGCGCCCTGGCCCCCGACCTGGCGTGGCAGCCCGAGCTCTGGCGCCGGGTGGTCGCGCGGCTCGCCCAGCAGGGCAGCGAGGCACCCGACCAGCGGCTCGACCGGGTCGTGGGCCTGCTGGAGGCCGGTGGTGATGCGCTCGACCTGCCCGATCGCCTCTCGCTGTTCGGGCACACCCGGCTGCCGGTCACCGAGGTGCGGTTGCTGGGTGCCCTGGCGACCTCGCGCGACGTCCACCTCTGGCTGCCGCAGCCCTCGCCGGTGCTCTGGGCGGCGATCGGCGAGGCCCTCGAAGAGCCCCGGGCAGCTAAGGGCGATCGTGACGCGAGCCGACGACGCATCGGCCGAGCTGGTCGGCCACCCGTTGTTGGCCTCCCTCGGGCGTGACACCCGCGAGCTGCGACGCACGCTCACCGTGCCCGGGCTCCTCGAGCGCTCAGCTGCTGACGATCCGACAGATCCCGACCGCGCCGGCCACCCTGCTGGGCTGGCTGCAGCACGACCTGCGCGCCAACGCCGTGCCGACGCCGGCCGAGCGTGCGAGTCGCGAGCACGACACCACCGACCGCAGCGTGCAGGTGCATGCCTGCCACGGCGGGGCGCGCCAGGTCGACGTCCTGCGCGAGGTTCTGGTCGGGCTGCTCGACGACGACCCCACCCTCGAGCCGCGCGACATCCTGGTGATGTGCCCCGACATCGAGAACTACGCGCCACTGATCTCCGCCGGCTTCGGTCTGGCTGACGTCGTCGAGGAAGCCGGGGCGACTGGCTCTGCCGGCGCTGCTGGCTCTGGGCACCCCGCGCACCGGTTGCGGGTGCGGCTCGCCGACCGGGCGCTCACCAGCACCAACCCGCTGCTGGGCATTGCCACTGCGCTGGTCGAGCTCGCGGGCGGCCGGGTCACCGCGTCGGCCGTGCTCGACCTGGCCAGCACCCCGGTCGTGCGGGCCAGGTTCGGCTTCAGCGACGACGACCTCGACCGAATCACCCGGTGGGTCGCGCAGGCCGGCATCCGCTGGGGTCTCGACGCCGCCGAGCCGCGAACGGTTCGCCATGGGCCGGTTCGCCCAGAACACCTGGCGGGCCGGACTCGACCGGATCCTGCTCGGCGTGGTGCTCAGCGGCGACGACCACCGGCACCTGGGCCGCGGCCTCCCGGTCGACGACGTCGGCAGCGGTGACGTCGACCTCGCCGGTCGGCTGGCCGAGCTGGTCGACCGCCTCGCCACCTGCTTGGGCGGGCTGGAGTCCGCCACCGACGCGACCGCCTTCATGGGCGTGCTGATCGAGGCGGTCCGTGGGCTCACCAAGGTGACCGACGACGACGCCTGGCAGCTTCCGCAGCTCGAGCGCGAGCTGGGACGAGCGGGCCAGGCGGGTGACGGGCTGCCCGGACAGGCGAGCAGGTGCAGGGAGTCGAGCTCCGGCTCGCCGACGTCCGAGCGCTGCTCCAGTCCCGGTTGGCAGGGCGTCCCACCCGGGCCAACTTCCGCACCGGAACGCTCACGGTCTGCACCATGGTGCCGATGCGCTCGGTGCCGCACCGCGTGGTCTGCCTCGTCGGCCTCGACGACGGCGTCTTCCCGCGCCAGGTCGGCGTCGACGGCGACGACGTGCTCGCGCGGCGCCCACTCACCGGCGAGCGCGACGTGCGCAGCGAAGACCGTCAGCTGCTGCTCGACGCCGTGCTGGCCGCAGGCGAGCACCTGGTGATCACCTACACCGGCGCCAACGAGCACTCCGGTGCCGGCCGCCCGCCCGCGGTACCGCTCGGCGAGCTGCTCGACGCGGTCGACCGCACCGCCCGCAGGCCGGTGCGCGACGCCGTCCTGGTGACCCACCCGCTGCAGCCCTACGACCCCAAGAACCTGGAGGCCGGTCGGCTGGTGCCGGGCGCCGAGCCGTTCAGCTTCGACGCCGCCGCGCTCGCCGGCGCCCGGGCCCTGGTCGCCGAGCGCACGCCGCCGCGTCCGCTGCTGGTCGCCCCGCTCGCGGCACGCCCGGTCGACGACGTCTCGCTGGCCGACCTGACGGCGTTCTTCTCCCACCCGGTCCGTTCGTTCCTGCGCCAGCGCCTCGACGTCGGCATGCCGCTGACCGCCGACGAGATGAGCGACGCCATCCCGATCGACCTCGGCGGGCTGGAGGCCTGGCAGGTCGGCGACCACCTGCTGCGCGAGGTGCTGGCCGGGCAGGACCCCGCCGCGGTGATGACGGCCGAGCTGCTGCGGGGCACGCTGCCGCCGGGCGTGCTCGGCAGCACCGCCCTGAGCGAGGTGGTCAGCGAGTCGCAGCGACTTTTCGAGCGCACTGCGCCGCTGCGTGTCGACGCCCCCCGCTCGATCGACGTCGACGTCGACCTCGGCGACGGTCGTCGGCTCTCCGGCACCGTCACCGGGGTGCACGGCTCGAAGCTGGTGAGCCTGGGCTACTCCCGGCTCAAGCCCCGACAGCGGTTGCTCTCCTGGATCCACCTGCTCGCGCTGAGTGCCGCCCGACCTGACGAGAGCTACACGGCGCACGCCGTGGGGCGCGAGCGGGCAGGTCCGCGCCGAGCGCTGGCCGGACCTCTCGACCACCGCGCGGTCGACTGGCTGCGCGACCTCGTCGAGCTGCGCGACGAGGGGATGTGCCGGCCGCTCCCGCTGCCCATCGCGACCGCCGCGGCCTATGCCGAGGGGCACGCCCGCACGCTGATGGGTGACGACGTGTCGCCGGCCGAGCTCGCCCGCAAGGAGTGGCGCGACCGACCCCTACAACCAGTACGGCATCGAGGGTGAGGACGCCGACGCCTACCACCGCCGCGCCTTCGGCGATGCCGCTCAGCTGGACGTGCCTGCTCGATGCCGGCCTCGGTGAGCTCGCCTGGCGGGTCTGGGAGCCGTTGCTGACCGGCGGCGAGAAGGTGGCACTGCTGTGAACCCGTTCTCGATCCGTGACCCGCTGCCCGCTGCCGGCACCACGACCCTGTTGGAGGCCAGCGCCGGCACCGGCAAGACCTGGACCATCGGCGCGCTGGTCACTCGATACGTCGCCGAGGGCGTCGCGACGCTCGACGAGATGCTCGTGGTCACCTTCGGGCGAGCCGCCAGCCAGGAGCTGCGCGAGCGCGTGCGTGACCAGCTGGTCGAGGCCGAGCGGGTGTTGGCAGACGGCGCTCGACCCAGCCGATGGCACGTCCGACCTGCGCACCCTGCTGCTCGACTGCGACGCGGCCGAGCAGCACCCTGCGGCACCGCCGGGTCACCGAGGCGCTTGGCCGGGTTCGACGCCGCCACGATCGCCACCACCCACCAGTTCTGCTCGATGGTGCTCGACTCGCTGGGTGTCGCCGGCGACACCGACTCGCGGGCCCGCCTGGTCGAAGACCTCGACGAGCTGGTGGGCGAGGTCGTCGACGACCTCTACCTGCGCGCCTTCGCCGACGACGAGGCCGGCCCGCTGTTCCCGCACCGCGAGGCGATGGCGATCGCGCGCGCTGTGGTCTCCGACCCGCAGGCCCGGCTCGAGCCGGCCGGCCGAGAGTCCGCACCACGCCGCCTGGACGACGTGTCGCGTTCGCCGCGGCGGTGCGCGCCGAGCTCGACGTGCGCAAGCGTCGGCTCGGCGATCCTCTCCTACGACGACCTGCTCAGCCAGCTGGCCACCGCCCTCGAGTCCGCACGACTCGCCCGCCCGCGCCCGGATGCGCGCTCGCTGGCGGATCGTGCTCGTCGACGAGTTCCAGGACACCGACCCCGTGCAGTGGCAGGTGCTCGACCGGGCGTTCAGCGGCGTGGCGACGATGGTGCTGATCGGCGACCCGAAGCAGGCGATCTACGCCTTCCGCGGCGGTGACGTCACGACGTACCTGGCGGCGGCCGAGACTGCAGCCACCCGTCAGACGCTGGACGTCAACTGGCGCAGCGACCAAGGGCTCCTCGACGCGTTCCAGCAGCTGCTGGTCGGCTCCGAGCTCGGCGACCCGCGCATCGTCGTGCATCCCGTCGACGCACACCACGACGCCGGTCGGCTCGTGGGGGCGCCCAGCCCCGGGCACCGCTCCGCCTGCGGGTGCTGCGCCGCGGCACCTTTGGCAAGCGCGGCTCGAGCGCCGTGCCCGTGGCCGTCACCCGGCCGCACATCGCCCATGACCTGGCCCTCGACGTTCGGCGCCTGCTTGCCTCCGGCGCCACCTTCGACGGTCGCCCGCTGGAGCCTCGCGACGTCGCGGTGATCTGCTACCGGCACGCCGACCTGGCCGAGCCCGCGCGGCCCTGCACGAGCTCGGCGTCCCGGCCGTGATCGCGGGGGGTGGCAGCGTGTTCGCGACCCCCGCCGCCATCGAGTGGCTCGCCCTGCTCGAGGCGCTCGAGCAGCCGCACCGCAGTGCCCGGGTGCGGGCCGCGGCGCTGACCGGCTTCGTGGGACTGTCCGCGCGCGAGCTCGACGAGGGCGGCGACCGCCTCACCGACGAGGTGGCCGACACCGTGCGGCGCTGGGCCGACGTCGCAGCTCGCCGCGGCATCGCGGCCGTGCTGGAGGCCGCCTCGGCCGGCGGGCTGCCCGCTCGGGTGCTCGCCGAGATCGGCGGCGAGCGTCGGCTCACCGACCTGCGCCACATCGGAGAGGTGCTGCACGACGTCTCCCAACGCGAGCACCTCGGCCTGGTCTCGCTTGCTCGCCTGGCTGCGCGGTCAGGTGGCGGAGGGTCGCTCGGCCCGGGGTGGCGAGCGCACCCGCCGGCTCGACTCCGACGCGCTGGCCGTGCAGCTGGTGACGATCCACGCCAGCAAGGGCCTGGAGTACCCGGTCGTCTACCTCCCGGCTGTGGGCGACCGCAACGTGCAGAAGCCGCAGCGGCCGTTGTTCCACGACGACGACGGCACTCGCTGCCGCGACGTCGGCGGGGCGGGTCCGACCTGGGCCGACCACGTCTCGCGAAGCCTCACCGAGGAGGCCGGCGAGTGGCTGCGCCTGCTCTACGTCGCGATCACCCGCGCCCAGTCGCAGGTGGTCTGCTGGTGGGCGCCGACGGTCAACACCGTCGAGTCGCCGCTGCACCGGCTGCTGATGCGGGCCGAGGGCGCCGCAACGGTGCCGCCGGCACCCGCGCTGCCCACCGACGACGAGGTCGTCGAGCTGTTCGCCCGGTGGCGCGACCGCGGCGGCCCGGCTCCCGAGCTCTCCGAGCACGCCGCCCCCGGCGATCCGCCGGCGCTGCCGCCGGTGGGTTCGCTCGGCGTCCGCACCTTCCGGCGCGAGGTCGACACCACGTGGCGGCGCACGTCGTACTCTGCCCTGAGTCACGTCGAGGCCGCGCCCGGTGCCGGGGTCAGCAGCGAGCCGGACGTGACGACCAAGGACGACGAAGAGGTTGCTGAGGTTCCGCTGCCAGCCGCTGAGTCGCTGGGCGTTCCGTCACCGATGGCTGAGCTGCCAGTCGGCGCCACCTTTGGCTCGCTGGTGCACGCGGTGCTTGAGCACGCCGACCCGGCCGCCCCCGACTTCCGGGCCGAGCTGCTCGGCCACATCACCGAGCAGCTCGCCTGGTGGCCGGTCGACGTCGACGTCGAGGCCCTGGCCGACGCCTTGGTCGCCGTGTGCGACTCACCACTCGGTCCCGCCGCCGGTGGGGCCACCCTGCGCGAGATCGGGCTGCGCGACCGGCTGCGCGAGCTCGACTTCGAGCTGCCACTCTCGGGCGGTGACCTGCACCCTGAGCGGGTGGGCGCCGTCCTGGGCGATCTCGCGCCGTTGCTGTTGCGCCACCTGCCGGAGGGCGACCCGGTGCGCGGCTACGCCGACGCCCTCGCGCTGCCCGCGCTGGGTGGGCAGAGCCTGCGCGGCTACCTGACCGGCTCGGTCGACGTCGTGCTGCGACTCCCGTCCGAAGCACCGTCGGGAGGTGGCGAGCCCCGCTACGTGATCGTCGACTACAAGACCAACTGGCTGGGCCCGCGCGAAGTGCCGCTCACCGCCGACGCCTACCGGCCGGCCGCGCTCGATGCTGCGATGGAGCACTCCGACTACCCGTTGCAGGCCCTGCTGTACGCCGTGGTGCTGCACCGGTTCCTGCGGTGGCGCCAGCCTGGCTACGACCCCGAGCGCCACCTCGGTGGAGTGCTCTACCTCTACCTGCGCGGCATGTGCGGCCCGCAGACACCGCTTGTCGACGGGCACCCGTGCGGCATCTTCACCTGGCGGCCGCCGGTCGCCCTGCTCGACGATCTCTCCGACCTCCTGGACGGTGTCGCATGACGGGGCTGCTGGGGAGTTCTGGGCTGTTCGAGCCGGTTGGCGACCACGACGCCCGGTTGGCGCTGCGCGCCACGGGCTACCTGGCCGAGCTCAACCGAGCTGGGGTGCTCGAGGCCTCCGACGTGCACGTTGCGGTCCGCGTGGCCGACCTCGGTGCCGAGCCCGACGACGACGTCCTGCTGGCGGTCGCCCTGGCGGTGCGGGCGGTGCGTTCGGGCTCGGTCTGCATCGATCTCACCACCATCGCCGCGCTCGCACCCGAGCTGCCGTGGCCCGACCCGGAGGCCTGGGTGACCGCCGTCGCGTCGTCGGCGCTCGTGACCGCTGGGGTGCTGCGGCTCGAGGGTGCCCTGGTCTACCTCGACCGCTACCACCGACTGGAGACCCAGGTCTGTGACGACCTGGTGGCGCGGATGGCGGCTGCGCCGCCCGAGGTCGACGAGGCGGCTTTGGCGGCGGCGGTCGTGCGGGTGCGCGGTGACCACCTCAGCGCGGAGCAGGAGGCCGCAGCCGTGGCCTCGATCGGGCGGTGGACCACGGTGCTCACCGGAGGTCCTGGCACCGGCAAGACCACCACGATCGCTCGGCTGCTGGTGCTGCTGGCCGCCCAGGCCGCCGCGCGCGGAGAACGGTTCTCGGTGGCGCTCGCGGCGCCCACCGGCAAGGCGGCCACCCGGCTCCAGGAGGCCGTGGTCGCCGAGCTCGCTGACCTCGACCCGGCCGACCGCGACGTGGTCGGACGCCCCGACACGATGACCCTGCACCGGCTGCTCGGCTGGCGCGCCGACAACAGCACCCGCTTCCGCCACGACCGCACGAACCGGTTGAAGTACGACCTGGTCGTGGTCGACGAGTGCTCGATGGTCGAGCTGACCATGATGGGTCGGCTGCTCGAGGCCGTCCGGCCGCAGTCGCGGCTGGTGCTCGTCGGTGACCCCCGGCAGCTGACCTCCGTGGGCGCCGGCGCGGTGCTCGCCGACGTGGTGCGTGGCCTCGAGGATCACCCGAGCAGTCCCGTCTCCTCGCTGACCGAGAACTTCCGCTCGACGCGCGACATCCTCGCCCTGGCCGAGGCGCTGCGCCGCGGGGATGCAGACGAGGTGGTCGGGGTGCTCCGCCGACCGAGCGACGAGGTCGAGTTCGTGGAGACCGACGACCCGGCCGGCGCGCTGCGGGCCGACGTCACGGCCGCGGCGCTCGCCGTCCGGGCTGCGGCCGTGACGGGCGACGCTCCAGCGGCCCTGGCTGCACTCGACGAGCACCGCCTGCTGTGCGCGCACCGCGAAGGCCCCTTCGGCGTTCGGCACTGGAACCGGCAGGCCGAGCGCTGGCTGGGCGAGGAGACCGGGCTGCCCGTTTACGGCGAGTGGTACGTCGGCCGCCCGCTGCTCGTCACCTCGAACGACTACACGCTCGAGGTCTACAACGGGGAGACCGGTGTGGCCGTTCAGCAGCCCGATGGCCGGCTGCGTGCCTGGGTGTCGGGCTCGGAGCGGTTGCGCGACTACGCGCCCAGCCGCCTCGACGCCGTCGAGACGATGCACGCGATGACGATCCACAAGAGCCAGGGCAGCCAGGTCGCCCGGGTCACGGTGCTGCTGCCCGACGCCGACTCGAGGTTGCTGACCCGCGAGCTCTTCTACACCGCGATCACCCGGGCACAGCGGCACGTGCGCGTCGTCGGCACCGAGGCGTCGGTGCGCGCAGCCGTCGAACGCGAGGCGCAGCGGGCGACGGGGCTGTGCGAGCGCCTCCGGGGCGGGTGATCCGTCAGCGACCCGCCGAAATGGTCCGGCAATCTGGAGACGATAGCCTCCATTGATGCCCTTCCTGCTGCGCGTGGAGCTGCCCGACGTCCCTGGTTCGCTGGGACGGCTGGCGACCGCGATCGGTCAGGTCGGCGGCGACATCGAGGCGATCGAGATCGTCGAGAAGCGGCACGACGGCACCGCGCTCGACGACGTCCTGCTCGACCTTCAGCCCGGGATCATGCCCGACTCGGTGGTCTCGGCCTGCAACGGCCTCGACGGCGTCCAGGTCGTCTGGATCAGTCGTTACGCCTCGGGCGGTCTGGTGCTCGACCTCGAGGCGGTCGAGGAGCTCACCGCCCATCCGGCTGAGGCCCGTGACCGACTGATCGACCTGCTGCCCGCGCTCTTCCGCGTCGACTGGGCAGCCCGCCTGCACCGCGCCGACGGCGTCGTGCACGCCACGGGCGCCACCCCCGCAGACCTCGAGTTCGTCGAGATCGAGCGGCCGGCCCGGCTCGACCTGGTCACCTCGCCCGACACCGACGACTCCGACACCCTCTACGCCGGGGCTCGCTTCGACGGCAACGAGGTCGTCGTCGTCGCCCGTCGCGGCGGCCCCGAGTTCCTCGACTCCGAGGTCGCTCGGCTCGGTCACATCGCCGGCCTCAGCGCCTCCATCGCCCGGGTCTGAGCCGAGGCGGCGCATCTGCACGCGAAATTCGTGCCGAGTCGGCTCGACTGTCGCGCCGACTCGGCGTCAACGTACGCCGACCCGGCGAATTCAGCAGCCGACGTCGGCGATGTCCAGGTCGGTGTGGGTGCCCCTCGCATCCCTGATCGAGTACGCCGAGCAGTAGTAGAAGCTGAGCAGCGGCTTGCGGCGCAGGGTGATCGGGGTCCAGCGGCCGTTTCCGGTCGGCTCCAGGTAGCGGAACGAGGTGGCGCGCAGCGCAGCCGCGCCGCCGCGGTGCTTGAGGTAGCGGTCGAGCCACCGCTGCACGTAGACACTGGTGAGCGCCTGGCCGTGCCGGCTAGCCGGCATCACCAGTGGGATGTCGGTGTACTCGAGGTGGGTCGAGGCGCGCGGCACGATCACCATCGAGTCGACGTCGGCCGCTCGCCATCCATCGAATCCTGTCGTGCGCTCGCGTGCTGGGTCGGGTCCGTCGGGTGAGGGGGATGGGGTGAGTGACGACCCGCTGCTGGCGAACCACGGGGCGACGGTGAAGCCGTACTCCGACTGCACGCCCAGTGCCGGCACCACCGACGGGTAGTCGCCGCTGCGGAGCTTGTCGAGGGCCACGACGGTGGCGACCCGGTCGTCGGTCGCCTGTACCTTCGAGACCGCCGCGGCGCCGAGCGAGTGGCCAATCACGGCAATCCGGGTCGTGCGGCCCTTCGCGTTCGGTGTCGGGTCGGGGGAGCGGTCGAAGTCTCGCCAGTAGGGGTTGAACGTCGTAACCGCGGCGCCGGCGGCCTTGGGGTTGGCGTAGTGCTTGCCCGGGGTCGAGGTGAAGAACGACAGGGCGTCCTCGGTGCCGACCACGAAGTTCGACTCCTGCTGGAACGGCACTCCGGGGCAGCCGGACATCTCGCCCTCGCCGGGCGGTGCGAACGGGTTGCAGAACGGCAGCGGGCCGCCGTTCTCGTGCGGCAGGGTCTCGCTGGTGCCCTGGCCCTGGACGTCGTAGGTCATCACGACGTACCCCCGCTCGGCGAGGTCCTGCGCGAGCCACTCGTACATGCCCTCCGAGCCCTGGATCGACCCCTCGGTGATCACGACGCCGGGGAACGGACCGCGGAGGCGCTTGCCCGTGTAGGGGTCGCGTGCGCCCGGATTGGGTCGGTAGAGATGACCGCGCAGCAGGGCGCCGTAGCGGTTGGTGAACGTGATCTCCTTGACCTGACCGCGACTCTTCTCCCAGCTGGCCCTCAGCGGGTTGCCTACGTTCCACCCCGGGAAGTACTGCCCCGCGGTCAGCGCCAGTCGGGTCGGGTTGGCCACCTGGGTGAGCAGCTGGGCGGTCGACGTCGCGCCGATCTCCTGGTTGAGCGCCACGAGGTACGCCGGGTTCTGCAGCTGGCCCCCAGGGCCAGTGATCCGGCCGTAGGCGTCATTGATGTTCTGGGTGTCGCGCGCCGTGTACGCCGGGTCGCTGGGGCCGGGCGTGGGCTCAGCAGCCGTGGCGGCCGGAGCCGAGAGGCCGAACCCGAGCAGGGTCGCCAGCACGGCAGCGGGCAGGGTGAATCGCGTCATGCCGGCACAACGACCCAGAACGTCAGGAGTGACGCGTTTGCGCTGACCCGTCCTCTATAGAGGACGGGTCAGCGCGAATCAGGCGCGCTCGAGGAGGAAGACCGGGATCTGTCGGTCGGTCTTCTCCTGGTACTCCGCGTACGGCGGGTAGGCCGCCACCGCGCGCTCCCACCAGGCGGCGCGCTCGTCGCCCTCGGCCACCCGGGCGCGATAGGTCTGCGGGGTGTCGCCGTCCTGCAGGTCGACCTCGGGGTTGGTGAGGAAGTTGTAGTACCAGACCGGGTGCTTCGGGTCGCCGCCCTTGCTCGCGACCGCGGCGTA
Source organism: uncultured Actinomycetota bacterium (assembly GCA_963781575.1). Lineage (GTDB taxonomy): Bacteria > Actinomycetota > Actinomycetes > Propionibacteriales > Nocardioidaceae > Nocardioides. The sequence goes on along the minus strand of CAWAGM010000013.1, from coordinate 97,956 downwards.
GACGCCGTCCTGCTCGACCCGCATCACCGGGTTCTTGCGCAGCTTGCCCGACTTGGTGCCGCGCGAGGTGATCACAACGATCGGCCGGTTCAGGATCGTGTTGCCCTCAGCACCTCCCGTGGCCTCGTACTTCTCCACCTGGTCCCGGACCCACTGGGTCGGGCTGGGCTCGTACTCACCGTCGAGTGTCATGCCTCCACAACAGCACACGTCGCCGACCGATTCCAGGGGCTCGATAGCCTCCGAGCATGTCTGCCATCGAGGGTGTGTCTGCGACGTTCGACCCCGAGGCCTGGGACGACGTCCCCGGCTTCGAGGACCTCACCGACCTGACCTATCACCGCGCGAAGGCGCACGGCACGGTGCGGATCGCCTTCGACCGGCCCGACGTCCTCAATGCGTTCCGTCCGCACACCGTTGACGAGCTGCTGCGGGTGCTCGAGCACGCCCGCACCAGCGGGGACGTCGGCTGTGTGTTGCTCACCGGCAACGGGCCGAGCCCGAAGAACGGCAAGTGGTCGTTCTGCACAGGAGGCGACCAGCGGATCCGCGGCAAGGCCGGCTACCAGTACGAGACTGACGGTCATGACGACGCCGGCGCTCCCCCGAACCCGATCGACGCCGCGAAGCTGGCTCGGTTGCACATTCTGGAGTGTCAGCGGCTGATCCGGTTCATGCCCAAGGTCGTGATCTGCGTGGTGCCCGGCTGGGCTGCCGGCGGCGGGCACTCCCTGCACGTCGTCAGCGACCTCACGCTGGCCAGCGCCGAGGAGGCGCGGTTCAAGCAGACTGACGCCGACGTCGGCTCCTTCGACGGCGGCTTCGGGTCGGCCTACTTGGCCCGCCAGGTCGGGCAGAAGTTCGCCCGGGAGATCTTCTTCCTCGCCGAGGAGTACTCCGCCGAGGACGGCGTCCGGATGGGTGCGGTCAACCGCGCGGTGCCGCACGCCGAGCTCGAGGCCCAGGCGCTCGAGTGGGGCCGGATCATCAACGGCAAGTCACCCACGGCGCAGCGGATGCTGAAGTACTCCTTCAACCTGATCGACGATGGCCTGGTCGGGCAGCAGCTCTTCGCCGGCGAAGCCACCCGGCTGGCCTACATGACCGACGAGGCCCAGGAGGGGCGAGACCAGTTCCTCGAGAAGCGCGAGCCCGACTGGTCGCCATACCCCTGGTATTACTGAGCTCAGGCGTGCCCGGGGATCGGGATACCGTGCGGCGTGTTCCACATGATGTTCCTCGAGCCCCGCATTCCTCCCAATACAGGGAATGCCATCAGGCTGTCCGCAGCCACGGGGTCCACCCTGCACCTGGTCGAGCCTCTGGGATTCGACCTGAGCGAACCCAAGCTCAAGCGGGCCGGTCTCGATTATCACGACTTGGCGTCCGTGGTGGTGCACCCCGACCTCGATACCGCGCTGGCCAGTGAAGCGTTGTCCTCCTCGCGGGTGTTCGCCTTCACCGCTGGTGCGAGCCGCTGGTACACCGACATCGCGTACCGACCGGGCGACGTGCTCCTGTTCGGGCCTGAACCGACCGGCCTGCCCGAGGAGGTACTGACGCACCCCCGGGTCACCGAGCGGGTGCGCATCCCGATGCTCGACGGCCGCAGGTCGCTCAACCTGGCGAACTCCGTCTCCGTGGTGGCCTACGAGGCCTGGCGTCAGCACGGTTTCCCAGGTGCGAGATAGCGGCGACAGGCGTCCAGCGTGCCGCGTCTCTCGTGGTACTACTGATCGCCTGACATTCGTAGGCTCCACCGACTCCGGCGAGAGGCAGCGCCATGAACCCGGTCCGGCTGCTGGCTGCCGCGATGGTCGCGGCGAGCATCGCGGTCACCACGGTGATCCTGATCGACATCGACGGTGACGCGATCGCCTTGGGCGAGCGGCTGAACGACCAGGACAAGCTGGTCTACGCGATCGGGCTCTGGTGGGTGCTGGCCGCGCCGATCGTGTTCGTGCTGGCGGCCGTCGCGGTGCGCGAGCAGCAGTGGCGCTGGTTGGTACTGACCCTCGCCCACCTGGTCGTCCTGGTCACCGAGGTGCGGTTCCTCGACGACGAGCTCTCCGACGGCATCTGGATCGCCGTCGGCATCAGCATCGTGCTTGGGGTGATCTCGTGCGTGGCCGCCATCGGCGCCCGCAAGGACTGGCGTGCTCATGGGCGTTGGTGACGGCGCCGAGTGGGTAAGGCTCTGGCCATGAAGCTCCTCCGCCACGCCCTGGCCGCGACCGCGCTGTCGGCCCCGCTCCTCCTCACCGCCTGCAGCGTGTCGATCGGCTCGTCCGACGACGACTCGCTGACCCGATCGGCGCTCGAGGACGACGTGCGCGAGACCCTCGCCGACAACGCCGGCGACCGGCCGGCTCCCGACGTCGTCGACTGCGAGGGTGGCCTCGATGCCGAGGTGGACGCCGAGCAGCGCTGCGTCTTCGCCACCGAGACCGGCGCTCGCTACGGGCTGACCGTGATCGTCACCGAGGTCGACGGCTCCGACCTCACCTACGACATCGAGATCGACCCCGGCCAGGTGGTCGCCCCTGCCGACCTCGAGCCCGAGGTCACCCGCGAGCTCACCGAGCTGGCCGGCGTCGCTCCCGACGACCTCGACTGTCCCGACGACCTGCTCGGGTACGTCGGCGCCACCACCACCTGCGTGCTCATCGCGGGCGCCGACCGCCTCGAGGTGTCGGTGACCGTCACCGAAGCACAGGAAGCCGACGTCTCCTTCGACATCGAGGTCGCCGATGAGGCGCTGCCGTGACGGGCGGGCCCAGCGAGCTGGAGCAGCGGGTGCGCGAGGCTGCCGCGGGCACGCCCTACGTCGTGACGACCACCGAGCGCGGCTTCGACGTCGCGGTCGAGCTGGCCGACGCCCAGTGGTGGGGACTCTTCAACCGGGCCGGCCTCAAGCGTGAGTTCACCCACCAGGTGCGCCTCGGCGAGGGCGGCAGCTACTCGATCACCGACGTCTCGCGCGAGGTCGAGTGGGTCGCCGGAACTCCGCGCCTGGCCGCCGGTGGCACCGTGCGCAAGGGCCGCATCATCGAGCGTGGCCGGGAGACCATCTGGGCCATCGGGGACGACGGGCGCGTGGGCGCCGTCGTCGACTACCGGTTCGACTCCGCCGAGGGCCGCGACCTGGTGACCACCGCCGCCGAGTCGCTCGGGTTGACCCAGCAGCGGGGCGTGGAGGAGCGGGTCGGTCTGGTCTTCGGGCTGGTGGCCGGTGTGGGCGCAGTCATCACCGTCGTCGTGCTGCTGACGCTCGCGCTCCTACGCGTCTTGTGAGACGACCTCGATGCTGTCGAGGTAGGTGCGGAACTCCGCGACCATCTCCGGCTCCTGCTTGAACGTATGGGTCAGCGTGTGCACCATCACCGCCATCCGCTGCGGGTGCGCGACGTCGACGTAGCCGAAGATGACCTGGGTCTGCCGCAGGTCGTGGCGCACGCCGTCGATGGTGGCCACCGCGCCGATCGTCTGGCTGACGGCGGGGGCCGTGGCCGACTCGACCGAGCGGCGTCGTACCAGCTCGACCTCGGCCGCGCCCTCGTCGCGCACCTTCGCCACGCTCTCGTCGGCGATCGCACCCAGGGAGGCGCCGTCGGTGCGCCAGCCGCCGCTGACCGAGAGCGTCGGTGTGAAGCCGCCCTGCTCGACCTCCTCGCCATCCACTCCGGTGCGTGCGGCGAAGACGAGCGTGTTCGTCACCCCCAGCGCGGCCGGGTCGACCGGTTGCCAGGCCGGCGAGGGCAGCTCGAAGCGGATGGGCACGGGGGACTGGTCCATGGGAGACCTCTCGGATCGTGTTCGCGTGGTCGTCATCCGGGCACCAACCAGTCGACGACGTCCTGGCCGGTGTCGTAGATCTCCGGGAAGTCGAGCGTCACCTCGCCGCCGAGCTTGCCGCCCAGGAAGACCGCGACACCGCCGTCACCTCCGACGGTGAGCTTGCCGTCGTTGAAGCTGAGCTCGGCGTCGCCGGAGATCCCGAAGCCAGCCCATCCCTCGGCCCGCCCCTCGCCGCCGACGCCGCCGACATCCCCGTTGATGGCGCCCTCGATCTTGCCGCCGGCGAACAGCTCGCCGCCAGCGTGCACCCCTTCCTTGCCGATGCTGATCTCGCCCTCGCCGGTGGCACCGACCAGCACCTCGACCTCGGCGCCGATCTCGGCCGGGCCCAGCGACCCGTGGATGCTGCCCTCGGCCCCGACGATGGTGATCGTGCCGTCGACGCCGATCTTGACGCCTTCCTTGTCGATCGTGGCCTCGGCCGAGCCGTCGGCCCCGAGCACGGTGACCGAGCCGTCGCCGTTGACCTTCACGTCTCCGTAGTAGTTCTCGAACTCGCCCTCGGCGTTGAAGACGTAGATGCCGCCCTCGATCTTGCCGACGGTGATCTTGAACGGGTTGTCCTCGCCCCCATCAGCACCGTCCTCGCCGCCGGTCTGGTCGCCGAAGGTCTTCTCCCAGAAGTCCCACGAGATCGACGGCCCCTCGGCCGAGCCCTCAGCACCGAGCCAGTCGACGTCGCCTCTGCTCGAGCCCTCGTCGACGTCGCCCTCGCCGCCGTCCTCGTCGGGGGCGCCGAGGGTGCGCATGGCGGCCGCCGCAGCCTCGAGCAGGTCGGCGCGGCCGCCCTCGAGGATCTCTTTCGCCTCGGCGCGAATCGCCTCACCCGGATCGACGAAGGGCCCGGGGTCACCCTGGCTGATGGACGGCACCGTGTAGGAATGGCCGTTGCGGTACTGGATGACGGGCGGCGCGCAGGCGGCGTCGTTGTAGGCCTGCACCGCTGCTTCCCACTGCGTGCGCGCCTCGGCGGTGGCGGCCTCGCCCTCGTTCCAGCGGTCGATCGACTCCTGCGCCGTGGTCTGGGCAGCCCGAAGCTCGCCGGCGTACGTCGTGACGGCGCCGTGCGCGGTCTCGAGCACCTCGATGAAGCCGTCGTACTTCGTCAGCTGCTCGGCGCGGTCGAGCAGGTAGGCGAGGCTGGCGACGCCGGCGTCGATGGCATCTTCCGAGCGAATGGCCTGCACGGCATCGCGCGCGGTGGTCACCAGCGTCTTCTCGTCCGCGATCGCCTCGGCGTTCTCCTGGACGACGCGCGGGTTGCCCGGGATCAACAGCGTCGGGTCGTCGGTCTGCCCCAGCTCGAGGGACGGGGGCGCGCTCACAGCGGGCCGCCGTACGGGCCGGTGCTCTGGCCGGTGGTCGGTGTGCCGCCCAACAGCGACTCCAGGCTGGGCGCCACTCGCTCCTGGGCCCGATCGTCGCTGTTGGCCGCCTCCGTGGCGGTCACTCGCAGGCCGTGGGCAATCGCGGTGGCACCGTCGTGCAAGGCCACTCCGGCGTTGTCGAACTGCTGCCCGACCGCGGAGAACCAGGCGGCCAGCTCGACGTCGCCGAAGGTCTCGCCGCTCACGTTGGTGGTCGGGAAGTCGTGGTCGGCCAGCGGGGCGGTCGCTTCGTCGTAGTCGCGTGCCATCGCGCGCACCAGCGCGGGGTTGATGTGCATCGTCATGGGTGGTCCCGTGGTGTCTCGCCAAGTCGTGGACCACCTCCGCCTACCCAGGTCGGCGCGCGCTTAACCGGCCACCTGTAACCCGAGGCCAGGAGGACCGGCCAGACTGACGGGATGAGCACCCTGTGGCAACGCCTGGCCAGGGCCGGCAGCGGCGACGACTACGCGACCGTGTACGCCGACCGTTTCCGGAAGCTGGCCGCAGAGGGGGCCGACATCCACGGTGAGGCGACGACGGTGGCCGGGCTCGTCTCCCCTCCGGCGCGGGTGCTGGACGCCGGCTGTGGCACCGGCCGCGTCGCCGTCCGCCTCAGCGAGCTCGGGTACGACGTGGTCGGCTGCGATGCCGACCCGGCGATGGTCGAGGTGGCCCGTCGCGAGGCGCCCGACCTCGACTGGCGAGACGCCGACCTGGCTGGCCTGGCTGGCCTCGACCTCGGCGGCACCTTTGACGCGGTCGTGCTCGCCGGCAACATCTTCCCGCTGCTCGAGCCGGGCACCCTGCCCTCGGTGGCTGCCTCCGTGGCCGAGCACGTGAGCAGTGACGGGTTCGTCATCGCCGGGTTCGGCCTCGACGCCGACCACCTGCCCCCCGGCGTCCCGGTGGTGCCGCTGGTCGACGTCGACGCCGCGCTGGCCGAGGCCGGGCTCGTGCTGCGCGACCGCTGGTCGACGTGGGAGGGCGCGGCCTACGACGACGGGGGCTACGCGGTCAGCACCTGGGTGTTGGAGGTCGACCGGTGAGGATCGTCGTGCTCACCGGAGCCGGCATCTCCGCCGAGAGCGGGGTGCCGACCTTCCGCGACGCCGACGGCCTCTGGGAGGGTCACCGCGTCGAGGACGTCGCCACACCGGAAGCGTTCGAGACACAACCGATGGTGGTGCACCGCTTCTACGACGCCCGCCGCACCGCGCTGGCCGCCGTCGAGCCGAACGCCGCGCACCAAGCGCTGGGGCGGCTCGAGTCGGTGATCGGCGACGACCTGTTCCTGGTCACCCAGAACATCGACGACCTGCACGAGCGCGGCGGCTCGCAGCGCGTGCACCACATGCACGGCGAGCTGCGCGCCGCGCTTTGTCGCGCCTGCCGGAGTCGCTCACCGTGGCTGACCGATCTGAGCGACCTGCCGCCCTGCCCGCGCTGCGGTGTCACCGAGCTGCGACCGGACGTCGTGTGGTTCGGCGAGGTGCCCTACGACATGGACCGCATCATCGACCAGGTCACCCAGGCCGACCTCTTCGTCTCGATCGGCACCTCGGGCGCGGTATACCCCGCGGCCGGATTCGTGCAGTACGCCAAGCTGCACGGCGCCCGCACCCTCGAGCTCAACCTCGACCCCAGCGAGAGCTCGGCGTTCTTCGACGAGTCGCGCCAGGGTCCCGCCGGCGTCCTAGTGCCTGCCTGGGTCGACGACGTGCTGGCCGGGTGGGGTAGTCCCTGACGAAGTGGTCGAAATTCTTCGGCAATTTCAGCCACTTCGTCAGGGACTACCCGCCGCCACCCCCACCTACCGAGTAAGGCGAGCGCGGATGAGTTCTTCGAGGCGGGGCAGCTCGTCGGCGATGCCGATGACGGGCGCGAACGACCTAATGATGTCGAGGTACATCTCACCGCTCTCGATGACGCGGGGGTCCATGTGGCCCATCACCTCGAGGACGACGACGCCGTAGAGCTGGGTCCAGCCCTGCATGTAGACCCACACCAGCCCGCGCGACTTCGAGCGGGATCCGCTCGACCTGGGCCGGGATCAGCGGGTCGAGCAGCGCCTCGCGCACGGCCAGCGGCAGGGAGTCGAGCGCTGGCACGGGGAACTCACGGCGCGCCCAGATGTCGTAGATGAGGTCGGTCATCAGGTGTCCCGAGCTGGCGGCGGTGAGCAGCTCGCGGCGCACGCAGCTGGCATCGGCCACCGGGTTGGCGAAGACCATCGCGAACTCGGAGCGGTTCTCGTGGGCCCACATGCGGAACTCGGTGACCGCGGCGATCAGCCGACCCGGGGCGTCGTCGGGGTCGAGCGCGTCGGCAGCCGCGGCGAACCGCTCGGTCGCCGACTTGTCGATGTCGAAGGCGACCAGGTCGACGAGCTCCTGGTAGCTGTCGACGTAGCGGTAGAGCGCGGGAGCGGTCATGCCCATCCGCTGGGCGACCGCGCGCAGCGAGACCTCCGCACCCTCGGCCAACAGCTCGCGGGAGGTGGACACGATCTCGGCGAAGGTCGCTTCCCGCTGCCGTTCGCGACGGGTGAGCGACGGGTCGTCGAGCTGGGTCACGAAGCCTCCTGTGACGTAGAACAAGTTGACGAGCAGAGTTTACACCGTTTACGGTAAACATCGTTAACTCTACTGAAGGAGTGTCACATGATCGAGCGTTGGGGCGCCGTCATCGCCGGCCGCGCACGTGCCGTCCTCATCACCGGCATCGTGCTCTTCATCGCCGCTGCTGCATACGGCATCGGCGTCTTCGACTCGCTGAGCCAGGGCGGCTTCGACGACAAGAGCTCGGAGTCCGCGCGCCAGCTCACGCTCGAGCAGGACGTCTTCGGCAACCAGACGGTCGACGTCGTGGCCATCTACTCCAGCGACAGCCTCACCGCGAGCGACCCCGAGTTCCGCGACGCCGTCGCCGACGTGGCCGCCGACCTCCCGCAAGCGGCTGTCGCCTCGGTGTTGCCCTACTACGACGTGCCCGGCGAGCAGGGGGAGGCGATGGTGAGCGACGACGGCCACCACGCCCAGCTGGTGATCTCGCTGGCCGGCTCGACCCAGGACGACTACCTCAAGAACTACGACCGGGTCTTCCCGGTGCTGGAGGCCGGCGCCGGTCTTCGCACCGACGTCACCGGCTCCTTTGCGGTCTACAACGACGTCAACGACATCACCTCCGAGGATCTCGAGCGCGCCGAGCTGCTCTCGATGCCGATCGTCATCCTGTTGGCCCTGCTGATCTTCGGCAGCTTGGTCGCCGCGTCGATGCCGGCGCTCGTCGGCCTGCTCGCGATGATCGGGGCGCTGGCGATGGTCCGCGTCATCACGCTGTTCACCGAGGTCTCGATCTTCGCGGTGAACGTCGTCTCGCTGATCGGCATCGGTCTCGCGATCGACTACGCGCTGTTCGTGATCAGCCGCTTCCGCGAAGAGCTCGCGCAGCTGCCGGCCGACGACCCGAACGCGTCGGCCACGGCGATCCGCCGCACCATGAGCACGGCCGGTCGCACGGTGCTGTTCTCCGGACTCACGGTCGCTGCCGCAATGGCCAGCCTGCTGATCTTCCCGCAGGCGTTCCTGCGCAGCATGGGCTACGGGGGCATGGCAGCCGTGCTGGTCGCGGTGGTCGCAGCGCTGACGGTGCTGCCCGCGATCTTGCGTCTGCTCGGACGTCGCGTCGACGGCGGCCGGCTGCCGTGGCGCCGCGGCCGTGCGGTTGCGGTCGAGGACGCGCACGGCCGCTGGGCTCGCCTGGCCACCGCCGTGATGCGGCGTCCGGTCGCAGTGATCGTGCTGACCGTGGTGGTCCTGCTGGCGATCGCCTCACCGTTCCTGGGCGCGAAGTGGGGGAGCGTCGACTACCGGGTGCTGCCCCCCGACGCGCCGGCGCACCAGGCCGCCGAACTGCTCAACGAGCAGTTCGGACCCGAGCAGTCGACGGCGAGCCTGCTGCTCGAAGGCACCGCTGCTGGAGACGTCGCGGGCTACTCGCAAGCCGTGCTCGACGTCCCGGGCGTGCTCTCCGTCGTGCCGGTCGACACCGAGGGCGACTACACGCTGTTGCGCGCCACGTGGGAGGGGAACAGCCAGACCGAGCTCTCCCAGCAGCTGGTCGAGGAGCTGCGCGACGTCGACCCGACGTCCGGCACCGTGCTGGTCGGTGGACTGACCGCCGACACCGTCGACCTGGTCGACTCGGTCGGCGCACACCTGCCCTGGATGGGCCTGATCGTCGTCGTGGTCATGCTGGTGCTGCTGTTCGTCGCGTTCGGCTCGATCGTGCTGCCCATCAAGGCGATCGTCATGAACCTGTTCTCGATCACCGCATCCTTCGGTGTCGTCACCTGGATCTTCAGCGACGGTCACCTCTCCGGGCTGCTGGGCTTCGAGCCCCAGGGGTTCCTCGACGCCACCAACCCGATCCTCATGCTCGCCATCATCTTCGGGCTCTCGATGGACTACGAGGTCTTCTTGCTCTCCCGGGTGCGCGAGCAGTGGGACCGCACCGGCAGCAACGACCTCGCGGTCGCCACCGGCGTCCAGAAGACCGGCCGGATCATCACCAGCGCCGCGTTGCTGCTCGGCGTCGTGATCGGCGCCTTCGGCACCAGTGGCATCGTCTTCATGAAGATGCTCGGCATCGGCATGCTGGTGGCGTTGTTGATCGATGCCACCATCGTGCGGGCGCTGCTGGTGCCCGCCACGATGAAGCTGCTGGGCGACTGGAACTGGTATGCCCCCGGCCCGCTCAAGCGCTGGTACGACAAGCACGGCTTCCGCGATGAGCAGCCATACGCGGTCGAGACTGACACCGTCGCACCGGTGCCGGTGGGTGGGGCTCAGCCAGGCTGAGAACCACCAGCGATCTCGTAGTTCCAGATCTCGCTGTGGGTCGAGACGGGCTTGGGCTCCTCGCCCCCGCCGGCGCGCTCGGCCGCCGAGCGGTGGCCGTGCGCGAACGCCGGTGAGGACACCCACGCCTGGAACGACTCCTCGTCGCGCCAGCGGGTCATCACCAGCCACTGGGTGCGCTCGTCGGTGGGCTTGAGCAGCTCGAAGCCCTCGAATCCCTCGGCGCCGTCGACGGCGCCGGCACGAGCGGCGAACCGCTGAGCCAGCTCGTCGCCCGAGTCGGCCGGCACGGTGATGGCGTTGATCTTGATCACGGTCACGTGCCCACCCTCCCACGCTGAGTCGGCGCATCTGCACGCAGGAATCGGCGCGAGTCGGCGTGACAGACGCGCCGACTCGGCGAGGAGTCAGCGACGGAGGAGGGCGCCGGTGTGAGGCGGCAGGATGACGGTGCCGTTGGGGCCGTTGGGGCCGTTGGGGCCGGTGTCGGGTAGGTCGAGGTGGACGCCGTCGCTCGTCGCGAACAGCAGGTCGGAGGCGCCGCCCCGTGCGCCGACCTCCTCCTCGCCGAAGTTGACCACCACCTGCAGGTCGCCGCGGATCATCGAGAAGAAGCGGGCGTTCTCGTCGACCTGGCACGAGGTGCGGGTGAAGGCCGGGTCGGTGAGGGCCGGCTCGGAGCGCCGCAGCTCAGCGAGCCGGGTGTAGATCGCGAGCATGCGGCGTCCGCGCGGTGACGACAGCTCGCTCCAGTCGAGCTTCGAGCGGGCGAAGGTGGCCGGGTCCTGCGGGTCGGGCACGACGGCGGGGTCCCAGCCCATCCGCTCGAACTCCGCGATCCGTCCCTCGGCGGTCGCCTGGCCGAGCTCGGGCTCGGGGTGGGAGGTGAAGAACTGGAACGGGGTGGACGCGGCCCACTCCTCGCCCTGGAACAGCATCGGCGTGAACGGTCCGGCCAACGTCAGCAGCGCCGCGCAGGCGAGCTGGTCGTCGTCGAGGTGGTCGGTGATCCGGTCGCCGATCGCGCGGTTGCCGATCTGGTCGTGGTTCTGGCTGCACACCACGAGCCGCCACGTGGGCATGGCGGCGGTGTCGATGGGCACGCCGTGGTCGCGATCGCGGAACGAGCTGAACGTGCCGTCGTGGAAGAACCCGCGCTCGCACACCTTGGCCAGGGCCTTGAGCGGCTCGAAGTCGGCGTAGTAACCGGCGGTCTCGCCGGTCAGCGCGACGTGCACCGCGTGGTGGAAGTCGTCGCTCCACTGGGCGTCGAGGCCGTAGCCGCCTGCCTCCCGCGGAGTGATCAGCACCGGGTCGTTGAGGTCGCTCTCAGCGATCAGCGTCAGGGGAACCCCACGGTGCGCCGAGAGCGCAGCCACCTCGATCGCCATCTCCTCGAGCAGATGAGTCGCAGACGAGTCGTGCAGGGCGTGGACGGCGTCCAGCCGCAGCCCGTCGACGTGGTGGTCGCGCAACCACATCAGCGCGTTGTCGATGATGTAGCGACGAACCTCCGCCGACCCCTCACCGTCGAGGTTCACCAGGTCGCCCCAGGTGTTGCGGCCCGACTTGAGGTACGGCCCGAACTCCGGCAGGTAGTTGCCCGACGGTCCGAGATGGTTGTGGACGACGTCCTGGATCACGCCCAGCCCAGCGGCGTGGCAGCCGTCGACGAAGCGTTGGTAGGCCTCGGGTCCGCCGTACGTCTCGTCGACGGCGAACCAGCACACGCCGTCGTAGCCCCAGTTGTACTGGCCGTTGAACGAGTTCACCGGCATCAGCTCGACGAAGTCGACACCGATCGAGCGCAGGTGGTCGAGGCGGCCGAGCGCTGCGTCGAGGGTGCCCTCGGGGGTGAAGGTGCCCAGGTGCAGCTCGTAGATGACAGCGCCCGCGAGCTGACGTCCGGTCCAGCCCTGGTCGGTCCACGTGAAGTCAGCTGGGTCGAACGTGCGCGAGAGGCCGTGGACGCCGTCGGGCTGACGCCGCGACCGCGGGTCGGGACGCGGCTGGTCGCCGTCGTCGATCAGGTAGCCGTAGTCGACCTCACCGCTGGCGTCGACCTCGACCGCCCACCAGTCGTCAGCCGTCGCCGTCATCTCGACCTCGGCGCCGTCGGCCAGGAGCCGGAGCCGCTTCGCTCGCGGTGCCCACACGTCGAACCTCATGCGTCGTCCCGCACCAACAGGGCTACCGGGTGCACGGCGAGCAGGTCGGCGAGCAAGCCGTCGGTCGGACGGTCCGTCAGGACGTCGCGCCACGCGCCGCTGGGCAGACGCACCGCAGTGTTGCCCCATCCGCCGCGGGCAGCGAGACCGACTGGCAGCCGAGTCGCCACGGTGATCGCACCGCCACGGTCGAACGCCAGGGCGTGGTCGGCAGCGTCGCCCACCAACGACAGGGGGGAGTAGTCGCCGAACAGCTCGGGTCGGTCGCGCCGCAGCCGGAGCGCCGTGGCGGTGACGAGCAGCTTGGTGGAGGCGGGGTGTGGCAGGTCGGCGTCAGCGAGCAGGCGGGCACGCAGGTCGAAGTCGACTGGACGCCGGTTGTCGGGGTCGACCAGCGACTGCTCCCACAGCTCGGAACCCTGGTAGACGTCGGGCACGCCCGGCATGGTCAGCGCGACCAGCTTGGCCGACAGCGAGTTCGACCAGCCAGGCACGACCGTCGCGTCCATGAGCCCGGCCAGCACGTCCTGCACCTCCTCGGAGTCGAACGCGGTGTCGACCGCGCGGTGGATCGCCGTCTCGAACTCCGGGTCGGGCGAGGTCCAGGTGGTGCGATCGCCGGCCTCGCGCATCGCCTTCTCGGCGTAGGCGTGCAGGCGCGCGCGAAGGTCGTCGTCCTGGGAGTCCCAAGCGCCCAGCACGGCCTGCCAGAGCAGGAAAGCGAAGGCGGGGTCGGGCGCTGGAGCCAGTCGCGTGAGTCGCTCGAGGGCGTCGGCCCACAGGTCGGGCACCTCGGCAAGCACGGTGATGCGTGCACGGACGTCCTCGGCCCGCTTGGTGTCGTGGGTGGAGGAGGCGGTCATCGCGTGGGGTCTCTGGTCGTGTCGGCGGGCCATGGCCTCGTGGAACTGCTCGACCGTCACGGCGAGCTCGCTGGGGTCACCGCCCACCTCGGTCAGGGAGGTCAGCCGCGAGTAGCGGTAGAACGCACAGTCCTCGACGCCCTTGGCCATCACCGCCCCACTCGTCTGCTGGAACCTGAGGGCAGCCGGTTGGCGGGAGTCCTCCAGCACGGGCAGGAGATGGTCGAAGGTGGAGGACAGGTCGGGGCGCCTGGTCCGGGCGGCGGTCATGGCTTCCTCGAGGTGCTCCCGCCCCTCGGGGAGGTAGCTGCGGTAGACCGGGAAGCACGCCAGCAGCTCGGCGACGGCGTCCTTCGAGGTGGTCGGCCTCGCCGAGCACCTCGCCCGGCAGGCCTTGGCCGTCGACGACGTCGGCGGGCAGCTCGCGCACGATCCGACGCACCTCGGAGCACAGCAGGCCGTCGGCCACCGCCCGCTTCGTGGAGTGCACGAGGTCGTGCCAGTCGTGGCCGGGATGCGGGAGTCGGGCGACGCCGTCGGGGTCGGTCAGCACGCGGTCGACGAGCCCGAGCGCGTCGTAGCCGGTGGTGCCGGCCGTGGCCCACGAATCGAGCAGCACCTCGCCGGGCTCGAGGATCTTCTCCACGAGCACGTAGGCGCCGCGGGTCAGCGTGGCCAGGTCGTCGAGGTAGCCCGCCGGGTCCCGCAACCCGTCGGGGTGGTCGACGCGGAGTCCGTCGACGAGGCCTTCGGTGAACCAGCGGCGGATCTCGGCATGGGTCTCCTCGAACACCCAGGGCTCCTCGACGCGGAGCCCTGCCAGCGAGTTCACCGCGAAGAACCGCCGGTAGTTCAGGCCGTGGTCGGCGGCCGTCCAGTGGACGAGCTCGTAGTGCTGCTCGTCGAGTCCACGGCTTCCGGGCGCCAGCGGGAAGGCATGCTCGTGGTAACGCACCAGACCTTCGTCGAGATCTACCTGCACCTCGTCGAGCCCGTCGTCGCCCAGCACCGGGAGGCGCACCTTGCCGCCCGTGAGGTCCCAGTCGACGTCGAACGCGTCGGCGTAGCGGGAACCGCGCCCGTGCCGCAGCAGGTCCCACCACCACGCATTGATCTTCGGAGTGGCGACCCCCACGTGGTTGGGCACGATGTCGACCAGCACGCCCAGCCCCAGACGCCGGGCCTCTGCCGAGAGCGCGGCCAGACCGGCCTCGCCACCGCGAGCCGGATCGATGCGGTGGTGCGCGACGACGTCGTAGCCGTGGTCGGAGCCCGGCTCGGCCTCGAGCAACGGTGACAAGTAGACCCAGTCAGCGCCCAGGTCGTGCAGGTAGGGCAGTCGTCGGGCGGCCTCGAACAGGTCGAAGCCCGCCCGGATCTGCAGCCGGTAGGTGTTCCTCGGCGTCCGCACGCTCAGTCGCTCTTCGTCTGCGCAGCCACGGACGCCGCGACGGACAGGTCGGGTTCAAGCTCAGGCTCACGGCCCTCACGCAGCACCAGCACGCTCCGTCCGGCGAGGGGGAAGGTCGATCCGGCTTCGCGACCGGCCTCGGGTCCGCTCGAACCCGCGGTGTTGATGACGACGTCCCAGGTGGCGGCGTACTCCTCGGGGGGCAAGGTCACCTCGGCCGGGCCATCAGCGTTGAAGTAGAGCAGGAAGTGGTCGTCGGTGATCGGCTCTCCGCGTCGGTCCATGCCGGAGATGCCCTGCCCGTTGAGGTACATGCCCAGGGCCTGCGAGCCGCCGTCCCAGTCGTCGTCCTCCATCGGCCGGCCGTTGAGGTGCAGCCACACGATGTCGTTGAGCCGGTCTCCCTCCCCGCCACGCACCGGGGTGCGCACGGTGTTGCCAGTGAAGAAGCGCTGCCGGTGGAAGGTCGGGTGCTCGCGGCGCAGCCGGATCAGGGCAGCGGTGAACTCGAGCAGCGGCGTGTCAGCGTCGGCCCAGTCGACCCAGCTGAGCTCGGAGTCCTGGGCGTAGGTGTTGTTGTTGCCCTGCTGGGTGCGACCGAGCTCGTCGCCGTGGGCCAACATCGGCACGCCCTGGCTGAGCAGGAGGGTGACCAGGAAGTTGCGCTGCGACCGAGCGCGTGACGCGAGGATCTCCGGGTCGTCGGTCGCGCCCTCGACGCCGTGGTTCCACGACCGGTTGTGGCTCTCGCCGTCACGACTGTCCTCGCCGTTGGCCTCGTTGTGCTTGTCGTTGAACGACACCAGGTCGCGCAGCGTGAAGCCGTCGTGGGCGGTGACGAAGTTGATGGAGGCGAACGGACGGCGTCCGGAGTGTTCATAGAGGTCGGACGACCCGGAGACCCGCGAGGCGAAGGCCCCCAGCGACGGCTCCCCACGCCAGAAGTCGCGCACGGTGTCGCGGTAGGCACCGTTCCACTCCGTCCACTGCGGCGGGAACCCGCCGACCTGGTAGCCACCGGGGCCGACGTCCCAGGGCTCGGCGATCAGCTTCACCTGCGAGACGACGGGGTCCTGCTGCACGAGCTCGAAGAAGGTCGCGAGCCGGTCGACGTCGTAGAACTCGCGGGCCAGCGCCGAGGCGAGGTCGAAGCGGAACCCGTCGACGTGCATCTCGAGCACCCAGTAGCGCAGGGAGTCCATGATCAGCTGCAGCGAGTGCGGGTGCCGCACGTTCAGGGAGTTCCCGGTGCCGGTGTAGTCCATGTAGTACTGCGGCTCGTCCTCCATCAGCCGGTAGTACGCCGGGTTGTCAATGCCCTTGAAGCTCAGGGTCGGACCGAGGTGGTTGCCCTCCGCGGTGTGGTTGTAGACGACGTCCAGGATCACCTCGATGCCGGCGGCGTGCATCGCCTTCACCATCGACTTGAACTCCTGCACCTGCTGGCCGAGGCCCTGCTCGCTGTTCGCCGTCGCGGAGTAGTCGGCGTGCGGGGCGAGGAAGGCCAAGGTGTTGTAGCCCCAGTAGTTGCGCAGCCCCTGGTCGAGGAGCGTGGAGTCCTGGATGAACTGGTGCACGGGCATCAGCTCGATCGCCGTGACGCCGAGCTTGGTCAGGTGGTCGGTGATCGCAGGGTGCGCCAACCCGGCGTATGTGCCGCGCAAGTCCTCGGGCACGTCGGGGTGCAGCGCTGTCATGCCCTTGACGTGCGCCTCGTAGATGACGCTCTCGTTGTAGGGCACGGCCGGACGCCGGTCGCCCTCCCAGTCGAAGTAGGGGTTGATCACGACGCCGTGGGTCATGTGCGCGGCGGAGTCGTCGTTGTTGGGCGTGTTCTCGTCACCGAAGACGTAGGAGAAGAGGGAGGGGTCCCAGTCGATCTCGCCGGCGGTGGCCTTGGCGTAGGGGTCGAGCAGCAGCTTGGCCGGGTTGCACCGCAGGCCCTGCTCCGGGTCCCACGGGCCGTGCACGCGGTAGCCGTAGCGCTGGCCAGGCTGGATCGTCGGCAGGTAGCAGTGCCAGACGTGGGCGTCGACCTCGGTGAGCTCGATCCGGGTCTCGGTGGTCTCGCCGTCTGCGCCATCTGACGACGACGTCTCGAACAAGCAGAGCTCGACCCGCTCGGCCACTTCGCTGAAGAGCGCGAAGTTGGTGCCGGTGCCGTCGAACGTAGCGCCCAGCGGGTAGGGGTGACCTGGCCAGACCTGCACTGCATCGCTCCTTGGTTCGGGGTTGGATCGATCCAAGCACACGGGTGCGAATGCCGTCCTCACCCCGGAGTGCCAGGCCAGGAACGAGGGTCCGACGGCGGACGCAGAGATTGGGGGCACACGCCGGGTGGAGCCCGGTTACCGGTCGGTAGAGTTCCCGCCATGAAGCGCGAGATCTACGACGAGGACCACGAGGCTTTCCGCTCCAGCGTGCGGGAGTTCCTGGAGCGTTCGGTGATCCCGAACGTCGAGCAGTACGCCGAGAACAAGGCCATCCCCCGCGAGTTCTGGCTCGAGGCCGGCAAGCAGGGCTTCCTAGGCCTGGAGATCCCTGAGGAGTACGGCGGCGCAGGCGCCGACGACTACCGGTTCAACGCCGTCGCGGCCGAGGAGATGAACAAGGTCAACGCCGCCCTCGGCTCGTGCTGGGGCATCCACGCCGACATCACTGCGCCGTACATCGCGCAGCTCGGCACCGAGGAGCAGAAGCAGAGGTGGCTGCCGGGCGTGGCCGCCGGCGAGATCCTGCTGGCCATCGGCATGACCGAGCCCTCGGGCGGCTCCGACCTCGCCGCGCTGAAGACCACCGCGGTCAAGGACGGCGACGACTGGGTCATCAATGGCTCCAAGACCTTCATCACCAACGGCTACTCCGCAGACCTGATCCTCACCGCGGTGCGCACCAGTCCGGAGAAGAAGGCCCGCGGCATCACGCTCTTCGCCATCCCCGCCGACGCCCCTGGCTTCAGCCGCGGCCGCAAGCTCGACAAGGTCGGTCAGGACGAGTCCGACACCGCCGAGCTCTTCTTCGAGAACGTCCGGCTCGGCGACGACGCCATCGTCGGCGAGCTCGACAGCGGGTTCATCCACATGATGCAGAAGCTGCCCCAGGAGCGGCTCGGCTGCGGCATCTCGAACATCGCGCACGCCAAGCAGATCCTCGACGAGACGCTGCAGTACACCAAGGACCGTCAGGCGTTCGGCCAGTCGATCGGGCAGTTCCAGCACAACAAGTTCCTGCTCGCCGAGCTCTACACGCAGATCGAGGTCAGCCAGGCGTTCCTCGACCAGTGCATCGTCGCGCACGACAAGGGCGAGCTCACCCCGGTCGACGCGGCCAAGGCCAAGTGGTGGACCTCGCAGATCCAGAACGACGTCCTCGACCACTGCGTGCAGCTGCACGGTGGCTACGGCTTCATGAACGAGTACCGCGTGGCCCGCGCCTGGCGCGACGCCCGCGTCTCGAAGATCTGGGCCGGCTCGAACGAGATCATGAAGGAGCTCATCGGCCGCGACCTCGGCCTCTGACTCAACGCTGTGCCGAGTCGGCGTAAACGTACGCCGACTCGGCGCAACGCAGGGTCACCTTGCTTGATCGGATGGCGCCCGATGACCACGATCAGCGCATGACCACCGACGCTCCCCCTGCTGACGAGCCCGACCTCGAGGTGGGACCGCACGACGACGAGCCGCACGAGGGTGGCATCGCCAACCGACTGAACTGGCTGCGCGCCGGCGTCCTCGGAGCCAACGACGGCATCGTGTCGACGGCCGGCATCGTGCTCGGCGTCGCCGGTGCCACCACCGACCGCACCTCGATCGTGATCGCCGGCGTGGCCGCTCTGGTCGCCGGAGCGCTGAGCATGGCGGCGGGGGAGTACGTCTCGGTCTCGACCCAGCGCGACTCCGAGAAGTCGCTGCTGGCCAAGGAGAGGCGCGAGCTGAGGGACGAGCCCGAGGAGGAGCTCGCCGAGCTGGCCGGCATCTACGCCGGCAAGGGGCTCGACGAGCAGCTCGCCCTCGAGGTGGCCAAGCAGCTCACTGCGCACGATGCGCTCGGGGCTCACGCGGAGGCCGAGCTCGGCATCGACCCGAATGACCTCGCGAGCGCCTGGAACGCTGCGTTCGCCTCGATGATCTCCTTCATCCTCGGCGCGTTGCTGCCGCTGCTGACGATCACGCTCGTCGCCGAGGCGGCACGCGTGTGGGTGACGGTGGTCTCCGTGGCGCTGGCGCTCGCGCTCACCGGCTACACCAGCGCCAAGCTCGGCTACGGACCGACCGGGCGGGCGGTCGTGCGCAACGTGATGGGCGGACTCTTCGCGATGGTCGTCACCTACGCCGTCGGGTCGGTGCTCGGAACCCACGTCTGAGGTGGTCGCTGGGTCGACGACGGCTGGCATGACCAGTCCGGCGTCGGCCGACTAGCTGCCCAGAGCCCGCACGATGTCCTCGACGCGGTCCTTCGCGTCGCCGAACAGCATCCGCGAGTTGTCGCGGAAGAAGAGCGGGTTCTGCACGCCCGCGTAGCCGGCGGCCATCGAGCGCTTGAAGACGATGACGTCCTTGGCGTTCCAGACCTCCAGCACGGGCATGCCCGCGATGGGCGAGCTCGGGCTCGTCGAGGGCGGCGGGGTTCACGGTGTCGTTGGCGCCGATCACGAGCACGACGTCGGTCTGGGCGAAGTCGTCGTTGATCTCGTCCATCTCGAGCACGATGTCGTAGGGCACCTTGGCCTCGGCCAGGAGCACGTTCATGTGTCCGGGCAGGCGGCCGGCGACCGGGTGGATGCCGAACCGGACGTCGACGCCCTTGGCGCGCAGCCGAGCGGTGAGGTCGGCGACCGGGTACTGCGCCTGCGCCACGGCCATGCCGTACCCGGGGGTGATGACCACCGACGAGGCGTCGGCGAGCAGCTCGGCGGTTTCCTCGGCGGTGATCTCGCGGTGCTCGCCGTAGTCGGTGGCCTCGCCGGGGGCGGCCTCGATGCCGAAACCGCCGGCGATGACGGAGATGAACGAGCGGTTCATCGCCTGGCACATGATGTAGGAGAGGTAGGCACCCGAGGAGCCCACGAGTGCGCCGGTGACGATGAGCAGGTCGTTGTCGAGCAGGAAGCCCGAGGCCGCGGCCGCCCAGCCGGAGTAGCTGTTCAGCATCGAGACCACGACCGGCATGTCACCGCCGCCGATGGAGGCGACGAGGTGCCACCCCAGCGCGAGGGCGACCACGGTGACCGCGATGAGCAGGCCGAGGCTGGGAGTGATCACGAACCACACGGTCAGGACGCCGAACAGCGCTAGCGCGCCGAGGTTGATGTAGTTCTTTCCCGGAAGCACGAGCGGGGCTGACTTCATGCGCGCCGAGAGCTTCAGGTTGGCCACGATCGAGCCGGTGAAGGTGACGGCTCCGATGAAGACACCGATGAAGATCTCGGCGTGGTGGATGTCCTCCAACGACTCCGACGCGAAGAACGGATGCGCGAGATAGCCGTTCCACCCGACGAGCACAGCCGCGAGGCCGACGAACGAGTGCAGCAGTGCGATGAGCTCGGGCATGCCGGTCATCTCGACGATGCGCGCACGCCAGAGTCCGATCGACGCACCGATGCCCACGGCGACGAGGAGTAGCGCCACGGGCAGCACCCCCGTGTCGGTGGCGTCGGCGACGTTGACGGATAGCACGAACGTCGCCACGAGGGCGAGGGCCATGCCGGCAATCCCGAAGACGACGCCGTTGCGCGCGGTCTCGTGCTTCGACAAGCCAGCCAGGCTCAGGATGAAGAGGAGGGACGCGACGATGTAGGCCGCGGTGGCGATGCTTTCGGCGCTCATGCGATCAGCCCTTCGAGAACATGCTGAGCATGCGTCGGGTCACGGCGAATCCGCCGAAGACGTTGATGCTGGCCAGCAGGATGGCCACGAACGACAGGGCGACGATGGCGGGATCGTCGAGCCCGATCTGCAGCATGGCGCCGACCACGATGATTCCGGAGATGGCGTTGGTGACGCTCATCAGCGGGGTGTGCAGGGCGTGGTGCACCTTGCCGATCACGTAGTAGCCGATCACCACCGAGAGCATCAGCACCGTGAAGTGCTCGGGCAGTGGCGCCGGGGCGTAGGCGTTGATGAGGAAGAACGCCAGCAGCCCGGCACCGATGATGCTCCACTTGCGCGTCGGGGAGGCCGGGGTCGGCTCCGGCTTCGGCTCGCGGGCGGCGGCAGCCGGGGCAGCGGGTGCGGCCGAGACCTGCACGGCCGGCGGTGGCCACATCGTCTCCCCGTCACGGACGACGGTGATGCCGCGCTGCACGACGTCGTCCATGTCCAGCGTCAGGACGCCGTCCTTGGCCGGGGTCAGCAGCTTGAAGAGGTTCACGATGTTGGTGCCGTACAGCTGCGAGGTCTGCGCGGCCAGGCGACCCGACAGGTCGGTGTAGCCGAGCACGGTGACCAGGTTGTCGGTCACGACCCGCTCGTCGGTCACCGTCACCGCGCAGTTGCCGCCGTTGGCCGCAGCCATGTCGACGATGACGCTGCCATTGCCCATGGCGGCGACGGTCTCGGCGGTGATCAGCTGGGGAGCGGGGCGGCCGGGGATCAGCGCGGTCGTGATGACGATGTCGGCGTTGCGCGCCTCCTCGTCGTACATCACCGCGGTGGCCTGCTCCTGCTCGGCGGTCATCTCCTTGGCGTAGCCATCCGAGGAGACCTCCGACTCCATCTCCACAAGGACGAACTCGGCGCCCATCGACTCGACCTGCTCGGCCACCTCGGGGCGGACGTCGAAGGCGCGCACGATCGCGCCCATCGACCGAGCCGCGCCGATCGCGGCGAGTCCGGCCACACCGGCACCGACCACGAACACCTTCGCCGGCGGCACCTTGCCGGCTGCGGTGACCTGGCCGGTGAACTGACGCCCGAACTCGTGGGCGGCCTCGATGACCGCGCGGTAGCCCGCGACGTTCGCCATCGAGGAGAGCACGTCCATCGACTGGGCGCGCGAGATGCGCGGCACGGCGTCCATCGCGAGCCCGGTGACGCCGGCCGCGGCCAGTGCCTCGACCAGCTCGGGGCTGCGGGCCGGTGCCATCAGCGACACGACGGTGGCGCCAGGCGCCAGACGTCCGATCTCATCGGTCGTGGGGGCATTCACCTTCACCACCACCTCGCTCGCCCAGACGTCGTCCGAGGAGCCGACGCCGATGCCAGCAGCGGTGAACGCGGCGTCGGGCTGGTCGGACGCCGTGCCGGCGCCCGACTCGACGACCACGTCGTAGCCCAGCTTCACGAGCTGGTCAGCCGTCTTCGCGGTTGCCGCGACGAGGGTCTCGCCCGCCCGCGACTCGCGGGGAATTCCGATACGCACTGAGGTCTCCTGCGGCAACGAGGGTGGGCCTCGGCGACCATATCCGTCCTGGATGCCAGCCCCCGCGCGGCCACATGCTGATATCGCTGGACGGCGCGCGGATGATGGTTCCGTGATCTCCCTCGACCAGGCTCTCACCTTCGCGCTGGCCGCCGGCATCCTGATCGTGATCCCCGGCCCCAGCGTGGTGTTCGTGATCGGGCGCGCGTTGTCCTACGGGCGGGTGATCGCGTTGGCCAGCGTCGTGGGCAACACCGCGGGACTGCTCGTCATCATGTTGCTGCTGGCCGGCGGGCTCGGCGTGATCGTGGCGGAGTCGATCGTCGTGTTCACCGTGATCAAGCTCGTCGGCGCGGTCTACCTGGTCTGGCTGGGCATCCAGGCGATCCGGCACCGCGCCGGCTTCCAGGAGGCCGACGACGTGCCGCGGGTGCTGGCGCCAGCCACCGCCGTGCGTCAGGGCTTCGTGGTCGGCGTCTCCAACCCCAAGGCCTTCATGATCTTCGGTGCGTTGCTGCCTCAGTTCGTCGACCGCGACGCCGGTCACGTGCCGCTCCAGCTGCTGGAGCTCGGCACCATCGCGGTCACGCTCGGCTTCGTGCTCGACAGCGTCTGGGCGGTTGGCGCCAGCCACGTGCGTGGTTGGTTCACCGCCAGCCCCCGTCGCGGCGAGGCGCTCGGGGTCGTCGGCGGGATCTCGATGATCGGCCTGGGCGTCGCGCTCGCGGTCTCCGGTCGCGAGTAGGCACGCCCCGGCTGTCGCGTGAGAGTCAGTCCGCCGCGCGGGAGGCGAACGCCTCGCGGAAGCCGATTCGGCGTCCGGTGCGCAGCAGCGTGCGCTCGTAGACCTGGGCGGCCAGCCGCACCAGGAGCGCGGCCGTGACCACGGTCAGGCCGATCGCCACCAGCAGCTGCCACACCGGCACGTCCCCCTCGGCCATCCGCGACGGCATCATCATCGCGGAGACGATGGGCACCATCGAGACCACGGTCTTCACTCCCTCGCCCGCGGTGACGGCCAGGATGTAAGGAGCGAACAGGATCAGCTGCAACGGCGCCGTCGTGCCCTGCAGGTCCTGCTGGCGGCCAGCGAGGCTTCCGGCCACCGACCACAGGCTGGCCAGCGCCACGAAGCCCAGCACGAAGAACACCACGAACCAGGCGATGGCCGGGCCGACCACCCCGAGCGCGTGCAGGTTGTCGGTGGCGACGAGCGCGACGACGCCGACTAGCGCCAGCACCACTGTCTGGCCGATCGCGAGCACGCTGCTGCCGACGACCTTGCCCCACAGCAGCGCCCTGATGGGCACGGCGGCCGCGAGGATCTCGACCACGCGGCTCTCCTTCTCCTGAGTCACGGTCGCAGCGATCTGCATGCCGAAGCTGAGCGCGATCAGGTAGAAGAGCAGCACGAAGACGAACGAGGCCACCTCGCGGAGGTCGGCGTCCGCGGGTCCAGGGTCGAGCAGGCGCTCGCTGACCTGGGTGCCGGCGCTCAGCGCACCCAGGTCGACGCCTTGCTCCTCGGCGTTCTGGCTGGTGACGAGCTGGGTCACTGCGGCCGTGAGTGCTTGGCCAACGACGCCGTCGACCCCGTCGTCACCGACCAGCTCGAACCCATCGCCGCTCGGCAGCAAGGCGGCGTCGGCGTCGCCCTCGCGGACAGCGTCCTCCGCCTGCTCGACCGAGTCGAAGGACTTCGCGTGGAGCGTGTCGTCGGAGTCGAGGGTGCTGATGACCTCAGCGCCGACGTCGACGACCTCGCTGCCCGAGGCGTCGACCACGGCGATGTCATAGGTCGTCGCGCGGCCGGAGATGAGGGTGAGCGCAACGACGAGACCGATGAGCGAGAGCACCAAGGCGCCGGCAGTGATCAGGAAGGCCTTGCTGCGCAGCTGCGTGGTGATCTCGCGCATCGCGACGATCCGCCACACCCCTGCCACCTCCTGCTGGCCGGTCATCGGGTGACCTCCCGGAAGACCTCGGAGAGCGGTTGTCGCACGCGAGCCACCTCCACGATCGGTGCATGACCGACTGCCTGGCTGGCCAGCTCGGCCGGGGTCAGCCCGGCGAGCGAGACCAGCGCCGTCGTCCCGTCGAGCTCGTCGACGGTGAGCCCGCGGACGTCGCGCAACCAACCGGCGTCCGCGTCGACGAACTCGACGCGGTAGTGCTCGGTGCCTCGGGCGCGCAGCTCGGCGACGGTGCCGGCGGCGACGACCTTGCCCGCCGACAGCACGACCAGGTCGTCGCAGAGCCGTTCCACCAGGTCGAGCTGGTGGCTGGAGAACAACAACGGGACGTCGACCGCCTCGGTGTGCAGCAAGTCGATCATCGAGTCGACGGCGAGCGGGTCGAGACCGCTGAACGGCTCGTCGAGCACCAACGCGCGTGGCCGGTGCACCAGTGCGGCCGCGATCTGCACGCGCTGCTGGTTGCCGAGCGACAGCGCGTCGAGCAGGTCGTCGGCCCGCTCGGAGAGTCCAAAGTGAGACAGCAGGTGGTCGGCCCGCTGGCTGGCCTCGGAGGTCGGGACGCCGTGCAGCCGCGCGAAGTAGACCAGCTGCTCGCGCACCTTGCTGCGTGGGTAGAGGCCGCGCTCCTCGGGCATGTAGCCGAACGTGCGCCGGTCGGCGGCGGTGATCGGCGCGCCGTCCCAGAGCACCTCGCCCGAGGTCGCGCCCAGCACCCCCATCAACATCCGCATGGCGGTGGTCTTGCCGGCGCCGTTCGCGCCGACGAAGCCGGTGATCCGGCCGGGCTGCACCGTGAAGGAGACGGCGTCGACCACGGTCGCGGTGCCAAAGACCCGAGTCAGTGACCGTGCTTCCAACATGCGCCCCACGCTAAGGGACATCTACGGCCGGGTGCTCAAGCCCCGATCACCCAACGACCCCGTAGAGCCGGTCGCCGGCGTCTCCGAGGCCGGGCACGATGTAGCCCTTCTCGTTGAGCCGTTCATCCATGGCGGCGGTGACCACCGTGACCGGGACGTCGAGACCTTCGAGCCCGGCCTCCAGGTTCGCGCAGCCCTCCGGGGCCGCCAGCAGCGTGATGCAGGTGATGTGGTCGGCGCCGCGATCGGTGAGGAACCGGATGGCCGCCGCGAGCGTGCCGCCGGTCGCGAGCATCGGGTCGAGCACGTAGCACTGGCGGCCGGAGAGATCGTCGGGCAGTCGCTCGGCGTACGTCGATGCCTCGAGGGTGTCCTCGTTGCGCACCATGCCGAGAAAGCCGACCTCGGCGGTGGGGAGGAGCCGCATCATGCCGTCGAGCATGCCCAGACCCGCGCGCAGGATCGGGACGACGAGCGGCTTCGGGGTGGCCAGCTTGGTGCCGGTGATCGGCGCGACCGGCGTCATCACGTGGTCGGGCGCGACCCGCACCTCGCGCGTGGCCTCGTAGGCCAGCAGGGTCACCAGCTCGTCGGCCAGACGTCGGAAGGTGGGGGAGTCGGTGCGTTCGTCGCGGAGCACCGTGAGCTTGTGGGCGACGAGGGGGTGGTCGATCACCTGGGTACGCATGACGAAACCCTAGTGCGTGCAGGAGTTTGGGGCCCCTGTCACAAACTCGGCCCCCTGGGGCAAAGGGGTAGCCCGTGGCCCCCGGCGCGTGTCACTCTGGGGCCATGCCTGAGGACTCAGCGCAGCTCGACGCCGTCGACTTCGCCCTGGCCGCCTATCGCGAGGGCGGCCAGTGGCAGGTGCGAGAGCTCGCGCACGACCTCATCGCCGACGTCGACACGATCGCCCACGCGCTGCGCCGTTTCGACGGTGACGGCGGGGCGGTCGGGCTGGTCGCGATCGACGAGGACTTCTTCGTCATCGTGCGCGTCGCCGGCAGCAGCACCCGGCTGCTGCTCTCCGACATCACCGCCGCCGACGAGTGGCAGCTCGCCAGCTCGGCCGTCGACTTCCTCGGACTGCCGTTCCCCGACGACGAGGACGACGACGAGCCGGCGCCTGCGGGCGACCTCGACCTGCTCGGCGATCTCGGCGTGCATGCCATCGACCTCGGCGTCCTGCTCGACGACGACGAGCTCTTCCCCGACGAGATGCTCTCCGACATCGCTCGCCAGCTCGGCTTCGGTGAGCTCTTCGATGATGCCGTCGGCCTCACGTCTGCATGAACGATGCCGTGTGGCGCGAGCCGATGCTCGCTGCCCTCGACGAGGCGCGCGCTGCCCTCACCACCGGTGACGTCCCCATCGGGGCGGTGGTCGTCGATGCGGCCGGTTCGGTGGTCGGGCCGCGGCCGCAACGTGCGCGAGGCCTCGGGCGACCCCACGGGCCACGCGGAGGTGGTCGCGCTGCGCGGCGCCGCCCGCTGCCCGGGGCGAGTGGCGGCTCATGGGCTGCACGCTCGTCGTGACGCTCGAGCCCTGCACGATGTGCGCCGGCGCCGCAGTGCTGTCGCGCGTCGACCGGGTGGTCTTCGGCGCCTTCGACGACAAGGCCGGAGCGGTCGGCTCTCTCTGGGACGTCGTCCGCGATCGCCGCCTCAACCATCGCCCCGAGGTGGTGTCCGGCGTCCTGGCCGACGATGCGACGCAGTTGCTGGAGTCGTTCTTCCAGGCCCACCGCTCCGGCTGAGTCGCTCCCGCCTCCTCCGTCCCACTGGGGCCGGTGGGGCTGATGAGAAAGTCCTCATCTCGTCCGCTGGGTCGCGGGGTCGTTGACGGGGTATGTGAGCCCCGACACACTGTGGCATCCATCACCCCCCCGGATGAGCGGAGTCCACCGAGTGTGTGAACACGGGTGCTATCGGTGCTAAGCGTCCAGAACCTGGAAGTTGTCTACGGCGACGTCGTGCTGGCGCTGCGCGGGGTGTCCTTGGAGATCCCGGACGGCAAGATCGTGGCCCTGCTCGGTGCCAATGGCGCTGGCAAGTCGTCGCTGCTGCGCGCGCTGTCGGGGTTGCTCGACATCCACGAGGGCGACATTCGCAAGGGCTCGGTGACCCTGGACGGCGAGTCGGTCGGGAACCTGAAGCCGACTGCCTTGGCGAAGCGGGGCATCAAGCACGTGCTCGAGGGTCGACGGGTCTTCAAGGAGCTCACCGTCGAGGAGAACCTCCGTGTCGGCGCTCACGCCGCGCGCCGGGACCTCAAGCCGAACCTGGAGCGCGTCTACGACCTGTTCCCGCGCCTGGTCGAGCGCAAGGGCGGCGTCGCCGGCTACCTGTCGGGTGGCGAGCAGCAGATGCTGGCGATCGGACGGGCGCTGATGTCTGGCCCGCGCTACCTCCTGCTCGACGAGCCCAGCCTCGGACTCGCTCCGCTGGTGGTGGCGCAGATCCGCGACATCATCGTGGAGATCAACGGTCAGGGCACGGGCGTGCTGCTCGTCGAGCAGAACGCCACCATGGCGCTGCAGATCGCCGACCACGGCTACGTCATGGAGACCGGCCGAATCGTCATGGACCGCCCTGCCAAGGAGCTGCTCGCCGACGACGACGTGCGCGAGTTCTACCTCGGCCTAGGCGCCGAGGGTGACGCGAAGCAGTCGTTCCGCAACGTCAAGCATTACCGACGTCGGAAGCGGTGGGCCTCATGAGCAGCAGCGTGCTGACCTTCGACAAGGTCTCGCTGTCCTTTGGCAAGGTCAATGCCGTCAACGGCGTCAGCTTCACCGTCGAGCCCGATGAGCTGTTCGCGATCATCGGCCCCAACGGCGCGGGCAAGACCAGCATCTTCAACGTCATCTCGGGGGTCTACAAGCCGCAGCGCGGCCAGGTGAAGCTGCACGGCGAGTCGCTGCTCGGCAAGACGCCGCCGAAGATCGCCAAGCTCGGCGTCTCGCGCACGTTCCAGAACATCGAGCTCTTCGCCAACCTCACGGTCATCGACAACCTGATGCTCGGGCGCCACCAGCACATCACCTACGGACCGGTCGCGGCCATGGCCTGGGTGGGACGTGCCCGCAAGCAGGAGCTGGAGAACCGCCGAGCCGTTGAGGAGATCGTCGACTTCCTCGACCTCGCGCAGTGGCGCGGCGCTGCCTGTGGGTCTGCTCCCGTACGGCGTGCAGAAGCGGGTCGAGCTCGGCCGCGCGCTGGCGATGGAGCCCAAGCTGCTGCTGCTCGACGAGCCGGTGGCCGGCATGAACCTCGAGGAGACCGAGGACATGGCCCGCTACATCCTCGACATCCGCAGCGAGCTGCACGTGCCGATGATCATGGTCGAGCACGACATGGGCCTGGTCATGGACCTCGCCGACCGCATCCTCGTGGTCGACTTCGGCACCCCCATCACGGTCGGCGTCCCGGCCGACGTGCAACGCAACGAACAGGTGATTCGCGCCTACCTGGGTGGCGATCTCGAGACCGCGGAGGACGTCGACGCGGCCGCCGACATCGACCCCTCGTCCAGCCACGACCCGACGGGGGCAACCGCGTGACCGAGACCCTCGACCGTCCGACGACTGCCGGCGTCCGCACCGTCGCCAGCCGGGTGCAGGAGCGCGCCGGCACCGACCCGAAGGGCGTTGCGCTGCGGCGCAAGGAGTACGGCATCTGGCACGAGATCACCTGGGCCGCGTACTGGGACACCATCGAGGCGGCAGCGCACGCACTGATCGCCCTGGGCGTCGAGCCCGGCGACCGGGTCTCGATCCAGAGCGAGAACCGACCCGAGTGGCTGATCCTCGACCTGGCCACGGTCGCGGTCCGCGGCATCACGGTCGGCCTCTACCCGACCAACCCCTCAGCCGAGGTCGGATACCTGCTCAGCCACAGCGGCTCGACGGTGCACCTGGTCGAGGACCAGGAGCAGCTCGACAAGGCCATCGACGTCAAGGACGAGTGCCCCGACGTGCGGCGCCTCATCTACGTGGAGCCGCGCGGCATCGTCGGTGGCTATGAGGACGACGGCCGGCTGATCTCCTGGGACGACTTCCTCGCTCTGGGCGAGGAGCACCGTGCGGCGAACCCGACGGCGGTGACCGACCGGATGGCGGCCGCAGCGCCCGACGACGTGATGACCTTGGTCTACACCTCCGGAACCACCGGTCCCCCCAAGGGCGCGATGCTCAGCGTCGCCAACGTCGAGTTCGCGATGACGACGGTGCTGGAGAAGGGTGCGTTCGTCGAACCGGCCGCCAACCCCAAGGACCAGTCGCTGTCCTACCTGCCGTTGTGCCACGTGGCCGAGCGCTTCTTCACCACCTGGTTCAACGCCGGGGCCGGCACCCAGGTGAACTTCGCCGAGTCGATCGACACGGTGCCCCAGAACCTGCGCGAGGTGCAGCCGACGCTGTTCTTCGCCGTTCCACGTATCTGGGAGAAGCTCCTGGCCACGGCCCGCATCAAGCTCGACTCCGCCACTCGTGCCAAGCGGCTGTACGCCATGTTCTGGTTGAGCCAGGCCGAGGCGATCGGCAAGGTGCTGGTGGCCAACGGCGGCAACCACACGACGGCCACCAAGATCCGCTACGCCATCGGCTGGGTGTTCTTCTTCCGGGCGCTGCAGACCCGCATGGGGTTGCGCCGGGTCCGTTACGCCTCGTGCGGCGCGGCTCCGATCTCGCCTGAGGTCCTGCAGTTCTTCATGGGCATCGGCGTGAAGGTGCACGAGGTCTACGGCATGACCGAGAACTCCGCGATCGCGACCGCGAACCTCCCCGGTCGGGTGCGACTGGGCACCGTCGGTGAGCCCCTGGTCGGCGTCGAGGTGAAGCTCGCCGACGACACCTTCGAGGTGCTCACCCGGCACCCCGCCAACTTCGCCGGCTACTGGCGCAACCCCGAGGCGACGGCCGAGACCATCGACTCCGAGGGCTGGCTGCACACCGGCGACGTCGGTGAGTGGGTCGACGGCACGCACCTCGCGATCACCGACCGGATGAAGGACATCATCATCACCGCGGGAGGCAAGAACATCGCGCCCTCGGAGATCGAGAACGCGCTCAAGGCCTCTCCGTTCATCAAGGAGGCCGTCGTCATCGGCGACCAGCGCAAGTACCTCACCGCGCTGATCGGCATCGAGCTCGACACCGTCGGGGAGTGGGCCCAACGCAAGGGTCTGGGCTACACGACCTACCGCGACCTGGCCGAGAAGCCCGAGGTGCGCGACCTGGTGCAGGCCGTCATCAAGGAGGTCAACACCAAGCACAACCCGGTCGAGCAGCTCAAGGACTTCCGGATGCTGCCCAAGGAGCTCGACCACGAGGACGGCGAGCTGACTGCAACCCAGAAGGTGAAGCGCTCGGCCATCGACAAGGCCTTCCGCGAGCTCGTCGACACCATGTATTCCGGGTATTCCGGGTATTCGGGGTATTCGGGAGATTCCGGGTCCGACGGCTCGTCTGGCTCTGGATCGATGGGGGCGTGACATGACCCAGTTCTTCACAGCCGTGAGCATCGGCGCGGGAAACGGCTCGATCTACGTGCTGCTAGCGCTCGGGTTCGTGATCATCTACAAGTCGATGCAGGTCATCAGCTTCGCCCAGCCGGCGTTCATGATGTCGGGTGCGATCCTGGTGAGCTACCTCGTGCCGAAGGTGGGCTTCGCTGCAGCCGTCGTGCTCGGCACCATCGCGATAGCCTTGGTGGCGCTGATCGTCGAGCGCGTCGCGGTGCGGCCGATGGTCGGCAAGGCCACGTTCGTGATCGCGATCATCACCATCGGCATCGACATCGTGGTGCGGGTCGTGGCTGGCGCCTTCGTCGGCGTCAACCCCCGCCAGATCGGTGACCCGTGGGGGCTGGACGTCGTGACGATCGGTGACGTCCAGGTGCAGCACCGGCACATCGCCGCGTTCGCCGCCGCGATGATCATCGTGGTGCTGCTCTTCGCCTTCTTCCGATTCACCCCGATCGGCCTGGCCATGCGCGCGGCTGCGCTCGACCAGGAGGCCGCCATGGCCCAGGGCGTCAGCGTCGGCACCGTCTTCGCGGTCTCGTGGGGTCTCGCCGGTGGGCTGGCAGCCATCGCCGGGGTCTTCACCGCGGCTGGCAACTCGATCGACCAGAACATCTGGGTCGTTGCCCTGACCGCGTTGCCGGTCATCATCCTTGGTGGGCTCGACTCGCTCGGGGGCGCTGTCGTCGGCGGGCTCGTGGTCGGCATCGTGCAGTCGCTGACCTCGACCTACCACCGCGACCTGTTCCCGAACCTGGACACCAACACCGGAGCCATCGCGCCCTTCGTGCTGATGCTGCTGGTGCTGCTCGTGAGACCGCAAGGACTCTTCGGCACCAAGGAGGTGGAACGGGTATGACCACCACCTCCCCACCACCCGCCGACACCCGCAAGGCCCAGGCACCCAAGCGTCGTGCGCGCCGGGTGCTCGGTCGCCCTGACCTGTACACGGCCTACAGCCAGGACATGGCTTTTCTCAACACCCGGCCCAAGCAGCTGGGCGTGCTCGCGATCATCGCGGTCGCGGCCTACCTGCCGATGGGTCTGCCCGACGACATCTTGGCCCTGCTCGGCACCGGCCTGGTGCTGGCGATCGGGGCGATCGGTCTCAACCTGCTCACCGGGTACGCCGGACAGGTCTCCCTCGGCCACGCGTTCTTCGTGGGCGTGGGGGCCTACACCTCGGCGGCGCTGGCCGGTGATCCCGACGGTCGCTACCTCGGGTTCGGGGTCGACAACGTCTTCCTCTGGATCCCTGCAGCGGGACTGGTCGCGGCCCTGTGCGGCGTCGTCGTCGCGCCGCTCGCCACTCGGCTGCGCGGCCTGTACCTCGCGATCGTCACGCTCGGGCTCGTGTTCATCGGCATCTACTTCTTCACCGAGTGGCGTGAGCTGTCGGGTGGCGCCCAGGTGGGCCGCGAGGCAGCAGTGCCGATCCTGTTCGGCAACGACCTGACTCGTGACGGGGCCTACACCGAGGAGCAGAAGCTCTTCTGGTTCTTCCTGGCGGTGCTCATCGTCTTCGCGGTGCTGGCTCGCAACATCGCCCGGTCCCGGATCGGCCGCGCGTTCGCCGCCGTCCGCGACCGCGACATCGCCGCCGGCGTGATGGGCGTCGAGCTCTCGCGCTACAAGATCATCGCCTTCACGATCTCCTCGTTCTACGCGGGCGTGTGCGGGTCGTTGCTCTTCGCGGCCAACGGGCAGTTCGGACCCGAGCAGTTCGGGCTGCTGCTCTCGGTGCAGTTCATCGCGATGGTGCTGATCGGCGGAGTCGCCACGATCTCGGGGTCCATCATGGGCGCGATGCTGATCGCCCTGCTGCCACGCATCTCCAGCGAGCTGCCCGGCCTGTTCGGCTTCATCTCGAGCTCGCCGATCAAGCACCCCAACATCTTTGAGATCGAGACCGCGATGTACGGCGGCCTGATCGTTGCCTTCCTGCTTTTCGAGCCCCGAGGCCTCTACGGCATCTGGCTGCGGATCAGGACCTACTGGAAGAGCTTCCCGTTCTCGTACTGAGCCCGGGCATCGCAACAACCGAGGAGGAACAGTGAATCGATCCGTGCAGCGGCTGGCCGTGCTGGCAGCCGCATCCACCCTCGTCCTGACCGCATGTGGTCGCGACGACGGTGATGACGGGGGCAGTGGCGGTGGCGACGCTCGAGGGGTCACCAGCGAGCCGTGTCCGGACGCCGTCGACGACAGCAAGGGCTGCATCTACCTGGGCGTGATCAGCGACCTCTCCGGAGTCTTCAAGGGCGTCGGCGTGCCGCTGACGGCCGGTGGCGCAGCGTTCTGGAAGCAGGTCAACGAGGACGGCGGGGTCGGCGACTACGAGGTCGACGTCACCAAGTACGTCAAGGACAACCAGTACAACCCCGACGTGCACGCCCAGGCGTTCGCCGAGATCAACAAGGACGTGCTGGCGATGGCTCAGTCGCTCGGCACCGCGGCCACCGAGGCGATGCTCCGTGACTCCGACGCCGAGAACCTGGTGGTCGTGCCGGCCACGCTCGGCTCGAACTGGCTGTTCGAGGACCGCGTGCTCGAGATCGGCAACAGCTACTGCGGCGAGGCCATGAACGCCGTCGACTACGGCGTCGAGAACGGTGCCGCCACCAAGATCGCCGCCGTGCACTTCCCCGGTGACTACGGCGACGACGCTGCAGTCGGCGCGCAAGATCGCCGCCGAGGCCAACGGCCTCGAGTTCGTCGACATCCCGACCGGCCCCGGTGCCGACCAGCAGACCGCGGCCATCGCGGCCCTGGTCAAGTCGAAGGCTGACCTCGTGATCGTCGCGACCGGCCCGCTCGAGCTCGCCGGCGTCGTCGGTGGCGCTGCCGCGCAGGGCTTCACGGGCAAGTTCATCGGCGCGATCCCGACCTGGAACGCTGCCCTGCTCGACAGCCCGGCCGCGCCGGCGCTGGAGGGTCTCTACACGTGGGCCAGCTCGTTCCCCGGCTACAACGCCGAGGGCGCCGCGTTCGACGAGATGCGGGCGGCCAACACCGGCGACCCGAACGAGTACTTCGCGCTCGGTTGGTCCGGCGGCGAGATCATGCGCGCCGCCCTGGAGAAGGCGATCGACGACGACAACCTCACCCAGGAGGGACTGCTCGAGGCGGCCACGTCCCTGGACGGCGTCACTGCCGACGGCATGCTGCCCGAGGGCTCGGGCAACTACGCCGGCGACGCCAACGAGGCTGCCGTGCGTGTCACGCAGTTCTTCTCGCCCGACAAGAGCGCTCCGGGCGGCGTGAAGCCGATCGGTGGGCTGTACGCGGGACCGACGCTGGAGAGCTACGAGTTCGAGGAAGCCTGCTACCTGCAGAAGTGACGTCGACCAGCTGACGATGGCCCCTCCGGCGTTGCCGGAGGGGCCATCGTCGGTCAGTCAGTCGGTCAAGCGTCAGTGCCATGCCGCGACGCTGGATCAGCGCAGCGACAACCGGAACAGCTCAGCCTTTCGGAGGCAACCCGCTGGCGTACGTCGTACCGATCGCCGCCCAGTGGGCCAAGGCGGCGTCGGTGGCCACCACGGCGTCCTCGACGTGCAGCCAGCCGTTCATCGGTCGCCCCTTCATCACGAAGCGTTCGACCCCAGGTGTGCCGATGAGCTGCTCGGTCTCGGTCGGGTCGCAACGCAGCAGCAAGCCGCCCTGCCCGCTGGCGCACACGGCGAGGCGGTCGTGGAGCAGGAACGCGAGCCCACCGAACATCCGCTTCTCGGCGATGCCATCGAGGTGCCCCACAGCGTCGCGGAGGCGGTCGGCGAGCTCGACGTCGTAGGGCATGTTCGAACGATAGTGGGGCTCGCTGATGGCGGCCGGGCTGATTTCGTGGCCCGTCTCCGGCTCGGGTAGCCTTCCCCGCGGTGGCGTGTCCGAGCGGCCGAAGGTGCAACACTCGAAATGTTGTGTGGGGTCAAA
Source organism: uncultured Actinomycetota bacterium (assembly GCA_963781575.1). Lineage (GTDB taxonomy): Bacteria > Actinomycetota > Actinomycetes > Propionibacteriales > Nocardioidaceae > Nocardioides. The sequence continues at coordinate 63,776 of CAWAGM010000013.1, read as the reverse complement.
CCCACCGTGGGTTCAAATCCCACCGCCACCGCCATGTGATGTCTCAAGACATCGGAAACTCCCGGACCCACGACTGTGGGTCCGGGAGTTGTCATTTCTGGCGTGGTCTTGTGGGTCCTTTGGGTGCTCCTGTGGGCTGGTAGTCGCGACTGGGGTCGAGGGTCAGCTCTCGGAGGAGCTCGCCGGTGGCGGCGTCGATCACGCGGATCTGTAGGTCCTGGACGAGCAGGATGACGTGGGTTCGGGCGTGGGTTCGCCCGATGCCGATGTGGTGGAGCCTGCCGTTGACGCGCAGGGTGACGCAGCCGGACTCGTCGATCCTGTCGTGACGGACGCGGTCGTGGGTGTCGGTAGCGCGGCTGGCGCCCGGGGTGGCCTTCGGGCGTGCCCGATAGGCGGTCTCGGGTGTGGATCGGTGGGTAAGTGAGCGGTGCGGCCGGCGGTGGTTGTACTCGTCGGCGAAGGCATTGAGCAGCCTCTGCAGCTCGGCGATCGTGGCGGGCTGGGCGGGTTGGGTGCGGAGCCACTTCTTCATGGTCTGCTGGAATCTCTCGACCTTGCCGCAGGTGGTGGGGTGGTTCGGGCGGGAGTTCTTCTGGACGATGTCGAGCCGACGTAGTTCGTGCTCGAGGCTGGTCCGGCCGCCGCGGCCGCCGGCGAACCGGGTCGTGTAGACCATGCCGTTGTCGGTCAGCGTGGATGCGGGATACCCGTGCAGGGCTGCGGTTTCACCGAAGCTCGCGAGCACGACCGGGGCGCTGATCCTCACGTGTGCGCTGATGTGCAGGGCGAACCTGGAGTGGTCGTCGAGCCAGGTGATCACCTCGCAGTCGGGCCCTGTGCGTGGCTCGGGGTCACCAGGTCGGGTGAGTCGGTAGTGGGTGAAGTCGGACTGCCAGGTCTCGTTCGGCATCTCGGCCTCGAACCGGATGTAGGAGGACCGGGGTCGCTTCGCCGGCTGCGGGGTCACCGCGCCGGCGCGGACCAGGATGCGGTTGATCGTGGCTCTCGACAACTGCACCTGGTGGTGATGTGTCAGGTGCCAGCCGATGGTCTCGGCACCGGCGTCCAGGCCGGCCTCGGCCAGTTGCTTGCGCAGCCGCAGCACGAGCTCGACATCTGTAGGCGACGTGGCGCGCGGGGAGGTGTGGGGACGTCGTGAACGTGGCTCGAACGCGGCATCGCCCTCGGCTCGGTACCGGGTCAGGAGCTTGCTGACCTGGCCCTTGCTCAACCCGTAGCGGATGGCCGCTTCAGCCTGGGTGATGCCCTCGATCTCGACCGCTGTGATGACCAACCTGGCTTTCGACACCCTCGAGCATCGAACCCACCATCGAGTTTCCTATGTCTTGAGACATGGGTTTCCTATGTCCTGAGCCAGCACACCACCGCCACCGCCAGCCATGGGATGTCCCAGGACATCGAGACCCGGCGAACCCGCAGGTTCGCCGGGTCTCGCCCTGTTCGGGTGTCCCGGCGATGCTGGGCACGTGCACCGAGGTGTTCGCCGCTGCGGGGCAGTGGGCACGGGGCAGGGGGCGGGGGGCGGGGGCAGATCAGCTTTGTCGTGCCCCGACGCTGCGGAAGCTCAGAGGTTCGCCCGGCACACCGCGAGCAGCCGGCCCGGGGCGTCGCCGGTGAAGATCGCCCAACCGTCGTCAAAGCTGACGTGCTGCACCTGGTCGGCTCGCATGATCAGTGCGGAGCCCGGGATGACGTCCGCCCCGAAGCCGGTGGGCGAGCATCCGTGCTTGCTCATCAGTCGATCGAGCTTGGCTTGACCGTGCGGCGCTGACTGCTCGGCTGTGAGCCCGGAGTCGACGCTCTCGGTCGGCGTCGAGGCTGTGGTGACCGCGACGATGGCCAGCGTGCTGACGACGCCGCACTTCACGAGCTGCACGACGGTGCGGGCTGATCGGTGCATGCGCGAGCTCCTGAGGAGGGCGTGACGGGACGTCGACGCGGCGAGGGCTTCGGAGGGAGCCGGAAGCTGGGAGGTGTCGTCCTTCGGAGGGAGCCTCAGGATTGGTGCAGCCTTCGGAGGGAGTCTTGTTGAAGGCGGGTCTTCGGTTGATGCTTCGGATGGTGCAGCCGAGGTGCCCGGGAGGGATGGGCGCCTCGACACAGACATCAACGAGCGGGTTGTCCGGGGGTCACGCCGTCGGCGTGAGAAAGTTCGACCGGTGCGAGGATGAGGCATGACCTGGTTCGCCACCCCCGCCGACGCCTCGACCCGGCTGCACGACGCCGGCTACCTCGCGGACGCCGCCACCGCCACGACGTCGTACCTCGCTGGCGCGCTGGAGAAGCCGCTCCTGATCGAAGGACCGGCCGGGGTCGGCAAGACCGAGCTGGCCAAGGCCGTTGCCCGTGCGACTGGTGCCGACCTGGTGCGCTTGCAGTGCTACGAGGGTCTGGACGAGGCGCGCGCGCTCTACGAGTGGAACTACAAGAAGCAGCTGCTGCGCATCCAGGCCACGCATGACGATGCGTCGTGGTCGGAGACCCACGACGACATCTTCACCGAGGAGTTCCTGCTCACCCGACCGCTGCTCACGGCCATCCGCCGCGAGCAGCCCACCGTGCTGCTGATCGACGAGGTCGACAAGACCGACATCGAGGTCGAGGGGCTGCTGCTCGAGGTGCTCTCCGACTTCCAGGTGACCATCCCCGAGCTCGGCACCATCAGCGCCACCAAGCGGCCCTTCGTGGTGCTGACCTCCAACGCCAGCCGTGAGTTGTCGGAGGCCGTCAAGCGGCGGTGCCTCTACCTGCACCTCGACTACCCCGACGCCGAGCGCGAGCGCGAGATCGTCTCCTCCCAGGTGCCGGACCTCGACGCCCAGGTGACCGGTCAGCTGGTCGCCACCGTCGCCCGGTTGCGCGAGCTGGAGCTGAAGAAGGCACCCTCGATCGCCGAGTCGGTCGACTGGGCACGCACCCTGGTGGCCCTCGAGATCGGTGACCTCGACGACAAGGCGATCGCCGACACCCTCGGCGTCATCCTCAAGCACCAGTCCGACCACGACCGCGCGGTCAAAGAGCTGCGGCTGAAGCGATGAAGTGGGCGATCTCGTGAACACCGGTTCGCTGACCGGCGACCCCGGACGCAGCGGGCTCCTCGACCGGCACATCGCGTTCGTCGAGGCGCTACGCGGTGCGGGCCTCTCGGTCTCGCTCGCCGAGGACCTCGACGCCGTGGCCGCGCTGACCACCGTCGACTGGATCGACCGTTCCGTCGTCCACGACGTCTATGCCGCCACGCTGGTGAAACGGCAGGGTCAGCGGACGACGTTCGACGCGCTCTTCGACCTCTACTTCCCCCGGATGATCGGAGGTGGGATCGCCCAGGCCGAGCGCGACGCTGACTCGGACGACCCCGACCACCCGGCCTCGGCGGTCCGCGACAACGCTGCGGCCCTCGAGGCCTTCCGCGACGCCCTGCAGGAGGCGCTCGAGAGCGGCGACCAGCAGCTCTTGCAGGAGCTTGCGGCCGAGATGGTCGCGCGCTTCGGAGCGATGCCCGGGCGTGGGCCCGGGCTCTCCTCCTGGTCGGCCTACACCGCTCTGCAACGCGTCGCGCCCACCGAGCTGATCGACAAGATCATCAACGGCCTGATGCGCGGCGGCCTCACCGAGGAGGAGGCCGAGCGCGGTGCCAGTCGCCGGGTCGGCGCGTTCTCGGCGATGGTCGAGGCCGACGCCCGTCGAAGGATCGCGGAGGAGAAGGGCGCCGACCACGTGGCGAACGTGGCACTACGTCCGAGCATCGAGCGGCTCGACTTCATGAGCGCGCGCAAGAGCGACCTGGAGGAGATGCGCCGCGAGATCTACCCGTTGGCGCGACGGTTGGCGACACGGTTGACCAAGGAGCACCACGCGCGGAAGCGGGGTCCGCTCGACTTCCGGCACACCGTGCGAGCCTCGATGCAGACCGGCGGGGTGCCGCTGGTCACCCACCACCGTCCTAAGCGGCCGCACCGCAACGAGCTCGTCGTCCTCTGCGACGTGAGCGGGTCGGTGGCGAACTTCGCCCAGTTCACCCTGCTGCTGGTCTTCGCGCTGCGCGACCAGTTCCAGAAGGTGCGTGCCTTCACCTTCATCGACCACGTCCATGAGGTGACCCACCACTTCAAGCCCGGGGCCGACGTGGTCGACGTGATGACCGAGCTGGCCGCCAGCACCTCGCAGGCGGCGCTGTGGGGGCGCACCAACTACGGCCGAGCACTGACCCGGTTCGCGGAGGACCACGCCGACGCCATCGGCCCCAAGTCATCCCTGCTCATCCTGGGTGACGCCCGCTCCAACTACAGCGACCTGGCGCAGGACGTGCTCCGGGACCTCGCCGGCACGGCCCGGCACGCGTGGTGGCTCAACCCCGAGCACCAACGCCACTGGGGCACCGGCGACTCGGCGGCCCGCACCTACGGCGAGATCGTGCCGATGCGCGAGTGCCGCAACCTGACCCAGCTGACCGAGTTCGTCACCGAGCTGGCCGGCTAACCAGGCACCAGCCGTCGGTCGGGCGGTCGGTCGGGCGAGCAGGCGCTCAGCCAGCCAGGTAGCCGAGCCCCCGGAGTCGCTCGATCTCGGCACGGATGTCGGGGTGGTCGGCCGCGTCGGCCGCGCTGGCGCCGGCCAGGTAGGCGTCGTCAGACGGTCGGGCGGTGGCCGCGTCGAACACGACGGTCACCCGATTGCTCACCCGCGCGTTGATCAGCGACCCGAGCAGCGCCACCGGGTCGTTGCGGTCCTCGAGGGAGAGCACGCGGGTGGTGCCGGGGATGGTCGGCACCTGCGCTGAGGGCGCGCCGGCGGTCACCACCTGGTCGATGGCGATCCGGTCGCCGGCCGACGACGCGGCCACCTCGGCGGCGATCACCCCGCCCTGGCCCGCGCCGACGAGCATGACCCGCGCCTCGGCGTCCCCCTCGATGGCGGCCTCGATGCGGCGGACGACGTGGGCGGCGATGCCGGACAGGTCACCGCCCACGAGCCGCACCTCACCCGACTCGTGCTGGTCGTCATACATCGGCGGGTACCGGGCAGGTAGGCGATGTAGCGGCTCTCCGCCACTCGTCGCACGACCACTGCGGCCGAGGACTCGGCGAGGTGCCGCATGAGCTCGGTGAGGTTCTGCGGGGCCGACCCCGCCAGGTAGTCGACGTCGGTGACCGAGCCGTCGGGCTCAGGCACAGCATCACTCGTGTCGATCAGGCCCGCGGCGCCGTCCCGCAGCGACGCGGCGAACGAGGTCTCGAACGCCGGGACGCCGATGGCGCGCAGGCCGCCGCCCCGGGCGAGCCGGCCGTGCTCGCCACCCAGCACCCCTGCTGTCAGCAGGGATCGCATGGGCAGCGCATCGAGGAGGCCGCCTCCGCCGCTGGTGACGTGCTCCATCAGGTCGGGGTTCGCTTCGGCCAGCTCGTTCAGGTAGGCAGCCACCCCGTCGCGATCGAGCGCGTCGGTCTCGATCAGCCCGGCCGAGACGATTGCCCCTCCTAGCGCCACCTCGGGCGCGAGGTAGCCGATGGCACGGCCCGCGATCGAGCCGAGGGTGCGGAACGCAGCAGCCTGCAGGTCGTCGATCCAGCGGTAGGTGACCACGGTGGCGCGCAGCACCAGTGCGTCAGCGTCCAGCTCGATGGAGCGCGCGAGCAGACCGTGCTTGCCGGAAGTGGTGGCGCGAAGGTCGTCGTCAGCGCGGGCGAAGGTGGCTGGAGCCAGCACGGCCGAGTCGGTGAAGGCCACGTCGCTCGCCACGGTCGTGCCCAGGTCGGCGCGCTCGCGCAGCTCTTCGGCAGCCCCGTCGAAGAGGGCTGCCAGTCGCATCATCTGGTCGTACTTGTCGGCCCGATCGGCGGCCTCAGCAGCTGAAGCGGCCGGTGCCCTCGGCTCGGCTGCGGCCGCTGTCACGACGTCGTTCGAGGGCGTGCTCATGCGCTCACCCGCTCCGAGCCGATCTGGGCGAGCACCGGGGCGAGGTCGGCGGCCAGGTCGGGGGCCGCTACCGCGGTGAGGGTGATTCGCGCCTCGCCGGTCTCGTGGTGCGAGTGGAGGGTGCGCCAACCGTCGGCGAGCAGCACCCACGCCCGGACCCCCACCACGTTCGTGGTCGGGCCAGACACGTCGGCGACGAGCACGCGGAGCCGGCCGCGGGCCTCCGCCGTCACCGCAGACAGGGCCGAGCTCGCCTGCGCTGTCTCGCCGGCGTACTGCTCGGCGAGGACGTCGAGCAGATCGCCGCGGTGGTCGTGGACGGCCTCGACGGCGGCGCCCGCCAGCTCGAACGGCAGGTCGAGAGCGGGGGGCGCGGCCGAGGGCTCCAGGGCGAGGTCGTCCGGCAGCACGGCGACGCGAGCGAGCTCGGCCGGCCAGGACGTCGTCGGGAACCAGGCCAGCTCGAAGACGATGCCGTCACTGGTAGCGAGACTGGCCGTAGCGTCTCCGGACTGCCGGTGCCAGGCCTTGACGTGGGTGCTCCCGACTGCGACGTCGATGTCGAGTGCAGCAACCGGAGTCGCGAGCAGGCCGATCGCACCGACCACTTCGGTCGCGGCGACTCCGTCGGCGAGCAGGCCGCGGCGGGTCAGCGACCGGACGGGCTCGGGCAGCGCGCCGACCACGCCGAGATAGGCCTGGTCCTCGGTGGTGCCTCGGGTGGTGCCGAGGCGGCCCTCGATCGGCCCGGCCGAGGCCGGTTCGTGCACGTCGAACGGCAAGGGTGCGCCGCCGGCCAGCTCGGCGAGCAGCTGCAGCTCGGGAAGAGTCAGGGTCACCCGTCGCGGCAGGGTCTCCAGGAGCCCGTCCGGGGCGGGGCGGGGCGAGCTCAAGTCGATGGTCGCCATAGCGTCAGAGGCCCGGAGCTCGACGGTGAGCCAGTCGCGGTGACCGCGCGGCGGCAGGGTGGACCCGTCGACGTCCAGATCATCGGGCTCGTCACCGACCAGCGCGTGAGCGCGCTGCTCGATGGTGCTGATGGCCTCCTTCGTGCTCTCCACCTCCTGGGCGTGCTTGTCGAGCGAGTCCGCGGCGGCCTCGTGCTGCACCGCCGCGTTGCGCAGGTGGGCCGCACGCTCGGCCATCCGTTGACGCATCGAGTCGGCGGCTCGGCCACTCCACGTCAGGTTCTCCGAGCGCGCGACGAGGTGATCGGCCAGGGCCCGGACGTCGACCGCCTGCTCGCGCAGCTGATCGACGTGGCGTTGCAGGACATCGGTGTCGCCGTACATGCACTTCCTCCCGAAGATTGCCCTCCATGTCCAGTGGGTCCGTGGGTCGGCGGGAGGGCCGTACAGGTCGCATTCCCGGCATCGCGGCGCATGAAACGCCCGGTCAGGGCAAGATGGCTTCACCTGTTCACGAAGGGGTGTCACATGGGGCGCAATCGGCGCACACTGTCCGGCCTGTTCGCTGCCGTCGTCTCGGCCGCGCTGCTGCTCGCCGGGAACGGCGCGTTCTCGGGTGCCGCCGCCGCGGCGAACGGCGTCGTCGCGCCAGCCGCTGACGACGTGCGTCGACGTCGTGTTCGTCGGCAACAACTGGGAGGGCACCGCCGACCTGGTCGACCCCGACTCGTTCGAGAAGATCGCGACGATCGACATCATCCCGGACTATCGAGGAGCGGATGGTCGAGATCGCGACCAACCCCTACCGGCTGGCCTACTTCCTCGCCATCCGGATGGCGATCGGCGAGGGAAACGACCAGTTCGTCGACGACATGTACTCCTCCAACGACGGCAAGCTCGTCGTGGTCTCGCGCCCGTCGTTCGCCGACGTCGTCGCGATCAGCCTGGAGACCAAGGAGATCGTCTGGCGCTTTGCCGTCGCCGGTGTTCGCTCCGACCACATGGCGGTCTCTCCTGATGGCAAGCGGGTGGTCGTCAGCGCCTCGACCGGCAACGTCGTCCACGTGCTGCGCATCAGCGACGGCAAGCAGGTCGGCCGCTTCAAGTCCGGCGGCTCCCCGCACGAGAGCGTCTTCATCGACGGTGGCAAGCGGATCCTGCACGCGAGCATCGGGACCGTCTACAGCCCGCTCGACAATCCCGACGTCCCCGACCCGCTGGAGGGCCAGCGGGTGCTGCAGATCGTGAACGCGAGGACCTTGAGATCGAGCGGCGCTACAACCTGCGCAAGGCGCTCGACGCGCGGGGCATGAAGAACGTCTCCATCTCGGTGCGTCCGATGACGCTGAACGCCGACGAGAGCAAGGTCTGGTTCCAGCTCTCGTTCTTCCACGGTTTCGTCGAGCTCGACCTCGCCTCCGGCAAGATCACCCGCGTCGTGCGGCTGCCCAACCGGATCACGTCCACGCCTCGCGAGCTCTACGTGCTCGACTCCGCCATGCACGGCATCGCGGCGAACCCGTCGCGGGTCGCGCATCTGCGTGGCCGGCACGATGAGCGACTACGCGACGATCGTGAAGACCAGCACCTTCACGCGCACGAAGCTGCTCAACGGTGGGCTCAAGCCCTACTGGGTGACGCCGAGCTACGACGGCAAGTACTGCTACATCTCCTGGAGCGGGACCGACTCCATCTCGCGCATCAGCTACCGCACCGCGCGGATCCAGAAGACGACCAAGGTGGGTGACCACCCGCAGCGGATCCGCAACGGCTTCATCCAGAAGTCGTACGTCGCCGGGCTCGGCTTCGACCAGTCGAGCTCACCGCGGCGTACCTCGGCGCCGACGATCTGGGAGAGGCCGACCGCGAAGTATCTCCGGCGTCCGCTACTGAGCATGGATACGTTCCGACTGGCTGAGCCGGCTGCGCGACCGGCGTCCCGTAGCGGCTGCGCACCTCGTGCGCCCCGGCCAGCGCGGCCGTGACGGCGATCGGTCGTCCAGCTCGCTCATCGCGCGAGTACCGGTTCGAGGCGGGCGAGCGCCTCGTCGATCTCGTGACCGGGTCCAGCGAAGCTGAGCCGCATGAACCGCCCGCCGTCGACGGTGTCGAAGTCGATGCCGCTGGCCACCGCGACGCCAGTGGTCGCGAGCAGGTGGTGGGCGAACGCCATCGAGTCGTCGGTCAGGTGGCCGATGTCGGCATAGGCGTAGAACGCACCGTCGGCCGGTGCGAGCTCGGTGATGCCCAGACGGGGCAGCGCCTCCAGCACGATCCGCCTGTTGTCGGCGTACCGGCGGACATGGCCGTCGAGCTCGGCGTACGCCGCGTCGCTGAACGCCGCCAGGCAGGCGCGCTGGGCGAGAACCGGTGGGCAGATCGTGAAGTTGCCAGTGAGGACGTCGACGGCTCGGCGCAGACGGTCGGGCACGAGCATCCAACCGATCCGCCAGCCGGTCATGGAGAAGTACTTCGAGAACGAGCAGAAGACGACCGCCTCCCGGCTGGTCTCCCACGCGCTGCGGGCCAGCGCGGTCCCTGTGGGGCTGTCGGGGCTGTCGAGCCGTCGGGGTGCGTACTCGATGCCGTGGTAGATCTCGTCGCTGATCAGCTGCACCCCGGCGTCCTCGCACCACGTGGCCAGCGCGGCGAGCTCGCTCGGCAGCAGCATCGTCCCCGTGGGGTTGGCCGGGCTCGCGACCACCAGTCCCTTGAGCGCCGCGCCGTGCTCGGCCTGGAGCGGCAGCGAGCTGGTCGACGGTGGGCTGGTAGCGCGTCTCGGGACCGGTCGGCATCTCCACGACCCGGCACCCCAACGCGGCCAGCACGTTGCGGTAGCAGGGGTAACCGGGCCGCGCGATCGCGACGGTGTCGCCGACGTCGAAGGCGGCCAGGAAGGCGAGCAGGAAGCCGCCGCTGCTGCCGGTGGTCACCACCACCTCGTCCGGGTCGACCTCGACGCCGTAGGTGCGCCGGTGGTGCTGGGCGATCGCCTCGCGCAGCTCGCGGATGCCGGTGGCGGGCGTGTACCCCAGAGGATCTCCGCTGCGAAGCAGGCGGATCGCCTCGTCGTTGACCGCCTTCGGCGCTCCGGTGCTCGGTTGACCGGCGAGCATGTTCAGTAGGTCGCCGTGCGTCCGCTGCCGCTCAGCGCTGGCCGCCAGAAGGTCCATCACGTGGAACGGCGGCACGTTTGCTCGCTGGGCGACCTGGAGGCGGTTCACCCTGCGATCGTAGGAGGCGGTCACGCCTGAGGGTGCGTCCGAGGGACGAGGACGTGCTCGTTCCGGCGGGAGGTTGAGCGCGTCGAAACCGATGTCTTAGCGCTGGTCGGTCGCCGAGAGCGCACGCCTCTCCCAGGTCGACCACTGGGTCTCGAGACGCCGGTTCCGACCTCCTCCGTCGGTCGGACGGCTCCTCGACCTTCGCCGCACCTCACGGCCTTCGCGGGCTCAGGCCGTGGCGGCTCGGGCCGCGGCGGCTCGCCCAGCACGACGGCCGAAGAACGAACCCTCGCCTAGCTGGGTGCCGGAGCAGTAGCCCTTTCCGTCCTGCGCGATGTTGGAGGCGCAGGCGCCGGCCGCGTAGAGACCCGTGACGACGGAGCCGTCAGGACGCTGGACCTCGCCGTCGAGAGTGACGCGCATGCCGCCGAGCGTGAAGCCGGCGTACATCGCCTTGCCCAGGCGCAGGTCGAAGACGGCCCAGGGGCCGGTGCCCTGCGAGGCGAGGAACTCGCTGCTCTTGTGGAAGTCGGGGTCCTCGCCCTGGTCAGCGTGCTCGTTGTAGCGCGCGAGGCTGGCCGCGACCGAGCCGGCGGGAAGGGAGAGCGCGGTCTCGAGCTCGTCGATGGTCTCGTAGCCGTCGACCAGCGGGGCGAGCGGGAACTTCGGGTACTCCACGTGCTCGCTGTCGACGATCAGGAAAGCCACCGAGTCGGGCTGCTCCATCACGAACTGCGAGGTGCGCGAGTGGTAGCTGTCCTCAGCCACGAACCGCTCGCCGGCGTTGTTCACGATGATGCCGGTCAGCAGCCGCGAGGGCGGGTAGACCGGCGCGGTGATGAACGGCTCGGCCATGTGCTTGAGCTCGGCACCGACCGACTGGCCCAGGCGGATGCCGAGTCCGTCGTCGTAGGTCGAGCCGAGGGTGAAGAGGTTCTGCCCGAGAGCGGGGGTGTGCTCGGCGACCATGTCCGGGTTCATCACGAACCCTCCGGCTGCCAGGACGACGGCAGGTGCGAGCACCGCACCGGTCTCGTCGAACGAGCGCCAGGTGACCCCGGCCACCGCGCCTGCGTCGTCCAGCACGAGCTGGGTGGCGCCGGTCTCGTAACGCACCTCGACGCCGGCCTCCTCGATGCGCTCGCGCACGCAGGTCCATGACCATCTTGGTCCCCTCGGTGTCACCGGCGACGGGCACCTTGTGGCCGCGCGGGGCGGGGATCGCCTCGAACTTGTAAGGCCAGACCTTCTCGTTGCCGGTGAACATCAGCCCCTCGGTGCCGGGCTGGATCACGGCCTTCTCGGGGTAGTAGGTGCGCTCGAACTCGAAGCCCAGCGCCTCGAGCCAGTCGAAGTGCTCGACGGATCCTTCGCAGTAGACGCGGATCTTGTCCTTCTCCGGCTCCTTGGAGACCGCGACGAGGTACTTGTACATCTCCTCGACCGAGTCGTCGTGGCCGGTCGCCTGCTGCACGGCCGTGCCCGCACCGAGGTAGAAGTGCCCACCCGACATGGACGACGTGCCGCCGTGCACGGCGGCCTTCTCGAGCAGCAGCACCCGGGCTCCGGCGCGCGCTGCCTCCAGCGCGGCGCAGCCTCCCGGCGATGCCGAAGCCCACCACGACCACGTCGTAGCTCGGGGTGTCGGCCGCGAGGGAGGCGGCGGAGATGGTCTCGGGGATCACGGTGCCCTTGGTGCTCACCCGCGAAATGTAGAACATGTTTCAGTTTCGTGCGATGTCCGCTCGAGGCTCCGGCCGGTCTCACCGCGGCGTCGGCCCCGCTCCAGCCGTCGCCCGCGCGCCGATAGACTGCGTACCCGCCACCCCATCGCGAGAGGTGACAGTGTCCTTCGACGTCCACCAGCTCGACACGTTCGTGCTCGTGGGGTCCGCCGTCACCCTGCTCGCCATCCTGGCCGTGCGGCTCTCGACGCGCGCCGGCCTGCCCGCGCTGCTCATCTACCTGCTGATGGGCGTGGCGCTCGGGGAGTCCGGCTTCGGCATCGGGTTCGAGGACGCCGAGCTGGCGCACTCCCTCGGCTTCGCGGCCCTGGCGATCATCCTGGCCGAGGGCGGTCTGACCACCAGCTGGCGCGAGGTCGGACCCTCGATGCGGCTCGGCTTCTCGCTGGCCACGATCGGCGTCGCGGTCTCGGTGGCGATCGTCGCGGTCGGCTCGCACTACCTGCTCGGGCTGCCCTGGGAGCTGGCGGTGCTGCTCGGGCGCGGTCACCTCCCCGACCGACGCGGCTGCGGTGTTCTCGGTGCTGCGGGTGGTGCCGCTGCCCAAGCGGCTCATCGGCGCGCTGGAGGCGGAGTCGGGACTCAACGACGCCCCCACCGTCGTCCTGGTCACCCTGATCTCCACCGGCGCCGTGGCCGACCACGGCCCCTCGTGCGTCGCCGGCATCGTCGTCTGCGAGCTCGTCGTGGGTGTCGCGATGGGTCTGCTGTGCGGGTTCGGCGGTGCCTGGATGATGCGCCGGGCCGCGCTGCCGTCCTCGGGTCTCTACCCGTTGGCGGTGCTCTGCCTGGCGTTCCTCGCCTACGGCGAGCGCCGTCGGCCCTGCACGGCAGCGGCTTCGCCGCGGTGTACGTCGCGGCACTCGTGCTCGGCAACTCCGAGCTGCCCGCACCGCGCGGCCACCAGGTCGTTCGCCGAGGGGGTTGCCTGGCTGGCCCAGATCGGGCTGTTCGTGATGCTCGGGCTGCTGCTCTCGCCGGGGCGGATCACCCTCGGACCGTCGGCCTGGCGGTGCGTCGCCGGCCTGCTGCTCACCTTCGTGGCCCGGCCGGTCTCGGTCGCGGTCAGCTCGGTGGTGCAGCCGATGCCCTGGCGGGAGCTCTCGTTCTTGTCCTGGGCCGGGCTGCGCGGCGCGGTGCCCGATCGTGCTGACCACGATCCCGCTGGCCGAGGGCGTCGACGGCGTCCGAGCAGCTCTTCGACCTCGTCTTCGTGATGGTGGTCGTCTACACCCTGCTCACCGGCCCGACCCTGCCCCTGGTCGCCCGGGTGCTGAGGGTGACCCGGCGCTCGGAGCCGCGCGACCTCGAGCTCGAGGCGGCGCCGCTCGAACGGGTCGCCGCCGACCTGCTGCAGGTCACCATCAGCCCGGTCTCGCAGATGCACGGCGTCGAGGTGGGCGAGCTGCGGCTGCCGCGCGGGCGCGTCGGTGTCGATGGTCATCCGCGACGGCGAGACCCTGGTGCCCGAGCGGCGTACCGTGCTGCGGCACGGCGACGACCTGCTCGTCGTCACCCCGCGCAAGCTGCGGCTGAGCGACCGAGGAGCGGCTGCGCCAGGTCAGCGCGCGCGGCCGGCTGGCGCAGTGGCTCGGCGACGAGTCTGACGCCAGGCGCGGGTAGCGCTGTGGGTGGCGCCGTGCGTAGCGCGGCCGGTCGCGCGGCCGAGGCCGCGGGGTCTAGGTCAGGATCGGCGGTGAGCAGACCGTCGTGTCGTCGACGATCGCCACGTCCTTGTCGCCACGGCGGACACCGGTGAAGCGGTCGCCCACGACGACGTTGATGCCGGGCACGGTCGGTGTCGCTTCGTACCACCTCGACCCGCCCGACCCAGGAGCGCGCACCAGCGCGACCGCGGGACCGCGGGGGTCGTCGGTCCAGATCTCGGCGGTGCGCACCCGGGCGTCGCCGGGCGCGTTGCCGAGCTCGCCGGCGGCGAAGCCCCGCTCGACGAGCTGCTCGCGGGTGCGTCCGGCGAGGCCGTTCGCGGTGCCGGCGTTGAGGACGCTGACGGTGACCTGCCGCGGCGCAGGACCCGTCGCCCCCGGTCGACCGGCGCTGGTCGATGCACACCGGCGGTCGTCGGCGCCCTGCCGGGAACGGCTGGGTCAGCGCCGAGCAGCCCCAGGCGGCGCCCGACGACGAGCAGCAGCGCGAGCACGCCCAGGGTGCCAGCGGTGCGTCCGGAGCCATCAGACCGGCGAGGCTCATCAGGCCGCCGCCACGACGTGCACCCGGGCGTGCAGCACGTTGCGCTGCTGCAGGGCCGCCCGCAGGGCGCGGTGCAGGCCGTCCTCGAGGTAGAGCTCGCCGCGCCACTCCACGACGTGGGCGAACAGGTCGCCGTAGAACGTCGAGTCCTCGTCGAGCAGCGCGGCCAGCTGCAGGGTGTCCTTGGTGGTGATCAGCTCGTCGAGCCGGACCTGACGCGGCGGCACCGACGCCCACCCGCTGGCGCTCAGCCCGTGCGGGGGGTAGGGGCGCCCCTCGCCGACGCGCTTGAAGATCACGCCGCTGAGTCTAGGGCGGGCCCAGGCCCGGCGTCGGTGGTGCCCGGACGGTGGAGACGGTTCAGAGTGGCGGTTCAGGCGGTCCAGCGGACGAAGTCGTCCACGAAGTCAGCCAGGGCGTGGACGCCGCGCAGGTCGCTGCGCTCCTCCATGAGCTTGGTCAGGCTCTGCGAGTGTCGAGTCTTGAGGGCGGCGCGCTGCTCGCGGCGTACGGTCCAGCTCGGTGAGGTCAGGGTCCCGGATTCGCTGGATGCGCCGGATCGACGGGGGAGTTCGTCTGGAGTGCTCATGGTCCAGAGCGTGCGCCGCGAAGTTCTCGCCCAGGTTGACCCCGGGTTACAACGAGGTCTCATCGCTACGTGATCCGCCACACACTGCGCGGCGACACAGCCTAGATTGGTCGGCGTGACCCAAGCCGATGCACTCCGTGAGCTCGTCGACGCCGCCGAGATCAGCCGCCTGAAGTACCGCTACCTGCGCAGCCTCGACACCAAGCAGTGGGACGAGTTCTCCGACTGCTTCCTGCCTGAGGCGACCGGCGACTACAACGGCCTGGTCTTCGACGACCGCGCCGCCCTGGTCAGCTACATGCGCGAGAACCTCGGCGAGGGCATGTTGACCATGCACCAGGTGCACAACCCGGAGATCACCGTGGACGGCGACACCGCCACCGGCCGCTGGTACCTGGAGGACCGCGTGATCGTCGAGGCATTCAAGTTCATGCTCGAGGGCGCGGCGTTCTACGAGGACCGCTACGTCCGCACGTCGGAGGGCTGGCGGGTCTCCCACACCGGCTACCGGCGCACGTGGGAGATGACCTACAACCTCGAGGACCTCCCGAACCTCAAGATCAACGGCCCCGGCGTCCACACGCACTGATCCGCGCGCCCGAGGAACGAGGGAGCGGGGATCGTCGGTCGTCGAGCAAGCGGCGCGACCAAGGAACGAGTCGTTCCTCAGTCGCGCCCGGCTGACCTCGATGACCGCTGGTCTACAGCGCCACGTCCGACCAGGCCGTCTGCACGACCTCGATGCCGCGCTCGCGGGTGACGAGCCGCCCGCGGCCCGGCGGCATCGGCACCGGCCGCACGTTGCCGATCAGCGGACCCTCGTCGGGGCTGCCGGAGAGCATCAGGCCGGGCATGGCCAGGTCGCGCAGGGTCTGGATGACGGGCTCGTACAACGCCCGCGAGGCGCCACCCGAACGGCGCGCCACCACGAGGTGCAGGCCGACGTCGCGAGCCTGGGCGAGCAGCGGCTGGAGCAGCGCGACCGGCGAGTTCTGCTGGGTGGCGACCAGGTCGTAGTCGTCGACGACGACGAACACCTCGGCGCCGGTCCACCAGGAGCGGTTGCGCAGCTCCTCGGGAGTGACGTCGGGCCCGGGGATCCGGCTCTCCAGGTAGGCCGCGAGGTCCTTGATGGCCGGCTGCGCCTGGGTGGCGGAGGTGAGGTAGTTGAGCAGGTACTCCTCCGGCACCTCACCCAGCAGCGACCGGCGGTAGTCGACCGCCACGATCTGGGCCTCCTTGGGCGTGCGCGTGCGCATCACCTCGCGCACGTGGGCGCGCAGCACGGCGCTCTTGCCCGAGCCGCCGTCGCCGAGGATCAGCAGGTGCGGCTCGGAGTCCGGGTCGAGGCCGACCGGCGCGAGCTCCTTCTCGTTGATGCCGAGCAGCAGTCGGCGGTCGTCGGGCTCGGGTGCGGCCATCTCGAGCACGTGGTCGAGGTCGATGCGGTCGGGGAGCAGGCGCAGCTTGGGTCCGCTGGGGCCGGTCCAGGCCGCGGAGACCTTGCCGATGAGGTGGTCGACGCCGTCGCCGAGCGAGTCGGCCGAGCCGGTGCCGTCGATGCGCGGCAGGGCGCCGAGGAAGTGCAGCTTGCCGGGCACGAGACCCCGGCCGGGCCGGCCGCTCGGCACCAGCTGGGCCACCTTGCGGTCGATCTCGGAGTCCATCGGGTCGCCGAGCTTGAGCTCGAGCCGGGTGCCGAGCAGGTCGCGCATGGCCGCCCGGAAGTCGGCCCAGCGCGCGGTGCCGGTGATGACGTGCAGCCCGAACGTCAGACCCCGCGAGGCCAGCTGCTGGATCTCGATCTCGAGATCGTCGAAGTCGGCGCGCAGCGTGCTCCAGCCGTCGATGACGAGGAAGACGTCGCCGTACCCGTCGTCGGCGCGACCCTGGGCCCGGCGGCTGCGGTAGGTCTCGATCGAGTCGATGGCGTTGGCGCGGAAGTAGGCCTCGCGACGGTCGACGACTCCCTGCACCTCGGCGAGGATCCGGCGGACGACGTCCGGCTCGGAGCGGGTGCCGACGCCGGCGACGTGCGGCAGCGTGGCCAGGGGCGCGAACGTGCCACCACCGAAGTCGAGCACGAAGAACTGCGACTCCAACGGGGTCGTCGTCAGCGACATGCTGGCGACGATGGAGCGCAGCACGGTGCTCTTGCCGCTGCGCGGACCGCCGACCACCGCGACGTGCCCGGCGGCGCCGCTGAGGTTCAAGTGAGCGTGTCGCGACGCTGCTCGCGGGGTCGGTCGACGGTGCCGAGCGGGACGACGAGCCCACCGAGCGCCCGCCAGGTGGGGGAGACCAGGCCGAGCTCGGGGTCGACCGACCAGGTCGGTCATCAGCGCGTCGAGGGTGTCGGGCTCGTCGAGCGGCGGCAGCCACACCTGGTGGGCGGCCGGACCCTCGCCGATCATGTGCTCGACGGCGACGTCGAGCAGCGTCTCCTGGCTCTCGACGGCCTGCGGGGTCGGATCGGGCTCGGGCTCCGGCTCCGGCTCGAGCGAGACGACCTCGGAGATCGAGAACGGCAGGATGCCGCGCACGTGGCCGCCCTCGTCGCGCGGCACCCGCGCGCGGGAGGTGGCCGGCGGGCCGGACACGTAGGCCGCCTTGAACCGGCTCATCGTGGTCGGGTCGGGCTTGAGGTAGCCGAGCCCGGGCACGGCGGGCAGCTCGTAGGCGTCGGGGACGCCGAGCACGGCGCGCGACTCCTGGGCGCTGAACGTGCGCAACCCGACGCGGTAGGAGAGGTGTGACTCGAGGCCACGCAGTCGCCCCTCCTCCAGTCGCTGCGACGCGAGCAGGAGGTGGAGGCCCAGGGATCGGCCGAGCCGACCGATCGCCACGAAGAGGTCGATGAACTCCGGCTTGGCCGAGAGCATCTCGGAGAACTCGTCGACCACGATGAACAGCGACGGCATCGGGGCGAGGTCCTCGCCGGCGACCCGGGCCTTCTCGTAGTCGCGGATCGAGGCGAAGTTGCCGGCCTCGCGGAGCAGCTCCTGGCGTCGCACCATCTCGCCCGACAGGGCGTCCTGCATGCGGTCGACGAGGGTGAGCTCCTGGGCCAGGTTGGTGATGACGGCCGAGACGTGCGGCATCTCCGACATCCCGGAGAACGTCGCGCCGCCCTTGAAGTCGACGAGCACCATGTTCAGCTGCTCGGGCGAGTGGGTCATGGCCAGCCCGAGCACCAAGGTGCGCAGGAACTCCGACTTGCCCGAGCCGGTCGCGCCGATCACCAGACCGTGCGGACCCATGCCCTGCTGGGCCGACTCCTTGATGTCGAGGTGCACCAGCGCGCCGCTCTCGCCGAGCCCGATCGGCACCCGCAGCCGGTCGCGGGCGGGGCGCGGCCGCCACGCGGCAGCCGGCTCGAAGGTGCGGACGTCGCCGAGACCGAGCAGGTCCATGAAGTCGGTGGGGCCGGTGATCTCCCCGGGCGTGCCGTCGGTCGAGCCGACGACGGCCACGTTGTGCATCGGCGTGAGCCGGCGGGCGAACGCCTCGGCGGTCGCGGTGGAGCACTGGTCGGCCTTGGCGTGGATCGGCTCCTCGCGCAGTCGCAACGCCGTGACCGGGACGCTGCCGTCGATCTCGGTGCGGCCCTCGACGAGCTGAAGCCGGAGTCGGGTGGCGTCCTCGAGCTCCATCCAGCGCGTCGGCAGGTCGAGCACCGTCACGCCGTGCAGCCCGTCGGGCGGCACGACGTGGTTGCCCGGCGGCAGCTCCGCGCCGTCGGTCACCAGCAGGATGTGCGGCATGGCGGCGTGCTCGTCGGCGCCGAAGCGGGGCCGGTCGCTGAGGTCGGGGGGCAGCAGCGCGGCCAGGTCGCTCAGCGAGGTGGCGACCATGCGCATCGGCCCGACGGCGTCTGACTGCTCCTGGCTCAGCGCGTGCGGGAGCCACTTCACCCAGTCCCAGTGGGCGAGCTGGTCGTCGCTGGCGAGCACCGCGACGATCAGGTGCTCGGGCGCCTGGAACGCCGTGGCCGAGCAGATCAGCGCCCGGGCGAGCGACCGCGCCTGCTCCTCCTCGCCGCACACCTCGATGCGGTCGAAGGCACGCAGGTCGATCGAGGCGGGCAGGTCGGGCTGGGTGCGGTGGACGACGAGCAGCCGGTGCAGCGCGGAGGCCGCAGCCGGGTCGACCTCGTCGATCGGGGCGCTCTCGGGCGGAACCAGGTCGAGGGCGAGCGGCTGCGCGCAGCGGCCGTAGCGCACGTGCAGGAAGCCGGGAGTCCGACGGCTGGTGCTCCCACACCCGGGTGCGTTCCTCGGCCAACGCCGGGAGCGACGTCGGGTCGGGGTGGTGCCAGGTCAGCGCGCGGCGCTGCTGGGCAGCGGCGTCCCGGGCCAGCGAGCGCACGCCGGCGAGGTAGCGCAGGTACTCCGTGCGCGACCCGGTGACCTGCTGGTTGCGCTGCTTACGCTGTCGATCGATCTGCACGACGATGAAGCCGAGAGTGGCGAAGAGAAACATCCCGGCGGTCAGGAAGCTCCTGCCGCTCGAGACGCCACTGCCCGAGCTCATCGTGGCCACCAGCACGATCGACCCGAGGCTGCCGAGCATCGGGATCGCGTTCATCGCGACGCCGGCCGCGCCTTCGTTGGGCTGCAGCTGCGGTGGCGGCATTCAGCACGACCTGGCCGCCGGGCATCTCCGGCTCGTCGGTGCGCGAACCTCGTAGAGCCGGGGCGGAGCGCCCGTCGATCCGCCCGGCCGCTACTCGAACCACCGGACGATACCGGGCTCCGTCGGCGGCACCTGGACCGCGGTCATCGCGACCGCCGCGACAGGTTTGGGGTAGGGCTCAGAAGTCCACCCTGGGGGATGTGTCCGCCGTGAGCCTCCCGGCCCGGGCCGCCGTCGTGGTGGTCCGGTGAGCCGTCCACCCCGCGCCGGCTCGGCACCGCCGGACGCCGTTGCGCTGAGCGTGCACGGTCCGAACGGCGTGCTGGACCTGCAGGTGCCGACGGGGGCATCGGGCTCCGACGTCGCGATGGAGTACTCACGTCAGGCAGGACTTCCCTCCGTTCCCCGCCTCTACACCCGGTTGGGGTCGCGGGTTCCCGACCAGGGATCCCTGGCCGAGGCGGGGGTGCGCGCCGGGTCGGTGCTCGTGGCGGTGCCCGGTGCCACGCCCGGTGCCCGCCGGTCACTGCGGCGGATGGCCGACGACGCGGCCGGGGGCGACCCCGGTCGACCGCCGACACTGCTCGCCCGGGCCCGAGCCTCGTCGCGGCGGGTCGCGCGTGGTGCTCGTGCCGGGTCGGCTCTCGGTCCTCTGGGTGGCGTTCGCGGTGGCCCTGGCCGGTCTGGCCGGTTGGTATGCCTCGGGACTACCCGACTCCTCGACCCAGCGTGACGTCGCCATCGGCGTCCTCGGCATCGCGGCCATGCTCTGCGCGCTGCCGCTCGGACCCCTGGCCGAGCACCGGGTGCTCGGCGCTCCTGCCTTCGCCGGCGCCGCTGCCTTCGCCGTCGCCTGGAGTCCGGAGCCTGAGCGGCTGCCGACGATCCTCGGCATCACCGGCCTCGTCGCGGCGGTTGCGGCTGCGGTGGCCCGCGCCCTCGACACCCGGGCGGCGGAGGGGCTGCGGGTATGGATCCTGGCTGGGTCGGCGGTCTTCGTCGTCACCATGCTCGCGGCGCTCACCGACGTGCCGGCCCAGGTGGTGTGGGCGTTCCTGCTCCTGATGGCCATGCTGGCTGCCCGATTCGTGCCGGTGCTCGCGGTCGACGTTCCCGACCAGCTGCTGATCGATCTCGAGCGGCTGGCGGTCACAGCGTGGTCGGCCCGCGACCGGCCGACGGGACGCCGGGGGCGCACCATCGTCCCGCGCTCGGCGGTCGCCGTCGTCGCCGAGAGCGGCGCTCGAACCGTCACCGCGGCCTCGGCCGCGATCTTGGTGGTCTCGCTCACCACGGCGCTCCTGCTCCTGCGCGAGGCCGCTGGCGGCATCGACGCGATCGGCGCCCGGTCGGAGGTCGGACTGGTCGGGGCCGGGCTCCTGCTGGCCGCCCGAAGCTACAGGCACGTGGGCGCGCGCGCCCTGCTGCGGGGGGCCGGCCTGGGCTGCTGGCTGGTGCTCGCCATCGACCTCTTCGAGGTGATGGGACCCAGCGCCGAGACCGTGGTGGCCGCGGTGGCGATCGCGGGCGGCGTGCTGATGGTGCTGGTCGCGGTGGCCCTCGGCCGCGGCTGGCGTTCGGCGTGGTGGTCGCGGCGCGCCGAGGTGGCCGAGGGGATCTGCGGCGCCTTCGCTGTGGCGTCCGTGGTGGTGGCTGCCGGATTCTTCACAGGCATCTGGGAAATGACGAGCTGATGTTTACCGGGTACGGCCACGGGTAGCACCTGTGATGTCCCGCTCGAACACTGGACGGCCCGTACCTAGTGTTAGCTCAACAGCACCACCGACCTTCACACCCAACTTTCATGCGCGGTCGAGAGCCGCGAGAATTGGAGCAGGCGACATGTCGAACGCCAACGAGTACGGCCAAGGCCAAGGCACTCTCACTCGGGCAGCCGGCCTGGTCTCGGACGCCCGTGCCGACTTCAACAACATCAGCAGCCGACTGACCGATCAGATCGCTGGTGTTCAGAGCAAGTGGGGCGGCCAGGGCGCTTCGGCGTTCTTCGTCCTCCACCAGGCCTGGACCGAGAAGCAGCAGACGATCGTCAACGCGCTCGATGAGTTCTCGAACTCGCTGACCAGCACCGAGCGCATCAACACCACGACCGACGACGAGCAGTCCTCCAGCTTCGGGCGACTCACCAGCAAGCTCGGCGGCTGAGCCTTCGGGCCTCAGGCGAACCCTCTCGGAACCAGGAGCAGACATGAACCTTGATGGAATCCGCGTCAACCACGCGGCACTCGACCAGGCCGCCGGCGACATGCGCCAGAAGGTCAAGGAGATCGACGACCGCCTCGACCGCCTCGAGCGCGAGCTCGAGCCGTTGAAGAGCGACTGGGCTGGTCACGCCCAGACGTCGTACCAGACCGCGAAGGCGAAGTGGAACACCGCGATCGCCGAGATGCGCGACCTGCTGACCGAGGCCCACCTCTCGGTCAACCAGTCGAACGCCGACTACGCCGCTGCCGACCGCCGCGGTGCGTCGACGTTCGGCGGCTGACGCTCTCTCGGACGTGACGTCGAGGTGGCCGGCACCCTTATGGGTGTCGGCCACCTCCGCGACATCGCCGATGTGGTCGATGTGGGGCCGACGCCGGCGGCCGGGTCGACGAGGTGAGCAGAAAGTGAGCGCGACGTGGTGAGTCAGGTGGTGGGCCCGATCGCGGCCAGTCAGGCGGCCAGTCAGGCGGCCAGTCAGGGGAGTCATCCGGGCTGGTGCGGGTGACCGTCGCCTCCGGCACCCGTCGAGTCGACCTCGTGCTGCCCGGAGCCGTCCCGGTCGCCGAGCTCCTCCCCGAGCTGGCGCGCAGCGTCGGTCTCCTCGACGCCGCCACCGTCTACGGCGGCTACCGCCTGGTGACCTCCGACGGCCGGCACCTGGCCCACGACTCCGGCCTCACGTTGCAAGGCGTCGACGACGGCGCGGTCATCACGGTCAGCGCCGGGGTCGACGAGCCCGCTCCCTTGATCTACGACGACGTCGTCGAAGCGATGACCGACGTCGTCGAGCACGACCTCAAGCCGTGGGCGGCCAGTTCGGGTCGCACCACCGCCCTGACCGCCGCCGTCCTGATGCTCGCGCTCGGTGCGGCTGCCCTCCTGGTGCAGGGCTCGTCCGACGTCGCCGCGAGCGCGGCGGCCGTGGTCGCGCTGGCCCTGGTGGCTGGCGCCGTCGTGCTGTCGCGAGCCCAGCACGAGATCGAGGCCGCGGTCACCGTCGCCTGGACCGGCGCGGGCTATGCCGCCGCCGCCGGCTACATGTTCGCCCCCGACGACGAACGCTTCGGCTGGGCCCTCGCCTGCTCTGGAGCGGGGGCGGCCGTGGTCGGCGTGGTCTGCCTGATCGGCCTCGGATCCGGGCGCACGCTGCTCATTCCCGCCGCCGTGGTCGGCACGATCCTCGGCATCGCCGGAGTGCTGGTGCACGCCACCACGGCGGACGCCGAGGTGCTGCTGACCGTCGTCACCACCTTCGTGGTCCTGATCGGCAGCGTCTTCCCGTGGCTCGCCCTCGGAATCACCGGCACGACGGTCGACCAGCTCTACACCCCGGCCGACATCACCGCTGACCCCGACGACATCGACCCGAGCCGGATCTCGGCCGACGCCCGTCTGGCCCACGAGATCCTGATCGCGATCTCGGCCACGGTCGGTCTCATGCTCGTGCTCGTCGCCCCGCTCGCGGTCAGCCTGGGCCTGGCCGGAACGCTCCTCACCTGCGTGGCCTGCCTCGTCGTGATGCTTCGTACCCGGCAGTACCGCACCGGCAGCGAGGTCCTGGTCGGCCTGGTCTCCGGCATCCTCGGCCTGGCGTCGGTGGCGGTGTCGGTGCTGGTCGGGTGGTCGCAATGGCGGCCCACCCTGGCCGTGGTGCTCGCCGTGACGGGTGCGGTCGTCCTGGCCACAACCCTGCTGCCCTCGGCGCCGTCGGTGCGCCGCGGCCGTTTCGGCGACCTCCTCGAGACCATCGTGCTCGTCTCCCTGCTCCCCCTGCTCGTGGTGGCCTCCGGCCTCTTCGACGCCATCACCAACTAACCCGCCGATGGCCACCAAGAAGGACCTCGTCGAGGCCTACTCGTTCAGTCGACGCCGACTCGTCACTGCGTTCGTGTCGGGTGCGCCAGGTGGTCGCGAGGTCGAGCCCAGTCGCCCGGGCCGCGCGATCATCGGTGGCCTCGCCCTGGCTGTGCTGTTCGTGGCCGGCGCCGCCGTTCTGGGGATCCTCAAGTCCCCGGTCGACATCGATCTCGAGAAGCCTCAGCTCGTCAGCGAGAAGGAGAGCGGCGCCGACTACGTCATCCTCGCCCCGGCCGAGGGAGCCGAGCCCGAGCTGCGCCCGGTCGCCAACATCACCTCGGCGATGCTGCTGCTAGGCGCCGACGTGACCCCCACCGTCGTGCCGCACGACGAGATCGCCAAGCAGGACCGCGGCGAGGGCATCGGCATCCTCGAGGCGCCCGAGACCCCGCCCGAGGCGGGCGCGCTCATCCAGTCGGCCTGGACCGGTTGCACCGGAGCCGTGAACGGCGAGCCGGTCGGACTGAAGGTCGACATCAACCAGATCTCGGCGGTGACGCTGACACCCGAAGTCAGCTTCGTGGTGAGCACCGATGACGGGCGCCTGTTCCTGATCGCTGAGTCGACGACCGGCTCCGACAGCCGGCTCCCTCGTGCCTACGCCTACCCGGTGCCGATGGGCGCGAGTGCCGACCGCATCCTGCAGGGAGTGGCGGCCAACAGCGACCAGAACGCCATCCGCGTGCCCGACGACTGGCTCACCATGTTCCCCAGTGGCGGACCGCTCACGTTGGCCACGTTCGGCATCAGCAAGAGCGATCTCGGTCGTCCCTCACCTTTCCGCTCCGACCCGGCGGTGCCCGACGGCGCCGACATCGGCGACGTCCTCGAGGTCGGCGACCAGCGCTACGTGCTCACCCGCACCGGCGCGCTGCGGCTCGACGACTTCTCCTCCGCCGTCTACCTCAACCAGTCATTTCCCGCGCGGCCGGACGCCGACCTCCCGGCCAGCCGACGTCGCGCCGGCCCTGAACACCCCCGACGCCAGCGACCTGCCGAACGCGAAGTGGCCCACGGACGTGACCACCGACAAGCCGCCCACCGAGCTCTGCGGACAGCTCGTCACCACCACCGGCGCCGAGCCGCGAGTGCTGCTCGCGACGCCCGCCCTCGGCTCGACCGCGACGGCGGCCGAGATTCCGGCCGGTGGCAAGGAGACGACCGTCGAGTCCGGGCACGGCGCGTTCGTGCTCGCTGGCGACTGGGACGCCTCCGGGGCGACGTCGCTCACGCTCGTCGACGACCGTGGGTTCCGCTATCCGGTGGCAGGCAGTCAGGAGCAGGAGAACCTCGGCTACCTCGACGTGCCGCCCGTCGTCGTCCCGGCCAGCTGGGTGGGACTCTTCGGTGACGGCGTCCCGCTCAGCATCGACGCGGCCAGCTGCCCGCCCACGTCCCGCGAGCAGGCCCGCCCGTGCGGTTGACCCGCGCCGCCCTCCTCGGCCTCGTCGCGACGGGTCTGGTGCTGGTGGGCCCGGCCCCCGACGCGCGGGCCGTCGATGGCGCCGACTGCACCGCCATCAACGCGATCGACACCACGGGTCCGGAGGCCACCGACGTCAGCGAGCCCTACGAGCTGCTTCAGATCCGACAGGCGCAGACCTTCGTGCGCGAGGTCTCCGGGCGCGAGCCCGGCGAGGGCGTGACCGTGGCCGTGCTTGACTCCGGCGTGCAGAGCCTGCCCCAGCTGCCAGAGGTGGGCGAGGACCGCGTCACCGAGTTCTCCAAGTCGGCGGCCTACTCGTGGCACCAGGGCACCGGCGTCGCTGGAGTGGTCGCCGGTGCGTCCCGGCGCGACGACCGGCCGGTCGGGTTCGCGCCCGCTGCCCGCATCTACGACGAGCGGGTCTACGACACCGGCGAGGACAACGACGAGCTCGCCCAGGTGACCACCGCGGGAGTCGTCGCCGGTCTCGACCGGTTGCTGCCGTTGGTCGGCCCGGACGGCGTTCGCATCGTCACGATCGCGTTCGGCGTCGAGGAGAGTCCGGCGCTCGAGGCAGCGGTGGCGCGGGTGACCGAGGCCGGGGCGATCGTCGTCGCCGCAGCCGGCGACCGCACTGGCGAGGGTGACGACTATCGACCGGGCGAGGACTACGCCGACCTGGTGTGGCCGGCCGGCTACGCCAAGGATGACCGCAATGCGCGTGTGGTGGCCGTCGGCGCCACGCCGCCGGCCGGTGAGTCGGCCACCGGCTACGTGCTGCAGAGCTCGGCCATCGACGTGGCGGTGCCGACGTTCGGCACGGTCTCCTACGGCATCAACCGGGCGACCTGCACCTTCTACGACCCGTCGACCACGGTCGCTGCGGCGCAGGTCAGCGGCATCCTGGCGTTGCTCTGGACCGTCTACCCCCAGGAGAACGCCGACCAGGTCATCGCGCGGCTCGAGGCGACCGCCAGTGGCGGCGGCACCTTTGACGACCAGCACCCCGACAAGCTCGTCGGTCGCGGCGTCGTCCAGCCGCTCGAGGCGTTGTCGCGAGCCATCAACCCAGACCGCAAGGGCCGGATCGACCGCAGCGCCGACCCCGAGCGCGCCGCGACGCCGGCCGTGCTGCCCGAGCCCGAGCCTGACGTGCTCGCCAGCACCCGCGACAACGCGATCTGGTGGGGCCTGATCGGCGGCGGCGCCCTCGTGGTCGCCGTCCTGCTCCGACCGGTGCTCGCCCGCAAGCGCACCTGATCGGCGTAAGTGCGCCGACGACGGGTCTGCGTCACGGACGCACGAACGGCGCCGCACCTGGGGTGCGACGCCGTTCGAGTGGCGGAGGATAGGGGATTCGAACCCCTGAGGGCTTTCACACCCAACCCGCTTTCCAAGCGAGCGCCATAGGCCACTAGGCGAATCCTCCGCCGAGGACAGTACCCGTCGGGAGGCGGCCGCTCCCAATCGCCTATGGTTGGAGCAACCCCCCGTGCGGCGGCATCTCACCCAACTCCCCCAGGGCCGGAAGGCAGCAAGGGTAAGTGGGCTCTGTCGGGTGCATGGGGGGCCTCTTCGTCTTCGCTCGGCCGGCCTGTCTCTTGTCGGGGTCGGTGGCTAGGGTCGGGGCGTGGACTCCCCGCTCGCGCTCTACCGCCGCTACCGGCCGGAGACCTTCGCCGAGGTCATCGGGCAGGACCACGTCACCGATCCGCTGCGGGCCGCGCTGGCCAACAACCGGGTCAACCACGCTTACCTGTTCTCGGGGCCGCGTGGATGCGGCAAGACGACCTCGGCGCGGATCCTGGCGCGGGCGTTGAACTGTGCGCTGGCGCCGGTCGCCGATCCGTGCGGCGAGTGCGACAGCTGTCGCGAGCTGGCACGCGGTGGGTCGGGCTCGATCGACGTCATCGAGATCGACGCGGCTTCGCACGGTGGTGTCGACGACGCCCGCGACCTGCGGGAGAAGGCGTTCTTCGCGCCGGTGCGCGACCGCTACAAGGTCTACATCATCGACGAGGCCCACATGGTCAGCACGCAGGGCTTCAACGCCTTGCTGAAGCTGGTCGAGGAGCCGCCGCCGCACCTGCGCTTCATCTTCGCCACGACCGAGCCCGACAAGGTCATTGCGACCATCCGCTCGCGCACCCACCACTACCCGTTCCGGCTGATCCCGCCGCGGCTGCTCTCGAGCTACCTCTCCGAGCTGTGCGAGCGGGAGGGCGTCTCGATCGAGCCGGCCGCGCTGTCGCTCGTGGTCCGCGCCGGCGCGGGCTCGGCGCGCGACACGATGTCGGTGCTCGACCAGCTGCTCGGCGGGCGCGGGGGCCGACGGCGTCACGCACGCGCTGGCCAGCGGGCTGCTGGGCTACACGCCCGACACGCTGCTCGACGAGGTCGTCGACGCGTTCGCGGCCGGCGACGGCAGCGCGGTCTTCGGCGTCGTCGACAAGGTCATCGAGACCGGTCAGGACCCTCGCCGTTTCACCGAGGACCTCCTTCGCCGCCTGCGCGACCTCGTCATCGTGGCCGCCGTCCCCGACGCACCGGCCACCGGACTCATCGACGTCGCGGCCGACCAGGGCGACCGGCTGGTGGCTCAGTCGCAGCGCTTCGGCCGCGCCGACCTGAGCCGGGCGGCCGACCTGGTGGCGACCGGCCTGACTGAGATGCGCGGCGCGACTGCTCCGCGTCTGCTCCTCGAGCTCATCTGCGCCCGGGTGCTGCTGCCCGGTGCCGACCACACCACGCAGGGCGTGCTGGCCCGCCTCGACCGGATCGAGCGCCGGGCCGCCATCTCGGGCACGCCGACGGCTGCGGCCGCCGGTCTCGCCTCCGGCTCCGGTCGCCACGCCTGAGCCGATCCTGGTGCCCGCGCCAGCCCCTGTGGTGGCCCCGGTAGCGGCCCCGGTAGCGGCCCCGCTCGTGTCCGCGCCGATCGAACCGGCAGCCGCGGCGCCTGCGGTCGAAGCGCATCGACCGTCGCGCCGGAGGCTGCTGAGCCCGGGGCCGAGCGCGCCGAGTCCGCCGCGTCGGCTCCGCCGTCCGGAGGGCTGACCCTGGTCGACGTGCGGCGGTTGTGGCCCGACGTCATCGAGGCCACCAAGCAGCGCCGTCGGGTCACCTGGATGCACCTGACCCAGAACTCGCAGGTGGTCGGCGTCGACACGAAGACCCTGACGCTCGGCTTCGCCAACTCCGGTGCGCGTGACTCCTTCGACTCCGGCGGCAGTGCCGAGATCGTGCGACAGGCTGCCATTGACGTCGTGGGTGTCGACTGGCGGATCGAGACGATCATCGATCCAGGTGCCGACACCGGCGCCGCGCGCCTCCTCCGCCGCCGCCCGCGCAGCAGGACGACCGTCACTCGAGCCGGTGCCTGCCGCACCCGCACCTACCTCAGCGCCGCGTCGGCCCCGTCAGCCCCCTCAGGGCCGGTTGCCGTCGCCCCCGAGGGCCCTCCGGCCTGGGCTGCCCCTGACGAGACACCGCCGGTTCGCACCGCGACGCACAGCGAGCCGCCCTCCGCCTCGAGTGCCCGCGAGGCGATCCGGCAGACCCGGGCTCCCGGCGAGATGTCCGAGGCCGCCCCTGAGCTGGTCGATGCCGACGCCGACGCCAGCCCCGACGACCTGGACGCCGACACCGAGTTGATCGGCGTCGACGACCTCTTGGCGCGCGAGCTCGGCGCCCAAGTGATCGACGAGATTCCACGCACCTGAGCACCGTCCAACGAACCTGCCCACTGGCCGACCCACTGGCCGATCGACTGGCCGATCGACTGGCCAGAGGCACCCAACCACCAGGAGACACCCGATGACCGCAGAACCCGTTCGACGCCCTGGGCGGAGCCGGCGGCTTCGACATGAACGCGCTCCTCGAGCAGGCCCAGCAGATGCAGGCCACACTCGAGCAGGCCCAGCAGAAGCTCGCCGAGACCGAGGTGACCGGCAGTGTTGCCAGCGGAGCCGTGACCGTCACGGTCAACGGCGTCGGTGACCTGCTCGGCGTCGTGATCACGCCCGGCACCGTCGACGGCAATGACGTCGAGTCGCTCGCCGACCTCAGCGACCTCGTGGTCGCCGCCTACCGCGACGCGAAGTCCCAGGCCGACGCGCTGGCTGCCCAGGCGATCGGACCCTTCGGCGGCGGGAGTCTGCCCGGCGGCGGCGTGCCCGGCCAGCTGGGCTTCTGAAGCGCGCCGGTGAAACTGCCGTCGCCAACGGCCCGCCCGCACGCCCTCGCGATCACCTCCCCGTAGGCTCGGCGCGTGTACGAAGGCGTGGTCCAGGACCTCATCGACGAGCTCGGCCGGTTGCCGGGCGTGGGGCCGAAGAGCGCACAGCGAATCGCCTTCCACCTGCTCCAGGCAGACCCGACCGACGTGCGCCGGCTGGCCGACGTCCTGATCGAGGTCAAGGCGAAGGTGAAGTTCTGCGTCACCTGCTTCAACGTCTCCGAGGACGACCAGTGCCGCATCTGCCGTGACCCGCGGCGCGACCCGACCCTGCTGTGCGTCGTCGAGGAGTACAAGGACGTCGTGGCGATCGAGCGCACGCGGGAGTTCCGGGGCCGCTACCACGTGCTGGGCGGGGCGATCTCGCCGATCGACGGCATCGGCCCCGACCAGCTGCGCATCCGTGAGCTGGTGGGTCGGCTGGCCGACGACCAGATCACCGAGGTCATCTTGGCCACCGACCCCAACCTCGAGGGTGAGGCCACCGCGACCTACCTGACGCGACAGTTGAGCCCCTTGGGGTTGCGCGTGACTCGGCTGGCCAGTGGACTGCCGGTAGGCGGCGATCTCGAGTACGCCGACGAAGTGACCCTCGGCCGAGCGTTCGTAGGAAGGCAGACAGCGCCATGACCCACACCAACGACGCCCTACCCGGCGAGGTCCCGGGCGATACCGAGGACTTCGCGCAGCAGATCGCCGACTCGGTGTCCAGCTTCCTGCTCGCGCTCCGGGCTATCGCCCGCGAGGCCGACGCTGGTCGGGCCATCTCGCTGCTGCTGCTCGAGATCAGCCAGGTGCTCCTGGCCGGCGCCCGGTTGGGGGTCCAGCAGGACTTCACGCCCCGCGCCGAGTACCAACCCGACGTCGGTCCTGAGGCCGACCTCGACGGCATGCGGTTGCGGCTGGCCGAGATGCTCGGCAACGTCGACACCTACAGCTTCGTGTTCGACCCCTACGTGCCGGAGGTGGTCGCGAGCCAGCTCTCCGACGACCTCACCAGCATCGCGGCCGACCTCGAGAACGGGTTGCGCCACTTCCGCTCGGGCGACGTCGCCGAGGCTCTGTGGTGGTGGCAGTTCTCCTACGTCAGCTCGTGGGGCAACCTTGCGGGTGCGGCGCTGAACGCGCTGCTCTCGGTCGTGGCCCACGACCGGCTCGACGTCGACAACGACGCCGAGACGCCCCTGATCGAGGCTGCCGAGGCGGTCTTGGACAACCCGCAGGACTGAGACCCCCGGCCTCGTAGAATCTGGGTCGGAAACCCTTCCCCGATCCAGGAGTGAGCCCGGTGGGCATTGTCGTGCAGAAGTACGGCGGTTCGTCCGTCGCCGACCCTGCCGCCATCAAGCGTGTGGCCCGACGCATCGTCGAGGCCAAGAAGGCCGGCAACGACGTCGTCGTCGCGGTCTCGGCCATGGGCGACACGACCGACGACCTGCTGACCCTGGCCGAAGGCGTCAGCCCGCTGCCGCCAGCGCGCGAGCTCGACATGCTGCTCACCGCGGGCGAGCGGATCTCGATGGCGTTGGTCGCGATGGCGATCTCCGACCTGGGCTTCAGTGCCCGGTCGTTCACCGGCTCGCAGGCCGGCGTCATCACCGACTCGGTGCACGGCAAGGCCAAGATCATCGACGTCACGCCCGGGCCGCATCTCCGGCGGCGATCGATGAGGGCCACATCGTGATCGTGGCCGGCTTCCAGGGGGTCTCGCAGGACACCAAGGAGATCACCACGCTCGGTCGCGGTGGCACCGACACCACCGCCGTCGCGCTCGCCGCGGCGCTGAAGGCCGACGTCTGCGAGATCTACACCGACGTCGACGGCGTGTTCACCGCCGACCCGCGGATCGTTCCGGCCGCCCGCAAGCTCGACTCCGTCACCTACGAGGAGATGCTCGAGCTCGCGGCGTGCGGCGCGAAGATCCTGCACCTGCGCTGCGTCGAGTACGCCCGCCGCTACAACATCCCGATCCACGTCCGCTCGTCGTTCAGCCAGCTCGAGGGCACGCTCGTCACGGGCAGCATCGAAGACCAGTCCGCCCAGGAGGGCACCATGGAAGCAGCGATCATCGCCGGCGTCGCCCACGACCGCAGCGAGGCCAAGATCACCGTCGTCGGCGTGCCCGACAAGGTGGGCGAGGCCGCGCGCATCTTCGAGGCCCTCGCGGGCGCGCAGATCAACCTCGACATGATCGTGCAGAACGTCTCGGCGGCCGCGACGAACCTCACCGACATCTCCTTCACGCTGCCCCGCACCGACGGCACGACCGCGATGACGGCGCTCGCCGCCCTGCAGTCGGTCGTCGGGTTCGACTCGTTGCTCTACGACGACAAGATCGGCAAGGTCTCCCTCATCGGGGCCGGCATGCGCTCGCACCCGGGCGTGACCGCCAAGTTCTTCACCTGCCTCGCCGACGCGGGCGTCAACATCGGGATGATCTCCACCTCCGAGATCCGCATCTCGGTCGTCGTGGCCGAGGAGGACGTCGACGCCGCCGTCGTCGCCACCCACACCGCGTTCGACCTCGACGCCACCGAGGTCGAGGCGGTTGTCTACGGCGGGAGCGGTCGATAGCCATGGGTGTCCGTATCGGAATCGTCGGCGCCACCGGACAACACACCCCACGACGTTCTTTCCTCCCCCGCTCCGCTCCTCCGGGAACAACGCCGCGGGGACCCCGAGCCTGGACGGAGGTCTCATGACCAGAATTGGAATCGTTGGCGCCACCGGACAGGTGGGCGTCGCCATGCGGCAGATCCTCGAGCAGCGGAACTTCCCCGCTGACGAGATCCGCTTTTTCGCCTCTGCGCGGTCGGCCGGCACCGTGCTGCCCTACGCCGGCAGGGAGGTGACCGTCGAGGACGCCGCCACGGCCGACCCGAGCGGCCTCGACATCGCGCTGTTCTCGGCGGGCGCCACTACGTCCCGCGCTCTAGCGCCGATCTTCGCCGAGAAGGGCGTGGTCGTCGTCGACAACTCCTCGGCCTTCCGCAAGGACCCCGACATCCCGCTCGTCGTCTCCGAGGTCAACCCGGGCGACATCGACCTGGCCTTCATGGGCGCGAAGCAACGGATCATCGCCAACCCGAACTGCACCACGATGGCTGCGATGCCAGTGCTGAAGCCGTTGCACGACGAGGCGGGACTCGTGCGGCTGATCGCCTCGACCTACCAGGCTGTGTCCGGCTCGGGGGTGGCCGGCGTGGAGGAGCTCGCCTCGCAGATCGCCGCGGCCGGCGACAAGGCGGCCGAGCTCGCCTACGACGGTCAGGCCGTGACGTTCCCCGAGCCGAACAAGTACGTGCGCACGATCGCCTACAACGTGCTGCCGATGGCCGGGTCGATCGTCGACGACGGCCTCAACGAGACCGACGAGGAGCAGAAGCTCCGCCACGAGTCCCGCAAGATCCTGGGCATCCCCGACCTGCGGGTCTCCGGCATCTGCGTGCGGGTGCCTGTCTTCACCGGCCACTCGCTGGCGATCAACGCCGAGTTCGCCTCGCCGCTATCGGCAGCCCGCGCCCGCGAGCTGCTCGCAGCCGCGCCTGGAGTCGAGCTCAGCGACGTCCCCACGCCGTTGCAGGCCGCCGGCCAGGACCCTTCCTACGTGGGTCGGATCCGTCAGGACCCGGGTGTCGACGACAACCGCGGCCTCGCGCTCTTCGTCTCCAACGACAACCTGCGCAAGGGTGCGGCGCTGAACACCGTGCAGATCGCCGAGCTGCTCACCCAGCGCTGAGCTGGTCCACGGCTGGTTCAGATGTGGTCTGTCTCGGTCCACGAGGTCGTCAGCCACCACGACAGGAAGAACGAGATCGCGCTGGCGCCCGGCACGATCAAGGCCATCGGCCAGGTATCGAGCTGCGTCGGTCAGGAACAGGAACGTGACCAGCGAGATGAAGCCGACGGCGAACAGGCTGGTGCTCGCCGGATCGGGGATGGCGAAGACGCGTAGCAGTGCAGCGCCAGCCGCCACCCCGACCAGCCCGACCGCGACGAAGATCAGCACGCTCGGCACGGTCTCGCAGTCTCCGGCGACGCCGCGGCAGGTGCCGATGCTCGCCCAACCGAGGCCGTAGCCGAACAGGCCCACCAGCAGGCCGGTCGCGAGGGCGGCATAGCGCCCCGGGGCCCGCGGTCGCGGAGCCTCTGCGGCCGCAGGCTCGTCCGCCGCGACATCGACTGGCTGGACAGAGTTTGGCTGGGCGTTTAGCCGGGCGTCTGGCCGGGATTCGGGCAGGATCTCTGGTTCTGTGTCCGGATGGGGGTCGGGCTCAGCCGGCACCTCGGGCTCGACCTCGGCTGCCGGCTCTGGGGGCATGGAGCGCTCCAGCACGACGGGGCGCGGCCGCCGGATCGGTCGGGGGATCCGCAGCCCGGAGCGCTCGTCGGCCTTCGGCATCACCAACGGTCGCTTCTCCTCGGGTTCGCCCGGGGTGCGAGGGGCCGACTTCTTGCGGCCGAACAGGGTCGGCGGCTCGAGGCTCGGACCTTCCCGCTCCGCGTCTGCCATGGCAGCAGTTTGGCATGAACGGCTCGTCCTCCTGGCACGGGGCAAGCCGGCTGAGGCAGGATCGTCGCCCCGGTCCTGCGGCGACCGTCGGCCTCACGAAGCCATTGAAAAGCACCTCAGCCGGACCTGCCATGCAGGTCCGGCTGAGATCTCACTGTCGGGCTGACAGGATTTGAACCTGCGGCCTCTTCGTCCCGAACGAAGCGCGCTACCAAGCTGCGCCACAGCCCGAACGTGGGTCCCACGGAACCGGACTCACAAGCACGGGAGCATACCCGAGCCGCTTGGTCAGCCCGCAATCGGGACCAGGGTCAGCAGGGTCGCCTCGGGGCGGCACGCGACCCTGATCCGGGCGTACGGACTGGTGCCCAGGCCCGGCAGACACGTGCAGCCACGCCGATCCCGGTTCTCCGGGTGCGGAGTCGGCCGGGTGCCGGTGGAGACCGCGGGCGCGCGCCGGATCGAGATCGCAGTTGGTGGTCAGCGCCCGGCCGCCGGGTAGGCAGACCTGGCCGCCGTGGGTGTGCCCGGCGAGCACCCCGTCGTAGCCGTCGGCGGCGTACTGGTCGAGCACCCGCAGGTAGGGCGCGTGGGCGATGCCCAGGCGGACGTCAGCGCTCTGGTCGGCCGGGCCGGCGACCACGTCGAGACGGTCGTAGCGCAGGTGCGGGTCGTCGACGCCGGCGAAGGCCAGGGTGAGCTCGCCAACGCTCAGCGAGCTGCGCGTGTTCGTGAGGTCGAGCCAGCCCGCGTCGGTGAAGCGGCGCGTGAGCTCTGGCCAGGGCAGCGCAGCGGTGTCGGTGTGCCGCTTGCCGTCATCGGGCAGCAGGTAGCGCAACGGGTTGCGCAGCGACGGCTCGAAGTAGTCGTTCGATCCGTGCACGAACACCCCAGGGACGTCGAGCAGTGCGCCCAACGAGTCGCACACCACCGGGACGGCGTCGCGGTGGGCCAGGTTGTCGCCCGTATCCACGACCAGATCGGGTTCGAGCTCGGCCAGTCCGCGCACCCACTCCTGCTTGCGGTGCTGGCCGGGGGTGAGGTGCAGGTCGCTGACGTGCAGCACCCGGATCGGACGGGTGCCGGCGGGCAGCAGCGGCACCTCGACCCGTCGCAGCGTGTACTGCCGTGCCTCGTGCAGGGCGTGGCCCGTGAAGGCCGCACCGGCCAGGAACCCGGTGCCGAGCAGGCGCTGCAGAAACCGGGCCGACGTCACAGGGTCAGGCTGCCACAATGGCGGGCATGGCCACCCTCAAGGAGCAGCTCCGCACCGACCTGACCACTGCGATGAAGGCACGTGACGAGCTGCGGTCCTCGACGCTGCGGATGGTGCTGACGGCGGTCACCAACGCCGAGGTGGCCGGCAAGGTCGCCAAGGAGCTCACCGACGACGAGGTGGTCGGCGTGCTGGCCTCCGAGGCCAAGAAGCGTCGCGAGGCCGCTACCGCGTTCGAGGACGGCGGTCGCGCCGAGAGTGCTGCCAAGGAGCGGGCCGAGGCCGAGGTGCTCGCCGTCTACCTGCCTGAGCAGCTCTCGGCCGACGAGATCGCCGACCTGGTGAGCGCCGCGATCGCGCAGACCGGTGCCGCGGCCGACGGGATGAAGGCCATGGGCAAGGTGATGGGCGTAGTCACGCCCCAGGTGAAGGGGCGCGCGGATGGCGGCGTCGTCGCCGCCGAGGTGCGCAAGCAGCTCGGCTGACGTCCTAGCGTCGTCCGCCTCGCCCGCGCGGCGGACGAGGAGGCGTCGGCGCTGGGGCGAACTCCTGTCCAGCGCCTGGAACCGTCGAGGGGAACACGAAGTTCTCGTCGGCCAGCTCGTCGTCGATGACCTTCATCGCGTCGCCCCAAATCGGACCGGCGACGCCGGAGCCCGAGGCGCCGTAGATGGGAGAACCACCGACCGACACGCCTTCCAGCGTGGTCGGGGTGCCGAACTCGTTGGCACCGGCGATCATCGCGGCGGCAGCGACCTGCGTCGTGTAGCCGACGAACCACACCGAGCGGCCCTCGTTGGTGGTGCCGGTCTTGCCGGCCGCGGGCTGGTCGAGTGCCTGGGCCGAGGCGAAGCCGCCCTCGATGACACCACGCAGGACGTCGCTGACGGCGTCCGCCGTGGAGGCCTCGATCAGCTGCTGGCAGTTCGGCGCGTACTCCTTGAGCAGTCGGCCGTTGGCATCCTTGATCGAGGTGATCGGCTGGGAGTCGCAGTGCAGGCCGCGCGCAGCGAACGTGGCGTAGGCCTCGGCCATCTCCAGCGGGCTGACGTCGGCGACGCCGAGGGTGAAGTTCGGGATCCGCTCGGGCTGACCGCGCTTGCCCTCGGGGTCGGTGAGCAGCACGCCCATCTCGCGAGCCAGCTTGAAGGGCTCGCACACGCCGGTGTCGCGCTCGAGCTGCATGTAGAACGTGTTCACCGAGTCGCGGGTGCCGGAGTAGAGGTTCTCCAAGCCGCCGTTGGTCGAGTTGGGCGTCGAGAAGGCGCCACCGAACGGCGGCTTGCCCGGGCAGTTCGCGAAGTCGGCGGAGTCGAAGTCCATCACGTCGGGCGAGTTGTAGACCCGGTTCAGCTCGATGCCCTGCTCGATGGCGGTGGCGAGCACGAAGGCCTTGAAGGTCGACCCGGCCTGGAACCCGTTGGCGTTGCCGTACTTCTTGGGCACCAGGTAGTTGAGGTAGGTCTGCCCCTTCTTCTTGTTCAGCCCCATCGGCCGCGACTGGGCGATCGCCTTTACCGCGCCGGTGCCGGCCTCCACCATGGCGAGCGCGCCGATCGCGTTGTCACGGGGGAACACGTGGTTGGCGACGGCCTGGTCGGCCGCCTTCTGGTAGTCGACGTCGATCGTGGTGCCGATCGTCAGCCCGCCGGCGAAGATCAGTGCCTTCACGTTCCTCGACGCTCTTGCCGAGCGCCGGGTCCTGCCTGAGGTAGGCCAGGGCGTACTGGCAGAAGAACGGTGCAGCCGTGTTCACGCATCCGTTGGCGTTCGGCTGCACGTCGAGCTTCAGGCCCCGGGCCTTGACCTTGTCGGCCTTCTCCTGGGTGATGACGTTCAGCTCGGCCATCCGGTCGAGCACGATGTCGCGGCGCTCGATGGTGCGGCCGGGGTAGTCGGTCGGGTCGAACGCCGACGGGTTCTGCACCAGGCCGGCGAGCATCGCTGCCTGGCCCAGGTTGAGCCGGCGTGCGTTGACGTCGAAGTAGTGCCGGGCCGCAGCCTGGACGCCGTACGCGCTGTCGCCGAAGTAGACGGTGTTGAGGTAGCGCTCGAGGATCCAGTCCTTGGAGTGCCGGTTCTCCAGGGCGATCGCGTAGCGCAGCTCCTGAAGCTTGCGGGCGTAGGTGTCGTCGGTGGCCTTCTCGGCCTCCTCCTCGCTCGCTGTGTAGAGAAGCGTCTGCTTGACCAGCTGCTGAGTCAGCGTCGACCCACCCTGCACGACACCGCCCTCGGCGGCGTTGGTGAAGAGCGCGCGCAGCGTGCCCTTCGGGTCGAGCGCGCCGTGCTGGTAGAAGCGGTAGTCCTCGATCGAGACCAGAGCCTTCACCATGATCCGCGAGACCGAGCTCAGCGGGACGTTGATGCGGTTCTGGTCGAAGACCGAAGCGAGCACGTTGCCGTCGGCATCCAGGATGGTCGTCTTCTGCGGCAAGGTGCCGGTCTCGAAGTCGACCGGCAGGTTGTCCATGCTCTCGGCGGTCTCGCGCGCGGCGACCGAGACGAGGCCGGCGAACGGGATGGCCAGGCCTGAGACGATGACGCCCAGGACGGCAGACACGATGACCATGACGCCGAGGTGGGAGAACACCGTGGGGGCGCTGGGACGCTCGGAGCGGGGCCTGGACACGCGCCCAATGTACGTGAGCACATCGCACGACACCGAAACTCAGAACCCTGCGCGCGAGGAGGTGCTAGGGCTAGGCCTCACCCGGATGGACTAGTCATTTAGGACTAGGGAAGTTGGGTCAACCGTGTCTGGTCCAGTCGAGGAGGTCTCTCTAGAGTTCCCCTCAGAGAAGGATCTGGTGGGGGCGCCATGGGGGCGCGAACCTCTCTATGACGATGTGGGGACATCAAACATGTGGGTTGAAGATTGGGCGCCACGCGCCGCGTGCCGTGCGGAATCGCCGGACAAGCTCTTCGTTCGAGGAGCCGAGCAGAACAAGGCCAAGCAGCTGTGCCAGTCGTGCCCGGTTCGCACCGAGTGCCTGGCCGAGGCGCTGGACAACCAGATCGAGTGGGGTGTCTGGGGCGGCATGACCGAGCGTGAGCGCCGGGCCCTGCTGCGTCGTCGTCCCGCCGCCTCGTGGCGTTCGGTCCTCGAGACCGCCCGCACCGAGTCCGGCGTCTCCGTCAACGCCTGACCGACCCAGCTTCTGGCCGATCGAGCTACTGGTCAGCGAGCAGCTGACCCACCCGACGCAACCCGTCGAGGTCGTGGACGTCGGCCGCGAGTGCCGGCACCACGGCGGTCGCCACCTGCGGATGTGCCTTGGCGAACCCGGCGCGCAACCGCGCCTCGCGCTCGACCAGCCGCGTCTGGTCGGCGTGCAGGCGCAGCAGCCCGGCTGTCAGTGACGACGGATCGCTCTTGCGCAGGCGCGCGGCCGCCGACATCGCCTCGTCGGCCGAGACCTCGCCGGTCGGCTCGGGGCTGGCCCGGTTCACGATCAGCCCGGCGAGCGGCATCCGGTCCTCGCTGAGCCGCTCGACGAAGTACGCCGCCTCGCGCAGCGCGTCCGGCTCGGGCGCCGCGACCACGAGGAACGCCGTCCCGTCGGCCTGGAGCAGTGCGTAGGTCTTCATCGCGCGTTGGCGGAACCCGCCGAAGACGGTGTCGATCGCAGACACGAACGTCTGCAGGTCGCGCAGCACCTGGGCGCCGAGCACCTTGGTGAGCGCGTTCGTGATGATGCTGAACCCCGCCGTCACCAGCTTCGCCGGGCCGCGCGCCGGCGCCAGCATCAGCTTGATGAACCGCCCGTCGAGGAAGCTGGAGAGCCGCTCGGGGGCGTCGAGGAAGTCGAGGGCAGAGCGCGACGGTGGCGTGTCGACCACGATCAGGTCGTAGCTGCCGTCGCGCTGGGCATCGGCGTGGATCTGCCCGAGCTTCTCCATCGCCATGTACTCCTGCGTGCCGGCGAACGAGCTCGACAGGGCGATGTAGAAGGGGTTCTCCAGGATCTGCTTGGCCTTCTCGGGGCTGGCCTGGCTCTCGACCACCTCGTCGAAGGTGCGCTTCATGTCCAGCATCATCGCGTCGAGGCGGCCATCCCCGTCGGGTGCGGCCGCGACGCCGGTGACCGGGCGCGGGGTGTTGTCGAGGGCCTCGATGCCCATCGACTGGGCGAGTCGGCGGGCCGGGTCGATCGTCAGCACGACGACCTTGCGGCCGCGCTCGGCAGCGCGCAGGGCGACCGCCGCGGACGTCGTGGTCTTGCCGACACCGCCCGAGCCGCAGCACACGATGATGCCGACGCTGCGGTCGTCGAGCAGTGCGTCGACGTCGAGGGTGGCGGCGGTGCGGCCGCTGGGGCCGACGCGAGTGCGGGCGGCTGGTCATCAGGCGAGTCCTTGCTGTCGCAGGAGCCCGGCGAGCTCGTAGAGCGCACCGAGGTCGACGCCCTGGGGCAGACGGGGCAGCTCGTAGGTGGGCACCCCGAGCTCGGCCACGAGCGCGCGCTGGCTGGCCTCGAGGTTGCGCCGCTCAGCGTGCTCGCGGCCCTCGGTGACCAGGCCCTCGACGAGCGCCTGGTCGGCGTCCACCCCGGCGGCCTCGAGGTCGGCGGCGACGACCTCGGGGTCGGACGCCGCGAGCTGCTCGAGGGTGAGGTCCTGCGGGCGCACCAGGTTGACGATGACGCCACCCACGGGCAGCTCGTTCTGCTGGAGGTCGACGATGCCGTCGCTGGTCTCCTGCACCGGCATCTCCTCCAGCACCGTCACCAGGTGCACGGCGGTGCGGGGGGAGCGGAAGAGCGTCATCATCGTGTCGGACTGCGCCTTGATCGGCCCGACCTTGGCCAGCCCGGCCAGCTCGTTGCTGACGTTGAGGAACTGGGTGATGCGGCCGGTCGGGGGTGCGTCGAGCACGACGGCGTCGTAGTCGATCGCCCCCTTGTTGCGGGCGTTGCGCTGCACCGCCTCGAAGACCTTGCCGGTCAGCAGGACGTCGCGGACGCCGGGGGCGATGGTGGTCGCGAACTCGATGACCCCGAACTTGTCGAGGGCCTTTCCGGCCCGGCCGAGCTTGTAGTACATCGAGAGGTACTCCAGCAGCGCCGACTCCGGGTCGATGTGCAGCGCGTGCACCACGCCGGGCTCGCCGGAGTCGTCGGGCAGGCCGGTCGTGAGCCGGCGCTCGGCGTAGGGGAGCGGGTCGACGTC
Organism: uncultured Actinomycetota bacterium; assembly: GCA_963781575.1. Lineage (GTDB taxonomy): Bacteria > Actinomycetota > Actinomycetes > Propionibacteriales > Nocardioidaceae > Nocardioides. Next base: position 23,883 of record CAWAGM010000013.1, on the reverse strand, counting down.
GAACATCCGGGCGATGCCCTGGCGCCCCTCTACCTCGCACAGCAACACGTTCTTGCCTCGGGTGGCCAGGGCCAGGGCCAGGGCTGCCGCCACCGTCGACTTGCCGGTGCCGCCCTTGCCGGTCACCACGTGCAGTCGCACCTTGGGCCAGTCAGTCACCCGCCGGACAATAGTGCCCGGGCGCGGATCCGGGCGCGGACCGCCAGAATGACCGACATGAGGATCGCGGTGGCCGGCGGGACCGGCGTGGTGGGGCGGCACGTCGTCGACGTCGCCGAGGAACGTGGGCACGAGGTCGTGGTGCTGGCCAGGGCCGCGGGAATCGACCTGCTCTCGGGGGTCGGTGCTGGCCGACCGGCTGGCCGGCGTGGACGCAGTGGTCGACGTCACGAGCGTCGCCACCCAGAAGACCGCCGAGGCGGAGGCGTTCTTCGGCGCCGTCACGCGGCACCTGCTGGCCGCGGAGCAGACCGTGGGAGTCGGGCACCACGTCGCTCTGTCGATCGTCGGCATCGACGGGTCGACGTCCGGCTACTACCGCGGCAAGCAGCTGCAGGAACGAGTGATCGCAGAGGGGGCGGTGCCGTGGTCGGTGTTGCGAGCCACGCAGTTCCACGAGTTCGCCGAGCAGATGCTGCACTTCGTGCGAGTCGGCAAGGTCTCGGTGGTGCCGGTGATGCTGAGCCAGCCGATCGCGGCCCGCGAGGTGGGCGAGGCGTTGGTCGACCTGGTCGAGGCCGGGCCCTCGGGCCGGGTGGCCGACCTAGCCGGCCCGGCTGTGGTGCCGATGCACCGAGCGGCGAAGCAGGTCAACCGAGCCCGCGACCTGGGGCGCTGGGTCGTGCCCGTGCGGGTTCCCGGCGCTGCCGGGCGCGACATGCGATCGGGTTCGTTGCTGCCCACCGCGGACGGCCCGCGCGGCCGGGACGACGTTCGCGGAGTGGCTGGCCGCCCTGCCCTGACCACCGCCTGCCGTGACGGCCGCGAGTAGGGTGCCGAGCATGACCAAGTGGGAGTACCTGACGGCACCGATCCTCACGCATGCGGCCAAGCAGATCCTGGACAACTTCGGGTCCGACGGCTGGGAGCTGGTGCAGATCGCGCCCGGCATGAACCCGGAGAACCTGGTCGGCTACTTCAAGCGCCCGATCGAGTGACCGGTCCAGTGACGCCCGAGGAGCGCCTGGCCGAGCTGGGCCTGCAGATCCCGGAGGTGCCGAAGCCGGTCGCGGACGTACGTGCCCGCGATCAGCACCGGCTCCTACGTGCACACCTCGGGCCAGCTGCCGATGCGGTCGGGCGAGCTGATCGCCACCGGCAAGGTGGGCGGTCAGGTCACCGCCGAGGAGGCCTACGCGTGCGCCCAGCAGTGCGCACTCAACGCGATCGCTGCGGTGCGCTCGCGAGATCGGCGACCTGGCGCGCGTGGTGCGCGTGGTCAAGGTCGTCGTGTTCGTCGCCTCGACGCCCGACTTCACCGGTCAACCCGGCGTCGCCAACGGCGCCTCCGAGCTGCTCGGCCAGGCCTTCGGGGACGCCGGGGTGCACGCGCGCTCGGCCGTCGGTGTGGCCGTGCTGCCGCTCGACGCGCCGGTCGAGGTCGAGATCATCGTCGAGGTCGCGTGAAGATCCCGCTCCCGCCGGTGCCGCTGCCCGACTCGATCGTCGACGTGGCGCGCGAGTTCCTCGACGGCACGCGGACGCCGGCCGAGCCGCGCCATGCGGCGACCGTGATCCTGATGAGTCCTTCAGAGCAGGGGCCGTCGGTCTACTACCTGCGGCGTCAGGTCTCGATGGACTTCGCCGGCGGCATGTGCGTCTTCCCCGGCGGTGGGGTCGACCAGCGCGACTTCGACACCGACGTGGCCTGGGCCGGCCCGTCGCCCGACGAGTGGGCGGCGCGGCTCGGCTGCGACGAGGAGACCGCACGCGCCCTGGTGTGCGCCGCCGTCCGCGAGACGTTCGAGGAGTCCGGCGTGCTGCTCGCCGGCACCTCGACGAGCTCGGTGGTCGCTGACACGACGGGCGACGACTGGGAGGCCGACCGGGTGGCGCTGGAGACCCGCGAGCTCTCGATGACCGAGTTCCTCAACCGGCGCGGGCTGGTGCTGCGCACCGACCTGCTCGGGGTGTGGGACGCCTGGCTCACGCCGATCTTCGAGCCGAAGCGCTACAGCACCTGGTTCTTCGTCGCCGCACTGCCCGAGGGGCAGCGCACCCGTGACGTCTCGTCCGAGTCGTCGTCGGTCACCTGGTTGCCGGCGCGGGTCGCGGCCGACGCAGGCGGACGCCGGCGAGCTGGCGCTGATGCCCCCGACCTACCTGACGTCGATGGAGGTCGGGTGCTACGCCAGCCCCGACGAGGTGCTCGCCGTCGCGGCGAGCCGGGCCGTCGAGATGTTCACCCCCGAGGTCGAGCCCCTCGGTGACGGCTTCACGCTCTCGCTGCCTGAGCGACTTCGTCCGATGCTGGCGGAGCGCCGGCGGTGAGCGGCGCCTGGGCGGGCGGACGCTTCGGCGAGCGTGGCGAGTGCCTGCTCGCGCCGAACCCGGGGTTGATGACGCTCGACGGCACCAACACGTGGGTGCTCCGCGAGCCGGGTGCGTCGCAGGCGGTCGTGGTCGACCCCGGTCCGATCGAGGACGGACACCTCGAGCGGGTCGACGAAGAGACCGGCGACGTCGGGCTGATCCTCATCACCCACCACCACTTCGACCACTCCGAGGTCGCCGCCGAGCTCGCCGAGCGCAAGGGCTGCGTCGTTCGCGCCCTCGACCCGGAGTACTGCGTAGGCGCCGACCCACTCACCGACGGCGAGGCGATCGACGTCGACGGGCTGTCGTTGCGCGTCGTGACGACCCCCGGCCACACCGCCGACTCCATCTCGCTGCTGCTGCCGGCCCAGCAGACGCTGCTCACCGGCGACATGGTGCTGGGGCGAGGCACCACCGTCGTGGCCTACCCCGACGGACAGCTCGGCCCCTACTTCGAGTCGATCGAGAAGATGCGGGCGCTGGTGAGCGCAGGTGAGGTCACCAGCCTGTGGCCGGCCGCACGGCCCGGTGCTCGACGACGCCGGCGCGGTGCTCGACTTCTACCTGGCCCATCGCCGCGAGCGGCTCGACCAGGTGCGCGCGGCGCTGGCCCAGATCAAGGACCGGCCGATGCCCGAGGGCATCAGCGAGGACGAGCTGCCGCGACGCGTCGTCGAGATCGTCTACGCCGACGTCGACCCAGGGCTCTGGGACTTCGCCGAGTGGTCGGTGCGCGCGCAGCTGGCCTACCTGGCCGAGAGCTGAGCCTCAGCGCGGGCTCAGCGCACGTTGGGGCTCAGCGTGCGCGGCGGGAGAGTCGCTCGACGTCCATGATGACGACCGAGCGAGGCTCCAGGCGCAGCCAACCGCGCGAGGCGAAGTCGGCCAACGCCTTGTTGACGGTCTCCCGGGAGGCGCCGACCAGCTGGGCGAGCTCTTCCTGCGTGAGGTCGTGGTGCACGTGGACGCCGTCGTCGGCGGTGCGGCCGAAGCGGTCGGCGAGGTCGAGCAGCGCCTTGGCCACGCGGCCGGGGACGTCGGAGAACACCAGGTCGGCGACCACGTCGTTGGCCTTGCGCAGGCGACCGGCCAGCTGGGCCAGCAGCCCGCGGGCGACGACCGGGCGGCCCTCGAGCCAGCGCAGGAGATCCTCGTGCGAGAGCGAGGCGAAGTCAGAGTCGGTGACCGCAGTGACCGTGGCCGAACGCGGGCCGGGGTCGAAGAGCGACAGCTCACCGAACATCTGGCCGGGGCCGAGGATGGCGAGCAGGTTCTCGCGACCGTCGGGCGAGGTGCGGCCGAGCTTCACCTTGCCGTCGAGCACGATGTAGAGCTTGTCGCCGGAGTCGCCCTCGCGAAAGAGCACGTCGCCGCGGCGCAGTCGCGTGTCCGACATCGACGCACGCAGCGCAACAGCGGCCTCGTCGTCGAGTGCGCTGAACAGCGGGGCCTGACGGAGCACGTCGTTGTCCACGGAACCTCCTGGGTTCAAGCCTGAGACGGCCGCTGTTCGCACGGTCCGTCGCGTCCCTCGTGATCCTAGGGGGTGGCGGACTTCACACGTGAACCCCATCCCGGAGTCGGCGGGCGTGATTTCCGGGCGTCGGCCCGCCTCGATCCGAGACGAGGTGGACGTCGGACGGACGCCGCTCGCGGGTGCTGTCGGCCGCGCGCCGTACTCTTGCGCCGTGCCAGCCGCGCCCGCCGTCGAGACCCGGACCTCGCTGGTCCGTCGCGCGCGCAAGATCGATCGCATCCTCGCCGAGACCTATCCGGACGCCCGCTGCGAGCTCGACTTCGACGACCCGTTCGAGCTCCTGGTGGTCACCGTGCTGAGCGCCCAGACCACCGACCGGCGGGTCAACGCGGTCCGACCGACCCTGTTCGCCGCCTACCCCGACCCGGCCGCGATGGCGGCGGCCGATCGCGCCGCCCTGGAGTCGATCATCGGTCCGCTGGGCTTCTTCCGCGCCAAGACCGAGAGCCTGCTCAAGCTGAGCGCCGCCCTGGTCGAGAACTTCGACGGTCAAGTGCCGGGCCGGCTCGACGACCTCGTCACGCTCCCGGGGGTCGGACGCAAGACGGCCAACGTGGTGCTCGGCAACGCCTTCGACGTGCCGGGCATCACCGTCGACACGCACTTCGGTCGACTGGCGCGCCGCTTCGGCTGGACCGAGGAGACCGACCCGGTCAAGGTCGAGCACGCGATTGCCGAGCTCTTCGCGAAGGCTGACTGGACCATGCTCAGCCACCACCTCATCTGGCACGGTCGGCGCCGCTGTCACGCCAAGAAGCCGGCGTGCGGGGCGTGCCCGGTCTCTCGGTGGTGCCCGGCCTACGGCGCCGGACCGACCGATCCGATTGCCGCGTCGGCGCTGATCAAGACCCAGGGCCCCGCGTGAGGCGGGCTCGTGCACTGCTGGTCGCGTGCCTGCTGGCAGCGGCGTTAGCGGTGCCGGCGGCGTGTTCGGGTGACAGCCGGTCCGGGCAGCCCGAGCAGCGCAGCGTCGACGTCGTCCAGGACACCGCAGAGCTGCGGGCGATGAAGGCCGGGGCCGGCATCGAGGACTGTGTTCCGGGCCCCGGCGGCGGTGGGCTGCCTGAGCTGACCCTGCCGTGCCTCGGCGGCGGGCCGGACGTCGACCTCTCCAGCCTCACCGGCCCGCTCGTCATCAGCCTCTGGGCATCGAACTGCGGCCCGTGCCGCGACGAGATGCCTGCGCTCCAGGCGTTCCACGAGAAGCACGGTGACGTCGTCGGGCTGCTCGGCATCGACGCCGAGGTCGACTCCTCCTTCGGCATCTCCTTCGCCCAGCTGGTCGGCGCGACCTACCCCCAGCTGACCGACCCGGCCGGAGACCTGTTCAGCCAGTCGCAGCTGCGGGTGAGCCAGGCGCTGCCCCAGTTCATCCTGCTCGACGCCGAGGGTGACGTCGTCCACCAGTCGGCGGGCGGCTTCGAGACGCTGGCCGAGATCGAGGACTACGTCGAGACCAACCTCGGAGTTGCCCTGTGAGCTGACCCTGAGTGACCGTGAATTACCCCGTGAGCGGCTTCGACCTGCACCCCGGGCTGCCCGACTGGCTGCGCCCGGTCGAGCACGCGGCGCGGTCGATCACGGTGCACGACCTGACCCGGTTCATGGTCCCTGACGACGCCGAGCCGCGGCGCTCGGCGGTGCTGATGCTGTTCGGCGAGGGTCCGGAGGGGCCCGACCTGCTGCTCACAGAGCGCGCGCACCACATGGCCTCGCACCCAGGACAGGTCTCGTTCCCGGGCGGCTCGCTCGACGCCGACGAGACGCCGCTCGAGGCGGCGTTGCGGGAGGCTGAGGAGGAGACGGGGCTCGACCCGAGCGGGGTCGAGGTCTTCGCCGAGCTGCCAGAGCTGTGGTTGCCGCCGAGCAACTTCGCGGTCGCACCGATCCTGGGCTGGTGGCGTGAGCCGACCCCTATCTCTGTGGTCTCGCCCGACGAGGTTCATGCGGTCTACCGCGTGCCGTTGAGCGAGCTGCGCGACCCCACCCACCGGATCGTCGTGACCGGGCCGAGTGGCTGGCGCTCGCCCGGCTTCCTGATCGGCGACGACCACGACGTCATCCTCTGGGGCTTCACCGGCGGCATCGTTGCGCGGCTCTTCGAGTACCTCGGCTGGATCGAAGATCTGCCCGATGCGCCCGAACGGGCGATCCCGGCGTACATGATGGGCGGACGTCCGCCCGTGAACGTCGCGGTGCGACCCAACACCGAGTTCGAGGAGCGTCGTCGTTGAACCTGCTCGACTGGCTGTTGGTGCTCCTCGTCCTGGCCTACGCGCTCTCCGGCTACTGGCAGGGTTTCGTGACCGGTGCGTTCGCCACGGCCGGGCTGCTGCTCGGCGGCTTGATCGGCGTGTGGGTGGCCCCGATGGTGCTCGGCGACGCCGACCCGTCACTGGCGGTCTCGCTCGGCGCACTGTTCATCGTGATCGTCTCGGCCTCGCTGGGGCAGGCGCTGCTGCAGTTCGTCGGCGCCAAGATCCGCGACCAGATCACCTGGCAGCCGCGCGCGCGCGATCGACGCGGTGGGTGGCGCCGCGCTGAGTGCAGCGGCGGTGCTCATCGTCGCCTGGGCGCTGGGCGTCGCCGTCTCGGGCAGCCGGATCGGCGCGTTGACGCCACTGGTGCGTGACTCTGCGGTGCTGCGCTCGGTCAACGACGTGCTGCCGGATGCCGCCCCCAACACCCTTCAGGCGTTCAACAACGTGGTGGGCACGACGTTCTTCCCGCGCTACCTCGAGCCGTTCGCGCCAGAGCGGATCGTCGAGGTCACGCCCGGTGCGCAGCGACTGCTGACCGACCCCGACATCCGCGACGCCGAGCAGAGCGTGCTGAAGATCCGCGGCAACAACGAGTGCGGGCGCGGGGTCGAGGGCAGCGGCTTCCTCTACTCCGACGACCGGTTGATGACCAACGCGCACGTCGTCGCCGGCGTCGACGAGCCCGACGTCCTGATCGGCTCCGACACGGTGACCGGACGCGTCGTCTACTACAACGACGACCTCGACATCGCCGTCATCGAGATCGATGACCAGGGCCGCCCGACCCTCCCGCTCGTGAGCAGCGACGCGGAGGAGCAGCAGTGGGTGGTCGACGCCAAGGACGGCGTCGCGATCCTGGGCTACCCGCAGGACGGCCCCTACGACATCCAGCGCGGCCGGGTGCGTTCGGAGCAGAACCTTCGCTCGCCCGACATCTACGGCAACGGCACGGTCATCCGCGAGGTCTACTCGCTGCGCGGCAACATCAGACCCGGCAACTCGGGCGGCCCGATCGTGACCACCCAGGGCCACGTGGCCGGCGTGGTGTTCGCCGCCTCGGTCTCCGACGACGACACCGGCTACGCGCTGACCTGGGAGCAGGTCACCGAGGCGGCTCAGCGTGGTGTCGACAGCGACAACACCGTCTCCACCGGCGGCTGCGCCGGCTGATCGCGGTCAGGCGGTCTTGCCCCGGAGGGCGTTCGGGATCTCCCGGCCCTGCTCGATCGCACGCTCGGGCGGCCCGACCGACTTGAGCTTCTTCACGCCGAGGAACGCGAGCAGTCCGGCCACCAGCAGGTAGAAGCCGAAGACGATCAGGAACGCCCAGTGCAGGTCGAGGCCGTCACCGTTCCAGTTGATCAGGTAGGCGAAGGCCACCGACAACATGATGACCGCGAGCACCAGGATGAACCCGGCGGCGGCGAAGAACACGATGCCCATCAGGCCGAACTTGACGCTGAGCTTGAGCTCGGACTTCGCGAGCTCGATCTCCTTGCTGATCAGCGTGGAGATGTCGCGACTGGCGTCGTGGACGAGGCGGCCGATCGTGGGCTCTTCCGTCTCGATCTGCTCGGTGGCCATGAATGCGTCCTCGGGGGAGTGGGCGATGCGACGTGACCGACCTTACCCAGTCGCGCCGCCGGTGCACCGGCGAGCCCGGTCAGGCGGTGGCCTCGTCCTCGAAGACGTCGGGAACGCCGTCCCGGTCGCGATCGACCTCCTCGATCTCGCACAGTCGTCGGTAGACCCGGTTGCGGAACCGCAGCACGATCGTGGCCAGGAGGGCCGCCAGCAAGGAGCCGACGAGCACGCCGACCTTGACGTGCTCGTCGCGCACCGACCCCTGGCCGAAGGCGAGCTCGCCGATGAGCAGCGAGACGGTGAAGCCGATCCCGGCCAGCATCGACATGCCGATCACGTCGACCCAGGAGAGCTCGTCGTCCAGGTCGGCCTTGGTGAATCTGGCGAGCAGCCACGTCGAGCCGGCGATGCCGACGGTCTTGCCGACGACGAGCCCGAAGATGATGCCGAGCGCGACCTTGTCGGTCAGCGAGTCGACCAGTCCGTCGAAGCCGCCGACGGTGACGCCGGCGGCGAAGAACGCGAAGATCGGGACGGCGACGCCCGCTGAGATCGGCCGCACCAGGTGCTCGAAGTGCTCGGCCAGACCCGGTCCGGCCTCCGGCCCCCCAGCCGCGTGGCTGCGCAGCACCGGCACCGTGAAGCCGAGCAGCACGCCGGCCACGGTCGCGTGCATGCCCGACTCGTGCACCAGCACCCAGGCCACCAGGGCGAGCGGGATCAGCAGCCAGGGGCTGCGCACCCGCCGCTGCACCAAGAACGCGAACGCGGCGATCGGCAGCAGCGCGAGTCCGAGGAACGCGAGGTCGAGGTCCTCGGTGTAGAAGATCGCGATGATCGCGATCGCGAGCAGGTCGTCGACCACGGCGAGGGTGAGCAGGAACGTCCGTAGCCCCGAGGGCAGGTGGGTACTGATGACGGCCAGGATCGCCACGGCGAACGCGATGTCGGTGGCGGTCGGGATCGCCCAGCCCCGCAGCCCGCCGTCCCCGCCGAGGTTCCACAGCACGAACACCAGGGCCGGGGCAGCCATGCCGCCCATCGCGGCGGCCACCGGAAGCGCAGCCCGGCGGGGGTCGCGCAGGTCGCCGGCCACGAACTCGCGCTTGAGCTCGAGCCCGGCCACGAAGAAGAAGATCGCGAGCAGGCCGTCGGCCGCCCACGTGCCGAGGCTCAGGTCGAGGTGGAGCGCCTCGGGCCCGATCGTGTAGTCGCGCAGGTCGGCGTACGAGTCCGCGATCGGGCTGTTGGCCCACACGAGCGCGATCGCGGCGCCGGCGATGAGCAGCATCCCGCCGGTGGTCTCGGCGCGCAGGATGCCGGCGATCCGCGAGCTCTCGAGGAACGAGCCGCGCTGGAACAGTCGGACCTTGGGAGGCGGCGGTCGCTGGAGCGGGTGAGTGGGTCACGAGGAATCCTCGAGGATCGGGGTCGGTGGCAGCACTGCCGACCAGACTTCCCGGCTCACCGTGGCCCAGCCTATCGGGGCCGTGTTCCAGCGCCGAGTCGGCGCAAAGATATGCCGACTCGGCCCAGACCAGAGTGCGTCAGTCCTCGGCCTTGCCGGAGTCGACGCCGGCCGAGATGAGCTCCATGACCGAGGAGTCGGCCAGGGTGGTGACGTCGCCGACCTCGCGGTGCTCGGCGACGTCGCGCAGCAGGCGCCGCATGATCTTGCCGGAGCGGGTCTTCGGAAGCTCGGCGACGACCATGATCTGCCGCGGGGTGGCGATCGGGCCGATCTCCTTGCGCACGTGCTTGCGCAGCTCGGCGACGATGTCGTCACCGCCGTCGCCCGCGCTGTCGCGGAGGATCACGAACGCGCACACGGCCTGGCCGGTGTCCTCGTCCTTGGCGCCGACGACGGCCGCCTCGGCCACCTTCGGGTGCGAGACCAGCGCCGACTCGATCTCGGTGGTCGAGAGGCGGTGACCCGAGACGTTCATGACGTCGTCGACGCGGCCGAGCAGCCAGATGTCGCCGTCGTCGTCCTTCTTGGCGCCGTCGCCGGCGAAGTAGTAGCCCCGGTCGGCGAACTTCGACCAGTAGGTCTCGCGGTAGCGCTCGTCGTCGCCCCAGATGGTGCGGAGCATGGCCGGCCACGGTCCCTTGACGACCAGGTAGCCGCCGGAACCGTTGGGCACCGACTCACCCGCTTCGTCGACCACGTCGGCGGCGATGCCGGGCAGGGCCTTCATCGCGGAGCCGGGCTTGCCGGCGGTGACTCCGGGCAGCGGCGAGATCATCATGGCGCCGGTCTCGGTCTGCCACCAGGTGTCGACGATCGGGCAGCGGTCGCCGCCGATGACCTCGCGGTACCACATGTAGGCCTCGGGGTTGATCGACTCACCGACCGACCCGAGCAGGCGCAACGACGACAGGTCACGGCTGTCGGGGATCTCGCGGCCCTGCTTCATGAACGACCGGATGGCCGTGGGTGCGGTGTAGAAGATCGTGACCCCGTACTCCTCGATGATGTCCCACCAACGACCGCGCTCGGGCGAGTCCGGGGTGCCCTCGTAGAGCACCTGGGTCGCCCCGTTGGCCAGCGGACCGTAGACGATGTAGGAGTGGCCGGTGACCCAGCCGACGTCGGCGGTGCACCAGTAGACGTCGGTCTCCGGCTTGAGGTCGAAGACCGACCAGTGCGTCTGGGCGACGCCGGTGAGGTAGCCCCCGGTGGTGTGCAGGATGCCCTTGGGCTTGCCGGTCGTGCCGGAGGTGTACATGACGTAGAGCGGGTGCTCGGCGTCGAAGGCCTCGGGCGTGTGGTCGGTCGACGCCTTCTCGACGGCGTCGTGCCACCACACGTCGAGGTCGTCGTTCCAGTCGACGTCCTGGCCGGTGCGCTTGACCACGAGCACCTTTGAACACGGTGTGCCCGAGGTCGGCTGCCTTCACGACCGCCTCGTCGACGGCGGGCTTGAGCGCGGAGGCCGAGCCACGTCGGTAAGCCGCCGTCGGCGGTAACGACGACCTTGGCCTGGCAGTCCTCCAGCCGTGAGGCCAGCGCGTCGGAGGAGAAGCCGCCGAACACGACGGTGTGCGGAGCGCCGAGGCGGGCGCACGCGAGCATCGCGACGACCGCCTCCGGGATCATCGGCATGTAGATGGCCACTCGGTCGCCCGCCTGCACGCCGAGGTCGGTCAGGGCGTTGGCGGCCTGGCAGACCAGGTCCTTGAGCTGGGCGTAGGTGAGTGATCGCTTGTCATCGACCGGTTCGCCGACGAAGTGGAACGCGACCTTGTCGCCTCGACCCTCCTCGACGTGGCGGTCGACGCAGTTGTAGGCCGCGTTGAGCTTGCCGCCCACGAACCACTTGGCGAAGGGCGGGTTGTCCCAGTCGAGCACGCGGTCCCACTTCGTGTCCCACGACAGCCGCTCGGCCTGCTCGGCCCAGTACCCCTCGAGGTCGGCGTCTGCGCGCGCATAGGCCTCCTCGGTGGTGTTCGCGTTCGCCGCCATCTCGGTCGGCGGCTCGAACGTCCGGTCTTCCTTCATCAGGTTCGACAGGGTCTCGTCGCTCACGTCATCTCCCGTGCTCGTCAATGAGTTGGTCTGGATACTCTCGGGGTTCTTCCACACTATTCCCGGCGTCGAACCGCCCGCCCCAGGAAGCTCGTCCCCGGGGCGGGCGGTGTCCGGGGCGCTGACCCGTCCTCTATAGGGGACGGGTCAGCGTTGAATCAGTGGGCGGTGGCCTGCTCGGCCCCCGCTCCGGTGAGCGCGCGGACCTCGAGCTCGGTGAAGCGGTCTTCTGCAGCCGGCTCCCGGTTCGTCAACGACCCGATGATGCCCAGCAGGAAGCCGAGCGGGATCGAGACGATGCCCGGGTTGCTGAGCGGGAACCAGGAGAAGTCGGCGCCGGTGACCAACGAGGTCTCCGACCCGGACATCACCGGCGAGAAGATCACCAGGCCCACCGCCGAGATCAGTCCGCCGTAGATGCTCCACAGGGCTCCGCGGGTGTTGAAGCGCCGCCAGAAGATGTTGAGCACGATCGTCGGCAGGTTCGCCGACGCAGCCACCGCGAACGCCAACGCCACCAAGAAGGCGATGTTGAGGCTCTGGGCCGGGATGGCGAGCAGGATGGCGACCAACCCGATGCCGCCGGCGGCGATCCGGGTCACCCGGATCTCCTCCTTCTCGGTGGCCTGACCCTTGCGATAGATGTTGTTGTAGACGTCGTGCGCCACCGACGCCGACGAGGTCAGCGTCAGCCCGGCCACCACGGCCAGGATCGTCGCGAACGCCACCGCTGCGATGAACGCGAGCAGGATCGCGCCGCCGGTCGAGCCGGCTCCACCGCCCACCTCCTCAGCCAGTCGCGGTGCCGCCAGGTTGCCGGACGCGTCGAGGGTGCTGGTGTCGAGCAGGGCGGCCGCACCGAAGCCGAGCACCAGGGTGAACAGGTAGAAGGTGCCGATCAGGCCGATCGCCCACAGCACTGACTTGCGAGCGTCGCGCGCCGTCGGAACGGTGTAGAACCGGATCAGGATGTGCGGCAGTCCGGCCGTTCCGAGCACCAGCGCCAGGCCGAGGCTGAGGAAGTCGAGCTTGCTCGTGAGGTCGGCGCCGTACTTCAGGCCGGGCTCCAAGAACGCCTGGCCCTTGCCGCTGTTGTCGGCCGCGGCCCCCAACAGGTCGGAGAGGTTGAAGTCGAACTTGGCGAGCACGAGCACCACGATCAGCGCCGAGCCCGTCATCAGCAGCACTGCCTTGACGATCTGCACCCACGTCGTGCCCTTCATGCCACCGACGGTGACGTAGAAGATCATCAGCAGGCCGACGCCGAGGATCACGACGTTCTTGATGGCCGGCTGTCGACGCCGAGCAGCAGCGCGACCAGCGAACCGGCACCCACCATCTGGGCGAGCAAGTAGAAGATGGACACGACCACGGTGGACGTCGCGGCCGCCATCCGCACCGGCTTCTGCCGCATCCGGAAGGCGAGCTGGTCGGCCATGGTGAAGCGTCCCGAGTTGCGGAGCATCTCGGCGACCAGCAGCAGGGCCACGAGCCAGGCCACGAGGAACCCGATCGAGTAGAGGAACCCGTCGTAGCCGGCCAGCGCGATGATGCCGGAGATACCGAGGAACGAGGCGGCAGACATGTAGTCGCCGCCGATCGCCAGCCCGTTCTGGAGCGGCGAGAACGAGCGTCCACCGGCGTAGAAGTCGGATGTCCCGGACGACGACCGGCTCGCACGGATCGTGATGCCGATCGTCAGTGCGACGACCGACAGGAACAGGACGGTGGTGAGGACTTGGTGATCCATGTCAGCGCTTGCCCTTCTCGTACTCGGCGGCGAGCTGCTCGCCCAGGGGGTCGAGCCGGCTGGTGGAGTACCGGCTGTACAGGTAGGCGATCGCGAACGTGGTGACGAACTGGAGCAGCCCGAACACGAGGGCGACGTTGATGTTGCCTGCGACCTTCTGGCTCATGAAGTCGCCGGCCCAGTTGGACATCACGACGTAGAGCAGGAACCACGCGAGGAACGCGATGGTCGCCGGGATCACGAAGCCCCGGTAGCGCCGGCGCAGCTCGATGAAGTCGGCCGAGGCCGCCATCGAGTCGTAGACCGGGTCGTGCCGTGCCGCCTGTTCGTGCTCGGGAGAGGTGTCGCGCGACATCGTCGCCGCCTTTCTGTGCTGAGGAGTCACACGTGAGGGAGTGAGGTCGTGGGTGGGTGGGGTGTGACTGCCGTCACCGTAGGAGTGGCGCGGGTCACGCCGGCAGGCCTGAGGAAGTGCCCTGCGGCAGACGGGACGGCGTCTGCGACGAGCGGTCGGATCGGTACGACGAGCGGTCTGGGCTACTCGGTCCGCGGTCGCTCATTGGGTCTCGATACGCGGGTCGCAGGCTCGTTCCTCGCCTGCGCCGCTACTCGACCTCCCGACCTGGCCCGCTGCCTCGCTCGTGCCTCGCGTGGCAGCGGGGTCGTGACCTGTGAGCCCGTGAGGTGGCGGTGACACAAGGTTCTCCGTCACGGCAGCGGCGACGAAACCTCGCGGCCATTGACTTCTGGTGACTCGAACCTGCCCGTCCACCACAGGAGCCCTCCCCATGACCCTCACCACCGAACCCGCCGCGCGGCGGACGAGGCGCCGCAGTCCCGGCGTCGCGGCAAGTACTGGATCGACGACTGGCGTCCCGAGGACGAGCAGTTCTGGGAGAACGGCGGCAAGCAGGTCGCCCGCCGCAACCTGATCTGGTCGATCTTCGCCGAGCACCTCGGTTTCTCGGTCTGGCTGATCTGGAGCGTGAGCTCGGCGTTCCTGGTCGCCACCGGTTTCGCCTTCACCCCGCAGCAGCTGTTCTTCCTCGTCGCGCTGCCCGAACCTCGTCGGCTCGCTGCTGCGCCTGCCCTACACGTTCGCGGTCCCGTTCTTCGGTGGTCGCAACTGGACGATGATCAGCGCCGCGCTGCTGCTCATCCCGACGCTGCTCTTCGCCGTGGCGGTGCAGAACCCGGACACGCCGTACTGGGCCTTCTGCGTCATCGCGGCGACCGCCGGGTTCGGTGGCGGCAACTTCGCCTCCTCGATGGCGAACATCAACTTCTTCTACCCCGCGGCCAAGAAGGGCGCGGCGCTCGGCCTCAACGCCGCCGGCGGCAACCTCGGCGTCTCGCTGATCCAGCTGTTCCTGCCGGTGATCGTCGGCGGCGCCGGCATCTTCGGCCTGGTCAAGGCGCGCGAGTCGGGGCTCAGCCTCGAGTACGCCGCCTACGTCTATGCCGGCCTGGCCATCATCGCCACCGCTCGCGGCCGCGCTCTTCATGAACAACCTGACCTCGGCAGTCTCGAAGCCGAAGGAGCAGCTCAAGGTCGTCCGCAAGCCGCAGACCTGGATCATGTCGTTCCTCTACATCGGCACGTTCGGCTCGTTCATCGGCTACTCCGCCGCCATGCCCCTGCTGATCAAGCTGAACTTCTGGGTGCCAGAGCCGGCCCCGCTGGGCACCGGCATCTTCTTCGCCTACTACGCCTTCCTCGGTGCCGGCATCGGCTCGGCCACTCGCCCGTTCGGCGGCTGGCTCGCCGACAAGTACGGCGGCGCGAAGGTCACGCTCGCGGCCTTCACCGGGCTGGTCGTCTTCACCCTGGCCGTGCTCTGGACGCTCACCCAGCTGACCGCCAACCCGACCGCCGACCCGGCGATCGCCCTGGACAACAAGTCCTGGTTCCCCTGGTTCCTCGGCTTCTTCCTCTGCGTCTTCGCCTGCACCGGCATCGGCAACGGCTCGACGTACAAGATGATCCCGTCGATCTGGCGCACCGAGGCCGAGCGAGCCACCGCCCCGCACACCCCGGAGCGGACCGCAGCGCTGGCCTCGTCGAACAAGCAGGCCTCGGCCGCCCTTGGCGTCATCGGTGCCGTCGGTGCCATGGGCGGGTTCCTCATCCCGATCGCCTTCTCCTCGCCGTGGGTCGACAACCCGCTGTCGGCGACCAAGGGCGCCTTCCTGGTCTTCACCTGCTACTACGTGGTCTGCGCAGTGGTCACCTACGCCGTCTACATCAAGAAGAGCGCCAAGGCGACCAGCTTCGCGACGGCGGGGATCTGACCGTCCCGATGACGAACACCCACTGCCCCTACTGCAGCCTCCAGTGCGGCATGACCCTGGTTCCCCAGGGTCGTGTCGCCCTGGAGGTGCAGGCGTGGCCGGAGTTCCCGGTCAACGAGGGGGCGTTGTGCCGCAAGGGCTGGACGGCGGCCGGGCTTCGCGGGCACCGCGAGCGACTCACGAGCCCGCTGGTGCGCGACCGGGCCACGGGCGAGCTCACCGCAGTCAGCTGGGACGACGCGCTGGACCTGGTCGCCGCCCGCATCACGGACCTGCAGGTCGAGCACGGCCCCGACTCGATCGCTGTCTTCGGTGGCGGCGGACTCACCAACGAGAAGGCCTACGCGCTCGGCAAGTTCGCCCGGGTCGCGCTGGGCACGAGCCAGATCGACTACAACGGCCGCTGGTGCATGAGCTCGGCCGCCTCGGCGTCCAACCAAGCGTTCGGCGTCGACCGCGGCCTGCCGTTCCCGCTCGCCGACATCGAGCAGACCGACGTCGTGGTGCTGGTGGGCTCGAACCTCGCCGAGACCATGCCGCCTGCAGCGCGGCACCTCGACCGGATCCGCGAACGCGGCGGCAAGGTCGTGGTGATCGACCCGCGCTTCACGGTGACCGCCGAGCGCGCCGACCTGTTCCTCCAGCCGGTGCCCGGCACCGACCTCGCACTCGCGCTCGGCACCCTGCACCTGCTGGACGCCGCTGGCGCCGTCGACGAGGACTACGTCGCGACCCGCACCACTGGCTTCGACGCCGTCCGCAACTCGGTCGCGGCCTGGTGGCCCGAGCGGGTGGAGCGGGTCAGCGGTGTCGGGGCCGACGAGCTGCGCGAGCTGGCCACGACGCTCGCCGAGGCTGACACAGTCACCATCCTGACTGCCCGTGGCGCCGAGCAGCACAGCCAGGGCACCGCCACCGTCAGCGCCTGGATCAACATCGCCCTCGCCCTCGGTATGTGCGGCAAGCCGCATGCGGGCTACGGCTGCCTGACCGGGCAGGGCAACGGCCAGGGCGGCCGCGAGCACGGCCAGAAGGCCGACCAGCTGCCCGGCTACCGGATGATCGACGACCCGGCCGCCCGCGCCCACGTGGCCGCGGTGTGGGGCGTCGAGCCCGACTCTTTGCCGGGCAAGGGCCGCTCGGCCTACGAGCTGCTCGATGCCTTGGGCGCCGACGAGGGCCCCAAGGCGCTTTTGGTGCACGGCTCGAACATCGTCGTCTCCGCACCACGGGCCACGCACGTCACCGCGCGGCTGGCGGCGCTCGACCTGCTCGTGGTCTGCGACATGGTGATGTCGGAGACCGCCGCGATGGCCGACGTCGTCCTGCCCATGACCCAGTGGGCCGAGGAGTCCGGCACCATGACCAACCTCGAGGGCCGGGTGATCTTGCGCGAGCAGGCCGCCAAGGCCCCGGCCGGTGTGCGCACCGACCTCGACGTGATCGCCGGCCTGGCTGCAGCGGCTCGGCTGCCCGGCCGAGTTCTCGACCGACCCCGAGACCGTCTTCACCGAGCTCGGCCGCGCCAGCGCCGGCGGCAAGGCCGACTACGCGGGCATCACCTACGACCGCATCCGTACCGAGCAGGGCGTCTTCTGGCCCTGCCCGACTCCCGATCACCCCGGCACGCCGCGGATGTTCACCGACTCGTTCGCCACCCCCGACGGCCGCGCGCGCTGCGTCGTCATCGAGCACGTCGGCGCCGCCGAGCAGCCCGACGCCGACTACCCGGTGCACCTGACGACCGGCCGGGTGCTCGCGCAGTACCAGTCGGGCGCTCAGACTCGCCGGGTCGCGGCGCTGCCCGACGAGGGTGCGTTCGTCGAGATGCACCCGATGCTGGCCGGCCGGATCGGCGCGCGCGACGGCGAGCCCGTCGTGGTCACCACCCGCCGCGGGGAGATGAAGGCTCCGTGTCGGGTCGTGACCACGATCCGACCCGACACGGTCTTCGTGCCCTTCCACTGGGTCGGCGTCAACAAGCTCACCAACGACGCCCTCGACCCGTCGAGCCGGATGCCCGAGTTCAAGGTCTGTGCCGCGGCGGTGCGCGCATGAGCCCGTTTGGCCCGGAGGTTTCGAGGCTCGGCGCTAGCGCGCCTCACACCTCAACCACCTCGGGGATCGTTGTGGTGGGCAACGGCATGGCCGCCGTCCGCCTGGTCGAGGAGCTCGTGGCGCGCGGCGTCGACGGGGTCACCGTGCTCGGCGACGAGCCCCACGCGCCCTACAACCGGATCCTGCTCTCCGCCGTGCTCGAGGGCACGCACTCGGTCGATGCGATCACGATGCGCTCGCCGCAGTGGTACGCCGACCACGGCGTCGAGCTGCGCCTCGGCGCGCGGGTGCTCGAGGTCGATCGCCAGTCGTGCCAGGTGATGCTCGTCGACGGCACCCGCATCGCCTACGACCGACTCGTGCTGGCCACCGGCTCGATCCCGACGCTGCCGCCGATCCGCGGTCTGGTGCGACTCGATGGGTCCCTGCACGAGCGGGTGCACGCCTTTCGGCACCTCGATGACTGCACCCGCCTGATGGCTGCCGTCCCCGGAGCCCACAACGCCGTGGTCGTCGGGGGCGGGCTTCTCGGTCTCCAAGTGGCCCGGGCGCTCAGCATCCGCGGCGTCGAGACCGAGATCGTCGAGGGCGGCGAGCACCTGCTGCGCAGCCAGGTCGACGCCAAGGCGGGCGCGATCCTGGGTCGCGACCTGCGCCGCCTCGGCACCCGTGTCTACACCGGCTCGCGCGCCGTCCGGCTCACCGACGACGGCCTGCGGCTCGACACGGGGTACACCCTCGAGACCGACCTGGTCGTGCTCACCGCCGGCGGCCGCCCCTCGACCGCGCTCGCCCGACGGGCCGGGCTCGACGTGCGACGCGGCATCGTCGTCGACGACACCCTGACCACCACCGATCCGCGGATCCACGCGATCGGGGACTGCGCCAGCCACCGCGGCCGCACCACCGGCTTCGTGCCGCCCGCGTGGGACCAGGCCGAGCTGCTCGCGGCCCGTTTCGCTGGCGCAGAGACGACCTACGACGGCAGCCGCTCGGTGGCTCGCCTGCGCGCGACCGACCTCGACGTCGCGGTGCTCGGCGACCCGGAGGCCACCGAGGGGGAGGTGGTCGAGATCTCCAACCCGATCACCGGCTCGCACCGCAAGCTCGTGGTGCGCGACGGACGGATCGTCGCGGCCACGCTGGTCGGCGACCTGACCCGCATCGGCCTGATCACCCAGCACTACGACCGCGGCACGGTGCTCGCCCCGCACGAGCCGGGCGACCTCCTGCTCGGTATCGCCCCGGCGACCGCTCACCCCGTCGCGCTCGGCGACGACACCGAGATCTGTGCCTGCGCCGGCGTGAGCGCCGGTCGGATTCGCGCCTGCAGCTCCCTCGACGAGGTGCGCAGCACCACCCGCGCCACCACCGGCTGCGGCGGCTGCGCGCCGGTCATCCGTCAACTGCTCTCCACCCGCACCGTGCTCGAGCCTCAACTGAAAGGAGCCACCTCATGATGGCCCCCCACCTCCGCAAGCAGCTCGTGGTCGTCGGCCACGGCATGGTCGGTCACCGGTTCGTGCAGGCCGCGATCGAGCGCGGGCTCACCGAGACCCACGACATCGTCGTTCTCGGCGAGGAGCCCCGTGTCGCCTACGACCGGGTGGCGCTGACCTCCTTCTTCGAGGTCGGTGCCGACGAGCTGTCGCTGCTGCCGGAGGGGGAGTACGAGGACCCGCGGGTGACGGTGCGGCTGAACACCGAGGTGCTCGGTTTCGACCCCGAGACCCAAACCCTCCTGCTCGCGGATGGCGCGGGCCAGGAGAGCGTGCTGAAGTACGACGAGCTGGTGCTGGCCACCGGCGCGGCGCCGTTCGTGCCGCCGGTGCCGGGGCACGACCTGCCAGGCACGTTCGTCTACCGCACCATCGAGGACCTCGAGGCGATCCGCGAGGCCGCGGCCGGCGCCCGCGTCGGCGCTGTCATCGGCGGCGGTCTGCTCGGGCTCGAGGCCGCCAAAGCCTTGGCCGACCTCGGTCTGGAGACCCACGTCGTCGAGATGGCGCCCCGGCTGATGGCGGTGCAGATCGACGACGTCGGTGGCGCCACCCTGCGCCGCCACGTCGAAGCGCTCGGCCTCACCGTTCACACCGGAGCGATGACCACCGAGGTGCTCGGCGAGAGCGGTCGGGTCACGGGGCTCGGGCTCAAGGGCGCTGACCCGATCGCCGCCGACCTGGTCGTCTTCTCGGCCGGCATCCGCCCACGCGACGCCCTGGCTCGCAGCGCCGGGCTGGACGTGGCCGAGCGAGGTGGGGTGCTGGTCGACGAGCAGTGCCGCACCTCCGACACGTCGGTCTGGGCAATCGGTGAGTGTGCCGCGCCGGCCGGGCGGATGTACGGGCTGGTGGCGCCCGGGTACGCGATGGCGGAGGTCGTCGTCGACGCCCTGCTGGGCGGCCCGGGCACGTTCACGGGCGCCGACATGTCGACCAAGCTCAAGCTGATGGGCGTCGACGTCGCCAGCTTCGGCGACGCGTTCGCCACGACGCCCGACGCGCTCGAAGTGGTCTTCGCCGACGCCGTGGCCGGGGTCTACAAGAAGCTCGTCGTCAGCGACGACGGCACTCGACTGCTGGGCGGGATCCTGGTCGGCGACGCGACGTCGTACGGCGTGCTGCGCCCGATGGTCGCCACCGACACCAATCCGGGCATCCCGTTGCCGGAGAACCCCGAGGAGCTGATCCTCCCCGTCGGTCGCGGCGGCAGCTCGGCTGGCGTGAGCCTTCCCGACACCGCGCAGATCTGCTCGTGCAACGACGTCAGCAAGGCCGACATCACCGCTGCGGTCGACGAGGGTGGCTCCTGTGACAGCGCGGCCTGCGTCACCACGTGCACCAAGGCCGGCTCCACCTGCGGCTCCTGCAAGCCGTTGGTGAAGAGCATCGTCGAGGACTTCTTCGCGGCCCAGGGCAAGGTGGTCGACCGGAGCCTCTGCGAGCACTTCCCCTACACCCGGCAGGAGCTCTTCGACCTGGTCGCGGTGCACGGCCACACATCCTTTGACCAGGTGGTGACCGCCCACGGCACCGAGCGGGGCTGCGACATCTGCAAGCCGGCGATCGCCTCGATCCTGGCCTCGCAGCTCAACGCCCACGTGCTCGACGACGGCAACCGCACCCTCCAGGACACCAACGACGCCTACCTCGCCAACATCCAGCGCAACGGCACCTACTCGGTGGTGCCGCGCATCCCCGGCGGTGAGATCACGCCCGAGAAGCTCATCGTGATCGGTGAGGTGGCCCGCGACTTCGGGCTCTACACGAAGATCACCGGTGGCCAGCGGATCGACTTGTTCGGTGCTCGCATGGAGGAGCTGCCGGCGATCTGGAAGCGCCTGGTCGACGCCGGCTTCGAGTCTGGCCACGCCTACGGCAAGAGCCTGCGGACGGTGAAGTCGTGCGTGGGGTCGACCTGGTGCCGCTACGGCGTCCAGGACTCGGTGCAGCTCGCCATCGACCTCGAGCTGCGCTACCGCGGGCTCCGCTCGCCGCACAAGCTCAAGGGCGGGGTGAGCGGCTGCGCGCGCGAGTGCGCCGAGGCGCGCGGCAAGGACTTCGGCGTCATCGCGACCGAGAAGGGTTGGAACCTGTACGTCGGCGGAAACGGTGGCGCCACCCCGGTGCACGCCCGGTTGCTGGCCGGTGATCTCGACACCGAGACGTTGGTTCGCTACCTCGATCGGTTCCTCATGTACTACGTGCGCACCGCTGACCGGCTCCAGCGCACGGCGCCGTGGGTCGACTCGCTCGAGGGCGGGCTGGAGCGGGTGAAGGAGATCGTCGTCGACGACGCGCTGGGCCTGGGCTCGGAGCTCGAGGCAGCAATGGCGCGCCACGTCGACGGCTACTTCGACGAGTGGAAGGCGACGATCGAGGACTCGGAGAAGCTCAAGCGATTCGTGTCGTTCGTCAACGCGCCCGGCGTCCCCGACCCGCACATCTCGTTCCAGACTGAGCGCGAGCAGCAGGTGCCTGCCGACTCGGCCGGTCCGGTAGTGCTGGGCGCGACGATCCCTGTGGGGGCGCCGCGATGAGCACCGCGACCAGCGACGAGCAGAAGCAGGAGACCTACACCGAGGTCTGTCACCTCGAGGACATCGAACGGGAGGGGGAGTGGTCGCGCTCGTCGCCGGCGAAGCGGTCGCGATCTTCCGCACCTACGACGACGAGGTGTACGCCCTGTCCAACTACGACCCCATCGGTCGCGCCTCGGTGCTGGCGCGTGGGATCGTAGGCACGCGCGGTGGCGTCCCGTACGTCGCCTCGCCGCTCTACAAGCAGGGCTTCGACCTCCGCTCCGGTGCGTGCCTCGACAACCCCGAGGGCGAGACGGTGCGGGTGCCGACGTACGACGTGACGATCAGCGCGGACCGCGCCGTGCTGGTGGGACCACGACAGGAGACCCGTGAGCCCAGAAGGCCCAGCGACCTCGGACAGTAGCGGTGAGCACGCCGTCCTGCCGCTGACCGGCTACCGCATCGGTGTCACAGCCGCGCGCAAGGTCGACGAGCAGGTCGCCCTCCTGGAGCGTCGGGGCGCCACGGTCGTGCGGGCGCCTGCACTCTCCCTCGACCCCAACCAGGTCGACGACGCCGCGCTGCGCGCCGCCACCGACGAGGTGCTGAGCAAGCCGGTCGACCTCTTCCTCGCGACCACCGGCATCGGCATGAAGGCGTGGCTGATCGCCGCCGAGCTCTGGGGCATGCAGGAACAGCTGCTCGCCCACCTCGGCCGTGCTGAGATCCTCGCCCGCGGCCCCAAGAGCGTCGGCGCGCTGCGCCGCTTCGGCCTGCGCGAGCTCTGGGCGCCGGAGTCGGAGGAGTTCGAGGACGTGCTCGAGCACCTGCGCGGGCGCGACTTGGCCGGCACCCGCATCGTCGTCCAGGAGCACGGCCAGTCGCTGTCGATGGTGGCCCACGCGTTGCGTCGCCGCGGCGCCGAGGTCGTGACGGTGACCGTCTACCGGGTCAACGCAGCCGAGGACCCCGAGCCGATGTTCCGGCTCGTCGACCTGATCGCCGACCGCGAGCTCGACGCGGTCACCTTCACGTCTGCCCCGGCCGTCGCTGCCCTCATGGAGGCCGCAGGATCGACCGGACGGCGTGAAGAGCTCATCGGCGCGATGCAGGCCGACGTCGTCGCCTCGTGCGTCGGGCCGGTGACGGCGGCAGCCTTCGAGATGTGGGGCGTGCCGACGATCTTTCCCGACCGGTCGCGGCTTGCGGCGATGGTCAAGCAGCTCGAGACCGAGCTGCCATCACGAGCCGACGGCCTGTCGGTGAGTGTGGCGGGCAGCACACTTCTCCTGCACGGGGACGACGTCCTGCTCGACGGTGTGGAGGTGAAGCTGTCACCCGCGCCGTTGGCTGTTCTCCAAGCCCTGTTGGTGAATCCCGGTCACGTGGTGTCCCGGCGCGACCTGCTGTCGGCCCTGCCGGGGGGCACCGCGGGTTCGGAGCACGCGGTGGAGATGGCCATCGCCCGCTTGCGTGCTGCGGTGGGCACGCGGATGATCCAGACCGTGGTGAAGCGCGGATACCGACTGGCGGTCGACTCATGACCGTTCTGGTGACCGCTGCTCACGGCACGCGCAACCTCCGTGGAAACGACGTCGCCCGCGCCATCACGGCTGCTGCGGCCGAGCGCCTGGGCATCTCGGCCACCGCGTCGTTCGTCGAGCTCTCCGAGCCGCTGTTCGCCGACGTCATGCGCGCGGCGTCCGAGCCGGTCGTCGTCGTGCCGCTGCTGCTCTCCACCGGATTCCACATGCGCTCCGACCTTCCCGAGGCCGTGGCCGGTGCATCGGTGCCGGTCAACCTCGGTCGTCAGCTCGGCCCCGACCCGCTGCTCGCCCAGGCCCAGGTGGCTCGCCTGCTCGAGGCCGGGGCAGTGCGCGGACAGCGTGTCGTGCTCGTCGCGGCAGGGTCGTCTGACGAGGCGGCCACCTGCGACCAGATGTGCGCCGTCGCGCACCTCGCCCGCGCCTGGGACGGGCAGGTCGAGCTCGCCACGCTCTCCGGCCATGGCGCTCGACCGATGGAGGTCATCCGCCCCGGCGATGCGGTCTCCCCCTACCTGCTCTCGCCCGGTTTCTTCCACGACCGTGTGCACCGCGAGTCTCCCGACGGGGCGATCGTGGCCGACGTGATGGGCGCGCAGGACTACGTCGTGGAGCTCGTTGTCGAGCGGGCTGCGGCGCTGCTGGAGTCCAGCGCTCAGTCGATCTGACCTCAGGCGGGCTGGTCGACCCGGACCCTCGGATGCGCCGCGGGCCGCGGCTGCCGTGGTGCGGTGGATTGATGTCGGTGCCCGGTTGGGGTGGTGGTCTCGAC
>CAWAGM010000012.1:0-55390 GCA_963781575.1 uncultured Actinomycetota bacterium | reverse complement strand
TGCTCAGGCGCACGCGGGCGACCTTGCGGAGAGCGGAGTTCGGCTTCTTCGGGGTGGTGGTGTAGACGCGGGTGCAGACACCGCGACGCTGAGGTGATTCCTTCAGGGCAGGCGTCTTGTTCTTGGACACCTTGTCCTGGCGGCCCTTGCGGACCAGCTGATTGATGGTGGGCACCGAGTGGTTCCCTTTCGTCCTACTCTCAGTACCCAGCGATCTGCCGGGCACGGATGAAGCCTTCGAGCATGTGCCGTGAAGAGGCGTCCCGATTTCGGGCACGCGCGAGCGCCTGGTGGAACCAGACACGATCGCCGAGGCTACTCGCGCCGCTCGGCAGAATCAATTTGGGGCGCCCGCAGATCGGGCGTGACTCGGGCGTGACTGCGGGGCCGTCACGAGGTGCCGATGACCTCGGCGGGCGCATGGACCAAACGCCCCGACGTACGGCGTGACTCGTGCAGCAGCGACCGCCATCCTCCGTCATCCGCGCGTAGACGGCGACGGCGACCACCACGCCCAGCAGGTGAGCACGCCACCCGCGGCGAGTGCCCAACGCGGACCGAGGTGCTGGCCGACAGCACCGATGAGGGGCGACCCGATCGGGGTACCTCCCATGACGATCGTCATGTACAGGGCGAGCACGCGGCCGCGCAGGGCCGGAGCCGCGGTGAGCTGGATCATCGCGTTGGCCGAGTTGAGCAGGGTGAGGGTGCACAAGCCGATCACCGGCACGAAGCACGCGAAGGCCACGTAGGTCGGCAGCGTCGAGGCCACGACCAGAGCAACCCCGAAGCCGACTGCCGCGACCACCATCAGACGGAGTCGGACGCGCACCCGTCGCGCCGAGAGCAGGGCACCAGCCAGGGAGCCGATCGCGACCGCCGAACCGAGCACCCCGAACTCCCCCGCCCCCTTGTCGAATGCCTCGGTAGCCATCAGCGCGGAGGTGATCTGGAAGTTCATCCCAAAGGTGCCTGCGAAGAAAACCATGATGAGGACCATCACCATCTGCGGCTGGCTGCGGACGTAGCGCACCCCCTCCAGGAGCATGCCGGGCGTGCGCAGCTGCAGCTTCGGGGAGTTCAGCAGGGCGACGTCCATCCGTTGCAGCTGGGCGATCACGGCCGCGTAGGAGACGGCGTTGATCAGGATCACCCACCCGGTGGCGCGGGTTCCGTCACCGAAGGCGTGGATCAACAACCCGGCGAGCGCGGGGCCCAGGATCCGCGCGAGGTTGAAGGAGGCCGAGTTCAGGCCGACGGCGTTGGTGACCTCGTCGGGATCGACCATCTCGGAGACGAACGACTGCCGCGCCGGGGCGTCGAACGCCGAGCCGATGCCGAAGAGGACGGCGATGACGAAGACGTGCCACGTCTGGGCCACCTCGGTGACGGCCAGGACGCCGAGCAGCAGCGACATGACCGCCATCGACGCCTGGGTGACCTGGAGGAGTCGACGCTTCGGGAACCGATCGGCGATGACACCGGCGTACGGCGAGAGGAGGAGCACCGGCAGGAACTGCAGACCGGTGGTGATGCCGAGGGCCGTGCCGCCCCCGCCGAGGGTCAGGACCAGCCAGTCCTGGGCGACGCGCTGCATCCAGGTGCCGGTGTTGGACACCAGGGTGCCGCTGACGTAGCGGCGGTAGTTGGTGTTGTGCAGGGCACGGAAGGTTGGGCTCAAAGAGGTTTCATCATCCTTCGGAGGCGAGGCGTTCGAGGATCGGGGCGGCACGCCGCAGCACGTCCCGCTCGTCGGCGGACAGGCCGCGCAGTTGGGTGGCCAGCCACGCGTCACGCCGGTTTCGGTCGGCCAGCACGGTGGTGCGGCCGAGGTCGGTGAGCACGACGACCACGAGGCGTCCGTCGGACTCGTCGGGCCGACGCGCGACGAAGCCTCCGCCCTCCAGTGCCGTGACGGTGCGCGTCATGCTCGGGGGCTGCACCCGCTCGCGAGCAGCGAGCATCGCCCACCGACAGGTCGCCGTGCCGGTACAGGGCCCCCAGGACGGCCATCGCGTTCAGGCTCAGGTCGTTGTCAGGGTGACGCTCGACGGCGAGCCGACGGCGCAGCCGCATGACCGAGAGTCGGAGCTCGGAGGCGAGGCCGGCATCGGTGCGGGAGACCTTCTCGACGGTAGGCATATCGTTAGCGTAACTCATTACCCTTGCTAACTATTCCGTCGAAGAGAGGGCCGAGTCGGCGTACGTTGACGCCGACTCGGCCCTCGTCGGTCAGGTCAGCAGCTCGGTGAGCGGGCTGATCGCGAAGTAGACGACGAAGAGGCCGGCGATCACCCACAGCAGGGGCTTGACCTCCGCGGACTTGCCGCGCACGACCTTGATCAGCACGTAGGCCAGGAAGCCCGCGCCGATGCCGACCGTGATCGAGTAGGTGAACGGCATCAAGATGATGGTCAGGAAGGCGGGGATGGCGATCTCCACGTCGTCCCAGTCGATGCCCGTCACCTGCTGCATCATCAAGAACCCGACCAGGACCAGGGCCGGAACGGCGGCCTCGGACGGGATCATCGCCACGAACGGCGAGACGAAGATGGTGAGCAGGAACAGCAGCCCGGTGACGACGGAGGCCAGACCGGTGCGCGCGCCCTCGCCGACCCCCGAGGCCGACTCGATGTAGGACGTGTTCGACGAGACCCCGGCGGCGCCGCCGGCCACCGCAGCCAGCGAGTCGACCACCAGGATCTTCTGCGTGCCCGGCGGCACTCCCTCCTCGTCGAGCAGTCCGGCCTCGGAGCCGACCGCCGTCATCGTGCCCATCGTGTCGAAGAAGTCGGCGAGCATCAGGGTGAAGACGAAGAGGATGGCGACCACGACCCCGGCCCGGTCGAAGCCGCCCAGCAGGTTGAACTGACCGAGCGTCCCGAAGTCCGGGCCACGCCACAGGTTGTCGGGGAGCTCGGGGACCGTCAGAGCCCAGTCGGTGTCGCTCGCCGGGTCGCTACCGAAGTCACCGATCGCCTCCACCACGAAGCCACGGCGGTGGTCACGACGATCGAGATCAGGATCGCGCCCTGCACCCGCCGCACCCAGAGGGCGACGAGCAGCACCAAGCCCAGGGCGAAGACCAGGACCGGCCACCCCTGGAGCTGGCCGGTCTGCCCCAGCTGCACCGGCACGGTCGTCTGTGCGACGTCCGGGATGCGACGCACGAAACCGGCGTCGACGAAGCCGATCAAGGCGATGAACAGGCCGATGCCGACCGAGATGGCGACCTTGAGCTGCGTGGGCACGGCGTGGAAGACCGCTTCCCGGAAGCCAGTGAGCACGAGCACCAAGATCAACACGCCCTCGATCACCACCAGCCCCATCGCGTCGGCCCAGGTCATCTGGGTCGCGATCGCCACGGCCACGAACGCGTTGAGCCCCAGGCCGGTGGCGATGGCCAACGGGAAGTTGGCCACGACGCCCATCAGGAGCGTCAGCACCCCGGCCACCAGGGACGTGCCAGCCGCGATCGCCTGGAGGTTGGGGCCGGCACCCGGCTCGGCACCCAGGAAGTTGCCGTCGAGGTCGGCCACGTAGCCGAGGATGAGCGGATTGAGGACCACGATGTAGGCCATCGTGAAGAACGTGACGACACCGCCGCGCACCTCGCGAGCGATGGTGGAGCCGCGGTCGGTGATCTTGAAGTAGCTGTCCAGGGAGTTCACGGGCAGCACTGTGGCAGAGCCACGGAGCTTCCGTCACGCATCCTGCACATGTCTGGTCCAGTGGCCTACGGTGGCGCCGTGGACTTCCGCGACGAGCAGCCGATGCAGCACGAGTTCAGGAACAAGACCTACGTCGTGGCCGACGTGGAGCCCCTGGACGTCGACGGCGTCCGCACGGTCGAGGTCGGCACGGCAGTGTTCTTCGTGGTCTTCCTCGCCCTGCTGCCGTTCTCGGGCAGGCTGAAGGACGACGGGCACACGTGGTGGCTGTGGATGTGCCTGGCCGGGGTCGGGCTAGGACTGTTCGGTCTCGAGTACTGCCGGCGCCGGCGCCGCTACCGACACGAACAGCGAGATCAAGTAGCCGGTCAGAACCGGTCGAGATCCGGCGTCGTGAGGGTGTCGACGACGTGGTCGGGCATCGGGAGGGGTTCCTGCTTCTTGGTGAGCCGGACCTCCGAGTGCGCACCGCAACCGTGGCGGAAGGACACCGCGCGGCCGTCGTCGTTGGCGTCGCCGTTCGCGCAGACACCGAAGCTCTCCGAGAGCGGACCGGCGATGCGCAGCAGGAAGCCGCACGTCGAGCAGGGCTCGGGCGCGGCCTGCGCCAGTGGAGAGTCGGGACCTTGGTCGCCGTCGTGCCAACGCTGGGCGGCGGCATCGCGACCCTCCGGCGAGAGCGTGCGGACCCGGCCGATGCCAAGGTCCTTTGCGACCGTGCGGATCTGTGCCTTGTCGTCGGTGTCGAGCGAGTCGTCGCCGAAGGAGTAGGTGGGCACCAGTCGCGGGTCTTCGTCGGAGACGGGCAAGAGGTCGCCGGGCGACAGGTCGCCGGGTTGGAGGCGCTCGCGGTAGGGCACCCAGGCCGGGGCCACGATCGAGTCGGCTCCCGGGAGCAGCACGACCTCGGCGACGGTGACGGCCTTCTGGCGGTAGGCGCGGACCACGGTGACCGCCCAGCGCCAGCCGACGTAGCCGGGACGACTGCAGGCGAAGTAGTGGGTGACGACCCGCTCGGCCTCTACCTCGGCGTCGACGCCGAGGTGGTCGCCGACCTCGGTCTCGGGGACCTCCTCGAGCAGCGCGGTGCGTGCCACGTCGATCGCGCGAGCGGCGACGGTGTCGGGCTGCGGGCGCGAGAGGCCGGTAGAGGTGGTCACGGGCGGCATCATCGCTCATCGCGACGGGGATGTCAGGTCGGGGCGGACCCGCGTGGCCTGCTGGGCGAAGTCCTGGTGCGTTGGGCAGGATGGACGCATGACCCTCGGCCCTCCTGACGACCGGCCCCCGGCCGGTCCGGCCGGCCCGCCGGGGCGCAGCAGCGAACGCTGGGCGGTCGGACGTGGCATCGGCTCAGGAGCGCGAGTCACCGGCAAAGGCCTGCGGGCGACCGCCCGGGCGACCGGGCGCGCAGGGCGCTTCACCGCCGGCCAGGCGCGCCGGGCCGCGAACGCCCAAGGCGCCGACGAGTCCGGGCTCAACCGCCTCATCTACCTGCACGCCGCAAACGCGGCCGGGGACGCCGCCGTCGCGATCTCGCTGGCCACCACCGTGTTCTTCGCCGGCGCAACGAGCGATGCTCGCGGTCAGGTCGCGCTCTTCCTCGGGCTGACGATGCTGCCCTTCGCGATCGTGGCGCCACTGATCGGGCCCTTCCTCGACAAGTTCAGCCACGGCCGCCGCTGGGCCATCGGGGCGACCTTCGCCATCCGCGGCTTCCTCTGCTGGGTGCTCGCGAGCGCCGTGGCAGCCGACTCAGCCCTGCTTTACCCGGCCGCGCTCGGCGTCCTGGTCTCCTCCAAGGCCTACGGCGTGACACGCGCCGCTGCGATCCCCCGCCTGCTGCCAGCCGACTTCACCCTGGTGAAGGCCAACGGGCGCGTCTCGTTGGCCGGCGTCGTGGGCGGCGCCGTGTCTGCCCCTTGGCTGGCGCAGCGGCGTACGTCGGCGCAGAGTGGTCGCTGCGCTACGCATTCGTGGTCTTCGTCATCGGAACGGTGGCGGCAATTCTGCTGCCGGCCAAGATCGACTCCAGCGAGGGCGAGCAGCAGGTCTCGATGCGCGCCGACGGACCCCGGAAGGGCACCCGCATCCCACCGACCGTGGCGTTCGCGCTGCGCGCCAACCTCGGCCCACGCTGGCTGTCGGGCTTCCTGACGATGTTCATGGCCTTCCTCCTGCGCGACCATCCCATCGAGGGCTGGGAGGACAAGCCCGAGCTGCTGCTCGGCGTGCTCATCGGCGGCGCCGGCCTCGGCAACACGATCGGGATCTTGCTGGCCTCGATGCTGCGCCGGATCAACCCCGCTGTCACCGTCATGCTCGCGCTGGTGGCCGACGCTGCCATGGTGCTGACCGGCGCCCTGTTCTACGGCGTCCTCACGCTATTCGGTCTGGGACTGGTCGCTGGGCTGTCGCAGGCGCTGGCCAAGGTCTCGCTCGACTCGACGATCCAGTCCGGGGTTCCCGTGCACGTTCAGGCGAGCGCGTTCGCGCGTAGCGACACCACGCTCCAGCTGGCCTGGGTCATCGGCGGGTTCATCGGCATCGCGATGCCGCAGACGGCCGGGCTCGGTCTGGGATTCGCGTTTGTCGCGCTGGCGGCCTGGACGTTCTTCGTCGCGTCGAGTCGGGCTCGCCCCAGCCGTCCCCCCACTCGACCCTAGATTTCGATACGCCGGTTGCGCCCTCCTGCGTCGGCCGCACGGCTACTCAATCTCTAGACGTGATCCCTGACCTCGCGAGCTCGGTCAGGGCGTCTACAGCTCCAGCTCGTCGGCGAGGGCGCGCAGCAGCTTGGCGACCGGCTTGGCCGTGGTGCGGTCGGGGTGTCGGCCGTGCCGGTAGCCCTCACCCATGTCGTCGAGGAGGCGGATCAGGTCCTCCACGATCGAGGTCATCTCCTCGGGCTTCTTGCGGCGGGCCTGCGACTGGTTGCGGCTCACCGAGCCGGGGGCCTCGATGATGCGTACCTGCAGTGCCTGGTCTCCGCGACGGCCCTGGGCGATCCCGAACTCGACGCGGGTGCCGGGCTTGAGCTCGGTCATCCCGTCGGGCAGGGCATCGGAGTGCACGTAGACGTCGGGGCCGCTCTCCTGGGAGACGAAGCCGAAGCCCTTCCCTGCGTCGAACCACTTCACCTTGCCAGTCGGCACTGACTTGCCCTTCTCATCGATGTTCTCTCGCGGTCGTCGCCACATGATGGCGCGCACACGCTAGACCATCACGCCGTCGAGCCACGAGGGGAAATCTCGCAGGTCGTCGAGAACGACGTGCGTCCCGGCGGCGACCAGCTCGGCGCGCGTGCAGCCACCGGTGAGCACCGAGACCGACTGCACCCCGGCAGCAAGAGCTCCCTCGACGTCGTGCACGTGGTCGCCGACGTACGCGAGGGCCGCTTCGCGGCGCAGCACGTCGGCCTTGCCGACGCCCCACACCCACCCCTCGAGGTCGTCGACGACCAGGCCGAGGTGGTCGAGGTGCAGGCGGGCGTTCGGCGGGTACTTGCCCGTGACGACCACGACCCGGCCGCCGCGGTCACGGACAGCGGCGATGGCCTCGGCGGCGCCCGGCAGGAGCGGCACCGACGTGACGGCGTGCTCGGGGTAGAGGGCGCGGAACCGGTCGCCCGCCGCGGGAATGTGCTCGGCGGCGAGGAACGGCGCGAGCATGAGGTCCAGCGGTGGTCCGAGGGCTGCGGTCATCTGCTCGACCGGGAAGTCGATGCCGAGCTCGGAACCGAGCGCCCGGAGCACCGCGGTGAAGCCCGGGGTGGTGTCGATGAGCGTCATGTCGAGGTCGAACCCGACGACGAGGGGGGCAGGCACGGCTCCAGCCTAGGAGCGAGGGGCCTTGCGATCCCCCCGGCGATCCCCCGGCGATCCCGTGGGCAATCCCATGGGCAATCCCCCGGTCTCGGTGTCACGGGTGTGACCAGTGGAGCAGAATGGACCCTTCGTCCGCACGACCGACCGTTTCGCCGACCGGAGGCGCAGAATGTCAGGCAAGGGTCCGCGTCGCGCGCTCGCCAGCGCGCTCGCGGCGACCCTCGTGGTCGTCGGCGTGGCCAGCGGTATGGCCGCTGCCCCGGCGCGGGCCGACGACGCAGCCGCACCCGCGGCCACCGACCTGTACCTCGTGGCCCTGCGCGGTCCCGGCACGGCTGGCACTCCCGGCGGGTTCCTGCCCCGAGCCCTCTCCAGCCTGACCCGGCTCGCCCAGCAGGACGCCGTGCTGCGCAGGCGTCGACGCCGACGTCCCGGTCTACCGATGGACCACGGCTCTCAACGGCTTCGCCGTGGGGCTCACCGCAGCACAGGCCGACGAGCTTCGAATCGACCCCGCGGTGGCCGCGGTCGAGGAGAACACGGTGCGAGCCCTGGCCGGGGTCCGTGACGCCCCTAGCACGTTGAGCTCGTCGGCGCCGCGATCGGGCGGCGCCGGTGTGGTCATCGGTGTCGTCGACACCGGTCTGGCACCGGAGAGCCCCCTGTTCGCACAGGTGCGCCACGGTGCGGGTGTCGCGGGCGACGCCGACTTCGCCGGGTCGTGCCCGGCCGGCCAGGGTTGGAACCCCACCGACTGCAACAGCAAGGTGGTCGCAGCGCGCTGGTTCGTCACCGGGTTCGGCGAGCAGTCGCTGCGTGCCACGTCGCTGCTCTCGCCACGCGACACCGACGGGCACGGAACCCAGATGGCCTCGGTCGCGGCCGGAAACGCGCGTGTTCCCGTGCGCGTGGCCGGCGAGCGGCTCGGTCGGTTCGGCGGGATGGCGCCGCAGGCGAAGCTCGCGATCTACAAGGCGTGCTGGAGTGCTCCCGACCCAGGCGACGACGGCTGCGCGACCGCCGATCTGGTCACCGCCATCGACCAAGCCACCCGTGACGGTGTCGACGTGCTCAGCCTGTCGGTCGCGGGTCCGTCCGATCTCGACGTCGTCGAGCGCGCCCTGCTGGGCGCGGCCGAGGACGGCATCGTTGTCACTGCCGCGGCCGGCAACGCCGGGCTCGACGTCGCGGCGGCCCACCCCAGCCCGTGGGTCACCACCGTGGGCGGCTTGACCGGCGAGCCGCGCCGCGGCGTCGTCCGACTGCCCAACGGACGTCGACTGGCTGGCGCGATGCTCTCGCGGCGCGGTCTACCTGGCCGCCGAGTCGTACTGGGCTCGCGGGTGCCCGCCGACGATGCCCGCGCCCGCGACGCCCGCGTCTGCGCGCCGGGCAGCCTCGACGCCGCACGCGTCGCCGGCACGGTAGTGGTCTGCGAGCGCGGACGCGTCGGTCGCGTCGACAAGTCCGCGGCCGTGGCGCTGGCCGACGGTGCCGGCATGGTGCTGGTCAACGTACGTCCCGACTCGGTCGACGCCGACGTGCACCGCGTCCCCACCGTCCACCTCGCCGCCGGTCCCGGCCGCGTGCTGGTGCGCTGGGCCGCCACCCATCCAGGCGCCAGGGTGCGGCTTCGCGCTACCGACGACCGCGCCGGCCGCGACCGTGTGGCCCGCTTCTCGGGCGAGGGCGACGTCGCCGCCGGTCTGCTCAAGCCCGACCTCGTGGCGCCGGCTACCGGCGTCCTCGGCGGTGTGCCTCACGGCTCTGGAGACGGCTGGGACTTCGTCACCGGAACCTCCGTCGCGACGGCTTACACCGCCGGAGTGGCGGCGACGCTGCTCGGCCAGGGCGGTGCCAGCGCAGCGCAGGTGCGCTCCGCGCTGGCGACCACGGCTCGTCCGGTTCGTGGCTCGGGGGCCCTGAGCAGTGGCGCTGGCGCCGTCCGTCCGGACGCCGCGGCTCGCGCCGGTCTCGCCTACCTCGTCGAGCCCCGCAACTTCCGCGCCTGGCTCGAGGGTCGCCGCAGCACGCTGAACACGCCCTCGATCCTGCTCACCGAAGGCACCACGTCGGCCGAGCGCACCGTCACCTCGAACGCCCGGCGCCGCACGCGCTTCGTCGCGTCCACGACCGGCTTCCGCACCCCGGTTCGGCTCAGCGACACGACCCTCGACCTGGCGCCCGGCGAGTCAGCCACCTTCACCTTTGCGATCGACGCCGCCACCCCCGGCCGCTTGGACGACGGGTACGTGACCTGGCGCGGCTCCGACGGGTCGGTCTCGCGCATCCCCGTGGTGATCGGTCGCTGAGGCCGACGGTCCGGTCGATGCTGACGCTGCGGACCGCTGGCGTACGGTTCCACCCGTGCCCGACGACGACACCGAGATGCCTGAGACACCTGAGCACCCGGCGACGTCGGACACCTCGGAGCCGCCGGCCGAACCGAAGCCGGCGCCGGAGCGGCGTCGCACGCCGTTGTGGCTCGAGACCGTGGTGCTGCTCGGCGTCGCCCTGGGCATGGCGCTGATCATCAAGACTCTGCTGGTGCAGGCGTTCTACATCCCGTCGGCGTCGATGGAGCCCGGGCTGGTCGAGAACGACCGGATCTTGGTGCAGAAGGTGTCGTACTGGTTCGGCGGCGACCCCCAGCGCGGCGACGTCATCGTGTTCGAGGACCCGGGCAACTGGCTCCTGGGACCCGAGCCCGGCCCCCAGACGTTCCTGGCCAAGGGCCTCGCGAAGATCGGGCTCTACCCGACCGGCGGCCACCTGGTGAAGCGCGTCATCGGCACCCCCGGCGACACGATCGAGTGCTGCGACGCCGAGGGTCACCTGATGATCAATGGCGTGGCCATCGACGAGGACGACTTCATCCGCCCTCAGCCCGACTGTGACGGCCCGATGGTCAACGGCTGCCAGCGGAACTGGTCGGTGACGGTGCCCGACGATCGGCTCTTCGTGATGGGCGACAACCGGGCCGCGTCGGCCGACTCCTCCGACCGGCTCTGCAAGCCGAACCAGCGCAAGTGCGACGAGGACCGCGCCTTCGTGCCTCTCGAGCTGGTGGTCGGCAAGGTGTTCTCACTGGTCTGGCCGCTGAGCCACGCAACCTTCATCGGACGTCCCGAGGTCTTCGACGACGTTCCGGACGCCTCCTGACCCTCTCGCCTCACCACGTGAGGAGTTGGTCGCGGAGTGTGAGCGCGGTCACGCTTGCTCAGTTTGCATTTTGCTAACTCTTGCTAGCACAGTGGGGGACGTGGCTAAAGGCAAGGTGGGACTCAGCGTCGAATCGCTGGGCGACTACCTCAAGGAGCAGCGCGTCGCATCGCGCCTCTCCCTGCGGCAGCTCGCTCAACAGGCCGGCGTGTCGAATCCCTACCTGAGCCAGATCGAACGTGGTCTGCGCAAGCCGTCAGCCGAGGTGCTGCAACAGATCGCCCGGGCACTCCGGATCTCCGCGGAACAGCTCTACGTCCGCGCCGGGATCCTCAGCCCGGACGACGGTGTCGGAGGGTCGGTCGAACTGGCTGTGCTCGGCGACACCGGGCTCACCGAGCGTCAGAAGCAGTCCCTGCTCGATGTCTACTCCTCATTCCTCGCCATGAACGCAGCAGCGGAGCGGGTCGAGGGCATGGATCCGGACACCGAGGGACCATCCACCACCCCATCAGAATCCAAGGAGAGTTGACATGGCCAAGACCAAGATCGACTTCAAGTCACTGGAGATCCCCGCGGTCGTCCAGAAGCCCCTCTACGCCGGCGTTGGCGCCGGTGACCTCGCGGTCGCCGCAGTCAAGGACTACGTCGCGGACGCCCAGAAGGCGCTCACCGGCTACCAGAAGGACGTCCAGAAGACCGTCACGACGTTCGACCCGAAGGCCGTTCGCGCCTCGGCCCTCAACGCCGCCAAGGCTCGCCGTGCGCTCGTCGAGGCCCGCGTGGCCGAGCTGCAGACCCAGGCCCAGAAGCTGCCGACCACGGTGCAGACCGTCGTCAACGAGAACGTCGAGACCGTGACCGGCACCTACGCCCAGCTCGCCAAGCGCGGCGAGGCCGTCGTCAAGGGCACCAAGCTGCCTTCGAGCGCGAGGTCGAGGTGAAGGTCAACCCGACCAACCCGCCGCCAAGAAGGCTGCGAAGAAGCCGGCCGCCAAGAAGGCCCCGGCCAAGAAGGCTGCCCGCAGAGCCTGCCCCCAGTTGCTGCCACCAAGGCCTGACCGCCCTCACAGCTTCATCAGCACACGAGCACGGCCCCCGCGGGTATGAGCCGCGGGGGCCGTGCTGGCTTCTGGGCGTCCTGTTGCGTATGCCTCTGATCGGGTCAGATCGCCTCGGCGCGCTCGACCAGGCTGGCCAGCGCCAGCGGCGCTTCGGCGGTCACGATCGGCCCGATGTCGTCGGCGCCCGGGCCCTCGATGGTCGTCGAGACCGTGACCTCGCTGCCGCCCTCGGTGGCCTCCACGACGTGGTCGATGCGGA
Organism: uncultured Actinomycetota bacterium; assembly: GCA_963781575.1. GTDB lineage: Bacteria > Actinomycetota > Actinomycetes > Propionibacteriales > Nocardioidaceae > Nocardioides. The sequence goes on along the minus strand of CAWAGM010000012.1, from coordinate 43,407 downwards.
TGACCAGGTCGCCCATCGTGAGCTGATCGAGGTAGCGCCGACCGTCCTCGACCACCTCGAGCGAGACCGGCACCTCGAACGGCCCCGCCAGGGTCATGGTGCCGGTCGTGCCGGCGACGAAAGGCCCGTCGAGCACACACGCCGACGACCGAGGGATCCCAGTCGGGCCAGGTGGAGCTGTCGCTCCAGATCGCCCACACCGCCGAGCCGGCGGTGCACTGGTGGTGATGGATTCTGCATGCTCGAAGGTCACGGGGTTCGCTCCTGGGTGACGGTCATGGTCCGATCGCCGAACCGCACGACGTCACCGTCGCGCAGCGTGGCCGGACGTCCGGCCGTCAGCGACTTGGAGACACCCTGCCGCACGACGACCGATCCGTTCGTCGAACCGCGGTCCATGACCACCAGGGCCCCGTCGGGCACGACCTGGAACTGCGCGTGGGTCTTGGACACCGACATGTCGCTCGAGCGCAGTGGGACGACGTGCCGCACGGGTTCGCCGGGGCGCGGCTCGGGGCGCCGACCCACCAGGGCCAACCCCTCCACGAGGAACGACTCGCCGGTGTCGAAGGCGACCCGCCAGCCCGAGACCACCGGAGGAGGCTGTGGTGGCGGGGTCGGTGCGGGTGCCGGTTGGGTGGCGAGGTGGGTGCCGGTGCCAGCGTCGGGTGCTCGCTGGGCGGCAGCAGCGGACGCCGACGTGCCGGCGGCGGCGGCGGCGGCGCGCCGGCGGGGGCGTCGGCTGGGGCGTAGGACCGCCGCCTCGACCGGCGTGGGCACGGGTACAGCGGGCGGCGCGGCATCAGCCGCATCGCGGTGAGGTTGACGATCTGCTTCGAGACGACGTCCTCGGTCTCCTCGACCACCGGCGCGGCCGCACGTCGACCACGACGGCGTCTGACATGCGGTCGTGCCCACCGCGGCGACGTCCGCTCGGGTCCATCACGGCCGTCCAGGCCAACGTCGCCAGACCGATCCCGGCGGTGGGAACCGTGAACAGGCCGAGCACCGCGGTACGCATCACGGCGTGCGGGACGCCGATGGGCGTGCCGTCGTCGGGTCGGACGACGCGGAGCCCGACCAGCGCCTTGCCCGGCGAGCTGCCGGTGAGCCCGAGCACCACCGCGAAGACCAGCGAGACGATCACGACGGCGCCGAGATGGCAGCGATGCCGGCGCCGACCCGGTCGCGGTCGAGCAGCAGCTCGTAGGAGAGGTAGGAGCCTGCGCCGATCAGGCCCCAGGCAACGAGCCGATCGATCGCGAGCGCATAGAAGCGCCGGTCGAGCTCGGCCGGCGGCGCGCCTGTGACCGGACGAGCCGGGTCGCGGTGGGTCATGGCGCTCAGGGCTGGGTCACCGTGGTCACCTTGTCACCGGTTGGTCCCAGATCGTGATGCCGTCACCCAGGTTGATCGTGGCACCGGGGATGAGCTGCACCGGGATGCCTGGACGCAGGCCCTCGGGACCGAGTCCGGGCTGTACGACGACGGTGCCATTGGTCGAGCCCATGTCGGTGACGACCGCGCTGCCGTGGTCGGCGCCACTGCCGGGTCGGATCTCCACGTGGGTGGCCGAGATCTCGTGCAACGGACTGGGCACGCTCACCAGGAGCGGCTCGTCGCTGCTCGTGAACCGGCGCGCCTCGGGGGCACGCCCGACGAGGACGACGCGGTCGACGTCGACGGTCTCTCCGCTGCTGATCACCAGCCGGGCGACCGAGGTGGTCACGGCCGGGGCCGGCTCCTGGCCGGGGATGCCGGGTTGCGCGTGGGTGAACTCGCTCGCGTCGATGCCGTCCGAGGTGTCGTCGTCGAGAGGCGGCAACGCAGCGACCACGGAGGCCGGCGGTGTGGCGACGGCGTTGGTGTCGGCCTCCGACTCAAGCGGCGAGGCCTCGAGTGGCGGGGCCTCAACGGGTGGGTCCTGAGGGGATGAGGTGTCGAGCGGTGACGCCTGTTGCACGACGTGGGCCGGGTGGTCGGCGCGTGCCAGCCGCACCAGGCCGGTGTCGATCGGCAGGTCGTCGGTGCCGGGGTCGTCCTCGAGGTGGATCGTGAACGCCGCGAGGTCGGTGAACGTGTGCTCGACCCAGGTGCGCGCTGCTCCCGCATCGATCTCGACCGTGGCGCGGCCATCGAGGGCGACGACACGCACACCCTTGCCCCGCAGCAGGATCGTGGTGCTCTGCTCGCCGTGCCCGACCAGCACGAACCCGGGCAGGTCCGACAGCCCGGACGACACGAGGACGTCGAGGACCGGAGCCGGCCCTGCGCCGTCGTCGATGAGCGACCAGAGCTCTGGCGCGCGGTGCTTCTCGGAGCCGGGCAGGAACAGGGCGCTGGCCGTCCCGAAGATCCCGAACCACGAACCCAGCCGGTAGGACCACGTGTGCTCGCTCACGGCAACGCTCCCAACTTCTGCTCGAGACTCTCTCGCTGGGCATCGGAGTCGTACGGTCGCTCGTCGACCAATCCCACCACATCGATGACGACGGCCGTCGCGTTGTCATTCCCTCCGGCTCTCACTGCGGCCGCAACCACCTGCTCGGCCGCGTCGCGGGGGTCGTGAGCGTTCCCCATGATCCTTGCGATCTCGTGGTCGTCGATCATCCCGCTGACGCCGTCGGAGCAGAGCACGAGCCGCTCGGCGCCGGAGAGAGGCAGCACGAAATAGTCGGCCTCGACGCTCCCGCGCCCGCCGAGCGCACGGGTGATGACGTGACGTTCGGGGTGAACCAACGCGTCGTCGGCAGTGATGGATCCGGCCTCGACAAGCTCCTGCACGAGGCTGTGGTCGACGCTGACCTGTTCGAGGACGTCGTGGTTGAACCGGTAGACGCGGGAGTCGCCCAGGTTGGCCAGCAACCACTTGGGCTCGGCCGCCTGCTCGATGAGCAGCGCGACCACCGCGGTCGTGCCGGCAGCGAAGTCGACGGCACCCTGGGCCCGCTGCTCGTCGTCGTACTCGGCGATGCGGGCCTGGCAGTGCCCGAGTGTCTCGGCGATCGCCTCAGGCCCGCGCTCGGGGTCGTAGCCGTTCTCGGCCAGCCGGGTGAACTCCTCGACGACGATGCGGCTGGCGACGTCGCCCCGATCGTGGCCGCCCATGCCGTCGGCGACGACGAAGACCGGCGGGGCGACCAGGAAGGCGTCCTCGTTGATCTCGCGCACCAGCCCGGTGTCGGTCGCCGACCCGTGGTGCAGTTCCACGCCGGTCATCGGGCGCCGCCCTGCATGGTGCGGGGCGATAGCGTGGGAAGGATGGCCACCAGGACCCCCGCGGAGTCGGGCTTCCGCTCGCTCGCCGACCAGCTGCGCAGCTGGCCCGACGAGCGACTCGTCGGCCTGCTCTCGGCCCGTCCCGACCTGACCACACCCGCCCCTCACGACTTCGGACAACTCGCCTCACGAGCCGCCGTGCGCGCCTCGCTCTCCAGAGCGCTCGACGCGCTGACGCGTCTCGAGCTCTCGGTGCTTGATGCCCTCGTCGTCGCAGGTCAAACCACACCGGTCGAACTCCGCCGCCTCGTGGCCGCCGCCCCGGACGCCGTCGACGCCGCCATGCGAGCGCCTGCTCGACCTGGCGCTGGCCTGGCAGTCGACCGGTGGGCTGCGCGCACTGAGTGGCGTGGCTGAGGCGCTGGGTGGTGGCCCCGGCACCAGCGGCCTGCGGCCGCGCTCGGCAGACTCCGGCCGCGACCGAGGACGTCGCGGTGAGGATCAAGGAGCTCTCGGCCGCCGCCCGCGCCCTGCTCGAGCACGTGGTCGACCAGGGCGGTGAAGCGATGCGCGGCAGCGCCGCGCCAGACGGTGACCGCCGGCCGAGGCTGCGACACCGGCCGAGGAGCTCCTGGCCCGCGGACTGCTCGTGCCGCGCGGCAGCGGCGCCACGGTGCAGGCCCCGGGCGAGGTCGGCCTGGCGCTGCGTGGCGGCCGAACCACGGCTCGAGCCGGTCGACGTCGTGCCTGCGCTGGCGGTCTCCGAGCGGGACGCCGCTCTGGTCGACAGCGCCGCGGCCGGCGCTGCCTTCGAGGCCGTTCGCCGCGTCGAGCTGCTGCTCGACCACTGGGGCACCCACCACCCGGGAGTGCTGCGCAGCGGCGGGCTAGCCGTCCGCGACCTGAAGGCGGCCGCCGTCCACCTGCACGTCGACGAGGCCACGGCAGCGTTCCTGATCGAGACGGCGGCCACCGCCGGGCTGCTGGCCGCTCGAGCCGACGCCGATGGCGATCCGGTCTGGGTGCCGACCGACGCCTTCGACACGTGGACCGACCAGCCGCCGGCTGCTCGCTGGGTGACCATCGCGCGCGCCTGGCTCGAGAGCCCGCGGATGCCGGCGCGGATCGGCACCAAGGACCCGGCCGGCAAGACCTGGAACGCACTCTCGCCCGAGCTGGCGTCGGCGAGCCTGGTCGAGACCCGGCGCGCGACCCTGTCGGCCCTGATCGGGCTGCCGGTCGGCATGAGTCTGGCGGCGGGCACCGGGCTGCCGTCACTGGTCGAGCACGTGGCCTGGCACCGACCGCGGCGGCCGCGCTCACGCACCGATCACGTCGTCTGGACCGTGACCGAGGCGGCCCTGCTCGGCCTGACCGGGCTGGACGCCGCCTCGTCGTTCGCGCGCGCGCTCGTGGCCGGCCGCGACGCTGCCCCGAAGCTGGCGCCGCTGCTGCCCGAGGCCGTCGACCACGTGCTGATCCAGGCCGACCTGACTGCCGTGGCACCGGGTCCGCTCGAGGCCGCCTTGGCGCGGTCGTTGCAGCTCGTGGCCGACGTCGAGTCGCGCGGCGGGGCCACGGTCTACCGGTTCACCCGCGACTCGGTACGTCGCGCGCTCGACGTCGGTTGGACGTCGGCCGAGCTGCACGAGTTCATCTCGTCCGTCTCACGCACGCCCGTGCCACAGCCGCTCACCTACCTGGTCGACGACACCGTGCGCACCTTCGGCACCGTGCGCGTCGGGCAGGCGGAGGCGTTCCTGCGCGCCGACGACGAGTCGGCGCTGACCGAGCTGCTGCACCACCCGAAGGCCGCCACCCTCGGTCTGCGCCGGTTGGCACCGACCGTGCTGATCAGCACCCTGCCCATCGACGTGCTCCTCCCCCGGCTGCGCGAGCTCGGCGCCTCCCCCGTGGTGGAGGCCGCCGACGGCACCGTGCAGGTGACCCGCCCCGACGTCCTGCGGGCCCGGTCACCGCGAGCCCGGCTGGCTCCGTCGGCCGGGGCGCGCGACGCAGCCCGGGTCTCGTCGGTGCTGACCGCGATCCGGGCGGGCGAGCGCGCCACGACCTCGCGACCGACCGCAGCGGCCACCCCGCTCACCCCGAGCGGCTCGCTGGCGGCGCTGCGCGAGGCGATCGACGCGGGGGCGACCGTGGTCATCGGCTACGTCGACAACCACGGGGTGTCGTCCGACCGGGTCGTCGACCCGGTGGCGATCGAGGGCGGCGCGCTGACCGCGCACGACCACCGTGCGGACGACGTCCGTTCGTTCGCCGTGCACCGGATCACGACGGTGCGGGAGCTCGATGTAACCGGACTCCCGCCGCAGCTCGTCGAAGGCGACCAGCCGACAGCTGAGCCGCATGAGGGTGCCGGTCCACGCCGGTGCGGCCCGCCCGCGCCAGACGCCACTCGTCAGGCGCACAGGTCGCCCTCTGCGTCCACCACCAGCTCAGCGAGGTCGCGGGAAGCCGCCGGACCGGCCGAGGGCCGCTCGTGCCACGCGACGAGGAAGGGCATGGCGTCGCCTCGGGCGCTGATCGAGCCGCCGGTGATCGACGACGGCGCCGACCTGGTGTGAAGACCGCAGTCGGTCGACCGGGTCGCGGCCGGTGGCCTCGCCGCGTCCTGCCGCGTCGCGACCTCCAGTGGCCGACTCGACGCCGCCACGCGCGGACGCCGTCGGTGGCGAAGTGGACTGTCGACGCCTCCGCGTGACCGCGGTGTCGCTGACTGTCACCGCAGGCCCTGCTGCGCGAGGATGGGGTCGCAGCGACCTCGCCAGGCTCGGACGGGTGCGTTGCGCGGCTGACGTGACCTGCAGCGCCGCGTCTCGAGCGACGAGTCGGCGACCGCGAGTCGCCCACCGCACGCTGCCGTCCATGCCCGTCCATGCCGCGTCCGATCGCCCGCGACGGCACCGCGCGACGCCAGTGGGGGGCCGTCCGTAGGCTTGGCCGGTGACCGATGGCCCCCTGATCGTGCAGTCGGACAAGACGCTGCTGCTGGAGATCGACCACGAGCAGGCCGCGGAGTGCCGCAAGGCGATCGCCCCGTTCGCCGAGCTGGAGCGCTCGCCCGAGCACATCCACACCTACCGCCTGACACCGCTGGGTCTGTGGAACGCGCGGGCCGCCGGTCACGACGCCGAGCAGGTCGTCGACACGCTGCTGAGCTTCAGCCGCTACGCCGTGCCCCACGCGCTGCTGGTCGACGTGGCCGAGACGATGGCGCGCTACGGGCGGTTGCGGCTGGAGAAGCACCCGGTGCACGGGCTGGTGCTCGTGAGCAACGACCGGCCGGTGCTCGAGGAGGTGCTGCGCGCCAAGAAGATCGCCGGCATGCTCGGCGAACGCCTCGACGACGACACCGTGGTGGTGCACGGCTCGCAACGCGGCAACCTCAAGCAGGCGCTGCTCAAGCTCGGGTGGCCGGCCGAGGACTTCGCCGGCTACGTCGACGGCGAGGCGCACCCGATCGCGCTCGCCGAGGACGGCTGGGCGCTGCGCGACTACCAGCGGCACGCGGCCGACTCGTTCTGGCACGGCGGGTCGGGCGTCGTCGTCCTCCCTTGTGGTTCGGGCAAGACGATCGTCGGTGCGGCCGCCATGGCGCAGGCCCAGGCGACGACGCTGATCCTGGTGACCAACACGGTCAGCGCGCGCCAGTGGAAGGACGAGCTGATCAAGCGCACGTCGCTGACCGAGGACGAGATCGGCGAGTACTCCGGGTCGGTCAAGGAGATCCGCCCGGTGACCATCGCGACCTACCAGGTGATGACCACCAAGCGGGGCGGGCGTCTACCGCCACCTCGAGCTGCTCGACGCGCGCGACTGGGGTCTCATCGTCTACGACGAGGTGCACCTGCTGCCGGCACCGATCTTCCGGATGACCGCCGACCTCCAGGCGCGGCGCCGGATCGGGCTCACCGCCACCCTGGTGCGCGAGGACGGCCGCGAGGGCGACGTGTTCTCGCTGATCGGCCCGAAACGGTTCGACGCACCGTGGAAGGACATCGAGGCGCAGGGCTGGATCGCACCGGCTGACTGCGTCGAGGTGCGGGTGACGCTGCCGACCGACGAGCGCATCGTCTACGCGACCTCCGAGCCGGAGGAGCGCTACCGCCTGGCGTCATGCACGCACGAGAAGCTGCAGGTGGTGCGCGACCTGGTGGCCCGGCACGCCGGCCAGCCGACGTTGGTGATCGGTCAGTACATCGAGCAGCTCGACGAGCTGGCCGAGAAGCTCGACGCGCCGCTCATCAAGGGCGAGACACCGGTCAAGGAACGCCAGCGGCTCTTCGAGGCATTCCGCTCCGGCGAGGTCGGCCTGCTGGTGGTCTCGAAGGTCGCCAACTTCTCCATCGACCTGCCCTCGGCCGAGGTCGCGATCCAGGTATCGGGCTCGTTCGGCTCACGTCAGGAGGAGGCCCAACGGCTCGGACGACTACTGCGACCCAAGTCCGACGGCAAGTCGGCGCACTTCTACACGATCGTCTCCCGCGACACCGTTGACGCTGACTTCGCCCAGAACCGCCAGCGGTTCCTGGCCGAGCAGGGCTACGCCTACCGGATCGTCGACGCGGAGGACCTCGGGGTCTGACGCACGCACCGAGCGACGCGCGAGTAGCACCAGCAGGCGGCGACACCCACGACCAGCGACGCGAGCAGCGCAACATGGCGATGGCCGGCGTCCTCGAGAGGTGGGTAGACCTGCCAGTGGGTGAGGTAGATCCACAGCGACGCACCAGCGACCAGACGCAGGCAGGTGGCGACCGCCACCGGCACGAGGACTGGCCGCGCCCAGAGCAGCAGGGTGATGCCGACGGCGACGATCACCTCGCGCTGGAGGTCCCCGAAGAAGCCGGCGACGCCGAGCACCGTCAGCGCGACAACCAGCAGACGCTGGCCCCAGGTGCGCGCCTCGGCGGCGGCCCACCCGGCCGCGAAGCACCAGAGCACCACGAGGGTCGAGTAGCGCTCGGTGGGGCCGGCCTCGACGCCCGTCCACGCGTAACGAAGCGCGAGGGCGAGCACGAGCAGACGTGACCGGCGCAGCGAACCGGTGCGCACGCTGCCAGCGATCGACGGGGGGCAGCGCGAGGACGAGCGCGCAGGCCACGGTGGTCCAGAGCGCCGCCTCGAGGAACCAGAACTGCCACTGGTCGCTCCAGCCGGAGCCGCCCAGCGCTCCGTTGAGCAGCAGGGCCGTGGCCGGTCTGTACTGACCGGTGACCAGAGCGACGCCCGCGATCCAGAGCACCGACGGCACCGCCACCGCGGACGCCGAGCCCAGCATCCGCCGCAGACGAGTCGCGCGACCAGGCACGGCGCCACCGAAGCGCGCGAGGTTGAACCCGACGACGGCGAGCAGCACGTGGGCGCCACCCTCGACCGGGGCGAGGTCGACGTGTGCGACCACGACCATGAGCAGCGCCACGGCGCGCAGCAGCACCGACATCTCGAGGGGCGCGGTGTAGGCGCCGCCGCGGTCGAGCGACCGTCGGCGAGGTCAGCGACGCTGAGATGCTGCCAGCCGGCAGGTAGCCGGCCGAGCAACCGACCGGCCCGGCTCGACACCTCGACGAACGACAGCGAGTCGCCGCCGAGCGAGACGAAGGAGTCGTCGACGGTGGCCTGCGGTCGCCCCAGCAGGACGGCGTACAGGTCTCGCAGAACCTCCGGGGTGACAGGTTCGTCGGACTCGACCGGCAGCACTCGGATCGGCGGCCCGGGCATGCGCGACGAGCGCCCCGTGGTCGACCTTGCCGGACGGGGTGGTCGGCATGGTGGCGAGTCGGTGCACGCGCACGGCCGACTGCGGCAGACCCGAGCGCGCCACGACGTCAGCGCGCAGGCGGTGCCCCTGGCGCGGGCGGGTGGTGAAGACGTGCAGCGCCTCGCCATCGGCAACGATCCGGCAGCCGCCGACCTGCTCCTCGAGTCGCCCGAGGTCGAGTCGCAGCCCGAAGACCTTGGCCTGCCGGTTGAGCCGACCGACGATCTCCCAGAGACCGTCGGGTGCCTGGCCGAGCCAGGTCGCCGGTGCGCAGCTCGCGCCAGCTCGGGGCCTCGGGCCAGGTCGGCCGTCGACTCGGCGTACCCCATCATCACGTTCGGCCCGCGGTACACCAGCTCACCGACGCCGCTGGACCCGCAGGTCGTGGCCGTCGGCCGGCACCAGGTGAAACGATCCGCCGGGCACCGGGACGCCGATCGCCTCCGGGCGCGCCCGAGCCAGGTCGGGCGGCAGGTAGGCCATCCGTGCGGTCGCCTCGGTCTGGCCGTACATGACGACCAGATCCCAGCCGCGCGAACGCCCCAGCTCGGCGTACGCACCACGTGCTCGGGAGTCATCCGGCCACCGGCTTGGGTGACGTAGCGCAGGTGCGGCAGGTCCCGCTCGGCGAAGCCGGTGGCGTCGAGGAGGTCGAAGGTGAAGGGCACGCCGGCGAAGCTGGAGACCCGCTCGCGGACCGCGAGCGCCCAGAAGCACTCGTCGGCCACCGAGAGATCGGTGAGCACGACCGCAGCACCGGCCCACAGGTGGCTGGTGAGCACCGAGAGCCCGTAGCAGTAGTGCAGGGGCAGACTGGTGATCGCACGGTCGTCAGCGCGGATGCCGAGATAGGTCGCGATGCTCTCTGCGTTGGCCGCCACGTTGTCGCGCGAGAGGCGCACCAGCTTGGGCGAGCCGGTCGACCCGGAGGTCGACAGCAGGACGGCCAGGTCGGGGTGCAGGTTGTGGCGTGCTGGTAGGTCTCGCGGACCTGCTGCGACCGGCCGCGGTCGTCGGCGCCGATGAGCAGCAGCGGGTGGTGGCCAGCGAGGGCGGCCAGGTAGCGGACGACGGTCCGCATGTCGTTGCGCGCCTCCAGCACGACCAGGCGTCGCTCGGGGCCGAGCGCCCGAGCCTCGGCCCTGACTGCTGCGGCGAGCTCGGCATAGCTGAGCGTGCGGTCGGGGGTCACGATCGCGACGGCCTCGGGCTGACCACGGAGCAGGAACAGGTCGAGTGCAGGGGCCTCGACCTGGTCGAAGGTCGTCATGGCGCCTCGCCCCCGAACGCCACCACGTCGCCGACCAGACGCACCCGCACGCGTGAGCTGCGCGCCGGGATCGCGGCGGCCGGGGTGCGCGCCACCAGCTCGTCCCCCGTGGCGTCGAGCGCCACCCGCACGGTCGCGTCGTGGCCGAAGAAGCTGACCTCGACGAACGGTAGCGTCGGCGCCGGGCTCGTCGGCTCCCGGCGGCCACCACTTCCACCTGCTCGGCCCGGACGGCCAGCCTGACGGGTCCGACGGGGACGGCGTTGCGCAGTCCAACTCGCCCCAGCACTCCGGTGGCCGTGCGACCGTCGGCGGCCACCTCGGCTCGGACGAACGACACGTGGCCGATGAACGCCGCGACCACCTCGTCGGCGGGCGCGAGGTAGACGTGCTCCGGCGTCGCGACCTGGCGGAACTGACCGGCGTCCATCACCGCCACCTGGTCGGCCAACGACAGCGCCTCGCCCTGGTCGTGGGTGACGAGCACACCGGCAGCACCGCTGACCGCCAGTGCGCGCACGACCGAGCGCCCGGTCTCCTCGCGCAGGCCGGCGTCGAGCGAGGAGAAAGGCTCATCGAGGAGCACGAGGCGGGGTCGCGGCGCCAGGGCCCGCGCCAGCGCCACGCGTTGCTGCTGGCCACCTGACAGCTCGTGGGGCGCACGCGTGGCCAGGTCGCGCGGCAGCTCGACCAGCTCGAGCATCTCGTCGATGCGAGTTCCGCGTCGCTCAGCGCGCGGCAGGCCGAACGCGATGTTGGCGGCGACGTCGAGGTGCGGGAAGAGCGCCCCCTCCTGCGGGACGTAGCCGACCCCCCGGTGACGTGGCGGCACTGAGCGGCCAACGCCGGTGAGCTCGCGCCCGGCGACGGTGACCGTGCCCGAGGTCGCGCCGACGAAGCCGGCGATGACTCGCAGCAACGTCGTCTTGCCGCAGCCCGAGGAGCCGAGCACCGCCGTCACGCCGCTGTGCAAGGTCAGGTCGACCCCGCGCAGCACCGGCTGGGCTCCGTAGGCGGCGGTGACCCCGCGCACCTCGAGGGCCGGCTGCTCGACGCCGGTCACGACGCGGCCCCGGAGGTGACGCGGCTCAGCAGCCAGGTGGCTGGCAGCGACAGGACGATCATGGCCAGCGCATAGGGCGCGGCAGCGCCATAGGCAACCGACGAGGCATCCGACCAGAACTGCGTGGCCAGGGTGGTGGTGCCGATCGGCGAGAGCAGCAACGTGGCGGTGAGCTCGGTCGAGACCGCGAGCGAGACGAGCGCCACCGCGGCACCGATGCCCGGCGCGATCAGGGGCACCGTGACCCGGGCGGCGGTGCGCACGCCGGAGCAGCCCAGCGAGCGCGCGACGTCCTCGAGCCCGGGCGGCACCAGCTCGAGGGTTGCCCGCACCCCGACCAGCGCGCGTGGCAGGAAGAGGATGCCGTAGCCGACGAGCAGCAGCAGCGTGGTCTGGTAGATCGAGGGGACTGCTCGGATCGAGACGGTGACCAGCGCCAGCGCGACGACGATGCCGGGCATCGCGCTGGCGGCGTACGCGCTGCGCTCGATGGCGGAGGTGAGCCAGCCGCGGTGGCGCACGCTCAGCCATGCCACCGGCAGGGCGGCCAGGGTGGCGAGCACGCCGGCCCCGGCGGCCAGCCCCAACGTGGTGGTTGCAGCACTCACCAGCTCACCGACGTCGAGCCCGGTCGAGCTGCCGCGCACCAGCCAGCGCACCAGGCTGACCAGGGGCACGACCAGCGCGAGTGCAACCAGGCTGCCGATCAGGCCGAGCACGATGGGTGTCCGCGAGCCGAGGACGACGCGCTCGGCGGCACGATTGGCGCCCGCGCCCACCCGAGCCCGCCGACGACTTCCCCGACCGAAGGCTTCCCCGCCCAACAGGCCGAGGCAGAACAACACCAGCACCAGCGCCAGCAAGGTGGCTGTGGGTCCATTGAAGGCGGTGCCGTACTGCTGAAGGATCGCCGTGGTGAGGGTCGGGTAGTTGAGCAGCTGGAGGGCGCCGTACTCAGCCAGCAGGTGCAGCCCGACGAGCAGCGCGCCCCCCAGCACGGCCGGGCTGATGGCCGGCAGCACGATCCGGACGAAGCACGCGCCAGCGCCGTGCCCGAGGCTGGCTCCGACCTCCTCCAGCCCCGGGTCGAGGCGCCGTAGCGCGGCGACGGTCGGCAGGTAGACCAGCGGGTAGTACGACAGGCTGACGACGAGCACCGCCCCGCCGTAGCTCTGCACGGCGTGCGTGGTGGAGACCCAGCCGTAGCCGTTGACGAACGCCGGCACCGCCAACGGCGCACACATCAGGCCGTGCCACCAGCCGCGCCCGGGCAGGTCGCTGCGCTCGACGGCCCAGGCCGCGGCGACCCCGAGCGTGGTGCTCAGGAGCACGCCGCCGACCAGGAGTCGCGAGGTGTTCCAGAGCAGCTCGCCGATGCGCGGTCGCACGAGGAAGTCGTAGGCCTCACCGACGCCGAGCTCGGCGGTGGAGAACAGGACGTACCCCACCGGCAGCAGGCACGCGGCGGCCACGACGAGCCCGACGACCAGCAACGAGGGCGGCGCTCCCCCATTGGATCGGGCCCCGCTCGATCGGGCCACGGCTCCGGGCCGCGCCAACGTGGTGCTCAGAGGAAACCAGCCTCGGTCATCAGCTCGATCACCGTCTCGCTGTCGAGGTTCTGACACGTCGACGGCGGGTGGCTGCAGCTCGGCGAACGGCTTGACCGGGGGATCGAGCTGGACGGCCGGGTTGAGTGGGTACTCGAGCGCGTAGCTGTCGGCCAGCCCCTGCTGGCCGGTCTCGCTGACGAGGAACTCCACGAAGGCCTGGGCGTCGTCGGACCGCTCGCTGGAGGCGAGGACGCCGGCGCCGGACACGCTCACGAACGCGCCCGGGTCCTGGTCGCCGAAGAAGTAGAGCGCACTGTTGTCACTCACCTCGCCGGACTCCTCCTGGTCGCGGTACCAGTAGTAGTGGTAGATGATCCCGACCTCGGACTCACCGGAGTTGACCGACTCCAGCACCACGTTGTTGCCGTCGTAGACGGTGCCGTTGGCCTTGATCCCGGCCAGCCACTCGCGGGTCGCGTCCTCCCCCTCGAGCTCGAGCACTGCCGCGACGATCGCCTGGAAGTCGGCGCCGGTGGGCGAGAAGGAGATCCGTCCGGCCCACTCCGGACCGGCCAGGTCGAGCAAGGACGCCGGCAGATCGGCCTCTTGCACCAGGTCGGTGTTGTAGACCAGCACCGTCGACCGCGCGACGAACCCGGTCCAGAGGCCGCTGTCGGGCTTGAACTGGTCGGGGATCGGCGCAGTCAGCGTCGGCCGGCAGCGGGGCCAGGAGCCCCTCGGCCTCCACTGCCGACATCGCGGGTGAGTTCTCGGTGAGGAACACGTCGGCCGGAGACGCGTCGCCCTCGGCGATCAGCTGCGCCGCCAGCTCGAGGTCCTTGCCGTTGCGCAGCTCGACCTTGATGCCGGTCTCGTCGGTGAACGCCGGTGCGAGCTCCTCGATGAGCTGCTCGTGCTGGGCGTTGTAGACCACGATCGAGGGGCCGTCGTCCCCGCCGCAGGCGGTGAGGACCATCGGCAGGGCCAGGATCGAGCGGGAGCAGCAGTTGGCGGTTCATCAGCACTCTCTTGTTAGGAATGCCTCACCATACTTCACCTCCCCACGGCGGCAGCCGTCTCGCGGGCCCAGCCGTCCGGTCTCAGCCGACCGGCCGCCCCGGCGGTGCCTCGTCGAGCACGATGATCCGCTGCTTGACCCGCTTGTCACCCACGAAGAACTTCAGGGTGATCGACTCACGCCCTTCCTTGCGGAAGTCGCGAGCGATCGGGATCGACAGCGTCGTCTCGGTGCTTCCGGCCCGGATCTGGTCGTAGAGCCCGACGTACAGGCGCCACAGAGGCTGGCGCAGCCGGGAGACGTCGGCGCGCTTCTCCAGCCACGAGAGCGGGACGTCGTTGCCGCGCAGGTTCTCACCCCGGCCGCGGATCAGCTGCGACCCGACGTACAGGTCGTAGTCGACGCGTTCGGCGAGAGCGATCGTCCACGTCACCGTCTCCCCTTCGTGCACGACCGTGGCCGAGGGCGTGATGGTGATCTCGGGAGTCGGGTCGTCGTCCTCGACCTCGAGCAGACCGAGGTAGTCGTCGGTGGCCAGGCCGCGGACCGGCCAGACACCCACCTGGGTCTGGCAGTCGTAGTCGTCGAACCGGTCGGCGGAGTAGACGATCGGAATGCTGCCCGAGCGCTGACCGGGGGCGACGTCGACGGTGAGTCGGTGCTGGCTCCCCCGGGCCTGACCGGAGATCAACGCGACGAACCGGGAGGGCCGGGTCACCTCGCCGGTGATCGTGAACGGCACCCGAGCCGTGTGCTGGCCACGGTCGTCGCCCTCGGGGAGGCGCAGCCGGCCCACGTTGAGCTGGGGCAACCGGACGGCGGGCACGGGCGCCAGCTCGGCCGGAGCGGCGGCGAGGTCGGCCACCCAGACCCGGCCGCGCTCGTTCAGCGAGACGAGCTCGACCGACACCACGTCGGTGAGGTCGACTCCGGAGGCACCAGACGGGTCGCCGATGAGCGCCTGGCCCCACAGCTTGGTGAGGCCCTCGACGCTCGAGCAGGGGTGCGATCGGCTCACCGTCACCGAGCGGGACGTCGGCACTGGCGCCGGTGCTGTCAGTCAGTCGGGCAGCGAGCTCGACCGGCCCACGGCGCGGATCGATGATCGTGCGCAGCTCGAGGCGCCCGGCCGAGAGGTCGAGCGCGTCGTCGAAGCGCAGCCCGCCGACGGCACCTGCACGGTTCCAGGCCAGCTCGAAGAACTGGCGGGTCGGGGCGCCCTCACCGAGCTGCACCCAGTGCGGCGTGACGGCGCCGTTGGCGGTGCGCCCGCAGATGGCGAACGACGTGCCGCCGTAGGCGGCTGCGCCGGAGCAGAGCCTGGTGGCGGCACCGCCGGTCGCGAGCGTCGGCGTCGCCTCGATGCCGGGCCGGCGTAGCTCTCGGCCCCCACCGAGGGCGTGGCTGCAGCACGTCGGCGTCGCCGATCGAGGCCACCGTCACCGGCGAGCCGTCGAAGAGCGGCAGGTAGCGTTCCTGCCCGGTGAACACCGCGACCGCGCCGGCGATGTAGGCCGCACCGACGGCCCGCTGCTCGCCAGCCTTGAGCCGGTCGGGGTGCCGGCGTCCGCACGGCTCGGACTTCTCGCCGAACCAGTCGTCGAAGGAGGGTGCGGCCGAGATGCGCGGCGTCCACTCGCTGTTGAAGAAGTTGTGGTTCGCACCCATCACCATCACCGAGCTCTTCAGCGAGGTGTCCTCGGTCGCGACGTCGCGACCCGAGTCGGTGAACCGCTGGCCCTGGAGGTCGGAGACGTCACCGTCGCAGTAGGGCAGCACGGTCACGGTGGGCACGAAGGGCGCGGAGTGCGACGCGAAGTCGGTCGGCGCGAGCAGCACCTGGCCGGCGATCCGGTACGGCGCGCGACAGCGGGATCTCGATGGCGGCACGGTCGACGCCCTCACCGCCGCGCGAGTGGCCGACGAGCACGACCTGGTCGAGGTCGACGTCGTGCTCCTCCGCGATGTCGACCCAGTGGTCGAGGTGTCGCTGCACGATCTGGGCGCGGGCGTCGGCGCCGCCGTCGGCAGGCGGTAGTCCTGGGCGTTGATGCCGTTGACCCGGATCGAGACCGTGACGTAGTTCTGCGAGGCCAGCAGTTCCTGGGCATAGTGTAGCCGAGGTGGCTGGGGATCTCCAGCGCGCGGCGCCTTGCAGGGCCAGCTGCCGTCGTCGGCGCCGGTCTCCCTCGGCGGCGGTGGGGTCGTAGCAGACGCCGTGCCGACCGTGCAGGAACAGCACGAGCGGCCGCGGGCCGGTGGGCGGCGAAGGTCTGGACGTTGTTGCCCGGCTCGACCACGTGGCGCGACCATCTCGATCGGCTGCCGCATCCCGGGCAGCTTCACCGGGTCGAGCTTGTAGTCGCTCGTGAGCACGTCGTACGGACCCCGCTGGCCGGGGTCGGGCGCCGTCCAGCAGCTCGGTGGCGCGTGCTGCCGACGACTCGACCCCGTCGGGGGGAGCCAGAGGCCGTCGGTGTCGAGGCCTGGCTCGTCGAGCCGGTCGCCGGAGAGCAGGACGTCGAGGTCGTCGACGTCAGGCGGCTCGGCGGCAGTCACCACGGCGGTGACGGTTCGCTGGTCGGCGCCGATCGTCGGGGGGCCGAATGCCAGGCCGGCACCGGTGATCGTGGGCCGGTCGGAGGTGAGCGGCAGGTCGCGGGACGCCGTCCAGGACACGGCGTAGCTGCCGCCGCCCTGGTCGGTCACGTGCCACGGCGAGGCGGAGGAAGCAGCCTGCGGCTGGTTCGAGGGGGGCGCCGGTTCGAGCGAGGTGGCGGGTGCGGGCGTGAGCCAGAGTGACGCTCCCGCCGGCGAGCGCGAGCGCGACGAGCGACTAGTGAACGACGCGGCCTGCGGCGGGGGTGGCGGCTCGGCACGCTTGGACCATATGTCTGCACGGAGGAGGAGACGCGGTGAATCGCGATTTGGTTGCATGGAACTGTCGCGAGACGTATCAGGACTGGACCACCGGCGCAGAAGAGCCGGCCGCGCTCCGTAGGCTGGGGTCGTGAAGGCACTGCTGCTCGAGAACATCCACCCGGTCGCCGTCGAGACGCTCGAGCGTCGCGGCTTCGAGGTCGAGTTGCGCTCCGCCGCGATGAGCGAGGACGAGCTGGTCGCCGAGCTGCCCGGTGTCGCGCTGCTCGGCATCCGCTCGAACACCACGATGACCGCTCGCGCGATGGACGCCGCCACCGACCTGCTGGCGATCGGTTGCTTCTGCATCGGCACCAACCAGGTCGACCTGCCGGCCGCCGCCGCGCGAGGCGTCGCGGTCTTCAACGCGCCCTACTCGAACACGCGCAGCGTCGTCGAGCTGGTCATCGGCGAGATCATCGCGCTGGCCCGACGGCTGCCCGAGAAGACGCTGCGCATGCACGACGGCATCTGGGACAAGTCGGCCTCTGGCAGCCACGAGATCCGCGGCCGCACGCTCGGCATCGTCGGCTACGGCAACATCGGCACCCAGCTCTCGAACGTTGCCGAGGCGCTCGGACTCCGGGTCATCTTCTTCGACACCGCCGACCGGCTCGCCCACGGCAATGCGCGGCGCATGCGCACCCTCGACGAGCTGCTGGCCGAGGCCGACGTCGTGAGCCTCCATGTCGACGGCCGGCCCGGCAACGCCGGCCTGTTCGGCGCCGAGCAGTTCGCCAAGATGAAGCCTCGCTCGCTGTTCATCAATGCCGCGCGCGGCATGGTGGTCGACGACGTCTCGCTGCGCGAGCACATCCTCTCCGGCCACATCGCCGGCGCCGCGCTCGACGTCTTCCCGGTCGAGCCGAAGGCGCAGGGCGACGAGTTCATGTCGGTGCTGCGCGGCCTCGACAACGTGATCCTGACCCCGCACGTCGGTGGCTCGACCCAGGAGGCGCAGGAGGAGATCGGCTGGTTCGTGGCCGGCAAGCTCGCCGGGTTCGCCCTCGAGGGCCGCACCGAGCTGTCGGTGAACCTGCCCGCCGTGCAGGCGCCCCAGCTCAGCATCGGGTCGCGGATCGGCTACCTGCACGTCAACGTGCCGGGCGTGCTCGCCGAGGTCAACGCCCAGCTCGCCGAGCAGGGCGTCAACGTCTCGGCCCAGTACCTCGCCACCCACGGCGAGCAGGGCTACGTCGTCACCGACGTCACCGAGCCGCTCACCGAGACCGCCCTCGACGCGATCGCCGCATCGCCGTCGACGATCTGGCTGCGTTCCTGGTCGGCATGACGCCCGTGCGCGAGCGGCTCGGAGCCGCGCTGTTCTCCCGGGTCGCGGGTCCGGACGGCGCGCGCCACCGCGAGCGCATCCACGGGCGACCGGGGCCGCGCTGGTTCGAGCCCGGCAGCCCGTCGCCGAGGTGCACGGCGACGCGTCCATGTTCATCGGCGGCATGCGCGCCCTGCTGCTCCAGACGCTGCACCCCGCCGCCATGCGCGCGGTCTCCGAGCACTCGGGCTACCGCGGCGACATGTGGGGCCGGCTGCACCGCACCAGCCGGTTCCTCGCCGTCACCACGTTCGGCCACGAGGAGGATGCCCAGCAAGCCGTGGACGTCGTCCGCTCGATCCACGAGCGAGTGGTCGGGACGATGCCCGACGGCTCGCCCTACGCGGCCTCCGACCCCGACCTGCTGCGCTGGGTGCACGTCGCCGAGGTCGACAGCTTCCTGCGGGCCCACGACGTCTACGGCGCCCGCCCGCTCGACCCCGAGCAGCGCGACGAGTACCTGCGCCAGGCGGCCGTCGTCGCCACCCGGCTCGGGGCCACCGACGTCCCCACCGATGCCGCGGCGCTGCGCGAGTGCCTGGCCGCCTACCGTCCGGTGCTGCGCGGCACGCCCGAGGCTCGCGAGGCCGTGCGGCACGTGCTGCTCGCGCCCCCGCTGCCCGTGTTCGCGCGCCCGCCGTACGGCGTCCTGGCTGCGGCGGCGGTGGGCCTGATGCCGGCCTGGACCCGACCGCCGCTTGCGCCTGCCCTGGCTGCCGGTCTCCGAGCGGACCGTCGTCCGGGTGCTCGGCGGTGCGGCCACCAGCACCATCCGATGGGCGATGACCCCCTCGGAATCTCCGGCGATCTCGGATTAGATGGGCAGATGGAGCCTGCGCATCCCGATTCGCCCGTCCATTCCCTGGCCACTCGTCCCTGACCAACTCGCTCGTGGACGCGTGGCCGATGAGCCGCGGCGGCGAGGTTCGCGACCAGCTGATCGCCGCCTACGCCGACCCGACGCGCGGCTACCACGACACGTTGCACCTGAGCGAGGTGCTCGCGCGCGTCGGTGAGCTGCACGACGCCGGGCTGCGTTTCGATCGGGTCCCGGTGGTGCTGGCCGCGTGGTTCCACGACGCCGTCTACGACGGGGAACGGGACGCCGAGGAGCGCTCGGCGGCCTGGGCCGAGGACGCGTTGGCCGACCTCGTCGAGCCAGCGGTCGTGGCCGAGGTGGGCCGCCTGGTGCGCCTCACCGAGACGCACCGACCCGATGACGCCGACGCCAACGGGTGCGCGCTCTCCGACGCCGACCTCGGCATCCTGGCGGCGCCCCAGCAGCGCTACGACGACTACGTGACGGCGGTGCGCACGGAGTACGACCACCTCGACGACGCCACCTTCAACGCCGGCCGCCACCTCGTGCTCAGCGACCTGCTCGCCAAACCGCGTCTGTTCCAGACGACGTACGCCTTCGAGCAGTGGGAGTCACCGCGCCCGAGCCAACGCCTCGGCGGAGCTAGGTCGGTTGGCCGCGGCGTCGGCGTAGCCCGGCGGCGACGAGTCGAGCCACCAGCTCACGACTGCTGATCGGGCTGGGCGCCGGCCGCGACGACCCGGTCGTACCACTCCGAGGGGACGTCGTAGTGGTCGCGGTCGAAGCCGCGCTCGGGGATGCCGAGCGCGCGGGCGAAGGCGTGCAGCTCGTCGTACGACGTGTCGCTGGCCAGGTGCGACCAGAGCCGTCCGTGGCCCTCCGTGTTGGGCGGATCGATCACGACGGTCACCCCGCCAGTCTCGCGCAGTCCCGCTCAGGGTCGGTGGCGTGGCCTCGTCGACCGCGGCCTGCCTTGCCCTCGGAGCACAATGGACCTGTGAACCCCCAGCTGTTGCTCGACGCCCGAGCCCGGGTGCTGGCGGACCTTGCCGCTCGACACCAGGCCACCCCCACCGCCGTCTCAGCGCTCGAGGACGCCTGCGCCTCGCGCCAGTGGTGGGCCGACCAGTGGCCGGAGGGAGCGCCGTACGTCGCCGGCCTGGTGGCACAGGACGTGCAGGACGCGCTGTTCGAGGAGGTCGGGCGATGGCCGCTCTGCATGGGGTGCACCGACGGCCCGCTGCACTCGCTCCACATCCAGCCCGACCTGGGCGGCCCCGACCCGGTGTGGGTGTGCGAGGAGACCGGCCAGGTGGCGGCGGGACTGGGCTTCTTGAACCGGGCCTAGGAGCCGGACCCGCTCAGTCGTCGGCGCCGAGCTGGATCCACATCGTGTAGCGGTCGGCGCGGTAGACGCTGCGGGAGACCTCGACGATCTTGTCGCCCACCATGCCGCGGCGCGAGTGCCGCAGCACCACGGTGCCCTCGGCGATCTCGAGCACCATCGCCTCCTCGTCGGAGGCGGTGTCGGCCGAGATGGAGTCCTCTGCCCAGGTCGGCCGCAGCGCGCGGGCCTCGAGCGCGTCGTAGAGGCTGGTGGGCATGCCGGTCTGCAGGAAGCCGGGCAGCAGCACCTCGTTGAGGTAGGCGTCCTCGATGCAGATGATCGCGCCGTCGGCGCGGCGCAGTCGGCGCCAGTGGATGACGGCATCGCCCTCGGTGATGTTCAGCGCACGGGCCACGCCCGGTCCTGCCTGCTCGCGGCGGGCGAGCAGCGTCTGCGACTCGGCGAGCATGCCGCGGCGCGTCATCTCCTCGGTGTAGCCGGTGATGCGGGTGGCGACCCGGCGCGGCCGGGCGACGAACGTGCCCCGGCCGGGGATGCGCTCGAGCAGCCCTTCGGCGACGAGCGCGTCGAGGGCCTGGCGCACCGTCATCCGGGCCACCCCGAAGCGATGGACCAGCTCGCGCTCCGACGGCGCCGGCGAGCCGGGCGCATGACCGGAGACGAGTCCGCGCACGTACTCGCGCACGACCACGTGCTTCAGTGCGCGCCCGTCGCTGACGAGGGTCTCTTCCACAGTTCGAAGAGTAGGCACCGTCGAACCTTTCCGTCTGGCAAACCCGGGTTTAGGCCGCCCTCTCAGGGGGGCGAGTGCCGCAGATCACTCGGTGGCGATGGCTCCCAGGACGTCGAGCCGGGCCGCTCGGCGGGCCGGCAGGATGGCCGCCAGCACGCCGATGACCACCGACAGCACGAGGAACACCGCCAGCTGCCCGAACGGCACGCTGATCACCTCGAGCCCCTCGTCACGCACCGCAGTCATCAGCGCCAGGCCGAAGCCGATGCCGAGGACGACCCCGAGCACGGCTCCGAGCAGGGAGATCACGACCGACTCCAGCGTGATCATCCGCCGCAGCTGGGGACGCGTGACGCCGATGGCGCGCAGCAGCCCGACCTCGCGGGTGCGCTCGATCACCGAGAGCGCCAGGGTGTTCACGATGCCCAGCACCGCGATGAGCAGCGCCAGCCCGAGCAGGGCGTAGATGATCAGCACGAACTGGTCGATCGGTTCGCGCTGCTCGGCCGCGAACGCCTGCTGGTCCTTGGCAGTGACGATGGGTTGGTCGGCCAGCGCGTCGTCGAGCCGTTGCTGAAGTCCGGTGGTGCCGGGCTCGGCGTAGACCACGAGCAGGGAGTCCTGGTCGGGGTAGCCGGCCCGAGCGTAGGTGCCGAGCGAGGTGACCAGTCCGCGGGAGACCAGGGCGCTGGCCTCGAACGTGCCGACCACGGTCCACTTCACCTTGCCGACCGGCACGTCGAGCTCGATCACGTCGCCGAGCTCGAGGTCGTCGGAGTCGGCCAGCTGCTTGCTGATGACCACCGTGCCGCCGACCAGGTCGTCGATCTTGCCGGTGGCGAAGGTGAGGTCGAGGCGGGCGAGGTCGTCGGGCGAGGTGGCCAGGACGCCGGTGAACTCCCCGTCGCGCTCGGCGAAGCCGGCCCGCTGCTGCACGACGTCCGCGACACCGTCGACGTCCGCCAGACGGCGAGCCACGCTCGCCGGAGAACGGGCCTGCGTAGATGCTGCTGACGACGAAGTCGCCGACGAAGGTGTCCTCGATCGTCTGGTCGACCGAAGCCTTGGCCGAGGCCCCGACGATCGCCATCGTGCAGGCGAGCGTGAGCCCGATCATCAACGCCGAGGCAGTAGCGGCGGTGCGCCGCGGGTTGCGCAGGGCATTCTGGCCGGCCAGGTTGCCGATCGAGCCAAAGGCACGCGCGAAGAACAGTCGGGCACCGGCGAGAAACGGCCGGGCCAGCACCGGGCTCATCGCGGTGACGCCGAGCAGGATCGCGAGCACGCCGCCTCCGACGAAGTAGCCCCCACCGCCGATCTCGACCACGTCGCCTAGGCCGATGGTGAGGCTCGCCCCGCCGAGCAGCGCGAGGGCGAGACCCCAGCGGAAGCGTCGTCGCAGCGACGACTCGGGTAGCGCGATGTCGTCGCGCAGGGCCTGCACCGGTGCGATCCGCGACGTACGTCGGGCCGGGAGGTAGGCGGCGGCCATGGTGACCAGCACCCCGACGGCGTAGGCGGCCAGCACCGTTCGGGGCTCGAGGATCAGCGACTGCCCCGACAGGTCGAGGCCGAAGTTCGCGAACAAGGCTCGCAGCCCGATCGCCAGCAGCACCCCGAGCCCGAGACCGACCGTGGACCCGATGAAGCCGAGCACGAACGCCTCGAGCTGCACCATGCGCGTCACCTGGCGCTTCGAGGCGCCTAGGGCTCGCAGCAGCGCCAGCTCCCGGCTGCGTTGTGCGACCAGGATGGAGAAGGTGTTCACGATGATGAACGACCCGACGACCAGGGCGATGCCAGCGAAGATCAGCAGGAACGTGGTGAGGAACGAGATCGCCTCGAGGAGGTCGCTGGCCGACTGGTCTGCCTGCTCGTCGCCGGTGACCGCCTCGAACCCGCGGGGCAACACCTCCTCCACCCGGTCGCGCAGCTCCTCCTGACTGACGCCGTCCGGCGGTGACCCACACCGTGTTGAAGGCGTCCTTGCCGTCGAGGAACAGGCGTTGCGACTCCTCGTCGGTGAACAACGAGAGGGTGGCGCCGTTCGTGCGAGCCGCCGTCGGCGAAGTCGGCGATGCCCACCAGGGTCGGCTCGAGGTTGGCCGTCTCGTCGGAGGTGATCATCGGCACCGGGTCGCCGACGTCATAACCGGACCGGTCGGCGGTGGAGGTGTCGAGCACCACCTCGCCAGGCGACTCCGGCGCGCGGCCCTCGATGATCGTGAGGCCCTTCAGCCCGTTGCCGGCGGGAGCGTCCGACCAGTTGCTGCCGAACGACGGGGGTCCGAAACCCCCGATCGGCTTGCCGCCGGAGTCGATCACGTAGACGCCGGGGACACCGATCTGTCCGTCGGCGCGAGCCGCCCCCGGCACGTCGGCCAGGACGTCGACGAGAGAGCCGGGCACGGTCAGCGTCGACGCCCCGCCTCCCGGCACGTCGCCGCCACCCTCGGGCTGCACCACGACGTCCCCCACGGTGGAGGCGAAGAGCGCGGTGAAGCTGCGGTTGAGCGTGTCGGAGAAGATCAGGGTGCCGACGACGAAGGCGACCCCGAGCACGATCGCGGTCGTGCTCATCAGGAGCCGGACTTTGCGGTCGAGCAGGCTCTTGAGGGCGGCGCGGATCACGCCGGTTCCTCCGCGGAGGCCATCTTGGCCATGATCTCCAGGACGCCGTCTCGGTCGGGGTCCAGCAGTTCGTCGACGACTCGACCGTCGGCCAGGAAGACGACGCGGTCGGTGTAGGCGGCCGCGACCGGATCGTGGGTCACCATCACCACGGTCTGGCCGTGGCGATCGACGCTGTCACGCAGAAGCTGGAGCACCTCGGCACCCGAACGGGAGTCGAGGTTGCCGGTGGGTTCGTCGGCGAAGACGATGCGCGGGCGGCTGACCAAGGCCCGGGCCACCGCGACGCGTTGCTGCTGGCCGCCAGAGAGCTGGTTGGGCTTGTGGCTGAGCCGGTCGCCGAGGCCGACGGTCGCGATCACTTCGTCGAACCACGCCTGGTCGGGCTTGCGGCCGGCAATCGCCAGCGGCAGCACGATGTTCTCCTCGGCGGTGAGCGTCGGCACAAGGTTGAAGGACTGGAAGACGAAGCCGATCTCCTCGCGGCGCAGGAGGGTGAGCGCCTTGTCGCCGAGCGCGCCGATCTCGCGGTCGCCGACCCAGACCTCCCCGGCGTCGGCGTGGTCGAGGGCGGCACACACGTGCATCAGCGTTGACTTGCCAGACCCGCTCGGCCCCATCACCGCGGTGAACTCACCAGCGCGCAGCTCGAGCGTGACGTCGTCGAGCGCGGTCACCACCGCCGCACCGTTGCCGTAGGTCTTGGTGAGCCCGACGACCCGGGCAGCGGTGGTCGCAGAGGTGGTCGCAGAGGTGGTCATGGCACCAGCCTCCCGCGACGCACCACGTGCGCGCCACCGGGTTGACCCTGAGGGCACCCCTAGTCTCGGGACATGAGGGTCGAGCGCACGTTCAGCATCCCCCGCTCCCCGCGCGAGGTGTTCGACTACTTCGCCGACTTCACCCGCACCGAGGAGTGGGACCCGGGCACGATCACCACCACCCGCACCTCCGGCGACGGCGGGCTCGGCACGACGTACGCGAACACGTCGGAGTTCATGGGGCGTCGGGTCGAGCTGACCTACGAGACGCTGGTCTTCGAGCCGACGTCCGAGCTGAAGTTCCTCGGCACCCAGAAGAACTCGACCGGGCAGGACTGGCTGCGGTTCACCGCGCTGCCCGACGGCAGCACGTCCGTGCACTACCGGGCCGACTTCCACTTCGACTTCCCGCTGAGCCTGGTCGCGCCGCTGGTGCTCATGGTCAAGCTGCCGGCGCTCGCTGACGAGACGGTGGCCCAGATCCAGCGCGTGCTCGGGCACGACACGAACTGAATCATCGAACACCTGTTCGATCTGGGCGTATCGTGGCGACATGGACTTCCAGACCACGCTCTTCGACTCTGCGGCCGGCTCGGTCGGCGACTTCACCGGCCTCGAGCGCCGCGAGCTGGGCGACGGCGCCTGGGTCGACGTGGCGCGTTCGTGGCTGCCGGCGGCCGACGACGTCTTCGACGTGCTGCGCGACACCGTGCCGTGGCGCACCGAGAAGCGGCAGATGTACGACCGGATGGTCGACGTCCCGCGGCTGATCTACACCTACATGATCGGGGAGGAGCTGCCCCACCAGCTGCTCACGGACGCCCGCGATGCCCTCTCGGCCCACTACCAGTCCGAGCTCGGCGAGCCGTTCCGCACAGCCGGTTGTTGCTACTACCGCGACGGCCGCGACTCGGTGGCCTGGCACGGCGACACGATCGGCAAGGGGTCCACCCACGACACGATGGTCGCGATCGTGTCCATCGGCGACCCGCGCCGGCTGCACCTGCGACCGCGAGACGCGGCACGTCGTGACGCGTCGATCTCGATCGAGATGGGGCACGGCGACCTCGTGGTCATGGGCGGCAGCTGTCAGCGCACCTGGGAGCACGCCGTCCCGAAGGTCGCCTCGGCCGGGCCCCGCATCTCCGTGCAGTTCCGCCCGTTCGGCGTCTTCTGAAGGCGACCTGCTCCCCGGGCAGCCGGTTCGCCAGGGAGCCATCCGTAACCGACCAGCCGAACCGATACCCCGCCCCAGGGACGCCTCGACCCAACGGTGCAGGGATCGGGACGGGGAGGTGCTTGGCCAGCTCAGGCAGCCAGCGATGCTCCTTCTCGACGGCTGGCTCGTACTCCCCGGCACTGGGGAGCCGCACATGTGCGCCGAGGCGAAAGTGACGTTGTCCCACCCCTGGGAACGAACGGGCCTGATGGGGAGGCGCGACCACAAGGGAACTGGTCCGCGACGAGGTGGGCCACAGTCTCGACCTCGACCGCGAGCCTCGCGGTGCTGGACCGAGGTCCGGCACGTTCCGATCGACTCAGCACCACCAGGACTCATCGCTACGCACGCTACCCAGAATCGAGACGACTGAGCGAGTGCATTTGGCGAGTGCATTTCGAAGGGCCTCGTTGGGTGGAGGCATGGAAAGCCGTGCCACGCCTCGGCCGGACCGGCCTCATCGAGCCAGCAAGATGAGCACCGCAGGAGCATCCGGCATCTTCAGCATGGGGGCGACCTGCCGTGCCGTCTCGGCTACGGCACCATGCAGCTGACCGGCGAGGGGGTGTGGGGTCCGCCCCGCGACCATGACGCGGCCATCGCGGTGCTGCGCCGCACCGTGGAGCTCGGCATCACCTTCTTCGACACCGCCGATTCCTACGGCCCCAACGTCGCCGAAGAGCTGCTGCACGAGGCCTGCACCCCTACGCCGACGAGTCGTGATCGCCAGGCCGGGCTCACCGGCGGGTCCGGGCATCTGGACGCCGGTCGCAACCGCCTACCTGCGCCAGCAGTCGTGAGTGTCGCTCGGCGGCCCGGGCTGGAGCGGATCGACCTGTTTCAGCTGGCACCGGATCGACCGAGCAGTCGACCTAGACGACCAGGTGGGCGAGCTGCTCAGCGTGACGAGGGCAAGATCCCGGCCACATCGGCTGCGTCGGAGGTGAGCGTGCGAGCAGCTGGAGATGGCCCAGGCGATCGCGCCGATCGCGACCGTGCAGAACCTCTACTACCTTGGGCGCGGGATGCCGAGCCGCTGTCGTCGCCGTGAGTCGAACGGTGACTTGGCTCCATCCCTGGAACCGACGCGCGCTGACCGGGAGCTCTCGACCGACGACGGGCGCTCGGTCCGCCGCCCGGCGAGCCACGATGTCAACGCTCGACCGAGCTCGCCTCGCGTGGTTGCTGCGACCGATCGTCCGGTCATGCTGCCATCCCGGTCGACTCAGCACTACCTGGACTCATCGCCACGCACGCTAGCCAGGGCCCCGACGGCTCAGCGACCGATTTTGCCGGCCGCACCCGCCCCCATTTCACGCTGACCCGTCCTCTATAGAGGACGGGTCAGCGTGAAATGGGTCAGAACTCGATGCTGGGGGCGGCCTGCTGGCCCTCGGGAGCGTCGTAGAACTCCCGCTTGTGCACGTTCGCGATGCCGGTGAGGAACATCCACGGGATCGTCAGCACCAGCTTGTTCAGCGTGGCAACGGCGTCGTTGTAGTACTGGCGGGCGAAGGCGATCTGGTTCTCGGTCTCGGCGAGCTGGGTCTGCAGCTCGACGAAGTTCTGGTTGGCCTTGAGGTCGGGGTAGGCCTCCGCGACGGCGTTCACCTTCACCAACGACTGCTGGAGCGCAGCGTCGGCGGCTGCCTTGGCCGGGACGTCGTCCCCACGTGCGGCCTCCTGCACCTGGGCGCGGGCCCGGGTGACCTCCTCGAAGACGCCCTTCTCGTGAGCGGCGTAGCCCTTCACGGTTTCGACGAGGTTGGGAATCAGGTCGGCCCGACGAGTGAGCTGCACGTCGATGCCGCCGATCGCCTCCTCGGCCTCGACGTCGGTGGTGCGCAGCTTGTTGAAGCCGACGATGACGAAGCCCACCAGGGCCACGAGCACGACGATCACGATGATGCCGATCAACATGGGGTTGTCCTTATCTCTGGATGTCTAGTGAGCCGTTCGCTCCATGTGGCTGGACCCACCTGGCAGGCGGGGTCACCACGACCCGCCACCGCCGCCACCGCCGCCGCCACCACCCGAGAAGCCACCACCCCCGCCGTCGCTGCTGGACGAGGACTGGGTGGCGTTGTAGGAGGAGATCGCGCTCCCGACGGCTGAGTCGAAGTCGTCGACCATCGAGCTCACCGACCCCAGCGTGGCGCCGGCGTAGCTGTGCGCGAAGTAGCTGGGCGTCGGGGGTTCGACGCCCATCTCGGTGCGGTACTTCTTCGCCCACTCGTCGGCGCACCCGAAGGCCACCGCCCAGGGGACGTACTTCGTGTAGAGCTCTTCGCGACCGGAGAAGTCAAAGCGGTCGACCGCTGAATCGGTGCAGAGGATCCGCTTGAATCCTCCGACCCGCGACCACAGCTCGCGTCCGGCGCGGGTGCGCCTGGTGGTCGCGCCCGTCTTGAGCAGCGGAGCCCCGAAGACGCCGAACGCGCCGGGGATCAGCGCGACCATCGTCATGTTGAACGGGTTGAAGATGATGATCGGCGAGCGCGACGCCGAGCCCGGCGAGCGCAAGCAGTGCGAGCATCCCGCCGAACCTCACGCCGACGAGCATGCCGGACGTCTTGCCCCACGACTTCACGCTCGCCTCGAAGGTCTCGATCTCGGTCTTCAGTCGCAGTCCGGCGCTCACGCTGTCCGGGTCTGCGGTGAATGTCGTGCCGGGCCCGCCAACAGGTGCGCGATCCCCGTCGAGACCGGGTCGAGCCCGTGCCAGCCACTGGTGCCGCCCGCGTCGGTGATGGTCCACGCCTTGCCCGTGCGGCCCAGGTCGACCGCGCCGTGCTCGGCGGCGTGCATCAACGTGGCGACGTACGCCGTCCGGTCGATGCTCTCGTTCAGCACGTAGGCGGCTTGCGCCGGACCGATCCCGGCGGGGGGCTCGTAGGTCAACGGCAGCCCGGGGGTGCGCTCGAAGGCGCGGAGCGGGCCATCGCCAGGCCGAAGCCGGCCGCGCCCAGCGCGAGCAGGAGGACGACGACCAGACCGCGAAGTTCTGCCCGAGCACCCGGTCGTAGCGGCCGGTCCAGGGCAGTGTCTTGCCGGCGTCCGGGGTGGGCATGTCGAGTCCGACGCGCAGGGTGACGGGCGTGTGGTCGGGGATGGCCCCGGTGGTGACGGTGAGGGTGTCGGTGCCCTCGCCGGTCACCTCGCACGGGGCCGGGTCGTCGCCGAGACCGACGCCGCAGTCGAGTGCGCCCGCTCGGTCGGGAGGTGCACGGTGAGTCGGACCCATCGATGTCCTGCTGCCAGCCGGCCGGGATGAGGTTCCAGTAGAACTGACTCGTCGACTCCGTTGTCGCCCTCGGCGATCACGCCAGGCACCGAGTAGGAGATCTCGTAGACGTGCTCCCCTGGGCGCAGGAACACTCGGCGTCGCCGATCTTCGCGACGTCGTAGCGACCGAAGTCCTCGGTGAGCAGCTCGAACGGTCTCGGCCCCGTCGTCCATCCGGACCTCGACGTCCTCGACCACCCGACGGGCGTGCTGGCTCGCCGAGTCGAGACGATCGAAGAAGCGGAAGATCCCGTGCCGGTCCACTGGGGAAGTTCACGGTGAGCGTCTCGACGACGGCGAGGTCGCCGTCCTCGTCGAGGTCGAAGTCGGCGGCGTAGCTGGTGATCGTCGTCGGCTCGTAGGTGCTGCTGCCGTCGTCGAAGGAGTATCGCCGAAGAGCATCGCCGGCACGAATGCCGCGAGACCAGGATGGCGAGCGCGATCGTGTAGCCGATCAGCTTCTTCACGCTCGGAACGATAGGGCTATCGGGGCCCGCTGCCCAGGATCGTCAGCGCGTCCGACGTCGCCGGCGCCGCGCCCTCAGGCGCCTGAAGCAGCACGAGCACGGCCAGCACCCCCACCGCCTGACGCCAGTAGCTCTTGACCAACACCGGCAGCACCGCGGCACCGAGGTCGAGGGAGTCGTCGCCCGAGGAGCGGCCAGCGGACGCATCGGGGAGCCGGAGCCTCCGGGGTGTGGCTGCTCGCACCGTTCTCGGCGGCAACAGCCTCGGCGACTCGGCGTCGGTTCGCTGGTCGGGGACGCCGCAGCCGGGCGTTCAGGCGCTGTTCGAGGCACGCCACGAACTGCCCGAGCAGCTTGTCGGAGACGTCTTGCATGACCCCGCGACCGAACTGCGCCGGCTTGCCGGTGACGGCCAGGTCGGTGAGCACCTCGAGTGTGGCTCCCTCCGGCTAGCTCCGACCATCGACAAGGTCACCTTCGCCCCGGCCGTGCCGTTGCCCCGCTTGTCCTTGCCCTTGGCGTCGACCACGAAGCGGTGCGCCGCATGATCCATCTCTGTGAAGGTGCCCGACCCGTTGTAGACCAGGGCGATCGGGCCCAGCTTCACCTTGACCGAGCCGGCGAAGCTGTCCTCGTCGGAGGAGGTCAGCGTCGCCCCGGGGAAGCACTCCGCCAGCGCGGCGATGTCCTGGAAGTGCGTCCAGGTCTCCTCGAGCCCGGTCGGGACGGTGAACTCGTGCCTGAGATCCATCACGCTCCTGCGGCAGCGAGGACGGCACGGCGGGTGAGCACCGTCGCGAGGTGGCGGCGGTAGTCGGCGTCCCCGTTGAGGTCGGACGGCGGGTTGGCGCCGTCGGCCGCCTTCGCTGCGGCGGCGCGGACGGCCTCCTCGGTCGCCGGCTGCCCGGCCAGCGCCTCCTCGACGGCGCGGGCACGCAGCGGGGTCGAGCCCATGTTGGTCAGCCCGACCCGAGCCTCGGCTGATCGTGCCGCCGTCGACCTTACCGTCGCGGCGACGGCGACGATCGGCCACTGGTGGGCCACGCGCACGAACTTCTCGTAGCGAGCACCCCAACCGGTGTGCTTGGGGATCCGCACCTCGGTGAGGATCTCGTCGTCCCCGATCGCAGTCTCGAAGAGGTCGACGAAGAACTCGTCGGCGGCGACCGTGCGGGTGCCGCCGCGTCCCGGCGATCACGAACTCCGCCCCGAGGGCGAGGGCCGGCGCGCCGAGGTCACCCGCCGGATCGGCGTGCGCCAGCGCCCCGCCGAAGGTGCCACGGTGACGTACCTGGGCGTCGGCGAGGTGCTCGACAGCCTTGCTGATCAGCAGCGCGTGCTCGGCGACGAGCGGGTCGGAGCCGACCACCGAGTGCGGCGTCATCGCGCCGATCACGATCGCGTCGCCGTCGTCACGCACCCCCTTGAGCGAGGCGATCTTCCCAGGTCGATGACCATCTCGGGTGCGTTGAGCCGCATCCGGAGCACCGGCAGCAGGCTCTGCCCGCCGGCCATGATCTTGGCGTCGTCCCCGTGCTCGGCGAGGGCGGCCAGCGCCTCCTCGACCGTGCTCGGGGCGAGGTAGTCGAACGCTGCGGGGATCACTGGGCCCCTCCTTCCTGCTCGCTCTTCATCGAAGTGGGGCATGGCGGCCTCCGTGGGCGGCTCGCCCTTCGAACCGGCCGAGTTGATCGCCTTCCAGACCCGCTCGGGCGTGCACGGCATCTGGATGTCGTTGATGCCGAACGGGCGCAGCGCGTCGACGACTGCGTTGACCACCGCCGGGGTGGAGGCGATCGTGCCCGCCTCGCCGACGCCCTTGGTGCCGAGCGTGTTGGTCAGGGCGGGGGACGTCGTGTGGCCGATGTCGAAGCTGATCGTGTCGGCGGCGGTGGGCAGCAGGTAGTCGACGAACGAGCCCGACACCAGGGTGCCGGCGTCGTCGTAGACCGCTTCCTCCCACAGGGCTTGCGCGATGCCTTGCACCAGGCCGCCGTGCACCTGCCCCGCCACGATCATCGGGTTGATGATGTTGCCGATGTCGTCGACGCAGACGTACTTGCGCATCTTCAACGCGCCGGTCTCGGTGTCGATCTCCATCGCGCACAGGTGTGTGCCGTGCGGGTAGTTGAAGTTCACCGGGTCGTAGGTGGCCTCGGAGTCGATCGACGGCTCGATGCCCTCGGGGTAGTTGTGCGCGGCGAACGAGGCGGCGGCGATCTCGGCGATCGCCAGCCCCTGTCGGTGCCCTTGACCGTGAACGCCCGCCCTTAACTCAAGGTCGTCGACGATCGCCTCGAGCAGGTGGGCGGCGATCGACCTTGGCCTTCTCGATCACCTTGTCGGCGGCCTGACGAGCGCCTCACCACCCACGACCAACGAGCGTGACCCGTAGGTGTCGAGCCCCTTGGGCGCGACCTGGGTGTCGCCGTGCAGCACCTCGACGTCCTCGAAGGCGACGCCGAGCCGGTCGGCCACGATCTGGCTGAACGCCGTCTCGTGGCCCTGCCCGTGGGCGCTGGCGCCGGTGACGACCTCGACCTTGCCGGTCGCCAGCATCCGCACGGCTCGCGTGCTCCCAGCCGCCGGCGCCGTAGTTGAGCTGACCCAGCACGCGCGAGGGTGCGAGGCCGCACATCTCGGTGAAGGTCGAGACGCCGATGCCGAGCTGCACCGGGTCGCTGGCTGTCGCGACGCCGCTGCTGCTCGGCGCGCAGCTCGTCGTAGCCGAACATCTCCATCGCCTTGACGGTGGCTGCCTCGTAGTCGCCCGAGTCGTACTCGAGACCGGCCACCGTGGTGAACGGGAACTCCTCGGCGTTGATCCAGTTCTTGCGGCGGATCTCGATCGGGTCGACGCCGAGCCTCGGCGGCGAGCTCGCTCATCATCCGTTCGATGGCGTAGGTCGCCTCGGGCCGACCGGCGCCACGATAGGCGTCGGTCCAGGTCTTGTTGGTGAGCACGGTCTGGCAGTTGAACTGGTAGCTCGGGAACTTGTAGATCGCGTTGAACATGAACGCGCCGAGCACCGGCACGCCCCCGCCGACCAGGACACGTAGGAGCCGAGGTCGGCGAGCAGCTCGACCTTGAGCCCGGTGACGGTGCCGTCCTTCTCCGCCGACATGGTCAGCTTCTGCCACTGGTCGCGGCCGTGGTGGGCGACCATCAGGCTCTCCTAGCGGGTCTCGGTGTACTTCACCGGCTTGCCGAGGCCGGCGGGCGATCGCGAAGGTCATCCACTCCTCGGGCGTCGTCTGCAGCTTGCCCCCGAAACCGCCCCCGACGTCGGGGGCGATCACGCGGATCTTCGACTCCGGACACGCCGGTGGTGGCGGCCAGCACGAAGCTTAGGATGTGCGGGATCTGGGTCGCCGACCACATGGTGATCTGCTCGCCGGTCGGATCGACCACGGTCGAGCGCGGCTCCATGAACGCCGGGATCAGGCGCTGCTGGCGGTACTCCCGCTCGATGACGATGCCGTCGCTGCGGGCCTTGTCGATGGCGTCGTCGACGTTGCCGCCGGTGCCGGCCTCCTCGGAGTCGAAGACCCACAGGGCCGACTTGTTGGTGCCGAGGTCGGGGTGGGCCAGGATCCCCCCGTTCTCGTCGTCCGCGGCTGCCTTCTTGAGGTCCAGTGCTGCGGGCAGCTCCTCGTACTCGACGTCGACCAGCTCGGCGGCATCACGGGCCTCGGCAGCGGTCCGGGCCACGACCACGGCGACGATCTCGCCGGCGAAGGTCACCCGGTCGGCAGGCATCGGCGGGTGAGCGGGGGCGACCTGGTCGGGGGTGATGGCCCAGGCGTTGAGAGCCCGCCCTGGCTCTCGCCCAGGTCGGCGCCGGTGATCACCGTGACGACGTTCGTCGAGGCCTTGGCCGCCGTCGGTGGCGATCGCGGTGATCTTCGCGTGGGCGAACGGGCTGCGCACCATGGCGAGGTGGAGCATGCCCGGCAGCGTGATGTTGTCGGTCCAGCGGGTGCGACCGGTGATCAGCCGCTGGTCCTCCTTGCGGCGTCGGTCGCGGCCGATCTCGGGGGTGCCGGCGCCGTCGGGTCGTCTCGTGCTCGGTGAGCGTCATGCCGTGGCCTCCTGTCCCGGCGCGTGCTGCACGGCCTTGACGATGTTGTGGTAGCCCGTGCAGCGGCACAGGTTGCCCTCGAGGCCGACGCCGGATCTCCTGCTCGGTCGGGTGCGGGTTCTCCTTGAGGAGGTCGATGCTCTGCATGATCATCCCCGGGGTGCAGTAGCCGCACTGCAGGCCGTGGCACTCGCGGAACGCCTCCTGCACCGGGTGCAGCTCGCCGTCGCGGTTCGCGAGGCCCTCGATCGTGGTCACCTCGCGCCGTCGGCCTGCACGGCCAGCACGTTGCACGACTTCACGCTCGTGCCGTCGAGGTGCACGGTGCACGCGCCGCAGTTGCTGGTGTCGCACCCGATGACGGTGCCGGTCTTGCCGAGCTTCTCGCGCAGGTACTGCACGAGCAGCATCCGGGGTTCGACGTCGTCGGAGACCTTGGCTCCGTCGACGGTGAGGCTGATCCGCGTCATGGGTGCTCCCTTGGGTGACGTGTGGTGCTCGTCACGCTACGCAGGACCGGTTGGCAAGGTTGGGGCCGGGCCAGGTTCGAGGCCCGAACGCCCGCTCAGCGCGTGGCGGCGGCGAGCTTGCCCTTGAGGAGTGGCTTGGCATGGTGCGGGGTGCTGCCGAGGGCGGCCAGGCACCGCTCCACGACCTCGGTGTCGTAGGGCGCCAGGTCGGCGTAGCGGAGGACCGCGGACGGCTCGGGATCGGCGAGCAGGGCCTCGCGCATCGCGACGGCGACGTAGTCGCCCAGCTCGGTCAGAGCGGGTGAGTTGGTGCCGGGCAGCAGGTCGCCGCCGTAGGCGTCTATCGCCTCGACGACCGCGCCTCGACGCAGCAGGGCGAGCACGTGCTCGACGTCGGTGGCGACCGGCATCAGCAGCCGGTAGGGCCGTGAGGACAGCTGACCGCCGACCGCCGCACGCAGATGGGACACCTCGGCCTTGAGAGTGGAGAACGTGACCGCCTGGTCGCCGTAGACGAGCGCGTGCAGCTGTTCGAGCGAGAGTCCCTCGGGGTGCAGGGCCAGCAGGGCGAGCACCTCGGTCTGACGACGGTTGAGCAGCAGCCGCTGGCCGTCGAGGCGCACCTCGGCGGTTCCGAGCAGGGTCATCACGAGCCCGGGGTCGCCGGTGTCGTCCGAGCGAGCGGGGCCGAGGGGTGGTGGTTCGAGTGCGGGAGCGCCGTCTCGATCAGCCGGGCCATCACCCGGGCGGTGGCCAGGCCGATGGGGTGTGTGCGGTCCCATGTGGTGGAGAGGTCGATGACGCCGAGCTGGCGGCCGCTGGTCGGGTCGAAGACGGGCGCGCCCAGCAGACCCAGTTGTGCACGATCGAGGCGTAGTGCTCGGCGCTGAAGACCATCGACGGCTCGGCGAGCCGGTTGGCGAGGTCGAGGGCGTTGGTGCCGACCGACTCGTCGTCCCAGCGACCGCCGGCCACGAAGTTCACCGTCTCGGCCTTGCGGCGCATCACGCGGCCGCCGTAGGTCCAGAGGATGCGGGTGTCGGCGTCGGTGACGGCGAGCACCAGGTCGCCGTCCTCGGCGGTGCGACGCAGCTCGGACTCGACGCTCTCGACCGCCAGCTGCAGCGGCGAGTCGCGCCAGATGGACGTCGTCTCGTCCTCGTCGGCGAGCGGCGCGGCCGTGACGTCCGGAGTGATTGCGGCCCCCGACGGTTCCAGCTGGCGAGGATCTCCGGCCGCACCATCGGGCGCGCCGGCCTCGCCCCGCTCGACGAACGTCGGTCCAGCGTGCAGGCACCTCCCGCTTGCAGCACGTCGAGATCGTGGTCCGGCCATGTCCTCACACTAACCCGGTTACACCGCTCACCGGCCCGTCACCAGCGCGACGGTCACCCGCCCCGCCGCGTGGATGCGCCCTCGGTGGTGCCAGCGAGCCGCTGCCGCTCCGCCCAGCGCCCGGCGATGATCTCGGCGGCGATGCTGATGGCGGTCTCCTCCGGGGTGCGCGCCCCCAGGTCGAGCCCGATCGGGCTGGAGAGCCGAGCGAGCTCGTCGTCGGTCAGCCCCGACCTCCCGGAGCCGCACCATCCGGTCGTCGTGGGTACGGCGCGACCCCATCGCACCGACGTAGGCGACCCTCCGGCAGCCGCAGCGCCACCTCCAACAGCGGCACGTCGAACTTCGGGTCGTGGGTGAGCACGGTGATCATCGTCCGGGCGTCGATCTCGGCCGGCGTCGCTCTCCGCCCTCAGGCATCGATGCGGCCAGTCGACGACGACCCGTCGGGGCTGGGGAGCCGCCAGGCGTGGCGAAGACGGGTCGAGGATCGCACACCCCGACCTCGTAGCCGAGGAAGGCGCCGACCCGGGCCACGGCGGCCGCGAAGTCGATGGCCCCGAAGACCGAGCATCCGGGGCTTGGGTGCGAAGGCCCACACGAAGACGTGCATCCCCTTTCCCCGGCGCTGGCCGTCCGGGCCGTAGGTGAGCGACCTTGGTACCGGAGGCGAGCAGCCCCAGCGCGTCGTCGTGGACCGCGTCGTTGGCGCGGTCTGAGCCGACTGGCGCCGGCTCGACCGGTCACCTCCGGCCGACGTCAGTCCTCAGCGCCCGACGTCCGAGCTCCGGGTCTGGACGCTCGATCACGGTGGTCACGCGAGGACGGCCCGCCGCGACGTCGGTGGCGACCTCCCCGAGCTCGGGGACCGTCTCCCGGTCGACCTTCTCGACCTAGACGTCGAGGATGCCGCCGCAGGTGAGGCCGACGGCGAAGGCGTCCTCGTCGGTGACGCCGTAGCGCTCGGAGCACCGGCTCCGCCCGACTCGACGACCTCCCGGGCCAGGTCTAGACGGGCCCTCGATGCATCCGCCCGAGACCGAGCCGACGGCGGTCTCGTCGGGGCCGAGAGCATCGAGGTGCCCGGAGGGCGGGGCGCGGAGCTGGAAGGTCGTGACCACGGTGCCGACTCCGATGGTCTCGCCGGCCTCCGACGACCGCATGAGCTCGGGGAGCACGTCACGCATGCGCGACCACCTCGATCAGCTCGCGCGATACGTCGCCAGCGAGTGCCCGGCCACGAGTCGTCGACGAGCGGGAGCACCGCGATCATCCCTGCTGCACGGGTTCGTAGCCGACCTTGCCGCGAGGGGGTTCACCCACACCACCCGGTGCGCGACGCGCGGCAGCCGCCGCATCTGCTCGGCGAGCAGCACCGGTCACCGCGCTCCGAGCCGTCGCTGTACACCATGACTACTGCGCCGCGCGCCGACCCCGCCGACCTGACCGCTCCAGGAAGGCCTGCAGCGTCTCGCCGAGCTGGGTGCCTCCCGACCAGTCCGGCACGGTCGGACCCGCGGCGACCAGCGCGCGTTCGACCTCGCGGCTCTGCAGCGACCGGGCGAGGCGGGTCAGGCGGGTGCCGACCGTGAAGGCTCGCGCCGCCCGCCGCGACGGTCGCGGTCCTCGGTCATCCGGTGCGCGTAGGCGGAGCAGCCCTCGGCGATCGCGGCTCATCGAGCCGGAGACGTCGACGCAGGAGCAGCACGCGCCGGGGTCCGCGAGCGCAGATGCTGCTACTCGACGGTGGCCGGTTCACCGAGGCGGCGCAGCCTGGTCCGCGGGCTCCGGGACGCGTCGACCTGGCCGCGGCGCCACGGGCCGTGACGGAGGGTGCGCTGCATCGGCAGCCGGAACGGAGGGCCCCCGAATAGGGCGGCTAGTCGGTGCTTCTCGGCGGCGCCAGCCCGGCGACGTCCCGCTGCCGCACGAGCTCGACCTCGCTGGCCTCGCGCGGCGGACAGTCGACCTCGTCCTCATCGTCCTGTCGCCCGAGCCCTCGCCGGTGCCCGACTTCGGTCACCTCCGGCCGGCTGGCGGTGGCCGGCGTCGCTCTCGGGGTAGTCCTTCGCGCGGCGTTGAAGTAGGCAGTCGTGCACCTGGTCGTAGCGGGCGAGGTCGTCGGGCGAGGCGCACAGCGTGGCGCGGCCGGCGCGTGGGTCGCCGCGCGCTCGCCCAGACCGATCGGCCGGACCGCGGCGAGGTAGCCGGGTCCGGTCCTGGGTGACCTCTCAGTCCGGCGACGTGCAGCAGGCCCGGGTGAAGCCGACCAGGACCTCGTCGGCGTCGTGGACCGGGAGCATCGGCCGCCTGGGCGGAGGCTCACGGCGCAGCATCTGGTCGAGGGCCTGCCGGACGCGTTCGGCGTTCTCGCGGTTCTTCACCAGCGCTCGAACGTGCGGGCCGACGCTCGAGGTCGAGCTCGGTCGACGCCCAGGTGCTGCAGGGCGGCGCCGAGTCGAGCGTCTCGGCGACCCCGGCGCTTCTCGAGCCCGCCGCGGTCACGCAGCTGGTGCACGACGTCGACGACCTGGAGAGGCGAGCTCGGCGGACACCTCCGGCGCCCGCGACCGCACGATCGCGACCTCGCGGTCGAGCCCGGGGTGGTCGATCCAGTGGTAGAGGCAGCGCCGCTCGAGGGCGTCGTGCAGCTCGCGGGTGCGGTTGGAGGTGAGCACCACCACCGGCGGCTCAGCCGCGCGCACGGTGCCGAGCTCGGGGATGCTCACCTGGTAGGTCGAGAGCACCTCCAGCAGGAACGCCTCGAACTCGTCGTCGGCGCGGTCGATCTCGTCGACGAGCAGCACCGCCGGGCTCTGCTGCAGCGCGGCCAGCACCGGCCGCGCGAGCAGGAAGCGCTCGTCGTACAGGTTCTTCTCGGCCTCCTCGAGGTCGATGCCGCCAGCGGCCTCCAGCGCCCGCAGGTGCAGCACCTGGCGCGGGAAGTCCCAGTCGTAGAGAGCCTGGGTGGCGTCGATTCCTTCGTAGCACTGCAGTCGCACCAACGGGACGTCGAGCGCCGCGGCCAACGCCTCGGCGAGTGCGGTCTTGCCAGTGCCGGCTCTCCCTCGAGCAGCAGCGGGCGCTGCATTCGCAGCGCGAGGAACACCACGGTGGCGAGGTCGTCGTCGCAGAGGTAGCCGGTGGCGGCGAGGCGCTCGCCGATGTGCTCGGGACTCGACGACAGTGTCACGTCGCCAGGCTACGCAGGGACGCGTTGGCCGCGGTTGGCCCAGCTGCGGGGTGCCGCCGAGGTCAGCCCGAGAATGCGTTGTCGTAGACGCCGGCGAGCTCGTCGGAGTAGACGTCGCTGAACCCGCAGAGGGTGACCCGGCCGTCGGTCGCGGCGACCAGGTAGCGCTCGCCCTCGCGGAAGGTGACGGCCGAGAGCAGGTACTGCATGTCCTCGCTCGGGGCCTGCACCGTGACCAGGTCGGTCTCCTCGCCGGTGTAGAACCGGCTCGGCGCCAGGGTGACCGAGTTGCCGCTCATCGACTCGACGACCCCGTCGAAGACCAGGGTCTGCGCCGTCACGACCTGCGGCGCCGACGAGGGCACGAGGCACTTGGCCGATGCAGCGTCTCCGCTCACGGTCAGCTCGGTCACCGTCTGCGCAGCGGTCGGGGCGGGCTGGTCGCCGGCCGTGGTGAGCCCGGCGTCATCCTCCTGCACGAGGGCGAAGGCGACGCCCGCGACCATCAGCACCGCGGCCGCGGCCGCCACCAGCCAGGTCAGCCGGCTGCGGTGGTGGGTGCCATCGGCACGGGACTCGTCGGTGAGCTCGTCGGCCATGGTGTCCTCCAGGAGTCGGGCCACCCACGCGGGGTCGGCCGGGGTGAGGGAGGACGCCGGGTCGGCCGCACGCAGCTGGTCACGCAGCTCGTCGGGCTGGTCCTGCTCGTCGTGCTCGTCGTGGTCGGTCACGGGCTCCTCCTCTCGTTCACCTGGTCATGTCCGGCAGGGCCGGCGATCTTTCGCAGCTCGTCGCGCAGCTTCTCGCGGGCCCGGTGCAGCCTGATGCTGACGGCGTTCGAAGTGATGTCGAGAGCGACCGCGATGTCACTCACGCTCAGCTGCTCCCAGGCCCACAGTCGCAGCAGCTCGGCGTCGGCTGGCGGCAAGGCCGCGATCGCCTCGCGGACCGCGTCGGTGGCCGGGTCGGGATCGTCGGCGCCGGTGCTGGTGGCGGGTGGATCGACCGTGGCGATCCGCGCCGCGACCCGGCTTTGGCGACGCCCGGCGCGCTCGGCGTTCGCCAGGCAGAGCCGCGCCACCCCGTAGGCCCAGGGCAGCGGTTGGTGCGGCACCTCATCGATGCGGCGCCAGCAGACCAGCAGTGTGTCGGCGAGGACGTCGTCGGCCGTGGCCGAGTCCGTACGCCGGGCGAGGAAGCGGCGCAACGGCTCGATGATGCCAGGTACGAGCTCCTCGAAGCGTTCTCGGCGGCCGTCGGTCACGGCTCCACCGTGACACAGGGCCGCACGGCGACCGCCTCGACCTCCACGAGCTGGTCGGGGTAGCCGAGGGCGGTGACGCCGAGCAGGGTGCTCGGGGCGTCGTGGTCGCCGAACGCTGCGCGCACGACGTCCCAGGCTGCGACGAGGTCGGCCCGGTCGGACGACGCCACGTAGACCGTCGACTTGGCGACGTCGGCCAGCGCGCAGCCGGCCGCCTCGAGCGCGGCGATCAGGTTGGACATCACCTGCTCGGCCTGCGCGGTCACGTCGCCGGGGGCGACGATGCACCCGTCTGCGTCGAGCGGGCAGGCGCCGGCGGTGAACACCAGCGAGTCGACGACGGCGGCGTAGGCGTAGGGCACTGACCCGCTGAGCGAGGACGGGCGTACCAGCTCGACTGAGCTCATGGTTCGACCCAACCAGATCGGGTGCCGCCGAGCTCGCCGGGGCAGGTCAAGCCAGCGCCCGGTGCACCTCGACGGCCACCCGCTCACCGGAGCGGACCGCGCCGTCCATGTAGCCGTTCCACTCCGGGGAGGTCTCGGTGCCGGCCCAGTGCACCCGGCCGACCGGCCGCGCCAGCGCGACACCGAAGTCGAGCCAGGTGCCGGGGGTGAGGTAGCCGGCGTAGCAGCCGCGCGCCCAGGGATCGTCGGCCCAGCTCTTCTCCACGTACGCCTCGACCCGACGCGCCTGCGGACCGAAGTAGCGCTCCATGCAGTCGATCACTGCCGCGCGTCGCTCACCGGTCGAGCGTGAGCCCCATGCCCGACCGTCGGCACCCTCGATGAAGCCCATCAGGACGCCGAAGGGCGGCTTCTTCTCGGGTGGTGAGTTGTCAAAGGTGAGCTTCACCGGTCCGGTGTCGGAGGTGACCTGACCGGCCAGGCCCTGAGCACGCCAGAACGGCTCGTCGTAGACGCACTGCACCTTGATCACCGTGCCCATCGGCATCCGCTGGGTCAGCTGGTCGCGCAACGCCGGCAGCCCGGGCGCGTAGTCGATCCGCCCCGCCAAGGTGGGCGGGATGGCGACGACGACCCGCTTGGCGCGCACCTCGTACCCGTCGCCACTGACTCGCACCCGGCCGCCGCGCTGCTCGATGCGGCGCACCGGCGAGGAGAGGTGGAACCGGACGCCGCCGCGCTGAGCACGCGCCGCCAAGCGCAACGAGAGCAGCTGGCTGCCGCCCACCACCCGGTCCTGCTGGGCACCGCCCGTGGTGTAGATCAACGACTCGACGCTGCCGGCGGAGTGGAAGTAGAACAGCGCGTGCAGGAAGGAGAGGTCGCGCGGCTCGCACGAGAACACCGACTCGATGGCCAGCTCGAGCAGCTTGCGCGCGCCGGGCGTCCGCAGTCCCGGGAACGGCGACGCGGTGCCCGCGTAGGGGTAGCCGCTGACGGTGTCACCGTGGTCCATCCACGTCTGGAAGGTCATCGAGTCCCACGCGTGCGCGCGTGCCGCCGTCCACGGTGCCTCGAGCGGCACCTGGGTGCACAGTCGGTCGAGCTCGACGAGCGCGAGCGCCGCCTCGGCCGTGGCCAGGGGGTCGTGGGTAGGGATCCGGCCGGTGTAGGTCATCCGTGGCACCGGCAGGTCGCGTCGATAGTCGACGTAGGCCCCCGTGTCGTAGGAGGGGAATCGCGACAGCTTCAGCTCCCGAGCCAGTGCGGCCACCCGGTCCTGGCCCCGAACATCGCCCGCCGTGGGATCGGCGGCCGGGATGGTGCGACCCGGGCCGAGCCACTGCCCACCCACCTCGATGACGTGGGAGCGGTCGATGGCGTGGTTGAGGGTTCGACCACCGACGCGGTCACGAGCCTCCAGCAGCACGACGTCGTGGCCCCGCCGGGCGAGGTCACGCGCGGCGGTGAGGCCGGCCAGGCCCGCGCCGACGACCACGACGTCCGCCGAGGAGACCCGCGCGGCCGGTGCCGCGTGCACGGGCGAGTCGAGGGCGAGCCCCGCGGCCAGAGCACCAGCGCTGGCGCCGGTCAGGAGTCCGCGGCGGGTGGGCGTGGTCATGAGCTCTCCTCGTGGTGCACCAGGTCGGCATAGACGGCCGTCTGGAGGTAGTCGTCCTCGACGCGGGTGCCGCTGCCCGGCGAGCGGGCGGCGGCACACGACCGCAACCGGTCTCGCTGCGCGGCGTCCGGCCCGGCACACACCCACGGTGCGAGCTGGAGGAAGTGCCGCTTGCCACCGGCGTAGCGTCGGAAGCGCCGCGGGTCGGAGCCCAGCGCCTGCGCGTTTCCGACGTAGTGCCGCGGTGCGGCGTGCGCGCGGCGCGCCGTGATGGCGCTCTGGCCGTCGAAGGCCAGGTCGAACAGGTTGCCCACGAGGTGGGCGGTGACGTTGTAGTCGAAGGTCACCGCCGGGTCGGCCACAGCACGCCAGGTCGAGTCCATCCACTCCAAGGGTTGCCAGTCGCTGCGGCCACCCGGCCCGGCCCAGCGTCCGGGATTGGCCTCGGCCTGCACCACGACGTCGACCCCCTTGGCCTCCATGCAGTGCATGTAGGTGCGGGCAGTGTTGCGGCACGGATGGGCCGTGGTGCGGCCGAACGGCGTGCCGTAGGTGAAGGCCGGAAGCGAGGTGGCGAACCCGAGCCGGAACCCGGCCACCGATGCACCGGCGGCATTGCGCACCGCAGCAGTCCGGTCGACGGTCCGGGTGAGAGACCGAGCACGTCGATCTCGAGCGGCGTGAGCGGCACCTTCTCGTTGGTGAAGAGCAGGTTGCGGGTGCCCCGTGCCGCCCTGGGGTCCACGTCGTCGGGCCCCCACAAGAACGTGCGGTTCGGCACGCGCCCGGACGTCGCGACGAACGCTGCGCCGTCGTCGACGTCAGGGTCGCCGAACAGCGCCACCTCCGCGGGGTCGTGCGACTCGCGGAAGGCGGCCTGGTTGTTGCTGGCCACGACGTAGAGCCCGAAGTCGCGGGCGATGTCGGAGAAGGTCTGGGAGACAGCCCGGGCGAAGGTGTCGGTGGCCGCGAGCAGCACGGCCTGGCGTGGGTCGACGCCCGGATACATCGCCCGGTAGGCCGCCACCTGCGGCGCGTACTCGACGGTGAGCTCCTGGAGCGCGGCGAGTCCCCCGAGCGGCGCCGCGTCGCCGACCGGG
Source organism: uncultured Actinomycetota bacterium (assembly GCA_963781575.1). GTDB lineage: Bacteria > Actinomycetota > Actinomycetes > Propionibacteriales > Nocardioidaceae > Nocardioides. Next base: position 517 of record CAWAGM010000012.1, on the reverse strand, counting down.
GCACCGACCGGCGTCGGTGCGAGCGCGCGAACGGCGCGACCGCGGCGACCTGTCGCGATCGCGGCGAGCCCGACGTCCTCGGGGAAGACCACGAGGGTGGGCTGGCCTGGGATGCGGTGGGGCAGCACGAAGTCACGCACCTGGCAACGCATCGCACGGCGGAACGTGCGGTAGCTGCGCACGTGGTCGAGGTCCTGCTTGAACTGGATGGCGAACACGCGCAGCGGCGCCTTGGGCCGGGTGGTGCCGGTGGCCGGGCGCCAGGTGGGTGGGCGCAGCGCCGCGCACGAGCTGTCGCGCGCAGCTGACAGCCGTCAGGTCAGCGCGTGCAGGGTCCGTCGGCGCGGGCTCGGGCACGTCGCCACGAGCGCACCCACGACCAGCACGGACATCAGCAGGCGTTTCACGACTCCTCAACGCACCGCCCGACCGCTGGTTACGAAAACGACGCTGACCCGTCCTCTATAGAGGACGGGTCAGCGAGGATTGCCCCGAGCAAGCTCGGAGCAGGGGTGCT